>NZ_JACHMH010000001.1:0-1465000 GCF_014204915.1 Crossiella cryophila
CACTCCAGGCCCTTGGCCGCGTGCATGGAGGCGAGGGTGACGCCGGCGACGGTTGGCGGGTGCTGGGCCTCGGCGCGGGCGTCGAGTTCGGCGGAGAAGCGGCGCAGGTCGGCTTCTGGCAGGGCGGTGAGCAGCTCG
This sequence comes from Crossiella cryophila, assembly GCF_014204915.1. Classification (NCBI taxonomy): domain Bacteria; kingdom Bacillati; phylum Actinomycetota; class Actinomycetes; order Pseudonocardiales; family Pseudonocardiaceae; genus Crossiella; species Crossiella cryophila. The sequence continues at coordinate 139 of NZ_JACHMH010000001.1, forward strand.
TCGGCCACGCCGAGCAGGCCGGAGAGGGATTCCCAGCGTTCGCGGGCGGCGCCGCCGGCGGGGGGCTGGGGGGTGAGGCCGAGGGGGGCGAGCACGATGCGGAGCACGGCGAGCAGGTCGAACGGGCGCGGCCGGGGTGGGACGGGCCGGTGGGGCTCGGCATCGGCGGGGGCAGGCGGGGCCTCGGGGTCGGCGACGCGGGAGTGGACACCGGCGGCTCGCTGGGCCAGGGCGGTGGCGGTCGCGGAGTGGGGGCCGGGTGCGTACGGCTCGGCGGTGAGGTCGGCGGGGTGGCGCGGCTCGGCGACGGGGCGGGACTCGGTTGCCGGGTGGGCCAGGTTGGCGGGGCGGGGCTCGCCGGTGGGATGGGCGGAGTCGGCTGAGCTGCGCTGGTCGGCCGGGCGGGGCTCGGCGAGAGGGCGGGCTGGGTCGGCGAGGCGGGGCTCGGCGGCCGGGTGGCCCAGTTCGGCGGAGCGGGGCTCGGCGGCCAGGTGAGCCCGGTCGGCGGAGTGGGGCTCGGCGGCGACGTCAGCCGGGCGGGGTTCGGCGCGGGGGCGGGTCAGGGCCGCGGTGCGGATTAGTTGCATGGCCTGGCGGACCTCGGGGCGGTTGAAGAAGCGCTCGCCGCCGCGGACCAGGTACGGGATGTCGGCCTCGGTGAGGGCCTGTTCGTAGACCTCGGACTGGCCGTTGACGCGGAACAGCACCGCGATCTCGTGGGCCGGAACGCCCGACTTGAGCAGTTTGCCGATTCGGCGGGCCACCGCGTGGGCCTCGGCCGGTTCGTCGTCGAACTCGGCGAAGTGCGGGCGGGGGCCCTTGGGGCGCTGGCCGATGAGTTTGAGGCGGGAGCCGCTTGGGCGGTCCCTGGCGCCGCTGATCACCTGGTTGGCCAGGGAGACGACCTCGGGGGTCGACCGGTAGTCGCGTTCCAGGCGGACGATGGTGGCTTCGGGGTAGCGGCGGGGGAAGTTCAGCAGCCAGTGGGGGGCGGCGCCGGCGAAGGAGTAGATGGTCTGGTTGGCGTCGCCGACGACGGTGAGGTCGTCTCGGCCGCCGAGCCAGGCATCGAGGACTCGTTGCTGGAGGGGGGTTACGTCCTGGTACTCGTCGACCACGAAGCAGCGGTAGCGGTCGCGGAACTCGGTGGACACCTCGGGGTGTTCGTCGAAGACCGCGGCGGTGTGCAGCAGGTAGTCGTTGAAGTCGAGCATGCGGGCGCCGGATTTGAGCTTCTCGTAGCACTCGTAGACCGCGACGATCTGCTCCGCGGAGGCTGGCAGGTCGCGGGTGGCCTTGGCGGCGGCCATGGCGTAGTCGACGGGGGCGACGAGTGAGGACTTCGCCCAGTCGATCTCGCCTGCCAGGTCACGCAGCATCTCGGTTTCGGTGGACATGCCGACGCGGCGGGCGGCCTGGGCGATGGCGCGCATCTTGCCGTCGATGAGTTGCCAGGGGTCGCCGCCTACGACTCGCGGCCAGAAGTAGCGCAGCTGCTTCATGGTGGCGGCGTGGAAGGTGCGGGCCTGGGCCTGGTGCACGCCCAGGTCACGCAGGCGGGTGCGCATCTCGCCGGCGGCGCGGCTGGTGAAGCTGACCGCGAGGACCTGGCCGGGGGCGACCAGGCCGCGGTGCACCAGGTAGGCGATGCGGTGGGTGATGGTGCGGGTCTTGCCGGTGCCCGCCCCGGCCAGCACGCAGACCGGGCCCCGTGGAGCCTCTACCGCCGCGCGCTGTTCCGGATCCAGTCCCGCAAGAAGCGTCTCGGCGTCACCCACCGGGTCATCCTCGCATTGCCGCCCAACCCTCGAGCATGCGGCGCGCGATGGAGGTCTCCGGCGGCAGGCGCAGGCCCGGGATCTCGCCGCCGGCGGCGATCGCGGCCCGCACCTGGTCCCGGTGCACCCAGTTGGCTTCCTCGATCTCGCCCTCGGCCGGGGTCAGGGTGGCGCCCGGGTCGGCCAGTGCGGCGAAGCCGACCATCAGCGAACGCGGGAACGGCCAGGGCTGGCTGCCCAGGTAGCGCACCTCGCGGACCTTGACGCCGACCTCCTCGGCGACCTCGCGCACCACGCAGGCTTCGAGGGACTCGCCGGTTTCGACGAAACCGGCCAGCACCGAGTAGCGCTCCGGCGGCCAGATCGGCTGGCGGGCCAGGATGACCTGGTCCGCGCCGTCGTGCACCAGGCAGATCACCGCCGGGTCGGTGCGCGGGTACTCCTCGCGCCCGCACCCGGTGCAGCGGCGCGCCCACCCGGCCCGTTCGGGCTTGGTGGACGCGCCGCAACGCGCGCAGAAACCGGAGTGCCGGTGCCAGGTCAGCAAGCCGACCGCGGTGGTCAGCAGACCCGCGTCGGTGTCATCGAGCAGGGCGCCGGTCATCCGGAGGTCCTGCCAGTCCTCGTGTTCCAGCTCCTGCTCGGCAGGCACGGCCCAGTACGAGCGGCCGTCCTGGGTGCCGAGCAGCACCGCGGTGTCACCGGGTTCGGGCGAGTGCTCGACGGCGGCGCGCAACCGCAGTCCCGCACCGCCCTCGCGCAGCTCGACCCGGCCCCGGTTGTCGACAACGAGCAGCTCCGCCGTGCGCCAGAGTTCGGCGAGGCGGGCCGCGTCGTCCCGCAGCAGATCGTCGCGGTCCACCGTGGACCTGGACAGTGCGGGCAGTCGGTCGAGCTGGAATTCCTGGGTCACGGAAGAAGAACCCCGCCAAGGGCGCCCATTGTTCCGGCCAGCGCCTCCGCGTCGCCGACCACGACCCCGGTCCAGGCATCCGGCGCGAAGAACTCGCGGGCCGCCTCGGCCACCTCGGCCACACTGACCTCCGCCAGCCTGCGCTGATGCGCGCGCAGCCAGGCGAAGTCCAACCCGAAGGCGGTCAGCGACAGCAGCGTGTTCGCCAGCCCCGCCTGGGACGCCTCGGCGATGAGCTGCATGCCGATCAGGTAGTTGCGGGCGGAGTCCACCTCGGCCTGGGTCGGCGGCGAGACCACCATCCGGCCCAGCTCGTAGCGGATCTCCAGCAGCGCGGCCGCGCTGACATCGCTGGCGGTGTCCGCGTCCAGCAACAGGGTGGCGTTGCCGGGGGTGTACTCGAAGGCCGAGCGGGCCGAGTAGGTGAAGCCCTTGTCCTCGCGGATGTTCTCCACCAGGCGGGAGGAGAAGTACCCGCAGTAGACCAGGTTCGCCAGCTGCAGCGCGGCGTACTTGGGGTGGTTGCGCGGCACGGCCTGGGTGGAGAGCCGGAACTGGGACTGCACGGCGCCGGGCCGGTGCACCAGCTTCAGGTCGCCGCCGGCCAGCTCGGGCAGCGCGGGCAGCGGGGTCGCGCTGCCCTCGCCCTGCCAGCCGCCGAGCTTGTCCGCCACGACCTCGATCATCTTGTCCGGGTCGACGTCGCCGACCAGCACCAGGATCGAGCCGCGCGGCAGCAGGTTGTTCTTGTGCAGCGCGCGGACCTGTTCGGCGGTGACCTCCGCGACGTCGGAGTGCAGCGGCACCTCCTTGACGAACGGGTGGTCGCCGTAGCGGTGCTTCTGCAGGGCCTCACGGGCGATGGTGCCCGGTTCGCTGCGGGCCAGCGCGATCGCGTTGACCAGCCGCTCGCGTTCGCGGAGCAGCTCGTCCTCGGGGTAGCTGGCGCCGGTGAGCAGGTCGCCGAGCACGTCCAGCTGCACGTCGAGGCCGCTGGCCAGGCCCTCGCCGCTGAAGGAGAGCCGTTCCGGGTCGACCGTGGCGCTGATCGAGGAGCCGACCAGGGCCAGCTCGTCGGCGATCTGCAGCCGGTCGCGCCTGCCGGTGCCGGTGGTCACGGTGGCGGCCAGCAGCTCGGCGATGGCCGGGTGCTGGGGATCGGTGCCGGCGAAGGGCACGAACAACCGCATGCCGACCAGTGGCACGGTGGCGCGCTGGGCGGCCACCACCCGCAGTCCGTTGTCCAGCGTGGTGTCCACAATGGACACCTCGGTGGCCACGTTCTGCTCGCCGAGCGGCGGCAGCGGGCGCGGACCCGCTTCAGTGCGACCGATTTCTTCTGCGGTGCGGAAGCGACGTTCCACAGTGGACTCGGTCACTGGTCTCCTCCGGCGTTGAGCACGAGCACGGCGCGGGAGTCGGGGCGCAGCGCCTTGGCCGCGGTCACCACGTCCTCCTCGCTGACCCCGGCGATCCGCCGCGGCAGTTCGCTGATCAGCTCGGCCCGCCCGAAGAGCAGTTCGGCCGCGCCGAGGGCGAGCGTGCGCGACATCAGCCGGTCGTGCTCGGAGTACAGCGCGGCGGCCCAGCGGGCCTCCACCCGAGCCAGCTCGTCGGTGTCCGGACCGTCGGAGGCCAGCCGGTGCAGTTCCTCGTCCAGCGCGCCGATCACCCTTGACACGTCCACAGTGGACGGATGGATGGCGGTCACCGTCAGCGTGTCGGGGTCCCGCGCGTCCAGCGCGCTGCCCAGCAGGCCGCAGCGGGCGCCGACCTCGACCACCAGCTCCTCGTCCTGGGTCATCCGGCGTTGCAACCGGGAGGAGTCCCCGTCGGTGAGCAGCGCGGTGAGCACCACGTAGTTGAGGTAGGAGTCCAGATCGCCTGCCGGGTCGGGCAGCCGGTAGCCGACCGCGACCCCGGGCAGGGTGGCGTGCGCGTCGGTGTACTCCCCGCGCAGCTCGCCCTGCGGGAACGGCTCGGCGAAGGAGGGCCGCACCGGCACCGGGCGGGCGGGCACGTCGCCGAAGTGCTTCTGCACCAGGTCGATCGCCTCGTTCACGGTGAAGTCACCGGCGACGGTGAGCACCGCGTTGCCAGGGGCGTAGAAGGTGTCGAAGAAGGTCGCGCAGTCCTGCAGGCTGGCCTGCTCCAGGTCGGAGAAGTCACCGTAACCGTTGTGCGCGTTGGCGAAGGTGGAGTACAGCACCGGCGGCAGGGTGATCCACGGGAACCCGCCGTAGGGCCGGTTCAGCACGTTGAGCCGGATCTCCTCCTTGACCACGTCGACCTGGTTGCGCAGGTTCTCCTCGGTCAGCTTGGGCGCGCGCATCCGGTCGGCTTCCAGGAAGAGCATCCGCTCCAGCGCCGCGGAGGGCGCCACCTGGAAGTAGTCGGTGTAGTCCGGATGTGTCGAACCGTTGAACACCCCGCCGGAGCCCTGGACGTGCCGGAAATGGGCGAGTTTCTCCAGGCTCTCGCTGCCCTGGAACATCAGGTGCTCGAACAGGTGCGCGAAACCGGTGCGGCCCTCGGGTTCCGACCGGAAGCCCACGTCATAGTGCACGCTGACACACACCACGGGAGCCGTGCGATCGGGCGCGAGCAGGACGCGCAGTCCGTTGGCGAGAGTCACCCGGTGCAGCTGGGGATCTGACATGACGTAAGACTACGGGCCCTACCGAAGTGCGCGCAGGTGCCCGGCCTCGGCGAGCACCCCGTCCACCGCGGCCAGGAACAGCGGGAAGTGCGCCGCGAACCGGCGGAGGTCGGGCGTGGACTCCTCGCCCTGGGCCGATTCCCCGTACCAGTACAGGCCGGGCGTGCCGTCCGCGTCGGAGTCCAGGGTGGCGAAGGCGCGCAGCCAGCGGTCGGTCTCGCCGAGCACCACCGCGTACGGCAGCGAGCGGGAGAAGACCATCTCGCGGTCGGCGGGCGGGATGTCGTCCACCTGGACCGTGTGCAGGTAGCCGCGCAGGCCGCGGACCTGGGCCAGCAGCGCGCTGCCCCGGCGGGTGCGGGCGGGCATGGAGCGGGCGCCGACGGTCAGCGCGACCCCGGCCACGATCACCGCGAGGCCGAGCACGGCGTAGGTGGTGGTGAAGGCCATCACCAGGGTGGCCACGATGCCGAGGCCGGTCAGGCCGAGGCCGATCCACCACCAGCGGGTGCGCTCGGTGTCCGGGCGGCTGGTGAACCACTGCCGCTCGACCACGTCGGTGTAGAGCGCGTCGCGCACGCCGGTCAGGTCAAGGCCGCCGCCACCGCGCAGCTGGGAGAGCAGCACCTGCTCGCGGTCGCCGGTGAACAGGGTGTCGTAGACGGCGCGCTCGTAGTCGGTGAGGTAGTCATCCGGCGGGTTGCGGCGCACGATCCGCCAGTTGGCCACGCCGCTGCCGCCGTGGATCTCCTCGATCCACAGGTAGTTGCGCACCGCGAGGTCGACCACGGTGGCCGAGACGTCGACCACGTCCACGTGCTCGTCCACCACGGTGCCGACCTGGCCGGGCAGCACGCCGTCCGGGGAGGCGAAGCTGACCCGCTGCTCCTCGTCCGCGACCAGCACCTGCACCGGGCCGACATCGCTGGCCAGCGCCTTGGCGTCGCGGCCGCGGGCGAACCAGAGCAGGGCCACGCCGCCGAGCAGCAGCAGTGCCAGGCCGCCGAGTCCGCCCAGGGTGAGCGGGGTGAGCGCGAACGCCCTGGCCAGGGTGGAGCCCTGGTCGAAGCGGGCGTTGGCCGGCACGGTGCCCGGCTCGAGGCCGACCGCCAGGTCGACCCGTTCGCCCTGCTTGAGTCCGATGTTGCGGGCCGAGGCGGCCTCACCGGCGACCACCTGGGCGTTGGTGCACAGGGTGGCCGAGCCGGGCATGCCGGCCAGGCAGGTGACCGAGGTGGGCGGCTTGGGCGAGACGAAGCTGACCGAGACCGAGTCCAGGTCCGCGCTCCAGCCGCCGGAGACCTGCCAGCGCACGTCCTGGGCGTCGCCGGACTCGCTGACCGCGCCCTCGACGGTGTAGGTGATCTTGCTCTGGCCCGCGTTGAGCCGGAGCGTCAGCTCCTCGGCGTTCTGCTCGACGCTGCCCTTGCCCTCCACCGCCGCCTTGCTCACGGTGAAGACCCGTTCCACGTCGTCACCTGCGGCGATGCGCAGTGGCACGGTCCGGGTGACCGTCTGTCCTTCCGGCACGGCGACCTGCTCGGTCACACTGAGCTTGCCGTCGCGCTCCAGCCGGAGCGAGACGTCGGCGGCGATCGTGCCGGGCAGCCCCTGGGGGCCGCTGGGCTCGACTCCGCCCGACGGTGGCGGGGGCACAGCGAGGAACGCGACAGGTGCCAGCACGGCTGCGGAGAGCACGGCGCCCCAGTTCGTCAACACGGCAGCGGAGAATAGCGGCATCGACCTATGCTTCGGGCCATCGAGTGGGAAAAGAGGGGTGGAGACGCGATGACGGCGCCTTCAGGGCCGGGTCAGCCGCCGGAATACGGCGGGTCCGCGGGCTCGGGCTACCCCGGGTACCACGACCCGTATCCGAGCTATGCCGACTACTCCGGCTACCTCGATCCGGAGCCGCCGAAGCCGCCGCGCCGCCGCAAGAACTCGCCGCTGACCATCCTGCTGGTACTGGTCGTGCTGGTCGGGTCGGTGGTGGTCTACGCCAAGGTCACCGGGGACAACGCCGGTGAGCCGGACGCCGCCGGGCAGTCCTCGCCGAGCAGCCCCGGCACCACCGCGGCGCCGGACTCCGCCCAGCCCTCGCCAGCCCCGCTGCGGCCGCGGCCCACCCGCAAGCTGGAGGACCACCCGCTGATGGTCGACGGCGGCAAGCTCGCCTTCGCCCAGTGCGATCTGCCCAAGATCGGCCGGGCCACCGACCAGCTGCGCACCTACTACCTGGCAGGCATCGACTGCCTGGAGCGGGCCTGGACGCCGCTGCTGGAGGCGGCCAACCTGCCGACGCACAAGGTGGAGCTGGACACCTCGGCCGACATCACCGAGACCGCCTGCGGCAAGGCGGACAAGGACGAGCAGTTCGTGGCCATGTACTGCTCGCGGAACTCGATGATCTACATGCCGACCAAGCGGCTGCTGCGGGTCTACGGCACCAACTCCCCCGGCGGGCACCTGGCCACGCTGGCGCACGAGTACGGCCACCACATCCAGGCGCTGAGCGGGATGCTGGCCGCGGCCGGGCAGAAGCAGGAGGAGGCCGGGGAGGGCACGCCGGTCTCGGCCGAGTTGTCCCGCCGCATCGAAATGCAGGCAAACTGCTTCGCGGGCATGTTCCTTGCCGCTACGGTCGGCCGCGGCACCGTGACCAAGGCGCTGGCCGACAAGGCGGTCAACGACTTCCGGCAGGCTGACGACTCGCCGGACAGCCAGTCCAGTCACGGCACCGGCAAGAACCAGGGAGCCTGGGCCAAGCGGGGTTACACGTCCAACAACGCGAAGGACTGCAACACCTGGGCGGCCAAGCCCGCAGACGTGAAATGAGCTGAGCACCGAGCATGACCACGCCGCCTCCTCCCGGCTCGTGGCCGCCGCCGGGCGCCGGACCGCAGCAGGGTCCGCGCGCAGGCTGGCCGCCGCCCGCGCCGGTCGGCCGACCACCGCGGCCCGCGCCGATCGCCCCGCAGGGCACCCGCCGGATGCCACCGCCCGGTGTGGTGCAGCCGCCGCCGATGCCCTCGGGCCCGTACCAGCGGCCGCCGATGCCCAGCGGTCCGCAGCCGATGCCACCGCCGATGCCGCCGGGTCCGCCCGGCGGGATGCGGCCGGGGATGCCGCCGCCGATGCCCAGTGGCGGGTTCGCGCCGCCGCCGCGGGCGGTGATGCCGCCGCCGATGGCCGCGCCGCACAGCGCGCCGCGGCCGCCCGGCCACGGTGGTCCCGGTGGCCCGCCGCCGCCGTGGATGCCGCCGCAGCAGGCCTGGCCGATCGGGTACCCGCCGCCGCGCCGCAAGTCAGCCGGACCGGTGGTCGCACTGGTGCTGGTGGGTTCGCTGGTGGTGGGCGTGGGGCTGATCGCGCTGGTGGTCGGCACCGGGCGCAAGGCCCCGATCGCCGAACCCGGCTACACCTACCCGAGCTTCACCGGGGTGTCCCGCACCACCGGCTACGGCACGACCACCACCACGACCACGACCGGCACCACCACCGGTCGCAGCACCACGCTGCGCAGCACCAGCGCGACCAGTTCGGCGCCACCGCAACCGCGCCCGGTGCCCAAGCTGGTGGACAACCCGCTGCACCTGGCAGGCAAGCCGGTTTCGGCGGCCAACTGCAACCTGCCCGCGTTCAAGTCCAATCCGGAGGCGCTGCGTGCCTTCTACGGCGCGGCGATCCGTTGCATGCACGAGGCGTGGGCGCCCGCCATGCGCGCGGCCAACCTGCCGGATGACCCGCCGGGGCTGGAAGTGGTGGTGGGCAAGGACAACAGCCCGTGCAGCTCCGGTGGTTACTCCAGCGGCGCGTTCTACTGCGGGCGCAACCACACGATCTACATGAACGCGCGTGTCGAGCGCAACGACGGGCAGAACGTGCAGGCCGGTCCGAGCCTTGGCGTGCTGGCGCACGAGTACGGCCACCACGTGCAGTCGATGAGCGGCATCCTTGGCGCGGCCTGGGACCAGATGTACGACGCCGGTCAGACCTCGGCCCGCGGGCTGGAGTTGTCCCGCCGCAAGGAACTCCAGGCGAGCTGCTTCGCCGGCATGTTCCTGGCCGCCGCCTCCGGCCGCGCCTCGGTGAACCGGAACCTGGCCAACTCGGCGATCGCCGACCTCGGCGAGCGCGGTGACTGGCCGAACAACAAGCGGCCGCGCGACCACGGCTCCCCCGGCAACAACAAGGCCTGGGCCACCCACGGCGCGAAGTACAACAACAGCCGCGACTGCAACACCTGGAACGCCAAGCCGGACATCGTGAGCTAGTGGCGAGTGTGCCCAGGGACCGGTTCGTGCCGGCGGGCGACGAGCAGTCCGACTCGATCTGCCGGATGCCCGGCCACGAGCTGACCCGGTTGCTCAACGCTGCCAAGGCAAAGCCCGGTCACCGCGTCCTGGTGACCGGGCCCGGCCTGGGTTACACCGCCGCGCTGGTGTGCGAGCGGTACGGGAGTGAGCACGTCACCGTCACGGGTGCGGATGCCAAGGCGGTGCGCCGGGTGCGGGATCGGCTGGCCAGGGTTGGTCACCGGCCGTCGAGTCGGATCAGCCCGCCCTACCAGCGGATCATCGTGGCGGCACCGTTGCGCGGGCTGCGGATTCCGGTGGAGTTGCTCGCGCGGTGCGAGCCGGGGGGCAAGATCCTCGCGGTGTCCGGCACCGGGATCGCGGTGCTCGTCACCGTCACCGACGCGGAGCACGGGACCGGGCGTTTCCCATGGCCGGTCTACCTGCAGCCCGCGTTCAACGCCGCGGACGAGACGCCGGAGCCGATGCACCCGGAGCGGCGCACCGCGGTGCGCGCGACCGAGTGCGACCACGGCGCGTCCGCCGGATTCCGGCTGCACGTCGCGCTCACCCTGGGCGAGATCGGGTATCGGACCTGGGGGTGGAGCGGGGGTGTGAGTTACAGCGGCTTCCGGTGGGCGGACGGGTCGTGGGCGAATGTGAACACCGGCGGGGACGGTGGGTGGACCGTGGTCGAGGGCGGGCCTCGGCGGTTGTGGAGCGAGGTCGAGGCGGAGTACGCGCGGTGGCAGGGGTTGGGTAGGCCGGATATCGGGCGGTATCGGCTGGTGATCGCCGGGGGGCGGCAGGTTGTTCGGCTGGACGCGGAGCACTGGTGGGAGCTGCCGGGCTGACCTCAGTCCCACCCCAGCGTGCGGGCCAGGTCGGCCAGCATTCGCTGGACCTGGGCGGTCACCCTGGCCGGGTTGCCGGGGGCGACCGTTGTCCAGGAGGCGCCGTCGTAGGTGCCGCGTTGTTCCAGCAGGTAGCGGCCGCGGTCGGTGTCCAGGAAGCTGACCGTGTGGGCGGCCACGTGTCTGCGGCCCGTGCGGTCGCGCATGGCGGCGCCGAACTGGCCGCCGCCGGTGATGCCGGTGAGCATGTGGCCGAGTGCCTCGGCGTCGGTGGCCCGGACCCGGCGCGCGCGCAGGGCGCTGGCCAGGTCCTCGGCTCCGGTGTAGGCGCGGCCGCAGGCCTCGTCGAAGACGCCGCTGGGCAGGCTGACCGAGCGGCCGGGGCCGCCGCGCAGGGTGGGGGCGACCGAGACGATCAGCCTGGGCAGCGCGGTGCCGAAGGCGGGGCGTAGCCGGATCAGGCCCGCGCTGCGGGTGGCCAGCAGGCCGGCGTCGCCGGAGGCCACCGCGACCGCCCAGATCTCGGGCTGGCGGGAGACCAGCACGGTGACCTCGCGCTGGGCGGTGGCCAGCAGGCGCAGGGCCGGGGCCAGGTCGTCCTCGTGCGGCATCGGCGGTCCGGGCCGTTCCGGGCCTGCCGGGATGGCCAGTGCGGCCGGGGGCACGCCCAGCCCCAGCCGCTGCCAGCTCTGGGTGAACTGGCGCGGGTCGAGTCTCAGTTCGGCGCGGCGGGTTCCCGCGGTCACGGCAACGTCCCCATGGGCTGCCCCTCTCCGCTGTTGCGACGGTGCGGGGATGGGACGGAAAACGGGACTCCCAGGTTCCCTAAGAACTCACCTGACCTGTCAGACGATCGACCCGAAGGTGCACGGGAGCTGCCCGGCAAGGCATTGACAATCTCCGGCGAGTGGTTGCCGATCATGAAGCGCTGGGACTGTTGGTGTGGTCAGCGCAGCACAACGGGAGGGGAATTCCAGTGCGATCAGCGGGAAGCCGGACGCGGTGGGCACGGGTGGCGGCAGCGGTCCTGGCCGTGGTGTCGGGTGTGGTGGGGACGGGTTTGCTGGCGGCATCGCCGGCGGCGGCCGCGGCGCAGCGGCCGGTGTACGCCATCGCGCACCAGGTGAACACCCTCAGCGGGGTGAGCGCGGCGCTGGACCACGGCGCGAACGCGATCGAGATCGACGCCTGCGCCTGGTGGAACCCGAACGAGTGGCGGGCCTGGCACGACTGCAGCACTGCCGGGAACAACCGGTACGGGCCCAGCATGGACAGCATGATCACCCGGATCCTGGAGGAGGCCGGCCGGGGTCGCAAGCTCGCGCTGGTGTGGCTGGACCTCAAGGATCCCAACTACTGCGGTGAGCAGCCCAACCGCGGCTGCAGCGTGGCCGGGTTGCGGGACATGGCGCAACGACTGACCAGGGCGGGCATCCCGGTGCTCTGGGGCTTCCTCGAATACCACCCCAGCGATCCGGACGTGGGCGGCCGCGGCTGGCAGAGCCTGCAGGGGCGGCTCAGCACGCTGGAGGGGATCACCACCACCGGCTCGCTGGACAAGGTCCGCGGCATCTACGCCAAGCACGGCTCCGGGCTGCCCAACGGCCGCCGGGTGCTGGACTACGGCGACACCGACATCCGCAACGGGTTCGGCAACTGCACCGAGGCGAGCTGGAACACCTGCGCCGAACTGAAGAAGGCGGCCGGTGACCGGGACGCCGGCCGGTTCGCGGCCACGTTCTCCTGGACCACGACCTACCACGACAACTGGTACGTCGACCGGCTGCTGGGCGTGGCGGGCGTGAACGGGATCATCGCCGGGTACGGCGCCCAGACCGGGGCCAAGGACTACGACAACTCCTGGCAGTGCGGCAACGCCGTCCGGCAGGTCCGCGACTGGGTGGCCGGGCACAGCGGCTCGCACCGGATGGCCAACGCGGGCGACCGGCTCTTCTACTAGCCAGGCAGGCTAGGACTGGCTCACCGGCTGGACTTTGGCCCGGCGCGGCATCGGCAGCCGGACCCGGAGCAGGAAGCCGTAAAGCGCGCCGGCTACGCAGGCCAGCGCGAGCAGCACCGAGCTGAGCCTGCCCTCCAGGCCGGGCCCGGTGGGCGCGGCACCCGCCGGCAGCACGACCAGGTCACCGGCGGCCACCGGCACGGGCAGCGCGACCTTGAGCGTCTCGCCCTGGCGGTGGCCGCAGCCGTCCAGCTTGGCCTGCCGCTTCTGGCCCTCGACCTCGATCTCCACCACGTCCCTGGCGGCCTGGCCGGTGCACGGGGTCGAGGTGACCACCACCGCGCTGACCTCGCGGGTCTGCAGCTGGGTGGGGCTGCCCGCGAGCACCGGGCGCAGCCACACGACCAGCGCGGTGCCGAGACCGACCAGCCCGACCGCGAGCAGGATCAGTCCCCAGCGCACGGGAGCGGGTCGGGGAGCCACTCTGTCGATGGTGGCAGACGGCTCCCCGGCCCGGTCAACCGGAGCGCTACCGCTTGGCCGGGACCTGGACCAGCCGCTCGGCCTTGAGCAGCGCGCCGCCGTCGGCCGCGTCACCGCGGACCGAGACCAGATCGCCGACCTTGGGCTTGTCCTGGATGGCGGACAGGTCCACCGGCACGGCCAGCCCCGACTGGCCGAGCACGGTGGCCCGGTCCCCGTCCAGCCTGGTCACGGTGCCGGTGACGTGCGCCTTCGGCGCGCTGACCCGCAGCGCCTTGTTCTCCTTGGTCACCCGGACCGCGACCCGGTCACCCGCCTGCAGACCGGTGAGCGCGTCCTGGCCGTTGCCGCGCACCCTGGTGCGGGCGTCGGTGTCCACGGTGACCTCGCCGCCGCCGTCCCTGGTCACGGTGAGCTTGCCCGGCGTCACCGACTTCACCGTGCCGAGCAGCAGCGTGGTGTCGGCCGGCACCCGGCGGTGCTTGTTCTCCTTGGGGCCGCGGGCCTGCCGGTCCTGCGCGGCCACCTGGAGCACCTCGGGCTCGGCGGCCAGCGCGATCTCGCCCCTCGGCTCGGCCGACCCGGTCAGTCCGCCGAGCAGCACGGCCCCGACCGCGGCGCCGGCCACGCCGATCACCGCGACCAGGCCGAGTGCCCTGAGCCCTCGCCTGCGCGGCGGGGCGGACTCGACGGGTGGCTGTTCCGGGACGGGCACGATCAACGGCTCCTCGTTCACGGTTCCTCCACGACGGACTGGGTGGCTGGGTGGGGCAGCGGCGACACTCCTCGGCGAAGCTGAACCCGAGCTGAAACACCCCGTTTCGCACGAGTGCCTTCAGCCATGCTTCAGCCTGGTGGGCCCACAATGGGACCGGTGAGCACCGCTGCACGAGTTCTGCTCGTCGAGGACGCCGAGGCCATCCGGGTCGCGGTGGCCTCCGCGCTGTCCGCCGCCGGCTACGCGGCGCAGGCCAGGCCGGATGGCCGGACCCTGGAGACCGATCTGGACTCCTTCCGCCCGGACCTGGTGATCCTGGACGTGATGCTGCCCGGCCGGGACGGGTTCGCCCTGCTGGAGGTGGTGCGCAGCCGGTGCGATTCGGCTGTGGTGCTGCTCACCGCGCGGGACGGCGTGCATGATCGGGTGCGCGGGCTGCGCGGTGGCGCGGACGACTACGTGGTCAAGCCGTTCGAGCTGGCCGAGCTGATCGCGCGGGTGGGTGCGGTGCTGCGGCGACTCAACCGGGTGCCTTCCACCACCCAGATCGCCGATCTGGTCATCGACGCGGACGGCGGAATCGTTTCCCGGGTCGGGGTGAGCATCGAGCTGACCGCGACCGAACTGCGGCTGCTGTCCTACCTGGCCGCCCAGCGCGGGCGGGTGGTGAGCAAGACCCAGATCCTCACCGCGGTGTGGGGTTATGAGGACTACGACGCGAACCTGGTCGAGGTGCACGTGAGCGCGTTGCGCCGCAAGCTGGAGGCGCACGGGCCCCGGCTGCTGCACACCGTGCGCGGGCTGGGCTACGTGCTGCGCGCGAACGAGCCGTGAGCACGCCCGACGGCGTGCCGCCGCCATTGCGCACCGGATCACTGCGCCTGCGGGTGTCCTGGGCCTCCTTCGGCGTGTTCGCGCTGGCCGTGATCGCCTTCATCGTGCTGGTGGACTGGCGCTTCGGCGTGCAGTCGGCCAGGGAGCTGAAGGACAGGGTGCAGGCCCGCGGGGACCTGGTGGTCAGCGCGGCCAGGGACAGCAGGGACAACCACTACCTGGCGAACAAGGCCACCGGCAACGGCATCCGCGGCACCATCGTGCTGCCCAACGGCCAGGAGTTCACCGGCCCCGGCCAGGGCGAGCCGGTGGACCCGCTGCGGGTGGAACGCCAGCTCTCCGGCAAGCGCAACCTGATCCTGGTCGCCGACCGCACCGAGACCTCCGCCGCCCAGCGCAGGCTGCGCCAGCTGCTCGCCCTGCTCGGCGTGGGCACCCTCGGCGCCGCGGCGCTGGTGCAGGCACTGGTGATCCGGCTCTCGCTGCGCCCGCTGGACCGGATGACCAGCCTGGCCCGCTCCATCGCCGGCGGGCACCGCGGCGGCAGGCTGGCGCCGACCAAGAAGAACACCGACATGGGCCGCACCGCGGCGGCCTTCGACGAGATGCTGGACGCGCTGGAAGGCGCCGAACGCCAGGCCAGGGAGTCCGAGGAACGGGTCCGCCGGTTCCTGGCCGACGCCGCGCACGAACTGCGCACCCCCCTCGCCGGGGTGCAGGCCGCGGCCGAGGCGGTGGTGCAGAGCAGTCCGGAGAGCAGCTTCGAGGACCGGGAACGGCTCAACGTGCTGATGGCCCGCGAGGCCAGGCGAGCGGGCAGGCTGGTCGAGGACCTGCTGTCCATCGCCAGGATCGACGAGGGCCTGGAACTGCGCTGGGAACCGGTGGACCTGCTCGCGCTGGCCCGCTCGGAGGCCGAACGGATCCGGCTGCTGGCCAACCACGTGCAGGTGGTGGTGGCCGGCACCGCGGTGACCGTCTCCGGCGACGCGGACCGGCTGGCCCAGGTGCTGGCCAACCTGCTCGGCAACGCCCGCCGCTACTCCGAACGCGGCGGCGTGGTGTCGGTGCACGTGGGCCAGTACGGACCGTGGGCCTTCGTGGAGGTGGCCGACGCCGGGCCGGGGGTGCCGATGGCCGACCGGCAGCGGATCTTCGACCGGCTGGTCCGGCTGGACGCCGCACGCGACCAGGGGTCGGGCGGGGCCGGGCTGGGGCTGGCGATCGCGCAGGGGATCGCGCGGGCACACGGCGGGAACCTGGAGTGCGTTGAGCCGCCGCCGGGTCAGCCGGGGGCGTTGTTCCGGCTGACGTTGCCGATCCGCCCGCCCACCGGCTGACCCTGCTGGCTCACTCCCCCTCGGGCGGGGTCACCTTCTTGACGTAGAGCAGCCGGTCCCCGGCCTCGATCGCGTCCGCCTCGGCCGCGTCCACCCGGTAGAGCTGACCGCCGCGGACCACGCCCAGCACGATGTCGGAGATGTGCCGGGGCGAGCCGCCGATCTCGTTCGGCTCCACATCGCGTTCGGCGATGGCCAGGCCGGCGTCCGGGGTCAGCAGGTCCTCGAACATCTCCACGATGGACGGGGTGGTGGTGGCCATGCCGAGCAGGCGACCGGCGGTCTCACTGGAGACCACCACCGAGTCGGCGCCGGACTGGCGGAGCAGGTGCACGTTCTCCGCCTCCCGGACGGAGGCGACGATCTGGGCCGTGGGGGCCAGTTCGCGGGCGGTCAGGGTGACCAGTACCGCGGTGTCGTCGCGGTTGGTGGCGACCACGACCGCCTTGGCCTGCGGCACCCCGGCGATGCGCAGCACGTCGGAGCGGGTGCCGGAGCCGTGCACGGTGACCAGCTTCTGCTGGGTGGCGGCTTCCAGGGACTCGTGGTCGGTGTCGACCACGACGATGTTGCCGGGGTCGACGCCGTCGCCGAGCAGGGCGCTGACCGACGAGCGGCCCTTCGTGCCGTAGCCGATGACGACCACGTGGTCACGCACGTTGGCCCTCCACTTCTGGATCTTGAAAGCCTGCCGGGAACGTTCGGTGAGGACTTCGAGGGTGGTACCGACCAGCACGATCAGGAAGAGCACCCGGAGTGGGGTGATCACCAGGATGTTGGTCAGCCTGGCCGTTGGCGAGATCGGGGTGATGTCGCCGTAGCCGGTGGTGGACAGGGACACCGTGGCGTAGTAGATCGAGTCGAGCAGGGTCAGCCCGTTCTCGTCCACATCCCGGTAGCCCTCGCGGTCCAGGTACACGATGACCACCGTGACGGCCAGCGCGATCGACGCGCCGATCACCCTGGTGACGATCGAGCGGACCGGGCCCCGGCCACCCTCGGGGATCTTGATGACCCCCACCAGGTCGTGGTCGGGACGGTCGGTCAGCTGGCTCACCGACCACCTACGCCGGATCATGCCGCACTCCCCCGATCGGTCAGGCCGGACGCACGGGCGCCGGCGGTCCGCACCAGTGTGGCGAGTGCCTCCGCGTACCCGTGCAGCGAGGGCAGCTCAACGCGCTCGTCGGCGCCCGGCCCCGGCGCCGCGGACAGCGGCGGCGGGCCGGCCAGCTCCCGGATGTCCAGCGCGGTGCGCAGCAGCGGCACGGCACGCACGCGCACGTCCTCGGCCGCGCAGCACAGCAGCAGATCGCCGGTCAGCTCGGCCGGATGCTCGCCGAGCAGCTCGTACAGGCTCCCCGCCGAGGGCACGCCGGCGCCGTCGGCGAGCAGCCGCAGGCTCGCCATCGGGGCTCGCCCGCCGGTGGCGGCCAGGTGCGCGCGCACGCCGAGGCGCAGCGCGGCGATCCGGCCACGGCCGCCGCGCACGCCCAGTCCGTACAGGCTGCCCGCGCGCACGGTGGGCTCGAACGGCGGGAACCGCCAGTCGGCCAGCGCGGCAGGCGGCGGCACGTCGTGGTGGGCGTAGAGCAGCAGGGTCGGCGCGCCGGGATCACCCGGCCACTCGGCGTACACCGAGGGCACGCCGTGCAGGTCCCAGCGGCGGATCCGCGGCCAGCCGTCGCGGTCAAGGCCGCGGGCCAGTGCGTCGGCTGAGCGGGTCAGGTCGGCCCGGTGTGCGGGATCGGCGCTGATCGCGGGGATGGTGGTCCACTCACGCAGGTCCGCCAGGTAGGTCTCGGCCAGGGCCGCTACCGCCTGTGCTTCGGCGGAACCCGCGCCCGGATGGTGCTCGTCGGTCACGGCGAAGCAGGCTATGGCATCGGCCGGACCGCGCGCCGCCGACACGACCTATGCTCACCGTCATGAAGCGTGCCAAGGCCGCGGTCGTGCTGGCCGGGTTCCTCAGCGGGATGGGTGTGCTGCACTTCGTGCACCCGAAGCCCTTCGACGAACTGGTGCCCAAGGCCCTGCCCGGCGGGCCGCGGACCTGGACCTACCTCTCCGGGGTGGCCGAGCTGGCGGTGGGCGCCGCGGTGGCCGTGCCCAGGACCAGGAAGCTGGGCGCGCTGGCCGCCGCGGCGCTGTTCATCGCGGTGTTCCCGGCCAACGTGAAGATGGCCTGGGACTGGCGGGACAAGCCACTCAAGCAGAAGCTGATCGCCTTCGGCAGGCTGCCGCTGCAGATCCCGCTGGTGCTGTGGGCGCTACGGGTGCGCCGCAACGCCGGTCAGTAGCGGAGGCCTCAGAAGTAGAGCACGTCCCAGTGCGGCGGGTTGGCCTCACGGGTGTAGATGTTGCCCGCGTTGGACACCCACTGCTCCACGCCGAAGGTCGGCTGACGCTGGGTGAAGCTGCGCCGGATGTAGCTCTCGACGCAGTCCGCCCGGCGGATGTCGACCTTGTAGCCGTTCCAGTGCGTGTAGGTGCCGCCGCCGTGGCCGGTCTCGGTGCCGCCGGTCAGGTGCACCGCGCAGCCGCTGGCCCGCTTGAGCGTGATGACCTGGTCGATGGTGCCGGAGAAGACCTGCTCGAACGAGGTGCAGTTGGGGTTGAGCCGGTCCGAGCAGTTGCCGCTGGAACCCCAGGTGATCCCGGCCGCGCTCAGCCGGGCGGTGGCGGTGGCGTGA
Source organism: Crossiella cryophila (assembly GCF_014204915.1). Classification (NCBI taxonomy): domain Bacteria; kingdom Bacillati; phylum Actinomycetota; class Actinomycetes; order Pseudonocardiales; family Pseudonocardiaceae; genus Crossiella; species Crossiella cryophila. The sequence goes on from NZ_JACHMH010000001.1 coordinate 18,666, forward strand.
CTGATCTTGACCCCGCCACGCGGCTGGGCCGGAATGTCGAATCCGGCCAGTCGAACACGCTCCGGCGTGCTCGTTTCGGTGGACGGGACGGCGGTCGCCGAGGCAGCGGGGGCGGCGGTGACCAGGCCGATGGCCGACAGGGTGACGGCTAACAGGCCTCCGAGAATTTGTGTACGCATGGGTCTCCTAATTCGCAGGGGACGAAACCATGCGGTGCCGAATGGTTGGATGGTCACAAGTTGACGCAGAGATAAGAAAAAACCCACCAAATGGGGCAACCCGCTGGACAGAACGGAGGAAAACTCCACTCGGCCAGGCGGCCGACGCACCGATCAACGAGCAATCGGCCTAGGATGCCTGGGTGCCGCCACTCCAACACGCCGCTACGGCGCTCGGCTGGCGCGGCGTGGTCATTCCCGACGTCGCCGTGCTCGGCCAGCAGGTGTCCGCGGTGGTCCGCGTCCTGGACCACGTGCACCAGTGGCGCACCGAGAACGGCTGGCCACCGGAGCCGGACCCGTCCTGGTTCCGCTCCTGGTTCGAGCCGGACTTCCACGACCAGATCCCGGTGCCCGCGGTGGAACTGCTGGGCGTACTGGTGATCGAGTCCTCGGTGGAGTCGGCGCTGAACTCCTGCGGCACGCTGATGACGCTGGCCCCGTGCGCGGTGGTGCTGCCCGCGCCGCAGCCGGCGGACGCCTGGCCGCTGATCGAGCTGGACTACTACGGGATCGGCGTGGTCACCGCGGACACCGACGGCGCGGATGTGCTGATCGCACCGGAGGACCGCTCCCGGGAGTTCGGGCCCTCGCTGTTCGGGCGCTGGTTGCAGGAAGTGCTCTACGAGCAGGCGTTGAAGCTGACCACGCAGACGGTGCGCACCCGAAACTGAGCCGGGAGCCCTCCCCGGCGGCGCGTTCTACCCTGCCGCATGGTCCGTTCCGCGCTGGTCCCGCTGGGCGTCGCACTCGCACTGGCCGGTTGTTCGGCCGAGCCCGCGCCGCCACCCCCACCCGCGACCACCACCTCCGCCTCCGTCGCACCGACGACCAGGCAGCTCCAGCCCGTGGACGTGTTGCGGGCGGAGACCAGGAACAGCACGATCGGCCTTGGCGCCTCGGCCTGCGGGCAGAGCGTGCCGCCCACCGACCCCACCTGCGGCGAGCACCTGACCCTGGTCGAGCAGACGCTGACCAAGGTGCAGGCGGAGCTGGTCCGGCTGTTCCCCGGCCGGGATCTGGGCAAGAGCAAGGAGACCGCGGATCTGGCGATCCGGTCGGTGTCGCTGGTGCGCAGGATGAACTGCTACGCCATGAACGGCGCGGACAAGAAGCCGGGCAAGAACGAGTCCGAGCTGTGCGCCACGATCGGCAGGCTGGCGCTGGTGCAGTGGCTGAACTACGAGACGACGGTGGGGCAGCTCTAGATCAGCGGGATCTCCCTGACCAGTTCACGCAGGCCCTCGGCGTCGAGCAGGTCGGCCGGGCGCAGGGTGGTGTCGGTGCGCACGTAGTGGAAGGCGGCGCGCACGGTCTCCAGCGCGGCCCCGGCCAGCGCGGCCCAGGCCAGCCGGTAGGCGGCGAGTTGCACGGCCAGTGCGGGCAGGTGGGTTTCGTCGGGGACGGCGCCGGTCTTCCAGTCGACCACGGTCCAGCCGCCGTCGGGGTCGGCGAAGACGGCGTCCATCCGGCCCCGCACGGTGATGCCGTCCACCTCGGTCTCGAACGGGACCTCCACGTCGTGCGGGGTGCGGTCGGCCCAGGCGCTGGCCAGGAAGGCGCGCTGCAGGGCGTCCACGTTCTCCTCGGTGGGCAGGTCGGCGTCGGCCGCGCCGGGTAGTTCGTCGAAGTCGAGCAGGCGGCTGGCCTGGTAGCGGTGTTCCAGCCAGGCGTGGAAGGCGGTTCCCCTGCGGGCCAACGGGTTCGGCGGGAACGGGAGTGGGCGGCGCAGGCGGCGGGCCAGGGCGTCGGGGTCCTTGGCGAGTTCGACGAGCTGGCTGACGGAGAGCTGTTCGGGCAGCAGGACCTGTTCGCGGCGGTTGGCGGCGGCGGCGCGTTCGGCGAGCAGGACGTCGACGTCGCGGGCCCAGCCTTCGGGGTCGAACTCGTTGGCGGGGGCGGGTTCCGGGGTGTCGGCGGACTCGGGGGCGGGGTCTTCGGCGGGCTCGGTTCCGGGTTCCGGAGCGGGTTCGGGAGTCGCGGGCGGGGTTGGCTCGGCGGTGGGCTCGTCGTAGTAGGGGTCCTCCGGCGGGTACTCGTCGTCCGCCGGGGGCACGAAGTCCTCCTCCGGCGGGAGGTAGTCGTCGTCCGGTGGCTGGTAGTCCTCGTCGGGGGCCAGGTAGGTCTCGGGTTCCGGGGTGTCCTCGTCGGCGGGTTCCGGTTCGGCAGGCGACTGATACTGGTCCACTGTGGACAGTGCGTCCCTGACCAGGTCCGCGCCGTCGGTGACCGCGGAGCGCCTGCGCGCCAACGGGTCCACCGGCCAGGTGAGACTGTTTCCCTGCGCGGCCAGCGGGTTGGCCTCGTCCTCTTCGGGGTGCGGGGCCCAGTGGTGCACGATGCCGACCCGGTCGCCCGCGGTGATCACCTCGTGGATCTCGGTGAGGAATTCCGATGGACCGCGGGGTTTCTCGCCGGTCTCGCCCCACCAATGTCCTGATACCAGCAGGGTTTCCTCGGAGCGGGTGAGCGCGACGTAGAGCAGTCTGCGTTCCTCGGCCAGCCTGCGTTCCTCGAACTCCTCGGAGTGCACGGCCAGGGCTTCCTCGATCTCCTTGCGGTTCTCGCAGGAGTGCAGGTTGAGGCCGGGCAGGTCCTGGGCGTCGCCGCGCAGCACGGCAGGCAGCTGGTGTGGCACCCGCAGCCAGGAGGCGGATTTGCGGCGGCCCGGGAAGACGTCCTTGACCAGGTGTGGCACCGCGACCACGTGCCATTCCAGGCCCTTGGCCGCGTGCGCGGTGAGGATCTGCACCCGGTCAGGGGAGACCTCGACCTCGCCGGGTTCCAGGCCGTCCTCGGCGCGTTCGGCGGTGGCCAGGTAGTCGAGCAGGCCGTTGAGGGTGGGGTTGGCGCTGCTGCGGGCGAATTCGGCGACCACGTCGGCGAAGGCGTCCAGGTGCGCGCGGCCGACGCCGGAGAGCCGGGACAGCGATTCGATGTCCAGCAGCAGGGTGCGTTCCACGTCGGCGACCAGTTCGCCCAGTGGCTGGTCGCCGCGGCGGCGCAGCGCGGCGAGTTCGCCGCCGAGGCGGCGGATCCGGCGGAAGCCCTCGGCGCTGTACTCCTCGGGCGGGCCGGGATCGTCCAGCGCGTCGACCAGGCCGGCCTGTTCGGCGTGTTCGCCGGGCAGCGCGTCGGCGAGGGCGTCGAGCGGGTCAGGGCCACCGCGTTTGCTCTCCGGGGTGGCCAGCAGCCGGGCCCGCCGCCACAGCGCGGCCAGGTCGGCAACACCCAGCCGCCAGCGGGCGCCGGTGAGCAGCCGCATGGCCGCGGTGCCGGCCAGCGGATCGGTGAGCATGCGCAGGGCGCTGACCAGGTCGCGGACCTCGGGTTCGTCCAGCAGGCCGCCGAGACCGACCACCTCCACCGGCAGGCCGCGCTCGCGCAGGGCGGCGGCGATCCCGGCCATGTCGGCGCGGCGGCGGACCAGCACCGCGGCGGTTGGCGGCGCACCGGTGGCGTCCACTGTGGACTCCCAGCGGGCGGCCACGGTGTCGGCCAGCCAGGCCAGTTCGGCGTGCAGGTCGGGCAGCAGCGCGATCCGGACGTCGCCGACGCCCGCGTTGTCCTTGGCCCGCAGTTCGGCCACGCCGGAGCGCAGTTGGGCGGAGACCTGGTTGGCCAGGGTGAGCACTTCCGGCGGGTTGCGGAAGCTGGTGAGCAGGCCGTAAGTCGTCGCTGGCACCCATTTCCCGCTGCGGTCGCGGGTGGGGAAGTCAGTGGCGAAGCGGGGCAGGTTGGCCGCGCTGGCGCCGCGCCAGCCGTAGATGGCCTGCACTGGGTCGCCGACCGAGGTGACCGGCAGCACCGGCCGGTGCGAGCCGCCGAACAGGCCGCGCAGCAGCACCCGCTGGGCGTGCCCGGTGTCCTGGTACTCATCCAGCAACACCGCGCCGTAGCGCTCGCGCTCGATGGCCACCACGTCCGGATCGGTCTCGGCCAGGCTGGCGGCCAGGGACATCTGGTCGGCGAAGTCCATCGCCGCCTCCCGCCGCTTCCGCTTGGCGTATGCCTCCACCAGCGGCAGCAGTGCGACCCGGAGTCGTTGCGCGGCAACGATCTCCTGCAGGGCGACCGGCAGGCCCTCGCGTTGCCGGGGCGCGCGTGGGGCATCCTCGATCAGGCGGCAGAACTCCAGCGCGTGCGCGCGCAGCTGGTCCGGGCTGACCAGGTGCTCGCCGAGTTCACCGGCCAGGGAGAGCAGGTACTGGGTGACGGTGGCCGGGACCTTGTCGGTGTCGATGTCCTCGGTCCAGCCCGCCACCACCCGGTGCGCGAGCTGCCAGGCCGCGGTCTCGGTGAGCAGCCGGGCGCCGGGTTCCACCGGCAGCCGCAGCCCGTGTTCGCCGACCAGCCTGCCCGCGTAGGCGTGGTAGGTCAGCACGGTCGGCTCACCAGCGGTGACCGCGGCCCTGCGGTCGCCGCTGGGGTCGAGCCGGTCCAGCAGCCCGGCCCCGGCCAGCCGACGCAGCCGGGCGCGCACCCGGTCACCGAGCTGGCGGGCGGCCTTGCGGGTGAAGGTCAGGCCCAGCACGCGTTCCGGGGTGACCAGGCCGTTGGCCACCAGCCACACCACCCTGGCCGCCATGGTCTCGGTCTTGCCGGCGCCCGCGCCCGCGATGACCAGCGCGGGTTCGGCCGGGGCGGCGATGACCTCGGCCTGTTCCGGGGTCGGTGGGTGCAGGCCGAGTGCCGCCGCGACCTCGTGCGGCGTGGCGAACTCGGTCACTCGCTCACCTGCCTGCCGGAATCCTGTGTGGGACAACAGGTTCGCGCCGGGCAGCGGGAGCAGTCGGTGTTCTCGGTGGCGACGAAGGTGGGGCCGATGCAGGCCTGTCCGGCGGCGTAGACCGCGTCCAGCCAGACCTTGACGCCCTCCTCGTTGAGCGGGGCCTGGTTGCGTTCGGCCGCACCGGATTTCTTGTCCGGCTTGGCCACGTAGAGCAGTCGCGCGCCGCCGGGCTGGGTGCCCAGGCCAAGGGAGGAGAACGCGCCGAGTGCGGCGGCGAGCTGGTAGACGGCCAGCTGCGGGTGCTCCTCGGCCTCCTTCTTGCTGACCGCGGTGCGCGCGGTCTTGATGTCGACCACCACCGGGCGGTGCTCGGTGTCGGTGTCCAGCCGGTCCACCCGGCCCTTGACCCGCAGCCAGGGCCCGCCCTCCTCCTTGGGCGGCAGTTCCACGGTGATCTCGTGCTCGACCGCGACCTGGGTCAGCTCGGCCCGGCTGCGCACCAGCCAGGCGCGGAAGGAGTCGACCATGCCCTCCACCCTGGCCCGTTCCTTGCGGGAGAACCAGGGCGCGCCCGCGTCCACCGCGGCCCATGCCTCGTCCAGGGTGCGTTGCAGGGCGTCCGGGTCGGCGCCGGAGGAGGCGGCCTGGACCAGGGCGTGCACCAGCGAGCCGGTGATGGAGGCCAGTTCGGCCGGATCCTGGCCGCCGTGCCGCTCCACCATCCAGCGCAACGGGCAGCGCGAGAGAATGTCCACAGTGGACGGTGAGATGCCGACGGCCTCCACATCGGTCCACAGTGGACGTTCGGTGCTGGTCGCGCCGAGGCCGTACCAGGAGTCCGGGTGCGCGCCGGGCACGCCGGCCGCGGCCAGCCGGGCGAGCTGGGTGGCGGCGCGTTCCCGCTGTGCGGGCTCGGCCCGCGGATCGCAGACGGCCCGGCGCAGGTCGCCGACCAGGTCGGCCAGGATCAGGCCGCGGCTGGGCTGGAACACCGGGCGGATCGCGTCGGCCTCGTCACTGCCCTCGAAGTCCGCGCCGTCCAGCTCGTCCAGGAACCGGGACGGGGTGTCGTCCTCGCCGCGCACCGCGCTGACGATCAGCGACTGCCGCGCCCGGCTGGCCGCGACCAGCAGCAACCGGCGTTCCTCGGCCAGGATCGGGGCCACCGCGGAGACCTTGTCCTCCACCCGCACCCCGGCCAGCAGGTCGATCAGCCGTTCCACCCCGAGCAGTGAGCCGCGCAGCCGCAGGTCGGGCCAGATGCCTTCCTGCACACCGGGAATCGCCACCAGGGTCCACTCCCGGCCGACCGCGGCGTGCGCGGTGAGCACGGCCACCGCCTCGCCCTGCGGTGCGGCCGGGGCCAGGGTGTCGCCGGAGATCTGTTGTCCGGTCAGGTAATCGGCGAATCCGGCCACGCCGGAGCCGGGCAGCCGGTCGGCGTAGCGGGCGGCCGCGTCGAACAGCGCCACCACCGAGTCCAGGTCCCGGTCGGCCTGCGCGCCAACGGGTCCGTGCCGTCCGGCCAGGGCCAGCCAGCGCTGCTCCAGGCCACTGGCCTGCCACACCTGCCACAGCACCTGCTCCACGCCCTCACCGGCGGCCACCGCCTCGCGGGCGATCCGCAGCAGCATGGCGACCCGGCGGGCGGGTGCGGCGGCCTCGTCCAGCGCGACCAGCTTCTCGTCGATGTTGAGCGCCTCGACCAGCAGTTCGCCGCTGGCCCGGTCGCCACCGGCGGCGAGTTCCAGTCGACGCAGGCCGCGGCGGAGTTTGCGCAGGGCGAGCGGGTCGCCACCGCCGAAGGGGCCGGTGAGCAGGGCGGCGGCCAGGTCGGGGTCGAGCAGGTCCGGCCGGGCCGCGCAGCGCAGCACGGTGAGGAAGGGCCAGACCGCGTTCTGCTGCGGCAGCGGCAGTTCGTCGGCGGGCACCGCCACCGGCACACCCGCGGCCAGCAGCGCCCTGCGCAGCACCGGCAGCGTGTTCCCGGTGCTGCGCACCAGCACCGCCATCCGCGACCAGGGCACCTCCTCCAGCAGGTGCGCCCGGCGCAGCTGGTCGGCGATCCAGGTCGCCTCCTGCGCGGCCGAGGCGAGCACCCTGATCTGCACCGACCCGGAGCGCCCGTCGGTACGCCCGCGCAGTTCCCGCTGCGGCCCGGCCCCCGGCAGCCGGCCGGCCAGCCGGGACACCGCGGCCCGCACCGCGGGCGCCATCCGGTGCTCCTGGGTGAGCACCACGGTGCCGCGCTCCCCCGGCACCTCGGCCAGCAGCCTGCGCGGATCCGCGCCGCGGAAGGTGAACACGGCCTGGTCCGGGTCGCCGAACAGCAGGCATTCCTGGGCGGCGTCGCCGAGCCTGCGGATCAGCGTGTACTGCAAGGGATCCAGGTGCTGCCCGTCGTCGACCAGCAGATGCCGCACCCTGGCCCGCTCGGCGGCCAGCAGGTCCGGGTCGGTCTGCAGGGCCAGCAGCGCGGAGCCGACCAGCTCGGCCGCGTCCAGCGCGGGCGCCGCGGCCTGCGGCCCGGTCGAGCCGACCACCCCGCGCAACAAGGTCACCTGCTCGTACTGCAGGCCGAAGGTCCCGGCCGCGACCCACTCCGGCCGCTCGTGCCGCTCGCCGAGTTCGATCAGCTCCTCCGGCCCTACCCCGCGTTCGGCCGCCCGCAACAGCAGATCCCGCAACTCCGCGGCGAAGCCAGGCAACCCCAGCGCGGGCCGCAACCGCTCCGGCCAGTCCAGTGCCCCCGTCTCGATGTCCCCGGCCAGCAGCTCCCGCACCACCGTGTCCTGCTCCGGCCCGGACAGCAGCCGGGGCGGCGGCAACCCGTCCCGCGCGGCCTGCAGCCGGAGCACGGCGAAGGCATAGGAGTGCACGGTCCGCACCAGCGGCTCCCGGATCGTGCGCAGCCCGTCGGGCTGATCAGCGGTCAGCAGCGCGGTGATCCGGGCCCGCAGCGTGATCGCGGACTTCCGGCTCGCCGCCAGCACCAGCACGTGTTCGGGGTCCTCGCCCTGGCGGATCCGGTCCGCGGCGACCTCGGCGAGCAGGGTGGTCTTGCCGGTGCCCGGTCCGCCCAGCACCCGCAGGAACCCGCCGGTGTGCGCGAGCACCGCACGGGCCGCGTCGTCCCACCGCGGCGGCGGAACCGGCTCGGCCGTCCGGCGAACGAGCGCGGGCGGACGGAGAGACACCCCGGCATCGAATCACGCCGGGTGGTGGTGCGGGTGAACTGGGCCCGGCGCGTTGGGCTAACGGAAGCGGTCGGTGACGTCGCGGGCACGCTGGAGCACGGCGGAACGCCCAGTGGTGCAGACCAGCTGTACCTAGTCCCAGCGATGGCGACAAACTGCCAACCCGCTCCGGCGCACCCCCATCCGGGGCCATGCGCACGAATGCGCACATGTCCGATATGCCCCTACGGACGTACCCGTTCGGCTGTTTGCGCACACAAGCGGCGAATCATTCCCGTGCGGATCATGGGATGGGTGCCGATTCGATAACACACGATCTGCAAAGCCATCTGCGACATGCGTCACGCCTGCCCATTTGGAGCAGTGCTGACGCGTTCTGTGTGCTGTCGCATTCGTTTTTCTGCGGCAACCGGGTAGGCACACCGCCGACCGTTCGTCAGAAATGCCGCAAGGCCGTCACCGAGCGCTAACTCAACCACCGATTCGAGTGGTCATGCACCCTGCAATGTTTGCGTCCAGACAACTAACAAGTCCCCCGGTCAGGTGACTTCACGCGGCCGAACACGCGGTGCTAGCTTCGCCCTGACCGGACGTGATTGAACGACACAACCTCTCGGACCGCTACCCGAGAGGTTGTGTCACGCGCTCAGACAGCCATTGTTCCCCAATCGTTTTCTCTTTTTAACCTCAGCTATTCCTGCCCTTTTTCGCATGCGTAGAAATTGGTGGTGTACGCGGTGACTGAATCGTTGGAGTCCGACGTCCGGACCGACAGCAACGGCAACGGCAACGGGCATGCCCCGCTCAGCCTTGGCACGGCGGCGGCGCGGAACCTGGCGACGACGACCAAGTCCGTCCCGCAGATGCAGGCGATTTCCTCCCGGTGGCTGCTGAAAGTGCTGCCCTGGGTGGAGGCCAAGGGTGGCGCGTTCCGGGTCAACCGGCGGTTGAGCTACACCGTCGGCGACGGCCGGGTCACCTTCACCTCCAACGGGACCATCCGGGTGGTGCCGCCGGAGCTGGCCGAGCTGCCGATCCTGCGTGGCTTCGACGACGAGGACGTGCTGGTCGCGCTGGCCAACCGGTTCCAGCAGCGGGAGTACCAGCCCGGTGACGTGATCGTGGAGTTCGGCAACGAGTCGAACGAGGCGTTCCTGATCGCGCACGGCAAGGTCAACAAGCTCGGCCTCGGCGAGTTCGGCGACCAGACCGTGCTGGGCACGCTGGCCAACGGCGACCACTTCGGCGACGAGTCGCTGACCGACCCGAGCAGCATCTGGGACTTCACCGTCAAGGCGGTCACCCCGGTGACCGTGCTGACCCTGGACCAGCGTGCCTACGACGAGGTGGTCGGCCAGTCCCCCGCGCTGCAGGAGCACATCGCGGCCTTCGTGGCCGGCCAGGCGCGCAAGGGCAACCCGCACGGCGAGGCCGAGATCGAGGTGGCCTCCGGGCATGAGGGCGAGTTCGACCTGCCCGGCACCTTCGTGGACTACGAGCTGGCCCCGCGGGAGTACGAGCTGAGCGTGGCGCAGACCGTGCTGCGGGTGCACAGCCGGGTCGCCGACCTCTACAACCAGCCGATGAACCAGCTCGACCAGCAGCTGCGACTGACCATCGAGGCGCTGCGCGAGCGCCAGGAGCACGAGCTGGTCAACAACCGGGACTTCGGCCTGCTGCACAACGCCGATCTCAAGCAGCGCATCCACACCCGCTCCGGCCCGCCCACCCCGGACGACCTGGACGACCTGCTCGCCACGGTGTGGAAGGAGCCGGGGTACATCCTGGCCCACCCCAAGGCGATCGCCGCCTTCGGCCGGGAGTGCAGCAAGCGCGGCATCTACCCGACCGCGATCGACATGAACGGCAACAAGGTGCCGTCCTGGCGCGGGGTGCCGATCCTGCCCTGCAACAAGATCCCGGTCACCCAGAACAACACCAGCTCGATGATGCTGCTGCGCGTCGGCGAGCACAACCAGGGTGTGGTCGGCCTGCACCAGACCGGCATCCCGGATGAGTACCAGCCGGGCCTTTCGGTGCGGTTCATGGGGATCAGCGAGAAGGCGATCATCTCCTACCTGGTGAGCGCCTACTACTCGGCCGCGGTGCTGGTGCCGGACGCGCTGGGCATCCTGGAGAACGTGGAACTCGGCCGCACCGATGGCTGACCAGCCCTTCGAACTGCCTGACTTCTACGTGCCGCACCCGGCACGGTTGAACCCGCATCTGGAATCGGCGAGGGCGCACGACAAGCGGTGGGCCTTCGAGATGGAGATGATCGGGCCGACGAAGGACGGCGGACCGGAGATCTGGAGCGAGGCCTACTTCGACGGCATGGACATGGCCGGGCTGTGCGCCTGGGCGCATCCGGACACGCCCGGCGACCGGCTCGACATCGTGACCGACTGGTACACCTGGGTCTTCTACTTCGACGACCACTTCCTGGCGTTGTTCAAGAGGACCAGGGACCAGCAGGGGGCCAAGGCCTATCTGGACCGGCTGATGGCCTTCATGCCGCTGGACCTGTCCGACCCTCCACAGTGGACGAACCCGGTGGAGCGCGGACTGGCCGACCTCTGGCAGCGGACCGCACCGCAGATGTCCATGGACTGGCGGAAGCGGTTCGCGGTGAGCACGGAGAACCTGTTGGTGGACTGCGTCTGGGAGTTGGACAACATCGCCAACGACCGCATCCCCAACCCGATCGACTACATCGGCATGCGCCGCAAGGTCGGCGGCGCGCCGTGGTCGGCCGGACTGGTCGAGTACACCGAAGGCGCGGAGGTCCCGGAACGGGTGGCGCACAGCCGCCCGCTCCGGGTCCTCCGGGACACCTTCTCCGACGGGGTGCACCTGCGCAACGACATCTTCAGCTATCAGCGGGAAACCCAGCAGGAGGGCGAGGTGAACAACGGCGTGCTGGTCATGGAGACCTTCCTGGGCTGCGACACCCAGCAGGCCGCGGACACCGTCAGCGACATCATCACCTCCCGGCTCAAGCAGTTCGAGAACACCGTGATCACCGAACTGCCGCCGCTGTTCGCCGAGCACCGGCTGCTGGCCGACGAGCAGATCGCGGTGGCCCGCTACGTCAAGGGGTTGCAGGACTGGCAGTCCGGCGGGCACCAGTGGCACCTGCGCTCCAACCGGTACATGAACGAGAACGCGCCGCCGATGCCCGGCCGGCGGCGGGGCAGCCGGTTCCTCAGCGGGATCGGCACCGGCTCGATCGGCCTTGGCGGTGCGCATGGCTGAGGCCGCGACCACGATGCTGGGGCTGACCGGACCGGGCATGGGCCTGACCCGGATGGCCGCCTTCGCCCCCGCGGTGAACACCGAACCGTTGCAGCCCAACGGGATCCACTTCGGCGGCGGCGCACTGCCGGAGTTCTACATGCCCTACCCGGCCAGGACCAGCCCGCACCTGGAGCGGGCCAGGACCTTCGCCGCGGACTGGACCAGGCGGATCGGCATCGCCAGGGCCGGGGTGTGGACCGATCACTGGACCGATGCCCAGGACTACGGCTACTGGGCCGCGGTCTCGGTGCCGGACGCGCCAGCCGCCGCGGTGGACCTGGTGGCGGCCTGGGGTGTCTGGGGTTTCCACTGGGACGATTTCTTCGACGACCGGTTCAAGCGGACCCGCAACATCCTGGCCGGGCGGGCCTACGTCGACCGGCTGATGACCTTCCTGCCGCAGGACCTGGCGAAGATGCCCGCACCTGAGGACCCGGTGCAGGCCGGACTGGCCGACCTGTGGACCCGGATGGCGCCGAACCTGCCGCCGTCGGGCCGGGCGGCCTTCCCCGGTCAGCTCGGGGAGTTCCTCTACGGGCCGCTGTGGGAGGTGCACAACGTCATCCAGGGCCGGAGCCCGGATCCGGTGGACTACGTGGAGATGCGGCGGCAGACCGGCGGCGGGATGTTCGCCTACGCGCTGGCCATGGCCGGGCTGGGCGGCGACCTGCCGGCCGCGGTGTGGGAACACCGCACCATGAAAGCGCTCGGCGAGATCTTCGCCGAGGTGCCACCGCTGCGCAACGACATCATCTCCTACGACAAGGAGATCCACCGCGAGGGCGAGATCCACAACGCGGTGCTGATCACCCAGCAGTTCTTCGGCTGTGACCGGGAACGGGCGACCTCGATCGTCAACGACCTGCTCACCGGACGGATCAGGCAGTTCCAGCGGCTGGCCGCGATCGAGGTGCCCAGGATGGCCAGGGAACTGGACCTGGACGCCACCGACCGGGCGACGGTGGCCGCGGTGGTGAACGCGCTGCGCGACTGGCTGGCCGGTGACTGCCACTGGGCGCCACGCTGCGCGCGCTACCGCTGACCAAGCTTTTCTCTTGCAGCGCAACAACAACCGAGGAGCCGAAAGATGACCACAGTCCAGCCACGGAACACCGAGTACGGCAAGCCGGTGCTGCGCAGCGACTACCAGCGCTCGGTGGCGGCGTACTGGAATGCCGAGGAGGACCCGGTCAACCTTCGGCTGGGCGATGTCGACGGCCTCTACCACCACCACTACGGCCTCGGCGACTACGACCCCGCGGTACTGGAAACCCCGGCGGCGCAACGGGATCAGGCCATCATCGACGAGATGCACCGGCTGGAGACCGCGCAGGCCGAGGTGCTGCTGGACCACCTCGGCGATGTCCGGCCCGGTGACAGGCTGCTGGACGCGGGCTGTGGCCGCGGTGGCAGCAGCATCATGGCCAACCTGCGCTTCGGCTGCGAGGTCGACGGCGTCTCCATCTCGCAGAAGCAGGTGGACTTCGCCAACGAGCAGGCGCGCAAGCGCGGAGTGGCCGACCGGGTGCGGTACCACTTCAAGAACATGCTCGACACCGGGTTCGAGACGGCCTCCCGCAAGGCCATCTGGAACAACGAGAGCACCATGTACGTGGACCTGCACCAGCTCTTCGCCGAGCACGCCAGGCAGCTGGAGATCGGCGGCCGCTACGTCACGATCACCGGTTGCTACAACGACGTCACCGGTGGCCGGTCCAAGGCGGTCAGCCAGATCGACCAGCACTACACCTGCAACATCCACCCGCGCAGCCAGTACTTCAAGGCCATGCAGGCCAACAACCTGGTGCCGATCAGCGTGATCGACCTGACCGCGGCCACCATCCCGTACTGGGAGCTGCGGGAGAAGTCCTCGGTGGCCACCGGCGTCGAGGCCCCGTTCCTGCAGGCATACCGCGAGGGCAGCTTCCACTACCTGCTCATCGCGGCCGATCGGATCTGACGAGCCGATGAGCGACACAGTCGCCACCGAGACGGTCCCGGCCAGTTCGCTGGCCGGGCCGTCCGGCCTGGGCACCTCAGCGGCTCGCATCGCCAGCGTGTTCGGCAAGGTCCCGGCGCCCGCGCCGGCGCCGGAGGTCACGCCGGCGCCCGTCCCGGTGGCGGCGGCCGGCGGCGGTGATCCGGCCTACGCCGTGCGGTCCTGGGGAGATGGCAGCTACTCCCCGCTGTACGTGCCGATGGTGGAGCGGATCAACCCCGCGCTCGGCCAGGAGGTGGACGACCGGCTGGTGAGCTGGGCCGAGGAGTGCGGGTTCTCCGAGCCGGAGAGCGAGCTGATGGGCAAGGCCGGGTTCGGCAGGCTGGCCATGCTCACCCACACCGACACCGAGGACCCGGACCAGCTGCTGATCGCGGCGAAGCTGAACGCGGCCTGGTGGGCCGCCGACGACCTCTACGCGGACAGCACCGAGCACGGGGCGGTGCCCACCGAGCTGCCGTTCCGGCTCACCCTGGCGATGGCGGCGATGGACCCGGTGCCGCCTGCCGGGGAGTTCACCCCGCCGCTGGAAGAGAAGATCGCCTCCGAGCGGGTGCTGGTGGCGCTGCGCTCGGCCACCGCCTACCTGGCCGGTCGCAGCACGCCCGCGGTGGTGCACCGGTCCAACTACTCGACCTTCTCCATGTTCGTCAGCTGGACCGCCTACGCGGCCTGGCGGCACACCGGGGAGTACCCGACCGCGTGGGAGTACCTGACCGCGCGGCAGCACGACAACTTCTACACCTCGATGACGCTGATCGACGCGGTCGGCGGCTACGAGGTGACCGCGAACGTCTACTACGCCCCGGATGTGCGCGAGGCCGCGTTCCAGGCCGGGGTGGCCGCCGTGCTGGTCAACGACCTGTTCTCGGTGGCCAAGGACGCCGCGGACGAGGTGCCGGTGTGCAACATGGTGCTGCAGATCGCCGCCGACCGGGGCTGCTCGATCGCCGAGGCCACCGAGGCCACGGTGGAGCTGCACAACCAGATCGTCCGGGACTTCGAGGCCGCGCACCAGCGCCTGGCGGCCGTGCCCTCGCCTGAGCTGCAACGGTTCCTGCGCGGGCTGCGGGCCTGGATGGGCGGCGGCTTCGAATGGCACGCCACCAACCCGAGATACCACAGCTAGAACCCCGATCCTCCTTTGATTCCTGCTCGTACAAGAGAACTTGGCGGTGTGCACGGTGACAGAAGCGTTGGAGTCCGGCGTCCGGACCAATGGCAACGGCAACGGCGCTCAACTGAGCCTGGGCACGGCGGCGGCGCGGAATCTGGCGTCCACCACCAAGTCCGTGCCGCAGATGCAGGGCATCAGCCCGCGCTGGCTGCTCAAGGTGCTGCCCTGGGTGGAGGCCAACGGCGGCGCGTACCGGGTCAACCGGCGGATGACCTACGCGGTCGGCGACGGGCGGCTCAGCTTCAGCAACGTGGGCACCCAGATCAGGGTGGTGCCGCCGGAACTGGGCGAACTGCCGCTGCTGCGCGGGTTCGAGGACCAGGAGGTGCTCACCGCGCTGGCCGACCGGTTCGAGCAGCAGAGCTTCGCCGCGGGCGAGGTGCTGGTCACCCAGGGCCAGCCGGCGGACCGGGTGATCCTGGTGGCGCACGGCCGGATCACCAAGCTGGGCACCGGCGAGTTCGGCAACACCACCTCGCTGGGCACCCTGGTCGACGGCGACCACTTCGGCGATGAGGCGCTGCTGGGTGAGAGCACCTGGAAGTTCACCGCCCGTGCGGCCACGGCGGGCACCCTGCTGTCCTTGCCACGCAGTGTGTTCGAGCAGGTGGTGAGCCAGTCCGAGGCACTGCGCGACCAGGTCACCGCCTACCGGCTCAGCCCGCGCAAGGCGCAGAACGCCAAGGGCGAGGCCGAGATCGACCTGGCCTCCGGGCAGGACGGCGAGTACGAGCTGCCGGGCACGTTCGTGGACTACGAGCTGTCCCCCAGGGAGTACGAACTCGCGGTGGCGCAGACCATCCTGCGCGTGCACACCAGGGTCACCGACCTGTTCAACCAGCCGATGAACCAGCTCGACCAGCAGCTGCGGCTGACCATCGAGGCACTGCGCGAGCGCCAGGAACACGACATGTTCAACAACCCGAACTTCGGGTTGCTGCACAACGCCGACCTCAAGCAGCGCATCCCCACCTACAGCGGCCCGCCCACCCCGGACGACCTGGACGACCTGCTCACCCGCAGGCGCAAGACCAAGTTCATGCTGGCCCACCCCAAGGCGATCGCCGCCTTCGGCCGGGAGTGCAACAAGCGCGGGGTCTACGCCGAGACGGTGGACTTCGGCGGCGCCCAGGTGGTGGGCTGGCGCGGGGTGCCGCTGCTGCCCACCAACAAGATCCCGATCAGCGAGACCGGGTCAACCTCGATCGTGGCCATGCGGGTCGGCGAGGAGGACCAGGGCGTGATCGGCCTGCACCAGACCGGCATCCCGGATGAGTACCAGCCGGGGCTGAACGTGCGGTTCATGGGCGTCAACGACAAGGCCGTCACCTCCTACCTGGTCAGCACGTACTACTCGGTCGCGGTACTGGTCCCGGACGCGCTGGGCGTGCTGGAGAACGTCGAGATCGGGCACTGACATGGCGAGTGCGGAAACAACCCCGGTTCTGGGCGCGGACACCATCGGTGAGGTGCTGGCCTGGAGCCGGGGCATGATCGAGCCCGCGATGCGGGACGCGGTGGAGGGCCTGCCGCAGTCCATGCGCCGCATCGCCGGCTACCACTTCGGCTGGTGGGACGAGCAGGGCAGGCCGAGCGAGGGCAGCAGCGGCAAGGTGATCCGCCCGGCCCTGGTGCTGCTGACCGCGGAGGCGGTGGGCGGCATCCCGGCCGCCTCCGTCCCGGCGGCGGTCGCGGTGGAGCTGGTGCACAACTTCTCCCTGCTGCACGACGACGTGATGGACGGGGACACCACCAGGCGGCACCGGGCCACCGCGTGGAGCGTGTTCGGGCTGAACGCGGCGATCCTGGCCGGGGACGCGTTGCTGGCGGTGGCCATGGAGGTGGTGGCCACCAGCAAGCTCCCCGACGCCAAGGCGGCCACCAAACTGCTCAGCGCCGCGGTGCTCGAACTGCTCGACGGGCAGTTCGCCGACCTGGCCTTCGAGGACCGCAGCGACGTCGACGTGGACGAGTGCCTGGCCATGGCCATCGGCAAGACCGCGGCCCTGCCCAGGGTGGCCTGCGCGCTGGGCGGCATGTACGGCGGCGGCAGCGCGGAGCAGGTGGCGCACCTGGCCAAGTTCGGCGAGGATGTCGGGCTGGCCTTCCAGCTGGTGGACGACCTGCTCGGCATCTGGGGCGATCCGGCGGCCACCGGGAAGTCGATCTACTCGGACCTGCAGAACCGCAAGAAGTCGCTGCCGGTGGTCTTCGCGCTGACCTCCGGCACCCCGGCGGCCCGCGACCTGGCCGCGCTGTATCAGCGCACCGATCCGCTGGACACCGCCGAGCTGGCCCACGCGGCCGCGCTGGTGGAGGCCGCGGGCGGCCGGGACTGGGCGCAGCAGAAGGCCGATGACCTGCTCGCGCAGGGGCTGGCACACCTGCAGGCCAGCTCACCGCGGTCCAGGGCGGGCGGTCAACTGACCATGCTCGCTCGATTGATCACCCAGCGAGATCGCTGAACCGGATTCTCCGCAGGCGGCAAGGCAAAGGCCGTCCTCGCTCTTTCGCAGCGAGGGCGGCCTTTCCCCTTTTGTCCCCCGATAGAGTGGATGAATGCTCAACGAGGCCGCACTGGCGGTGGGTCGGCAGGTGGTCCGGCACGTGCTGCGGACCTGGCTGAGCCAGCGCCGGGCGGAGGCTGACCGGCGCCTCCCGCTGGCCGAGCTGATCACCGTGGCGGTGCCGGACGCCTTCTCCCGGCGCAAGCTGGAACGCAGGCTGGCCGATATCGGCGACCAGGCCGCGCACCGGTTGCAGCCCTGGTACGACGTGGAATTCCGGCACCTGCCCGAGCACGAGCGGCAGGCCGCGCTGGCCGCGGTGGCCGACGCGCTCGGCGAGGCCGACCTGTCCGACCGGACCCTGTTCGAGGCCGATCTGGACCCGGCCAAACTCGCCAGGCTGGTCCGGGACCGGGTGCCCTCGGCGGTGCTGCGGGCCGGGCTGAGCGATGCCGCGGCCGATCTGTACTCGGCGGTGCTGGACGAGAGCTGCATGGCCCTGGTCAGCGTGGTCCGCCAGCTGCCTGCCTTCGGCGAGCGCGCGGACGCGGAGTTCCTCAGCCGGTTCTCCTCGGTGGCCGAGAAGATCGAACTGCTGCTGCACCGGCTGCCGAGGACCTCACTGGACGCCCCGCACGGCAGCGGGCAGGACGCCGAGTTCCGCAGGCGGTACCTGGGTTTCCTCAGCGAGACCCTGGACGAGCTGGAGCTGTTCGGGGTGGACACCCGGCGCTACCGGCCGCGCACCTCGGTGTCGGTGGCCTACCTGAGCCTGAGCGTGACCCGGTCGGTGGATGAGGACGACGACTGGTCCGGCCGCGGCTGGGAGAGCGCGGACGGCGGACTGCGGGTGGAGTCGGCGCTGGCCGACCGGTCCCGGACGTTGCTGCGCGGGGACGCCGGATCGGGCAAGACCACGTTGATGCAGTGGCTGGCGGTCTCCGCGGCCCGCGGCACCTTCACCGACAAGCTGGCCTCGTGGAACAACCTGGTGCCGTTCCTGGTGCGGCTGCGGGCCTACGCGGATGCCGAACTACCCGAACCGCAGGACCTGGTGGCCGCCAACGCCGGGCCGATCGCCGGGCTGGCGCCGACCGGCTGGGTGCACCGGCTGCTCTCCGACGGCCACGCGCTGCTGCTGGTGGACGGGGTGGACGAGCTGACCGCGGACCGGCGGCCGCGGGTGCGGCGCTGGCTCAAGGGGTTGCTGGTGGCCTACCCGGACCTGCGGGTGGTGGTCACCGCGCGGCCGAGTGCGGCGGATCGGGGCTGGCTGGACGCCGAGGGTTTCCGCGCGGTGCGGCTGGAACCGATGACCCCGCTGGACATCGCCGAGTTCACCGCCCGCTGGCACGAGGCCATCCGCGGCGCGGCCCTGCCGTGTGAACCGGAGGAACTCGACGAGTACCGCACGGCGTTGTTGCGGCACCTGGAATCCCGGCCCGCGCTGCGCATGCTGGCCACCAACCCGTTGCTGTGCGCGCTGTTGTGCGCGCTGAACCTGGACCGCCGCAAGCAGTTGCCGCCAGACCGGATGAAGCTGTACGAGGCGGCACTGGAACTACTGCTCGACCGCCGCGACGCCGAGCGGGAAGTGCCTGCGGCGCAAGAGCTTTCACTGGAAGGCGCGACCAAGCTCGGGGTGTTGCAGTACCTGGCCTGGAGCCTGAGCATGTGCGGGCGCACCCAGCTCGACCTGGACGCCGCGGTGGAGCACGTGCAGCGGGCACTGGCCCGGATGCCCTCGGTGGACCTGCACCCGGCCACGGTGTTGCAGCACCTGCTGGAGCGCAGCGGGGTGCTGCGCGAGCCGGTGGAGGGCAAGGTCGACTTCATCCACCGGACCTTCCAGGAATACCTGACCGGCAAGGAGATCGCCGAGAACCATCTGGCCGGATTCCTGGTGGGACAAGCACATCTGGACACCTGGCGGGAAACGGTGGTGCTGGCCGCCGGGCACTGCTCGGTGCCACTGCGGGCTGAGTTGTTGGACGGGATCTTGGACCGGGCGGACGCCGAGCGGCGGCATGCCCGGAAGCTGCGGCTGCTCGCGGTGTCGTGCTTGGAGACCACGCACACCGTGCCGGAGGAGGTCGCGGCCCGGGTGGATGCGGTGCTGGAGCAGTTGGTGCCGCCGCGGGACAGCCGCGAGGTGCGGTCGCTGGTCCTTGCCGGAGAACAGGTGTTGCGCAAGCTTCCATCCACTTTGGATGGTTTGAGCGACGCGGTGGCGACGGCCTGCGTGGAGGCGGCGGCGCTGATCAACGGGCCGGGCGGGTTGCGGGTGCTGAGCCGGTACGCCTCGGATCCGCGGATCTCGGTGCAGCGGGATCTGGCCTGGGCCTGGCGGCATTTTGATCCGGAGGAGTACGCGATCCAGGTGCTCGGCAAGGCTCCGCTGCCGGGTGGCAGTGCGATGGTGCAGGAGTACAACCAGATTCCGCACCTGCACCACCTGCGGAACCTGCGCTGGACCCGGATCGACATCCGGAATCCTTCCAGGAACGATCTGGACTTCCTGGCCGGAGTGCCGCGGCTGCGCTCGCTGAACCACCACAACGACCCCGAGGCCGACCTGCACGAGCTGGCCGAGCACCCCGAACTGGCCTACCTGCGGCTGTACAACCCCTGCGCCGGCCTGGGCTTCCTGGCCAGCCTGCCCAGGCTCCGCACGCTGGAGCTGTGGTATCCGCCCATCACCGACCTGTGGTTCGTAGCCGACCTGCCGGAACTACGCGAGCTGGCCCTGGCCGACTGCGCGGACCTGCGGGAGATCTCCGGGGTGGCCACCGCCCGGAACCTGGAAACCCTGCGCCTGCACGGGGCGGTGTCGCTGACCGACCTCGCGCCGCTGGAACTGCTGCCCGCGCTCACCGAACTGCACCTGATCATGTCCGAGCTGCCCGGCGGATTGGCCGGGCTGGGTTCGGTGCTGCCGCGACTCACCTGGCTGTCGTTGAACAACACCCCGGTCGACGATCTCGCCCCGCTGACCGGCGGCAAGCTGGTTGACCTGGACCTGGGCTACACCAAGGTGGCAGACCTGACCCCGCTGGCCGGACTGGACACATTGCGACGGCTGAACCTGCAGGACAGCCACCAGCACGACCTGGCACCACTGGCCGGACTATCCCAGCGGATGAACCTGTTGCTGCTGCATGACCAGGAAGTGCGCAACCTGGACAAGCTCGGGCCCAACATCCGGATCGTGCGCCGGTAGCCCTGTCGGTGCCGTGCGCCACAATGGCCGCGTGGACGAGGAGACCATCGAACGCGTGCGCACCGCCGTGCAGTCGATCCCGCCCGGCCAGGTCGCGACCTACGGAGACGTGGCCGATGTGTCGCGGGCACCATCGCCGCGACTGGTGGGACGGGTGCTGTCCGAGGACGGGCACGACCTGCCCTGGCACCGGGTGCTGCGCGCCAACGGCACCTGTGCACCACACCTGGCCCGCGAACAGCTGGAGCTGCTGCGGGCCGAGGGCGTGCTGGCCGATGACGGGAAGATCAACCTCCGGCAGTACCGCTGGGCGGCCGTGCCCCCGCCGGAGGAGCCGCCCAGTCTTTTCTAAAGCCAGCCTGTGCTAGATCCGCTCGTCAGTCGCGCCCAGGTGCGGGACCTGCCGCGGCTGGACCGTGGCCAGGCGCCCCGCCTGGTAGTCCTCCACCGCCTGGATGATCTCGGCGCGGGTGTTCATCACGAACGGGCCGTAGCGGGCCACCGGCTCGTTGATCGGCCTGCCGCCGAGCACCAGCACCTCCCAGCCGTTCTTACTGGCCAGCGGCTGGGTGTCGGCCGCGCGCAGGGTGACCGCCGAACCGTGGCCGAGCACCGCGAGCTGGCCCTCTTCCAGGGGCTTGGCCTCCGCGCCGACGGTGCCGCGGCCGGAGAGCACGTAGACCATGGCGGTGAAGTCCTCTGGCCAGGGCAGGTCCAGGCGGGCGCCGGGGCTGACCGTGGCGTGCAGGTAGGTGATCGGGGTCCAGGTGACGCCGGGACCGGCGTGGCCGTCCAGCTCACCGGCGATCACCCGGACCAGCGCGCCACCGTCCACACTGGACACCAGGCCGACGTCGTCAGCGCCGATGTCCTGGTAGCGCGGCGGGGTCCACTTGTGCGAACGGGGCAGGTTCACCCACAGCTGCACGCCGTGGAACAGGCCGCCCTTGGCCACCAGCTCCTCGGTCGGCAGCTCCGAGTGCAACACGCCCGCTCCCGCGGTCATCCACTGGGTCTGGCCGTCCGCGATCACGCCGCCGCCACCGGTGGAGTCGGCGTGCTGCCAGGCCCCGTCGATGACGTAGGTGACCGTCTCGAAGCCGCGGTGCGGGTGCCAGGGCGCGCCCTTGGCCTCGCCGGGGGCGTACTCGGTGGCGCCGAGGTGGTCCAGCAGCAGGAACGGGTCCGCCGCGGGCAGGTCAAGGCCGGGGAAGGGCCGCCGGACCGCGAAACCCTCGCCCTCCACCGAATGCGTCGCGGTCACCGTGCGCCGGACCGGCCGCCAGGCGGTCAGTTCCTGGGGCAGTTCGGGCAGGCGGGGCAGGGTCAGGGTGTCGGCGGTGACGGCTGGCATGGCTGCCTCCTGAGATCCACCGGCCGCCCTGGGGTGGCGGCCACTGCCCCCGTCAACGAGGTTGACACGTCAACTATTCCCGGGGGCAGTGGCCTGCCGTGCCTACCTGATCTCGTAGCTGTCGCCGTAGACCTTCCACTTCAGCGGCGTCTTCAGGTCGAGGTTGCCGTTCTTGAGGAAGACCCGCTGCGCGGTGTCCACCCGGCTGGTGTTGCTGTGCGCGGGCTCCTGCTTCATCGCCCACACCCGCGCGTCCAGGAACGCGTTCAGCCAGGTGGTCTCGTTGCCGCCCTGGGACGGCGGCTTGGCGTTGCTCAGCGCGCGATTGCGGATGTGCGTGAAGTCCGGCGAACCCCAGCCGTCACCGTGCATGACGATGGCGTCGTAGTAGATGAACTGGCCGAGCGCCCTGGACAGGCCGTCCTTCTTGGCCTGGGATACGGCCGGGTTGAAGTACACCCGGTCCCGCTCGGACTCCTGGGCGGCCTTGAACGCCGCGTCCTTGGCCGCGGTCTGCCAGTCCTTGGTGTAGCTGGGATCCAGCCCCTCGTGCGAGGGCGTGCCGTTGACCTTGCGCAGCGCGGGCAGGTACTTCTCCAGCACGTTGCCCGGTTTGCGCTTCTTGTACAGCTCGACCAGGTCCAGCATGTCCCCGGTGCCGGAACAGAAACCGATGATGCCCGCGGTGTAACCGCGTTTGTCGTTGATGTCCTCGATGTAGCCGAACCTGCCCCGCCAGTTCAGCGTGGAGTTCTCCGCGCTGGCCACGATTTGCATGGCGATGTCCTTCATGCGCGGGTCATTCAGGTCCGGCGCCGCCGGCGCGGCCTGAGCCGAACCGGTGACCAATGCGAAACAGGCGAGCAGGGTGGCCGCGATTCGACCAGGAATCCTCACGTGGCTTCCTCCGAGTCTGCAGGGACTCGGCGGCGGTGCGGTCACGGTAAACGGCCCGCACCGCCCACCACAAGAGCTTTGATAGGAAAACTTACAAACCTATTCCGCCGGGAGCTGGGTGAGCCGCCAGTGGTTGCCGAAGGGGTCGCGCAGGCCGACGTCGATGCCGTAGTCGTGCTGCTCGGGCTCGCCGATGAACTCCACGCCCTTGGCCTTGAGGTCCCGGTAGGTGGCCCAGACGTCCTTGGTGGCGAACCCGCCTGGACACATGTGCCCGGCCGCGACCAGCCCGCGCACGGTGGCCACGGTCTCCTCGTCCATCAGCGGCGGCAGCGGCAGGTTGAGCGCGATCGGCAGGTCCGGCTGGCCGGGGGCGGTCACCGAAAGCCAGCGCATGTGCTCGAACCGCACGTCGCCGTGCGGGCTGAAGCCCAGTGTGTTGACGTAGAAGTCGTACGCCTCGTCCTGGTCCAGAACCCAGACGTGCACCATGCCGACACCCGTGATCATGTGAAACCTTCCGCTAGCCGCTTGCTGTGCACTCACCGTAGGCAGGCAGCCCGCCGACTGGCTTCTCCAAAACTGCTCACTCCCGCGGCCGGGTCATCATCCGGACAAAACACCCGGGCACCGGGAGAAATGCCGGATGTGCCCGTTCCCGGTAGGAACTGGGACTTTCCCCGACAAATCGGCGGAATTGCGTGCTGAAGGAGCCGAGGCTGGTGAATCCGACCGCGAGGCAGACCTGCGTGACGGTGAGTTTCCGGTTGCGCAGCAACGCCTGGGCGCGTTCCAGCCTGCGGGTGAGCAGGTAACGGTGCGGGGTCTCACCGAAGGCGCGCTTGAAGCAGCGGCTGAAGTGGGACTGGGAGACCCGGGCCGCACGGGCCAGCGCGGGGATGTCCAGTGGTTCGGCGTAGCTGCTGTCGATCAGGTCCCGCGCCCGCAACAGGTGTCGCGCCAGCGGCACATCCCGGCCCATGCGGTCATTGTCGCCGCCGGGTCAGACAATCGCGTCCCGGTAGCGCCGGACGATCAGGTCCACCACCCGCTCGTGCGGGCCGAGTGGTTCGGCCACCACCGCGTGCCCGGCCACCCGCAGTGCCTGGTGGAACAGGCCGGGGGCGAGCAGCCAGGAGGCCACCGACACCCGGCGGCCGGTGCGGCGGGCGGTCTCCAGCGCGGTGCCGAGGCCGGGGGCGGCGGTGGTCACGTAGCCGATGGCGACCTCGTCGCCGAGGCGGTCGGCGAGCAGGGCGGCCGCGGTGCGCACCTCGGCCAGCGCGCCCTCATCAGAGGATCCGGCCGCACCGAGGACCACCGCGTCGCCGGGCCGCCAGCCCGCCTCGACCAGGCGTAACGCGGCCACGGCGATGAGTTCGGGGGCCGCGCCCAGTGCCGGGGCAAGGGTGATGTGGCGGCGGCCGCTGCGGGTGATCTCGGCCGGGACGTCGCCCCGGACGTGGTAGCCGCTGGCCAGGAAGGCGGGCACCACGACGGCGTCATCCACCAGCACCTCGGCGAGCCGGGGTTCGCGGACGTCGGCGTAGGCGACGGTGACCGGCAGGCCGAGTTGGTGGCCGACGGCGGTGGCCAGGGCCTCGGTGGTGAGCGCGCCAGCCGGGTCCTTGGTGCCGTGCGCGACCAGGACCAGGGGCCTCATCGCAGGGCTCCGGCCGGGGTGTCCAGGGCGACCCGGTAGCCGCGTTTGACCACGGTCTGGATCAGCCGGGGTTCGCCGAGGGCGGTGCGCAGGCGGCCGACCGCGGTCTCCACCGCGTGTTCCTCGCCGCCGGTTGGCAGGGCGTCGAGGAGTTCGGCCCTGGTGGCGACCCGGCCGCAGCGGCTGACCAGGGCCCGCAGCACGGCCATCGGCGCGGGGGCGACCGGGCGGTACTCGCCGTCGACGACGACGGCCTGGCCGCGGAGTTCGAGGGCCTTCCCGGCCACCCGCAGCCGTGGTGCGCGGGCGGCGAGTTCGGCGCCCAGGTGTCGGGCCAGCGCGCCGATCCGGCCCCGCTCGGGGGCGATCACCGGCACGCCGAGGGCGACCAGCGGGGCGGCGGTGATGGAGCCGACGCAGGCGACCAACAGGTCGGTGCGCAGTGCGGCGAGCAGGTCCTCGCGGCGGTTGCGGGTTTCCGCGTGGGACAACAGGTTCATCGCGGCGGGGGCGCTGGTGAAGGCCAGCGCGTCGACCTGGCCGAGGCTGATCGCGTCGAGCAGGCGGTCCAGCGGGGCCACGTCGGCAGGGCGGGACCAGCGGTAGACCGGGACCGGGACGACCTCGGCGCCGGCCGCGCGGAGCGGGTCGACGAACTCCGGCACCGGCGCGCCGTGTTCCTGGACCACGATGCGGCTACCCGCCACACCCAGGGAAAGCAGGTGCTGCAACAGGTCCGCGTTGGATTCCGAGGCAGGCGAGAAGGACTCGACCAGTCCGGCGGCCCGGATCGCGCCGCGGGCCTTGGGGCCGCGGGCGAGCACGGTGGCCCCGCCGAGCTGGTGCCGCAGTGCCGGGGCCAGGCCCCAGCCCTCGGCCGCCTCCAGCCAGCCGCGGAAGCCGATCGCGGTGGTGGCCACCACCACGTCCACCGGCGCGGCCAGCACATCCCTGGTGGCCGCGATCAGGTCGGCGTCGTCGGCCACCGGGGTGATCCGGATCGCCGGGGCGTGCAGCACGGTGGCGCCCCGGCGTTCCAGCAGTGCGGCCAGCTCCTCGGCGCGGCGGGCGGCGGTCAGGCCGACCGTGAACCCGGCGAGGGCGGGCAGCGCACCGTCCATTTCGGACGGTGTGGTGTTCACGGCAGCTCCACGTAGACGGTCCCGGCGTCGACCCGGACCGCGTAGCGGGGCAGTGAGACCGCTGGGCTGTCCAGGCATTCGCCGGTGCGCAGCGCGAACGGTTGCTTGTGCATTGGCGAGGTCACCACCGGCTCGCCGCCCCGGTCGCCGACGATGCCGCGGGAGATCACGGCCGCCTGGCTGAACGGGTCGATGTTGCCCAGTGCGTGCACCTGGCCGTCGTGGGTGCGGAACAGGGCCACCTGCACACCGCCCGGCAGCAGGGCGGCGGCCCCGCGTTCGGGCAGCAGGGCGGTGTAGCGGCACACCGGAACCCAGGCGTCGACTGCGGTCATGGTGCGGTCACCTCCGGTATACCCAGCAGCACGGGCACTGGTTGCCCGCGCTCGCTGCGGAACGAGATGCTCGGATCGGGGGTGCCGGGCGCGTTGACGAAGGAGGCGAAGCGGCTCAGCTTCTCCTCGTCCTCCAGCACCCCGCGCCACTCGTCGGCATAGCCTTCGACGTGCTGGGCCATCGCGGTTTCCAGCTCGGCGCCGATGCCAAGGCTGTCCTCGACAACGACCGCGCGCAGGTGGTCCAGGCCGCCGTCCATGGCCTCGATCCAGCCCGCGGTGCGCTGCAACCGGTCCGCGGTGCGCACGTAGAACATCAGGAACCGGTCGATCAGCCGGATCAGTGTCTCTCTGTCCACATCGGACACCAGCAGGTCGGCGTGCCGAGGGGTGAAGCCGCCGTTGCCGCCGACGTAGAGGTTCCAGCCCTCCTCGGTGGCGATCACGCCGAAGTCCTTGCTCCTGGCCTCGGCGCATTCCCTGGCACAGCCGGAAACGCCGGCCTTGATCTTGTGCGGGGAGCGCAGGCCGCGGTAACGCAGTTCCAGTTCCACCGCGAGGCCGACCGAGTCCTGCACGCCGTAGCGGCACCAGGTCTGGCCAACGCAGGACTTCACCGTGCGCAACGCCTTGCCGTAGGCGTGCCCGGACTCGAAGCCCGCGTCCACCAGCCGCCGCCAGATCAGCGGGAGCTGGTCCACGGTGGCGCCGAACAGGTCGATCCGCTGACCGCCGGTGATCTTGGTGTAGAGGTCGAAGTCCCTGGCCACCTCGGCGATGACGAGCAGTTTGGCCGGGGTGATCTCGCCGCCGGGGATGCGCGGCACCACCGAGTAGGTGCCGTTGCGCTGGATGTTGGCCAGGAAGTGGTCGTTGGTGTCCTGCAGGGTGGCCTGTTCGCCGTCGAGCACGTGCCGGGAGCCGAGCGAGGCCAGGATCGAGGCCACTACCGGCTTGCAGATGTCACAGCCGCGGCCGGTGCCGTGCTTGCCGACGAGTTCGCTGAAGGTGCGCACGCCGGTGGCCCGCACGATCTCGAACAGCTCGGCCCTGGAGTGGCTGAAGTGCTCGCACAGCGCGGTGGACTGCTCGACGCCACAGGCGGTGAGCAGTTGTTTGAGCATGGGCACGCAGGAGCCACAGCCGGTGCCGGCCTTGGTGCAGGACTTCAGCGCCGGTACGTCCGCACAGCCGCTTTCCGTGATGGCACAGCGGATCTGGGCCTTGGTGACGGCGTGGCAGGAGCAGACCTGGGCGTCGTCGGGCATCGCGCTGATACCCACACCCGCGCCCGCGCCGGGTCCGGCGAGCAACGCGCCGGGTTCGCCGGGCAGCGGGCGGCCGACCAGCGGGCGCAGCAGCGCGTAGGCCGAGGCGTCGCCCACCAGGACCCCACCGAGCAGGGTGGACGCGTCGTCGGAGATCACGAGCTTCTGATAGCGGCCGGAGACCGGATCGCTGTGCACGACCTCAAGGGCGTTGGCCGCAGTGGCGTGCGCGTCGCCGAAGCTGGCCACGTCCACGCCGAGCAGTTTGAGCTTGGTGGCGGTGTCCGCCCCGGTGAACTCGGCCGCGCCGCCCAGCAGCCGGTCCGCGACCACCTCGGCCATCGCGTACCCGGGTCCGACCAGGCCGTAGACCTGGCCACCCGCGAGCGCGCACTCGCCGATCGCGTAGACGTCCGAAGCCGTTGTGCGGCAGGAGGAATCAACCACGATGCCACCGCGTTGGCCAACCCCGAGCCCGGCCGTTCGGGCGAGCTGGTCCCGCGGCCGGATCCCGGCGGAGAACACCAGCAGCCCGGTCTCCAGCGCGCCGCCGTCGGAGAGAGCCAGCCGCAGTCCGGGTTCGACCGACTGCACTGACACTCCACAGTGGACAGTGATACCCAGGCTCTCGATCTGCCTGCGCAGCAACGCGCCGCCACCCTCGTCCACCTGCACCGGCATCAGCCGAGGGGCCAGTTCGACCACCGCGGTGGTCAACCCAAGGCCGCGCAACACGTTCGCCGCCTCCAGGCCGAGCAGCCCGCCGCCCACCACCACGCCGGAGCCGACATCCTTGGCCGCGGCCCGGATCTCGTCCAGGTCGGCGATGGTGCGGTAGACGAAGCAGCCCGGCAGGTCGTGACCGGGCACCGGCGGCACGAACGGGGCCGAACCGGTGGCCAGCACCAGCGCGTCGTAGGCCAGCACCCGACCGCTCGCGGTGATGACCGTGCGGGCGACGGTGTCCAATGCGGTCGCCGGATCACCCAGACACAGTTCGACCTGCTCATCGCCGTCGAACTCCGCGCCGGGCAACCGCAGCGCCAGCTCATCCCAACTGTCCACATAGGACGAGAGCGCGACCCGGTCGTAGGCCGGGCGTGGTTCCTCGGCCAGCACCACGATCCGCCAGGCCCCGGTCAGATCCCGTTCCCGGACCGCCTGCACCAGGCGGTGGCCGACCATGCCGTTGCCGACGACGACGAGCGTGCGAGACATGCACTTCCTCCTCATCCGCCGGTGGCCGGGTCCTGCCGCCATCGTCACGAGCGGCCGTGTCGGACCCGGGTCACCGGTGTTGCACCCGCGTTACGAAAAACTCCCACTCCTGGTCAGGAGGCTGTGCGTCACACGCCCGCGTGCGCGAGGCTGGGCACCCGCAGCGCGAACACCCGTCGCCGCAGGTAGCACCACCAGGTCACGGCCAGGCACAGGCCGTAGAAGGCGAGGAAGGTGTAGAGCGCGGGGGCCAGCGAGCCGCTGCTGGTCAGCGACATCGCGAAGGCCCTGGTGATCAGGAAGCCACCGAGCGCGCCGACCGCGCCCGCGATGCCGATCACCGCCGCGGCCTGGCGTTTGGCCTGCGCGGGATCGGCGACCCTGGCGGCGAAGATGGCCGGGATCATCCGGTAGGTCGAGCCGTTGCCCACGCCCGCGGTGATGAACAGCCACAGGAACGAGCCGAGGAAGAGCGGGAAGCTGTGCTGGGCCAGTCCGGCCAGCACCCCCGCCACGCCGAAGCCCATGGTGACGAAGGTCCACAGCGTCACCCGCCCGCCGCCCCAGCGGTCGGCCAGCCAGCCGCCGATCGGCCGGGACAGCGAGCCGACCAGCGCGCCGAGGAAGGCGAAGTACCCGGCCTTGGACTCGGGGAAGGTCCGGTTGATCAGCAGCGGCAGCGCGGCGGAGTAGCCGATGAAGGAGCCGAAGGTGCCGATGTAGAGGAAGGACATCACCCAGGTGTGCGGCTGCCAGATGGCCGCGGCGTAGGAGCGGAAGTCGGAGCGGGCCACGGTCAGCGAGTCCATGAACAACCAGGAGCAGGCCACCGCGATGATGATCACCGGCAGCCACATCAGCCCCGCCCAGACCAGGTTGATCCCGGTGGCGGTGGAGATCACCAGCGGCACCGCCAACTGCACCACGGCCACCCCGAGGTTGCCGCCCGCCGCGTTCAGCCCGAGCGCGAAACCCTTGCGGGATTCGGGGTAGAAGAAGGAGATGTTGGCCATCGAGGAGGCGAAGTTGCCACCGCCAAGGCCCGCGGTGCCCGCCGCGATCAGGAACATCCAGTACGGCGTGCCGGGGTCGGAGACGCACCAGGCGAGCAGGCCGGTCGGGATGAGCAGCAGGCTGGCGCTGACCGCGGTCCAGGCCCGGCCGCCGAAACGCGGCACCGCGAAGGTGTAGGGCAGCCGCAGCAGCGACCCGAGCAGAGTCGGCAACGCGACCAGCCAGAACAACTGGTCGACGGAGAAGGCGAAGCCCGCGGCGGGCAGGCTGACTGTGACCACACTCCAGAGCAGCCAGATGGAGAAGCCCAGGTGCTCGGCCAGGATGGAGAACACCAGATTCCGGTTCGCCACCCGGCGCCCGGTACGCGCCCAGAACCCGGGGTCCTCGGGCTCCCAGTGGTCGATCCAGCCTCGGCGCGGGGTGCGGACGGCGGTGGTCACGGCGGCCTCCAGTTCTCGGGGACGCGCCGAAGTTAGGCAGTGGGGATTACCCGGGGTGTTGCGGCGTGTGACACGGCCGCGAACTCCTCCGCACGGCGGCGGGCGGGTGGGTGTGAGGCGGCTAGCCCTCCTTGGCCCCGCCCTGCT
Organism: Crossiella cryophila; assembly: GCF_014204915.1. Classification (NCBI taxonomy): domain Bacteria; kingdom Bacillati; phylum Actinomycetota; class Actinomycetes; order Pseudonocardiales; family Pseudonocardiaceae; genus Crossiella; species Crossiella cryophila. The sequence continues at coordinate 48,494 of NZ_JACHMH010000001.1, forward strand.
CCTCCACCACGTCCTCAACCGCCCCAGGCAACCGCTGCCACTTCAACTTGACCTCGAAATGCCCCTGCATCCCCGTCCGCGCGATCACCGCCCCCGCCTGCGCGTCCAGCTTCACGCCGAACTTCAGCTCGACCTCGTCCGGCGCCAGGGTCTGGAACTGGCGGAGGGCGGCCATCGCGGCCACCTGGACCTCGCCAAGGGCGGACTCGAAGCTGGAGCGGGCTTTCTGCAGGACCTGGCCGGGGCGGGCGGCGCGGACCACGCCGGGTTGTTCCTCCACCTCGACGGTGACCTCGCCGCCCTCGGCCAGCTCGAATCGAACCAGTTCGCTCACTGTGCTCCCCTCGACTCACCGTCCACATGAGACGGTCACCCAGTCATAACGCCGGTCCTGGTCGTCCTGCAGGGTCCGCCGCACCTGTTCCAGCCGGTTGAGCAGTTCGGGCAGCTTGTCCCGGTCCGCAACGTACTCCAGCACCGCGCGGTAGAACATCGTGCGCAGTTCCACCGGCATCAGGTCGGAGCCGTCGAAGCACAGCGTGTCCTGGCCGAGCAGTCGTTCGCGCAGTCGGTCGTCCAGTGCGGGCGGGCCCGGTTGCAATGCCTGGCGGCCGGCCAGGAACCGGATCAGGCGTTCGGCGGCCGGTTTGGCGGTGAAGCGGGCGGCCAGGTCGGCGGCGACCGGGCTGGCCGGTTGGGCGCCGGAGAAGGCTGGGAAGGGCTGGTAGTCGAAGTCGGCGCGGTAGGCCGGGGTGCGGCCGTCCGGGCGCCGGGTCTGGTAGCCGGCGGCGATGAAGGAGGCCTGGTGTTCGCGGTGGCAGCCGGGTTCGGCGTCGAACATGCCGCGGCCGGCGTCGGCGAAGTCGGTGAGCAGGGCGGCGGAACCGCGTGGGCCGGCGATCCGGCCGAAGTCGGTCCAGGCCTGGTGCACCTGCGGGCTGGTCCAGGGCAGGTCACCGGCCACCCAGCGCTGGTAGACCGCGGGTCCGGCGCGTTGCAGCAGCAGGTTCTCCACCCAGTCGGTGCCCGGCCAGCCGGAGGTGGTCGGCGAGCCGAGGCCGAGGCACCAGTCCCCGGCGGCGAGCAGGCCCTCGGCGGTGGGCGCGGGTGTGCCGGGCGGCCGTGGCCTGGACCAGACCAGGCCCTTGAGGTCCTTCTTCACCGGCACCGCGTAGAGGTGCGGCAGGCCGCCTCGGCTGAGCCGGTCCCACTGCGGGCCGTCCCGTTCGGCCAGTTCCGGCACCGTCTGCAACGGGCTGACCAGCTTGTCCCTGATGTAGGGCAGCAGGTCGCCGAAGCCGGGCAGCACCGCGACATCCGGCGGCCGCCCACCGGCCACCTCGGCCTTGAGCACCTGGCCGAGCGCGCGGGTGCCCCGGTACTCCACCTTGATCCCGGTCTCCCGCTCGAACACGTCCAGGCTGGCCCGGAAAACCCGCTCCTCCTCACCGGTCCAGGTGGCCAGCACGCTCACCTGACCGGCGCCCGGTTGCGCGGTGCAGCCGCCGGTGAGCAGCAGGGCGGTGGCCAGCACCGCGGTCAGCCGCCTCATGGCCGCACCCGGGACCGGTACTCGGCCAGCCGGGCCTGGAAACCACGCAGCACCAGGGCCAGCACCAGCGCGGCCAGCACCGGGATCCCCGGCCACCAGGCGCCACGGCCGCCGACCTCGCGCACCTGACCGGCCAGTCGACCGGCCTCCTCGGTGAGACCCGGTTCGGCCGGGCCGTCCGGGGTCGGGTGCAGTCCGGCCAGGAACGTGCCCACGCTGGGTCCGCAGTCCCGGATCTCTTTGCACTGCTGCCGCACCAGCTCGCCCAGCCAGCGCTGGCCTTCGGCGTCGATCTCCGCGTCCAGCCGGAGCCGCTGCGCGACGTTGTGCTCCAGGCCGTCCCGGACACTGTCCAGTTCCCGCTGCGAGCCGAACACCGTGGTGGTCAGCAGCAGCAACCCGGCCACCGCGCCGGTCGCGGCCAGCAGCCACGGATTGAACCGGCGGCGGAACCGACGCCAGAACAGCCATTGCACGCCGAGCAGCCCGAGCAGCAGCACGCCGCCCGGCAGCAGCCAGAACAGCACGCTGGCCGTGGTCGGCCGGGCCTGGGTGAGCGCGCCGCGGAAGGCCTCCCGTTGCGACAGCGCCACCTGGTCGAGCTGGCGCAGCACGCCGTCCGCGCTGTGCAGCAGCCGGGATGCCTGCCACAGGTCGGCCGCGCCGAGCACCGGTCCGCCGCCGGGCAGCCGGTGCTGGGTGGCGGCCTGTTCCACCGAGGCGGCGTAGGTCGCCAGCAGGCTGTCCACCAGCTGCAACTGCCTGCCGCCTGCATCCCCGGCCAGGTTCGCCTCGGCCACCCTGGTCAGGCTCTGCGCGGCGATGGACAGCTGGTCCCGGTAGCCGTCCCCGGCGCCGATCAGCGCGGCCGCGCCGGTGCGGAAACTGCGCAGCACCTCCCGGTCGGCACGCACCAGCGCGGTGCGTGCGGTGCTGATCTCCCGCAGCACCGGCACCGAGCGGCGGCCCGCCGACTCGGCCGCGTCGTGCACCCGCAGGTAGCCGATGGTCGCGCCGGTGAGCATGATCGCGGTGAGCCCAAGCAGGGTCGCGCGCAGCAGGTGCAGCAGCCGCCGGGTGTCCAGGCTCATCCGGTCAGCTCCCGCCCGGTGATCTCGCAGAAGTTGGCGCTGCCCGGCCAGACCAGGTCGCAGCAGGCACAACGCCGGTCCGGCCGGTCCGGTTCGGGCGCGGGCTCCGGGGCTGGTTCCGGCGCACCGGCCGGGGCGATCACCGAGAGCACCGAACCCGCCTCGGCCGCCAGCAAGTCCACCGGTTCGACCCGGTCCCGGATCCGTATCCGGCCCTTGGCCGCGTCCAGGATCTCGGCCAGGCGGCCGATCCGGGTGAGTTGTTCGGTGTTGCCGGAGGCGGTGGCCAGCTGGACCGCCTCACCGAGCAGCTCCGCGGCCCGGCTCCTGTCCCCCTGGTCCAGGGCCTCGCAGCCCGCCAGCACCAGTTGCCGCAGTGCTGCCTGGCCGAGGTAGTGGCCCACCGCCGGATCTCCCTGGCGGGAGCCGGGTTCCTCCGCGCTCCAGTGCACCAGCAACGGCTGGGCCGCGCCGACCGGTTCGGCCCTGGTCCGGCCGGGCCGGGTCGCGGCCAGCCGCACCGAGCCGATCTCGACGTCGGTCCGCAGCGGCGCGCCTGCCGGGTCCACGGTCAGGCCGAGGTGGAAGTGCCGGATGTCCGCGCTCCACGAGCCGGTGGCGAACTCGGTGGTGTGCTCGTCCGGTTTCACCGCCTCGGCGGTCAGCTCCAGCTCGGTCGGGAACACCTGCTTGACGAACCGGATCCGGGTGCCCGGCCGGGTTTCCACCCGGATCCGCACCTCCGGCACCACCTTGCGCATGGCCTCGGTGATCAGGCCGGCGAAGTCGCCGACTAGGTCGGCCTCGGCCCGCACCGCGTCCGCCCTGCCGCGCAGCGCGCTGGTGATCCGGTGCAGTTCGGCGGGTGCCCAGTCCGCGCCGATCCCCCTGGCATCGCAGTCGAACTCGCCCGCGCACTCACGCAGTGCCGCGCCGAGCTGCTCCGGCGTCTCGCCCACGTTCTGCCCGTCGGTCAACAGGATCGCGTGCCGGATGGCGCCGGGGTGCGCGGCGAGCAGGTCGCGGGCCAGCAGCAGCCAGCTGCCCATCGCGGTGCCGCCACTGGCGATCATGTCGGCCGCGGCCCGGCGCGCCTGCGCCCTGGACTCCGCGTCCGCGGTGGCCATCCTGGCCGCCTGTGGGTAGAGCAGCCGGGCCGTGTCGGTGCCCTGCACCAGGGCGAAGCGCACACCGTCGCGCAGCGCGTCCACCGCGGCCGCGGTGGCCCGGCGGGCGGCGGCGATCTTGGTGGGTGGCAGGGACATCGAGCCGGAGCAGTCCACCACGATCACCTCGGCGGCCGCGGGCGGCGCGTCCCCGCTGACGAGTCCGGTGGCGTCGACTTCCAGCACCACCGAGAGCTGTCTGTCCGATGTGGACAGCCAGCGGTGCGAGTTGACCCTGGTGCGGAATTCCATCGTCACCACCACGACTTCGGCCGGAGCCGGTTGGCCTGGTCGACCAGCCGGGTCACCTCGGCGGCGGTCCCGGCGTGCCCGGCCAGGCTGCGGTAGGAGCGTTCGAGCAGCCGACGCAACCCGGGTTCGGCCGGTGCCGGGCCGAGCACCTCGGTCGCACCGAGTGCGCTGAAGTCCTTGCCGCGCAAGGCGACCTCTTGCACCAGCGCGGTGAGCCGGGCCCGGCCGGAGCCGTCGGTCTCGCCCGCGTCCAGGTACAGCTCGGGCAGCCGCAGCGCCGCCTCCCGCACCTGTTCCGCCTCGGGCTCGGCCGAACCGATGGTGCCGCACAGGATGCGGAACCCGGCGATCCGGGCGGCCGCGTGGTGCAGGGAGGCCTGCGGCACCTCGTCCAGCACCCGCACCGCCTCGGCCCGTTGTCCGGCCCGCAACCGCAGCCGGGCCAGGCCGAAGGCCGCGCTCACCCGCACCCGGTCGCGTGACCACACCGCCTGGTACCGGCCCTCGGCCTCCGCGTGATCACCGCGGTGCTCGGCGCAGAAACCCAGTGCCAGCTTGACCGAATCCTCCCCGGCCAGCCGCCCGGTGATCTCCCGCAGGCAGGCCAGCGCGGCTGGCAGGTCGGCGCGGGCCAGTGCGACCAGGGCCGCGTGCCAGGTGATCCGCCAGTTCGCACCGGCCGGCCGCTGGTCCAGATCCCTTGCCTGGGCCAGGGATTCCGCGGCCGGTTCGGGCTGGCCGAGTTCGAGCTGGGCGCGGCAGTCGGCGAGCAGCACGCCGACCGTGCGCTGCCGGGCGGTGCGCAGTTTGGCCAGCAGCGCCTTGGGTTCACCGGCGCGCACCACGGTGAGGAAGGCGGCCTCCGGATCGAGCGGATCGGGCCGCGGCACCGGCAACCGACTGGCCGCCTCGGGCAGGGTGGGCAGGCCGAAGTCCAGTGCCGCCAACGGTTCCGGCCGCGGCCCTGACCAGGCGGTGAGCAGCGGCACCGCACCCAGTCCGGCGTCGAGCACCTGCGCGCTGGGCCGGAACAGCCTGCTGGGCAACGGCCGGTCCTGCCCGTCGCGCAGGGACTGGACCTCGAAGAGCAGCCCGGTGAGCTGCCCGGCCAGTTCGGCCGCCGAGTCGAACCGGCGGGCCGGATCCGCATCGGCCGCCCTGGCCAGCAGCGCGAGCAGCGAGTCCACCGTGTGTGCCAGCGGTCCGCGTGGCCGGTCGCCCTCGGTCAGCGCCCGGCCCTCCGGGGTGACCTCGAACAGCGCGCCCAGGGTCCGGCCGACCGCGAACAGGTCCGAGCCCACGTTGAGCCCGGTGGCCGCCCATTCCCGCGCGCCGACCTGGAACTGCTCGGTGTAGGTGAGCACGCCGGTCCGGTCGCCGATCAGCCGCACCCCGCCGAAGTCGATCAGCTTGATCCGGTCCTGGCCGCGGATGACGTTGCTGGGCTTGAGATCGCAGTAGAGCAGGCCGCGCTCGTGCAGGTAGCGGAAGGCGGCCAGCACCTCCAGCAGGTACATCAGCGCGTGCTCCAGCGGCAGCTCCGCCCGGTGCGCGCGCACCCGCAGGCACAGCTCGTGCAGGGACAGTCCGCTCACGTGCTCCATCACGATGTACTCGTTGTCCTGCCCGAGCATCGGGTCGGGATGGCGGACGAAGTTGTGGATGCGCACGATGTTCGGGTGGTCCAGCGTGGTCAGGGTGTCCCGTTCGCGCGCGGACAGCTCGGCCGCCGCGGTGGCCGCGCCGCCGGTGTTGATCAGCCCCTTGAGCACCACGTGGCTGTGCAAGTGGTTGTCCCTGGCCAGGTACACCCAGCTCTGCCCACCGCGGGGCAGGCAGCCGAGCACCTCGTAGCGCTGTTCCACCAGCTCTCCCGGCGCCAGCCTGGGCAGGAAGGCGTAGCGGGCCCCGCAGTTCGCGCAGTGGCCCTCGGTGCGGCCGGGGCGGCCGGCGTAACCGCGGCCGACCGGGTGGCCGCAGCGCCCGCAGACCCGCTGGTCCTCCGCCACCGGCCGCGGTTCCACCACGGTGTCCTCGGGATCGGGCACCGGCAGCGCGGGCAGGTGCAGGAATTCCCCGCTGGTCCAGCGCATCCGCCCGGCGGGCTCAGTCATCCCGCACCCGCCGCACCACCGCGCGCAGGTAGGCCTGCACCGCGGCCTCGCACTCGGCCAGCACGCACGGCCGGGCCAGCATCCGGTCGAAAGCGTTGCGGTACAACGTGTCCAGCCCGGGGTCCTCGGCCAGTCCGTGTTCGGCGGCCATCCGCTGGTACGCCTGGGTCAGCCCACGCAGTTCGCGCAGCCGTTCCCGGTGCACGACCAGCCGGTTGCGCAGTTCGGTGGCCTTGCGCAGCCCCCGGTCCACCCGCAGCGCGCACTCGGCCAGCCGCGGCCCGCGGTCGGCCGCTGGCATCCCGCGCACCGCGCTCAGCCAGGGCCGGAGCTGACCGGCCCGGTCCGGCGGCTCGGGCAGGCCGGCGAACCGCGGTCCTTCGGCCCCGCCCCACAGCCTGCGCACGTCCTCCTCCAGTGCGGCCAGCGCGCCGATCCGGGCCACCAGCGAGTCCGGCCGGGGCTGCGGGGGTTCGACCGAGCTGACGGTGCCCGGCGAGCGCAACGCGGCCAGGCTCGGCGAGTCCAGCGCCCGGTAGCCCGCGACCACCGCGGTCCCCTGTTCCGCCAACGGGTTGAGCACCTGCCGCACCAGCGCCTCGGGCTCGGCCGACTCGTCCACGCCGACCAGCAGCAGGGTCAGCTGCCTGCTCGCCTGCTGCCCGACCCGCAGCCCGGCCAGCGTCGCGATCAGCCCGGACACCTCGCCGGGGGTGCGCCCACTGGCCTCGATCACCACCGCCGAGGGCCCGAGCCGCCGGGCGATCTCGCGCAGTGCCTCGGCCCTTGCCGAGTCGGATTCGCCGATGCGCAGCACGCCGATGTCGCCTGGCCTGCGCTGCCGCAGCCAGTCCAGCAGTCCCGGCAGGTCAACCGGCGGCAGCGGGGTGTGGTCGGTCCATTCCGAGACCACCGGCAGGTACCGCAGGATCGTGGCCACCGGCTGCATCCAGGCCACCACCGACCCGTCCGCGCTGTACTCACTGACCACCAGCCCGACCACATCGCCGCTGGCCTCGTCCAGCACCCCGGCCCCGCTGAACCCACGGCGCAGCCGGTTGCCCTGGTGCACCGCGTCCAGCTGCACCCACTCCGCGCCCGGCCCGGCCGCCCTGGACAGCTCGGCCCGCGCCCACATCCCGTGCGGCGCCCCGGCCGGGAACCCGTAGGCGGCCACCGGACGTCCCGGCGCCGGCTGCCCCGCGCGCAGCCGCGCACCCCAGCCGGGCGGCTGGTCCTCGGCCAGCGCGAGCAGCGCGAGATCACCGCCGCCGTCCGGCCGCAGCGGGGCCAGCTGGTTCTCGAGCACCTTGGCCGGTACCGGGGTGCGTCCGCCGACGCCGATGAGGTCGACCAGCACCTCGCGGTCGGGCAGCACGTGCGCGCAGGTCAGCGCGTACTTCCCGCCGAGCAGCGCACCGGCGCCGAGCACCACGCCGTCGGCCGCGCACAGGCGCAGCCGCCAGGGCTGCTCCGCCCGCGCGCCGACCGCCGTTTCCCCAGAGCCGGCCCCCATGTCCTCGACGATACGGTGCGTAGCCGGGTGATGCCGGGCAGTCAGCGCAACTCACTCCGCGCGGACCAGCCCGGCAGCACCCGGACAGCGCAACCACTCAGGCGGCCACCGGCATCCCGGTCAGCCCTCGGAAGGCCGCCGACCTGCGGAAGACCGGTTCCCCGGTGCGGCGCAGGTTCGGCATCCGCTCGACCAGCGCGCGCAGTGCGATCTCGCCCTCCACCCTGGACAGCGGGGCGCCGATGCAGAAGTAGCGCCCGGCGGTGAAGGTGAGGTGCTCGGCCGCGTTGGCCCTGGTGATGTCGAAGCGCTCCGGCTCCTCGAACACCGAGGGGTCGTGGTTGGCCGCGGCGAGCAGCACCAGCACCGGGGTGTCCGCGGGCAGCAGGTGCCCCTCGATGTCGACCTCCTGGTGGGTGATCCGCGGGACCATCAGGGTGGCGGAGTCGTACCGCATGGTCTCCTCCAGCGCGTTGCCGGACAGCTCCGGCTCCGCGATCAGCCGGGCCCACTGCTCGGGGTGGTCGAGCAGCGCGTTGACCGCGTTGCCCATCACGTTCACCGAGTTCTCCGAGCCCGCGATCAGCGCGGTGACCAGCAGCGCCTGCATCTCGCTGACCGGCACCTCCTGTTTGGTCGAGGCCAGCAGCAGCGAGCCGATCATGTCGGTCGGCGCCTCGTCGATGCCCTCGGCCCGGCGCTGTTCGAGCAGGGTCGCGAACAGCTCCTTCAGCTCGATCAGCAGCGCGCGCAACTCGCGGATCTTGGCCACCCCGTTGAGCTGGTCGGTGACCAGCCCGACCCGCATCGCGCACTCGCCCAGCCGCTGCCGGTACTGCTCTGGCACGCCGAGCACGTCGGCGATCACCAGCAGCGGCACCGGCTGGGCGAAGTCCCGCACCAGGTCGAAGGAGCCCTGCCGCGCTGCCTTGTCCAGCACCTCATCGACGATGCGCTCGATCCGCGGGCGGTACATCGTGTTGGCGCTGGGGGAGAAGGTCGGGTTCATCAGGCTGCGCATCCTGGTGTGCACGGGCGGGTCCACGCCCATGAACGGGTCCAGGTCCAGCCCCTCCAGCGCGGTCGCGATCGCCCCGGCCGAGGAGCGGTTGTTGCTGTCCCGCACGCCGAAGCGGCGATCCCGCAGGATCGAGTTGGCGGTGCCGTGCCGGGCCGTGGTCCACAGTCCGGCCTTGCTGCGCACCAGCGGCGCCTGCGCGCGTAGCCGGGCGAAATAGGGATAGGGCGAGTCACCGGCGCGCGGTCTGGTCAGCTCACCGGCCACATCACCGAACTGGCGTAGCAGCCAGGCCCCGACCCGGTCAGCCTGTAGGCCGGCGGCGAGTCGGAGGTCAGTCGCAAATGTCATCTGGCTCCCCATTTCCGGGCAGCCGCCAGCGCTGGACGGGCTCCCCAGAAAACATGTCACAATCGGCGGAAGAATTCGTACGCAAATTGACCCGGACGGTGTAAATGCGTACGAATTCCTGTATAGCAGGGGAGCCTGAAGTGCCGAATGGCTCGCGAGAGTGGGACCCGGGACGATCTTCGGCCCGGGTCCACTCGGCTCAGTTACACCCTTCGACGGGTATCAGGCGGCCACCGGAAGTGCTGTGAGCGCGCGGAAGCCTGCCGAGGTCCGGTAGACCGGATGCCCGGCCCGCCGCAGCCCCGGCAGCCGCTCGGCCAGCGCGCGCAACGCCAGCTCGCCTTCCAGCCGGGCCAGTGGCGCGCCGATGCAGAAGTACCGGCCTGCCGCGAAGGTCAGGTGATCACTGGCGTTGGGCCTGGTGATGTCGAAGGTCTCCGGGTCACTGAAGATCGCCGGGTCGTGGTTGGCCCCGCCGATCAGCGCCAGCACCGGGCTGTCGGCCTTGATCAGGCAGCCCTCGATCCGCACGTCCTCGTGCGGGTAGCGGATGGTGAACAGGGTGGTGGAGTCGAACCGCATGGTCTCCTCCATCGCGCCAGGTGAGCGCGTCGGATCGGCCACCAGCCGGTCCCACTGGGCGGGGTGTTCGAGCAGGTTGTGCACTGCGTTGCCGAGCAGGCTCACCGTGTTCTCGGTGCCCGCGATCAGGGTGGCGATCAGCAGCGACTGCATCTCCCCCAGCGGCACCTCCTGCTTGGTCGAGGCCAGCAGCAGCGAGCCGATCATGTCGGTCGGCCGCTCGTCGACGCCCTCGGCCCTGCGCTGCTCGACCATCTCGCCGAACATCGCCTTGGTCTCGGTCATCAGCCTGCGGATCTCGCGCAGCCGGGCGAAGCCCATTACCGGGTCGGTGAGCAGGCCGACCCGCTTGGCGATGTGGCCGAGCCGGGCGTGGTAGCGCGGTGGCGCGCCGATGACCTCGGCGATCACCGCCTGCGGGATGGGCTCGGCGAAGTCGGTGATCACGTCGAACGGCCCTCGGCCGGGCACCCGGTCCAGCGTCCGGTGCACGATCGCGGTCACCCGGTCCCGGTAGATCTTGTTGGCGCTCGGGGAGAACGAGGGCGCCATCAGCGCCCGCATCCGGGTCTGGCCCGGCGGGTCGAGGCCGAGGAACTCCTCGATCTCCAGTTCGGCCAGCGCCTTGGCCAGCACCGCGGCCGAGGACACGCCGGCGGTCGTGCGCACGCCGAATCGGCGGTCCCGCATGATGGCGTTGCAGGTGCTGTATCGGGCGGTCAGCCAGACCCCGGACCTGCTGCGCACCATTGGCGCCCGTTCCCGGACACCGGCGAAGAACGGATATGGGGATTCGCCGGTCAACGGCCTTGACATTTCGCCGATCACGTCACCGAACTGGCGTAACAGCCAGGCCGTGAGCTGTTCGGCCCGCAGGCCGGCAGCCAGGCGCACGTCACCCATGATTGTCATGCTTTCCCCCAGAGGAAATCAGCCATGGGCGGGCTGGTTCCTTTTATAGCAGAGGGAATGGTGTACGAAAAACAGCACTCCAGAGATCAGGCTGATCTTTCTGCCGGTTCGCCGTCCTGCGCGCCGAGCCAGTCCAGGATGCCGCAGACCGCGTCCGTGCAGCCGCCGCAGCCGGTGCTGGCCCTGGTGGCCTTGGCCACCGCGCCCAGGGTGCGCGCCCCTGATTTCCACGCGGTGACGATCCGGCCCTTGCTCACCGTGTTGCACCGGCAGACCACCGCGGCCGCCGGTAGATCGGCCGGACTGGCCGCCCTTGGCGTGTCCAGCGCGGTGCGGCCCAGCAGCAGGCCGAGCCGGTCCGCGGGCGCGGGCAGGCCGCGGTCGTAGAGCTGGGTGATGATGGCCGCGGCGTCCGGCGCGCCGAGCACGATCGCCCCGGTCACCCGGTCCTCGCGCAGCACCAGCTTGGCGTAGCGGCCGCGGGCCGGGTCCTCCAGCCGCAGCACCTCCGCGCCGGGCGCGTCCACCTCGCAGTGCACCTCGCCGAGCGCGGCCAGGTCCACATCGCGGGCCTTGAGCCGGGTGACCACCGGGGTGCCGTGGTAGCGGGCGGCCGGATCGGCGCCGGTGAGCAGGTCGGCCAGCACCGCGGCCTGTTCCCAGGCGGGCTGCACCAGGCCGCTGATCGTGCCGGGGTGGCTGGCGCAGTCGCCGATGGCGTGGATGCGCGGATCGTTGCTGCGCAAGGCATCGTCGATGAGCACACCGCGATCGCAGGCGAGTCCGGCGGCCTCGGCCAGCCTGGTTTCCGCGCGCACACCGGCGGAAACCACCACCAGGTCGGCGGGCACACTGCTGCCGTCGTCGAGCTTGAGCCCGTCACCGGGCACGTACCCGGCCGCGAGCACGCCGAGCCGGAACTCGATCCCCAGCGCGCCCAACGTTTTCGCCAGCACCCGGCCCGCGCCCGCGTCGAGCTGCCGCTCCATCACGTGCCCGACCGGGTGGATCACGGTGACCAGGTTGCCGCGCCCGGCCAGGCCCCTGGCCGCCTCCAGCCCGAGCAGCCCGCCGCCGAGCACCGCGACCGGCGCGCCGGGTTTGGCCGCGGCCACGATCCGGGCGCAGTCGGCCAGCGTGCGGAAGGCCACCACGCCCTGCGCCGGTGCGCCGGTCTCGTCGACGAGTCCGTCGGTGGGCGGCAGCCAGGCCCGGCTGCCGGTGGCCAGAACGATTGCGTCGTAAGGGAGTTCGGCGCCGTCGGCCAGCCGCACCACCCGGCGCGGCCGGTCGATCGCGGTCACCGTGACGCCGGGACGCAGGTCGACGTGGTGGGTCCCGGCCCAGCTCTCGTCGTGCAGCCGGACCGCGGCCGCGTCCAGGGATCCGGCCAGCACGCTGGAGAGCAGCACCCGGTTGTAGGCGGGTTCCGGCTCCTCGCCGATCACGGTCAGCGCGATCCGCGCGCCGTCCGGATCGCGGCGGCGGATCTCCTCGGCCACCCTGGCCCCTGCCATGCCGTACCCGATGACGACCACCCGGCGTGCGTTCATGACAGGGCCTCCAGCCGGACCGCGCAGACCTTGAACTCGGGCATCCGGCTGGTCGGGTCCAGCGCCGGGTTGGTGATCAGGTTGGCCCGCTGGTCGCCGGGGAAGTGGAAGGGCAGGAACACGGTGTCGGTGCGCAGGCTGGGCACCGTGCGCACCTGGGCCAGCACCGTGCCGCGCCGCGAGATCACCCTGGCCCAGCAAGCGTCTTCCAGCCCGGCACGGGCCGCGGTGTCCGGGTGCACCTCGACGAACATGGTGGGCACCGCGTCGTTCAGCTCGGGCACCAGCCGGGTCTGCGCGCCGGACTGGTAGTGCTGCAGCACCCGTCCGGTGGTGGCGTACAAGGGAAAATCGGCGTCGGGCGCCTCGGCCGGACCGCGGTGGTCGACCGGGATGAACCGGGCCCTGCCATCGGGGGTGTTGAAGCGCTCCAGGAACATCCGCGGCGTGCCGGGATGATCGTTTTCGGGCACCGGCCAGTACAGCGCCTCGCCCGCGCGCAGCCGGTCGTAGTCGATGCCGGAGTAGTCGGCGGGGCCGCCCTTGCTGGCCGCGCGCAGTTCGGTGAACACGGTCTCGGCCTCGGTGGGGAACCGCTCGGCCGGCTGGCCGAGCCGGATCGCCAGCTCCGCCAACAGGTCCTGGTCGCCACGCACCCCCAGCGGCGGGGTGAGTGCCTTGCGCCGCAACAACACCCGGCCCTCCAGGTTGGTCATGGTGCCGTCCTCCTCGGCCCACTGGGTGACCGGGAAGACCACATCCGCGCGGGCCGCGGTCTCGGAGAGCACGAAGTCGGCCACCACCAGCAACTCCAGCGCGTCCAGCCGTTCGGCGATCCGGTTCGAGCGCGGCGCGGAGACCAGCACGTTGCTGCCGAAGACCAGCATCGCCTTCGGCCCGCCGGGCTGGCCGAGCGCGTCGAGCAGCTCGTAGGCGGAACGGCCGGGACCGGGCAGCTCGTCCGGGCCCACCCCCCAGACCCCGGCCACGTGCGCGCGGGCGGCCGGGTCGGCGATCATCCGGTAGCCGGGCAGCTGGTCGGCCTTCTGCCCGTGCTCGCGCCCGCCCTGCCCGTTGCCCTGGCCGGTGAGGCAGCCGTAGCCGGAGCCTGCGACGCCGGGCAGGCCGAGTGCCAGGCACAGGTTGATCCAGGCCGAGACCGTGTCCGCGCCGCTGGCGTGCTGTTCCGCGCCGCGGCCGGTGAGCACGTAGGCGCTGCCGGCCTGGGCCAGCAGCCGGACCGCGGCCCGCTGGTCGGCCACGCTGACCCCGGTGACCCGCTCCACCTGCTCCGGCCACCAGCGCGCGGCCATCCGCCAGGCCGCCTCGAACCCGGTGGTGCGCGTGGCCACGTAGTCCGCGGCGAAGTGCCCGTCGGCCACCGCCAGGTGCAGCAGGCCCAGCGCCAGGCACAGGTCGGTGCCGGGCGCGGGTTGCAGGTGCAGGCTGGCCAGTTCGGCGGTGGCGGTGCGCCGGGGGTCGATCACGATCAGCCCGCCCCGGTCCGCGGCCTGCCGCAGGTGCTGGGTGAACGGCGGCATGGTCTCGGCCACGTTGCCGCCGACCAGCACCACCGCGTCCGCGGTGTCCAGATCGGTGACCGGGAACGGCATCCCTCGGTCCAGGCCGAAGGCCCGGTTGCCTGCCGCGGCGGCCGAGGACATGCAGAACCGGCCGTTGTAGTCGATCTGCGAGGTGCCCAGCGCGAGCCGGGCGAACTTGCCGAGCAGGTAGGACTTCTCATTCGTCAGCCCGCCGCCGCCGAAGACCGCGACCGAGTCCGGACCGTGCTCGGCCCGCAGCGCGCGCAGCTTGTCCGCGACGAAGTCCAGGGCGATGTCCCAGGTCACCGGGCGCAGCACGCCGTCCTCGCGGAGCAGCGGCGTGGTCAGGCGGCCGGGGGTGGTGAGCAGGCTGGCGGCGGTCCAGCCCTTCTGGCACAGCCCGCCGCGGTTGGTCGGGAACTCCCGGGGGTCGACGCGCGGGGCCTGTTCGTTCCCGCTGACGGCCATGCCGCACTGCAGCGCGCAGTAGGGGCAGTGGGTCGCGGTGGCGGTGGCGATGGCGGTCACCTCTGCGACGCTAGGTCCAGCCGGTAACCCTCGGATAGCCCCCTGTTGCGTTTGTGCCAACGCCCCCGCACAACGCGCAGGTCGGCACGGTGAGACCGGGGGTGGTGTGACTCAGATCAGGTCGAGCAGCACGTTGGCGGCGCGGTCCAGACCGGTCAGCGAGGTGGTGGTCGAGCGCGGGTGCAGCGCGTGCACGGCCAGCCGGAACAGCAACGCCCGCAACAGCACCTGCGGCCAGTCGATCAGGTGCGACCAGCGCTGCGGCAGGCCGTTGTCGGCTCCGCCCCAGGCCAGCGCGTCCACCACGACCACCCCGGCGGCCCATTCGGCAGGCCGCCAGTACGGGCTGAAGTCCATGATCCCCGGCGGTGCGTTGCCGGCGAAGAGCACGTTGCCGAACAGGTCGCCGTGCACCACCTGCGGGGCCAGCTTGACCGGCCGCCGGGACCCGGCCAGCGCGCCGAAGAGCCTGCCGCCCTTGTCCGGCGGCAGCGGGACGCCGTCCTCGCCCCAGGCCATCCGGTCGGCCAGCGCGTAGATGTCCCTGCGCTCCTCCAGGAAACGCGGGCGGGGCAGGCCCGCGGTGGCGTTGTGCAGCCGCAGCGAGACGGAGACGACCTCGTCGTGCCGGGGTTCGGGCTGTCCGGCCAGATGCCGGGTGGCCGACCAGCCGGAGACCACCCAGCGGCCGTCGGTGGAACGCAACGGCCGGGCCAGGCGCAGGTTCTCCACGTCCAGGTTGTCCAGGGTCTGCGCGACCCAGGCCGCCTCGGAGGGATTCATGGCCGGGCGGATCACCGCGTCCCCGCACAGCCAGGCCGGACCGGAGCCGACCAGCTCGGGTTCCGCGGTGCGGGCGCCGAAAGCCGCTCGCACGTGGGCGGGGGGCGGTTCCGGGGTGGCTGTCACGGCAGGGACGCTACCTGCTGGCGCGCGAGTTGTGTGGGAGGCGATGTGACCTTCCCGTTTACCCACAGTGGGAAAGTCACATCGCCATGATCACGTAACGTCAGTAGGTCGGCAGGCTCGGATCGATCTGCCGGGCCCAGGCGAGCACCCCGCCGCCGACGTGCACCGCGTCCCGGAAACCGGCCTGGTGCAGTGCGGCCAGTGCTTCCGCGGACCGCGCGCCGGACTTGCAGTGCAGCACGATCTGGCGGTCCTGCGGCAGTTCGGCCAGTGCCGCGCCGGAGAGGATGCGGTCCTTGGGGATGAGCACCGAGCCGGGGATCCGCACGATCTCGAACTCGTGCTGCTCCCTGACGTCGACCAGCAGGAACTTGTCCTCCCGGTCGATCTTGTCCTTCAGCTCCTGCGGCGTGATGGTGCTGCCCGCCGCCGCGCTCTGCGCCTCATCGGAGACCACGCCGCAGAACGCCTCGTAGTCGATCAGCCCGGTGATCGGGTCGCCCTGCGGGTCCTTGCGGATCTTGATGGTCCGGTAGGTCATCTCGAGTGCGTCGTAGACCATCAGCCTGCCGAGCAGCGTCTCGCCGATGCCGGTGATCAGCTTGATCGCCTCGGTCACCATGATCGACCCGATCGAGGCGCACAGCACGCCCAGCACGCCGCCCTCGGCGCAGGAGGGCACCATGCCCGGCGGCGGCGGCTCCGGGTAGAGGTCCCGGTACTGGATCCCCTCCCGGCCGTCACTCGGCTGCGCCCAGAACACACTGGCCTGGCCCTCGAACCGGAAGATCGAACCCCACACGTAGGGCTTGCCGAGCAGCACCGCCGCGTCGTTGACCAGGTAGCGGGTGGCGAAGTTGTCGGTGCCGTCCAGGATCAGGTCGTAGTCCCGGAACACGTCGAGGACGTTGCCCGACTCCAGCCGCAGCTGGTGCAGGTTGACCTTGACGTAGGGGTTCAGCTCGGCGATGGCGTCCCGCGCCGACTCGGCCTTCGGCCGGTCGATGTCGGACTGCCCGTGGATGATCTGCCGCTGCAGGTTGGACTCGTCCACCACGTCGAACTCGACAATGCCCAGCGTGCCCACCCCGGCCGCGGCCAGGTACATCAGCGCCGGACTGCCCAGCCCACCGGCGCCCACCACCAGCACCTTGGCGTTCTTGAGGCGTTTCTGCCCGTCCACCCCGACATCCGGGATGATCAGGTGGCGGCTGTAGCGGGCGACCTCTTCCTTGGTCAGCTCCGCGGCTGGCTCCACCAGGGGCGGCAACGTCGAGCCCGACATGGGCGCTCCTCCTAGTCCGGTGCACGGGAGTCGGGTGTCCGGCCTCCCTTGGCTGCAACGACCTGGATACACCACTTCTTCCACCCTGGGACGACTTCCCAGCCAGTGGACACAAACCTCACCCGAGTGTTGGCCGTTCTCGTACGGGGTCTTGGCCGTTCTCGTACGGGGTGTTGGCCGTCGCGTCCCGGCCCGGACCGGATCAGTCCGCCGGAGCGGGCACAACGGCCAACACCCCGTACCAGAACGGCCAACACCCCGTACGACTTCGGCCAACACTCGGTGGGGTGGGTGGATCAGGTGACCGGCCAGGGGTTCGGTCTGCACTCCTTGCCGTCCTTGGGCACCGCGTTCTTGTCGCCGCCGTCGACCTGGTTGAGCTGCCAGACGTAGTTGTTCGCGGTGCCGAAGGACTGCTGCATCATCACCGGGGCCAGGGCGCCGTTCTCGCCGCAGGGCTTGTGGCGCTGGCCGAAGGCGTGGCCGATCTCGTGGTTGATCGCGTACTGGCGGTAGAGCAGCAGGTCGCTCTCGAAGGCGACCGCGCCGTAGCGCCAGCGGGCCAGGTTGATCACCAGGCGTTTCTTGCCGTTGTTCCAGCAGGAGGCCTCGTACTGGATGGAGAAGTTGCAGTAGTCGGGGCGGCGGGCGGTGTCGGAGGTGGTCAGGCTGATCCGGATGTCCGCGGTGCCGTTGTCGACCCGCTGCAGCCGGATGTTGCCGCCGCCGACCCAGCTGCGCTGGTCCTGCAGGGTGCCGTCGATGGTCCTGGCGAAGGCGTCGGCGCCGCCGTAGGTGGAGGCGTCGATGCCCTGTTCGATCTCCACGGTGTACTTGTAGAGCTTGCCGCCCCGGCCGAAGAGGTTGGTGGTGCCGCGCACCACCTCCCAGGAGCCGCTGCCCTTGTCCTTGTAGTTCTTGATCCCGGGCAGTTCGGCGCTGGGGATGTCGGCGTTGAGCTTGCCGGAGGGGGCCTCGCCCATGATGTTGGGCTCGGGCTCCTCGCCACCGCTGGTGCTGGTCGCGCCGGTGCTGGCACCGGGCTGGGCGGCGCTGTCCGGGGCCGGGTCGTTCATGTTCATCAGGGCCAGCACGGTGAGCACGACCAGCACCGGCACGGCGTAGATCCGCCAGCCGTAGGTGCCCAGCACGCCGCTCTTCTTCCGCCGCGGCGGCGGGGTGTCCTGCTTGTCCGGGTCCGGGCGCCAGGACGCCGTCAGCGGTTCGCCCGCGGTGCGGCGCTGGCCACGCTGATAGCGCCCCTCATCCGGGTTGCCACCACGCCGCGTCGCGGCGTCACGGGGTCCTTGCGTCGTCCGGGCCACGCACCCAGATTGCCACACCAGGCGTGCGTGGCCCGGACGCACCACGCCTCACGGACGAGTGCCGGTCAGCAGTACTGCTCCAATTCCCGGCCCAGGAGCTGGGCGAACTCCCGGCGCAGGGTGGCCAGGAAGATCAGCACGACCTGGTCGGCGGCGGTGTCGGGCAGCGCGGCGGAGAACTCGCCTGGGGCGTAGACCGAGCCGAACCGCCAGCCGTCCGGGACCCGGTCGATCACCAGCACGCCTTGGGACATCGCGAAGGAGTCGTCGTCGAAGCTGAAGCTCGCCCGGCCCGCCGCCGGCACGGCCAGCCAGCGGCGCAGCGCGGCCGCCAGCTTGACCACCGGGAAGTCCTGTTCGGCGTACAGCTCGCGCCCGTCGTCCAGCAGCCGCAGTGTGCCCTCGACGTTCTCGCTGATCTCGGCGGCCGAGTGCCCGCCGGAACCCGGCCCGGCCAGCCCGGTCAGCTCCAGTTCGACCATCACCACTCCCCGCGGTCCACGGCCTCCATCATGCCCAGGCTGGCCCTGGCCACCGTCAGCGGCTTCTCCATCTGGGCCACGTGCCCGGTGCGCGGCAGCACCAGCAGCCGGGCGCTGGGCAGCAGCCGGGCCGTGCGCGGCGCCTTGCCCACGCTGACCAGCCGGTCCTCCGTGCCCCAGATCACCGTGGTGGGCGCGCTCACCTTCGGCAGCAGCCGCCACAGCGAGCCCTGGGAGAACTCCAGCCAGGCCCGGAACAAGCCCATGGTGGTCCGGCCCAGCGCCTCGCCAGCCCAGCGCATCTGCCTGCGTTCCAGGTACTCCGCCTCGGCCTCGGCCATCCGGTGCTCCGGCACCAGCTCGGGCTGGGCGAAGCACAGCCTGACCAGCTGTTCGGCCCGCTGACGTGGGGTGACCTCGGCCAGCTGCCTGCGCACCCGGCGGCCGACCAGCGGCAGCAGGGCCAGGAAGAACCGCGGGTCGGAGAACCGGCGCGGGTCCGGCCGCAGGTCGGGCACTGCCGGGGAGACCAGGGTCAGCGTGCGCACCAGGTCCGGCCTGCCCGCCGCGACCAGCAGTGAGACCACGCCGCCGAGGGAGTTGCCGAACAGGTGCACCGGGCCGCGGTCCAGGCCCTCGATGAACCTGGTCATCAGGGCCGCGGTGGCCCGCACCGAGTAGTCGTGCCCGGCCAGCGGCTCGCTCCGGCCGAAGCCCGGCGCGTCCAGGGCCAGGCCGTTCATCCGGCCGGAGAGCAGGTCGGCCAGGTCGGTCCAGTTCGTGGACGAGCCGCCGAGGCCGTGGATGAACACCGCGGTCTCCTCGGCCGGGCCAGGGGTCTCGCGCACGTGCAGCCGCACCCCGCCCGAACTTCGCACCTGCCCCGGCCAGGGCTTGCGGGTGAAGTCGGGTTCCGGCAGCGGGGTGACGGACAGCGGCGCGCGGCTCAGTGGGGCCAGGCCCGCGCCACCGGCCGTCCGCAGGGACGGTTCGGTCATCCGTCCAGGATGCGTGATCGACCTGAGAGACGCCTGAGTGGGAAAGGCTTGCCCAACCCGGGTCTACTTGCGAGTAAGGTTCGTGCGGAACGAGCACCAGGGTGTGGAGGGCAGCATGACCGACACGGCGCAACCAGGCACCGACCAGGTCGTGCGCGGCGTACGACTGCCGCGTACCGCGCGACGCGCCCAGCTGCTGGCCGCGGCCCAGGACGTCTTCGTGGCCAACGGCTATCACGCGGCGGCCATGGACGAGATCGCCGAGCGCGCCGGGGTCAGCAAACCAGTGCTCTACCAGCACTTCCCCGGCAAGCTGGAGCTGTACCTGGCGCTGCTGGAGACGCACACCGACGCACTGGTGCAGCGGGTCCGCGGGGCCATCGAGTCCACCACGGACAACAAGCTGCGGGTGCACGCCGCGGTGGCCGCCTACTTCGAGTTCGTCGACGGCGAGGGCCAGGCGTTCCGGCTGGTCTTCGAGTCCGACCTGCGCCGCGAGCCCGCCGTGCAGGACGCGGTGGACCGGGCCACGGCCTCCTGCATCGACATCATCGCCGACGTGGTGGTCGCCGACGCCGGACTCACCGCCGACCAGGCGAAACTGGTCGCGGTCGGGCTGGTCGGGCTGAGCCAGGTGACCGCCAGGTACTGGCTGGACGGCGAGCGGGCGATCCCCAAGGAAGAGGCCATCGGCCTGATGTACACGCTGGCCTGGAAGGGCATCGGCGGCGGCTTCCCGCTCCAGCACTGAGACCGCGGAAGGCGCGCGTCAGCCAGGCTGACGCGCGCCTTTGTCACACCTGCGCGGGCGCCTCGACGACCACGTTGACCAGCCGCGCGATCCGCTCGGTGACCTGCACGTCCCGCTCAAGCGGCAGCATGTGCCCCGCACCGGGGAAGACGATCAGCTCGGCCTGCGGCAGCTCCCGCGCGATCCGCTCGGCGTGCTTCTGCGGGGTCAGCCGGTCGTTGCTCCCGGCCAGCACCACCACCGGCAACCCGCGGAAGGCGGCCAGGGCCTCGCGGCGCTCGTGCAGGAACAGGTCGTCGAGGTAGCCGGTCAGGGTCAGCGGGCTGCACCCGGCGATCACCGCGGTGGTCTCGGCCACGTCGACCTTCTCCGGCCGACGGCCGAACAACATCCACTTCATCGCGGGCCGGATCGCCGCCGGGTACTTGCTCAGTCGCCGCACCTTGCGCTTGACCAGCGCTTTCCCGAACGCGCTCTGCCCGCGGATGGCCGCCCGGCCCAGCGGCCTCGGCAGGCCGAGGGTGCTGCGGCTGAGGCCGCCGCTGGCCGTGGCCACCAGCGCGACCGCGGCGATCCGCTCGGCGAAGAGCACCGGGTGCCGCTGCGCCAGGGCCATCGTGGTCATGCCGCCCATGGAGTGTCCGGCCAGCACGATCGGGCCGTCCGGGACCAGCTGGACGAGCAGTTCGGCCAGGTCGTCGGCGAGCTGTTCGATGGTGGTGCCGCCGGGCTGGGCCTGGTCGGACTGGCCGTGGCCGCGCAGGTCGTAGCGGAGCACGCGGATGTCCCCGCACCGGCCGGGCAGCGCGTGCGCGACCCGGCGCCAGCTCTGCCGGTCCAGGGTCCAGCCGTGGGCCAGCACGACCGTGACGGGGGCATCCGCGCGCCCCTGTTCCTCGACGGCGAGGCAGGTGCCGTCGCGGGTGATGAAGGTGGACACGCCCATGTCGCCGCTCACTTCTGTCCGAGGAAACCGGAGGCCCGCCACAACGCCCGGCCGGGTGAGCCGATCAGCCCTGCCTCGTCCAGGAAGCCGGTGATCCGCTCGCCTGCCCAGCCCATGGTGGTGCGGAAGTTCGGGTTGCCCAGCGCCTGCCTGCGCGCTTGTTTGGGGTCCAGTCCGACCGCGCGGTAGACCTCGGGGTGCACCAGCGAGCGGGAGACCACGAACGCGGCCCGCGCGGTGACGAACCGGTGGTAGCGCAGGGCGGCGCCGGAGCACTTCTGCATGGAACGCAGCAGCTCCTCCCGCGCGTAGCGCACGTGCCGCGCCTCCTCCAGCACGTGGATGCGGTTGACCATGCGCACCAGCGGCTGCACGGTCTCGTCCGTGGTGGACTCGCGCTGCAGCCGGTCCAGGATCTCCTCGGCGATCAGGATGCTGGCGAACATCGACGGGCCGCGGCCGATCGTCTTCATCACGTTGCCCAGCACGTGCGGCAGCCGCTGCGGGCCGTAGGCCGGCACCCCGAGCTTCTCCACCAGCTTGGCGAACATGATCGAGTGCCGGCACTCGTCGGCGATCTCGGTGAGCGCGTACTGCACGTGCCGTTGCTTGGGGTCCAGGTGGTAGACGTGCCGCACCAGCAGCTCCATCAGGATCACCTCGAACCAGATCCCGACGCTGGCCACGCAGCCGACCTCGTGCTTGGACAGCTCGATCCGCTGCTCCCGGCTCATCCGCTCCCACAGCGGCGTGCCGTAGAGGGAGACCCGGTGCTCGGGCACGAAGAACTTGTCCTCGGCCAGCGGCGCGTCCCAGTCGATGTCCACATCGGGGTCGTAGGAGTTCTTCGCTGACGAGTTCAGCAGCCGTTCGGCGGTCTTCTCCCGGTCCCCGACCTGCAAGCTCCGGCTCATGGCGTCGCCACCCTCCAACTGGATGAAGTGTTACCGGAAGTAACAGCTACCAGTGGTAACGTCCCGTGAATGGCGGATTCTGTCAAGGGGCAACCGAGCAAGCGGGGCGATGCCCGGCGCGAGCGCTGGAAGGAACACCGCAGCGTGCGTCGCGCGGAGTTCGTGGAGGCGACCATCAGGGCACTGGCCACGCACGGCCCTGACGTGGGCATGGACGAGATCGCGGCCGAGGCCGGGGTGACCAAACCGGTGATCTACCGGCACTTCTCGGACAAGGCCGACCTCTACCTCGCGGTCGGCGCGCGGGCCACCGACCTGCTGATGGAGCAGATCGTGCCCGCCATCGAACGCCGGGGCAGCCCGCGCGAGCGGATCAGCGCGGTGATCGACGCCTACCTGTGCACCATCGAGGAGCGGCCCGAGCTGTACCGCTTCATGACCCGCCGCTCCTTCGCCGACCGCCCGGTCGACGCGGACCCGGCCAGCCGTACCGAGGCGATGATCGCCTCCCGGCTGGCCAGGCTGCTCGGTGAGTACATGCGGCTGCTCGGCCTGGACTCCGGCGCGGCAGAGCCCTACGCCTTCGCCGTGGTCGGCGCGGTGGAGAAGGCCGGTGACTGGTGGCTGGAACGCCAGACCATGAGCCGGGAGAACCTGCGCGACTACCTGGTCAACATCGTCTGGCACGCCATCGACGGCTTCACCCGGATCAGCGGCGTCGAGATCGACCCGGACATGCCGCTGGATTTCGACCTGCCGTCCACCCAGTTGCGCCTGGTGCGGGAGAACCCCGACCAGCAGGAGAACCGGGAGACCTCATGAGCGAGCACGAGCACGACGAAGAGGGCTACCAGGGCAGCGCCACCCTGCTGGTGGCCGGCCGGGAGCTGCCGGTGGAGGTGCGCCTGCGCGGGCACTTCGAGCCGATCGACGGGCGTTATCACTGGTACGGCCGGATCGCCGCGCACACCGAGCTGACCGATCTGGTCCAGCGGAGCCGTCCGGAGGCCACCCTGCGCACCCCCGTCGGCGAGGCCGCGGGCGAGGTCTCCGACCAGGACCCGTGGGGCCGGTACCGGATCACCGGGCTGGGCCGCCCGCCGTTCGAGGTGGACGACGTCAACACGGTGCCGCCCGCGGAGTGACCAGGCCCGGACACAGCTCGGCCCGGTGACCGAATTCATGGTCACCGGGCCGTCAGCTGTGATTCGCGGGGGCGTCAGCTCCCGACGGCGAAGCCCACCCGACGCGCGTCCGACACGCCGATCTCCACGTAGGAGACCTTCGCGGAGGGCACCACGTACCGCTTGCCCTTGTCGTCGACCAGGCTCAGCAGGCCCTTGCTGTCACGCAGCGCCTCGGTGACCACGGCCTCGACCTCGTCCTGGGACAGCGCGCTAGAGACGACAAGCTCCCGCGGGCTGTCCGCGACGCCGATCTTGACCTCCACACCGACCTCCGTGTGCTCAAAGTGTTTTGTACTGATCGTCAGCCTAGTCGCGTCCACGCCACCGCCGTGGACCGCCCGCTCCGCCCTTGGCGAACACGATCGGGCATCAGCCGAGGCCGAGTGCGCTCATCCGCTGCGAGTGACCGGTCTGCAGCCGCTTGAACAGGGCCGCGATGCCGGAGAGGTCGCCGGAAGCCCGCACCAGCAGCTCGGCTAGCGCGTCCCGTTCGGCCACCACGTGCTGGGCCTGGGTGAGCGCCTCGCCGAGCAGGCGGCGGCCCCACAGCGCGAGCCGGTCGCGCACCTTGCGGTCATCCGCGCAGGCGGCCTGCACCTCGCGTTCGGCGAAGGCGGAGTAGCCGGTGTCGGTGAGCACCTCCAGCACCAGCTCCTTGGCCGGTGATTCCAGCCAGCCGGCGATCTCCCGGTAGAAATCAGCGGCCAGCCCGTCGCCCACGTATGCCTTGACCAGCGATTCCAGCCAGTTGTGCGGGGCGGTGGAGGCGTGGAAGGCGTCGAAGGGGGCCACGAACGGGGTCATCGCGGTCTCCACGGCCACCCCGTGCAGCGCCAGGTGCTGCTCCAGCAGCCGGAAGTGGCCGATCTCGGCGGAGGCCATGGTGGCCAGCGCGGCCCGGCCGGCCAGCGTCGGCGCGGTCCGCGCGTCCTCGGCCAGGCGGTCGAAGGCCGACAGCTCGCCGTAGGCCAGCACACCCAGTAGATCGACGATGCCGGCGTCGGCACTGCCCGTCTCGGTCATGCGGGAGAGCGTATCCGGCCACGACACCCCCTGGAGAGGCGTTCCAGCCGCTAGAATGCCTCTCGACGCCCGGCGCGCGCTGCCGAGAAGGACGATGAGGACACTGCGCGGCGCGGGGCGAGTGGAAGACGGCGACAGCAGTCGCCCAACGGAAAGGTGCGCGTACGCCTCGCCCTCCCGTGCCGCAGGCAGGAGTGACCGACCCCGGTCACCGCCCGGCTCGGTCGAGCGCATCCAGTGGCTGTACGTGCTGGTATGAGAGAGGCGATCACGCTGACCTTCGACGACAACACCACCGACCTGCGCGAACTCGATCACAGCGAGGCCGGGCTGCCCGATGAGGGCGACACCTCACATCCGCTGCGTGGCGACGCCCCGGTTCCGCCGGACGCGCCGACCTTCGCCGAGCTTGGCGTGGACGAGCGGATCGTCCGCGCGCTGGCCGAGGCAGGCATCGAGCGGACCTTCGCGATCCAGGAACTGACCCTCCCACTGGCCCTGCGTGGTGAGGATCTCATCGGCCAGGCCCGCACCGGCACCGGCAAGACGCTTGGCTTCGGCGTGCCGCTGCTGCACCGGCTGACCATCCCCGGCGACGGCACCCCGCAGGTGCTGGTCGTGGTGCCGACCAGGGAGCTGTGCCTCCAGGTCACGCACGACCTCCGGGACGCGGGCAAGCACCTCGGCGTGCGCGTGCTCGACGTCTACGGCGGCCGTCCCTACGAGCCGCAGGTGGCGGCGCTGCGCAAGGGCGTCGACGTGATCGTCGGCACCCCCGGCCGCCTGCTCGACCTGGCCGAACGCCGGGACCTGGTGCTCGGCAAGGTCCGCGCCCTGGTGCTGGACGAGGCCGACGAGATGCTCGACCTTGGCTTCCTGCCCGACATCGAGCGGATCCTGCGCATGGTGCCGGAGAAGCGGCAGACCATGCTGTTCTCCGCGACCATGCCGGGCCCGATCATCACCCTGGCCCGCACCTTCCTCACCCAGCCCACGCACATCAGGGCCGAGGAGGTCAACGCCGGGCAGACGCACGAGCTGACCGAGCAGTTCGCCTACCGGGCGCACTCGCTGGACAAGATCGAGGTCGTCTCCCGGGTGCTCCAGGCCACCGAACGCGGCCTGACCATGATCTTCACCCGGACCAAGCGCACCGCGCAGAAGCTCGCCGACGACCTGGCCGAACGCGGTTTCGCGGTCGCCCCGGTGCACGGTGACCTCGGCCAGGGCGCCCGCGAGCAGGCGCTGCGCGCCTTCCGCAGCGGCAAGGTGGACGTGCTGGTCTGCACCGACGTGGCCGCCCGCGGCATCGACGTCGGCGGGATCACGCACGTGATCAACTACCAGTGCCCCGAGGACGAGAAGGCCTACGTGCACCGCATCGGCCGGACCGGCCGCGCGGGTCGCACCGGGGTCGCGGTCACGCTGGTCGACTGGGACGAGGAGGCGCGCTGGAAGCTGATCAGCGACACCCTCGGCCTCGGCAAGCCGGAGCCGGTGGAGACCTACTCCACCTCCGACCACCTGTTCACCGACCTCAACATCGACCCCAAGTCGACGGGCCGGCTGCCGCTGTCCCAGCGCACCAGGGCCGGTCTGGACGCCGAGCACCTGGAAGAGGACGCCCCCAAGCGCGGCGGCCGCAACCGCAGCAAGCGGCCCACCAGGGGCGCGGGCAGTGACAAGCCGGTCGGCGGCAGCCCCGACAAGCCCGAGTCCGACGACCCCGGCGCGCGCCCGGCCACCAAGCGCCGCAGCCGCCGCCGCACCAGGGGCGGGGAGAACGTCGGCGGCGAGGCCACTCCCGCCGAGGCCACCGAGTCGGGCGAGCCCGCCGAGGCCAAGACCAGGACGCGCACCCGCACCCGGTCCCGCGCCAAGACCGCCGACGCCCCCGCCAAGGCCGAGGTGAGCACCGAGGCCCCGGCCGAGGTCGCCGTCAAGGCCCCGGCCAAGGCGAAGGTCGCGGCCAAGGCCGAGGTCAGCGCCAAGGCAGAGGTCACGGCCGAGGCTCCGGCCGAGGCGGCCACGAAGCCCAGGGTCCGCAAGGCCAGCACCGCGGTCAGCTTCACCGCCCCGGAGGCCCCGGCCTTCAGCGCCCCGGAGGCGGCCCCGGCCGCCGACGGCGACGCCCCGGCCCGCAGGCGGCGTCGCCGCCGCACCGGCGAGGCCCCGGCCGAGTAACCAGCGCCACCACGAACGGCCCTTCCCAGCGGGGAGGGCCGTTCCGCGTACCCGGGGGGCCGAGGGGACTACGGTGGTCCCCGTGCCGCCCGAGCAGAACGCCGCGCCCGAGGACCCCGCCGCCCGCGACGCCGCCCAGGCCCAGCCGGAACAGCCCGGCACCCCGGCCAACCCCGAGCAGCCCAGCGCCGAGTCGGGCGAGCCCGCGACCGAGGCCCCCGCCGAACCCGCCGCCGTCCAGGCCGAGCCCGCCGCAACCCCGGCAGAGCCAGCGTCCGCCGCGATCCCGGGCGACACACCCACCGAGCCATCGGCCGCTGCGTCCGAGCCCCCGGCCCTCTCGGCGGAGGCCCCGGCCGTCGCCCCCGCCGAGGCCGTCCCGGCCGAGCCACTCCTGGCCGCTCCCCTGCTCCCCGGCGCCCTGCTCGCCGAGTCCGCCGCCACCCCGAGCGACGCCGAACCCCCGCCCCCCGTCCCGCCCCGCTCCTTCGTCACCCGCTGGGACCTGGTCGCCACCGCCGTCATCACCGTCACCCTGCTGGTCGCCGCCCTGCTCGTCTGGACCTTCAGCGACGCCCGCGCCACCGTCTCCCAGACCAGCAACCCCCCGCTCCCCCTGCTCGACGCCCCCACCTCCCTGCCGCCCACGCTGGCCGAGGTCTGGCGCGCGCCCAGCACCGCGACCCAGAACGCCGTGACCACCGCCCAGGTCGTGGTCACCGCGGACAACGGCGCCGTGGTCGGCCGGGATCCGCTCAGCGGGCAGGAGCGCTGGCGGTACCAGCGGGATCTGCCGCTGTGCACCGTGGCCCCGGCCTTCGGCCAGATCCTGGCCGTCTTCCAGCGTGGGGACACCTGCAGCGAGGTCACCGCGCTGGATCCGGCCACCGGCAAGCGCGGGGCGCAGCGCAACGGGGACGCGGAGGTGGGCACCCGGCTGCTCGTCGACGGGGTGCACCTGACCACCACCGGCAAGAAGTACCTTGAGGGCTGGCGCTCGGATCTGGTCAAGACCCAGGAGTACGGCCAGGTCAGGGCCATGGTGCAGCCGGGAAAGCAGCTGCGGACGGGGTGCACCTACGGCTCGGTGGCGGTGACGCCCAACCGGGTCGGCGTGATCGAGCGCTGCCCGGACGACCCGGGTGACCGGCTCACCGTGTTCAAGCCCAACCCCAAGGACTTCGACAAGCCAGAGGCGTCGATGAGCGTGGTGCTCAGCGGCAGTGGCGCCAGGGTGATCGCGCTCGGGCCGGACCGGGTGGCCGCCGCACTGCCCGACCCGGCGCGGCTGGCCATCTACGACGGCAATGGCGCGCCCGTCTCCGAGGTGCCGCTGAACCTGCCGGCGAGCGACCTCCAGGGCGATCCGGACGGTGGTGTGGCGCCGACGACGGTCGCGCTGAGCGCGCGCTGCTCGGACGGCACGGCCACCCCGCTGACCTTCGCCGCGAACACCACCTGCCCGAGCGGGGAACCGGCCTCCACGGTGCCGACCGTCGTCTACTGGTGGACCGGCTCCAGGACGATCGCGCTGGCCTCGGCCACCATGACTCCACTGTGGACGATGGAGAACACGCTCGGCCCCGGCACGCTGTTCGCGGGCAGGCTGATGGTGCCCACCCCGGCCGGACTGTCCGTGGCGGACCCGAACTCCGGCGCGCTGCTGGGCAGGCTGCCGCTCAACCGGGAGGGCTACCGCGGGCTGGTGACGCTGGCCAGTGCCGGGCCGGTCCTGGTCGAGCAGCGCGGCGGCACGCTGGTGGCGCTGCGCTGAGCAGGTTTCGCGATTTCCGGGCTTCGGTGAGGCAGACTCAGCACGTGAGCGTGTTGCCGTACTCCCAGCTCAGCCCGCACCGGGCGCGTCGCGTCGACCTGGCGGGCGACTACGGACCGATCGCCGCCCTGCACGCGGTGCCGTCGGCCGCGGCCGACCGGGGTGCGATCGCGGTGCTGCTGCCCGGCTACACCGGGTCCAAAGAGGACTTCGTGCCGCTGCTGGACCCGTTGGCGGAGGCGGGTTTCACCGCCTACGCCATCGATCTGCCCGGCCAGTACGAGTCGCCGGGCCCGGACGACCCGTCGGCGTACCTGCCTGCCGCGCTGGGCGGGGTGATCGCCAAACTGCTCACCCAGCTCGCCGCGGGCGGCCGCAAGGTGCTGCTGCTCGGCCATTCCTTCGGCGGCCTGGTGGCCAGGGGCGCGGTACTCTCCGGGGTGCGGGTGGACGGGCTGACGCTGCTCTCCTCCGGCCCGAACGAACTGCCCGAGGGCGAACGCCGCCGCGCGCTGGAGGCCGGTGAACCCCTGCTGCGCGCCGGCGGGGTGCCCGCGGCCCAGCAACTCCGCGAGGCCCGCGACGCCGCCTCGGCGAACTGGGAGAACACCCCCGAATCGCTCAAGGAGCTGTTCCGGGTCCGATTCCTGGAGTCCAGCGCGGCCGGCCTGCTCGGCATGGCCGAGGGCCTGCGCCGCGAACCGGACCTGGTAGGCAGGCTGGCCGCGGCCCTGCGCACCGGCGGCACCCCGGCGCTGGTGGTCTGCGGCGAGCACGACGACGCCTGGTCGGTGGCCACCCAGCGGGACATGGCCGACCGCCTGGACGCCGATTTCGCCGTGGTCGCCGGGGCCGCGCACTCGGCCAACACCGAGAACCCGGAAACCCTGCTGGCCACCCTGCTCCCGACCTGGCGGGCCTGGCTGGCCTAAAGTCGCGACCGTGCTCCGCCACGTCACCGCGACCAGATACGTCACCCCGCTGCGCGAGGGTGGTTCGCTGCCCGGCCTGATGGAGGCCGACGACCTGGGCACCTACGTGGTGAAGTTCCGGGGTGCGGGGCAGGGGCGCAAGACGCTGGTCGCCGAGGTGGTCACCGGGGAGCTGGCGCGGGCGCTGGGGCTGCCGGTGCCGGAGCTGGTGACCGCTCAGGTGGACCAGGCGCTGGCGCCGAGTGAGCCGGACGAGGAGGTCCAGGACCTGCTCAAGGCCAGCCACGGGCTGAACCTGGGTATGGACTTCCTGCCGGGTGCGCTGGACTTCGACCCCGGCGCGTTCACCGCCGAGCCGGACTTCGCCGGGCGGGTGCTGTGGTTCGACGCGCTGACCGGCAACGTGGACCGGTCCTGGAAGAACCCGAACATGCTGTACTGGCACGGGAAACCGCAGCTCATCGACCACGGCGCCACGCTGATCTTCCACCACAACTGGCCGGGCGCGGCGGCCTCGGCGGCTCGGCCGTACAAGGCCTCCGACCACCTGCTGATCGAGTTCGGCCCGGACGTGCCTGCCGCCGACGCGGCACTGGCCCCGCTGGTCACCACCGAGTTGCTC
Organism: Crossiella cryophila; assembly: GCF_014204915.1. NCBI lineage: Bacteria > Bacillati > Actinomycetota > Actinomycetes > Pseudonocardiales > Pseudonocardiaceae > Crossiella > Crossiella cryophila. The sequence continues at coordinate 78,005 of NZ_JACHMH010000001.1, forward strand.
ACCGAGGTGCTGGCCAAGGTCCCGGACGACTGGCTCGCTGACGAACCCGGTTTCGACAGCACCGACGAGCTGCGCCGGGCCTACGTCAACCAGCTGAGCGCCCGCCTCGCCGCCCGCGAAGCCTGGCTGCCCGGTCTGGTGGAGACGGCGGTGAACCGGGGAAACGACCGGGTGGTCCCGGAACGGGGCCAGAACCGGCCGGAGTGGCTCAAGCACCTGCCGGGGGACGTGCGATGACCGAGCAGCGCTACCCCTTCGAGTACGCCGTGCTGCGGGTGATCCCCCGGGTCGAACGCGGTGAGTCCATCAACGCGGGCGTGCTGGTCTACTGCCACCGCCTTGGCTACCTGGGCTCCCGGGTGCACCTGGACCAGGACCGGTTGCGGGCGCTGGATCCCACCGCGGATCCGGTGGCGATCTCCTCGGTGCTGCGCTCGCTGGCCGGGGTGTGCTCGGACGCGGCGGTCGGGCCGACCGCGGAGCAGAGCATCGGGCAGCGGTTCCGCCAGCTCACCGCGCCGAAGAGCACGGTGATCCAGCCCGGTCCGGTGCACACCGGCCTGACCACCGACCCGGCCGCGGAGACCGAACGCCTGCTGCGCCTGCTGGTGCTGCCCTAGCCGCCCAGCGCGGCGGTCAGTTCGGTCCGGCCGGAGACGCCGAGCTTGCGGTAGGCGTTGGTCAGGTGCATCTCCACCGTGCGCACGCCCACGGTCAGTTCGGCCGCGATCTGCGGGTTGGACCGGCCGTCCGCGGCCAGTGCGGCCACCCGCCGCTCGGTGCCGGTCAGCGCCGCCGGACCGGTGTGCTCGGCCCGCCGCTGCCGCCCGCCGGCCGCCCGCAACCCGGCCTTTGCCCGGCGGCCCACCGCGATCGCGCCGCACTGCTCGGCCACGGCCAGCGCCCGGCGCAGGGTCTCCCGCGCGGACTGCTCCGCGCCCAGCCGGTGCCGCAGCAGCCCCAGGTCGGCGAGCACCTCGGCGTGCACCAGGCCCACTTCGGCCTGTTCGACCACGGCCAGCGCCTCGGCCAGCAAAGCCTCCCCGGCCCGGCCGCCGGTGACCGTACCCGCCACCCGCAGCACCGTGCCCAGCGTCCAGGGCAGCCCCCACTGCCGGGCCGCGGCCAGCTCCGGGGCGAGGGCGGTCAGTGCCTCGCTCCGGCGGCCCGCGGCGTGCAGGGCGAGGGCCTGGTAGCCGCGCCAGGGGATCACCGCCGGGTTGCGCACGTCCCAGACGGCGAGCCTGCGGCCGCATTCGGTGAAGTCGGCCAGTGCGCCGTCCAGGTCGCCCAGCGCCAGCCGGAGCCTGCCGCGCACGTCCAGGACCTGGTTGAAGTGCCAGAGTTCCGGGAGTTCGCCGTCCAGTTCCATCCGGTAGAGCAGTTCGAGGGCGTCGTCGGTGCGGTCCAGGGCGAGCAGCACGTCCAGGTAGTGCGCGTACCGGTGCGCGGCCAGGGGTTGCCAGCCGGGATCGCGGTCGCCGATGGACTCCTCGGCGTCGGCCAGCGCCAGGTCGAGCCTGCCCTGGCGGAGCCGGACCTGGACGCGCAGGCAGGTGGACAGCGCGTAGCGCAGGAAGGAGCCCTGCCGCCGGGCGTGCGTGACCGCCTCGCTGGTCACCGCGGCGGCCCGGTCCAGGTCGTCGCAGCGGATCAGGGTCATCACCGCGGACATGTGCGGGCCCCAGTGCTCGGTGTAGAGCGCCGGACCGGCCAGTGCCCGCCGGGCCTGGGCCACCGCCAGCGCGGGTGAGCCGAGCCGGAACACCTCGTGGCAGGAGCGCAGGCCGAGCAGGCCGGACTCATCCGTCTCGGCCACCGCGGCCAGCCGCTGGGTGATCATCGGCGCGGTGCCGCTGTGCTGCCAGCCCAGGAAGTACAGCTCGCTCTGCAGGTAGCCGTGCGCGCTGCCGCCCTCGGCCGCGGTCACCGCGGCGGTGATCAGGGACAGGCCCTCGGCACCGCGGCCGACGGTGAGCAGCGCCCTGGCCAGGTCCACGGTCAGCCCCGGTTTGGCCTGGTCCTCGGCGCGCTCGTGCGCGATGCCCAGGGTGCGCACCGCGGCCAGTCCGTCGAAGTGCAGCTGCGCCCGGCCCAGTTCGGCGTGCAGCTCCGGCGCGACCTCCGGGCCCTCCTCGATCGCGCGGGCCAGGTAGGCGGCGCTGGTCTCCGGCGCGCCCCTGGTCCTGGCCACCGCGGCCGCCGCCCGCAGCGCGGTCACCCGCCAGGTCACGCCGGCGGGCGCCACCGGCAGCAGGTGGGTGGCCACCTGGTCCGGTCCGGCCCGCTCGAACCCGGCCGCGCGGGCCTGCATCAGCTCGGCCACCCGCTCGTGCAGCGCGGAACGTGCCCCGGTCGGCAGATCCCGGTAGACCACCTCGCGCACCATCGGATGCACGAACCGCGGACCGTCCACAGCGAACAGTCCCAACGCGACCAACCGCCGCACACACGCCTGCACCTGCGGCCCGCCCAGCCCGGTCAGCCGCTCGACCTGGGCCAGGGTGGCCGCCGGACCGAGCACCGCGACCGCGTCGGCGACCTGGCCGGTCTCCGGCGGGCACCGGCGCAGCCGCCCGAGCACGCCGGTGGCGATCGCGGCCACCCCGAACTCCGGCACCAGCCCGGTCTCCTCGGCCGCCCCGGTGACCCGGTGCGCGCGCAGGCCGCGGAGCAATTCGGTCAGCAGCAACGGATTCCCGCCGGTGGAGTCCACACAGGCGGCCGCGAACTCGGCCGCCACCGGCCCGCCCAGCTCGACCCTGGCCAGGTCCCCGACGGCGGTCGCGCTCAACGGCTCCGGCCGCAGCACCTGACACAGTGGACTGGCCAGGATCTCCTCCACCGCCCGCGGATCGGCCGGGGTCTCCCCCGCGCGCACCGCGAGCAGCAGGCCGACCGGCAGCCCGTCCAGCCGCCGGGCCAGGTAGGCCAGCCAGCGCAGCGAGGACAGGTCGGCCCAGTGCACATCGTCGACCAGCACCAGGAACGGCCCGTGGTCGGCGAATCCGGCCAGCAGCCAGTAGAGCCCGTGCAGGGCCGCGCCGAGCGCGTCCGCGGGCACCGCGTCCACCGGACCGGGCGCCTCCTCCAGCACCGGCCGGGCGAACCGGGCCGGGCCGGTGAACCACTGCTCCCGGCGGGCCGCCCCGGCCGCGGCCAGTCGCGGTTCGATCAGCTGGCGCACCACGCCGAAGCCGAACTGCCGCTCCAGCTCGCTGCCCACCCCGGTCACCACCGGCAGCCCGGCCACCTCGGCCCGCGCCCGCACCGAACGCAGCAGCGTGGTCTTGCCGATCCCGGCCGGGCCGTCGAGCACGACCAGCGCCGAGCCACCGTCCCGCACCCGGCGCACCAGGTCCTCGAGCACGGCGAGTTCGGCCCCCCGTTCCAGCACGGTCCGCTCCGGCATGCGCTCCCCTCGGCTTTGTGCCGATGCTAGTGAGCGGCCGCGGGTGCGACCGCTCACATCCGATTTTCGAGTCAATACCCCAACCGAAGGACTTACCGAAGCCATAGGCCGCCGCCGCAGGTCGGCACCCCCGTCCGCCTGGCCCGGCCGAACCCGTTGTGCCACCGGCAAACCCCACGGTTGCCAGGACCGCTCGCCGGTGCCTGGATGGACCCGGACGAAAGGACGTGCCGGTGCGGGTGGCGGTGATCGGGGGCGCGGGGTTCGTCGGCGCCCGCCTGATCACCGAGCTGGCCGCCCAGGGCCACCGCGTGCTCAGCCCGGCGGCCCGGGAGATCGAGGTCCTCTTCCTCACCGCCCGGCTCAGCCCGGCCATCCTGCGCCGGATCCTGGCCTGCGCCCCGCGCCGCCTGGTCTGCCTCAGCTCGGACGCCGCCGTGCAGCACGGCCAACCCCTGGTCGAGGCCACCGAACTCAGCCCGCGCCAGCCCCGTTCGCCCTCACCAAGGGCCGCCGCCACGGCCCGCGCCGAAGCCGCGTTGCTGGCCACCGGCCTGGCCCCGGTGCTGATCCGGCCAAGGCTGTTGTGGGGCGCGGGCGATGCACGCACGCCCCGGCTGCGCGCGGCGGTGCGCGCGGACCGGTTCCGCTGGATCGGCGGCGGTTCCCAGCTCACCGACACCACGCACGTGGCCAACGCGGTGCACGCACTGCTGCTGGCCGCCCGGCGTGGCCGTCCGGGCGAGAGTTACTTCGTCACCGACCACGACCCGGTGGCCTACCGGCACTTCATCGCCGACCTGCTCGCCGCCGACGGCCTGACCGCCCCGACCAGGTCGATCTCCTACCGCCGGGCGCATGCCCTGACCGCGCTCAGCGAGACCAGCTGGCAGGCCCTGCGGCTGCCCGGCCCGCCGCCGCTGGACTACCTGACGCTGTGGCGTGCGGGCCTGACCGGCACCCTGGACATCAGCAAGGCCCGCGTCCAGCTCGGCTACGAACCGGTGCGCACCCGCGGTCAGGGCCTGGCCGAACTACGCGACGACCTGGCCTACGCGGTCTAGCTCCACCACCACAGCCACAGCGCGGCCCCGGCCACCACCAGCACGCCGATCCCGGCGCCCCAGGCCCCGGCCCCGGTCCGCCGGTCGGCGAAGAACTGCAGCAGCACCGCCAGCACCGCGGCCACCACGTGCCCGATCACCGCGAACCAGCCCGGCCCGGCCCAGGACTCGGTGGCGGCGAAGATCTGCGCGCCGATCACCAGCACCGCCAGCAGCACCACCGCGGCCGCCACCGACCCGCTCAGGCCGCGCAGCACCGCACCCAGCCGGACCCGGCGCGGTGTCTCGTCCAATGCTCCGGTCATGGGGCCAGCATCGCCCACGGCTCGATCTCCGGTGCGGCCGCCCGGCCTTCCGGGCAGTGCCTGCGGAAATCGCACCAGGTGCAGTGCCGTCCGGTCACCGTCGGGAACAACGCCTCCCGGTCGCCACCGGCGGCCAGCTCCTCCCCGGCCGTGGCCAGCTCGTCGGCGGCCTCCTCGGCGCGGCGGACCTGGCGGGCCAGCGACTCGTCGGTGTGCTCCCAGCTCAGCACCTGACCGGTGGGCAGGTGGTGCAGTTCGACCTGGTGGCAGGGCCGCCGCAACGTGCGGGCCGCGGCCAGCGCGTACAGCGCCAGCGCCTGCGAACCCCTGGCGTCATCGGTGGTCAGCGCGTGCCTGCCGGTCTTGTAGTCGACGATGACCAGCTCGCCGTCCCGCTCGTCGATCCGGTCCACCCGGCCCTCGGCCACGATCCGCCCGGTCGGCGCGGACACCCAGCGCTCCAGCCCGACCGGCTCGATGCTCACATCGGTGTTGGCCACGTACTCGTGCACCCAGCCGCGGGCCCGCTCCCGGTAGGTCCCGGCCTGCTCGCCGTCCTGGAAGCCGTCGCCCTTCCAGTGCCGGACCACCAGCGCCTCGGCCTGTTCCGGGGTGCGCCGGGCCACCGGCAGGTCGAAGAAGGCACGCAGCGCGTTGTGCACCACCGCGCCCAGCGTGTTGTGCGCCCAGGCCCCGCCACGCGGCAGCGCCGGGCGGTCCAGGTAGCTCATCCGGTACCGCCGAGGACACCCGGTCCAGGTGGCCAGCTTCGCCGGCGTCACCCGCACCAGTTTGCGCGGCATGCCTTCCAGTTCCAGTCCAAGCTGACCCACGACGCCCACCGTACGCACCCCCACCGACACTCTCCGCGTCGGCGGTCACACTCAGCCGAGTACCGGCACCGCGCTCGCCTTGGCCACCAGCGCCTCCAGCTGCTCCGGCGCGGTGGTCTCGGCCGCCAGCCGGACGGTCTTGTTGGTGCCGTGGTAGTCGCTGGAGCCGGTGATCACCAGGTTCTCCGCCTGGGCCAGCGCACGCAGCTCGTCCCGGTCGGCGGGCTCGTGGTCGGGGTGGTCGACCTCCACCCCGGTCAGCCCGTGCCGGACCAGGTCCCTGATCACCTCGGCCTCGACCACCGGACCGCGCCGCCGGGCGAAGGGGTGCGCGAACACGGTCACCCCACCCGCCTCGGCGATCATCTCCACCGCGCGCTGGACCGGGGTGTCGGTGCGCGGCAGGTAGTAGGCCCCGCCATCGCGCAGGTACTTCGCGAACGCCTCGTCCACCGTGTTCACCAGCCCGGCCTTGACCAGCACGCGGGCCAGGTGCGGGCGGCCGACCGAGGCGTCGGGGGCCAGCCCGGCGAACATCGCGTCCGGGTCCACCGGCACCCCGTCGGCGGCCATCCGCTCGGCGATCAGCCGCAGCCGGGCGCGGCGCTCGGCGCGCAGCCGGGTCTGTTCGGCCACGATCGCGGGCGAGTCCGGGTCGAACAGGTAGGCCAGCAGGTGCACGGTCACCCGGCTGCCCCGGCCGTCCGGCGCGATGCAGGACAGCTCAGCGCCCCTGACCACGCGAAGGCCGGCCGGGCGAGACTGCTCAGCCTCGGCCCAGCCGGCTGTCGTGTCGTGATCGGTGATCGCCACCGCGTGCAGTCCGGCGGCCGACGCCGCGGCCATCAGTTCGGCCGGGGTGTCGGTTCCGTCGGACGCGGTCGTGTGGGCGTGCAGGTCGATGAGCACACCCACGAGTGTGGACCATTCAGCCGATGATCTTCTTACCGGCTGTTTGCTTCTTGGCCTTCATCATGGTGAAGCGCTCGGCCTGGGCCTTCTTGTCACCGAACACCAGCTCGGAGATGGCGTCGTTGATCTGCTCCGGCTTCGGCAGGTACTCGATCTTGTTGAGCGCCTGGATCTGACCGGCCGACTCGACCACGATCGTGCCGTAACCGAGCATCCGCCCGGTCATGGTCCGCTCGAAGGTCAGGTCGGTCACCTTGGTCACCGGCATCATGGCCACCTTGGTGGTGAACACCCCACTGGTGATCATGAAGCGCTTGTCCGTGATGACCAGTCGTTCGACCCACCAGTCGATGACGATGTAGGCGAACCGGAGCAGGATGACCAGCGCCGCGTACCACAGGAGGTTCTGGATGATCCAGGCATCCGGTGGCAGCAGGTAGGAGATCATCACTGCTCCGGCGAGCAGCGCCATCGCCTCGAAGATGTCCCAGAGCAGACTGGCCCAGTGCCGGCGCACGCGGATGACGCGCCGCTCGGTGTCGAGCAGGTACTCGTCTGAGTCACGAGGCGAGAACACGTGTGGCTACCCCCGGCCGCTAGTTGAACAGCGACCGGACGAAGGTGATGATCGACTCTGCCGCGCCACGAAGCGTGCCGAGGATGCCGGTGACGCCGTCCGCTGCCTGCGTTGGCTGTGTAACGAGCAAGAAGAGAACCAGAGCAACACCTGCGAAGATCAGGATCTTCTTCAAGTTCATGTAAACCAACCCCGTCCGCTAACGGCCTTGTTGGCGCCTGCGGAACCGTTGTACCGCACTCCGCCGCGCTATGGCAGATTTGTACCGCACTTGGGGCAGCGGATCACGTGGCCTTCCCAGGTGAACTACTCTCCGTGGTCATGCCGGAGGCCCAGGACCAGCGCGTCCGCTGTGTCGGCGCAGTCGTCTTCGACCCGATCGGACGCATTCTGTTGATCCGTCGAGGCCAGCCCCCGGCGGCCGGTTCCTGGTCCATCCCGGGGGGCCGGGTGGAGCCGGGAGAAGATGATCACAGGGCTGTGATCAGGGAGTTGTCCGAGGAGACCGGCCTGACCGGGGCGATCGATCGCTGGATCGGTTCGGTGGAGCGGCCGTCACTGACCGGCGTCTATGTGATCCACGACTACTCCGTACGGGCGAACGCCGGGCTTATCCGGGCTGGTGACGACGCTTCGGCGGTGGCCTGGATCGACGGTGTGATCTTCGACGCACTGCACAGCGCAGGGTCCCTTTCGCCCGGTTTGGCGGAGGCGCTCGCCGGGTGGGGAGCGCTCCCCGCCGGCGCCAGGGCCGGAACCACGCCCGACTAGTTCGGACCGAGCCAGGTGAGTCCTCGGGTCAACCGATCGGCGGTAGCCAGTCTGCGCACCCGGACCTTGCCGTCGGCCCAGTTGATCACGCTCAGCACCCGGTCGGCCTCGGCCAGGTGAGCCGCCCCGTCACGGAGTTCGGCCGGGAAGCCCTGGTAACTCTCCTGGCTGACCCACCACAGTGGACGGTGACTCGCGAGCGTGCGCAACGCGTCCACCCAGGCCGTCGCGAAGTCCCCGGAACGACCGTCGAGCAGCCCGCAACTGGTGACCACCAGAGGGTTTTCCGCCGGAATCCGGGCCGCGGCAGCCGCCAGTCCGGTGACCGGGTCGGTCCGCAGCAGCGGTGGCTTGGCCGCCATGACCTCGTCCGCGGCCAGCCGGAGCAGCCGCAGCCGCCGGGGCTGGTCGGGCCGGACACAGGCCTCCAGCCAGGTCAGCTCGTCCTCGTCGGCCACGTCCACCGGGTCCGCGTCCAGGCCGACCCGCTCGGCGATCGCGGGCAGCTTGGCCTGCTTGCCGAAGGCCTCGGCCGGTTTGCCCGCCTGGTCGATGACCTGGCAGTCCAGCACCAGCCGGGCCGTCTTCTTGCCGCGGCTGATGTCCGGTCCGCCGCCCTCGACGGAGTAGCGGAAGCCGTAGCGGTCCAGGACCAGCCGGAACCCGGCCCCCGCCCCGGCCTCGACCAGGCCGATCGGGGTCTTGCCCGCCTCCTTGGCCACCACGGCCAGGCCCGGGTAGAGCAGTGCGGCCGGGCGGACCAGCTCCTCCCGCACCGAGCGCTCGGCCAGCAGCGGCCGGATCGAGTCGGCGCGTTCGAGCACGAAGGAGCGGAACAGCGGCCACAGCTCGCCGTCCGGACCATCGGCCCCGCCCAGCGCGGGGTAGTAGCGGGTCAGGGCGTGCCAGGGCTCGCGGAAGAGCACCCGCTGGGCCGCGGCCAGGAACAACTCGGGCGAGGCATCGCCAACCAGGGCGGTCACCCCGGCGTCCTCGGCCGCACCCGCGGCCAGGCATTCGTACAGCGGGGAGGCGGCGGACTGCTCCGCCGCGAACTGGCGCAGCCGCTCGGCGGCCGGTGCGCTCATCGGGCTCAGACCTTCGGCTCGGGGCGGCCGGGCTGCTCGCCACCGCGAGCCTCGCCGTAGCTGCGCTTGGGCACCATCACCTTGCGCCGGAACACGCACACCACGGTGCCGTCCTGCTTGTAACCCTTGGTCTCCACGTAGACCACTCCCCGGTCGTCCTTGGACCTGGACTCGGTCTTGTCCAGCACCTCGGTCTCGCCGTAGATGGTGTCACCGTGGAAGGTCGGCTTGATGTGCCGCAGCGACTCGACCTCCAGGTTGGCGATGGCCTTGCCGGAGACATCGGCCACCGACATGCCCAGCAGCAGCGAGTAGATGTAGTTGCCGACCACCACGTTCTTGCCGAAGTCGGTGGTCTCCCCCGCGTAGTGGGCGTCCAGGTGCAGCGGGTGGTGGTTCATCGTGATCAGGCAGAACAGGTGGTCGTCGTACTCGGTGACCGTCTTTCCCGGCCAGTGCTTATAGACCGCGCCGACCTCGAACTCCTCGAAGTACCGCCCGAACTGCACGCTGCCTCCCAAGGGTGGTGCCCGGACCAGCAGGACCGGGGAGGACAGTGTTGCCCGGGTACGGGTAGTCTCGACAACCGGTCTGTGAGCGAATCCACCGTTCCGGCCACGGCCCCGAGGAGGTGAGATGCGATGAGTACGGACAGCAACCCTCCCAGTACCGACCGCGTCCTCACCGGTGGGCCTTCTACAACGAGGTAGGACCCATCGACCGGTCGGGACGCGCTCTCGTGCCGGAACCCCAGCCAGGTTCCGGCCGCACACCCGTGTTCGCGTCGCGTTCGACTGGAGCCCTCCATGTCCGTTCTGCCCACGCTCGGCCTGCGCGGCCGTGCTCCCCGTAACGGAAGTGCCATGCCGCAGCAGATTCCCGTGCCGCTTTCCGCTTATGTGGTCGACTGCGGTGTCTACGTGGACGGCAAGCGGTTGCCCGGCCGCTGGACCCACACCGGCGCGGTGGAGGAGGTCCGCAAGCGCGGCACCGGCTTCGTCTGGATCGGCCTGCACGAGCCGGACGAGCAGCAGATCCAGAGCATCGCGGAGACCTTCGGGCTGCACGAGCTGGCCGTGGAGGACGCGGTGCACGCGCACCAGCGGCCGAAGCTGGAGCGCTACGACGACAGCCTGTTCATGGTGCTCAAGACGGTCCGCTACGTCGCGCACGAGTCGCCGACCACGGCGAATGAGATCGTGGAGACCGGCGAGGTGATGGTCTTCGTCGGCCGCCACTTCGTGATCACCGTCCGGCACGGCAAGCACCAGGCGCTGGCCGGGCTGCGGGCCGAGCTTGAGCAGGACCCGGCCAAGCTGGCGCTGGGTCCGGCCGCGGTGCTCTACGCCATCGCCGACCACGTGGTGGACACCTACCTGGAGGTCACCAGCGCGGTCGAGGACGACATCGACACCCTCGAGGTGGAGGTCTTCGACCCGCGCAGCGCGGTGGACCCCGAGCAGATCTACCTGATGAAGCGCGAGGTCATGGAGCTGCGCCGGGCGGTTGGCCCGCTGGCCACCCCGCTGCGGCGGCTGGCCGAGGGCTACATCCCGCTGGTGCCCGATGAGGTCCGGTCCTACTTCCGGGACGTCGACGACCACCTGACCACGGTGCACGACCGCATCGTCACCTTCGACGAGATGCTGACCACGCTGATCGACGCGGTGCTGGCCAAGATCACCATGCGGCAGAACAACGACATGCGCAAGATCAGCGCCTGGGTGGCGATCATCTCGGTGCCGACCATGGTCGCCGGTATCTACGGGATGAACTTCGACACCATGCCCGAGCTGAAGTGGACCTACGGGTATCCCGTCGTGCTGGGCGTGGTCCTGGTGGCCTGCACGGTCCTGTACCGCATCTTCCGCCGCAACCAGTGGCTGTGACGAGATGCTGACCAAGGCAGCGCGCAGCCCGCGCACCTGGATGGTGCTCTTCGGCATCGGGTGGATCATCGCGATCGTCCTGATGATCTCCAACCGGCCCGAGCACGGCACCCAGACGGTCGAGGAACTGGCCGACCGGGTCACCGAGGCCCTGCGGGCCGCCGACTCGGGGCAACTGGCCGAACTTGTCTCGCTGAAATCCGGCGCCGACGAAGCCGCCCAGGCCACCGTGGCCGGCTTCGCCGAGGCCGGGGTCACCGACATCTCCACCCGCTCCGAGCTGGTCAGGGGGCGGATGCAGCTCGCGGTCGAGTTCCGGCGGCCGGAGGGCTCCAGGGGCATCCTGCACCTGCCAACGGTGCACATGGACGGCCGCTGGACGATGACGCCGGTGTCGCTGCCCTGAAACCTGGGGTGACCGGACGGGCTGTGTGACAGGACACCGGGCGCACCCGACCTTCGGCTGGTCTGCGCTCTGGTGGCGGCGTTCATCATCGGGTTTCCTCGCCCAGCCGCCAGGGGGTCCCGGTGTCCCGTCTTCGCCTTGTGCTGCCCGCGTTCGCCCTGCTCGCCTGGATCGTGATCGGCGCCGTCGGCCTGCCCGACCTGGGGAAGTTGTCCCAGGTCCAACGCAATGACAACGCCTCCTTCCTGCCCGCCAGTGCGGAGGCGACCAGGGCGGCGAACGAGCAGAAGCGCTTCACCGAGGCCGATGTGCTGCCCGCGGTGCTGGTCTTCGAACGCGATTCCGGCCTGACGCAAGCGGATCAGGACGCGATCGCCCGGTCGGTACAGCGTGCGTCCACTGTGGACGGACTTAAGGGAACAGCCTCACCGGTGGTGCCCGCGCCGGATGGCAGGGCGGCGCAGGCGCTGCTGCCGGTGGACGGCAGTGACGGGTTCCGGGCCGGGGAGACGGTCAAGGCGTTGCGGGACAAGGTCCGCGAGGGCCTGCCCGGCGGGTTGAGCGCGCACGTGACCGGACCGGCCGGGATCGTCGGGGACTTCGCGGCCACCTTCGGCGGCATCGACGGGTTGCTGCTGGGGGTGACCGCGGCGGTGGTGGCGCTGATCCTGGTGCTGGTCTACCGGAGTCCGCTGCTGCCGGTGGTGGTGCTGGCCACGGCCGGACTGGCGTTGCTGGGCGCGGCCGCGGTGGTGTACCGGCTGGCCAGGGATGGGGTGCTCACGCTGAACGGGCAGAGCCAGGGCATCCTGTTCATCCTGGTCTTCGGCGCCTCCACCGACTACGCGCTGCTGCTGGTGGCGCGCTACCGGGAGGAGTTGCGGCAGGCCGGGCCGCGACTGGCCATGCGGCGGGCCTGGCGGGCCTCGCTGGAGCCGATCTGCGCCTCGGCCGGGACCGTGGTGCTGGGCATGCTGTGCCTGCTGTTCAGCGATCTCAACTCGAACAAGGGCCTCGGCCCGGTGGCCGCGATCGGCATCGTCGCCTCGCTGCTGGCCTCGCTGACCTTCCTGCCGCCCGCGCTGATGTTGTTGGGGCGTAGTGCGTTCTGGCCGCGGAAACCGGCGGCGGCCAAGGACGGGATCTGGGGCCGGGTGGCGAACCTGGTGGGCCGCAGGCCGCGCTGGACCTGGGTGCTGACCACCGCGGTGCTGTTGTTCGGGGTGGCCTTCGTGCCGCAGCTCAAGGCGGACGGGGTGGCCCAGACCGACGTGTTCCTGTCCACAGTGGACTCGGTGTACGGGCAGCAGGCGCTGGGACGGCACTTCCCCGGCGGCAGCGGCTCGCCCGCGGTGATCGTGACCGCGGCGGACACGGTGGAACCGGTGCTGGTGGCCGCGCGTGGGGTGGCGGGCGTGGCCGAGGCGACGGCGTTGCCCAAGGTGGTGGACGGCCGGGTGGAGATCAACGCCACCCTGCGCTCGGCCGCGGACAGCGAGGCCGCGATCGAGGCGGTGCGCGCGTTGCGGACCGCGGTGCACGCGGTGCCGGGGGCCTCGGCGGTGGTGGGCGGGCCGACCGCGGCCCAGCTGGACGTGCAGGACACCGCGTTGCGGGACCGGGCGCTGATCATCCCGTTGGTGGTGCTGGTGATCCTGGTGGTGCTGGCCCTGCTGCTGCGTTCGCTGCTGGCCCCGCTGCTGCTGATGCTGACCGTGGTGCTCAGCTTCGCGGCCACCCTGGGAGTCTCCGCGCTGGTGTTCAACCACGTCTTCGACTTCCCCGGCGCCGATCCCGGGGTTCCGTTGTACGCCTTCGTGTTCCTGGTCGCGCTGGGCATCGACTACAACATCTTCCTGATGACCAGGGTGCGCGAGGAGGCCGCCCGCCGGGGCACCGAGGCCGGCACCCTGGTCGGGCTGTCGGTGACCGGCGGGGTGATCACCTCGGCCGGGGTGGTGCTGGCCGCGACCTTCGCCGCGCTGGCGGTGCTGCCGATCCTGTTCCTGGCCCAGATCGCCTTCCTGGTCGCCTTCGGCGTGCTGCTGGACACCCTGGTGGTGCGTTCGCTGCTGGTGCCCGCGCTCGCGGTGGACCTGGGCCGGGCGATCTGGTGGCCCAGCAGGCTTTCCCGCCCTCGACCGGTGTCGGTGCTCAATGACGCCGCAGCAGCACGGCGAGCGGCGCGCTCAGGATGACCGCGGCCGCGGCCACCAGCACGGCCAGGTGCATCCCGTGCGTGAAGTCGCGACCACCGGCCAGGATCGAGCCCAGCACGGCGATCCCGGCCAGGCCGCCGAGTTGACCGGCCACCTGCTGCACCGCCGAGGCCAGACCCGCCTCCGCCGGCGGGGCGGCGGCCAGGATCGCCTCGGTGGCCGCCACCAGGGCCAGTCCGCCACCCAGGCCGAGCGGGACGGTGGCCAGTGCGACCTGGGCCGCGCCGGAGTGCAGGTCCAGGGTGGCCATCGCGCCCAGGCCGACCGCGAGCAGCAGCAGACCGGCGCTGGCTGGCGGCAGTGGGCCGTGGCGACGGGTGAGCAGGCCGCCGAGCGGGGCGCTGAGCACCACCACACCGGTCACCGGGACCAGCCACAGCCCGGCGGTCACCGGGTCCAGGGATTTGTGCGTCTGCAGGTAGAGGGTGAGCAGGAACAGCACCCCGAACAACGCGCCGAAGTTCACCGCGACCAGGGCCACCCCGACCCGGAACTGCCTGGGGCGCACCAGGTTCAGCACGGTGCGCACCCGGAGTGCCTGGCCGGAGCGGGATTCCCGGACGAAGGTCAGGGTGAGGCCGATGGCGAGCAGGCCGACCGGCAGGTTGACATAGAAGATCGCCGACCAGCCCCCTGCCGCCACCAGCAGCCCGCCGAGCAGTGGTCCGGCCGCCAGGCCGAGCGCGGCCACCGCACTCCACACGCCGATCGCCGGACCCAGTGTCCTGGCAGGGAAACCGGCCCGGATCAGGCCGAGCGCCGCCGGTTGCAGCATCGCGCTGAACACCCCTTGCAGGGCCCGCAACGCGATCACCAGCCACACCTGGCCGGAGAGCGCGATGGCCAGCGAGGTCAGGGTGAATCCGGCCACCCCGCACAGGAAAACCGCGCGGCGGCCGTAGCGGTCGGCCAGCGCGCCCGCCGGCAGCAGCGCCAGTGCGGTGGCCAGCAGGTAGGCGTTGGCCACCCACTGCAGGTCGGTGATGGAGGCGCCAAGGTCGACGGCGAGGTCCGGGCCGGCGATGGTGAGCGCGGTGCCGTCCACGCCGGTCATCACCGAGCCGACGGCCACCGCGGCCAGGGTCAGCCAGGGCGATCGAGTCCGTTCCACGGTATTCACGTATTTGTCCTTCGGCATGAATGGAGGCTGGTGGCATGCCCAGTGAACGCTGGCGTGACGAACGAGTGGTCGACATCCAGGTGAAATCTTCCGCACTCCGGCGGGAGACGGAACTCACCCTGCTCGTTCCCAAGCAGTGGCGAAAGAGCACGCATAGCTGGCCGACGCTGTACCTGCTGCACGGCGCGGGCGATGACCATACCTGCTGGCTGCACTGGACAGATATCCTTCGGTTGGCCGACGAGGCGGAGATCCTGGTGGTGATGCCACCGGGCGGCCGGGTCGGACTCTACAGCGACTGGATCGCACCGGATCGGATGGGAACGATCCCACACTGGGATGAATTCGTTTTCAGCGAACTGCCCGCACTTCTGGAAAAGCATTACCGGGCCAATGAGGTGCGCGCCGGGGCCGGGGTGTCGATGGGTGGTTACGGCGTGCTGCGCGGCGCTCAGCGGCATCCCGGCTTCTTCCGCGCGGTGGCCTCCTACAGCGGGCTGCTGCACACCACCCGCCGCGGCATGCCGGCCTTCGCCCGCGCGATGCTCCGTCGCGAGGGGGAAAAGACCAGCTCACTGTGGTCCTCGCGGGCGAACTGGCTGGCCGAGGACCCCTACCGCAACGCCGAGGCGCTGCGCGGCACCCCGCTCCACCTGAGTACCGGGGACGGCCGGCGGGGTCCGCTGGACCGGCGATTCTCCGGCGGCTCGGTACTGGAATGGATCATCGGACCCGGCACCCTCGACCTGGCCGCGCGCCTCACCGAGCTGGGCATTCCGGCCACCGTGCACGCCTACGCCGGAACCCACACCTGGCCCTATTGGCGACGGGAACTGAACACCTCCTTCCCATTTCTGCTGGCGGCACTACGAAAGTAGGTTCTGCCGCGTGCGAGGGTTCACATACCCAAGCATCTTGCCTTCCACGGGATCCGTTCGACAATGGATTCACACCGGCCATTCGACGACGCGCGGCCAGTACTCCTGCCTCCCTTCCTGAAAAGGGTGACCCCGATGACCCCCATCGAATTCGCCGTGCCCGAACAGCACGACTTCACCGGGTCGATGCCGCTCACCGGATTTCTGCACCGGAACGCCGACAGTGACCGTCCGGCATTCACCTTCGTCGACTACAGCGTGGACCGGGCCGGGATCGAGCACACCCTGACCTGGCGGGAACTCGACGTGCTGGCCAGGGCGCTGGCCGCGCAGCTCCGCCAGGCCACCGCGCCCGGCGCCAGGGTGGCCATCCTGACCCCGCACGACCTCAACTACGTGGTGGCCTTCCTCGGCTGCCTGTACGCGGGCGTGATCGGGGTGCCGCTGTTCGCGCCCGAGGTGAGCCTGCACGGCTCCCGGCTGGTCGGCGCGCTGGCCGACTGCGATCCCGAGGTGTGGCTGGCCACCGAGCACGCGCTGCCACAGGTGCGCAAGCTGCTGGACGGCGAGCTGGCGCCCAGCCCCAAGCAGGTGCTCGCGGTGGACAAGGTGGATCCGCTGGCCGCGGTGGGCTTCCGCCCGGCGGTGGTGTCGATGGACGATCCGGCCTACCTGCAGTACACCTCCGGCTCCACCCGCGCGCCAAGCGGCGCGGTGATCACGCACCGGAACCTGGTGGTCAACTCGGCCCAGATCGCCGCCGCGTACGGCATGGACCAGAGCTTCACCTGCTCCGGCTGGATCCCGTTCTTCCACGACATGGGCCTGATGTCGATGCTGGCGGTGCCGGTGCTGCTGGGCGCGCGCGGGGTGTTCTGCACGCCGTTCGCCTTCCTGCAGCGGCCGGAACGCTGGCTGCGCCAGCTCGCCGCGCACCCGAACACGCTGACCGCCGCACCCAACTTCGCCTTCGACTACGCGTCCGCGCGCACCAGCGAGGAGTTCAGGTCCACTGTGGACCTGTCTCGGGTCAAGATCATGATCAACGGCAGTGAACCGGTGCGGGCCAAGACGATCGAGCGGTTCAACGCCGCCTTCGGGCAGGCCGGGCTGCGGCCCGAGGCGCACCGGCCGTCCTACGGGCTGGCCGAGGCGACCGTGTACGTGACCGCCACCGGACCGGCCGGACCGACCGTGCTGCACGTGGACCGGACCGACCTCAGCGCCGGAAGACTCACACCGTCCACTTCGGACACCGCGCTGGCACTGGTCGGCGCGGGCAGCGGGATCGGATTGCAGGTGCTGGTGGTGGATCCGGCCACCGGCGCGGCCCGGCCCGAGGGCACGGTGGGCGAGGTGTGGGTGCACGGGCCGAACGTGGCCGACGGGTACTGGCAGAAGCCCGAGGAGTCCGCCGAGGACTTCGACGGCCATCTGACCAGCGGCCCGGATTCGGCCCCACAGCGCGGCTGGCTGCGCACCGGGGACCTGGGCGCCTTCCACGAGGGCGAGCTGTTCATCACCGGGCGGGCCAAGGACCTGATCATCATCGACGGCAAGAACCACTACCCGCAGGACATCGAGGGCACCGTGCACGAGGCGCACCCGGCCATCCGGCGGGACTACGTGGCCGCGTTCGCCTTGTCGGACAATGACTCCGAGCAGGTGGTGGTGATCGCGGAGTACTCGCGGCACGCCTCGGCGGAGGATCGCGATCCCGACCTGGTCGGGCTGGCCGTGCGCCAGGCGGTCGCGGCCCACCACGACCTGCGGCTGGCCGATTTCCGGCTGGTGCCGCCGGGCAAGGTGCGCCGCACCTCCAGCGGCAAGATCGCCCGCAACGCCACCCGTGAGCAGTACCTCGGCGGGGTTTACGGGGAGCGGCCATGAGCCCCGTGCGCACCGAGCAGCAGCTGCGGGACTGGCTGCTGCGCCGGGTCGCGGAGGCCACCGGCCGCGCGCCAGGTGAGATCGACGTGCACCAGCCGCTGGACAGCTACGGGCTGTCCTCCCGGGACGCGGTCGCGCTGTCCGGGCAGCTCGAAGAACACCTCGACCGCAGTCTTCCGGCGACGCTGGTCTGGGAGTACCCGACGATCGCCGGAATCAGCGCGGCCCTGCTCGGTGTGGCCGCGCCGAAGGCCGCTGACGCCGCCCCGCCCGCGGCGTCAGCGGCCCCACCCAGCGCCGAACCGATCGCGGTGGTCGGGCTCGGCTGCCGCCTGCCCGGCGGGGTGCACGGCCCGAAAGCCTTCTGGGACCTGCTTTCCGGCGGCCGGGAGGCCATTTCCGAGGTGCCGGAACAACGCTGGGCCGGGCACGCCGGTTCGCCGGAGGCGGCCGAGGTGCTGGCCCGCACCACCCGCTGGGGCGGCTACCTCAACGACATCACCGGTTTCGACGCCGACTTCTTCGGCATCAGCCCGCGCGAGGCCGCCGGGATGGACCCGCAGCAACGCCTGCTGCTGGAGGTGAGCTGGGAGGCCCTGGAACACGCGGGCATCGCGCCGGCCGGGCTGCGCGGCAGCCGGACCGGGGTGTTCGTCGGGATCAGCGGCAACGAGTACGGGCAGCTGGCGATCAGCGAGGCCGAGCGGATCGACGCCTGGAGCGGCACCGGCGCGGCGCTGAGCATCGCGGCCAACCGGCTCTCCTACGTGCTGGACCTGCGCGGACCCAGTGTCGCGGTGGACAGCGCCTGCTCATCCTCGCTGGTCGCGGTGCACCTGGCCATGCAGAGCCTGCGTGCGGGTGAGAGCGCGGTGGCGCTGGCCGGGGGCGTGAACCTGTTGCTGTCACCGGGAGTCACGGTCAACTTCGACCAGATGGGCGTGACCTCGCCGGATGGCCGGTGCCGGGCCTTCGACGCGGCGGCCAACGGCATGGTGCGGGCCGAGGGCGCGGGCGTGGTGGTGCTCAAGCGACTCGCCGACGCCCGGCGGGACGGGGACCGGGTGCTCGCGGTGCTGCGCGGCTCCGCGGTCAACTCCGACGGCCGGTCCAACGGCATCACCGCGCCCAATCCCGAGGCGCAGGAAGCCCTGTTGCGCACCGCCTATGCCAACGCTGGCATCGAACCGTCCGAAGTGGACTATGTGGAGGCGCACGGCACGGGTACGTTGCTCGGAGACCCGATCGAGGCAGGCGCCCTGGGTGCGGTGCTCGGCACGGGCCGGGATCCGGAGGCGCCGCTGCTGATCGGGTCGGTGAAGACCAACGTTGGCCACCTGGAGGCCGCGGCAGGCATCACCGGGCTGATCAAGGTGGTGCTCGCGCTGGCCAACGACGCCATCCCGGCCAGCCTGCACTTCACCGAGCCCAACCCGCACATCCCGTTCGACCGGCTGGGCCTGGCGGTGGCCAGTGTTTCCCGGCCGTGGCCGCGTCAGGACCGCCCTGCCCGCGCCGGAGTCTCCGGCTTCGGTTTCGGCGGCACCAACGCGCATGTGATCGTCGAGGAGGTAGCCGCGACTGCCTCCGCTTCGACGGCGGAGGGGCCGGACGGCTACCTGTTGTCCGGCCCCTCTCCAGAACGCATCCGGGACACCGCGGGCAGCCTGGCCGAATGGCTGGTCACCGCGGAGGCCGATCTCGGCGCGGTGCGGCACGCGCTGCACCGCCGGTTCGCCGGACCCAGCCGGGCCCTGATCACCGCAGCGGACAAGGCAGAACTGCTTGCCGGACTGCGCACACTGGCTGCGGGCCGGGTCGCGCCGAACATCGCCGCCGGCCGCGGGGACCGGCTGGGCGCTGGCGTGGTGTGGGTGTTCTCCGGGCACGGCTCGCAGTGGGCGGGCATGGGCGCGGAACTCCTCGCCACCGAACCGGCCTTCGCCGACGCACTGTCCGAAGTGGACGAAATGGTGCAGGCCCTTGCCGGGTTCTCACCGAAGCGACTGCTGCTGGACCGGGCCGAGCTGGACGGGTTCGCCGTGGTGCAGCCGACCTTGTTCGCGGTGCAGGTGGCCCTGGCCGAACTGTGGCGCTCCTACGGTGTGCGGCCGGACGCGGTGATCGGGCATTCGGTGGGCGAGGTGGCGGCCGCCGTGGTGAGCGGCGCGTTGTCGCTGGCCGACGGGGTGCACGTGGTGACAGCCCGGTCCCGGCTGGCCGCTGCACTTGCCGAACCCGGGGTGATGGCGGTGCTGGAGCTGCGGGCCGAGGAGGTGGCCGCGGCAGCCGAAGGACTGTCCGATGTGGACATCGCGGTGCACAACGCGCCGGAGCAGACCGTGGTGGCCGGACCCTCGGATTCGGTGGCGCGGCTGGTCGAGCGAGTGGAGGCGGGTGGGCGGATGGCCCGGCTGGTCCGGGTGGACGTGGCCAGCCACTCCGCCAGGGTCGAACCGGTGCTGCCCGCACTGGCCGCCGAACTGCGTGGGTTGCGCGGCCGCAAACCGGAGATCCCCTTCTACAGCACGGTGTCCGAGCAGCCCGCCTTCGACGCCGGGTACTGGGTGGCCAACCTGCGCCGGCCGGTGCGCTTCGCCGACGCGGTGACCGCGGCGCTGGCCGACGGGTTCGGGGCGTTCCTGGAGATCGCGCCGCATCCGGTGCTGGCCCAGGCGATCACCGAGACCGCGCGGGCACACGAGTCCGAGCCGGTGGTGCTGGCCAGTCTGCGCCGGGACGAACCCGAGCGCGCGCAGCTGCGGCATGAGCTGGGCCGGTTGCGTCTGGCCGGACATCCGTTGCCGCGCACCAAGGGCGCGCTGGCCGAGCTGCCCACCACGCCCTGGCGGCACCAGCCGTACTGGGTGGCGCCGAGCCGCCGCCGCGGCGTGCTGCCCGCCGGGCACCCGTTCCTGGGCACCCACCTGGAGCTGCCCGAGGACGGTCGGCACCTGTGGTCGGCCGAGATCGGCCTGGACGCGTTGCCCTGGCTGACCGATCACCGGGTGGACGACGTGCCGGTGCTGCCCGGCGTGGCCTACGCGGAGATCGCGCTGTCCGCGGCGAGTGCCGCCTTCGGCCTGCCGGTCAGCCAGGTGCAGGCCAGTGACGTGGCCCTGCACCGGCCGCTCGTCCTGGGCGCGCGCACCGGACTGACCACCGTGCTCATCCCCGGCGGCGACCTGCGTGGCCTGGTGAACATCTACAGCCGGGCCGAGGACGACGCCTGGCTGCTGCACGCCACCGCCAAGGTCGCCGCCGCCGAGCCAGTGTCCACTGTGGACATAGATCCCTTCGACGGCTCGGATGTGCTTGCCGGGGAAGGCATCGAGCGGGCCGAGCTGTACCGGCGGCTGCGGGCGCTTGGCCAGCAGCACGGACCGGCCTTCGCCGGGGTCACCGAGGTGCACGCCACCGGCGACGGCACCGCGGCGGCCAGTGTGGTGCTGCCCGAACAGGCCCCGCCCAACCCGCGCTTCGCCGCACACCCCGCGGTGCTGGACTCCTGCCTGCAGGTGCTCGGCGCGGCCCTGCCCCCGGCCGCGGACAACGAGCTGCACCTGCCGATGGAGTTCGGCGCGATCCGGGTCTACGGCGAGGTCGGGCAGGGCGGGCTGTGCCAGGTCACGGTCTCCGGCGAGGACGGCGGCGTGCTGGCCGACGTGCGGCTCAGCGATCCGGACGGCAGGCTGGTGCTGGAGATCAACGGCGTGTTCGTGCGCCGGGTGCAGCGCACCGAACTGACCGTTCCGCTGGGTGAGCTGCTGCTGGAAACGGTGTGGCAGCGCGCTGATCCGCCGCCCGGACCGGTCGCGGAGACCAGCGGGACCTGGCTGGTGATCGGCGAGGACGACCGGCTCACCTGCGACCTGACCGACGGCCTGCTCGCCGCCGGACGGCACCCGATCCTGCTGTCCACTGTGGACCTCACCCCCGAGCTGCTGACCAGCGTGCTCGACCAGACCACACCGGCCGGGATCGTCTTGGTGCAGCCGGAACCGGACGGCCCCGAGGGCCTGGACGCGGCACTGCGGCTGACCGTGGCCGCCTCCACCCTGGTCGGCGCGCTTGCCGACCGCGGGCTCACGCCCAGGTTGTGGCTGCTCGGCGTGGGTGGCGCGGATGTGGTGGGCGCGGAGCTGGTGCGCCCGGCCGCGGCCGCGTTGCGTGGGCTGGCCAGGGTGCTGACCTTCGAGCAACCAGCGCTGCGGGCGAGCTGGGTCGACGTCGATGACACCGCCGCGGTGACCGGGTTGCTGGCCGAACTGCTCGGCGGCGGCACCGAGGACGAGGTGGCCTGGCGCGGCGGGATCCGTTACGCGGCAAGGCTGCGCCGGGCCGTGCTGCCCGAACCGGGCGAGGCCCCGGTGGTGCGCTCCGGCGGCGCGTACGTGGTCACCGGCGGACTCGGCGGGCTGGGCCTGGTGCTGGCCCGCTGGCTGGTCGACCGCGGCGCGGGCAAGGTGGTGCTCAACGGCCGGTCCAACCCGAACTCGGCCGCCCAGCAGGTGATCGCCGAACTGCGGGCAGGCGGCGCGCTGGTCGAGGTGGTCGCCGGGGACATCGCCGATCCCGGGGTGGCGGAACGGATCGTGGCCACCGCCCAGGACGGCGCGAGCCTGCGCGGAGTGGTGCACGCGGCCGCGGTGCTCGACGACCGGGTGCTGGGCAGGCTGGACGCGGACAACGTGCGCCGGGTGTGGCGCCCCAAGGCTTATGGCGCCTGGCGGTTGCACGAGGCCACCGCCGGACTGCCACTGGACTGGTGGCTCGGCTTCTCCTCCGCGGCCGCCCTGCTCGGCTCCCCCGGCCAGGCCGCCTACGCCGCCGCGAACGCCTACCTGGACGCGATCACCGCCCGCCGCCGCGGCGAGGGCCAGCTCGCGGCCACCATCAACTGGGGCACCTGGGCCGAGGTCGGCCTGGCCGCGGACCGCGAGGTCGGCGCGGTCGCCCCCATCACCCCGGACCAGGGCCTGGCCGCGCTGGAGGCGGTGCTCGCCTCGGGCCGGGCGGCCACCGGCGTGCTGCGCCTGGACGTCCGGGCGCTGGCGGAGCTGTTCCCGGCCGCGGCCGAGTCACCGTTCTTCGCCGAACTCGTCCCGGCCGCACCCGCGGTCACCCCGGACTGGCCCGGCGTCGACGCACTGTCCACAGTGGACCAAGCTGAGGCCCGCCGGATCGCCGGTGGCCAGTTGCGGGCCCGGATCGCCGGGCTGATGGGCTTCGCCGCCGAGGCATTGCCCGCCGACACCGCGCTGACCGGGCTGGGTCTGGATTCCCTGCTCGCGGTGCGGGTGAAGAACGCGGTGCAGCACGACTTCGGCCTGACCCTGGCCACCGCGGTGCTGTTGCGCGGGGCCAGCGTCGCCGAGCTGGAGAGCTGGCTGTTCACCGAACTCACCCTGGGCGCGCGGGAGTCCGGCCCGGCCAAACCGGTGCTGGTGCCGCCGAGGGACGCGGCCGAGCGGCTGGTCAGCGCGGTGTGGCAGGAGGTGCTGGTGCGGCCGGTCGGCGTCACCGAGACTTTCGAGGCCGCCGGCGGCACGCCGGTGCAGGCCGAGCGGATCGCCGCACTGCTGGCCGAGCGCAGTGGTCGCACGCTGCGGGTGGACGAGCTGTTCGGGGTGCCGACGGTGGAGGGCATGGCGCGCTGGGTGCGGGAGCGGGAGGTCGGCAGCGGGCAGTCCCCGCTGCGGGTGCTGCGCCGCGACGGCGGTCAGCCACCGCTGTTCTTCTTCCACCCGGCTGGCGGGGACACCGCGGTGTACCGGCAGCTGGTCGACCTGCTCGACGCCGATCAACCGGCGTATGGCCTGGACCGGGTCGACCACGTGCGCGAACTGACGGAGAAGGCCGGGTGCTATCTGGATCACGTCCGGGCGGTTGCCCCGCACGGTCCGTATCGGTTGGCCGGGTGGTCGCTGGGTGGGTTCCTCGCGTACGAGGTCGCGCAACAACTCACGGCGGCCGGTGCCGAGGTGGAACTGGTGGCGATGATCGACTCGCTGAACCCGCTGCCGTTGCCAGCCGGCCTGGACGAGGTGCGGCTGGCCGAGCTTCGTTTCCGACGGTTCGCCGATTTCCTGGAGGCCAGTTATGGCAGGCGGATCGAGCTGCCGTACGACGTGCTGGCCAGGTTGGGCGATGAGGAGCAGATCGATCTGCTGATCGAGCAGATGACCACGCACGAGCTGGTCAACGTCGAGGTCAGCACGGCGATCCTGCATCACCAGCGGACTTCGTTCCTGGATACCCGGGTGCTGGAGCGGTATCAGCCCGAGCTGTATGACGGGCGGGTGGTGCTGTACAGCGCAGCGGAGAAGACGCCTGGTGGGCTGAAGGATCCGCGGTTCGACCGGGATGACGCGCCGCTGGGGTGGGATGAGTTCTGCCCGGGGTTGGAGGTGGTCCGGGTGCCGGGCCACCACCTGTCGGTGCTGGACCCGCCCAACGTCGAGACCATCGGCGCGCACCTCCGCGACCTACTCCGCTCCCTCGCCCCCACCCCGAACCACCCCTGAACCTCGAGTCCGCGTGTTGGCCGTTGTTGTACGGCGTGTTGGCCGTTCTCGTACGCCACGTTGGCCGTTGTGGGACGGGTTGTGGCAAGAGCCAAGATCAAAGGCGTCCGCGCCGGACGGGCAGACCTCAAAAGCCACCCCGGCTGCTCGTCCTCGGGCTTCACCCGCACGCAATCGCCCAAGGCGTACAACAACGGCCAACGTGGTGTCCCACAACGGCCAACACTGGGTACAACAACGGCCAACACGCGCGGAGGGGGTTCAAACCCGAACCCCTCGCCGGCGTGTTGGCCGTTGTTGTACGCCGTGTTGGCCGTTGTGGTCATAGTTCTGGGTCGGACTCCACCACTCTCCAGCTCACCGAGCTGATCCCGGGTTCCAGGCTCATCCGGCTGACCGCGGATTCCAGCTCCGTGCCTTGTTTGCCCTTGCCGGACAACCTCGCGGTGACCTCGACCTTGCCGGAGGCGCCCAGGTCCTCGCTTTCCAGGCCCTGCAACACGAAGCCCGCCGAGGTCACCGACTGGACGACCAGGGCTCGGATGTGGGCTTCCTCGGCGTCTCGGCAGACTGCCTTGAAGTCGTACAGGTAGCGGCGGTCTGTTTCGGATTGGGTTCGGTCCACCTTGCGGGCCAGGGAACGCAGGACGACGTTGGCCAGGACGATCGCCACCGCGCCCGCGGCGGCGATGGGGTACAGGCCCGCGCCGGAGAGGCAGCCGACGCCCGCGGCACCCCAGATGGTGGCCGCGGTGTTGATGCCGCGGAGGCTGACGCCGTCGCGGATGATCACGCCGGCGCCCAGGAAACCGATGCCGGAGACCACCTGGGCGGCGATGCGGGTTGGGCTGCCCTCGCCTGGGGTCAGGACGCTGAGCAGGACGAACAGCGCGGCGCCGGTGGCTACCAGTGCGTTGGTGCGCAGGCCTGCCATCCTGGCCCGCCACTGGCGTTCCAGGCCGATCATCGAACCGAGTACCAGGGCCGAGCCCAGGCGGGCGCCGACCTCCCACCACAGCAACGTCATGACCGCTCCCCGTCCGCCAGCACCAGCTCGTGTGCGACCGCGTCGAAGTCGAACAGCTCGCCGTAGCGTCCCCAGTCCACCGCCACGGCGAGTTGCCGCATCGCCTCCTGTTGGGTGAATCCGCGGCGCAGCAGATCCAGGAAGAAGGTCTGGCGGAGGCGGCCGGTGCGGCTGGTGCGCAGGGCGTGGGTGATCATGCCGATCAGCGGGGCGTTGGCCTCGGCGAGTTTGGCGAACTGGCGCTTGCTGTCCGGGATGTTGGCCTCGGCCCAGGCCTGGCCCTCCAGGGTCAGGTGCGCGCCCGCGCCCGCGACCTGGACCAGGCCGAGCATGCCCGCCGCGTCCACCAGTGGCATCAGGTCGTCGACCTCGAAGGACAGCTTGGCGGCCAACTCGGGCAGTTCGGCCCGGCCGCCGCTGCCCGCGACCAGCTCGACCAGGCCGGCCAGTCCGCCGACGGTGGCCTCGGGAAGCGGGCGCATCAGCGGGGTGCGCGGGTCCGGCGCGGTGCGACCGGCCGCGGACCCGGTGAGGGCGGTGTAGATCTGGTCGACCACGGCCAGGAAGCCCGCGCCGCGCCGGTCCCTCGGCCTGCTCAGCGGCACGGTGATCTCCGCGGTGATCCGGCCCGGGTTCGCGCCCAGCACCAACACCCGGTCGGCCAGCAGCACCGCCTCCTCGATGTTGTGCGTCACCACGCAGATCGCCCTGGTCGGGAACTGCGCGCTGCCCCACAACGCCATCAGCTCGCCACGCAGGTTCTCCGCGGTGAGCACGTCCAGCGCGGAGAACGGCTCGTCCATGAGCAGCGCGTCCGGCTCCAGCACCAGCGCGCGGGCGAAGCCGACCCGCTGCCGCATGCCGCCGGAGAGTTCCTTCGGGTAGGCCCCGGCGAAACCGTCCAGGCCGATCAGGTCGATCATCTCCTCGGCCCGCCGCCGCCGTTCCGCCGGTGCGACGCCGCGGGCCTGCAGGCCGAGTTCGACGTTCTCCCGGACGGTCAGCCAGGGCAGCAACGCGAAGCTCTGGAACACCATGGCGGTGCCGGGGTTGGCCCCGCGCAGTTCCTCGCCGCGGTAGCTGACCCGGCCGCTGCTCGGCTCGACCAGTCCGGCGATGGTGCGCAGCAGGGTGGACTTGCCCGAACCGGACTTGCCCAGCAGCGCCACCACCTCGCCTGCGCGCAGTTCCAGGTTGATGTCGGCCAGCACGGGCAGGCCGGTGAAGTTCTTGGAGACGTGCTCCAGCGCCACGATGGTCATCTCGGTACTCCTTTTTCGCGTGCTCAGAGGTGGTAGCGGCGCTGGGCGTGGGCCTGCAGTGGCCGCCAGCAAAGCCGGTTGAGGGCGACGACGTAGCCGCTCATGACCACCACGCCGATCAGGATGTGCGGCTGGTTCCCGCCTTCGGTGGCGGTCTTGATGTAGGCGCCCAGGCCGGTGGCGGTGAGCGTGTCCCCGCCGTAGGAGACGTACTCCGAGACGATCGAGGCGTTCCACGCCCCACCCGCCGCGGTCAGCGCGCCGGTCACCCAGGCCGGGAACACCGCGGGCAGGATCAGTCGCCGCCAGCGCAGCCAGCCACGCAACCGCAGGTCCGCGGCTGCCTCACGCAGGTCGGCCGGGATCGCGCTGGCCCCGGCGATCACGTTGAACAGCACGTACCACTGCGCGCCAAGGCTCATCAGCAGGATGCCGCCCCAGTCCAGGGTGACGCCGGTGCCAATCAGCAACGCGGTGACGAACGGGAACAGGAAGTTGGTCGGGAAGCTGGCCAGCACCTGCACCACCGGCTGGGCCAGCCGGGACACCTTCGGGTGCAGCCCGATCCACACCCCGATCGGCACCCACACCAGCGAGGACACCGCCACGATCAGCAGCACCCGGCCGAAGGTGACCAGCCCCAGCCAGGCAGCCTCACCGACATCGGCCCAGCTCGCGGTGCCGGCGAGGTAGCCGACCGCGGACACCGTGCCCCAGCCCAGCAACGCCAGCACCGCCACCAGCAGCACCGCGTCGCCGAACCGGCGGCGACCCGGCGCGACCGACCAGTCCGCCCTCGGCCGACCGAACACCCTGGCCACCCGGTCCAGGCCCGCGCCGAGTGGACGCAGCAACGCGGCCAGGCGGCGGGGCAGGCTGGAGCGGCGCAGCAGGTCCAGCACCAGGCTGCGCGGGGCGGTCGCCGCCTCGGCCTCCTCGATCCGGAACCGCTCGGCCCAGGCCGTCAGCGGCCGCCAGAACAGCAGGTTCACCGCCAGCACCAGCAACACCATCGCGCCGATGGCCAGCAGCAGCCTGCCGTCCTCCGCACGTTCGGTGGCCGCGGCCACGTAGGAGCCGATGCCGGGCAGCGCGTAGGTCTGGTTGAGCACGCTGATCGCCTCGGCGGCCACCACGAAGAACCAGCCGCCGCCGAAACTCATCATTCCGTTCCACAACAGCGGAATCACCGTGCTCGGCGCGTCCAGCTTCCAGAACCGTTGCCAGCGGGTCAGTCGCAGCATTGTCGCGGCCTCACCGAGTTCCCGTGGCTGGGCGCGCAATGCCTGATACCAGGCGAAGGTCATGTTCCACGCCTGCGAGGTGAAGATGGCGAAAATCGACGCGCATTCCACCCCCAGCGTGGAGCCGGGGAAAAGCCCGATGAAACCGGTGATGGTGATGGACAGGAAGCCCAGGATCGGCACCGATTGGAGAATGTCCAGCGCGGGCAGGATGACCCGCTCGGCCCGCCGGAACCGCGCGGCCAGCGTGCCCACCACCATGGTGAAGACCAGCGAGAGCGCGAACGCGGCGAACATCCGCAGCAGCGTGCGGCCCGCGTAGTAGGGCAGCACCGCGGGATCAGTGCTGATCCGGGCCAGTGAGTGGTCCTCGGGCAGCGGGTCGAGGGTGCCAGCGCCGAGACGGATGGCGAGGTAGAGCAGCAGGCCGACGCCGAGTGCGACGGCGGCGTCAACCAGGACGGTACGACGGCGTGCGGGCACGCCAAGGACTGCGAACATGACAAAGTTCCGAACTGTGCGAAAGCCGGAAAAGGGCAGCAGAAGTCACCGGCTACGCCAGCTCAGGGCGCACCGGGAAATAAGGAAAGAAAGAAGTCAGAAGCGACTACTAGGAGGATCACCGAGAGTCATGGGCGATCACCTCCTAGCGCGCGAAATCGAGCAAACCTTCAGCAGGCTAGCAGCGATTCCGCATCAGCTCCAGCGTTGCTCGTCCCATGTGAACGGGATCCCATGTCCGGACCCGCTGCCGAGGTGGAGCGAAATTCCGGCAGGCCACAACCGCAGCAACAGGTCGAACCGGAACAATCCGCCCACCCGTTCCCGGGGTTCATAGACCAGCAGCGCGAGCGGACTCTCCGGCGTGGCCTGCGCGGCCGCCTCGGCCAGCACGGTCCGGCCCTGCGCACGCTGCGCGGGCGAGACGTACTGCCACACCACCGAATGCCAGACCACGGTGAGCACGCCCGGCCGCGGCTGGGCCAGGTGCCGCCGCAGCCAGTCCGGTCCGGCGGCGCGTTCCACCTTCACCGGATCGTCCACGGCCAGCCGCATCGCGCGCTGCAACCGGCGCCAGCGATCGAGCTGGTCCGGCCAGACGAAGGAGGAGAGCTGCCGCTGGCCATCCAAAGTGGACACATCCACCGGCTTGAGGTCACAACCGGCGCGCTCGACGAGTTCCAGCGGTGCGTCCAGGTCGGTGGGCGGCAGGCCGGTCCACTCCGGGTCGAGCTGCAACCGGCTGCGCTTGTCCCCGAGCACCCGGCCGTCGGAGAGCCGGTAGCCGACCCGGTGCGGGCGCAGGTTGAGCCCGCCGCTCGCGCCGATCTCCAGCAACCGCACCGGATACGGCTCGGTGCGCCCGGCGGCCTGGGCCGCCCGGCCCGCGGCCACCAGCAGCCCGCCGTAGAGCGGGGCGGTGCGGCCGGGCTCATTGGTCTGCACGACCGTGGAGCGCACCAGGCCGCGCAGTTCGTCGGCGTACTCGGCCAGCACCGGTTCGACGTCCGCCCAGAGATTGCCCAGATCGGTGGCACCACCGACGCTGGGGTAATGCTTTGCCAGGCCGGGGGCCTTGCCCTCCAGCACCAGCCGATGCAGTGAGCCTGCGAATCGCAGACCGGGCACAGTTCCGCGCCGGTCCCGCTCGGATCCGGCCATCACCGACGCCGTGACGCCACCGGCGGCCAGATCTTCGGCAGCGGCGGTCAGCAAGGCGTGGTTGAGCGGACTCCGCTGGCGGCAACCACGGGCGGCATCCTGGAAAAGCTCCACGAGCACAGAGGCGAGGCTAGTCCCCCGGCGCGCTGATCGGCAGTCCCCCCAAGGGTTTTCACCCTGCTGCCCAGCGACGCCGGGGGTGCCATTGATCACTACCGAATGTCGACCGCGACCGCGTTGTAGGGCGTGGTCGGCGTCGGCGGAGTGGTGAACCGGGCGTTCGGCAGGTACAGCCGGTGACCGAACTGGGCGACGGTGGCCGGCACGTCGAAGCGCGGGTCGGTGATCGAACGGGTCAGCTTGCCGCTGCCGCCGTCCGCGGCGAGCTTGAACTCGGTGACCACGTTGAGCCGGTTCTGCACCACGTAGAGCGTGCGGCCGTCACGCAGCAGGCCGTCGCCGTTGGTCAGCAGCGCGCCGCCCAGGTCCACCGTCCTGGCCACACCGGTGCGCGGGTCCACCCGGAACAGCTTGCCGGTGTTGGACTGCACCACCAGCAGCGCGTCCCCGGCGGGCGTGGTGACCAGGCCGTTGGCGTTGACCCCCTCGCCGACCTGGGCGAAGTCCCCGGTCAGCGGGATCTTGGTGAACTTGTCCGCTGCGGGCAGCGCACCGTCGCGACCCAGCGGCAGCCGGTACAGCGCCGGGTTGCGCGAGTCGGTGAAGTAGGCCGCGCCCGGGGTCAGCACCACGTCGTTGATGAAGCTCTTGCCGGCCTCGGCGAAGGCGTAACTGGCAAGGACCTTGCCGGTCCGGGTGTCCACCACCCGCGCGTCCCCGCCGGTGCCGCCGGAGACGAACAGCCGTCCGCGCCAGTCGGTCTTGAGGCCAAGCGAGGGCGTGCCGGGCCCCTTGCTGAACACCGTGCCCTTGCCGCTGGCCAGGTCGACCTTGTAGATCGAACCGTCCACTCTGGACCCGAAGTAGGCGCTGGCCCCGCCGATGGCCACGCCCTCCGGCTGGAACCCGTTCGGTAGCGCGAACTCGGTCGGGAATGGCGCCGTCCCGGCCACCGCGACCGGCGCCCCGGCCAGCGCGGTCACCACCACCGCGGTCCCCGCCAACAGTCTCCGAACGCGCATCGCTTGTTCCTCTCACCCAGGGCGAAACCTGACGCCTGGACCCTCTCGGACCGACCTGATGATCCGCTGAAGATGTTGCCGCGACGGCGATTCAGGGGTTCATGGTGCGCGGCCCGTTGCGCGGAACGGCACCCCGCCGGATGGAATCCTCATGTGTCAGCCGGACCCACAGCCGCACCCGGGGGCGGCTGAGCAGGACCAGCACCGCCACGCACACCGCGAGCATGGCGAAGGTGCCCAGCGCGGGCAGCAGCCCGACCGAGACGCCCCGCATCAGCGAGCGGACCAGGCCGATCGAGCAGATCAGGATCGGCAGCGCGGTGGCCAGTTGGGACTGCTGGAGGTTGGGGAAGTCCCGGTGTGCCAGGGAGAGCGCGCCGAGCAGGTTGAGCAGGCCCGGACCGGCCACGATGACCGCGATCGGGATCATCACGACCAGGCTGCCCTCGCCGCCGACACTCGCGGCCAGGATGACGCCGCCGAAGACCAGCATGCCGAGTGCGAGCAGGTAGTTGAGCCCGATCGCGATCGAGACCTCGCTCGGCCGGTTCGCCTGCCCCGGACGGACCCCGTAACCCGGCTGCGTCATCGTCTCCCCCTGGCTGGACTGCCCCGGCAAGCTACCGCACCCGGCGGCCGAACGGCCTACCCTCGGGCCCATGACGCGGGTGCTGGTGGTCTCCGACGAGGTGGTGGCGCAGCTCTGGACCGAGCAAGTCCGCCAGCACCGGGTCGACCTGATCATCGGAGCCGGCGACCTGCCGTTCGACTACCTGGAATACCTGGTCAGCGCGCTGGACCGGCCGTGCGTGTTCGTGCCGGGCAACCACGATCCCGACCTGTCCGGCTACAGCAACGTGCGCGGTCTGTGGACCAGGGACGGCATGCCCGCGCGCTGGCCGGGCCCGGCAGGGGCGGCCAACATCGACGGCACCGTGGTGGACGTGGCCGGGTTGCGCATCGCCGGACTGGGCGGCTCGATCCGGTACAACACCGGGCCCAACCAGTGGACCGAACGCCAGCAGTCCCGGCGGGCCCGGCGGCTGGTCCGGCAGGCGAACTGGCGCAGGCTGCGCGACGGCAAACCGGTGGACCTGCTGCTCACCCACTCCCCGCCGCTGGACTGCGGGGACCGGGACGACCCGCCGCATCGCGGTTTCGCCTGCCTGCACGACACCGTGCACCGGCTGCGCCCGCGGCTGCTGCTGCACGGCCACATTCACCCGCACGGTGAGACGACACCCGATCGTCGGCTCGGCGACACCCTGGTGCGCAACGTTGTGGGCTATCACCTGCTGGACATCGGATCGACCGAGGAGGTTCGGCGTGCGCGGTGACACCGGTTTCCCGCGGGCCGACGCGGAGCACGACTTCCTGCGCGCCCGGCGGCGGCAGGTGCTGTCCCGGCTGGCCGCCTGGCTGCGCAGGGAGCCCGACGACGTGAACATCATGCTGCCCTTCGACGAGGTGGTGGCCGCGCTGGGCAGGCAGAGCGAGCGGCGGCTCGGGCTGCAGGTGATCCGGCTGGACTCGATCGTCGGCAGTGTGGACCGGACCAGGGATTTCGACCGCCGGTTCCGGCCGACCTCGGTCAGGGTGCGGGAACGCTGGCAGCGGCTGGCGCTGGCCCAGCGGCGCGGCGAGAGCGTGCCGCCGATCGAGGTCTACCGGATCGGCGACCTGCACTTCGTCAACGACGGGCACCACCGGGTGTCGGTGGCGCACGCGCTTGGCCTGCGCACCATCGACGCCTACGTGACCGAGGTGCGCACCAAACTGGACCCCTACGGTGTGCGGCACCGCGGCGACCTGATCGTCAAGGACTACCGGCGGATCTTCCTGGAGCGGGTGCCGCTGGTCGGGCAGGCGCGGGCCGCGGTGGTGATGAGCGATCCGTGGGACTACGCTGAACTGGGCGAGTCGATCGAGGCCTGGGGCTTCCGGCTGATGCAGGACGAGGGCAGGTTCAGCGACCGGGCCGTCATCGCGCAACGCTGGTTCGCCGAGGAGTTCACCCCGGTGGTGGGCATGCTGCGGCAGGCCGACCTGGTCGGCGAGCGCACCGAGGCCGAGGCGTACCTGGTGGTCAGCGGCGAACGCTACCGGCTGATCCGCACGCACCGGTGGAGCGATGAGGTGGTCAACGCGCTGCGGGACCGGATGCGGTCTTAGCCAGAAGAAGTCCTGATCGTGGCCCAGGCGACCCGGCGACCGTCGCCGGTGGGGGTGTAGCCCCAGGTGTGCGCGACCGCGGCCAGCTCCCGGCCGCGGTCGAAGCCGCCGCCGAGCTGGGGCAGGAACGGGTCGTCCACCCGCACCGCCACGGTGAGCAGCCCGTCGCACAGCTCCACCCGCAGCAGCAGGCCATCGCCCCAGGAGGCGTCCCCGGCCAGCGCCTCGAAGATCAGCTGCTCGGCCACCGTGGTCGCCGGGCCCTCGATCTGTGGCACGCCCCAGTTCCGGCACACCTCGCCGATCACCTCGGCGATCCACCGCGGGCTGACCCGGTGCACCGGCACGCGCAACCGCACCCGTTCGCGCGGTGGCGCGTCCAGCACCGAGGCCAGCGCCGCGTCCACGGTCGGGAACACCGGCACGAACTCCAGCACGGTGCTGCGCTCCATCACCGCCCGCAACTCCGGGCCTGGCTCGGCCAGCAGCAGCGGCACGCCAGGCCAGCGGGCCACGGACAGCCGGACCACGGCGAAGACCGACAGCGGCGCGGGCGTGTGCGCGGTGAGCCTGGACAGGTCGACCACCAGCGCGTGCGGGGCCGGATCCACCGCGTGCAGCAGCACATCGCGCAGCTGCGGGTAGGAGCTGGAGTCCAGCAGACCGTCCACCCGCAGCACCGCGGCTGTGCCCCGGGGCTCGATCTTGGTCGCCAGGACGCTGTCCTCGACCGACATCATCTCCAGCCTCGCTCTCGGGCGGCCCGCGAGGACTCTGATCAGGGATTAGTGGCGGTGGCGTCGATTCGAGGGGGGAGTTCAGACATCGACGCCACCCGCCTCCGGCGCCGACACGCAGGGGTCAGCAAACGCGTCGCGCCGGTTCTGAGGGCTCCCGGGGGGGGTGGAACCCTCTGCCTGACATCGTCGGTCCCGCGCGCCGTCGAAAGGACGGGATAAATACCTATCTTTGCCCCGAACCGCCGGACTGGCTGCGCCGTTCGGCGACCCAGGCCGCGATCCGGGCCCGCGAGCTGAAGCCCAGCTTCTGCAGGATCCGCTCCACATGGCCCTCGGCGGTGCGCACCGCGATCACCAGTCGTTCGGCGATCTCCTTGTTGGACAGGCCCTCCGCGACCAGCTCGGCGACCTGGCGCTCCCGCCTGGTCAGCAGGCTGGGCTCGGCCGCCCGGTCCGGCCGGGGCCGGGCAGGCGGGCGCTGGCCAAGGGCCAGGTCGATGGCGGCGTCGGTGGTCAGGTCCCGGCCACGTTCGTGCGCGGCGGTGAAGGCGGCCGCGCTGATGGCCGCCTGCGCGGTCTCCGCGCACCGGGCGTGCGGTTCGGTGAAGTAGCGCGAGCCGAACAGCGGGTAGCCGACCGCGCCCCACTGCGCCTCGGTCGCGCCGAGCAGCACCGCGGCCCGCTCCGGCTGACCTTCGGCCGCGGCGACCCAGGCCAGCAGCTCCACCGCGAGCACGATGCCGAGCAGGTCGTGGAAGTCCCGCTTGGCCCGCAGCGCGGCGCAGGCGCCCTCGCGCGCGGCGGCCAGGTCGCCGCGGCAGAAGTCGACCAGGCCGAGGCAGAAGGTGGCGTAGGCGCTGGCCCAGCGTTCGCCCGCGGCGTTGC
Organism: Crossiella cryophila; assembly: GCF_014204915.1. Taxonomy (NCBI): domain Bacteria; kingdom Bacillati; phylum Actinomycetota; class Actinomycetes; order Pseudonocardiales; family Pseudonocardiaceae; genus Crossiella; species Crossiella cryophila. The sequence goes on from NZ_JACHMH010000001.1 coordinate 112,030, forward strand.
TCAGCGCGCAGGCGGCGTGGCACAGCTGCGCGGCGCGGTCGAACTCGCCTTGGAAGGCCAGTGCCACGGCCAGTTCGACGTAGCACATCAGCACGTGCCCATCGAGCAGGTCGAGCCGGTGGTAGTGCGCCATCGCGGTGTCGAACAGCTCCACCGCCCGGTCCAGGTCGTCGCCGATCAGGCTCAGGCAGCCCTGCCGGTGGATGGCGTAGGCCAGCACCACATCGTCGCCGTCGGCCTCGGCCAGCGCCCTGACCTCGGTCAGGGTGGCCACCGCGATGTCCACCCGACCCTGCAGGGTGGCCACGTAACCGTTGACCCACAACGCCTTGCGCCGGGCCGGGTGGTCCGCCGGGCTCAGCTCCAGCGCCCGGCCCAGCCAGTAGCCGCCCTCGGCCAGGTAGCCGCAGCCCGCCCAGTAGCACCACAGCGCGCCTGCCAGCCGCAGCCCGTGCTCGGTCCGGTCCGCCTCGGCCAGGCAGAACTCCAGCGCGGCCCGCAGGTTGGCGTGCTCGGACTCCAGCCAGCGGAAGGTCTCCAGCTGCCGCGGCCCGAACCACTCGTGCTCGGCCCGCTCGATCAACCGCAGGTAGTGCGCGCAGTGCCGGGTCCGCACGGTGGTCCGGGCCGGGGCGCCCAGCTTCTCCCTGCCGAACTCGCGCAGGGTCTCCAGCAGCCGGTAGCGGGCGCCACCGGGGTGGTCCTCCCGGCTCAGGATCGACTTGTCCACCAGCCCGGCGACCAGGTCGAAGACCTCCTCCACCAGCAGCCCGTCGCCACTGCACACCGCACCGGCCGCGGCCAGGTCGAAGGTGCCCGCGAAGACCGAGAGCCGGGCCCACAGCAGTTGCTCGCGCGGGGCGCACAGCTCGAAGCTCCAGTCCACCGCGGCGCGCAGGGTCTGGTGCCTGGGTAAGGCGGCCCGGCTGCCACCGGTGAGCAGGCCGTAGCGGTCGTGCAGGCGTTCCTCAATCTCGCCGACGGTCAGCGCGCGCACCCGCACCGCGGCCAGTTCGATGGCCAGTGGCAGGCCGTCGAGCTGCTGGCACAGCCGGGCAACGGTGGGCCGGTTCTCCGCGGTCAGCGCGAAGTCCGGGGCCACCGCGGCGGCCCGTTCGGCGAACAGCGTCAGCGCGGTGTCCGGTTGCCAGTCCGCGGCCGGATCGGGCACGACCAGCGGGGGCACCGGCCAGACCTGTTCCCCGGCAACGCCCAGCGGTTGCCTGCTGGTGGCCAGCACCCGCAGCCCCGGCGCGGCCCGCAGCAGCCGGGCGGCCAGGGTGGCGCAGGCGTCGAGGAGGTGTTCGCAGTTGTCCAGCACCAGCAACAGGGTCCGGGCGCGGAGTTGTTCGGCGAGCACCTCCAGGCGGTCCCGGCCGGTGTCGTCGTGCAGGCCGAGGGCGGTGGCCACCGCGTGCGGCACGAGTTCCGGACCGGTCAGATCGGCCAGTTCGACCAGCCAGACCCCGTCCCGGAACGAGCGGCGCAGTTCGGCGGCGGCCCTGGCGGCCAGCCTGGTCTTGCCGACCCCGCCCACCCCGGTCAGGGTGAGCAGTCTGGTGCCGCTGAGTTGTCGTTTGACCTCGGCGATATCCGGACGGCGCCCCACCAAGGTGTTCACCTCGGCCGGCAGGTTCCCCGCCGGTCGCGGTGACAGCGCGCTCCCCACGTGACGACCCTAGGTCGCCGGGGGTAGCCAATCAACCACGGTCAGCGTGGTGCGCCCGACCGGTCCACCGCTTCCTTGATCGCCCGGTCGACCGCCTGCTGGAAAGCGGTCACCACGGCCCGGGTGGTGGCCGGGCGCAGCTTGCGCAGGGCGACGATCAACTGCTCGCGTTCCTCGGGCAGACCGCCGTGCTCCCGGTAAGGCCGCAGCACCCGTTCGGCGAAGAGCCTGCGCAGGTCCAGCGCGATCCGATCGGCGTGCTTGTTGATCACCTCGCCCGCGTCCATCAGCAGCTCGAACGGCATCGGCAGATCGACCAGCTCCAGTGCCAGGGAGAACTCCACCGCGCTGGCCACCCGGAACCGGCCCTCGCCCAGGTCCTCCAGCACGTGCAGCATGACCAGCCTGCCCAGCTCAGCGTCGGTGAGCCGCCGCCCGGCCCGCCGGTCGACCGCGTCCCGGTCCATCTCCTCGTACTCATCGGCCGCCCATGGCGCGACCAGCGCGCCGTGCAGGGCGATGTCCTGCACGGTGGCATCCGGTTCCAGCCGGGCCATGTAGCGCTCGACCGCGGCCAGCGTGAAGCCCAGGTTCTGCAGTTCGCGGATCAGGTCCAGCCGGGCCAGGTGCTCGGGGCCGTACAGACCGACCCGGCCGCGCAGCTGCGGCGGCGGCAGCATGCCCTTGCCCGCGTAGAAGCGGACCGTGCGCACGGTCATCCCGGCGCGAGCGGCCAACTCGTCCACGGTGAGCATCGGATCGGCGGCGTTGAGCACGGATTGGACAATACACCCCAGTTGGTGTGACAGTATCGGTGTCACACTCATCACGGCACATTGACCTGATGGAGGTACGGCATGGCTGGCCCGCTGAGCGGGATCCGGGTGGTCGAGCTGTCCGGGCTCGGTCCCGGCCCCTTCGCCGGCATGCTGCTCGCCGACCTCGGCGCCGATGTGGTGATCGTGCAGCGCCCCGGCGGCGGCCCGCTCACCGGCGGCGGTGGCCGCTACGACCTGCTCAACCGCGGCAAGCGCTCGGTGCTGGCCAACCTCAAGGATCCGGCCGACCGGGACACCGTGCTCGACCTGGTCGAACGCGCCGACGTGCTGATCGAGGGCTTCCGCCCCGGCGTCACCGAACGCCTGGGGCTCGGCCCCGAGGACTGCTGGTCCCGCAACCCGAAACTCGTCTACGGCCGGATGACCGGCTGGGGCCAGGACGGCCCCTGGTCGGCCATGGCAGGCCACGACATCGGCTACATCGCGGTGACCGGCGCCCTGGGTGCCATCGGCCGCGCCGACGGCCCACCCCAGGTCCCGCTCAACCTGCTCGGCGACTTCGGCGGCGGCGGCATGTACCTGGTGGTCGGCGTGCTGGCCGCGCTGCTCAACGCCAAGACCACCGGCCAGGGCCAGGTCGTGGACGCCGCCATCGTGGACGGCACCGCCCACCTGTCCACCCTGATCTTCGGCATGCTCGCCAGCGGCGGCTGGCAGGACCAGCGCGGCGTCAACATGCTCGACACCGGCGCCCCGTTCTACGACGTCTACCCCACCGCGGACGGCCGCCACCTGGCCGTTGGCGCGATCGAGCCCCAGTTCTTCGCCGAACTGCTGGCCAAACTCGACCTCACCGGCACCGCCCCACCCCAGCACGACCCAGCCCGCTGGCCGGAACTCCGCACCCTGATCGCCACCGCCATCGCCGCCCACCCCCTGTCCCACTGGACCAAGGTCTTCGACGGCAGCGACGCCTGCGTCGCCCCCGTCCTGACCCTGTCCGAAGCCCAGACCCATCCCCACCTGGTGGCCCGCGACACCTTCACCACCCGCGACGGCGTGCCCCAGCCCACCGCCGCCCCCCGCTTCTCCAAGACCCCGAACACCCCCACCGCCGCACCCCCCACCCCCGGCCAGCACACCGAGGAAGTCCTCTCGGACTGGGGCGTCCCCCGCGATGCCTGACCCCCGCGCCACCAAAACCACCCGCGCCCACCCGGCGGACGAGCGGCCACTCCCGCACGCGGCGGCCCAACCGCCCCACCGCCAACGCCCCGGAGATCCCCACCGGCCCTCGAACTCCCCGGCGCCACCGGCAGCCACCCGCGCAGCACCACCGAGCACCTGCGCCCGCACCATCCCCGGCACCCCGGAATCCCGCGCCCGACGCACCTTCCCAGGCACCCGGCCCGCCACATCCGGCGCGAGCCACCCGCTTCGCACCCACGCGCCAGGGAAATCCCGCCGGGCATCGGCACCCGCACCGTCCCAAGCACCCCGCCGCACCGCGCCCGACGCACCGCCCCTGGCACTCCGCGGCACCGCCCCCGGTGCGGGCCACCCGCTCCGCACCCACACGCCCCGGGCAGCGCCCCCAGCTCCAGGCCGGGCCACCTCGCCCGCCCCCGAACACCAAGCCCCTGACACCACTTCCGGCCGCACCGCCGCGGCCGCACCGACGGGAGGGCCCGATGCGCCGGGAGATCTTCACCAGCGAGCATGACGAGTTCCGCGAGCTGGCCCGCACCTTCATCGCCAAGGAGATCGAGCCGAACCACGCCCGCTGGGAGGACAACGGCATCGTCGACCGCGAGGCGTGGCTGGCCGCGGGACGGATCGGCCTGCTCGGCATGGCCGTGCCCGAGGAGCACGGCGGTGGCGGCGCGCTCGACTACCGGTTCAACACCGTGCTGGCCGAGGAACTCGTGCGGGCGGGCGCCAGTGGGCTGGCCCTGCCGCTGCACAACGACATCATCCTGCCCTACCTGCTGAACCTGGCCACCGAGGAGCAGAAACGCCGGTGGCTGCCCGGGTTCTGCTCCGGCGAGCTGATCAGCGCGATCGCGATGACCGAGCCCGGCACCGGCAGTGATCTCCAGGGCATCGCGACCACCGCGGTGCGGGACGGGGACGACTACGTCCTCAACGGGCAGAAGACCTTCATCAGCAACGGGATCCTGGCCGACCTGGTGATCGTGGCGGCCAAGACCGACCCGGCCGCCGGGGCGCACGGGGTCAGCCTGCTGGTGGTCGAACGCGGCATGACCGGGTTCAGCCGGGGGCGGAACCTGGACAAGATCGGGCAGAAGGCACAGGACACCGCGGAGCTGTTCTTCGACGAGGTCCGGGTGCCCGCGGCGAACCTGCTCGGCGAGGAAGGCAAGGGCTTCTTCTACCTGATGCAGAACCTGCCGCAGGAGCGGCTGTCCATCGCGGTGGCCGCGGTCGCAGGCGCCGAGCGGGTGCTGGAGCTGACCAAGCAGTACTGCAAGGACCGCGAGGCGTTCGGGCGGCCGATCGGCAAGTTCCAGCACAACCGGTTCCTGCTGGCCGAGATGGCCACCGAGATCACCATCGCCAGGGTGTTCGTGGACCGCTGCATCAGCGAGCACAACAACGGCGCGCTGGCCATCGACGAGGCCGCGATGGCCAAGTGGTGGACAACCGAGCTACAGACGAAGGTGGCGGACCGCTGCCTGCAGCTGCACGGTGGATACGGCTACATGACCGAGTACCCGGTGGCGAAGGCGTTCCTGGACGGCCGGGTGCAGACGATCTACGGCGGCACCACCGAGATCATGAAAGAGATCATCGGCCGCTCGATGGGGTTCTAGCGGGAGGGATCAGGCCATGGCGCGCTACCGGCGGCTGGAGATCATCCGAAGACTCGACCCGGTCGAGGACCACTGGGAGATCTACCGCCTGTCCGCCAGTTTCGAGTTTCCCTGGGACTACCGGAAGGCGCTGGAGTTCGCGTTGTTCCGCACCTACGCGGTGCCGAGCATCTCCGCGCTGCTGGACAAGACGAGGGAGTTCGCGCGGCGCCCGCAACGGCGCTACGACGACACCCTGCTGCTGATGGGCGCGCTGACCGAGCACGGCTACGACTCCGCGCCCGGCCGGGCCGCACTGCGCCGGATCAACCAGATGCACGGCCGCTACGCCATCGGCAACGAGGACATGCTCTATGTGCTGTCCACCTTCGTCTACGAACCGATCCGGTGGCTGGGCAAGTACGGCTGGCGGGCGCCGCACGAGCACGAACGGCTGGCCGCCTTCCACTTCTACCGCGAGGTCGGCAGCCGGATGGGCATCAAGGACATCCCGGCAGGCTACCGCGAGTTCGAGGCGTTCAACCGGGACTACGAGCGCGAGCACTTCCACTACCGGGACAGCAACCAGCGGGTCGGCACCGCCACCGTGGACCTGTTCTGCTCCTGGTACCCGGCCATCGGCAGGCCCGCGGTGCGCCGCGCGGTGTACGCGGCCATGGACGAACCACTGCTGCGCGCCTTCGGCTTCCCGCGCCAGCCGGCCTGGCTGGAGCGGGCGGTCGAGCGCGGGCTGGCCGGGCGCGGGCGCCTGGTGCGGCACCTGCCGGTGCGGCGGTACTCGCGCAGCGCGCGGGACCCTGGCAACCGCACCTACCCTGGCTACCCCGAGGGCTACCGGATCACCGATCTGGGGGTACCTCCGCAGTGAGTTGGCTCTCAACGGCCTCCCCCGGCTACCATGACATCATTACTGTCACATCACCAGTGCACGATTCACGAGCCGCGATCAGGGAGGCTCCCCGCCGATGACGTCAGAGGCCTTTGTCTACGAAGCCGTACGCACCCCGCGGGGTCGCGGCAAGCAGAACGGATCGCTGCACGGCACCAAGCCGATCAGCCTGGTCGTGGGGCTCATCGACGAGCTGCGCGCCCGGCATCCGAACCTGGACCCGAACTGGATCTCCGACGTGGTGCTGGGCGTGGTCTCCCCCGTCGGCGACCAGGGCTCGGTCATCTCCCGCATCGCCGCGCTCAAGGCCGGCCTGCCCGACACCGTTGCCGGGCTGCAGATCGACCGGTTCTGCGGTTCCGGCCTCGAGGCGGTGAACCTGGCCGCGCAGAAGGTCCGCTCCGGCTGGGAGGAGCTGGTCATCGCCGGCGGCGTGGAGTCGATGTCCCGGGTGCCGATGGCCTCCGACGGCGGCGCCTGGTTCAACGACCCGGAGACCAACTACGCGGTGGACTTCGTGCCGCAGGGCATCAGCGCGGACCTGATCGCCACCATCGAGGGCTTCAGCCGCGATGACGTGGACGCCTTCGCGGTGGAGTCGCAGAGCCGTGCGGGCAAGGCCCAGGCCAACGGGTACTTCGACCGCTCGGTGGTCCCGGTGCGCGACCGCAACGGGCTGACCGTGCTGGAGCGGGACGAGTTCCTGCGCCCCGGCACCACCCCGCAGGCGCTGGCCGGACTGCAGCCCTCCTTCGCCGGCATCGGCGAGCTGGGCGGCTTCGACGCGGTGGCGCTGCAGAAGTACCACTACGTGGAGAAGATCAACCACGTGCACCACGCCGGCAACTCCTCCGGCATCGTCGACGGCGCCGCGCTGGTGCTGGTCGGTTCCGAGCGGGCGGGCACCGAACTGGGCCTGACCCCGCGCGGGCGGATCGTCTCGGCCGCGCTCAGCGGCGCGGACACCACGATCATGCTCACCGGTCCGGCCCCGGCCGCCCGCAAGGCGCTCGGCCTGGCCGGGCTGACCGCGGCCGACATCGACCTGTTCGAGATGAACGAGGCATTCGCCGCGGTGGTGCTGAAGTTCATGCGGGACCTGGACATCCCGCACGACAAGGTCAACGTCAACGGCGGCGCGATCGCGCTGGGCCACCCGCTGGGCGCGACCGGCGCGATGCTGCTGGGCACCGTGCTGGACGAGCTGGAGCGGCGCGGCGGCCGGTACGGCCTGGTCACCCTGTGCATCGGCGGCGGCATGGGCGTCGCGACCATCATCGAGCGACTCTGAGAGCGGAAGGCGACATGTCGGAACACACCTCCACCATCCGCTGGGACGTCGACGAGGACGGCATCGTCCTGCTCACCCTGGACGACCCCGAGCAGAGCGCGAACACGATGAACGAGCGGTACCACCGCTCGATGGCCGAGACCGTCGACCGGCTGGAGGCCGAGCGCGAGCAGATCACCGGTGTGGTGATCACCTCGGCCAAGAAGACCTTCTTCGCCGGCGGCGACCTCAACGACCTGCGCCAGGTGACCCCGGCCGACGCGCAGCGGTTCTTCACCGGGCTGACCGAGATCAAGGCGCAGCTGCGGCGGCTGGAGAAGCTGGGCCGCCCGGTGGTGGCCGCGCTCAACGGCACCGCGCTGGGCGGCGGCCTGGAGATCGCGCTGGCCTGTCACCACCGCATCGCCATCGACGACGGCCGCAGCAAGTTCGGCCTGCCCGAGGTCACCCTGGGCCTGCTGCCCGGCGCCGGCGGCGTCACCCGCACCGTGCGCATGCTCGGCGTGGCCGACGCGCTGCTGAAACTGCTGTTGCAGGGCCAGCAGCTGCGCCCGGCGCAGGCCAAGGAAACCGGCATCGTGGACGAGCTGGTGAGCGACCGGGAAGAGCTGATCGCCCGCGCCAAGGAGTGGGTCAAGGCCAACCCGGACGCGGTGCAGCCCTGGGACGTCAAGGGACACAAGATCCCCGGCGGCACCCCGTCGAACCCGAGGTTCGCGGCCAACCTGCCCGCGTTCCCGGCCAACCTGCGCAAGCAGCTCAAGGGCGCGCACTACCCGGCGCCGCACAACATCCTGTGCGCCGCGGTCGAGGGCAGCCAGGTCGACATCGACAACGCGCTGGTGATCGAGAGCCGGTACCTGACCGAGCTGGCCGCCGGGCAGATCTCGAAGAACATGATCAAGGCGTTCTTCTTCGACCTGCAGCACATCAACAACGGCGGCTCCCGCCCGGCCGGTGTGGCCAAGTACGAACCGCGGAAGGTCGCGGTGCTCGGCGCGGGCATGATGGGCGCCGGCATCGCCTATGTCTGCGCCCGCAACGGGATCGAGGTCCTGCTCAAGGACGTCTCGCTGGCCGCGGCGGAGAAGGGCAAGGCCTACTCCGAGGGCATCCTGGACAAGGCGGTCTCCCGGGGCAAGCTCACCGCGGAGAAGCGGGATGAGGTGCTGGCCCGGATCACGCCCACCGACAACGCCGCCGACCTGGCGGGCGCGGACCTGGTGATCGAGGCGGTCTTCGAGGACGTCTCGTTGAAGCACAAGGTCTTCGCCGAGGTGGAGCCGGTGGTCGAGCCGGACGCGCTGCTGGCCTCCAACACCTCCACGCTGCCGATCACCGGCCTGGCCGAGGGTGTGTCCCGGCGACCGGACTTCGTCGGCCTGCACTTCTTCTCCCCGGTGGACAAGATGCCCCTGGTGGAGATCATCCGCGGCGAGCACACCAGCGATGAGGCGCTGGCCAAGGCCTTCGACGTGGTGCTCAAGATCAAGAAGACCCCCATCGTGGTGAACGACAGCCGCGGCTTCTTCACCAGCCGGGTGATCGGCACCTTCCTCAACGAGGGCGTGGCCATGCTGGCCGAGGGCGTGCCCGCACCCAGCATCGAACAGGCATCAGCCCAAGCCGGCTACCCCGCCCCCGTGCTCCAACTGATGGACGAGCTGACCCTCACCCTGCCTCGCAAGATCCGCAACGAGACCAAGGCCGCCTTCGAGGCCGCGGGCCAGCCCTGGGCGTCCCACCCCGCCGAGCAGATCATCGACCGCCTGGTCGAGGAGTTCGACCGCAAGGGCAAGTCCAGCGGCGCCGGCTTCTACGACTACGCCGACGGCAAGCGCACCGGCCTGTGGCCGGGCCTGGCCGAGCACTTCCCAGCCACCCCGAACGAGCTGCCCTTCACCGACCTCAAGGAGCGAATGCTCTTCATCGAGGCGATCGAAACGGTCCGCTGCTTCGAGGAAGGCGTACTCACCTCCGTACCGGACGCCAACATCGGCTCCATCTTCGGCATCGGCTTCCCAGCCTGGACCGGCGGCGTCATCCAGTACATCTTCGGCTACGAAGGCGGCCCAGAAGGCTTCGCAACCCGAGCCACCCAACTAGCCGAAAAATACGGCACCCGCTTCACCCCACCCGCCGTCCTCACCGACCCCTCAGCCCGAGAAAAACTCCTGGGCGCCTAGCACCCACAACAACGACAAACACTCCGGCAAGAGGCTTGAAACCCTCTCGCCGGAGTGTTTGCCGTTGTGGGACGGCACGTTGGCAGTTGTGGGACGGGGCGAGGTGGGGTTTGGGGCGAGGTTGTCCGGGGTTCAAAGCCGGGAGCGGGGGCGGGGGCCCGAAGCGAGGCGAGGCGAAACGGGGCTGGGGCGGAGCGGAGCGGAGCGGGGCGGAGCGGGGCGGAGCGGGGCGGAGCGGGGGGCGATCTTCAGGGGTTCGCGACCCATGACGGGGCAGGGGGTGAAAACCCCACGACGAGGGTTCTCGTGTGTTCTCCGTACGGCCTGGAGCTTGCTGACCGCGCCTCGCCGAGTGGCCCCTGCAACCCGCCGCCGCCCTAGCCTCCCAACGCGACGGGGGCCACTCGGTGAGGTGTGGTTGGCTTGCGGAAGGCCGTGCGGAGAACACGCGAGCCCTCGGAGCCACGCTGGAACCGGCCCCGGCAACACAAACCCAGCCCCGCAACCTGCTCATCCCGGTTCTTGATCTGCCCTCCCCCCTCCGGTGGTCTGCCCGGCCGGCGAGGCCATCTTTTGTCTTTTGATCTCTGGTCTCACAATCAAGATCAAGGGCGTCCTCGCCGGACGGGCAGAAATCAAAGGATGGGGGGGAAAGTCAAAGACAAGAGCAAAGACGCAGTGCTCGTACGGTTCCCCCATCCCCGTCAGCCTTCCGATACCAAACCACATCCCGAACAAGCAGACCGTGCGGTTGGGAGGCTAGGGCGGCGGCAGGTTGCGGTCTGCTTGCCCGGGATGTGGTGTGTCCTCTCCAGGCTGACGGGGATGGGGGAACCGCTCGGGGATGTTTGAAAAGCCACCCCAGCCGCCTGTCCGGGCTTCGCCCGGCCGCAATCGCCCAAGGCGTACAAGAACGGCCAACACGCGCGGAGGGTTGAAACCCTCGCTGGCGTGTTGGCCGTTGTCGTACGGCGTGTTGGCCGTTATGGGGGTTGGGGATCAGGCTGAGTAGGTCAGGTTTTTGCCGGATTGGGGGTCGAAGAGCTGGATTTTGTCTGGGTCGAACCAGACATCCAGTTGGTGGCCCTCGGTGGCGGCGGAAGCCGCTGACAGGCGGGTGATGATGGCGCTGCCTTCGGTTGCGCTGGAGGCGAGGTCGGTCAGGCCTGCGTCGGCTGCCAGTTCTTCCAGTTCCGCGGAGCTGGCTCGTTCGCCGGAGACGGTGAAGTAGGCGTACTTGTCCGAGCCCATCGACTCCAGCACGTCCACGTGTGCGGTGAACACCGCGCCGCGGGCCTTGCTGGTGGGGTCGACGACGGCGGCGTCCTCGAAGTGTTCGGGGCGTACGCCCATGATCACCTCTCGGCCCGCTCCGGCCTGTTCGACCAGTGCTCGTACCCGGTCGGACAGCGGGATGTCGCCCAGGCCGCTGCGGACCTTGCCCTCTTCCAGCATCGCTGGGACGAAGTTCATCGCCGGGGAGCCGATGAAGCCTGCCACGAACAGGTTCGCCGGGTTCTCGTAGAGGAACTGCGGAGCGCCGATCTGTTGCACCAGGCCGCCTCGCATGACCACTACCCGGTCGCCGAGGGTCATCGCCTCGGTCTGGTCGTGGGTCACGTAGACCATGGTGGTGCCCAGCTTCTTCTGCAGCCGGGAGACCTCGGTGCGCATCTGCACGCGCAGTTTGGCGTCCAGGTTGGACAGTGGTTCGTCCATCAGGAACGCCTTGGGGCTACGGACGATCGCCCGGCCCATCGCCACCCGCTGCCGCTGGCCACCGGACAGGTTCGCCGGTTTGCGGTCCAGGTGCTGACCCAGGTCAAGGACCTCGGCGGCCTCGTTGACCTTGCGGGTCACCGTGGCGTTGTCCACCTTGGCCAGCCGCAGTGGGAAGGCCATGTTCTCCCGCACGGTCATGTGCGGGTAGAGCGCGTAGGACTGGAACACCATCGCGATGTCCCGGTCCTTTGGCGCCCGCTCGTTCACGCGCTCACCACCGATGCGCAGTTCACCGGAGGTGATGTCCTCCAGCCCCGCGATCATGTTCAGCGTCGTGGACTTCCCGCAACCAGAGGGACCCACCAGGATGATGAACTCGCCGTCGGCGATCTCGACGTTCACCTCCGAGACGGCGAGTGCGCCGTCCGGGTACTTCTTGGTCACCTTGTCCAACACGATGTCGGCCACGACTCACCTCACCCCTTCACGGCACCGGACGTCAGTCCGGCGACGATGCGGCGCTGGAAGAACAACACGAACAGAATGATCGGCACGGTGATCACGACCGCGGCCGCCGACGTGGACCCGGTCGGGTCCTCGAACTGCGAATCGCCGGTGAAGAACGCCAGTGCGGCTGGCACGGTTCGCGAGGTCTCGGTGGAGGTCAGCGAGATCGCGAACAGGAAGTCGTTCCAGCAGAAGATGAACACCAGGATCGCGGTGGTGAACACGCCGGGCGCCGCCAGCGGCGCCACCACCTTGAAGAAGGCCTGGCTCGGGGTGGCCCCGTCCATCTTGGCCGCCTTCTCCAGCTCCCAGGGGATCTCCCGGAAGAACGCCGAGAGCGTGTAGATCGCCAGCGGCAGGGAGAAGGTGATGTACGGCAGGATCAGGCCGGGCCAGGTGTCGAACAACCCGAGCGAGCGCTCGATGTCGAACAACGGCGAGACCAGGGACACCTGCGGGAACATCGCGATCAGCAGCGAGACGCCCACCAGCAACCGCTTGCCGGGGAAGTCCAGGCGGGCGATCGCGTAGGCGGCCATGGTGCCCAGCACCACGGCGATGGCGGTCGCGATGATCGCGATGCCGATCGAGTTGAACAGCGGCCGGAGGAACCCGGTGCTGCCGAAGATCGCGCTGTAGTTGGCCAGCGTCCACTCGGTCGGCCACAGGCCACCCTCGACCACTGCCTTCTTGGTCTTGAACGACAGCGACACGATCCACAGCACCGGGAACATCGCGTACACCACGACAATGGTGTTGATCAGGCCCCAGCCCCATTTACGGCCGGTCGTCACGGCTCCACCGATAGCCATCAACGCCTCCCCTGCGGGTCGCTGCCGGGTGCCGCGGTGCCGAACACCTTGATGAAGACGAAGGCGATGATCGCCACCGCGATGAAGATCAGCACCGACATGGTGGACCCGATGCCGAGGTTCAACCCCTTGATCAGGTTGTTGTAGGTCAGCATCGACACCGAGGACGTCTGTTGCGCGCCCGCGGTGAGCACGAAGATGTTGTCGAAGATGCGGAACGCGTCCAGGGTGCGGAACAGCAGCGCGACCAGGATGGCCGGCTTCATCATCGGCACGATGATCCTGGTGAACCGCTGCCAGCCGGACGCGCCGTCCAGCGCGGCGGCCTTGAGCAGGTCATCCGGCACCAGCGCCAGGCCAGCCATCAGCAGCAGGGCCATGAACGGCGTGGTCTTCCAGATCTCGGCCAGCGAGATGATCAGCAGTGACGGCACCCGCTCGGTCAGCGGCGCGCCGCCACCGGCGAACCACTCGGCCAGGTAGCCGGCGCCGGGGGTCCAGGCGTACTTCCAGGAGAACGCCGCGACCACGGTCACGATGCCGTACGGGATCAGCGCGGCGGTGCGCACCAGCCCCCTGCCGACGATCGTGCGGTGCATGACCAGCGCGAGCGCCATGCCCAGCACCAGTTCCACCACCACGGTGGCCATGGTGACGATGGAGGTCACCCCGAAGGCGGTCCACCAGTAACTGTTGCCGAGCACCGCGATGTAGTTGTCCAGCCCGATGAATTCCTGCTTGTCCGGGAACTTCAGGTCGAACCGCTGCAGGGACAGCCAGACCGAGTAGATGATCGGCCAGCCGGTGACCGCGACCATCACCAGCGCGGCGGGGGCACACAGCAGCAGACCCAGCCGCCGCTCAGCCCGTTTTCCTTCGCTCAGAACAGCTTTCCCCATTACGGCAGCACCCCCTTCGAGTCGATGGCGTCCTGGATCTCGGTCCGCAGCCGGGCCGCGGTCTTCTCCGGATCGATCGCCGAGGGCGGGGACAGCACGGTGGAGAGCACCGAGGAGACGTTCTGCCAGGACGCCGTCAGCGGCCGGTTCGCCGCGTCCCGCAGTTCCTCGCGGATGGTCTCCTTCATCGGGTACGCCTCCATCATCTCGGGCTTGTCATAGACCGAGTCGATGGTCGGCGGCACCCCGTCGTTCATCGCGGAGAACAGCTGGTTCTCCGGGCTGCGCAGGCACAACGTGGCCGCGAAGGCGAGTTCGGGCTTGCGCGAGTTCTTGCTCACGCCCCAGTTCGCGCCGCCAAGGGTGACCTTGCTCGGCACGCCGGGCACCGCGCCCGGGTAGCGCGCCCACTTGAAGTTCTTGGCCAGCGTCGGGTTGCCCTTCTGCATGGCCGGGTAGACGAACGGCCAGTTCAGCTCGAAGGCGGCGTTGCCGGCCTCGAACTCACGCTGGATGTCGCCCTCCTCCGAACTGGTCAGCGAGGCGCTGGCGATGCCGGCGGTGGCGAACTCCTTGAGCGTGCGCAGGGCCTTGACCGCACCCTCGTCCACCACGGCCTTGCTGCCGTCATCGGAGACGATCTTGCCGCCGTAGGAGGCGACCAGGGTGTTGTACTGCACCACCAGGCCCTCGTACTGCTTGCCGGTGATCAGCGCGGTGTACGGCTTGCCGGCGGCCTTGAGCTGCTTGGCCTGGGCGATCATCTCGTCCCAGGTCGCCGGCGGGGTGGTCACCACGTCGTCGCGGTACCAGAGCAGCTGGACGTTGGTGTTCTTGGTGGCCGCGTAGGTCTTGCCCTTGTACTGGGTGGACTGCAGCGGGCCCGCGAGCACGCCTGCCTCGGCCGCCGCCTTGTCCTGGCCGGTCCACTCACGCAGCCAGCCCGCCTCGGCGAACTCGGCCAGCCAGGGGTTGTCCAGGTAGAGGATGTCCATCTCGGTGTCGTCGGCGGCCAGCCTGCGCACCATCTGCTCACGCTGACCGTCCGCGCCGCGGGGCAGCTTGTTGTAGACGATCCGGTACTTGCCGCCCGCCTGCTGGTTGCAGGTGTCGACCACCTTCTGAAAGTTCTGCTCCGGTGCGCCGTAGAGGTTGATGACGTTGCCACCGGACTCGCCGGTGCCGCATGCCGCGAGCACGGGTGCGGCGACCACGGCGGCGGTGAGCAACCCAACTACCCGAGTACTTCTGGACCTAGCGCCTCGCCAGGGGCCATCCATGCGCCCTGCCTCCCTTCCTGCTGAAACCCGGAAGGCAAGCCTGGACCGCGTGCAGACGGCCCGGACCGACGAAGCGAGAAGTCGGGCACCTCGTCGTGCCCTCCGGAGTTGGGACCCGAACCTAGAGCTGCTGATCAGTGGCCGCAACCGGCAAGCAGCAACGATTCAGATACACGGAAGTGGGAAAATTTTCCTACCCGTTCGGCCTAGGAAGTGCCCAGTCATCCCGGCTGCTGACCCGGCCCGCGCAGGGCGAGCTGAGCCAGCATGTCCCGGCCCTGCTCGGCGTTGCGCGGCGAGCAGAGCACGTCGTAGCGACCGGCCACCAGCTGGCTGGCCGAGACGAAGTCCCGCTTGCCGCGCTGGGTGGCGTACCCGGCCGCGGCGAAGATCATGAAGAACACCACGCCGGTGACCAGTGAGATCAGGATCGGCCCGAGCGCGATCCCGTCCTGGTTGAACAGGCTGAGCAGCACACCGACGAACAGGCCGAACCAGGCGCCGGAGGCCGCGCCGGTGCCCAGCACCTTGCCCCAGGTCAGCCGCCCGGTGACGCGCTCGACCAGCATCAGGTCGACGCCGACGATGGTCACGTCCTGCACCGGGAAGGAGCTGTCCGCGAGGTGGTCGACCGCGCGCTGCGCCTCCTCGTACTTGACGTAGGAGCCGATCGGCCACCCGGTGGGCGGGGTGGGCAGGCCACCGGGCCGGGCACCGGAGAACGAACTGGTCACGACAAGCACCTCCGCAGGACTGATACCGCAATCCTGCCAAGGTTGCCCGGTTTACGCCGCCGCGACGCGCACGGAACTACCCACGGAGTCCATAGTCACGCAGCAAGCCCCGACTGATGATCGTCTTCTGGATCTCGCTGGTGCCCTCGCCGATGAGCAGGAACGGCGCCTCGCGCATCAGCCGCTCGATCTCGTACTCCTTGGAGTAGCCGTAGCCGCCGTGGATGCGGAAGGACTCCTGGGTGACCTCCACGCAGTACTCGCTGGCGATCAGCTTGGCCATGCCCGCCTCGACGTCGTTGCGCGCGCCGGAGTCCTTGAGCCGGGCCGCGTTGACCATCATCAGGTGCGCGGCCTCGACCTTGGTGGCCATCTCGGCCAGCTTGAACGCGATGGCCTGGTGCTGGGCGATCGGCTTGCCGAAGGTGCTGCGCTGCTGGGCGTAGTTCACCGCCAGCTCGAAGGCGCGGATGGCGATGCCGCAGGCGCGCGCGGCCACGTTGACCCGGCCGACCTCGACCCCGTCCATCATGTGCGCGAAGCCCTTGCCGGACTCACCGCCGAGGATCTTGTCCGCGCCGATCCGGAAGTCGTCGAAGACCATCTCGGTGGTGTCGACGCCCTTGTAGCCCATCTTGTCGATCTTGCCGGGCACCTTCAGGCCGGGCAGCACCTCGCCGTAGCCGGTGGGCTTCTCCACCAGGAAGGTGGTCAGGTTCTGGTGCGGTTTGGGCGCGCCCTCGTCGGTGCGCACCAGCACGGCGGTCAGGTTGGAGGTGCCGCCGTTGGTCAGCCACATCTTCTGGCCGTTGATCACGAAGTCCTCGCCGTCCCGCTCCGCGCGGGTGCGGATGGCGGCCACGTCGGAGCCCAGTTCCGGCTCGGACATGGAGAAGGAGCCACGCAGGTCGCCGGTGGCCATCCGGGGCAGCAGGTCCTGCTTCTGCGCCTCGGTGGCGTGCTGCTTGACCATGTGCGCCACGATGAAGTGGGTGTTGATCACGCCGGAGACGCTCATCCAGCCGCGCGCGATCTCCTCGACCACCAGCGCGTAGGTGAGCAGGGACTCGCCGAGTCCGCCGTAGGCCTCGGGGATGGTGAGCCCGAACAGGCCCATCTCCTTCATGCCCTCGACGATGTCGGCCGGGTAGCTGTCGCCGTGCTCCAGGGCCTGCGCGTGCGGGATGATCTCCTTGTCCACGAACGCGCGGACGGTGCTGAGGATGTCCTGCTGGATCTCGGTGAGACCGGCGGTCTGGGCAAGCCTGGCCACGACTTTCCCCTTTCTACAGCACTGTAGGCACGGTTTGTTACCGGCGAGTATGGCTGCTGCGGGGTGGTCGCGCGCTGTGAAGGTGCTCACCACAGCGGGTCAGCTGGCGACAAGCTCCAGGCTCGCGCCGCAGTGCCGGCAGGTCTCGGCGAAAACGTGGACCTGGGCGTCGCAATCGCCACAGGGCCGCAGACTGCGTTCCAAAAGATCATCGTCGGTGCGTTTCCGGAAAAAGAACATGCCAGCAGAGTCGCTGGTCAGCACCCCCGGAAGGCAAATCAGGTTGCGTTTTCGTGCGCCATCTCACCAAATCCGGCCACAATTAGTATTCGATCAATTCTGCCGAGTAGTTCGATCATGAATTACCTGGAGAACTCGTGCGGACGGCGTTCCGGCAGCGGGTCGGTGAGGCTGGCCAGCGCGGTGACCGCGTAGCCGGCCAGCACCGCGCAGGTGGTGAGCCACCACCCGATCGGCAGCGCGGAGTCGGCGAAGAGCAGCGCGCCACCGGCGAAGACGGCCGCGCCGAGCAGGGTGGCCAGCACCCGGCGGTCCATCCGCATCCAGCGGGTGGCCAGCCAGGTGGTCAGCGCCGCGCCGACGGTGATCGCGGCCGGACCGAAGGACAGTCCGGCCGAGGCCGCGTACAGCCCGCCGACGCCGACCAGCACCGCGAGTCCGGCCAGCTCGGCCGGTCGCCGCACCCCGCCGGAGGACCTGCGGCGCACCGCGCGCACCGCGGCCCTGGCCGCCAGGAAGATCACCAGCCCGGTGACACCGACCAGTGCCCAGCGGCCGAAGTCCCAGCTGGTCGGGCCGAGCCGGGTCCACCAGGGGATGTCGATCCAGTCGTCCGGGCGGTGCGCGGTGAGCAGTCCGGCCAGTGCGACCGAGACGGCCAGCAGCGCGCGCTCGGGTGCGGCGAAGAAGAACAGGAAGGCCAGCAGCAGCGGTTTGAACACGGTCATCGCCACCCGGGCGGCGATCATCGGCACCGTGTAGGACTCGGGTTTCACCGTGCGGTGGGCCAATAATCCGAGCCGGATCGCGGTGCGCGCGACCCGTACGTCGCCGAGGTCCCTGATCTCCTGGTGGCCGACCTCGTAGTCGGCGGCCTTCTGCTCCAGCGCGCCCGGCGGCAGCGGCGGCACGGGTTCGGAGACGATCGGGTGCGCACCCAGCTCGATATCGTCCACAAAGGACAGTTCGGCGGCCAGCACCGCCCACTGCACGCGTTCGGTGAGCGCGGCCCTGGTCTGGCGCAACGCGGGCGGCACCGGGTTGGGCGCGAGCACCTCGGCCAGTTCCAGTCGCACATCGGCCTTGCGGGCCTCGAAGCGCTGCCCGAGGAAACGCCGCCATTCCTTGTCCGGCACCGGATTCGTGCTGCCGAGTTCGGCCGCGCCGGGCGGGGTGGTGGCGATCCGCTCGATGTCGGCGAACAGCTCGTCCAGGTCCCGGCCGCGGGCGAACTCACGCAGCCGGGCCGGATCGGTGAGCAGCGAGACCAGGCTGGCGGCGGCGTCCAGCCTGCCCCACATCCAGTCGTTGGCCCGCCACTTCGCCGAGCAGAACGCGGCGAAGGCGCCGAGGTCGGTGCCGCACAGCTTGTCGTCGGGGGTGAGGGTTTCCTTGCCCGCCAACAGTTTCCGGAAGTCGATCGGGGTGGGCGCGTCACTGGCGATGCGCATGAACCTGATCCGCCCGCCCGCGCTCTGCGCCGCGTGCAACGGCGCGGTCAGCGCGACCACCTGGGCCAGCACGATGGGCAGGTCCGGCGCGGTCTCCAGCAGCTGGTGCACCACCGCGTCCAGCTCGCTCTCGGTGCTGCGCGGGCGGCGCGGCGCGGCCTCGGCCAGCCGGGTGGCCGCGGTGTACACGGCGGGCCAGGCCAGGGCGAGCGCGTCCACCGACCGTGGTTCCAGGTCCTCCGCGCGCTGTTCGACGCCGTCGGCCTCCAGCTCCTCAGCGAGTTCGAGCAGCCGTTCCTGGAACCGCTTGTTCGCCTCGACCTGCTCCTGCTCGTCGCCGGGATCGGGGGTGAGCGCGGCCTCCAGCACCCAGCCGAGCGGATCGCGCACGCCCGGCCCGAGTTCGCGCTGGGCCTGGCGGTACTCGGTGAAGGCGGTCTGCGCCCAGGCCCGCAGATCGGTCGGCTCGCCGCCTTCCGCCGCGGCCAGCGCCAGCCAGCGCCCGTCGGCGTGATCGGCCAGCACATCGGCGATCTGGCGCAGCCGGTAGAGCACCGCCTTGACCTCGCCGATCGCGGGCAGATAGTGCTCCTCGGCCCAGCGTTCCAGCTCACGGGCCCAGCGGATGCACAGGTCGACGGCCGCACCCAGCGCGGTGACGTCGGTGAAGACGGTCTCCGGATCCTCGGCCGCGGCACTGCCGAGCACCTCGGTCAGCCGCGGCGCGAGGGAGCGCCGGGCCTGCGCGGACCAGGCGGCCACCGGATCGTCCTGCAGCGGGGCCCGGCGCAGCAGGCCGGGCGGACGCTTGGCCGGGTCCAGCAGCACCCCGGTGATCCGCTCGGCGTCCAGGCAGGCCCGCAGGTGCGCGTGCACCGGCCCGACCCGGCCGATGAGTTCGGTGAGCCCGGCGGCGCGTTCGGTGGCTGGCAACGCGGACAACGGCGCGAACAGGGCCTGGCGGCGCAGTTCGATCCGCCGCACCTCCCGGTTGTGCGCGTCCAGCTCCTCGATGTCGGTGAGCAGCGATTCCTGGTTGTAGCGCGCGGCCAGCGCGGCCAGTCCGACCGGCAGCCCGCGCCGCCGCTCGCTGACCGGTTTGGCGGTGGTGCCCACGATCGGTTCCGGGTTGAGGTAGACCAGCCAGCGATCGGTCGGCCCGTCCGCGGGCGAGGCCGCGATGGCCTTGATCGCCGCGGCCACCGGGATGTTGTCCAGCACCCCACCGTCGATCACCTGGAACGCCTTGCCCTGGGCCGGGGCCGATTCGGAGAAGCAGCCCATCAGGTCGACCTCGCCGGAGGGCGTGTCCGGCTGGGCACGCACGCTCGCGGGTTCGAAGGCCAGCGGGAAGGAGGAGGTGGTGCGCGCGGCCTGGGCGAGCTGGGCCGCGGTCCGCCGCGCCTCGCTGCCCGCGGCGAAGTCGGACAACGGATCCCCGGCGCAGCCGCGGTGCCGGAACCGGAACGCGGCCGAGCGCCGCCGCTCCCGGATGGTGGCCAGCCGGTCGTCCCAGCGGGTCACCGTCACCGGGTCCAGCAAGGTCGCGGTGAGCAGCAGGTCGACCCGGTCGGCGAGCGGTCCGCGCGCGGGTTCGGCGACCAGCTTCTGCAGCCGCTGCCGAAGTTCCTTGCCGAAGTACCCGTCCCCCTCCAGCAACGACTGCGGTTTGGGCTGGAACAGCCGAGGCGTGGCCCGGCACATCGCGTCCAGATCCCCGAGCTGCACCCACAGATCCCGAATGGCGTCGAACCGGAACCCGTACACCAGGCTCGCCGCCATGATCGCGCTGTTCAACCCGCCGGCCGAGGCCCCGGTGAGCACATCGATCCGCACCGACTCGTACCCGGCCAGCCCCGCGAGCCCCGCCCACGGATTCCCCGGCTCATCCGCGGCCAGCGCGCACCGCAACCGCGCGATCTCCGAAGCCGCCCCGCCAATCCACACGGCAAGCGACACCCCACCCCGCATGGACAGGGCGAGCCGCAGCTCCTGGCGGTTGTGGCCAGGCTCGGCGGGGACGGTCTCGGCTGCGGGGTCGAGTGGGCCCATGCGGACCAGTGTGTGATCGACGGGACACGTTCGGGTTGCCGCGCGGGAAGTACACACGGTTGGCCGAGCGGGGCCGCGCAGTCGGGTGCCCGATCGGGCAGCGGGTCAGCTCTCGGGCGGCGTCCAGCGATCAGTGCGCGCCATCCCCGCCGCCCGGCCCTTCGCGCTGATCACCAGCGCCATCTTCCGCGAAGCCTCATCGATCATCTCATCACCCAGCATCGCCGCCCCGCGCTTGCCACCCGCCTCCGAGGTGAACCAGTCATAGGCGTCCAGGATGTTCTCCGCGTGGTCGTAGTCGCCCTGGTTGGGGCTGTACGACTCGTTGGCCGCGTCGAGCTGGCCAGGGTGCAGGACCCACTTGCCGTCGAAGCCGAGTGCGGCGGAGCGGCCCGCTACCCGGCGGAAGCCGTCGACGTCCTTGATCTGCAGGTAGGGGCCGTCGATGGCCTGGACGTCGGTGGCGCGGGCGGCCATCAGGATGCGCATGAGGATGTAGTGGTAGGCGTCGCCGACGTCGTAGCCGGGGGGCTGCTCGCCGACCACCAGGGACTTCATGTTGATGGAGGCCATGAAGTCGGCCGGGCCGAAGATGATGGTCTCGATGCGCGGGCTCGCGGTGGCGATGGCGTCGACCTCGACCAGGCCCTTGGCGTTCTCGATCTGGGCCTCGATGCCGATCTTGCCGACCTCGTAGCCCATGGTCTTCTCGATCTGGGTCAGGGTCAGGTCCAGCCAGGCGATCTGATCCGCGGTCTGGACCTTGGGCAGCATGATGCAGTCCAGGTTCGCGCCCGCGCCCTCGACCACCTCGACCACATCGCGGTAGGTCCATTCGGTGGTCAGGTCGTTGACCCGGACCACCCTGGTCTTGCCCTCCCAGCCGCCCTCGTTCAGCGCGGCCACGATGGTCTTGCGCGCCGCCGGCTTCGCCAGCGGGGCGCAGGCGTCCTCCAGGTCCAGGAACACCTGGTCGGCTGGCAGGGTGCGGGCCTTGTCGATCATCTTCTGGCTCGAGCCGGGAACGGCGAGACAGGAACGACGGGAACGCCTGCGGTCGACCACTGCGGACCTCCTTGTACCGACCAGTAACAACGCGGCTTGGGCGAATGCTGGCACGCCGATCAAGACTCGGCCACTCCGCTGAGGTCTCTCTCACAACGCGTGCGATGCTGAACCGGTGGAGACCACCCGACTGCTGGACGCGGCCCTCCGCAAAGCGGCCGCGGTGTGGGTCGCGCCCCACGGTCGGCGCGCGACCCTGGTGTGGGCATTGTGGCGGGACGGCGCGGTGTGGGTCGCGGTCGGGGGTGGCGAGCAGGAAGTGCCCGGCCTGGCCGATGGGATCGGCTGCACCGTCACCGTGCGCTCGCCCAGCACGCACTCGCACCTGACCGAGGTGTCCGCGATCGCGCACCTGGTCGAACCGGATCCGGATCTCCGTGCGGCGCTGGCCGCGGCCCGGCTGAACGCGGAACCGCGCTACACCCAGGTCTTCCGGGTCGAACCGACGTGATCGCGGTACCCGACCGCTTCGCCGCCGAGACCATCGCCAGGCAGGGCGAGGACGCGCGGCCCTGGCTGGACCGGCTGCCCGAGGTGTTGCGCGGGCTGTGCGGGTACTGGGGTGTCGAGCCGGACGGGCAGGCCACGCACGGCGGGCTGGCGCTGGTGGTGCCGGTGCGCAGCGGCGAGGAGCGCTACGCGATCAAGGTGACCTGGCTGGACGAGGACACCCGGCACGAGGCCACCGCGTTGCAGCGCTGGGCGGGCAACGGCGCGGTCCGGCTGCTCGGCGAGGACCCGGTGCACGGCGCGATGCTGCTGGAACGGCTGGACGAGACCCGGTCGCTGGCCGGGGAAGGCCACGATGACGCCTGCGAGATCGTCGGCAACCTGGCCAGGCGGCTGTGGGTGCCACCGCCGCCGAGCGTGCCGCGGCTGATCGACGAGGCGCTGCTGTGGGCGGCCGACGCGCACCACGAGTGGGACCGGGTCGGGCAGCCGGTGCCGCACCGGCTGGTCGGGCGGGCGGTGCGCGCGCACATCGAGCTGACCTCCGGCGGCTACCGGCCATCCCTGCTGCACCGCGACCTGGACTTCACCAACGTGCTGGCAGGCCGCCGCGAACCCTGGCTGGCCATCGACCCCAAACCGATCTCCGGCGACCCGCACTACGAGCTGCTGCCGTTGCTGCGCGGCCGGTTCGCCGAACTCGGCAACGCGGCTGGCCTGCGACGGCGGATCGCGTTGCTGGCCGATGCCAGCGGACTGGACCTGGCCCGCTCCCGGGAGTGGGCGCTGGCCAGGGCGGTGGACGAGTGGATCAGCGCGGTCGGCCGAGGGCCGGCCGGTCAGGAGCGGGCCGCGGTGGTGCGCACGGTCGCGGAGTGGCTGGCCGAGAGCTAGCCGGGGATCCGGATCCGGCCCTCGCCGACCTCGGCCACCCCGCCCCACACGGTGACCTCGGTGGCCCGGCCCGCGGCCGCGGTGACCGTGCAGTGCAGTTCGGACGGGCGGCCCAGCCACTCGCCCTGGCGCACCAGGTACCCGGCGGGGCCGTCGGCGGGCAGCAGGCCGCGGGCCACCAGCCACACGCCGAGGCCGAGCGCGGCCGATCCGGTCGCCGGATCCTCGCCGCCGGTGCCGCGGAACATCCGCACGGTCGCGGTCCGGGTGGCCGCGTCCCAGGCCACCGGCACGATCCCGCGTCCGACCACGGCGGCGAGCACCTGGTCCGGACGGGCGGCGGCAGCTGGCAGTCCGGCCGGGTCGGCCAGGAAGTAGTTGAAGTCCAGGCCGCAGCCCGCGATCCCGGCGACCACCGCCGGCTCGGCCGGGCGCAGGCCGAGGGCGGCGGCCAGCACGGCCGCGTCCAGGTCCGCGCCGAGTCGCGGGGCACCGCCGGTGAGCCGGGCGCCGCGCTCGTCCACCGTCACCGGCAGCAGTCCGGCGCCGCACTCCTGCGTCACCGTGCCGTGGCCGAGCACGCCGTCCCTGGCCAGCACCCAGGCCGTGCCCACGCTGGGATGTCCGGCGAAGGGCAGTTCCACCAGCGGGCTGAACGCACGCAGCCGGTAGTCCGCGCCGGGCTGGGTGGGCGGCAAGGGGAAGGCCGTCTCGGACAGGTTCAGCTCACGTGCGATGGCCTGCATGGCCGCCGTGCTCAGTTCCTCGGCCCCGTGCACCACGGCCAGCGCGTTCCCGGCGAACGGGGTGCTGGTGAACACGTCCACGAGATCCATGCGGAGGGTCTTACCCGGTAGTGCCACGGCCCTGACGTTAGCCTGCGGTCATGGCCGGTCCGAACAGGGTTTTCGCCGCACAGCTAGCCGGTTTGACGGTCTTCGGGCCGGACGGGGAGTCCATCGGCAAGGTCAGGGACGTGGTGGTGGGCCTACGGGTCGACCGCTCGCCGCCCCGGGTGCTCGGGCTGGTGGTGGAGTTGATCACCCGGCGGCGGATCTTCGTGCCGATGCTGCGGGTCACCTCGATCGAGGCGAGCGCGGTCGCGCTGGCCACCGGCTCGGTGAACCTGCGGCACTTCCACCAGCGGCCGAACGAGGCGCTGATCATCGGCGAACTGCTGGACGCGCACGTCACGCTGCCCGACGGCGGGTCGGCCGTGGTGGTCGACGCCGGGCTGGAGCCCACCCGCACCAGGGACTGGCTGGTGCTCAAGCTGGCCGTGCGCCAGCGCACCGGCAGGCTCGGGCGGCGCGGACCGGTGCAGGTGCTGGCCTGGGAGAAGGTCAGCGGACTGGCCCGCGCGCAGATCGCCGAGCAGCCACAGGGCACCCAGCAGCTGCTGGCCGTCTTCGACGGGATGCGCGCGGTGGACGTGGCCTCGGCCCTGCACGAGCTGTCCACCAAACGCCGGTTCGAGGTGGCCGACGCGATGGACGACGAGCGGCTGGCCGATGTGATCGAGGAGCTGCCGGAGGAGGACCAGAAGTCGCTGCTGCGGCACCTGGGCGAGGACCGGGCCGCGGACGTGCTGGAGGCGATGAACCCCGACGACGCGGCCGACCTGCTGGCCGAGCTGGACGAGACCGACAAGGACCGGCTGCTGGAGCTGATGGAGCCGGAGGAGTCCGCGCCGGTGCGCAGGCTGCTGGCGTACTCCTTCGACACCGCGGGCGGTCTGATGACGCCTGAGCCGATCGTGCTCACCCCGGACGCCACCATCGCCGAGGCGCTGGCCAGGGTGCGCAACAGCGATCTGACCCCGGCGCTGGCCAGCATGGTCTTCGTCTGCCGCCCGCCGAGTGCCACCCCCACCGGCCGCTACCTGGGCTGCGTGCACTTCCAGCGACTGCTCCGCGAACCACCGTCGGACCTGGTGGCCGGCATGGTGGACAAGGACCTGTCCCGGCTGTCCCCGACCGCGACCCTCTCCGACGTCACCCGCTACTTCGCCGCCTACAACCTGGTGTGCGCGCCGGTGGTGGACGAGGGCGAGCACCTGCTCGGCGCGGTCACCGTGGACGACGTGCTCGACCACCTGCTGCCGGAGGACTGGCGGGAGAGCGGGCTGCCCGACACCGAGGTCACCGAGGATCCGAGCACGGAGGACCGTTCCCATGCCTGAGCTGCTGCCCCGCCGCAGGCTCGACCAGCCCCGCAGGCCACGCAGGCTGACCTTCGACGTGGACCCGGAGGCCTTCGGCCGCTTCTCCGAGCGGATCGCCCGGTTCCTCGGCACCGGCACGTTCCTGTTCTGGCAGACCATGCTGGTGATCGTCTGGATCGCGATCAACCTGCTCGCGGTGTCCCTGCAGTGGGACCCCTACCCGTTCATCCTGCTCAACCTGGCCTTCTCCACCCAGGCCGCCTACGCCGCGCCGCTGATCCTGCTCGCGCAGAACCGCCAGGACGACCGGGACCGGATCTCGCTGGAGGAGGACCGGGCCCGCGCCGAACGCACCAAGGCCGACACCGAGTACCTGGCCAGGGAACTGGCCGCGCTGCGGATCGCGGTCGGCGAGGTGGCCACCAGGGACTACCTGCGCGGCGAACTGGACCGGCTGCGCTCGGACCTGGCCGCGCTCAGCGGCAACGGCGAGCGCAAGCCCAAGCGCGACAAGCAGCGGGACAAGACCGCCGACCGGGTCCGCGAGGACCCCCGGTGGGCCGAGGACCGGGTCTAGGGCGAGGCGGCGGGTCTCGCGCTAGGCCTGGGCGCGGCGGTTCGAGGCCACCGGTAGCTCGCCGTCAGCGAGCTGGGCACAGGTTCTGCCGAGTGAGTCCAGCTCGGCGTTGCCCAGCAGCGACACGAAGTGCTTGCTGATGCCGCTCAGGTGGGTGTCCGCGGCCGACCGGAGCCGGTCCAGGCCGCGGTCGGTGAGCACGGCGACCACCCCCCGGCCATCGCCGTCGGCCCGCTCACGGCAGACCAGCCCCGCTCGCTCCAGGCGGTCGACCAGACGGGTCACCCCGGAGCGGGAGAGCAGCACGGCTTCGGCCAGCTCGGTCATCCGAAGCTGACGCTCCGGAGCCTCGGCGAGCTGGACGAGGACGTCGTAGGCGGCAAGGGACAGGCGCTGTTCGGTGATTAGCTCGGCTTCCAGCCAACGGGTGATGCGGGCGTGGGCGCGCAGGAACGCACGCCAGGTCGCCAGCTCGCTGCTGGTGGGTAATCGAGCCGTACCGGGGTCCGACACGATCCACCATGTTACGGAGAGCTGCAAACCGGTCGCGGAGTGCCCCGTGAATTCGGTCCGAAAAAGTGGTCGAAGCTGCCGGTGGGCGGGTTTGAACTGCCGCTGGACGTAGCATGGACGCGTGACCTCTTCACGTGTCAGCCCTTCCGTCGACGCCATCCGCGAGGCCCTGTCCCACGTCCAGGACCCGGAGATCCGGAAACCGATCACCGAGCTGGGCATGGTCAAGGACGTCGAGGCGGCCGAGGACGGGTCGGTTGACGTCTCGGTCTACCTCACCGTCGCCGGCTGCCCGATGCGCGACAAGATCACCAAGGATGTCACCGAGGCGGTGTCCGCGGTCGCGGGCGTCACCGGCGTGCGGGTGCACCTGGACGTCATGAGCGACGCCCAGCGCACCGAACTGCGCAAGAGCCTGCGCGGCGGCCAGGAGGAACCGCGCATCCCCTTCGCCGAACCGGGGTCGCTGACCAGGGTCTACTGCGTCGCCTCCGGCAAGGGCGGGGTGGGCAAGTCCAGCGTGACGGTCAACCTGGCCACCGCGATGGCCGCCAAGGGCCTGTCCGTCGGCATCGTGGACGCCGACATCTACGGCCACTCCATCCCGCGCATGCTCGGCGCCACCGGCAAGCCGACGCAGGTGGAAAAGATGATCATGCCGCCGTCCGCGCACGGCGTGAAGGTGATCTCCATCGGCATGTTCACCCCCGGCAACACCCCCGTGGTGTGGCGCGGCCCGATGCTGCACCGCGCACTGCAGCAGTTCCTGGCCGACGTGTTCTGGGGCGACCTGGACGTGCTGCTGCTCGACCTGCCGCCGGGCACCGGCGACGTGGCCATCTCCATCGCCCAGCTGGTGCCGAACGCGGAGATCCTGGTCGTCACCACCCCGCAGCAGGCCGCCGCCGAGGTGGCCGAGCGGGCTGGCGCGATCTCGCTGCAGACCCGGCAGCGGGTGGCGGGCGTGATCGAGAACATGTCCTGGCTGGAACTGCCCAACGGCGAGCGGATGGACATCTTCGGCACCGGCGGCGGCCAGATCGTGGCCGACTCGCTGAGCACGGTGATCGGTTCCCCGGTCCCGCTGCTGGGTCAGGTGCCGCTGGACCCGCGCCTGCGCGAGCAGGGCGACGCCGGCGAGCCGATCGTGCTGGCCGCGCCGGAGACCGCTGCCGCGAAGGTGCTCAACGGCATCGCGGACAAGCTGAGCGTGCGCTCCCGCGGCCTGTCCGGCCGCCTGCTGAGCGTGAGCCCGGCAGGCCGCTGAGGCTGAACCCGGGCGCGATCTCTCTCAGGTCGCGTCCGGGTCGAACGGCGGGCGCTCGTTGTAACCCAGGGGCCGCTGCACCGGCGGCTGCACCACGGGGGCCTGGCCGGACGTGCTGGGCGCGTGGCCGTTTGGCTTGTGGTGGTAGTCGTCTTCCAGGTCGTTGAGCAGGTGCTTGGTGACCGCGCGCCGCGGGTCGAAATCGCGGATCTTGCGCAGGTCCTCCAGCGGCTTGCGGAACTCCTCGAACTCCGGGCCGATCTCGGACTTGAGCTGCTCGCGCGCGCCGGTGGCGTACTCGCGCACCTTGCGCAGCGTCTTGCCCAGCCAGGCCGCGGCCTCCGGGAGGCGTTCCGGGCCCAGGATGAACAGGCCGGCCACGATGAGCACGAGGATCTCGGCCCACCCGA
Organism: Crossiella cryophila; assembly: GCF_014204915.1. Taxonomy (NCBI): domain Bacteria; kingdom Bacillati; phylum Actinomycetota; class Actinomycetes; order Pseudonocardiales; family Pseudonocardiaceae; genus Crossiella; species Crossiella cryophila. Next base: position 139,988 of record NZ_JACHMH010000001.1, read on the forward strand.
TGCTCTCGAACACCCCAAGCCTCCCTAGCCCTTGCCTGACAAGCTCAGACTAGTCGGACTTCAGCGTGACGTTGAGGGTCAGTTGGCGGCCCTGCCGGGCCAGCAGCACCGGCACCGTCTCGCCGATCTTGTGCTGTTGCACCGCCACCAGCAGCTCGTCGGCGTTCTTGATGTTGCGCTCGCCCAGCTTGAGGATCACATCGCCCTCCTGGATGCCCGCGGCCGCGGCCGAGCCGTTCTGCACCACGTTCTGCACCTGGGCCCCGCTGACGGTGGCGTTCATCACCGACTTGAGGTTCAGGCCGATGTCGGGGTGCTTGACCGTGCCGCCGCGGATGAGCGCCTCGGCGATGACCTTGGCGTCGTCGATCGGGATGGCGAAGCCCAGGCCGACCGAGCCGCCGCTGCGGGAGACGATCGCGGTGTTGATGCCGATCAGGGCGCCGGTGGAGTCGACCAGCGCGCCGCCGGAGTTGCCCTGGTTGATCGCGGCGTCGGTCTGCACCGCGTTGAAGACCACGTCCTCGATCCGGAACGGCCGGTTGACCGCGGAGACGATGCCCTCGCTGACCGAGCCTGCCAGGCCGAGCGGGTTGCCGATGGCGATCACCTTGTCGCCGACCTGCAGGTCGCCGGACTTGCCGATCTGGGCCACGGTCAGGTTGGAGACCTCGACCTTGAGCACGGCCAGGTCGTTCTTGGGGTCGCGGCCCACGATCCGGGCCGGGGCCCGCTGGCTGTCGTGGAAGACGACCTCGACCTTGGCGTTCTGCGCGTTGGCCGCCATCTCGACCACGTGGTTGTTGGTGATCACGTAGCCCTTGCCGTCGATCACCACGCCGGAGCCGAGGCCGCCGCTGTCGCCGAGGCGGACCTCGATGGAGACCACCGAGGGCAGCACCTTCTTGGCCAGGCTGGCCAGCGAGCCTGGCTCGCGTTCCTTGCCAGGGGAGACCTCGGCCAGGGTGGCGTCCGGGTCGTTGAGCGGGTTGGCGCCCTCCGCGGTGAGCCTGCCGACGACGCCGCCGACCAGGCTGATCACCAGCACGAAGCCGACCAGGCCGAGCAGTGCGGCCGGGGTCAGGCGCTTGCCGAAGGCGAGTTCACGCAGGCTGAGCCGGGCACCGGGTCCGGTGAGCGCGGGGCGGGGCGTGGACGGCGCGGCGCTGGCGGCACCCGCTGGCGGGCCGAGCACGGCGCCGGCGGCCGGATCGCGCCAGGCCGGGCCCTCGGGCTGGCCGTTGGCCGACCACAGCACCGGTTCCGGCTCGGGCCGCGGGTCGACCGGCTGCTCGCCGGGCGGGCGCTGGAGCAGTTCCGGGGAGTTCGCCGGACGGCCGAAGGCCTTGCTCAGCGCCTCGGGCGGCGGCGCGGACAGCCGGATGCCGTTGCCGGGCGTCTCCGGACGATGCGGGTCGAAGGCGCTGTCCACCCCGGTGGGGCGGCTGAACACCGCGGACTGCGCCGGATCGACGGCGGGACGGTGCAGCGGGCGCGGCTCGAGCCGCGGCCGCTCTCCCGCGCCGGGCTGACCTGTGCTGGGCTGCTGCTCGCTCATCGTCCTCGAGCCTGCCAAAGAGTTGGTGAAGTCCTCGTACGCGGAGGAAGTGTGCGGTCTACCGGCCGGTCAGCTGCGCGGGGATGCCCGACGGGACCTTGCCGATGAGGCCGCCCTGGGAGGGCTGCTGGTTGACGTCGGCGACCGGCGCGGAGGCGGCCGGGACGGCCAGGGCGAGCGCGCCGAGCATGAAGCCGGAGACGACCATGCCCGCGCCGTTGCGCACCCGGCGGTTGCCGAGACCGAAGCGGCGCTGGCTCCCGAAGGACGGGCCCGCGCCGAAGGGAGTGCTCCCACCCAGCACGGGGCCGGAGCCGAAGCCGCTGACCGGGCGGGCCGCGGCGGCCGCACGGGCGGCGTTGGGCCGCTGCACGGTGACGAGCTGCCCGTCCGCGGTGACCGCCAGCTCGTCCGGCATCGCCGGCAGCTCGACCTCCTGCGGGATCGCGCACAGGGAGGCCATCAGGCGGTTGGAGATGCCAGGGGTGCCCGCGGCGCGGACCGCGGCCTGGGCCGAACGCTGGGCGGAGACCTCGGCCGCGCACCGTGGGCACCTGGCCACGTGCGCGGACGCTCGGTCGTGGGCCACCGGTGACAGCTCCCCGTCGACGAACGCGACGATCGCGTCCGGGGTGAGGTGCTGTTCCGACCTGACCCAACCGCGCAGGTCCGTCATCCGTTCTCCTCCAACGAAGCGAGTTCGCGGTGCCGTTCCAGCGCCGCCTTCATTGCCTGCCGGCCCCGGTGGATCCGGCTGCGCACGGTGCCGAGCTTCACGCCCAGCGTCGCGCCGATCTCCTCGTAGGACAACCCCTCCACGTCGCAAAGAACAACAGCGGCGCGAAACTCCGGCGGGACCTCGTCCAGCGCGGCCTGCAGCTCCGGGCTGAGGTGGGTCTCCTCGTAGACCTCCTCCGGCGTGGGGCCGTCGTCGGCGATGCGGTCCTGGTCGTCCGGCAGGCCCTCCATCTTGACCCGCTGCTTGCGCCGGACCATGTCCAGGAACAGGTTGGTGGTGATCCGGTGCAGCCAGCCCTCGAAGGTGCCCGGCTTGTACGCGGTCAGGTGCCGGAAGACGCGGATGAACGTCTCCTGGGTGAGGTCTTCGGCGTCGTGCTGGTTACCGGTCAGGCGGTAGGCCAGCCGGTACACCCGGTCGGCGTGCTCACGCACCACCTCGTCCCACGTGGGGACCTTCCACTCGGCCACCTCAGCCGGGACGGCGGTCGCCGTGCCGGTGGCCAGGCCTCTCTCCTGGGTACGCATCGTGCGGGTTGGCACCTCCTGCGGGCGGTTGCTCCGCCCTGTCGAGTCAACGCTTCGGGGTTTGTCTTTAGTTCCCAGGACGCGCCACGGGTACTTCTGGTTCACCCTCTGCTTCTTGTTCGACCTACTGTGTCCGAGGCCGGTGAGGGCGGGGTTAGAGCGAGCTGAGAACAGCCTGAGAATCCTCCGGAACCGCCGTCCGGGTGTACTTACCCGCCGGGCACTGCCCTGATGGGCGTTCGATACGGCGCGTACACCCGCGCGATGGGTTGCTGCCAGTAACCTTCCCGCTCGTGACACCGGAGACGCCGACCACCTCTGCATCGGCCCTGCGCGACTACGTGGAGGACTACCTCGCCGAGGACGAGGTGCTGGCTTCCGCCCGAGCCCGCGGCCGCGAGCTGGGCTGTATGCCCATCGCGCCCAGCGGCGGCTCAGCGCTGCGCTTCCTCGCGGCCGCCCTGCAGGCCAGGGTGGTGGTCGAGGTCGGCACCGGCGCCGGGGTGAGCGGGGTGTGGCTGCTCCGCGGCATGGCCGCCGACGGCGTGCTGACCTCGATCGACCTGGAGCCGGAGCACCAGCGGGCTGCCCGGCGGGCGTTCGTGGCCGCAGGCGTCAGCCCCGGTCGCACCCGGCTGATCCTGGGCCAGGCCCTCGACGTGCTGCCCCGGCTCACCGACGGTGGCTACGACCTGGTGTTCGTGGACGCGGCCAAGGCCGAGTACCCGCGATACCTGGAGGAAGGCGTCCGGCTGCTGCGACCCGGCGGCGTCATCGCCTTCGACAACGCGCTCTGGCACGGCCGGGTGGTCGACCCGGCGTACAAGGACCCGGACACCAACGGCATGCGCGAGGTGGCCCGGCTGGTCCGCGCGGACGAACGCCTGGTCCCGGTGCTGCTCCCACTCGGCGACGGCCTCCTACTGGCCGCCAAAGCAGGCTGACCCCCGCCCACAACAGCCAAACACCCGTACGAAAACGGCCAACACCCCGTACAAGAACGGCCAACACCCCGTACGAGTTCGGCCAACACGCGCGAGGGGTTTCAAGCTCACCGCGTGTTGGCCGTTTTCGTACGTCGTGTTGGCCGTTTTCGTACGGAGTGTTGGCCGTTGTTGTACGCCAGGTTGGCCGTTGTGGGCGGGTTAGTCGGCTCGGACGCCCTTGCCGAGGACGACGATGCCGCCTGCTGAGACGGTGTAGCGCTCGCGGTCGGCGGCCAGGCTCACGCCGATGCCCGCGCCTGGCTCGACCACCACGTTCTTGTCCAGGATCGCGCCGCGGACCATCGCGCCGCGGCCGATCCGGACGCCGGGCATGAGCACGCTGCCCTGGACCTGGGCGCCTGCCTCGATGAGCACGTCGGAGCTGATCACCGAGTTGCTGACCAGGCCGGAGACGATCGAGCCAGGGCCGACGATGGACTCCTGCGCGGTGCCGCCCTGCACGAACTTGGCCGGGGCCAGCGGTGGGGTGGCGGTGCGGATGGGCCAGGCCTGGTTGTAGAGGTTGAACACCGGGTGGATGGAGACCAGGTCCATGTGCGCGTCGTAGTAGGCGTCCAGGGTCCCGACGTCGCGCCAGTAGCCGCGGTCCCGGTCGGTGGCGCCGGGCACGTTGTTGTCGGCGAAGTCGTAGACCGCGGCCTGGTCCCGTTCCACCAGCATGGGGATGATGTCGCCGCCCATGTCGTGGTCGGAGTCGGGGTTGGCCGAGTCCTGGCGCAGCGCCTCCAGCAGCGTCTCGGTGCGGAAGACGTAGTTGCCCATGGAGGCGAAGGTCACCTCGGGGTCGTCCGGGGTGCCCGGCGGCTCGCTGGGCTTCTCCAGGAACCGGGTGATCTTGCCGCTGGCGTCGGCGTCGATGCAGCCGAAGGCCTTGGCCTCCGCCCTCGGCACCCGGATGCCTGCCACGGTGACCCCGGCGCCGGACTCCACGTGCTGGCGGATCATCTGCGCCGGGTCCATCCGGTACACGTGGTCGGCGCCGAAGACCACGATGTGGTCCGGCCGCTCGTCGTGCACCAGGTTGAGCGACTGGTAGATCGCGTCCGCGCTGCCGGTGTACCAGCGCGGACCGAGCCGCTGCTGGGCTGGCACCGGGGTGATGTACTGCCCGAGCACGCTGGACAACCGCCACGTGGTGGAGATGTGCCGGTCCAGGGAATGGGATTTGTACTGCGTCAGCACGCAGATCTGGGTCAGCCCGGCGTTCACCAGGTTGGACAGCACGAAGTCGATCAGGCGGTAGTTGCCGCCGAACGGCACCGCTGGTTTCGCCCGGTCCGCGGTCAGCGGGAACAGCCGCTTGCCTTCCCCGCCCGCGAGCACGATTCCGAGGACGTGCGGCTGGCCTCTCACGATCACCGACCCTATATGTGCCGCTTCGCTGCGACTAGCCTCCCGAAGCGTGCGAGTTGCGTTGCTGACACGGGAATTTCCGCCGGACGTCTACGGCGGGGCTGGTGTGCATGTCGGGTTCCTGACACCGGAACTGCGGTCCATCGTGCAGGTGGACGTGCACTGTTTCGGGGAACCGAGGCCGGATGCGGTCGCGCACTCCGTCCCACCTGGACTGGAACACGCCAACCCGGCGCTGAGCACGCTGGGCGTTGATCTGTCCATGGTGGACGCGGTGGGCGGCGCGGAGCTGGTGCACAGCCACACCTGGTACGCCAACATGGCCGGGCACCTGGCCGGGCTGCTGCACGGCATCCCGCACGTGATCACCGCGCACTCGCTGGAGCCGCGCAGGCCGTGGAAGGCCGAGCAGCTCGGCGGCGGCTACCGGCTCTCCTCCTGGGTGGAGCGCACCGCCTACGCGGCCGCGGACGCGATCATCGCGGTCAGCGAGGGCATGCGGGCCGACGTGCTGGACTGCTACCCGGAGCTGGACCCGGCCAGGGTGCACGTGGTGCGCAACGGCATCGACAGCGCCAAGTACCACCCGGTCCGGGAGACCGACGCGCTGGAGCGCTTCGGCATCGACCCCGACCGGCCGATCGTGGCCTTCGTCGGCCGGATCACCAGGCAGAAGGGCGTCGGGCACCTGGTCGCGGCCGCGCACCGGATCGACCCGGCGGCCCAGCTGGTGCTCTGCGCGGGCGCGCCGGACACCCCGGAGATCGCCGAGTCGACCGCGGCCGCGGTGGCCGAGCTGTCCGCGGTCCGGCCGGGGGTGTTCTGGATCCAGAAGATGCTGGAGCAGCACGAGGTCCGGCAGGTGCTCTCGCACGCCACCGTGTTCGTCTGCCCCTCGGTCTACGAGCCGCTGGGCATCGTGAACCTGGAGGCGATGGCCTGCGGCACCGCGGTGGTGGCCTCGGACGTGGGCGGCATCCCGGAGGTGGTCAACGACGGTGAGACCGGGCTGCTGGTGCACTACGCGGAGACCGAACCCGCTGCCTTCGAGGCCGGACTGGCCGACGCGGTGAACGAGCTGCTGGCCGATCCGGCGCGGGCGCACGCCATGGGCGAGGCGGGCCGTCGGCGGGCCGAGACGGAGTTCTCCTGGGCCACGATGGCCGCGCAGACCGTTGACGTGTACCGAAGCGCGCTCGGACAGTAGTACGCCGAATGGCCGTGACCGCCATCACAGTTTGATCTTTCTGTAACCATACAACCCCGCAACCCGATTCTGCGCATTAGCCGGTAGAGGGAATTGATCTCCACTACCGGAGGGGTTTGTCGTGGCGGTGTGTGCCGACGGAGTGCTGCGTACGAGCGTGCTCGCGGTGGTGCTCCTTGGCGCGGGCTGTGCCGCGCCGCCGGAAGCACCCAAGCCCGACCCCGCACCGGTGCCCATCGACGTCGCCATCGGCGGCAAGCGGCTCAGCGGCGGCCAGCACCTGCAGGCCGCGGCCGAGGCGTCCATCACCAGGGCGCTGGCCCAGCAGAAGGTGGCCCGCTCCGGGGACGGCAGCGTGCACTGCTGGTTCGCCAAGGTGGACCCGAACACCCAGACCCAGCAGGGCCGGGCGGTGAACGTCACCGACACGCTCTGGTGCGGTCCGGTGCAGGTGCCCGGCACCGGACCGGCGCCGGACTGGATCCCGGTGCCGCTGACCCAGCAGAACGGCCAGTTCGCCGTCGGCGAGCCGAAACTGCCCGAGCCGGGCACCTCCAGCACGCCGTCCACCGAGATGGTGCGGGTGGACGGCACCGAGGCCAAGCCGAGCGGGTCCGAGCAGCGCAGCGCCGGTCCTGGCTTCTTCGCGGTGGTCGCGGACACCGGCGGCAAGACCAACGGCGACCTGGGCCTCATCCCGGCCGACGCGATCAAGGTCAGGGACGACTTCCTCAGCATCAAGGCCACCGGCTGGGGCAACCCGCAGCAGTTCACCCTGCCTGACGGCGGGGTGCTCAGCCCGGAACCGGGCAGCAGGCTGGCGGTGCTGCGCCTGCACAGCGACCGGATCAGCCAGCTCGACCAGGAGCTGACCGAGCTGAGCTGGGCCAGGGGCGCGCCGCCGCGGCCGGAGCTGGCACTGGACCTGCCGGATGGCTGGCACGACGTGCCGGACTCGCAGCTGCCCACCTTCGGCGGCTTCTTCCTGGTCTTCACCCTGCCTGCCAAGGACACCGGCCAGGCCCCGGCCAAGCTGGTGCTGCGGTCCAAACCCAGTCCGGGGGTGGAGCAGCAGATCGAACTGCCCAGCGGCAAGTCCAGTTACCCGCTGCCGGAGGCGCTGCGCCGGGCGGGTTACGGGGCGGCCCCGACCACCGCGGGTCAGGACCTGACCTTCCAGCACAAGGGCAGCTCCGGCACGGCCCGGCTCACCGTGCAGGGCGTGCGGCTGGGCCTGCAACGGCCGGTGCTGGACAGCGCGGGACGGCTACAGGTGATCACCGCGGATCCGGGCAAGGCACTGCTGGAGATCAGGGTCCGCGGCGAGGGCAGCCTGCCGGAGGCACTCGGCGGACCGCTCACCGGCGAGCACATCGTGGTGAAGCTGCCCAACGGCAGCAAGGCCCCGCTCAAGGGCCTGCGTTACGGCGGGGACGTCTTCCCGACCGCGCTGGTGGTGGAGGTCCCGGCCAACGTGCCCTCGGTGACGGTGTCGCTGTCCACCGGCACGGTGACCCTGCCCAGCCGCGGCTCGTTCAGCTTCTCCGCGGCCAGTCCGGCGATGACCCTGTCCCTGGACTTCTGAGCCAGCCGCACCCCTCGGTCGGACCGCCAGGCCAGGCCCGCGGCCACCGCCGCGCCACCGGCGGCCAGCACCCAGCAGCAGGACATGATCACCACGCCGCTCCAGCCGAATGGCGCGTAGACCAGGCCGCCGAGGGTGCCGCCGACACTGCTGCCCAGGTAGTAGAAGAGCAGGTAGATCGCTGATGCCTGACCGCGCGCCGCGGCCGGGGCGCGGGCGCCGACCCAGCCGCTGGCCACCGCGTGCACCGCGAAGAACCCGCCGGTGAACACGGTCAGGCCGACCACGATCAGCGGCAGGTTGTCCGGCAGCGTCAGCAACAGGCCGGTCAGCACGAAGCCGATCGCGCACAGCAGCACCGGCAACCGGCCACGCCGGTCGGCCAGTTTCCCGGCCAGCGCCGAGCCGCCGCTGCCCGCGGCGTAACAGAGGAAGACCAGCGAGACCACGGCCGGGGCCAGCGAGAACGGGGCGTCGGTGAGCCGGAAGGTCACCACGTTGTGCACCGCGACGAACACCCCGGTCATCAGCATGGCCACCGCGTACGGCCCGAACAGCACCGGATCGCGCAGCGCGGTGCGCACCCCGCCCAGCACCGCCGGCAGCCGCAGCCCCGGCCGCCCGGCCCTGGAGCGCGGCATCAGCAGGATCGCGCACAGGCCGCTGACCGTGGCCAGCGCCGCGGCCGCGGTCAGTCCGCTCTGCCAGCCGCCCCAGCCGGTGGCCAGCCCGGAGATCAGCCGCCCGGACAGCCCGCCGAGTGAGTTGGCCCCGACATAGCGCCCCATCGCCGCGCCCACCCGGCCCGGTTCGATCTCCTCGGCCAGGTAGGCCATGGCCACCGCGGGCAGTCCGGCCACCGCGAGGCCCTGGGCCGCGCGCAGGATCAGCAGCGTGCCGAAGTCCCCGGCCAGCGGGCAGAGCAGCCCGATCGCGACCGCGGTGACCAGCGCGCCGATCATCACCGGCCGCCTGCCCACCGCCTCCGACAGCATGGCCAGCGGCAGCACGCCGACGGCCAGCGCGAGGGTGGCCAGGGTGACCGAGAGCGCGGCCTCCGCCTCGGTCAGCCGGAAACCGGTGGCCAGCACCGGCAGCACCGACTGGGGCGCGTAGAGCAGCGCGAAGACGGTGAACCCGCCGGCGGCCACACCGAGGGTCAGCCGGGCTTGCCGCCAGCGCTCCGAGGTCATGGCCCCGACCGTAGGAATCGTTTTCTAATACGTCCAATGTCGGAATGTGCGACGATCCATACCCTCATGGATGAGTCGACCGAACCGCTGGTCAACGCGCTGGCCCCACGCCTGGAACTGCTGCGGGCACTGGCCGAGCACCGCCATGTGACCCGGACGGCCGAGTCCCTCGGCGTGCCCCAGCCCACAGTGACCCGATGGGTGGCCGAACTGGGCCGCACCCTGGGCGCCCCGCTGGTCACCCGGCAGGGCCGCGGCATCCGGCTCACCAGGGCCGGTCAACTGCTCGCCGAGGCGGCCACCGAGGCGCTCGCGGTACTGGAGGGCGGCTGCCGCCGGGCCGCCGAGGAGGTCGATCCGGAACGCGGGCACGTGGCACTGGGCTTCCTGCACGTCTTCGGCCGCTCGCTGGTGCCGGACCTGCTGCGCCGCTTCCGCGCCGAACACCCCGGCGTCCGGTTCAGCCTGGCCCAGGCCGCGCACATCCACATCGTGGCCAAGCTGCTCACCGGCGAACTGGACCTGGTGCTCACCGCGGCCACGCCCAGCGGATTCCCTGACCGGCTGCACCGGGTGCCGATCCTGGACCAGCGCCTGGTGGTGGTGCTGCCCGAGCAGCATCCGCTGGCCGGCCGGGCCGAGATCGGCGTGGCCGAACTGGCCGAGGACGACTTCGTGCAGCTCGAACCCGGTTTCGGCCTGCGCCTGATCACCGACGAGCTGTGCGCGGCGGCCGGGTTCACGCCGCGGATCGCCTTCGAGGGGCAGGAGACCGAGACCCTGCGCGGCCTGGTCTCGGCCGGGCTGGGCGTGTCCCTGCTACCCCCGGCCGAGCGGATGCGCCCGCCGGGGGTGGTCGAGGTGGAGCTGACGCCGCGGCTGGTCCGGACCGTGGAACTGGTCTGGGCCGCGGGTCAGCGACTGCCGCCCGCGGTCCGCGCCTTCCGGGATTTCACGCTGCGCGCCGCCCCGGCTCAGGCGTAACCGGCGACCAGTTCCACCAGGGTGCGCGCGGCGAAGCCGGTGGCGCCGCCGGTGACCTCGTCGTAGGCCTTCTCCGCGCGGGCCGGGCCCGCGATGTCCAGGTGCGCCCAGGGCAGTCCGGCGGTGAACTCGCGCAGGAACAGCGCGGCGGTGACCCCGCCCGGTCCCGGCGGGCACTGCCGCAGGTCGGCCAGCTCGCTGCGCACGTCGTCCTCGTGCGCGGCCAGCAGCGGCATCCGCCACCATGCCTCGCCAACCCGGGCGCCCGCGCCGGTGATCCGCTCGGCCAGGTCCTCGTCGGTGGCGAACAGGCCGCCGGTGCGGGTGCCGAGGGAGACCTTCATCGCGCCGGTCAGCGTGGCCACGTCGAGGAGCAGATCAGGCTGGTGGGTGACCACGCCGTAGGCGAGCGCGTCGGCCAGCACCATCCGGCCCTCGGCGTCGGTGTTGGTGACCTCGGTGGTGGTGCCGCCGTAGTGCCGGACCACGTCGCCGGGCCGGTAGGCGGTGCCGGAGACGTGGTTCTCCGCGCACGGCACCAGGCCGGTCACCTTGACCGGGAGCTTGAGCGCGGCGATGCCCAGCAGCGCGGCGATCACCGCGGCCCCGCCTGCCATGTCGGTGCGCATCAGGTGCATGCCGGCCGCGGGCTTGATCGAGATGCCGCCGGTGTCGAAGGTGATGCCCTTGCCGACCAGCACCAGGTGCGGGGAGTCGGCGGTGACCTGTTCGGGCCGCCAGGTCAGTTCGACGAAGCGGGGCGGGCGGGAGGAACCGCCGCCGACCGCGAGCACGCCGCCGAAGCCCTGCTTCGCCAGCCACTTCTCGTCCCGCACGGTCACGGTCAGGCCGTCGACGCCCTTGCCGAGCCGGGCCGCGGTGCTCGCCAGCCAGGCCGGGTCCTTGACATCCGAGGGGGTGTTAGCAAGATCACGTGCGATCGAGGTCACCCGGGCGCGTTGCGCGGCTCCGGCGACCGCCGCGGACAGCTCCGGGGCGTCCACGCCCTCGGGCAGCACCAGCTCGACCGCCTTGGTGACCGGGGCCTGCTTGCCGCCGGTGACCTTGAACTTGTAGCCGCCGAGCGAGACCCCGGTGGTGAACGCGGCCACCCGCTCGGCGTCGGCATCCGAGGGCAGCAGCACCTGCAACTGCTTGGCCGGGGTACGGCCGTTCTCCTCATCCGCGGCGGCCCGCGCGTCGGCCGCCCGGACCAGTGCCGCGCCCGCCGAACGCCAGTCCTTCACCGTGCCGGCACCCAGTCCGAGCACCCAGGCCAGTCCGCTGCCCGCGGCCGGCACCACCCGGGTCTCACCGGCCGAACCGGTCAGCGCGAGCGCGTCGCTCCAGCCTGCGGGCAGGTCGAGGGAGTCCGCGCCGGTGCCGACCTCCAGACCCTGTTCGCCCTTGTGCGCCAACACAACCGGCGGCGCGGCCTTACGCCGTTTGCGCGCGATCGTGACTTCGGGCACCGGGCTGGGCGCGGTGGGCACCACGGATGGCACTGAAGGACCTCCAGGGCGAAACGACTGGGAACGTGCGGCGGAGTTGAACCTTCGCACACCGTCGTGTGAACGTAACAAGTCCCCGGCTTGCGTGAGGCAAACCGGGGACTGAAAGAAAGCGGAACCTGGTGAACGGCGTCAGCCGGCGGCGGCCTTCAAGGCATCGCCCAGGTTGCTTGCCTCCTCCGCCGACATCTCGACGACGAGGCGCCCCCCACCTTCCAGCGGAACGCGCATGACAATGCCGCGGCCCTCCTTGGTGACCTCCAGGGGACCGTCACCGGTCCGGGGCTTCATGGCCGCCATCGCGTGCTCCCTCCGTCAACAACCTTCCCCGCCGGCACATCCCCCGACATACCGGTAGGTCTCCATTGTCCCCCATATGTACGCACCTGCGAAACCGAACCGATCATCTCGTGTCGCGCTCGGGCTGGTCGAGGAGTCTGCGGACTGACAGACTCGGCCGTCGTGCGGGCTCGTTCAGCGTTGTTCGACGTCTATGGCGGACATCTTCGTGCCAGGGGCGGTGCGGCGACCGTCGCCGCGCTGGTCCGGCTGTTGGAGCCGTTGGGTTTCGCCGCTCCTGCCGTGCGTACCGCGGTGTCGCGGACGGTCCGTCAGGGCTGGTTGAAGCCCGTTCGGCTGCACGGGAGCCCAGGTTACGCGCTCACCCCGCGAGCCGAGCGGAGGCTCGACGAGGCGGGTGCGCGAATCTATCGAACGCGTCCGTCCACATGGGACGGCCAGTGGCATCTGGTGGTCCTGGAGGAGCTGCCGGCCCGGCCCGCGCGGGAGGAACTCACTTCCTCGCTGAAGTTGCTGGGTTACGGAGAGTTGGGTCCAGTGACTTGGGTCGCACCCCGGTCCTCACCTGAGCTTTCCGAGCTGCTGAGCACCGAGCGGATCGCCGCGCGCACCTTCTTCGCCGCGCACGAGGGCAGCGATGTGGAGCTGGCCAGCAAGGCCTGGGACCTGGGCGCACTGGGTGCGGACTACCAGCACTTCGTGGCCGACTGGGAGCCCCGACTGTCCGCTGTGGACCCGGCCTCGCCGCCCTCGGCCTTCGCCGCCAGCCAGGAGCTGCTGCACGCGTGGAGAAAGTTCTTGTTTCGTGACCCTGGCCTGCCGCCGCAGCTGCTGCCGGCGGACTGGCCGGGGCATACCGCGGCCCGGTTCTTCGACACCAGCACCCAGAAGCTGGCCAGGGGCGCGGTCGCGTTCCTGGAGAGCTGTCTCGACTGACCAACTCAACGCTGAGGAGTCCACAGTGTCGCTGCTCATCGACGATTCCGACGGGGTCCGCACGTTCACCCTGAACCGGCCGGAGTCGTTCAACTCCTTCACCGTGGAGTTGAAGGAGGGCCTGCTGGCCGCGCTGCACGAGGCGGCCCAGGACCCTGCGGTGCGCGCGGTGGTGATCACCGGCGCGGGCAGGGCCTTCTGCGCCGGTCAGGACCTCAAGGAGCACATCTCGCTGCTGGCGCAGGGTGATCCGATGCCGTTGGAGACGGTGCGCAAGCACTACAACCCGATGGTGCGCGCGGTGACCGGGATGCCCAAGCCGGTGATCGCCGCGGTGAACGGGATGGCCGCGGGCGCGGGCGCCTCCCTGGCCTATGCCTGCGACCTGCGGATCGCGGCGGAGTCGGCGAAGTTCCTGATGGCATTCGCCAACGTGGGGCTGACCGCGGACTCCGGCGCGTCCTGGACGCTGCCCCGGCTGATCGGCTACGGCCGGGCGATGGAGCTGATGCTGCTGGCCCAGCCGATCGGCGCGCCGGAGGCCAAGGAGATCGGCATGGTCAACCGGGTGGTGCCCGACGGCGAGGCGCTCGCCGCGGCCCAGGAGCTGGCCGCGCGGATGGCGGCCGGGCCGACCACGGCCTACGCCATGCTCAAGGAGGCCATGCTGACCGCGGCGGGCGCCGATCTGGAGGCCGCGCTGGAGACCGAGGGCCGCACCCAGGCCGAGGCCGGTCAGACCAGCGATCACCGTGAGGCGGTGGAAGCCTTCGTGGCCAAGCGAAAGGCCACCTTCACCGGCCGCTGACCGCCCACAACGGCCAACACCCCGTACAAGAACGGCCAACACCCCGTACGAGTTCGGCCAACACGCGCGAGGGGTTTCAAGCTCTCCGCGTGTTGGCCGTTGTTGTACGCCGTGTTGGCCGTTTTCGTACGGAGTGTTGGCCGTTATGGGGCTAGCCAGCAGTCGGTCAGGTGGTCGTCGACCATGCCGGTGGCCTGCATCAGGGCGTAGCAGGTGGTGGGGCCGACGAAGGCGAAGCCGCGTTTCTTCAGCGTCTTGGCCATGGCGGTGGACTCGGGCGTGATCGCCGGGACCTCCGCCATGGTCTTCGGCCGTGGACCTGGTCGCGGCGCGAAGGACCAGAGCAGCTCGTCGAGGGGCTGGTCCAGTCCGGCCAGCGCGTTCGCGTTGCGGATGGTGGCCAGGATCTTGGCCCGGTTGCGCACGATGCCCGGATCGCCAAGCAGGCGGTCGATGTCGGCCTCGCCGTAGGCCGCGATGACCACCGGGTCGAACCCGGCGAAGGCGGCCCGGAAGTTCTCCCGCTTGCGCAGGATGGTGATCCACGACAGCCCGGACTGGAACGCCTCCAGGCACATCCGCTCGAACAGGGCCTGCTCGCCGCGCAGCGGGCGGCCCCACTCGGTGTCGTGGTAGTCGAGGTAGTCCGGGGTGGAGGCGCCCCAGGCGCAGCGCAGCCGCCCGTCAGGGCCTGCCACCGCGCCGGTCACGGGCGGCGGTCCCGGCACAGCCTGGCGAAGCGGTCCAGCGAGCGCTGCAATCCCCAGGTGAAGGCCGGGCGCAGCAGCGGCCAGCCCGCCTTGCCCAGCGGGCCGTAGGGCAGTTCCAGGCGCTCCCACCAGATGATCTTGGACAGTTTGTCCGTGGTGGGCTCGATCCGGAAGCCGCCTTGGCCACGCAGCAACTTGCCGGTGTGCCGGACCTCGCAGCTGCGCGGCGGGTCCCAGCCGGTGATCTCCATGGAGTCGAAGAAGCCCAGCCCGGCCACGCCGGTGAAGGCGACCATGGTCGACCCGGCGCTGCGCCCGTCACCACCGGTGCGGTGCACCTCGGTGCCGAGCATCCACTCGCCCTGGTTGGACCAGTCCGAGGCAACCGCCCAGGCCACCTCGGCGGCGGCGGGCACGGCCACCGTCAGGGTCACTTCCTCACTCACCGGCGACGGCCTCCTGCCTCTGTTCTTCCAGTTCGGCGACCCTGGCCCGCAGCGCGTCCAGCTCATCGGCCGCCCGCTGCAGCACCCAGTCCACTTCGGACATCTTGTAACCGCGCACGACCTGCTGGAACCGCACGGCGCGCACGTCCTCGCCGCTGACCTCGCCAGCGGGCAGCTCGGTCGGGGTGGCCCCCGGCGCCAGCGGCGCGAGCTGCTCACCACGGCCGAAGACCAGTGAGGCGACCAGGAACACCACGGCCGCCACGAAGACCATGACGACGAGGTAGATGAGGGCGGTGGTCACGCCAGAGATGGTGGCATGAAGACGCTGTGCTGTCTCAGGCGGCTGACAACACGAAGCAGCGGCGGGTCAGGTGCACCAGGTAGGCCAGCACGAACGCCGCGGCCAGCGAGGTGAGCATGGCCGAGGGGTGTAGCAGCATGCCGTCCATGGCCAGCCCGCCGATCACGATCGGCAACTGCAGCACCAGGTAACCGCCGAGCATGATGGTCATGAACGCGCCTGCCGAGCGCCCGAGCATCCGGGCCGACACCCAGCGTTGCGCCACCCGTTTACCGACCACCAGGGCCAGCACGGAGAACACCGCGATGAGCACCCAGACGTAGTCGATGGCGTTGGTGAGCATCAGAAACCAGTCCGGCGGCAGGGCCCCGCCCTGCCAGGACGCGCCTTCCCACAACTGACGGGAGGCCTGGTGGATGACGTGGATCAGCGGGATGGCCAGCAGCAGCGAGCGGATCGCGTGCGTGCCGTGCGCGGCGGCCAGCTCGGCCTGGTACTCGCGGGCGATCATCGGGATCGGGCCGAACTCGCGCACCGCCCGCGCCTCGGCATCGGCGATGCCGGCATCGGAGTACGCCTCGGCGACATCGCGCAGGCTGTGCTCAGCCTCGGCCAGCAGGTCGGCCTTGGCCGCCCGCGGACCGCTCAGTCGCGAGTCCAGCTCGCTCAGGTAGGACTCGATCAAGCCTTTGCAGGCCATGGTCCGCCTCCGAGTACACCCTCGATGGCCGCGGTGAACTCACGCCAGGCGGTGCGTTCCGCGGCCAGTGCCCGCTTCCCGGCGCCGGTCAGCTGGTAGGTGCGCCGTTGCCGCCCGGCAACCGTACTCCACTCGCTGCGGACGTATCCGGCCCGTTCCAGCCTGCGCAGCGCCGGGTAGACCGTCCCGGTCGGCAGGTCGAGTGCTCCGCCGCTGAGCAGTTGCAATGCCTCGATGATCGCGTAACCGTGGAGCTCCCTGCCGTCGAGAGTGGCCAGCAGCAGGGCGTCCAGGTGCCCACGTAGAGCGTCCGACTTCACACGTTGAGTGTAGGGGAGCCTAAGTAGATCAGGTAGCCCCACTACACATGCGATGGATCTCACTCATCGGCGGCCGGTCTACCAGCGCGATCTCGGTGGCATCGGGCAGCCATTCGCCGGCGACCTGGGTGAACTGGATGTAGGGCCCCGCATCCGCGGCCACCTCGCAGCGGGAGAGCGCGGTGCCCAGGATCTGCCGGGCCATCACGCCGAGCTGGGCCAGCGAGCGGTTGCGGTGCTTGCGCACGCCGAGGTTCACCTGGGCCAGGCCGTTGAGGCCGTACCGGGCGTGCGCGTCCAGCAGCAGGCCGATCTCCACGCCGTAGCCGGGGGCGAAGGGCACCGAGCAGAGGAAGTCCCGGCGGGCCGCGTACTCCCCGCCCAGCGGCTGCACGATCCCGGCCAGTTCCGGGCGCAGCGCGTTGAGCACCGGGCGGGCCAGCAGTTCGGTGACCCGGCCGCCGCCCTCGCTCTCCAGCCGCAGTGGCCGCCGGTAGAAACCCTTGACCAGCGCGACCTCGGGTTCGGTGAGCAACGGGCCGAGCAGCGCGGGCAGGAAGCCCGGGTCGAAGTCGACCAGGTCGGAGTCCAGGAACACCACCAGGTCCCCGGTGGTGGCCGCCAGCGAACGCCACAGCGCCTCGCCCTTGCCCGGTCGCGGCGGCAGCTCCGGCAGCACGTCCTCGCGGCGCACCACCCTGGCCCCGGCCGCCGCGGCCACCTCGGCGGTGGCGTCGGTGCAGCCGGAGTCCAGCACCACCAGCTCATCGGCGAGCGGAAGCGGGCCGGTGACCATGGGCAGCAGCGCAGCCACGATCGCGCCCACCGTCTGCTGCTCGTTCAGCGCGGGCAGCACCACGCTCACCGTGCGCCCGGCCTTGGCCGCCACCAGCTCCTCGACAGTCCACTGTGGACTCTGCCAGGAGCGCGCGCCGAACCAGTCCTCGATCCGTTGCCGCACAAGGGTCCTCTCAGGTCAGGGCGCGCAGCACCGCGGCGGGTGGCCGGCTGCCGTGGATACTGGCGGCCATTTCCAGCGCCTGCCGAACCCTGGGCACCTCGCGGCTGCGGAACACCCGCACCCCGCGCCAGGCGGCCAGCGCGGCCAGTGCCAGTGCCTCGTCGCCGAAGCCGTTGTCCGGCAACGTGATCAGTCGCGGCCAGGCGGTCGGCTGGTCGAGCCGCCGGAGCAGGTCCGGTCCGGGCGGGCAGTCCAGCAGCACCCCGGCCGCGGGCACCTGCAACCACTGCGACCAGTCGGCCGCCTTGGCGGTGGGCGCGATCAGGCCGACGCCGTACTGGGCGGCGGTCTCCGGGATCTCGGTGTCACCGCCGGTGCCGTCGAGCAGGTCGACCCCGGCCTCGCACTGGGCGTACATGTCGCCGGGGGTGGCGGCCAGCACCAGGCGCGGGTGCCGGGCGCGGACCTCGGCGATGAGATCCGGTCCGGCCACGCCCAGGTCGAGCAGGTCGGCGCCCTCGGCCAGCGCGGTCTCGACCGCGGCCACGTCCGGGTCGACCACGGCCAGCACCAGCGCGCGGTCACCCGGCAGATCGCGGTCGGCTGACCCGAAGCGGAGTGGCGTCACCCCTCGATCGTGCCACCCCGCATCGACTGCGTGGCACCGGCGACCTTGCTGTGACTTCAGACACAACAGCGTCACCTTTGTGGTCCCCGTCACTTTGTCCTACTGACCGGTAAGGGCCAATGGAGGTCACATGCGTCGGTTCGTCCTACTCCTGCTGGCAGCGCTGACCGCGCTGGTGACCAGCGGTTCGCTCGCTCCCGTGGCGAGTGCGGCTCCGGCGGGACCGGAGTTCCTGACCATCACCGGCAAGGACGGGACGAAGCTGGGGGCGCACGTCTTCCGCCCGGCTGGGCCCGGCCCGCACCCGGCGGTGGTGCTGATCTCCAGCTGGAGCGTCAACAACCTGGAGTACATCGCGCAGACCCGCAAGCTCGCCGACGCGGGTTACGTGGCGCTGAGCTACACCACCCGCGGGTTCTGGGAGTCCGGCGGCACCATCGAGGTGGCCGGGCCGGAGGACCTCTCGGACGCCTCCAGCGCGATCGACTGGGTGCTGGCCAACACCAGCGCCGATCCGGGCAAGATCGGTCTGGCCGGGGTCTCCTACGGCGCCGGGATCAGCATGCTGACCGCGGCCAAGGACAAGCGGGTGCGCGCGGTGGCCGCGCTGAGCGCCTGGGCCGATCTGGCCGCCGCGCTGCTGCCCAACCAGACCTGGAGCCAGCAGGCGATCGGCCTGCTCGCGCTGGCCGGCAAGATCACCGGCCGCCCCGGCCAGAAGCTCAACGACACCCTGGCCGCCTACGACCGCAACGACCGGGTCGAGGCGATGAAGCTCGCGCCCGAGCGCAGCGCCGCCCAGCAGCTGGCCGGGCTGAACGCGAACAAGCCAGCGGTGCTGATCGCCAACGGCTGGTCGGACAGCCTGTTCCCGGCAGGCCAGATCGCCGATTTCTACACCAAGCTCCAGGTCCCCAAGCGGCTGGAGTTCCAGCCGGGTGATCACGCCGTCCCGGAGCTGACCGGCCTGATCGGCCTGCCGAATGACACCTGGACCTCGGTGCACCGCTGGTTCGACCGGCACCTGCGCGGCGCGGCCAACGGCATCGACAAGGAAGCCCCCGTGCAGGTCCGCCCGACCCTGGGCGGCAGCTGGAAGGGCTACTCCGACTGGGCCGCGCTGGAGGCCGCGCCGAAGAAGCTCTACCTCTCCGGCCTGACCCCCGTGGTGGACCGCACCGGCGAACTGACCGGCTCGGCCCGCACCGGCTGGTCGCACGAGGTCGGCGCGGGCATCGACACCATCGCCAACGGCGGCACCGCGATCCTCACCGGCGGCGCGGAAGCCCTTGGCATCCCCCAGTTCGCCTGGATCCCCGGCGTGCTGCGCACCAACGCCGGCGTCTGGCAGACCCCGGTGCTGACCAGCCCCGCCACCGTCCGCGGCACGCCGAAACTGCACGTCACGGTGACCCCGAGCAGCGCCCGCAGCACCGTGGTGGCCTACCTGTACGACGTCGGCCTCACCGGCACCGGCCGCCTGCTCACCCACCAGCCGTACACCCTGCTCGACGTCACCCCCGGCGCCGCCAGGACCATCGACATCAGCCTGGACCCACTGGTGCACCCGGTGCCGGCCGGTCACCGGATCGCGGTCGTGCTGGACACCGTGGACGGCCTCTACCGCGGCGAGAGCAAGATCGGCGGCTCGGTCACCTTCAGCTCCCCCGCGAACAACCCGTCCCGCCTGGACCTGCCGCTGGGCTGAGTTCTGTCGGTGGCCGGGTCTAGCGTCGCGCCATGCCGACCACCTGGAACCTGACCATCGACTGCCGGGACGCGGTCCCCATGTCCACCTTCTGGGAGGTGGCGCTGCGCTACGTCAAGCAGCCACCCCCGGAAGGCTGGGACAGCTGGCAGGCGTTCTTCGACCACAAGGGCTACGACGACACCGACGACTGGTTCGACGGCACCTACCTGTGCGATCCGGAGGGCCACCGGCCGAACATCTTTTTCCAGGAGGTCCCGGAAGAACATGTCGGGAAGAACTGGTTCCACCTGGATCTGAAGGTCAGCGGCGGGCGGACCCGGCCGGCGGCGGAGCGGACACCGCTGATCGAGGCCGAGGTGGCTCGGCTGGAGGCCGCGGGCGGGCGGGTGTTGCGGCGGATGGAGTGGGACGGGGAACTGGACGGCGTGGTGATGCTGGACCCGGAGGACAACCAGTTCTGCGTGGCCTGAACCGTGGCCACGCTCCGCAATCAAGGGGGTTCACCCGTCCGGGTCTGGGCTGGGTTCCTAGAGTGCGGGGCCATGTCGCGCAGCTTCCGGGTGGACATTGAGCTGGCTGAGTCGCGTCACGAGGATGTGGCGCTGAGTTGGGGTGGGTGGTCCTCGCAGCGGCGGCGGGATGTGCCGGGGTTCGGCTGGGATGTCGAGCTGCCCGTCGTGGTGCGGTTGCTGGAGGCGATCGAGGGTGGGCGGACCTCGGCGGCTGAGGCGCGGGCGGAGTTGCTCGCGGCGGCGCTGGCCTGTGTGCCCAACAGCGGGTGCTGTCCCCGGTGTGAGGATCGGGCCGAGGGGTACCGGCGGGCGCTGGCCGAGTTCGAGCAGGCGCGGCGGCGATTCGCGGACGCGGGGCGGTATCCGTTCCTGGTCAACAGCGGGACGTTGCACCGCTGGGACTGCCCGACCGTGCCCGGCGCGGGGCCGACGCATCCGGGGCGCAGCCTGCAGCAGTACGTGCACGAGGCGCGCTACTCCTGGCACCCGGGGCAGCGGCGGCTCAGTGACGCCGAGGCGGCCCGGTTGTCGCCGGACCGCCACTGCGTCACCTGCCACCCGCTGGGCTAGCCGGGCTGACCTGCGCCGCGCTCGGCGAAGGTCTTCAGCACACGCAGCGGGTCCTCCTCGACGAAGACCAGGTCGCGGTACTCGGGCGCGACGAACTCCTCCTCGACCGCGTGGTTCACGAACTCGCGCAGCCGCTGGTAGTAGCCGTCCACGTCCAGCAGCGCGATCGGCTTGCGGTGGATGCCGAGCACCGCCCAGGTCCAGACCTCGAACAGTTCCTCGAAGGTGCCGAGGCCGCCGGGCAGGGTGATGAAGGCGTCCGACAGGGCCGCCATCTTGGCCTTGCGCTCGTGCATGTCGGCCACCACGTGCAGTTCGGTGAGCCCGTGGTGGGCCACCTCGCGGTCCCACAGGCCCTGTGGGATCACGCCCTGCACCCGGCCGCCGGCGGCCAGCGCGGCGTCGGCCACCACGCCCATGGTGCCCACGCTGGCGCCACCGTAGATGAGTTCCACGCCCTGTTCGGCCAGGACCGTGCCGAGCCGCGTGGCGGCCTCGACGTACTTCTCGCCCTTACCCGGGGACGACCCGCAGAAGACGCAGACCCTCATGTCAGTGCGCGTCCTCCCAAGCCTTGTACGCCTCCTCGACCACGCGCACCGCGTCGTCGATGTCGTCGGTCAGGTGCAGCAGGGCGAGGTCCTTGTCCCCCACCTTGCCGGACTTGGCCACCGAGTCGCGCAGCCAGTCGTAGAGGCCCTGCCAGTACTCGGTGCCGAAGAGCACCACGGGGAACTTGGTGACCTTCTTGGTCTGCACCAGGGTGAGCGCCTCGAACAGCTCGTCCAGGGTGCCGAAGCCGCCGGGCAGGCAGATGAACGCCTGGGAGTACTTCACGAACATGGTCTTGCGGGTGAAGAAGTAGCGGAAGTTGACGCCGAGGTCGACCCAGGGGTTGAGGCCCTGCTCGAACGGCAGCTCGATGCCGAGGCCCACCGACTTGCCGCCCGCCTCCTGGGCGCCGCGGTTGACCGCCTCCATGGCGCCGGGGCCGCCGCCGGTGATCGAGGCGAACCCGGCCTCGGCCAGCGCCTTGCCCAGCCGGCGGCCGGTCTCGTACTCGGGGTGGTCCCTCGGGGTGCGCGCCGAGCCGAACACGGTGACCGCGCGCGGCAGCTCGGCCAGCGCGCCGAAGCCCTCGACGAACTCGGCCTGGATGCGCATCACCCGCCACGGGTCGGTGTGCACCCAGTCGGACGGGCCGCGCGAGTCGAGCAGGCGCTGGTCGGTGGTGGTGGCCTCCACGCTGCTGGAGCGGCGCAGGGTGACCGGGCCTCGCTGCTTCTCGCGGACATCGGGTTCGGGGCTGGACGCGAGGTCCTTGGGGTCGAGCGTCATAGCACACAGCCTAGTGAGGCCCAACAACTGAGATCGGATTGCGGGCTTCCGGCGGCGGGTGCATTATCTTTCTCGTAAGAGGTTGAAAGTTGGACAACATGCTTCGGAGAGTCCCGTCATGAGCCAGCCCAAGGTCGCCGTCATCTACTACAGCTCCACCGGCAGCGTGTACTCCCTCGCCCAGTCCGTGGCCGAGGGCGCCAAGGCCACCGGCGCGGAGGTCCGGGTGCTGCGGGTGCCCGAACTGGCCCCGGCCGAGGCGATCGCGAGCAACCCGGCCTGGCAGGCGCACGCCGAGGCCACCAAGGACGTGCCGGTGGCCACCGCCGCGGACGTGCAGTGGGCGGACGCGGTCATCTTCGGCACCCCGACCCGCTTCGGCAACGTGGCCAGCCAGCTCAAGCAGTTCCTGGACACCCTTGGCGGCCTGTGGGCACAGGGCCTGCTGGCGGACAAGGTCTACTCGGGCTTCGTCTCCACCGCGACCCTGCACGGCGGCCGCGAGTCCACCCTGCTGGCGCTGTACAACACCGTGCACCACTTCGGCGGCATCCTGGTCACCCCGGGTTACACCGACCCGATCCAGTTCGCCACCGGCACCCCCTACGGCGCCTCGCACGCCGACGCGCAGGGCCAGAACCCGATCAGCGAGGACACGCACGCCTCGGCCCGGTTCCAGGGCAGGCGGGTGGCCGAGCTGACCGGCCGGTTCCTCGCGGGCGCGCAGGCCTGAGCACGCGGACCGGCCCCGGGGTTCGTGTCCCCGGGGCCGGTCTCGATCGGGCTCAGCCGACATCCCGGCGGCGTACCAGCCACACCGTGAGCGCAGCGAAGGCCAGGGTGTATCCGCAGGCCAGGGCGACCGCGGGCCAGGCGGTGAGGGTGTCGACCACACCGGGCGCGCCGCCCTGAGACACCGGGGTGGCGCCGAGCGCGGCCACCAGCGAGCCGGCCACCGAGCCCGGCAGCACGTCGGTGATCGGGGCCAGCCAGTCCAGCGCCCCGGCCACCCCGCGCAGCAGGTTCTCCACCGCGAGCACCCACACCACGCCAAGGCCGACCGCCAGCGCCGGGCTGCGGGACAGCGTGCCCAGCGCGACCCCGGCCGAGGTCCACATACCCAGCACCAGCAACGCGCCCGCCACCGCGCGCAGGACCTGGCCGAGGCCCGGGTAGACCAGCTCCTGCCCCTCGGCCAGCGCGACCGCGGTGGAGATGCCCAGGTCCACGACCAGGGTGGTGAGCACCACGGTCAGCACCACCGCGGCCAGCCCGGCCACCGTGCCCGCCAGCACACTGAGCCGCCCTCGGCCCTGGGTGAACGCGGTTTTCCAGGTGCCCCAACCGAATCCGCTGCCCGCGGCGAGCGCGCCCAGGGTCAGCATGATCGCGCCGCCGAACATCGGCGTGCCCTGGGCCAGCCCGACCGGCACCCCGGCCGGCAGCAGCCGTTCCAGCAGCAGCTCCTTGGGCGTGCCCGCGGCGAAGCCGGAACCGTCCACATAGGACAGGTAGTTGAAGACGTAGACGAAGATGATGTTGAGCACCAGCCAGGCGCCGCCGATCACCCAGACCGCGGGCCATTTGCGCAGCCGGAACAGTTCCGCCCGGCTGGTGGCGACCAGGGTTGTCATCGGGTTCCCTCCTCGGCCGCCGGGGCGGCGGTCATCTCGAAGAAAACCTCTTCGAGCGAGCGTTCGGACGGCCGGATCTCGTGCACGTCCACCCGCGCGGTCACCAGCGCGCGGTTGATCTCGGCCGCGCGCACCGGGTCCACCCGGAGCTGCAGCGCACCGTCCACAATGGACACGTTGTCCTCGCCGGCCACCCGCATGCCGACGGCCAGCGCGACATCCAGCGGGTCGGCCCGCACCAGCAGCCGTCCGGAGCCGCGCAGCTCGCCGACGGTGGACTCGGTGACCAGCCTGCCGCGGGAGATCACTCCGACCCGGTGGCAGATCTCCTGCACCTCGCTGAGCTGGTGGCTGGACAGCAGCACGGTCTGCCCGGCCGCGGACAGCTCGGCGATCAGCGCGCGCATATCGCTGACCCCGGCCGGGTCAAGGCCGTTGGTGGGCTCGTCCAGGATCAGCAGCTCCGGGTCGCCGAGCAGGGCCGCGGCCACGCCGAGCCGCTGCTTCATGCCCAGGGAGTAGGAGGTGAACCGGTCCTTGCCGCGGCCGCGCAGGTCGACCTTGTCCAGGGCCGCCTCGACGTGGCTGTCGGGCAGGCCGCGGTGCCTGGCCAGCGTTCGCAGGTTGTCCCGGCCGTTGAGGTAGGGGAAGAAGCCGGGGCCCTCGATCAGCGCGCCGATCAGGCGGTTGGCCGCCGGGGTGCCCGCGCGTTCGCCGAGCACGGTGGCCGAGCCCGCGGTGGGCCGGACCAGGCCGAGCACCATGCGCAGGGTGGTGGTCTTGCCGGCGCCGTTGGGGCCGAGGAAGCCGTAGACCTCGCCGCGGCGCACGGTCAGCTCGACCCCGTCCACCGCGAGGTGCGCGCCGTAGCGCTTGGTCAGTTTCCGGGTGCGCACCGCCGGTGTCTCCGGTGGCGCCAGGGTTGCCGCACTCAGCTGCGTTGTCATGCCGGGAAGCCTGGGCGGACGGGTGCTGCCGGGTCGTCACCGTGACGGCGGCCGCTCGCCTACGCGGGATCGCGTAGCCCGGGTACGCGCCGACGGGGACGCGGGATCGGCCGTGCGCTCCTATCGTCAGCTGCCATGAGCACTGCTTCCGCCCGGCCGCGGCGGCCGTCCCTCGGCGACGTCTGGCCCGCCCTGCCGTTCCTGGCGGTGGGCCTGATCGGCACCCAGGCCGCCGGCATCTACCAGCCCAGCGCACGGGTGCCGGATGTGCTGGCCTACCTGCTGATCGGGCTGGCGGCCGGCGCACTGGCCGCCCGGCATTGGCCCGCGCACGCACTGGCCGCCAACGGTGCGGCGGTCACCGCGTACCTGGCCATGGGCTATCCGTTCGGGCCGATCCTGCTGACCGTGCCCGCGGTCGTCTGCCTGGTCTCGATCCGCTGGCCGGTCCGGCGCGCGCTGCTCGCGGCGGCCGCCTACTGCGGTGTGCTGATCGTGGCGTTCTTCGTCAAGAACACCAGGGGAGGCTCCATCATCGGTCCGGTCGAGCAGCTGGTCATCACCATGGTCTGGGCGCTGGTGCTGGCCACCGCGCTGGTGCTGGGCGCCGCGATCCGGGTGCGCCGGGCCGCCCGCGCCGACGTGCTGGTCGAGCAGGCCCGGCGGGCGGTCGCGGATGAGCGGCTGCGGATGGCCCAGGACCTGCACGACTCCATCGGGCACGGACTGGCGGTGATCGCCATGCAGGCCGGGGTGGCACTGCATGTGCTGGAACGCAGTCCCGGTGAGGCGCGGGCCCCGATGGAGGCGGTGCGCGCGACCAGCCGGGAGTCGCTGGAGAACCTGCGGTTCGCGCTGGAGGCGCTGCGCAGTCCCGGCACGGCCGAACTGCGCCCGGCGCCCGGTCTGGCCGACCTGCCCCGGCTGATCGACCGGCTGCTGGCCGGCGGGGTGCAGATCACCCTGGCGGGAGCGGCGGGCGAGCTGCGGCAGCCGGTGGACGCGGCCGCCTACCGGATCGTGCAGGAGGCGCTGACCAACGTGCTCCGGCACGCACTGGGCGCGACCGCGCACATCAGCCTGACCCGGACCGCGGACGCGCTGCTGGTCGAGGTGACCGACTCCGGCGGCGCGGGCGGCGGCGTCCCGGCGGGCGCGGGCTCGGGCATCCGCGGCATGCACGCCCAGGCCGAGGCGCTGGGCGGCACACTGTCCGCGGGCCCCCGCGCCGGCGGCGGCTTCGCGGTCGCGGCGCGGCTGCCACTGGACGGGGAGGGCGCGTGAAGGTCATCCGGGTGGTGGTCGTGGACGACCAGGCGCTGGTGCGGGTCGGCGTGCGCACCCTGCTGGGCAGCGAGCCGGACACCGAGCTGGTCGGCGAGGCCGCGGACGGCCGCAGCGGCGTGGCCAGGGTGCGCGAGCTGAAGCCGGACGTGGTGCTGATGGACATCCGGATGCCCGACATGGACGGGCTGGCCGCACTGCGCGAGATCACCGCCGACCCCGCGCTCAACGAGGTCCGGGTGGTCATGCTGACCACCTTCGGGCTGGACGAGTACGTCTTCGCGGCACTGCGCAGCGGGGCCAGCGGGTTCGTGCTCAAGGACGCCGAACCCGAGGAGATGCTGCGCGCGGTCCGGGTGGTGGCCACCGGCGGCTCGCTGCTCTCGCCCTCGGTGACCAGCAGCGTGATCGCCCGCTTCGCCAGCCCCGGCGGCCCGCCGCAGGTGAGCCACCCTGGAGTGGCCCACCTGACCGAACGGGAGCGCGAGGTCCTCGGCTGGGTGGCCACCGGCCGGTCCAACGACGAGATCGCCGCCCAGCTGGTGGTGAGCAGCGAGACCGTCCGCACGCACGTCAGCAGGGCGATGCTGAAAATGCAAGCCCGCGACCGCGCCCAGCTGGTCGTCTTCGCCCTCCAGTCCGGCCTCGCCCCGACCTAACCCATCCCCGCACCGTGCGATAGCGGGTCAGCCGGTGACGAAGCGGCGGAGGACGTCGGCGCAGTGGGTGATCTTGACCGCGGGCACGTGCTCCTCGGGGGTGTGCGACAGCGAGGGGTCGCCGGGGCCGAAGTTGACCGCGGGCATGCCCAGCGCGGCGAAGCGGGCCACGTCGGTCCAGCCGAGCTTGCCGACCGGGTCGGCGCCGGAGGCGGCCAGCAGCTGCTTGGCCTCTGGCGCGTGCAGGCCGGGCAGCGCGCCGGGGGACACGTCCACCACCACGACCTCGAAGCCGGCGAACAGCTCGCGCAGGTGCGCCTCGGCCTGCTCAGGGGTGCGGTCCGGGGCGAAGCGGTGGTTGATGGTGACCACGCACTCGTCCGGCACCACGTTGCCCGCGACGCCGCCGCCGACCTTCACCGCCTGCAGGCCCTCGCGGTAGGTGCAGCCGTCGATCTCCAGCACCCGCGGTTCGTACCCGGTGAGCCGGTTGAGCACCTCGCTGGCGGCGTGGATGGCGTTGCTGCCCATCCAGGCCCGCGCGGTGTGCGCGCGCTTGCCTCGGGTGCGCACCTCGATCCGGATGGTGCCCTGGCAACCGGCCTCGATCACCGCGCCGCTGGGCTCGCACACGATGGCCAGGTCCGCGGCCAGCCACTCGGGCAGCTCGCGCTCGATCCGGCCGAGGCCGTTGCGGACCGCCTCGATCTCCTCGCAGTCGTAGAAGACGAAGGTCAGGTCGTAGGCGGGCTCGGTCACGGTGGCGGCCAGGTGCAGCATCACCGCGTCGCCGCTCTTCATGTCCACCGTGCCGCAGCCGTGCAGCACCAGGTCGTCGCCGGAACCGGTGCGGCGGTGCGGCACGTTGTCCACGATCGGCACCGTGTCCAGGTGCCCGGCGAAGATGATCCGGGAGGCCCGGCCGAGGTTGGTGCGGGCCAGCACGGTGTCGCCGTTGCGCAGCACCTCCAGATGCGGGGCCTGTTCGCGCAGCGCGGCCTCCACGGCATCGGCCAGGGCGGCCTCGTTGCCGGAGACGCTGGGCACGTCCACCAGCGCGGCGGTCAGCTCGATCGGGTCAGCGGCGAGGTCAAGGCGCGTGGTCACGCCCGGCAGGCTACCCAGGGGGAGCACCGGGACGCGCGGGCAACCGACCCGGTAAGGACCGCTACCCGGGTGCACCGGTTACCATGACCCGGTGAGCACCGAGCAGACCACTGATTCGCAGGTCACCGGCGCGTACGGCGTCGGCCTGGCCACCATCGCCGCCGACGGCACCGTGCTGGACACCTGGTTCCCCGAGCCCAGGCTCGGCGAAGCGGGCGAGGGCGGCACCCAACGGCTCTCCGCCGCGGACGCCGCGACCGCGCTCGGGCCGGACGTGGCCGCGCTGCTCGGCCCGGACGCCGCCCGTGGCGTCGAGGTGGTCGCGGTGCGCACCGCGATCGCCGCGCTGACCGACAAGCCGGTGGACGCGCACGACGTCTACCTGCGCCTGCACCTGCTCTCCGGCCGGCTGGTCCAGCCGCACGGGCAGAACCTGGACGGCATGTTCGGGCTGCTGGCCAACGTGGTGTGGACCAACCACGGCCCCTGCCCCGTCCCCGGCTTCGAGGCGACCCGGCTGCGGCTGCGGGCCCGTGGCCCGGTGACCGTGTACAGCGTGGACAAGTTCCCGCGGATGGTCGACTACGTGCTGCCCTCCGGCGTCCGGGTCGGCGACGCGGACCGGGTCCGGCTGGGCGCGCACCTGGCCAGCGGCACCACCGTGATGCACGAGGGCTTCGTCAACTTCAACGCCGGCACCCTTGGCGCCTCCATGGTCGAGGGCCGGATCTCCGCCGGGGTCGTGGTGGACGACGGCTCCGACGTCGGCGGCGGCGCCTCGATCATGGGCACCCTCTCCGGCGGCGGCAAGCAGACCATCAGCATCGGCAAGCGCTGCCTGCTCGGGGCCAACGCGGGCATCGGCATCTCCCTCGGCGACGACTGCGTGGTGGAGGCCGGGCTCTACGTCACCGCGGGCACCAAGGTCGCGCTGCCGGACGGCAGCACGGTCAAGGCGGGCGAGCTGTCCGGGTCGAACGGGCTGCTGTTCCTCCGCGACTCGGTGACCGGCGCGGTGATCGTGAAGGCACGCAAGGGCACCGGGGTGGAACTCAACTCGGCCTTGCATGCGAACGACTGACGGCCACTAGCATCGGCTGGGTGCCGAAGATCACACGGAAACCCAAGCTCGGGCCGGGCGATCCGGTGCACCTGCATGTGCGGGCGGCACTGGAGGCCCGGCTCGCCGCGTTGAAGCAGCACGAGCCGGGCACCCGCTCCGGGGCCGATGCCGAGGACCTGCACCAGATGCGGGTCGCGGTGCGGCGGCTGCGGGCCATGCTCAAGGCGGCCCGGCCGTTCCTGGACCGCAGGATCGCCGACCGGCTGCGGGCCGAACTGGGCTGGCTGGGCCGGGCACTCGGCCCGGTGCGCGACCTGGACGTGCTCCTCGAACGGCTCACCGCCGAGGCCGAGAACTTCCCCGAGGACGAACGCGCCGCGGTGCGGGCCCTGGTCGCCGGGCTGCACACCGAACGCGAGGACGCCCGCGCCGCCCTGCACCAGGCCCTGGACGCCAAGCGCTACCAGCGGCTGCTGAGCGCCCTGGCGGCCGAGGCGGCCAGCACCGAGCCCGGACCGTCCGTGGACACGCTGACCGCGCTCTCCGGGCTGGTACGGGGCGAATTCGACCGGCTGGCCCGCGCGGTGGCCAAGGCAGGGCCGGAACCGGTGGACGAGGTGCTGCACGCGCTGCGCATCGACGGCAAACGCCTGCGCTACACCGCCGAACTCGCACTGCCCCTGCTGGGCAAGAAGATCCGGCCGCTGCTCAAGGCCACCACCGACTTCCAGGACGTGCTCGGCGAGCACCAGGACGCCTGCGTGGCCCAGGACCGGGTGCGGGCGCTGCTGGCCGCGCACGGCGAGGTGATCGACTTCGACCTGGCCTTCGTCGGCGGCAGGCTGGTCGAGCGGGAAGAGGCCCGCCGGGTCAGCCGCCGGGCCGCCTGGTGGACGGTCTGGCTCGCGCTGGAGCAGACCGGCCGCTCAGCCCTGTAGCCGCTCCGCCGCGGCCGCCACCCGCTCGTCCGATGCGGTCAGCGCCACCCGCACGTGCTTGCCGCCACCGGGCCCGTAGAAGGTGCCGGGGGCGACCAGGATGCCGCGCCCGGCCAGCCAGGACACCGTGTCCCAGGCGTCCTCGCCACGGGTGGACCACAGGTACAGGCCGGCGGTGGAGTGCTCCACGGTGAACCCGGCCGCCTTCAGCGCGGGCAGCAGCACCTCGCGCCGGGCCCGGTACCGCTCCCGCTGGACGGCCACGTGCTCGTCGTCGGCCAGCGCCGCGGTGACCGCGGCCTGCACCGGCCGGGGCACCATCATCCCGGCGTGCTTGCGGATCTCCAGCAGCCGCGCCACCAGTACCGGGTCCCCGGTGAGGAACCCGGCGCGGTAGCCGGCCAGGCTGGAGGACTTGGACAGCGAGTGCACCGCGAGCAGCCCGTCCAGGCTGCCGTCGCGGACCCGCGGGTGCAGTGCGGAGACCGGTTGCGCGTCCCAGCCCAGCGACAGGTAGCACTCGTCGGAGGCGACGACCGCGCCGACGGCTCTGGCGGCGCGCACCGCCTCGGCCAGCCCCTCGGCGGGCAGCACCCGGCCGGTGGGGTTGGACGGGGAGTTCAGCCACACCAGCTTCGTGCCAGGCGGCGGGGCCTGGCCATCGGCCAGCCGGACCACCTCGGCCCCGGCCAGCCGCGCGCCGACCTCGTAGGTCGGGTAGGCCAGCTCGGGCAGGGCCACCACATCGCCGGGCCGCAGCCCGAGCAGGGTGGGCAGCCAGGCCACCAGTTCCTTGGACCCGATGGTCGGCAGCACCGCCGCCGGGTCAAGGCCGGTCACGCCGAAGCGCCGGGCCATCGCGGCGACGGCGGCCTCGCGCAGTTCCGCGGTGCCGTGCGTGGTCGGATAGCCCGGGATCCCGGCGACCGAGTTCAGCGCGGCCTGGAGCTTCCCGTCGACCTCGTCCACGGGGGTGCCGACGGACAGGTCGACCACCCCGCCCTGGTGCTTACGCGCCTGGGCGGCGTGGCCGGAGAGCGAGTCCCACGGGAAGTCGGGCAGCGTGAAGCGGTCCGGTGTGGCTGAGGTGCTCACTCGCCCCTGGGCTCCAGCGCCTTGATGAAGTCAGGGTCAGCGGCAACCTTGCCGACCTTCGAGGCGCCACCCGGCGAGCCCAGCTCGCTGAAGAAGTCCACGTTGGCCTTGATGTACTGGTTCCACTGATCCGGGGTGTCGTCTTCGTAGTAGATGGCCTCCACCGGGCACACCGGCTCGCAGGCGCCGCAGTCGACGCACTCGTCCGGGTGGATGTAGAGCATCCGGTCGCCCTCGTAGATGCAGTCGACCGGGCATTCCTCGATGCAGGCCTTGTCCAGCACGTCGACGCAGGGCTCGGCGATCACGTAGGTCACAGCAGGTCTCCTGCTCCTTGGTCCGTTCCAGCCGCGCTGTCGGGCTCAGCGCGACACCAGGCAAGTATTCCTTGCCCGCCGGTGACAATCACACCTGGTGGGCTCGCTCACAGCGAAATTAGGTGCGCCTATCTTCTGCCGCCAGAAGAACAAAGAGGTGATAGTGCCCAGGTCAGCGGGGCTGCGGCAGGGTCAATCGGGTGCCAAGCGCGGCCGCTCCGGCCAGCGAACCCACTGACAGAAGAACGAGCGAGCGCCAGTCGTCGGTCAGCAGCACGTCCCCGCCGGGCCCCGCCACGCCGAAGACGATCACCGCGCCGAGCCAGGCCAGGAAGGGCAGCGCGACCAGGATCATCCGGCTGGTGCACCGGGCGGCGGCCAGCACCAGCCAGGGCGTGGTGACCGCCGCGACCAGGATGGTCACCGGCAGCGGCCAGTTGTAGACCGGTGGCACCTCCGGCCAGAAGTCCCACACCCGCAGCGGCAGGAACATCAGCTCGACCCAGGCCAGCAGCACCGCGTCCAGCACCAGCACCGCCAGCACGACCGGGTTGGCCAGCACGGCGACGCGTTCGAGGAGCGGCCGTCGCGCTCGCTGCTCGACCGGTAGCTCCTCGACCTCGGTCACCGTGTCCCGCCTCCGTCCGTACCGGGTGCACCTCCCCCGCCGAAGAGGTCGGTGGCGATCCCCTCGGCGCTGCCGCGGGCCAGCACGAAGTGCTCGGTGGCCAGCACCGGCTGGGCGATGCCGTTGGACAGGGCGTACGCGGCCGCGCCGTCGTTGCCCTGCCACACCTGCACCTGGGTCGCGTGCGCGCGCAGCGCACTGAGCTTGGCAGGTACGTGATCGGTGATGTCCACCGAGGTGGTGATCAGCGCGTCGTCCACCGCGGGCAGCTCGCCGTCGGCGGGCAGCCGGAAGGGCAGGCTTTCCAGCTCCTTCAGCCCGGCCACGCCGAGGTCGAGGTGCGCCCGCGCGGTCACCGTGTGGAAGACCCGGTCGATGCCGGGCACCTCGGCGGTGGCCGCCATGGTGACCTCGTGCGCGCGGATGTGGTCCGGGTGGCCGTAGCCGCCGAAGCTGTCGTAGGTCACCACGACCTGCGGCTTCACCTCGCGCAGGATCGCGGCCAGGGCCGCGGTCTGCTCCTGCAGGTCACCGGCGACGAAGCAGCGCTGGTGCTTGTTGGCCGCGGTCCCGGCCATGCCGGAGTCCCGCCAGCGGCCCATGCCGCCGAGGAAGCGGTGGTCGATCACGCCGAGGGCGGCGCAGGCCCCGCGCAGTTCACCGACCCGGTACCCGCCGAGCTGGTCGGCGGCCTCCGGACCGAGGCCGCGCAGGCCTTCGGGGATGACCTCGCCCTCTTCGCCCAGGGTGCAGGTGACAACGGTCACATGCGCGCCGTAGGCGGCATAACGGGCGATGGTGCCACCGGTCCACAGGCTCTCGTCGTCCGGATGAGCGTGTACCAGCAGCAACCGTGGTGGGGCGGTCAGTGTCACCGGAATAGCCTAGTGGCTCAGAGTTGAACCGTTTTGCCAGATGTCACCACAGCGCGGTAACTCTTCAGTGTGACGCTGCGCGACATTCAGCCATCAGGGGTTGTGGAGTGGACTAGTCGCTGACTTCCCACTCGGCCACGTTCCAGGTGACGCCCAGCCGCGGGTGGTAGGTGACCTTGTCGATGGTGTCCCGGTAGCCGACCATCGTCGGCACCTGGAACAGCGGCAACGAGGTGATCTCCTCGGCCAGCGTGCGGTCCACGTGCTGGAGCAGCTCGGTGCGCTTGGCCGCGTCCAGCTCGAAGCCGACCTGGTTCAGCTCGGCGTCCACGGTCTGGTTCGACCAGCCGCTCCAGTTCTGCCCGCCGGTGCTGGCGTACATGCCCTTCTTGTCCGACTTCCACTGGGTGCCCACCCAGCCGAAGAGCGCCAC
Source organism: Crossiella cryophila (assembly GCF_014204915.1). Classification (NCBI taxonomy): domain Bacteria; kingdom Bacillati; phylum Actinomycetota; class Actinomycetes; order Pseudonocardiales; family Pseudonocardiaceae; genus Crossiella; species Crossiella cryophila. The sequence continues at coordinate 172,876 of NZ_JACHMH010000001.1, forward strand.
GTCGTAGTCGCCCCGGCTGTTGCGCCCGTCCAGGAAGGCCGGATCGGTGTCATCAACGATCTTGATACCGGCCTGTTCGCAGGAGGCCTGGATCAGCTCGACGGTCTGCTTGCGCCGGGGCAGCCCGTTGTGGCTGATCCGGATCTCCAGCGTCTTGCCGCCCTTGTCGAAGTAGCGGCCGTCCCGCCGCCAGCCCGCGGCCAGCAGCGTCTTCACCGACTCCTCCGGGCTGTCCAGCATGAAGTTGCCGTAGTTGTCCCGGTAGCCGTCCTCGCTGGGCAGGAACAGCAGGCTGTTCAGCGGCTTGGCCGAGGGGTCGACGCCGCGCACCACCTTCTGCACGATCTCCCCGCGCCGCACGCACTGGGCGAAGGCGTGCCGGACCGCCTTGTCCTGGAACAGCGCCCGCCGCCAGTTCAGGTCCAGGTGCTCGAAGGTGAGCCCACCGCCCGCGGAGTACTTCACGCCCTGGGCGCCCAGCCCGCGCAGCGTGGCCGCGGTGTTCGGATCCGGCTGCGGCGCGATCACCTGCATCTTGTTCTCCTGCAGGGCGCGCACCTGGTTGGCCGGATCGGCCTCGCTGCGCAGCACCACCGAGGCCGGACCGCCCCGGTTGCCGATCCACTTCTCGTTGCGCACCAGCCGGACCTGCGAACCGGGCTGCCAGCTCTCGATCCGGTACGGGCCCGAGCCGGGCATCAGCCGAGGGCTGAACCCGGTCCAGCCGGTGTTCCAGAACTTGGAGACCTTCTCCAGCTCGGCGTCCGGGGAGTTCGGGCCGACCTTGGTGATGTCGGCGATGCCGGTCTCCCGCTCCAGCACGTGCGCCGGCATCAGGTGGGTGGCGTCGAAGCGGCTCTTGTAGTCGGGGAAGGGCTTGTCGTAGGTGGTGACGAAGGTCAGGTCGTCCTTGCACTGCGGGGTCATCAGCTCGTAGCCGGTGGTGGCCGCGGGCCGGAAGTACTTGGCTGGCTTGCCGTCCGGGCCGGAGACCGGGGCGCCGGTGGCGTCGCTGCGCACCGCCTTGCCGCTCTGGGCCAGCCAGGCCAGGTAGAAGTCGTCGCAGTCCCAGGCCGAGCCGTCGGACCACTGCACGCCGGGCCGGATCCGGTAGGTGACCACCTGCGGGGCGGTGGAGGTCAGCTCCACACCGAGCATCACGTCGGTGTTGAGCAGCGGCAGCAGCGTGTCGTCGTGCACGAACGGACCGGCCAGCACCGGGGTCAGCACCAGGGTGTTGTTGAAGTTGCCCGCGTCGGCGACCTGGTTGTTGAACACGGTGTAGGGCAGGTCGTGGCCGATGACCACCTCGCCGCCGGAGCGCACCGCGGGCAGCTTGTAGCGGTCGGCGCCTGCCTCGCGGCCCTTGGCGCCGGTGCGCTGGCTGTCGCCGTTGAGACCGGCGTCGTCTGTCGCGGAGGAACAGGCGCCCGCGACCAGCGCGAGGCCGGCCAGGACCGCCACGAACGCGCGCACGGGTACTCCTACCGTTGACAGGGACACGTGCGGAGGTTATGGAGACCCGCAGCGGCGGTCACCATCAGGCCACGGATCGTGACCAAAGGGTGATGCCGTTATGCGGAGCGTTACTTGGGCGGGTTGCGCTTCCAGGTGTTGGCCGTGGTGAACGGACCCGCGAACGGCGGGCCGGGGTCCACCCCGGTGACCTCGGTCCCGGTGGCCAGCACGTCGGCGAGCTGGAACAGCGGCACCGCGACCACCTGCTGCCAGAGCGTGGTCTCGATCCCGGGCAGCACCTGGGCCAGCGGCGCGGCCCCGGTCAGCGCGGAGTCGATCACCGGCTGCAGGGTGCGGTCGCAGAACCCGGCCGGGTTGGCGGGCGGGTCGGTCGGCACGGCCGGGCAGCCGAAGCCGGAGGCCAGCACGGTGGCCGGATCGCTGTCCACCACCTGCGGCACCACCGCCAGGTCGACCACGCCCGCGTCCACGCTGGGCGTGCCGGTGACCGAGGTCGGCGGGGTGCTGGCGGAGCTGGTCGGGGCGGTGCTGGTGGCCGTGGGCGGGGTGCTGGGCAGCATCTCGCCGAAGAGCTGGTCGCCGCCGGAGTTGGTGATCTTGGCGTCGATGCCGAAATCGGCCAGCTGCCGCCGGATCAGACTGGCCAGCGAGGCGTAGGGCTCGCGGTCGGTCGGCGCGCCGATGGTGATGCCCAGCGGCCTGCCCTCCCTGGCCCACTTGCCTGCCGCGTCCCTGCGGTAGCCGAGTTCGGTGAGCAGCGCGTCCGCCCGGCCGTGGTCCGGCCGCGCCGCGGGGCTGTCCGCGGGCATGGTGGGCGCGTATCCGGCCTGCACCGGCCCGTAGACCTGGGCGTCGGCCCGCTGGTTGGCCGCGGGACCGTTGCCGGTGCCCGCGGCGATCAGCGCGTTGCGGTCGATCACGCTGACCAGCGCGGTGCGCATGCGGACATCGGCCAGCACCGGGCTGACCGGGCGCAGCAGCAGCTGCACGGTGCTGCCGCGCGGGACGGTGGTCAGCTTGGCCACCGGTCCGAGCGCGTTGAGCTGCTCCATCGCCGCCTGGTCGGGGGTGAGCACCACGAGCTGGTCGTTGCCGCTGCGCAGCGCCCCGGTCAGGCCGGGCACATCGGTGCGGCGCAACACGATCCGGCCCAGCGTGGCGGGCGTGCCCCAGTAGCGGTCGTTGCGCTCCAGCGCCACCTCACCGCGGACCAGGTCGAGCTGCCGGATGGAGAACCGGCCGCCGGAGGCCGGGAAACTGGTGTCCAGCACCGCGTTCCAGCCACCGAAGGCGTCCTTGAGCAGGTGCGCGGGCAGCAGGTTGCGGAACAGCGAGCGCCAGCCCGGGTAGGGCTTGCTGAAGACCACCTCGACCGTCTTGCCGCTGTCCCGGGAGATCACGTTGCTGATCAGCCGGTAACCGGCCGGGTTGACCGTGCCCGGCTGGGTGGTCATCTGCCGCCACAGGTAGTCGAAGTCCTCGGCCGCGATCGGCCCGCCGTCGGACCAGGAGGCGTCCTTGCGCAGCGAGTAGGTGACGGTGAACGGCTCGCTCTTGGTGACCTGGGCGCTGTTGAGCACCGCCGGATCGGGCCTGGGCACGCCGTCAGGACCGGGCCGGAAGGCCGAGGGCAGGATCAGCGTGGCCAGCGCGGTGGTGGCCACCGACTGGTCGGCCAGCGCGTGCGGGTTGAACCCCCGGGCCAGCCGGTCCACCCCGACCAGCACCTCGTTGACGTCGATCACCTTGGTCGGCCCGCCCTGCGCGCCGGTGGTCACCAACGGCGGCGGCGGGGTGCTCGTGCAGGCGGCCAGCACGCTGACGCCCAGCAGGACGGAGGCGAAACGCCGTGCCCTGGATGCGGCCGAGCCCACTCGGCACTCCTCCCTGGATGATCACCCCAGCCAACGCCAGGCTGGTGGTGCAGAGGCTCCCAGACCGTAGTCGAAGCCCTGTGAACGGGACGTCTGAACCCCGCTTCAGGTTGTGCGGGGAGTGGTTCGAAAAGCGAACGCCCCCGCGAACAGCGGCCCGCGGGGGCGTTCGATCAGGCTGGGATATCAGGCCTTGTCGCGAGTCTTGGCGCGGGAGCGCTCGCGGCCACGCAGGGTCGAGTCCAGGATGAGCTTGCGGACGCGGATGGTCGAGGGGGTCACCTCGACGCACTCGTCGCTGGAGCAGAACTCCAGGGCCTCTTCCAGGCTCAGCTTGCGCGGGCGGGCCAGGCGCTCCAGCTCGTCACCGGTGGAGGAGCGCATGTTGGTGAGCTTCTTCTCCCGGCAGACGTTGACGTCGAGGTCCTCCGAGCGCGGGTTCTCACCGACGACCATGCCCTCGTACGCCTCGGCGCCCGGCTCCACGAAGAAGGTGCCGCGGTCGGCCAGCTGGATCATGGCGTAGCTGGTGACCGCGCCGGTGCGGTCGCACACCAGCGAGCCGGTGTGCCGGGTGCGCAGTTCGCCCACCCAGGGGAAGTAGCCCTCGAAGACGTGGTTGGCGATGCCTGCGCCACGGGTCTCGGTGAGGAACTCGGTGCGGAAGCCGATCAGGCCGCGCGCCGGGACCACGTAGTCCAGCTTGATCCGGCCGGAGCCGTGGCCGGACATGTTCTCCATCCGGCCCTTGCGGTTGGCCAGCAGCTGGGTGACCGAGCCGAGGTGCTCCTCGGGGGTGTCCACGGTCAGGCGCTCGAACGGCTCGCACAGCTTGCCGTCGATGGTCCTGGTGACCACCTGCGGCTTGCCGACGGTCAGCTCGTAGCCCTCGCGGCGCATCTGCTCGACCAGGATGGCCAGCGCCAGCTCGCCACGGCCCTGCACCTCCCAGGTGTCGGGACGCTCGGTGGGCAGCACCTTGATCGAGACGTTGCCGACCAGTTCGGTGTCCAGCCGGGCCTTGACCAGGCGGGCGGTCAGCTTGTCGCCGCCGTTGCGACCGGCCATCGGGGAGGTGTTCACACCGATGGTCATGGAGATCGCGGGCTGGTCGACGGTGATCCGCGGCAGCGGGTCCGGGTTGTCCAGGTCGGCGAGGGTGTCGCCGATGGTGATCTCCGGGATGCCCGCGATGGCCACCAGCTCGCCCGCGGAGGCGACCTCGGCAGGCACCCGCTCCAGCGCCTCGGTGATCAGCAGTTCGGTGATCTTGACTCGCTGCGTGCTGCCGTCCTCACGACACCAGGCCACCCACTCGCCCTTGCGGATCTGGCCCGCGTGGATGCGGCAGAGCGCGATCCGGCCGAGGAAGGCGGAGGCGTCCAGGTTGGTGACCAGGGCGCGCAGCGGGGCCTCGGCGTCGCCGGTGGGCGGCGGCACGTGCTTGAGCAGCACGTCGAAGAGGACGTCCAGGTTCTCGGTGTCCGGCAGGCCGCCGTCGGCGGGCTGCTCCAGGCTGGCCCTGCCGGCGCGGGCGGAGGCGTAGACGACCGGCAGGTCGAGCACGGCCGACATGTCCAGGTGCTCGACACCCTCGGCGTCCAGGTCGGAGGCCAGCTCCAGCAGCAGGTCGTGGGTTTCCTCCACGACCTCGGAGATGCGCGCGTCCGGCCGGTCCACCTTGTTGACCACGAGGATCACCGGGAGACCGGCGGCCAGGGTCTTGCGGAGCACGAACCGGGTCTGCGGCAGCGGGCCCTCGCTGGCGTCCACCAGCAGCACCACGCCGTCGACCATGGCCAGGCCGCGTTCGACCTCACCACCGAAGTCGGCGTGGCCGGGGGTGTCGACCACGTTGATGGTCATCACACCCTCGGGGGTGAGGCGCTTCACGGCGGTGTTCTTGGCGAGAATGGTGATGCCCTTCTCGCGCTCCAGTTCACCGGAGTCCATGACGCGGTCGACCAGCTCGGCACGGGCCGCGAAGGCTCCCGACTGCCGGAGCATCGCGTCGACGAGAGTGGTCTTGCCATGGTCGACGTGAGCGACGATGGCGATGTTGCGAAGATCGGTCCTGACGGTGGCCGGCGCGGCGGTGGGCACGCGAAACTCCTCGGAATCTGCCTGTTGGGAGATGGCCACCGGCTTCTGCGCCGCTTCGTAGCCCACCCCATGCTATCCGCCCGGAAGCACCTCGCCGGACGGATCCCCTAGTTGATCAGGTAAGCCTAACCTACTATGAGGCGTACCCGAGGGAGTGGGAGCAACCGCGTGGGCAAGGTCAAGAAGAAGTGCTGCCGCTCGAAACCGCGTTGTAAGCGATGTCCGGTACTGGCTCTCAAAAAGGCCAAAGAGAAGTTAAAGAAATAGCAAGAAACATGGAGTTGTGGCCCCGCCGGGCACAGCGGACAGGAATACCTGCCGGGGGCTGCCGACGGGAGCCGGCGAATGGTGGACGAAGCGGGTTCACGGGCGAGGAAGGGACTGCTGGACTCAGCTCGCGAGCAACTCGTTGTAGGCGAGCAGCGCGGGCGCGGTGCGGGATGCCTCGAAGTCGATCACCTCGTGGCGGACCACTCGGCGCAGCTTGAAGGGGTCGGTGGCCAGGATGGCGTCCAGGTGACCGCGCACCATGGGGCGGGTGACGATCAGCCGGTCATGCCGGGCACCCAGGGTCCGGCAACGGCCGGAGAGCAGGAAGTTGCCTGCCGCGTACTGCCGGTCGAGCCAAGCTGCATGCTCCGGCAGTACCAAATCAACCTCGTCGGTCGAGACGGTGTAGTTCAGCAGCACGATGTACATAACTTGAAAATACGCCCGTGAGCCGAGTTTGGATCACATGGCCATTTCGACTTATACGCTTTCTTAACACCCCCTAGCGGGGGTACTACCACCGTGTCGGCGAGCACGATGTGTCATCGGACACGTTCGGCCGAACCGTGATGGTCTAGGATGTGCCTCATGCGCTTGATGTCCAGTCTTTGGCGGGCCGCCCACCGGCGGCCCTAGTCACGCGCACCCATCCTGACCACAGGCCGCCGCTGCGAGGCGGCCTGTGGTGTATGTGCAGCACATCCCGGTCCCGCGGCGGCGCACTAACCCGCGGGGAGACCCTCGATGACCCAGTTCTCCGGCATCCAGCCGACCGGCCTGACCCACCTCGGCAACTACCTCGGCGCGCTCCGGCAGTGGGCGCTGCGGCACGGTCCGGATGATCTTTTCTGCGTTGTTGACCTGCATGCGATGACCATTCGGCACAACCCGAACGTGTTGCGAGCCCGTGCCAGAGAGCAACTGGCGATGCTCATCGCGGCCGGCGTGAATCCGGACATCGCGTGCGTTTTCACCCAATCGGACCTCATCGAGGAGCACGGCGCCCTGACCTGGGTGCTGGAGTGCGTGGTGTCCTACGGCGAGCTGGCCCGGATGACCCAGTTCAAGGAGAAGGCCAAGGGACAGGACGGCGTCCGGGCCGGGTTGTTCACCTACCCGGTGCTGATGGCCGCGGACATCCTGCTGCACGGCGCGGACGCGGTGCCGGTCGGCGATGATCAGCGGCAGCACCTGGAACTGGCCCGCACGCTGGCAAAACGCTTCAACGCGAGCTACGGCGAGGTGCTGACCGTGCCCAGGGCGGTGACCCCGGCCGTCGGCGCGCGGGTGGCCGACCTGGCCGCGCCGGAGCGGAAGATGTCCAAGTCCAGCGGCGACCAGTCCGGCACCGTGCTGGTGATGGATCCGCCGGAACTGGTCCGCCGCAAGATCATGCGCGCGGTGACCGACCAGATCGGCGAGGTCCGGCACGACCCGGAGCACCAGCCGGGCGTGACCAACCTGCTGGACATCCTCGGCGCCTGCACCGGCGCGGATCCGCGGCTGCTGGCCGGGGAGATCCGCGGCTACGCGGAGCTGAAGGAGCGGACCGCGGAGGCGGTGATCGAGGAGTTGCGGCCGGTGCGCGAGGGCACCACCGCGCTGCTGGCGGATCCGGCCGAACTGGACCAGATCCGCGCGCACGGCGCGGAACGGGCCAGGGCCCGCTGCCGGCACCGGCTGGACGCGGTGCTGAAGGTCACCGGTCTGCGGTGAAGGAGGTCACTGGTCCGCGCTGACCTGCTCGGTCAGCGCGACCAGGGCGGGCACCAGCACCCGGTCGGCGGCGACCCAGTCGAGGCCGGCCAGGTGCGCCGCCGCCACCCAGCGCACCGCCCGGTGCTCCACCGCGCGTGGCTGGACGTCCGCGGCGTCCAGCCACGCGGTGTGCGTGCGCAGCAGGCCGACCCCGGGCAGCGGGATGTCCGGGCCGAGCCTGCCCAGCGGGCGCACCACCACGCCCATCTCCTCGTGGCACTCCCTGACCAGCGCCTCGACCTCGGTCTCCCCCGGCTCGACCCGGCCGCCGGGCAGTTCCCACTTCCCGGCCAGGCTCATCGGGTAACTGCGTTGCTGCACCAGCAGCTTGCCCTCGCGCACCACCGCGGCGGCCACCACGATCTTCGCCGCGGCCAGCTCCAGCGAACGCAGCTCCACCTGGGTGCGGTGCGCGGCCAGCAGGCGCAGCACCAGCCTGCGGAACATCAGCAGATCGCCGAGTTTGCCCAGTGGGTTGTTCCAGCTCAGGCTCTCGGTGACGAGCACGCCGCCGCCGGTGTCGGCCACCCGCACGGTGACCCCGCCGCCGTTGTCGGTGACCAGGCTCAGCCCGTGCTCGTCCACGTGGTCCACCCGCAGCCGCTGCGCGGGCAGCAGCGGGAACGCGCACTTCAGCTCATCCCCCAGGACCAGCAGCGCGCCCTCGGCGTTGACCTGCAACCGGCCACCGGCGGCCGCCACCGCCTGCCCCCAGGTCGTGACCTCCCGCAGCGCCGCCGCTACCGTCCGCACCGGCGCGTCGATGAGGACCGTGGACCGCAACACACCCATGGCCGAATCCTGTCAGCCGCGCCTGACGGGTCAGGGTTTGGGCCAGCGGATCTCGAACCGGGCGCCGCCCTCCGGCGAACCGGCGGCCCGCACCGTGCCACCGCGCCGCCGGACCAGATCGGCCACCAGGGCCAGGCCGAGGCCGGCTCCGCCGCTGGCCCGGTCCCTGGCCTCGTCCACCCGGTGGAAGCGTTCGAAGACCTGGTCCCGGTGTTCCTCGGGCACGCCGGGGCCGTCGTCCTCCACCAGCAACCGGCCCTGCGCGCCCGCGGGCAGCACCAGCACCCTGACCAGCGCGCGGGCATAGCGGGCGGCGTTGCGCAGCACGTTGTCCACCACCAGCTCGACCTCGCGCTGGGCGGCCAGCACCAGCACCGGGGTCGGCGCCTCCACCCTGACCACGATGCCGCGCTCGCCCAGCCGGGCGGCCGAGGCCCTGGCCGCCGCGACCAGGTCCACCGGCTCGGCCTCCGGCAGGTCCACCGCGTCCGCGCGGGCCAGCATCAGCAGGTCGTCGACGAGGTGGGAGAGCCGCTCGGCCTCCACCGCGATGTCGGCCAGCGTCTCCTGGGCCAGTTCCGGATCGGGGTGGGCCACCGCGACCTCGGCCTGCACCCGCAGCGAGGCCACCGGGGAGCGCAGCTCGTGCGCGGCGTCCCCGCTGAACCGGCGCATCCGCTCGGCCGCCTCGTCCCGCCTGGCCAGCAGCGCGTTCAGCTCCTCGGCCAGCGCGCGCAGCTCGTCCCTTGCCTCGGGCACCGGCAGCCGCTGACCGGGTGGCAGCGCGCCTGCGGCGGCCCGCATCCGCTGCACCGGGCGCAGCGCCAGCCGCACCGCCAGCCAGGCGGTGCCAGCCACCGCGAGCATGGACAGCAGCGCGCCGGGCAGGAACCAGTAGCCCGCGCGCTCGAAGACGCTGAGGTAGGCGGTGAACTCGGTGCCGACCACGACCAGCCGCTGCACCCCGTCCGGCCCGCTGACCACCTTGCCGACCCAGCGCACCGCGGGCCCGAACCGCTCCTGGCCCTCGGCCTGGTCCTCGTCCGGGTTGAAGAAGCCGGGAAAGACCGACACGCCCTGACCCGCGCGCAGCTGCCGGACCTGCCAGTCGTGCAGCGGCACCGGCTGCAGGCCGTCGGCGACGCCACCGGAGCTGTCCAGCACCCGGATCCGCTGGTCCCTCGGCCCGGCCCCGGCCGGGCGGCCGGCGGTGATGTCGGCGGAGACGCTGTCCAGGGTGGCCCGGAGCTGGCCGTCCACCTGGTCGGTCAGCGCGGAGGCGAAGATCGCCGAGGTCACCTGGGCGATCCAGCCGAAGACCAGCAGCGCGACCGTGGCGACCACCATGGTGATCCGGGCGCGCAGCGTGCGCCGGACCCACCACTGGCGCATCGCCCGGAACATCACGCCTCCCGGGGGGCTTCGGCGCTGGCCAGGTAGCCGTGCCCGCGCACGGTGCGCACCAGGTGCCCGGCACCCACCGCCTCCAGCTTGCGCCGCAGGTAGCCGACGTAGACCTCCACCGCGTTGCGGGTGGCCGCCTGCTCATCGCCCCAGGCCGCGCGCAGCAGCTCATCCTTGCTGACCACCACGCCCGGCCGCCCGGCCAGGGTGGCCAGCACCGCGAACTCGCGCGGGCTCAGCGCCACCGGCGCACCGGCCCAGCTCACCTCGCGCACCGCCCGGTCCACGATCAGCTCGCCCAGCCGGAGCACGTCCCGTGGCCCGTTGTCCGCGCCGCTGCGCCGCAGCAGCGCCTTGACCTGGGCCACCAGCACCACGAAGGAGAAGGGTTTGACCAGGTAGCCGTCCGCGCCGAGGTCCAGCCCGTCGGCCTGGTCGACCTCGCCGTCCTTGGCCGAGATCATCAGCACCGGGGTGCGCACGCCCTCGGCGCGCAGCCGCTCCAGCACCCGGTAGCCGGACAGGCCGGGCAGCATGATGTCCAGCAGCACCACGTCGAAGGAGCCGGTCAGCGCCGCGCGCAGGCCGGAGTTGCCGTCGGCGGCGGTCACCACCTCCATGCCCTCCGCGCGCAGGCCGCGTTCCAGCGCCCGGCGCACCCCTGGTTCGTCGTCCACCACCAGCACTCGTGCGCTCACCGGGCAAGCATGCCGGTGTTCACGCAGGTCGTGCGGGAGGCTCTCAGTGCTCTCTCAGCGAAAACCCGGCATTCTCAGTGGTGTCTCAGCAGGGCGGGGCCAGTCTCGGCTGCACGGGACGACCCCGATTGGCTAGGAGGAGACATGGACCGAAGGAAGGCCACAGTCACGGCGGCCACGGCCGGCGCGATGGCCGGTGTCGTCGGGCTGGCGCTGCTGGCGCTGCCCGGTGGGGCCGGCGCGGCGCCGACGTTGCCGTCGGTGGCCGCCGAGGACCTGGTGCAGTCGGTGCTGACCACCACGCCGCCCGCGCTCGGGGGCACCGTCGAGGTCACCAACAACCTCGGCCTGCCCGCGATCCCCGGCGCGCCGCAGGTGGCAGCGGGCAACAGCAAGCTGCGGGTCTGGACCGACGGGGCTGGCAAGAGCCGCGCCTCGCTGCCGGACGGGCAGAACGAGAAGACCATCGTCCAGGACGGCACCACCGTCTGGAGCTGGGACTCGGCCGAGCGCAAGGTGACCAAGTCCAGCGTGGACGCCAAGACGCTGGAGCAGAAGAAGGCCGAGTTCGACAAGGACAAGAAGGTCCAGCCCACCGATCCGGCCAGTGCCGCCCGGGAGCTGGTGAACCTGGTCCGCCAGCAGAGCGACCTGTCCGTGGACGGGACCGCCGAGGTGGCCGGGCGGCCGGCCTACGAGCTGGTGCTGACGCCGAAGCCGAACGAGCGCACGCTGCTGCGTGGCGTCCGGGTCGCGGTGGACGCGGAGAAGCGCATCCCGCTGCGGGTGACCGTGCTGACCAACGGCACCGACACCCCGGCGCTCCAGGTGGGCTTCAGCCAGCTCAACGTGGGTCCGCAGGACGCGAACCTGTTCAAGTTCACCCCACCGGCCGGGGCCACCGTCGAGGAGCAGAAGCTCGACGACAAGGTCAAGGAGCACAAGGCGCCGACCCCGGCTGAGCTGGACAAGGCCCGGAAGGAAGCCGAGAAGGCCTTCAAGGTCGTCGGCGAGGGCTGGGACACCACCATCGTCGGCAAGCTGCCGGAGCAGGCGCTGAAGAACGCGCCCAAGCCGGCCGAGGGCACCAGGGGTCAGCGTGGCGGCAACGCCGCGGGCAACCCGCTGGACCTGGTCAAGCAGCTCGGCAAGGAGGTCAACGGCTCCTGGGGTTCGGGCTGGGTCATCGAGACCAAGGTCGGGACCGCGCTGGTCACCTCCGACGGCCGCTTCGCGGTCGGCGCGGTGCCGCAGCAGGTGCTGACTGAGGCGATCGGTCAGGTGAAGTGACCGCCGGACTGGCGGGCACGGAGATCGGACAGGCGGGGGTGGCTCCGGCCGCCCCCGCCCCCTCCGGCACCCTGGCCGCCCGCACCAGGGGTCTGCGCAAGGTCTACGGCAAGACCGTGGCGGTGGACCGGGTCGACCTGGACGTGCCGCAGGGCGCGGTGCTGGGCATGCTCGGCCCCAACGGCTCCGGCAAGACCACCACCATCCGGATGCTGCTCGGCCTGGTCCGGCCCACCGCCGGTGAGGTGGAGCTGCTGGGACACCGGATGCCGGACGAGTCGACCGCGGCGCTGGCCCAGGTGGGCGCGCTGGTCGAGGGACCGGGTTTCCACCCCTTCCTGACCGGCCGGGACAACCTGCGGCGGCTCGGCGCGGCCGAACCGCTGCTGGAGACCAGGGCGATCAAGGGCGCGGTGGCCGACGCGCTGGAGCGGGTGGGGCTCGCGCACGCCGCCGACCGCAAGTTCCGCGGCTACTCCCTCGGCATGAAGCAGCGCCTCGGCCTGGCCGCCGCACTGCTGGTGCCGCGTCGCCTGGTGATCCTGGACGAGCCGACCAACGGCATGGATCCCGCCGGTACCAGGGAGATCCGCAAGGTGATGGCGCAGCTGCACGCGGTTGGCACCACCGTGGTGGTGTCCTCGCACCTGCTCGCCGAGGTCGAGGCGACCTGCACGCACGTGGCCGTGCTGCACCAGGGCACCGTGGTCGGGCAGGGACCGCTGGCCGACCTGCTGGAGGCGGGCGCGCCCACGCTGACGGTGTCCACCCCGGACATCGCCGAAGCGGTGGAGGCGTTGCGCTCGGCCAAGATCCCCGCTCGCGCCGCCGACGGTGGCGTGCGGGTGGAGCTGACCGGCGCCGAGGCGCCGAAGGTGATCGAGACCCTGGTTCGGGCGGGGGTCTCGGTGCACGAGGCGCATCGGGAACGCACCGGTCTCGAGGAGCTGTTCGCCCGGCTCACCGAGGAGGACGGGGCATGACCGCCACACTCGCCGAACCGACTCCCGCGGCCACCCCGGTCGCGGTGTCCACCGGCCCCAAGCAAGCTTCCGCCTGGCGGCTCTACGCCTCCGAGCTGCGCTGGATCCTGCGCAGGCCGCGGACCATCGTCGCGCTGGTGCTGATGTCGCTGGTGCCGATCGCACTGGGCATCGGGGTCACCGTGATCGGTGGCAACATGCCGGGCCGAGGGCCTGGGATGATCATGGCCGCGGTGGGCAACGGGATGGTGCTGCCACTGGCCGCGCTGACCATCTCGATGACCATGCTGCTGCCGCTGGTGGCCACCATGTCCGCCGCGGACGCGCTGGCCGGCGAGGCATCGCACGGCACGTTGCGCGGACTGCTGATCGCCCCGGTGAGCCGGGTGCGGCTGGTCGCGGTGAAGGCCGCGGGCGTGGCCACCGTGATCGTGATCGCGGTGTCGCTGATCTCGCTGCTGGGCATGCTCACCGGGATCATCATCGTGGGCGGCACCGAGGTGGTCTCGATCTCCGGCACCACGCTGCCGATCGGGGAGGCCCTCGGCAAGATCGGCCTCGCCGCGGGCTGGGCCGCGTTCCAGATGATGGCGCTGGCCGCGATCGCACTGGCCGTCTCCGCGCTCACCGAACACCCGCTGGTGGTGCTGGCCGCCACCCTGGGCGGGCTGATCGTGGTGCAGGTGCTGGGCGCGATCCCCGGCATGGAGTGGCTGCAGCCGTACCTGCTGCCCAACGGCTGGACCGCGGTGGCCGACGTGCTGCGCGACCCGATGCCATGGGACGGACTGGTGGACAGCACCGCGAAGGCCGCCTGCTACCTGGTGATCGGGTTGTCGCTGACCTTCCTGCGTATGTCCACAAAGGACGGATGATCAGGCGGGCAGCACCGCGACCGCCTCGGGATCCAGGCGCAGCCGCACCGGATCCCCGGCGGGCGGTGCACCGAGGACCGGCCCGACCGCCTCGACCTCGCTGATCTCCGGGAGATCGGCGAGGTCGAGGCGTACCACCAGCCTGATGTGATCGGTGCGGTGCACCCGGCGCACGACCAGCCCGCGCAGTGGCCCGTCGGCGTCGGCGCGCAGCGCGGCCGCGCGCAGTCCGAGCCGGGCCGGGCCGTCCGGGAAGTCTTGGGCGGCAACGGATCCGACCGCGGATTCGGCAACGCCGTCGCGCACCAGGGCCGGGATCAGCGTGCCGCAGCCCAGGAAGCGGGCCACCTCGGTGTCCGCGGGCGCGCGCCAGACCGACTCGGGGGTGCCGAACTGGCGGATCCGCCCGGCCGACATCACCGCGACCCGATCGGCCAGGGTGAACGCCTCGTCGTGGTCGTGCGTGACCACCAGCGCGGTCGCGCCCGCCTTGCGCAGCAAGGTGGCCAGGTCCATCGCCAGCTGTTCGCGCAGGGCCCGGTCCAGTGCGGAGAGCGGTTCGTCCAGCAGCAGCAACCGCGGCCGGGGCGCCAGCGCGCGGGCCAGTGCCACCCGCTGCTGCTCGCCGCCGGAGAGTTCGGTGACCCGCCGCGGGCCGTAACCGCTGAGCCCCACCAGTTCCAGCAGCTCGTCGATGCGGACCCGCTGCTCGGCCCTTGGCACCCCGTGCATGCGCAGGCCGAAGGCGATGTTGCCCGCGACATCGCGGTGCGGGAAGAGCTGGCCGTCCTGGAAGACCAGGCCGAAACCACGCCGGTGCACCGGGATCGGGGCCAGGTCGTCGCCGTCCCAGGACACCGTGCCCGCGGTGGGTTGCTCGAGTCCGGCGATGGCCCGCAGCAGGGTGGACTTGCCGCAGCCGGACGGGCCGAGCAGGGCGAGCACCTCACCCTCCACAATGGACAGATCAACCCGGTCCACCGCGGTGGCCGCGCCGTAGTTGACGGTCAGGCCGTCGACGTTGAGACCCATCAGAACTCCCCGGTGCCGACTCTGAGCTTCTCGATCACCAGCACCGCCAGGCCGGTCACCACCATGAGCAAGGTGCAGGCCGCGTAGGCCATGGCCTCGTTGAGTTCGCCGGGCCGGGCGATCAGCCGGGCGATGGCCACCGGCAGCGTGGGCGCCTCCGGCCGGGCCAGGAAGCTGGTCGCGCCGAATTCGCCAAGTGCCACCACGAATCCGAACCCGGCGGCGGCCAGCATGGACCGCAGCGCCAGTGGCAGGTCCACCTCCCGCCAGACCCGGAACGGTCCGGCGCCCAGGGTGGCGGCGGCCTGGCGCAGCCGGTCGTCGACGGCCCGCAGCACCGGCAGCACCAGCCGCACCACCAGCGGGGTGACCACCAGCGCCTGGGCCAGCGGGACCAGCAGCGGCGAGGTGCGGAAGTCCCCTGGCAGGGCGTCCATGGTGACCAGGTAGCCGAAACCGACGGTCACCGCGGACACGCCCAGCGGCAGCATCAGCACCAGGTCCAGGGCCTCCCCCGCGCCGCGGCGGCGCACGCGGGAGAGCACGATCGCCGCCAGCAGGCCGATGACCAGCGCGAGCAGGGTGGCATCGCCTGCCGCACGCAGCGAGTTGAGCGCGGCCTCGAACCCGGACACGGCCAGCGTGCCCTGGGTGCCGCCGGTGGCCAGCGCCCGGTAGCCGTCGAAGCTCCAACCGTCCGCTGTGGACAGTGAGCGGAGCAGCAGGCCGAAGATCGGCACCAGCAGGGCCAGCACCACCAGGGCGGCGCCCGCGACCACGAACCACTCGCCGCCGCGCGGCCTGCGCAGGCTTTCCTCGGCCGCGCGCAGTTTGAGCTGGGCCTCCCGGCGGCGGCGCGCGACCGCGCCGATGACCAGGGCGGCGATCACCGCGGCGAGTTGCAGCAGGGACAGCGCGGCCGCGCCGGAGAGGTCGAGCAGGTTGACCGTGCGCAGGTAGATCTCGGTTTCCAGGGTGCGCAGCCGGGAGCCGCCCAGGATCAGCACCACACCGAATGCGGTGGAGCAGAACAGGAACACCACCGCGGCGGCCGAGCCGATGGCCGGGCCGAGCGCGGGCAGGGTGACGCTGAGGAAGGTGCGCCAGCGGGAGGCGCCCAGCGCGCGGGCGGCGTCCTCGGCCCTGCGGTCCAGGTGCGCCCACAGGCCGCCGACGGTGCGCGCGACCACGGCCACGTTGAAGAAGGCGTTGGCCAGCACGATGCCCAGCGCGCCGGCGTCACCGAGCACCGCGCGGAAGGCCAGGCCCACCACCACGGTCGGCAGCACGAACGGGATGGTGATGGCCAGCCGGACGAAGCCGCGGCCGCGCACCTGGCAGCGGGCGAGCAGGTAGGCCACCGGCATCCCGGCCAGCAGCGCGACCGCGGTGGCCGCGGCGGCCTGGCCGAGGGTGAAGGCGACCAGGTCCCAGGTGGCCGGGTCGGCGAGGGTCTTGCCGACCCCGGTCCGGCCAAGGCCGAGGCCGATGATCGCGGCCACCGGCCAGGCGAAGAAGACGGCCAGGAAACCCAGCGGCACCGCAGCCGCGGCCCCCAGGCCCAGCCGGGTCAGCCCTGAACGAGCTTGCGCCACTGCTCCACCCAGCGCTCCCGGCCTTCGGCGACCTTGGCCGCGGGCAGTGCGGCGGCCTGCCGCGGCTGCGGCGCGACCTGCTGCCACACCGCGGGCAGCGCCACGCCTTCCCGCGCCGGGTAGACGTACATCTGCTCGGCGACCTGGGCCTGGAACTTCTCCCCCAGCAGGAAGTCGACCAGCTTGCGCGCGGCCTCGGGCTGCTTGGCGCCCTTGAGCACGCCGGCGTACTCGACCTGGCGGTAGCAGGTGTCCAGCAGCGCCTTGGTCTTCGGCTTGCCGTCCTGGCCGACCTCGGCAGCCGGGGAGGAGGCGTAGGAGAGCACGATCGGCCGGTTTCCCTTGCCGCCCACCGAGAACTCCTGCTTGTAGGCGGTCTCCCAGCCGTTGACCACCTTGACCCCGTTGGCCTTCAACCGGTTCCAGTAGCCCGCCCAGCCGTCCTCGCCGAACTTGGCCACCGTGTTGAGCAGGAAGGCCAGGCCGGGTGAGGAGGTCGCCGGGTCGGAGACCACCAGCAGGTCCTTGTACTTCGGGTCGGCCAGCTCGTCCAGGGACTTCGGCTCGGCCAGGCCCTTCTGCGCGAAGTAGGCCAGGTCGACGTTCATGCACACATCGCCCAGGTCCACCGCGGACAGCGCGCCGGAGCCGTCGACGGCGTAGCGCTGCGGGCCCTTGGCCGCCTCCGGGCTCTGGTAGGGATCCAGCAGGCCGTTGTCGATGGCCCTGGAGGCGAAGGTGGAGTCCACGCCGAAGACCACGTCGCCGAGCGGGTTGGCCTTGGTGAGCACGAGCTGGTTGGTCAGCGCGCCCGCGTCGCCCAGCGCCCGCTGCTCCACGGTGATGCCGGTCTGCTTCTTGAACTCGGCGAACAGCCCCTCGCTCACCGCGAAGGACTCGTGCGTGAGCAGCACCACCTTGGTCTCGCCGGGTGGGGCCGGGGTGGCCCCGGAACCGCCGATCAGCGAGCAGCCGGTGAGCATGGCAAGGGTGGTGACCAGCGCGAACGCGGCCGTGGTGCGACGCAAAGTTCCTCCTGACGCAATCCCTACACCGGCATGATCCGGATCAGGTGCGGACGGTCGAGAGCTGACCGCTCTCCTCTCAGCCCGGCTACACCGGACTCCCGTGGCATCTAGGGGCATGACCTTACGCCGGGTCGCGCGGACGCACCCGCACGAGGACCATGAAGGCATGGCCGAACTGCTGAGCGACGACCAGATCCATGATCACCTGCAACGGCTGCCGCAGTGGCTGGCCGAGGGCCGCGAGCTGGTCCGCACGGTCGAACTGGACAGCTTCCCGCAGGCCATCCAGGTGGTGAACCGGGTGGCGGAGATCGCGGAGAACGACAACCACCACCCGGACATCGACATCCGCTGGCGCACCCTGACCTTCCGCTGTTCAACCCATTCCAAGGGCGGCATCACCACGCTGGACGCGGCCCTGGCGCAGGAGATCGACGGCGTGATCGAGGCGATCGCCGGTTAGGTCCGGAACGGCCCGGTGACCTCGTAGGTGATGCCACCACTGCTGGACCCGCTGGTGCCGCGCTGGGAGGAGAAGTAGAGCCGGTTGCCCGCCGGGCTGAACGCGGGCCCGGTGATCTCCGACCCGCTCTGCCCGCTGATCCGCAGGAACGGCGCGACCACCCCGGCCGGGGTGATGATGCAGATCTCCATGTTGCCGCCGTCCTCGGCCACGAACAGGTCCCCGCTGCTGGTCCCGGTGACGTTGTCCACCCCGGTCAGCGGCGCGGCGCCGCCGGTGACCAGGTTGTCGTCGTAGGTCAGGCTGATCGAGCTGGTGTCGGCGTTGTAGGCCCAGACCCGGTTGTCGCCCTTGGTGGTGAACCAGCAGGTGCCGCCGGCGTAGTAGCAGCCCTCGCCGCCGTTGAAGCGTTTCGCGCCGACGACCTGGTTGCGGGTCGCGGTCGGACTGCCGTCGACGTCGGAGACAACACCCCAGGTCACCGGCCCACTGGTCTGCGAACTGCCACCCTTGAGGATCTCCAGGGTGCCACTGGAGAGGTCGCCCCAGGTGGTGGGTTTGAAGCGATAGAAGCAGCCGTCCGAGACGTCCTCGGTGAGGTAGACGTAGCCGTGGTCGGGGTCGGCGGCGCAGGCCTCGTGCTTGAACCGGCCCATCGCGGGCCGTCGGATGGCGGCCTTGACGCCCCACGGGTCGGTCTCGTAGACGTAGCCGCGGTCGACCTCCTCGCAGGACAGCCAGGTGTTCCAGGGGGTGGCGCCCCCGGCACAGTTGACGTTGGTGTTGGCCAGCGTGCGATAAGCCCCGGTGATCTGGCCACTCGCGTTGAACTTGACCGCGCCGACCCCGCCGGTGCTGGAGACCTCGCTGTTGGAGACGTAGATCCAGCCACTGCCGTCGGTGAAACAGGCCCCGCCGTCCGGCGCCGGGTGCCAGGTGTAATTGGTCCCGGTCACCTTCTGCCCGGTCCGCGCGATGACCCGGCTGGTGAAGCCCTGCGGTAACTGGATGCCGTTGCCGTCCGCGGCCAGCAGTGGACCATACGGACTGGCCCCCGGCTGCGCCCCGTCGGCGAAGGCGTCCCGCCAGGCCGCCCCACCGAAGGCCGCGGCCGCGGCGCCGACCACGGCGACTCGCAGGAAGTTGCGTCGTTCCACGGTGAACTCCCGTCAGTTCGGGTGACACTCAGGAGTCTTGCGAGCGCCAAGGGTCACCGGTACGGGCAAAAGTCCGGTGAACGAAAGATGAAGTGCGGCAAAAGGATGAGCGCCGTCGAGCGACTGTCCACTGTGGACACAGGGGGACAGGCGCGCCGAGTTTGGCTATGGTCGTGGACGTGTCTGAACCCGAGCGTCAACTCGTCAGGCCCACTGTCCACGCGGTCGTCCTGCACGGCGACCGCCTACTGGTGCGGCGATCCAGTGATTCCCCGGAGGGCACCGGCTACGCCTTCATCGGCGGCCCGTGCGCACCGGGCGAGACCTTCGAGACCCGGCTGCGCCAGGCGATCGACGAGGAGACCACCACCCGGTTGGTCCAGTCCGAGTACCTGTTCGTGGTCGAGCACTTCAGCACCGAGGCGGACCAGCCCACCCACGCGGTCGAGCACTACCTGTGGGCCTCGGTGGACCGGGTCGCGGTGAGCAGCCGCACCCCCGGCCAGGACTACGAATGGCTGCCACTGGCCACCCTGGCCGAGTCCGACCTGGCCCCACACCCGGTCCGCGACCTGATCGCGGCAGGCAGACACCGGGACCCCCGGCACCTGGTGGTGCGGGACGGCGAACTGGCCTGATCAGTTCACGCACGGGCAGGCCCACCGGCGGTGCCAGTGCGGGGCCTCGGCCGACTCCCGGATGCCCAGCCGGTCGAAGACCTCCCTGGCCTCCCGCCAGGCCCGGTGCGCCGCGGGCTCGTCCCCGGCCGCCGCGTGCGCCGCGCCCACGTCGCGCAACGTCCTGGCCCGCCACACCGGCAGGCGCAGCTCGGCCCAGCCGGTCAGCGCCAGGTCCAGGTAGCGCAGGGCGGGTTCGACCTGGCCCTGGGCCAGGCGGCTCTCGCCAAGGGTGCGGTGCAGCAGGGCCAGGCCGAAGGTGTCGTGCAGGGACTGGCTGGTCTGGGCGGCGGTGAGCAGGGCGGCCTCGGCCTGTTCGGGGCGATGCTGGCGGATCCAGACCTTGGCCAGGGCCTGGGTGGTGTAGCAGCCGAGCAGGTCGTCGGCGACCGCGCTGACGATGCGGTGGCTGCGGCGGCAGTAGTCCTCGGCCTCGTCCCAGCGGTCGGCGGCGCGGTGCACCAGGCCGATGCCACGCAGGGCCAGGGCCTCGCCGCGCTCGTTGCCCGCGGCGCGGTAGGAGCTGGCGGCGGCGGTCAGGGTGTCGATGGCCTCGGGGTCCTCGCCGAGTTCGCGGTGGGCGTAGCCGATGCCGTACAGGGCGTGCGCGACGCCTTCCTCATCGCCGCTGGTGGCCAGCATGTCCCTGGCCCGGCGCAACGCGGGCAGCGCGGCGGCGTGGTCGGCGAGTTCGCGGCCGACCATGCCGATGCCGTTGAGCGCGACCGCCTCGCCCCTGGTGTCGCCGACCTCGGCGAAGAGCGCCCGCGCGGTGCGGAAGTGGGTGCGGGCCAGCTCGTAGCGGTCCCGTTTGTAGTGCAGCTGGCCCAGGCTGCACTCCAGCGCGGCCTCGCCCCTGCGGTGCCCGGTGCGGCGCAGTGCGCTGATCGCGGCCTCGTGCGTGCGGGCCCAGCCGTCGTAGCGGTTGCGCACCGCGAAGAAGCTGAACACCAGCGCCTCGGCCAGTGCCGCGGCCAGCTCGGCCAGGTCCAGTTCGGCCGCCCTGGACACCGCGGCCACCAGCGCGGCCTCCTCCTGCTCGAACCAGCGCTCGGCGCCGGTGATCCGCGGCCGGGGCTGGGTGCTCAGGTCGGTGTGGCAGAGCCGGGGCACCGCGGGCGGCAGTGGCTCGGCCAGCTCGTCCACCGCGGCCAGCAGCGCGGTCACCGCCCGGCGCACCGCCTCCCGCCGCTCCCCGGCGGTGTCCTCCAGTTCGGCGCGTTCCCTGGCGTGCAGCCGGACCAGGTCGTGCATCCGGTACCGCAGTGGCTCGGCCGGTTCGCTGCTGACCTCGATCAGCTGGGCGTCCACCAGCTGGTCGAGCACGTCCTCCGCGGTCTCCTCCGGCTCGCCCAGCAGCGGCGCGGCCAGCCAGCCCGGCAGGTTGCCGTAACCCAGCGCGCCCAGCAGCCGGTACGCCCGGCGGCTCGCCTCGTCCAGGCCCAGGTAGCTCACGGCCAGCCCGGTGCGCACGGCCAGGTCGCCGACGGACAGCTCGTCCAGCCGCCGCTGCTCGTCCCGCAACCGGCCAAGCAGCCGGGACACCGGCCAGTGCGGGCGGGCGGCCAGCTTCGCCCCGGTGATCCGGATCGCCAGCGGCAGGTACCCGCACAGCTGCGCCACCTCGGCCACCGCCGCGGTCTCCGCGTGCACCCGCTCCGCGCCCAGCAGCCGCGTGAACAGCTCCCGCGCGTCCACCGGCGGCAGCACGTCCAGCGCGACCCGGCGCACCCCCTCCAGCCCGGACATCCGGTGCCTGCTGGTCACCAGCACCAGGCAGTCCGCGCCGCCGGCCAGCAGCGGCCGGACCTGGCCTGCCGCGGCCGCGTCGTCGAGCACCACCAGCACCCGCCGCCCGGACAGCTCGGCCCGCCACAGCGCGACCCGCTCCCGCAGCCCCTCCGGGATCCGCTCCCCCGGCACCCGCAGCGCGCGCAGCAGCGCGTCCAGCACCTCCTCCGGCCCGAGCGAACCCAGTTCGACGAAGAGCTGCCCATCCGGATAGCGCGGGGCCAGCCGGTGCGCGGCCCGCACCGCCAGCGCGGTCTTGCCCACCCCGGTCGGCCCGTCCAGCCACCACACCGGCAGCACCCCGGAGTCCTGGCCGCCCACCGCGCACAGCCTGGTCAGCTCGGCGACGCGGCCGGTGAAGTCGGGCACGTCGCGCGGCAGGTGGTTGCGGCTGACCGGCGCGGGGGCAGCGGGCGCGGGCCGGGGTTCGGCGAGCAGTTCGCGGTGCAGGCGCTGTAGTTCCTGGCCGGGTTCCACGCCCAGTTCGGCCACGGTCAGCGCGCGGGCCTCGTGGAAGACCCGGAGTGCCTCGGCCCGCCGTCCGCTGTGGTGGAGCGCGGTCATCAGCTGGGCGCGCATCCGTTCCCGCAGCGGGTGCTCGGCCAGCAGCGCGGGCAGTTCGGTGACCAGTTCGGCGTGCCGGCCCAGCCGCAGGTCCGCGTCCATCCTGGCCTCCAGCGCGGCCAGTCGTTCCTCTTCCAGCCCGGCGAAGAACCGCTCCCGCATCCGGTCCGAACCGATGTCGGCCAGTGGTCTGCCCCGCCACAGCGAGAGCGCCCTGCGCAGCAGGATGCCCGCCTGTTCGGGGTCGGACTCCCGCCGGGCGGCCGCGGTCCAGGCCCGGAAGCGGTGCAGGTCGACCTGCTCCGGCCGGACGGACAACACGTAACCGGGTGGGCTGTGCCGCAGTGGCACGGCGAGCAGCTGACGCAGGTGCGAGATGTGCACCTGGAGCGCCTTGCGCGCGTTCGGCGGCGGCGCCTCGCCCCAGACCGCGTCGATCAGCCGGTCGGTCGAGGTGATCACGCCGGGGTTGAGCAACAGCAGGGCCAGGATCTGCCGGGCGCGCGGCGGCGGCTGTTCCTTCGGCAGCCCGGACGCCCAGATCTCCACCGGACCGAGAATGCGAAATTCCTCCACCATTGGCCCCCGGCGCAGACGGCTGAACGGCCATTGTTGGGCCCGATTCAGCCGGTTGTCTGCCCCCGTGGGTCGCCCCGCGCACTCAAGAACCTGATATCGAAACGATCAGCCGGGCGGATTTTCGACCCCAGCCGCCCGGCTGACCATTCCCGCGCTGCCCTTACGGCCTGGTGCCGCCGTAGAAGGTGCTCCCGCTCAGCGTGCGGGTGACCCGGCGGACCGCGTTCTGCTGGTTGCCCTCGATCATCTTCACCGTGCTGCCGGAGCGGGATTCGATGATGCCGATGTGCGTGCTGGTGGACGGACTGGACGGCCCGGTGCCGAACAGCAGCACGTCACCCTTGACCGCCGAACCCAGGTTCGCCTTGCTGTAGGACTTGCCGTTGCGCTGGCCCCACTTGTAGACGTCGCCGGTGAACGGGTACTGCGGGATGCTCACCCCCGCCTTGCGCCAGACCCAGGTGCTGAACAGGGCGCACCAGGCCACACACTGCGAGGAGTACTTGGTGCAGTTGCTGCCGGCGGGCCGTTCCCCGTTGCCCAGCTCGGCCGCGGCGAACCGGACGATCTGGTCCCGGTCGGCCAGGGTGCCGGCCGGCGCGGCGGCCACCGGCACGGTGTCGGGCTGGGTGGCCGCCGTCCTGGCCGCGTCCTGGGCCAGGAACTCCCGCAGCGCCTCGCCGGTGAGCGGGCGGCCGTCCAGATCCTCGACCGCGAGCACGGCGGGCGCCACGGTGTCCGGATCCTCTGCCGCGATCGCCGGGCCGGTGACCACGGACGAGGCCAGCAACAGGCTGGCCCCGACCCCCAGTACGGTCAGACCGCGAACGAGGCGCCGCGGGATGGTCTTCTCCATGGCAGGTTTCCCCTCATCGGCATCACCGCGCTTTCCGCGGCGAGGTCAGGGTCGGCCAGCCCGCCTAATACCCGCCAAAGAAACGGTTAAGCTCTCGTTCTGGTGAATACCGGCAAGTTTGTGCACTGAAGAAGGACCAGTCCGCGAGAGCGCTCCCGCAATGGTTACCCATGCGTGCTCAGCGCGGTCCGTCACGCCGCGCTGAGCACGTTGAGCGGGTCAGACGTTGAAGCGGAACTCCACCACGTCAGCGCTTGTACGGATCGATCAGTGTCAGTGGTGTCCGGGCTGATTCCAGGGCTGAAGCCGGAAAAGCGGAGCCGACGGTGTAGAAACGGGCGCGGGTACGACCGACCGGTGTCAGGATGCCTGCCATGACCAGGTCCCGCAGGTCACGTTGGGCTCGCTGCAACCCCAGGTCCTCGGCTCGTTCGTAGCGCGTCCGGCGCACCCGGCCCGACATCGCCACGTCATACAGCGCCGACACCACCCTCTGCTCCAGCCCTCGGGCCTCCGCGAACTCACCGAGCAGAACCCACACTTGGCTCGAACGATCCAGTCGGCCACGCACGGTCTGCGCCTGCTGGTGATACGCGGTGAGATTGAAGCGGACCCAGTCAGAAACGTCCTGGCCGGGGAGGTAGGTCGCCCCTCGGTGTTGCAGTTCGCGGTAGTACTCCCAGGTATTGCCAGGCCGCCCCAGCCAAGCCTCGATTGAGGAGAACTCCGGGGCCAGTTCTCCCTCTCTCGCGATCATGAGTGTTTGGAGGGACCGGGACATGCGGCCGTTGCCGTCCGCCCACGGGTGAATGGAAACGAGATGCAGATGCGCCATGGCAGCCCGTACCAGCGGATGGCTGCCGTCATCCGTGTTCAGCCACTCGACCAGCTCACCCATCAACGACGGCACGTCGACCGCGTCCGGCGCCGTGTACACCGCGATGCTGGGGTCACGCGCGTCCGTCACGTACACCGCACCATGGCGCCATTGCCCGGCCGGCTTCCGCCGAGTGTGCCGGTGCCCCTGCAGCATCCAGTGGAGCGAGTTGAGGAACTCCTTGCCATAACGGAAGTCCGAGACATCGTGAAGCGTCTGAATGTAGGTCATCATCCGCTGATAGGCGAGCGTCTCGTCGCGATCTTCCTCGGAGACGTCGACGTCCCGCTCGCCCTCCAGGAGGTCCTCGACATCGACTGTGGCCACCTTGAAGCCCTCGATCGAATTGGAGGCCGCAACCGCGTCAGCTGTCAAGAACTTGCGCAACCCCTCAGCCCATTTGGCCGGAGTGTTCCGCACCTGCTGGCGCAACGAGCGACGAAGGCCGTCGATCTCCCCAAGGACGCGCTGGTCCTCAGCGTTGAGAGCAGGTGTGGGGTAAAGCATGCCCCAACGATAGATTGACGCAATCATTACGTCAATGCGTCAGGCCGGACCGCGAGGCCCGGCCCCTGCCGCCCTCAGACGTTGAAGCGGAACTCCACCACGTCGCCGTCGACCATCACGTAGTCCTTGCCCTCGATGCGCACCTTGCCGGCCGACTTCGCGGTGGCCATCGACCCGGCCTCGATCAGGTCGGCGAAGGAGACCACCTCGGCCTTGATGAAGCCGCGCTCGAAGTCGGTGTGGATGACGCCTGCGGCCTGCGGGGCGGTGGCGCCCTGCGGGATGGTCCAGGCGCGTGATTCCTTGGGGCCCGCGGTGAGGTAGGTCTGCAGGCCCAGGGTGTGGAAGCCGGCGCGGGCCAGGGAGTACAGGCCGGGTTCGTGCTGGCCGATGGACTCCAGCAGTTCGGCGGCGGACTCCTCGTCGAGTTCCAGCAGTTCGGACTCGACCTTGGCGTCCAGGAAGACGGCGTCGGCCGGGGCGACGAGTTCGCGGAGTTCCTTGAGGCGGGCCTCGTTGGTGAGCACGGACTCGTCGGCGTTGAAGACGTAGAGGAAGGGCTTGGTGGTGAGCAGGCTCAGCTCACGCAGGTCCTCGAGGTCGACTTCCTTCTGCGCGGCGAACATGGTCCGGCCGCTGTCCAGGATGTCCTTGGCCTGCTTGGCCGCCTCCAGGACCGGGCGGCGCTCCTTCTGGGTGCGGGCTTCCTTCTCCAGCCGCGGGATGGCCTTCTCCAGGGTCTGGAGGTCGGCCAGGATCAGCTCGGTGTTGATCGTCTCGATGTCCGAGCTGGGGTCGACGCGGCCATCCACGTGCACCACGTCCGGGTCGTCGAAGACCCGGATGACCTGGCAGATCGCGTTCGCCTCGCGGATGTTGGCGAGGAACTTGTTGCCGAGGCCCGCGCCCTCGGAGGCGCCCTTGACGATGCCCGCGATGTCCACGAAGGACACCACGGCAGGCACCTCGCGCTCGGAGCCGAAGACCTTGGCGAGCTGGCCGAGCCGCGCGTCCGGCAGCGGGACCACGCCGACGTTGGGCTCGATGGTGGCGAACGGGTAGTTCGCGGCCAGGACGTCGTTGCGGGTCAGCGCGTTGAACAGGGTGGACTTGCCCACGTTGGGCAGGCCGACGATGCCGAGGGTGAGGCTCACGACCAGCCAGTCTAAGGGGTGGCCCGGAGCCACTCGTCCAGCAGGCCACGCAGGTGCTCGCACTCGGCGGCCGGGTGCTCGGCAACGCAGTTGAGCGGATGCCGGAGCAGGTCGCTGGCGCGCTGGGCGCGGGCGATCCTGGCCTGGAGTTCGGCCACGTGTGCCTCGATGATCCGCTGCCACTCCGCCCGGTCGGCCGTCAGCAGCGCGCCCAGGTCGTCCAGGCTCAGGCCGAGTTGCTGGCCGGCCTGGATGAAGGCCAGGCGACGCAGGCCGTCCTCGTCGTAGTAGCGCGCGTTGCCCCGGCGCTGGGCGGGTTCGAGCAGGCCACGGCGTTCGTAGTAGCGCAGCGCCGAGGTGGCCAGGCCGAGCCTGGCGGCGGCCGCGCCGATCGGGACCAGGGTGTCCATCCCGGCATCTTGACTTGAACCTGGGTTCAAGCGGAAGCCTCGGGGCATGTCGTGGATGACGGATCGCCCGCTGAACCAGTTCGCCCTGCCCCGTGGCTGGCGCGGCAGGCTCGCGGGCTGGGTGATGGCCAGGACGAACGGGACCGAGGTGGCCGAGGTGCTCGGGGAGCTGGGGCCGGTGCGCGGCCGGGCGGTGCTGGAGGTCGGGTTCGGTCCCGGGCTGCTCAGCAGGGCGCTGACCGGCGCGGGCGCCAGGGTGACCGGCGTTGATCCGTCCGGGGTGATGCTGCGGCAGGCCCGCCGCCGCGCCCCCGGCGCCCGGCTGCGGCTGGGCAGCGCGCAGCGGACCGGGGGTGCCGACGGCGAGTTCGAGGTGGTGGTGTCGATGAACAACCTGCCGATGTGGCCCGACCTGGACGCGGCGCTGGACGAGCTGCACCGGGTCGTCCGGCCTGGTGGGCGGCTGGTGCTGGCCTGGCACGGCGGCACCGAGCCGACCCGGCGGACCCTCGGCATGCTGCTGCCCGCCGCGGCCGCCGAGCGGGTGCTCGCGGGGTTGCGGGCCCGGTTCGCCAGCGCGGAGCTGAGCAGGACCAGGCACTGCGAGGTCTTCGCCGCCACCCGCTGAGTCAGCTGCCCTCGTGGGTGAGCAGCCAGCGCTTGACCTCCGGCCCCCAGCGGAACCCGCCGAGGCCGCCGCCGGTGCGCAGCACCCGGTGGCAGGGCACGAACAGGGCCGCGGGGTTGCGGGCGCAGGCGGTGGCGGCGGCGCGCACCGCGGCCGGGCGGCCGGCCAGTGCGGCGTACTCGGCGTAGCTGACCGGGGACCCCGCCGGCACCGTGCGCAGGGCCAGCCAGGCGGCCTCCATGAACTCGCCGCCGCGCTGGCGGACCGGGGTCTGGGCCACCGCGGCCAGCTCGCCCTCGTGGTAGGCGATCACCGCCTTGGTGACCGCACCCAGGTCGGCCCGGGTGATCAGCTCGGCCGGGCGGATCGAGGCGTGGATGAGCGGGTGCAGGGCGCCGGGGTCGGCGGTCCAGCCCGAGGCCAGCACCGCGCCGTCGGTGTCGACGATGGTGGTGAACGGACCGGCCTCGGTGTCCACTGTGGACACAGCCGCGGTGGTGGTCATGCGGTTCTCCTGTCAACGTTCTCCGCACCGGGGGTGCGCAGCAGGTGGGCGGTGGCGTAGGAGCGCCAGGGCCGCCAGGCCCGGGAGCGGGCGGTCAGCGCGGGGTCGGACACCCGCCAGACATCCGGCGCGCCCAGCACCCTGGTGACGATCTCCGCGGCCATCATGGGGGTGATCGCGGGGTAGCCGGACAACTCGGCGATCAGCTCGTCGGTGTCGCGGCCGGAGTGCACATCGAGGGAGCCGTCGGCCAGCGCGGCCACCACCTCGCGTCGCTCCGCGCTCAGCCCGGTCGCCAGCACGGCGGCCGGGGTCGGGAACAACGTGGTCAGCTGACCGTCCGAAGTGGACAGTTGTTCGCCAGGCGGCAGGTCCGGCAACAGGGTGCGCAGCACGGTTTCCGCGCCGTCGACGCTGCCGGGCACCCGGATGCCGGGGGCGGCGGTCACCAGCGGGGCCAGCAGCGGGTCGGCGCCGAGCAGTTCGTCCACCGCGCACGGGTCGGCGTCCAGGTCCAGCAGGCGCCGGACGCGGGACACCGCGCTGCCCAGGTCACGCAGGTCGGTCAGGGTGAGCGTGCAGGCCACGTGCGTCGGACCGGGTTCCAGCCACACCGTGGCCGGGCCGTGCGGCAGCCGCAGGGTGCGCCCGTACCGGCCGGGTTCGGCGTGTTCGATGCCCGGGATGGCTTGGGCGGCCAGGGTTTCCAGCAGGCCGGCGGCGTCGAAGGGCGGCCGGAACGGCAGTCGCAGGTTGATCGCGCCGGGCGGGGCGGGCAGTTCCTTGCGGCGACGGCGCTGGGCTTCGGCGCGCAGCTGGGTCGGGTTGACCGCGAACACCGCGCGGATGGTGTCGTTGAACTGCCGCACGCTGGCGAACCCGGCCGCGAAGGCGACGTCGGCGAAGGTCAGTTCGGTGGTCTCGATCAGCAGCCGGGCCGCGTGCGCCCGGTGCGCGCGGGCCAGCGCGAGCGGACCGGCGCCGAGTTCGGTGGTCAGCACCCTGGTCAGGTGCCGTTCGGAGTAGCCGAGCCGGGTGGCCAGGCCGGGCACGCCGTCGCGTTCGACCACCCCGTCGGTGATCAACCGCATGGCGCGGGCGGCCAGGTCGGCGCGCAGGTTCCACTCCGGGGAACCGGGCACCGCGTCCGGCAGGCAGCGGCGGCAGGCGCGGAAGCCCGCGGTCTGCGCGGCGGCCGCGGTCAGGTGGAATTCGACGTTGCGCCGCTTGGGGGTGACCGCGGGGCAGGACGGGCGGCAGTAGATGCCCGTGGTGCGCACCGCGAACACGAAGCAGCCGTCGAACCGGGCGTCGCGGGCGGCGACGGAGCGGTAGGCGCGTTCCGGATCGAGGAGCATGACACCGATCCTGCCAGCGCCAACGCGGAGCCGCTGGCGGGAATCAGACACCACCCTCGGCGTGATCCGGGGCACCCTGAGTTGACCTTGACACTAACGTCAAGGTTCAGGCTCACGGCATGACTGACGCACCCCTTCCCTACCTCATCCGCGGTTCCGGCCCCGGCCTGCTGCTCGCCCACGGCGCGGGCGGCGGCGCGGTGTCGAACTGGACGCCGATCCTGGACGGCCTGGCCGAGCACTTCACCGTGGTCGCCCCCGACTACCCCGGCTCCGGCGACAGCCCGCGCGCCACCGAACCCCTCCAGCTGGAGTCGCTCGCCGACGACCTGGTGGCCACCGCGGTCGCGGCCGGACTGGACGAGTTCGCCATCGCCGGGTACTCGCTGGGCACCGCGGTGGCCACCACCGCGGCGGTCCGGCACCCGGACCGGGTGCGCAGGCTCGCGCTGATCGCCGGGTTGACCCACGCCGATCCGTGGCTGAGCCAGGCGATCCGCACCTGGCAGGTGCTCTTCGACGGCGATCCGGTGCCGCTGGGCCACTTCAGCCTGCTGATGGCCGCGAGCCCGGACGCGCTGGCCGAGGGCGTCACGGACGAACTGGCCGCCACCGTGGGCAACTCGCTCGCGCCGGGCGCGCCAGAGCAGTTCGACCTGGTGTCCAGGGTGGACATCCGGCCGCTGCTGCCCAGGGTCACCGCACCCACGCTGGTGCTGGCCACCGGCCAGGACAGCCTGACCCAGCCGCACTTCTCCCGGGCGCTGGCCGAGGGCATCCCGGACGCGAAGCTGGTCGAACTGGCCGCCGGGCACAACGTGTTCATCGAGGCCGGGCCGGAGCTGCTGGCCGCGCTGCTGGAGTTCCTGCCCGAGCCCGCCTAGACGGTGATCTCCAGGGTGGAGCCGGTGCGTGCCTTGCGCACCCGCAGCCGGGTGGGGATCCGGCTGCGCAGCTCCTCCACGTGCGAGACCAGGCCGACCACCCTGCCCCCGGCCCGCAGCTCGTCCAGGGTGTCCATGACCAGGTCCAGGGTGTCCGCGTCCAGGGTGCCGAAGCCCTCGTCAACGAACAGGGTGTCCAGCACCGCGCCGCCGGTCTCCGCGGCCACCACGTCGGCCAGGCCCAGTGCCAGCGAGAGCGAGGCCAGGAAGGACTCGCCGCCGGAGAGGGTCTTGGCCGGACGCTCCTTACCGGAGTACTCGTCCAGCACGTCCAGCCCGAGCCCGCCACGGGTGCCGCGCGGACCGGCCTCAACGCTGTGTTTGAAGGAATACCGTCCCTGGCTCATCCGCCGCAGTCGGTGCGTGGCCGCCTCGGCGACCTCCTCCAGCCGGGCCGCCAGCACGTAGGAATGCAGCGACATCTTGCGGTTGTTCTGGCCGCGCCCGTTGACCACGTCGGCGAGCGCGGCCAGTTCGGCGTGCGCGGCCTGCACCGGGGCCAGCGCCGCCAGCGCGTTGGTCAGCCGCGCGGCCAACTCGTCGACCTGCCGTTTCCGATCCGCGGCCGCACTGGCCAGCGCGACGGCCGCTTCGGCTGCCTCGCGGGCCAGCCGGGCGGCTTCCCTCGGGGCATCCAGTTCGACCTCGGTGTCCGGGCTGACCTCGGCGAGTTCGGTCAGCACCGCCCTGGCCGCGGCCTCCCGGTCGTCGAACCCGCGCAGCCGCCGTTCGACCTCGGCCAGCTCGGCCTCGGCCCGCACCGCGGCCAAAGCCGTTGGCAGGTCGGGGAATCCGGCCGCGCTGACCGCCTCGGCCAGTTCCCGCCGCTGGTCCTCGGCCCGCCGCCGGGTGTCCGCGAGGGTGGCGCGAGCCTGGGCGAGGGCCTCGACGGCGGTGGCGAAGTCCAGCAGGTGCTGCCGCCGGGCCGCCACATCGGGGTGCTCACCACGCGCCGCGGTCAGCCGATCCGCCCGTGTCGCAACGGTTTCGGTCAGCGAAGCGTGCTCGGTCTCGGCCGTGGCCACCGCCTTCTCCGCCACCGCCAGCCGCTCCCGCAGTCGCTCCGCCTCGGCCTCCAGCTCGGCCACCGCGGCGACCTTGGCCGGCACGGTGGCCTTGGCCGCGGTCACCAGCCGCAGCGCGGTCTCGGCCTCGGCGAAGTCCGTCTCCAGTGCGGCGGGTTCGTTGTCCCCCAGGCGTTCGCGCAACGCGGCCAGGTCCTGCTCGGCCTGCTGGGCGGCGCGCGCGGTCTGGTCCCGGCGTTCACCGGTGCGGGTCTCGGCGACCTCGGCGGTGCGCTCGTCCTGCGCGCGCACCCGGTCGGCCACCGCACCCGCGGGCGCCGGGTGCTCGGTGCCACCGCACACCGGGCAGGACTCCCCCGCCCGCAGCCCTTCGGCGAGTTCGGCGGCCATGCCGTCCAACCGCCGCTGCCGCAACAGCTGCCGCCTGTCCCTGGCCGCCTGGTGCTCGTCCACCGCGTGCCGGTGCTCATCGGCCAGCCTGGCGGCCAGGGTCGCCGCCGCGGGCAGCCGCCGGGCGTCCTCGCGCAACGCGGCCAATTCGGCTCGCCGGGCCGCCACCCCGTCCAGCCGCGCCGTGGCCTCCTGGGCGGCCTCCAGGGCCGTCCTGACCGTGCGCAGCCGCTCGGGCAACGTGCCCAGGGCCGCGCCGACCTGCTTGACCTGCCCCCGCGCCTGGTCGGCCTCGGTCCGCAGCTGGATCAGCCGCCGCTGGTCGACCTGCTGCCGCTGCGCCTCGGCCACCAGCCCGGCCAGCTCACCGGCCGACTCCCGATGCCCGGCGGCCAGTGCCCGCAGCTCCGCAGCTTCACTGTCCACAATGGACTCGTCAAAGCGAGCCACCGCCGCTCTGCCCCTGGTCGCCTCGCCGTCGGCAGCGCCCAGGTCCCGCTCGATCCGGACCAGCACCCGCTGCGCTGCCTGCGCCGGCAGTGCCCGCCGGGCCTGGGCCAGCTCCGCGGCCCAGTTGGCCCGGTTCGCCGCGGCGGCCTTGATCTCGGCCAGGTCCGCACCGGCCCGCCGGACCCGGCGCACCCGCTCGGCCAGTGCGGTCCGCTCAGCCAGCAGCTGCTCGGCCGCCTCCCGCTCGGCGTGCGCTTTCCCTTCCACCGCAACGGTCTCCGCGAGTCGATCGGCCGCATCGGCGGTGACCGCGCCCAGCCAGTCCTGCTCGCTCTGCCCCTCGGCCGGATCACTGCCAGCAGCCTGACCGAGCCGGGCGATCAGCGCCCTGGTGTCCTGCTGCCGCTCCTCCAGCTTGTCCGCGGAGTCCTTGCGTCGCTTGGTGAACCACTGCTCGATCTCACCGAAGCGTTCGGTGCCGAACAACTTCTCCAGCAGCTTCTGCCGCTCGTCGGTGTCCGAGCGCAGGAACCGGGCGAACTCGCCCTGCGGCAGCAGCACCACCTGGAAGAACTGCTCGGCGGTCATGCCGATCAGGCGTTCCACCGTGCGTGCGATCTCGTCGATCCGGGACAGGCCCTCGGCGCTCTGCCCGGAGGGCACCTGGTCGATCCAGGTCAGCGAGGCTTTGGCCTGCTGCTTGGTGACCCCGGTGCCGCGGGACTTGGGCCGCTGGTACTCCGGTGAGCGGGCCAGCCGCAGCCGGTGGCCCTGCACGGTGAGTTCCAGCGCGACCTCGGTGGGATCGCCGGGGTCGGCGTAGTCGCAGCGCAGCCGTTTGGCCTCGTTGCGCGCGCCGGGGACCTTGCCGAAGAGGGCGAAGGCGACCGCGTCCAGCAGCGTGGTCTTGCCCGCGCCGGTGTCGCCGTGCAGCAGGAACAACCCGTCGATGCCTAGCGCCTCGAAGTTGACGGTCTCCCGTCGCGGGTAGGGGCCGAACGCCTCGATCTCCAGCACGTGCAGCCTCATGCCTCCCGCCCCCGCACCGATTCGATGGCCGAGGTGAGCAGGGACAGTTCGCGTTCGCCGGGTGGCGCGCCGCGGCAGTCGTCGACGAAGCGTTCGGCGATCTGGTGGTCGGTGCGGCCGCGCACTGCCTCCCGGTAACACAGCTGGCTCGCGCCGCCGCCGTCCGGCCGGAAGTCCAGGTGCACCGCGTGCGGGAAGCGTTGCTGCAGGCGGCGCATGGCTTCCAGCGGGCGGACCGGGTCGGTGAGGGTGAGCGAGAGGTAGCAGTCCTCCAGCTCGGCGTAGTCCGGTTCGGTGAGCAGCTCGTCGATCCGCCCGGTCGCGGTGGCCAGTTTCCTCGGTACCGGCAACGCCTTGCGCTCCACCCCGGCCAGACCGCTGGCGTCCAGTTCGACCAGCCAGACCGCCTTGTGGTGGCGGGCCTCGGAGAAGGAGTAGGCTAGCGGACTGCCCGAGTAGCGCAGGTGTTCGGCCAGCACCTGCGGGCCGTGCAGGTGACCCAGTGCCACGTAGTCCACACCGCTGAAGGTGCCGCCCGGCACGTGTTCCACCCCGCCGACGGTGATCCGCCGCTCGGACTCCGATACCTCGCCGCCGACCACGAACGCGTGCGAGAGCACCACCGAGCGCACGCCCTCGCCGCGGCCTGCCAGGTCGGCGCGGATGCGGCGCATGGCCTCGCCGAGCACCGCCTCATGCCCGCGGCAGCCGGTGAGTTCGAGTGCGTGCAGGGCCGGATCCGGGTCCAGGTAAGGGATTCCGTAGCAGGCGACCGGTCCGTGCGCGTCGGCCAGCAGTACCGGCGCGCTCAGTGTGGCGATCCGGGTGCACAGGTGCAGGCCGCCCGCGCTGGCGAAGCCGCCGAACGCGCCCAGCCGCTGCGCCGAATCGTGGTTGCCGCTGATCAGCACGATGTCCGCGCCAGCGGCCCTGATCGCGGTGAGGATCCGCACGCAGGTCTCCACCGCCTCGGCCGAGGGCACCGCGCGGTCGTAGAGATCGCCCGCGATCAGCACCGCGTCGATCCGCTCGTCCACCACCACATCGGCCAGCCCGGTGAGCACCGCCTCCTGCTCGGCCAGCAGATCGCGGCCGTGGAAGGTGCGACCGACATGCCAGTCCGAGGTGTGCAGGAGCCGCATGACAGACAAGGTAGGCCGCCCGCGAACACTGTCGGTGGGTGGGTCCATCATCGTGGGGTGACCGAAGTGATCACCACCGCGCTGGTCGTCCTGACGCTGGTTCTCGTTGGGGCGCTGGTGCTTCTGTGGCGGCTGTACAACGACTCCGTGCGCCGCACCGACGCCGCGATGGCCATGGTCGAGGGTGAGCGGGAGCGGGCCGCGCAGCACCAGCGAGCCCTGCACCGGTGGGAGGTGGCGTTCTCCTCGGTCACCGGAAGGGGTGAACTTGGCGAGCAGGTGCTGGTGGAGACCGCCCGCGCGCTGGGGTTGCGGGAGGGGCTGCACTTCTCCGTGCAGGCGGATCTGGCCGGTGGTGGCGCGGCAAAACCCGACCTGGTGCTGAACGTCGGCGGCGGGCGGCAGGTGCCGGTGGACGCCAAGGCCAGCCTCGCGGTGTGGATGGAGGCGGCCGAGACCGACGACGCGGGCGAGCGGGCCGAGGCGTTGCGGGTGCACGTGCGCAACATCCGGTCCAGGGCGGCGGATCTGGCAGGCAAGGGCTACCAGCGCTGGGCGGACGCCATCTACGGCACGATCATGTTCGTGCCCTCGGACGCGGCCGTGGTCTCGGCCATGGACACCGATCCGAACCTGTTGCCCTGGCTGCTGGACCGGCGGATCTTCCTGTGCGGGCCGACCGGGTTCGCGGTGCTGGCCTCGGCCGCGCTGTTCGCGGCCACCGAGCGCACGCTGGCCGAGGACGTGGAGGCGGTGCGCGGGCAGGCGGCCAAGGCGCACCGGGCGGCCACCGGCGCGGTGGACGCGGTGAACCTGTCCAGCACGCACCTGCAGCGGTTCCTCTCCGCCCGGCGGCGGGAGCTGGACGCGCTGGAGAGCTTCCGCAGCGCGGCCCAGCCGCTGACCGAGGCGGCGGCCAGTCCGACACCCGTTCCGGGGATCCGCCGGGCCGAGGAATTGACCGTGGGTGGTGTCACCAATGAGGGGGACGAGGTGGACCGACTGGAAAGTTGATCTTCTAATTGAATATCGACGCTGGTCAGGGCGTTCTGGACTCGCTGACTGAGGTCCGATTCGTGCCTGTTGGGTGGAAGCCGGTTGCCCTACTCGGCGGTTACCCAGCAGACTCGATCGCACCCAGTCCAGCGCGCGTCCGGGCACACCCCTTACCGGACGGGCTAACGTGTCACGCGTGACCACCACCCGCGACCGTCGAGGCGACGTGGAACAGGACCGCGCGGAGTCCGACTGGGCCTATCTGTCCCTGTTCGGCTCCTCCCGGGGCGTGCCCTGGTGGGCAGCGGCGTTGCTCGCCTTCGGGGTGTCCATCCTGACCGCCTTCGTCAGCCGGGCGCCCAACGGCGAACTCGGCTGGCTGTTCAAGGGCGGCTACTTCCTCAGTTGCGTGCTCGGGGTGTGCTGGGTACAGCGCAAGAGCCTGTTCGGGCCGATGGTGCAACCGCCGCTGGTCGCGGTGGTCGTGGTGCCGACGGTCGCCCTGCTGACCGCCAACGCCTCGCCGACCGGCGGGATGGCCGCGCGCCTGCTGACCGTGGCCCAGCCGCTGGTCACCTCGTTCCCGGCGATGGCGGTCACCACCGCGGCCACGGTGCTGCTGGGCGTGGTCCGGATCTTCCTGCAGAAGCGCCCGGCCGCCCCGGCCGAGCCCGCGCGCGGTGCCAAGCCGCGCAGCACCCGTGACGAGGACGAACCCGTGCGCCGCCCGGCCCGGCCGGTGGCCGAGGAGCGCCGTCCGGCCGGTGGCCGCGCGCCCGCGCCGCGTCCGCAGTCCGGCGGCCGTCCGGCGCCCCGGGACGGCGGCCCCGCCCCGCGTGGTGGCGGCGGCGCGCCCCGTGGCGGTGCGGCAGGCGGTGGTGGCGCGGCAGGCGGCGGTGCCGCTGGCCGAGGTGGTGCCGCGGGTGGCGCGGGCGGTGGCCGTCCGGTGCCGCCGCGCGGTGGCCAGCCCGGCCGTCAGCAGCCGCCCCCGCCGCAGCGCGGTGGTCCCGCGCCCCGTGGCGGCGGTCAGCCGCGGCAGCAGCCGCCCGCACCCCGTCGCCGCCCGCCCCGCGAGGACGACTACTAAACGCACTCCTGGTGACCGGGACGGTGCCGTACGTGATCGCCAGGCACGGCCGCTGAACTGGGGAAATCCCGGTAAATCGGTCAGTTATGCTGCCGGTCCGCCAACCAGCACCACGTGGCGCGGCCCCCTTGGAATGCGCTTACCACCGGAGCCGCGGCACGGCTCCCGAAGGGTAAGAAGCCTCAGATGGGTCCGAGTTCCCGGCCGGTACGCAATCCGGCGCTCAAAGTGATCGTGTTCGCGATCGTCATCGCACTGCTCACCGCGGGCAGCATCGTGGTCTACCTGCTCGAACGGCAGGACGGCCAGAGTCAGATCACCCTGGGCGATCAGAACTCCGCCGACCGCATCGACATCAGCGTCTTCGTGCAGAAGACCGACCCGGTGCTGCAGGAACTCTCCGCGCAGGTGGAGATCGACCCGGTCGGCTCGCTGGCCGATGAGGACGGGTTCCCGCGCCAGGACATCACCGTGCACACCAACGGCGTCCGCGGCGACACCCTGGCGTTCAAGGCGGGCCGCAGCCCGAGCGTGGCCGACCTGCGGGTGGCGCTGAACGACGGCGTGATCACCGACTACCCGTTCGACAGCTACCAGATCGACTTCGGCTTCGCCGCCGAGGTGGCTGGCAAGAACGTGCCGATCAGCCTGAGTTTCGTCAACGCCGACTCGTTCTTCAAGATCAAGCCCAAGGACGTCAAGGACCTCGGCGGCGGGCTGGTCTTCTCCGCCCAGGCCGTCCGTTCCACCGGCACTTTCGCCTTCGCGCTGTTCGTGATGGCGTTCATGTGGTTCCTGAGCCTGGCCGCGGTCATCGCCGCCTGGTTCGTGATCAGGGACCGGCGCGGCCTGCTGTGGCCGTCGATGAGCTTCATGGGCGCGCTGCTGTTCGCGCTGGTGCCGCTGCGCAACGCGGTGCCGGGGTCGCCGCCGATCGGCTCGGTGGTCGACTTCGCCTCGTTCTTCATGGCCGAGGCGCTGGTCTCGCTGTCCCTGATCACCACCGTGATCACCGGTTACCGGGTGGAGCGGGCCAACGCGCGCGCCGCGGCCGCTGAGGCCGAGGCTGCCGCCGCGGCGGCTGCGGCGGAGACGCCGCCGCTGGCCACCGCCGCGAAGTGACCGGCCCCTGAACGCGAACCGCCCGGCTGGGAGACCCCAGCCGGGCGGCGCGAAACCTCAGGAAGGCCGGTCAGGACTCCTTGGCCGCCTTCTCCTTCATTTCCTTGCGCAGCTCCCGCGGCAGCGAGAAGGTGATCTTCTCGTTGGCGGTGGTGACGGTTTCCACGTCGGCCCAGCCACGCTCTTCCAGGTGCACGAGCAGCTTCATCACCAGCTCGTCCGGCACCGAGGCGCCCGAGGTGACGCCGATGGTGCCGACGCCCTCCAGCCAGGCGTCGTCGACCTCGTGCGCGAAGTCGACCAGGTAGGAGGCCTTGGCGCCGTAGTCGAGCGCGACGTCGACCAGCCGGAGCGAGTTGGAGGAGTTCTTGGAGCCGACCACCAGGACCAGGTCGCACTGCGGCGCCATCACCTTGACCGCGGTCTGCCGGTTGGAGGTGGCGTAGCAGATGTCGTCACTCGGCGGGGCCTGCAGCTCGGGGAACCGGCCCTTGAGCTGGTTCACCCGCACCATGGTCTCGTCGACCGACAGCGTGGTCTGGGACAGCCAGATGACCTTGTTGGGGTCGCGGACGGTGACCTTGTCCACGTCCTCGGCGGTGTCCACGAGCTGCACGTGGTCGGGGGCCTCACCAGCGGTGCCCTCGACCTCCTCGTGCCCCTCGTGGCCGATCAGGAGGATGTCGTAATCCTCCTTGGCGAAGCGCTTGGCCTCCTGGTGCACCTTGGTGACCAGAGGGCAGGTGGCGTCGATGGTGCGGAGGTTCCGGTCTGCCGCCTCCGCGTGCACCATCGGGGACACGCCGTGTGCCGAGAAGACCACCATGGCGCCCTCGGGCACCTCGTCGGTCTGGTCGACGAAGATCGCGCCGCGCTCGCGCAGCGTGTCCACGACGTGCTTGTTGTGCACGATTTCCTTGCGGACGTAGATGGGAGCGCCGTAGGTCTCCAACGCCTTCTCGACGGTGATCACGGCCCGGTCCACGCCGGCGCAGTAGCCGCGAGGGTTGGCCAGCAGCACGCGCTTGGGCTTGGCAGTGGTCATGGTCTCCAGGGTACGGAGCGTTTTGGCGGCAAGTCGATTCGATCGGTTGACCAGAAGAATTAGGGTGCACCCCGCCCAGTCACCCGGATGGCCCAGCGAAGAGTTTCCCTGATCCGCCGGACTGCGGCAGGCTGTACCACATGAAACCGCTGCCACTGCCGGTCCGCGTGGCCGCCGGGCTCGCCGCGGCCGCCGTGGAGCAGGCCCGCAAGCTGCCGCGTTCACTCGCCGGACTGCCCGTCACGGTGGCCAGCACCGCGATGCAACTGTCCATGCGAGCCCAGCAACACGTGACCGAACTCGCCATCAAGGGCGATGAGATCCTGGCCACGCTGCGCCCAGCCGAGGAAACCCCCGAATGGGCGACCTTCGACGAGGACCTGGACGACGCGCCCGCGCCACCCGCCGTTGCCGAGGGCCTGCCCGGCCGGAAGAAGGCCGGTGAGGTGACCGTCGAGCGTCCGGACGAGCCTGCCGCCAACGGCGCCGCGCGCCTGCCCGGCCGCCCCAAGGCGGGCGAGGTCACCGGCACCGACGAGGCCGAACGGCTGCCAGGCCGACCGAAGGCCGGCGAGGTCACCGGCGGAGTCGAGCGGCTGCCCGGCCGGCAGAAGGCCGGCGAGGTCACCTCCGCGGCCGAGCCGTCCGATGTGGACGAACCCGCCGACGGACCGGCAGGTGTGCCCGGTTACGACGACCTCTCCCTGGCCCAGGTGCGCGCCCGGCTGCGCTGGCTCTCCGTCGACCAGCTCGAGGAGCTGCTCGCCTACGAGCTGACCGGTCGTGGCCGCGAGGAGTTCGTCCGGATGCTGACCCGGCGGATCGCCACCGTGCGCGAGTCGTGACCGCGCCCAGCACCGCGGAGCAGCCGTGGCCGGTCCGCACGGTGGCGCGCAAGATCGCGGAGTGGATCGCGCGGCTGGGCTCGGTGTGGGTGGAGGGCGAGGTCACCCAGATCTCCAACCGGCCGAACACCTCGACCGCGTTCATCACCCTGCGGGACCCCTCCGCCAACTTCTCGGTGACGGTGACCTGCGCGACCGCGCTGCTGCGGAGCCTGGACACGCCGCTGACCGAGGGCGCGCGGGTGATCATGCACGGGCGGCCGGTGTTCTACGAGGGCCGCGGCACGATCAGCCTGCGGGTGGACGAGATCCGCGCGGTGGGCATCGGCGAGCTGCTGGCCCGGATCGAACGCCTGCGTCGGCTGCTGGCCGCCGAGGGCCTGTTCGAGCCGGGGCGGAAGCGGAAACCGCCGTTCCTGCCGCAGTGCGTCGGGCTGATCACCGGCCGGGCCTCCGCGGCCGAGCGGGACGTGCTCACCAATGCCAAACACCGTTGGCCCGCGGTGCACTTCCGGGTGATCAACGTTGCGGTGCAAGGACATCTGGCCGTGCCGCAGGTGCTGGAAGCGCTGTCCACGCTGGCGTCCGACCCCGAGGTCGACGTGATCGTGATCGCCCGCGGCGGCGGCAGCGTGGAGGACCTGCTGCCCTTCTCCGACGAGGCGCTCTGCCGGGCGGTCGCGGCCTGCCGCACCCCGGTGCTCAGCGCGATCGGCCACGAGCCGGACACCCCGCTGCTGGACCACGTCGCCGACCTGCGCTGCTCTACTCCGACGGACGCGGGCAAACGGGTGGTTCCGGACGTGGCGGAGGAAACGACCAGAATCGGTCAGCTCCGCGACCGGGCCCGCCGGGCACTACACGGTTGGGTGGATCGGGAACACCGGTTGCTCGCTCAATTGCGTTCCCGCCCAGTGCTTTCCGACCCGTTCGGTCCCTTGCAGCGCCGAATGGAGGACGTGCACGCGTTGCTCGAGCGGGCCCGCCGGGCCACGCTCTCCCGGCTCGGGCACGAACAGAGCCGGTTGGACGGTGTCAAAGCACGCTTGACGACCCTGGGACCGGCGGCCACTCTGGCCCGCGGATACGCAGTCGTGCAGCGCGTCGCCGACGGCGCCCCGGACGGGGTGCTCCGCTCGGTCGCCGACGCGCCGCCGGGAACGCTGCTGCGGGTCCGAGTCGTTGACGGAGCGGTGCACGCGATCGTGCCCGAAGACACCGATGCGGTGAACGGAGGTAGCGGTGGCGTCGCTGGCCCATGAGCCGACCTTTCTCCCGCTGACCGTCGCCGCGGCCAGGACGGCGGCGCAGAGCCAGGCCGACCCGCCCGCGCGGATGGCGGCCGGGGTGGTGCAGCGCAGGGCCGAGGAGGCCAACTCCGCCGCGGCCGAGTGCTGGGCCGCGCTGCTGGCGGGCTGCGACGCCCCCGGCAGGCGGGCCCTGCCGTCCCGGTTGCGCGCGCTCTCCGAGGCCACCTCGGGCTACGTGGGCAGCCACTGGTGGTTCAGCACGGGGTCCCCGCACCGCCGCCGGGTGAGCGAGGCGGAGAATCGCATCGACGAAGCCGCCATGGAGGGCGACGGCGCCGAGTTCGCCGAGGCCTTCATCGGCTACGACCAGGCGGTGGCCACCGCCGTGGTCCGGGTGCAGAGCACGATGGGGAGCCCCACCGCGTGACACAGAACAACACCGACGCCGCGCTCGGCTACGAGGCGGCGCGCGACGAGCTGGTCGAGGTCGTCCGCAAGCTGGAGGCCGGCGGTCTCTCGCTGGAGGACTCACTCGCGCTCTGGGAGCGTGGCGAGACCCTCGCGAAGGTCTGCGAGAAGCATCTCGCCGGGGCGCGGGACCGGGTCGAGCAGGCACTGGCCACTGTGGACAACGCTGAGCCGAACGGTTGACCTGACTCGGTTCAGCAATCGGTTCAGTGAGTGCGAATCGTCACTGTCCCCCCTGCTCAGCTCACGCTCCGTCGTCAAGGTCTGCCAGGATCGGTAAGCAGTTTCAGCGTCGACCTGCGCAGACCTCTGGAGGCGGAACATGGCCGCGAACACTGCCCCGCGACGTCGTGAGGCACCCGATCGCAACCTCGCCCTGGAACTGGTCCGGGTCACCGAAGCCGCCGCGATCGCGGCAGGCCGCTGGGTCGGCCGCGGTGACAAGAACGGCGGCGACGGCGCGGCGGTGGACGCCATGCGCAAGCTGATCGGCACCGTCTCCATGCGTGGCGTGGTGGTCATCGGGGAGGGCGAGAAGGACGAGGCCCCGATGCTGTTCAACGGCGAGCAGGTGGG
Source organism: Crossiella cryophila (assembly GCF_014204915.1). Taxonomy (NCBI): domain Bacteria; kingdom Bacillati; phylum Actinomycetota; class Actinomycetes; order Pseudonocardiales; family Pseudonocardiaceae; genus Crossiella; species Crossiella cryophila. The sequence continues at coordinate 213,952 of NZ_JACHMH010000001.1, forward strand.
CAACGGCGACGGCCCGGACTGCGATGTCGCGGTGGACCCGATCGACGGCACCACGCTGATGGCCAAGGGCATGCCCAACGCGCTGGCCGTGCTGGCGGTGGCCGAGCGGGGCGCGATGTACGACCCGTCCGCGGTGTTCTACATGCAGAAGCTCGCGGTCGGCCCGGACGCCGCGGACGTGGTGGACCTGGACGCGCCGGTGGCGGAGAACATCCGCCGGGTGGCCAAGGCCAAGCAGACCGACGTGGCCGACGTGACCGTGTGCATCCTGGACCGGCCCCGGCACGAGTCGCTGGTCAAGGAGGTCCGCGAGGCGGGCGCCCGGATCCACTTCATCAGCGACGGCGATGTGGCGGGCGCGATCTCCGCGGCCCGGCCGAGCACCGGCGTGGACATGCTGCTGGGCATCGGCGGCACCCCGGAGGGCATCATCGCCGCGGCCGCGCTCAAGTGCATGGGCGGGGCGATCCAGGCCCGGCTCTGGCCGAAGGACGACGAGGAGCGCGAGCGCGCGCTGGCCGCCGGGCACGACCTGGACCGGGTGCTGACCACCGACGACCTGGTGCGCGGGGACAACGTGTTCTTCTGCGCCACCGGCATCACCGACGGCGACCTGCTGCGCGGCGTGCACTACCGCTCCGGCGGCTGCACCACCCAGTCCATCGTGATGCGGTCCAAGTCCGGCACGCTGCGGATGATCGACGGCTACCACCGGCTGACCAAGCTGCGCGAGTACTCCTCGGTCGACTTCGGCGGCGACCCGGAAGTCCCGCCGCTGCCCTGAACGAGCCGATGAACCGGGCCGCCAGTCAGTCGACGGGCAGCCCGGTTCTTTTTGTCAGTCCTGCCGCGGCGCGGCCCCCGCGTCAACAGCCTCGGCCTCGGCCACCGCGAGGCTCACCGGCGCCGCACCCGCGTCCTGGTCCTCGACGAGCACCTGGGCCGCGGCCTGCTGACCGGTCCGCTCCCGGCCGATCCGGATCACCAGACCGGCCGCGACCTCGGCGCTGTCCAGCTCGATCTCGATGCGCATGCTCTTCTCCCCGTTCACGCGTTCAGGACCGCGTAGCGGCCCTCGAAGGTGACCGGGATCCCGGTCAGGTTCCGGACGGTGATCCAGTACGTGCACAGCGCCGCGCTGGTCCGCTCGACCGCGACGTCCCAGTCCAGCTCGGGTCCGCCGGTCTGCGGGGTGATCGGCATCAGGTACCAGACCACGTGCTGGGCGGCGTTCCAGCTGTGGTTGAAGTAGCGCACGGTGGCCCCGGCGCCGATGGTGACGGTGAACGCTGTTCCGGTTCTCATCAACGGCTCCAGGTCAGTTGAGGTAGTCGAAGCGGGCCTCGAACCGCACGGTTCGCCCGGTGAGGTTCTGCACGGTGATCCAGTAGGTGCACAGGTTCCCGTCGGTGCGCTGCACCGCGACCTCGTGCCGCACCTGCGGGCCACCGGAGCAGATCGAGGTGGGCATGACCGTCCAGAGCACGTGCCGGGCGGCGTTCCAGCTGTGCGTGAACCAGCGCGCGGTCTGCCCGCCGGCCAGGCTGGCCCGGAACTGCACCCCCGGCGCGGCAGGCTGGCAGTTCGCGTACGGCGGCGGGCCGGTCGCGGAGTTGGACCGCAGCTGCAGGTCACCGCGGTACTTGGCCAGCACCTCGTTGGTGAGGCGGTAGTCCGGGTCGTAGCGGTGCGGGGCGTAGTGGTTGTGGAAGATGTCCCAGCCGGTGGGCTGCAGCCGGGCGGCGGGATCGCCCTGCACGCCCTTCCAGGTGTCCTGGGTGACCGGGCCGTCGAACAGCGCGGGGTCGATCACGTAGGTGACCCCGTCGGCCACCAGCGTCGGGGCCACGTGCCAGCCCCAGCCGACCACGCAGTCCGGCTTGTTCGCGCTGTTGACCCGCAGGCTGCCGTAGATCCAGACCTTGTCCGGGGTGATGCCGTTGGCGATCATCAGCCGGGCCATCTCGTGCGCCCGGCCCCAGCAGCCGTCGTCGGGGTAGGTGAACGGGATGCCGGGTGCGGTCGGGTTGGCCGAGCAGGCGGTCTGACCGGCCACCAGGCGATACATCTGCACGACCTGGGCGTAGCTGACCGGGGTGCCGAGTGCTTCCGGAACGCCCTCGGTGAGCTGCTCAGGCGCGGCCTCTTTTGGGGCCGGGCGGACATCGATGATCGCGTGCTTGTCGAGGGTCTCGGTGACCAGCACGGTGTCCTGGCCGGCCATGGCCGCTTCGAGCAGGGCCAGCAGTTCGGCGAAGTCCGGGTTGTCCCGGCGCAGGTAGTGGTGGGCCTGCGAGGGTTCGAGGTCGACCTCGACCAGGTCCTCGCCGGGGTTCAGCGCGATCACGGCGACCCGGTGCGGCACCAGCACCTCGGTGACCAGCCCGGTGTCCGGATCGAGTTCGACGTAGACGTCCAGACCGGCCGCGCGCAGCTCGCCGATCGCGCCGGTCCAGCCGCGCGCCCGGGGGTCCCGCAGGTCCACCCGCGCCGCCCGGCCACTGGAGAATGCGATGTCCAGGTAATTTCCCGCCGACTCCGCGGCGGCCGTCATGGCCGCCGGCGGATCGACCACAGTGTCGACCAATGCATTTATTCGGGGCACGGGATCCACGATTTTGCACCCGGCGAGATCAAATCAACCGAATGCCCCAACCGCTGACCACCTGTTTGCCTTATCGCGCTATTCACCTAACATCGGGCCTTTGCCCACACGACCGCCCGAAGAGGCATCCAACAGCGGCCATCAGGCGGTACCACGCTCTGATTACGTACGATTACCGTCCGTGTCAGCCTCGGCAGAGGGCGCCGGGGCTGAGAGGAGAAATCCCTGTGCGAGCGAAAAGAATGGTCGTCGGGTTACTCGCGGCCGTGGCCACCGCGTTTGCCGGGTTGACCGGGACCGCCACCGCGTCCCCGAACACCTCATCCGATGTCGATCCACTCATTGTCGGCGGCGTCAACGCCACCCAGGTCTACAGCTTCATGGTGTCCTTGCAGAACACCACCGGCGGCCACTTCTGCGGTGGTTCGCTGATCAAGTCGAACTGGGTGGTCACCGCCAAGCACTGCGTCCAGGGCAAGGCGCCTGCCTCCGTCCGGGCGCGGATCGGCACCACCAACCGCACCGCCGGCGGCAGTTACGTCGCCGCCGCGGCCATCCACCTCAACCCGACCAGGGACATCGCGCTGGTCCGACTGGCCGCGGCGGTGCCGCAGGCGCCGATCGCGGTGGCCGCGGCCTCCGGCCCGGTCGGCACCGGGACCCGGCTGCTCGGCTGGGGCCAGACCTGTCCGGCTCCCGGCGGGTGTGGCGCGCCGGTGATCCTGCAGCAGCTGAACACCTCGATCGTGGCCGACGGCCTGTGCAGCGGGATCTTCGGCGCCCAGGAAATCTGTACCAATAACCCAGGTGGGACCAGGGGCGCCTGCTACGGCGACTCCGGCGGCCCGCAGATCAAGCTGGTCGGCAACGTGTGGCAGCTGATCGGGGCCACCAGCCGTTCCGGCGGCGGCGCGACCTGCGCGGTGAACCCGTCGATCTACGTGGACGTGCCGGTCTTCCGCCCGTGGATCAGCGGAATCGCCGGTCCCGTATAACGAATCGATAGCCAACGGGCCCGCGGTGTTTCGCCGCGGGCCCGTTCGGTCAGCGGCCATACACCGTTTTATGGGGACCCAAAGCCGGTCGGCCGCCCTACTTATGCAGGGTTCTCGGTTGTGATCAGCGGTACTTACGGTGCACCTCACCTCCGGCGGATCCGCCGGAAGTTGAGAGGAGAGAACCGTGAGGGCACGTTCTCTGATCGTCGGAATCCTGGCCGCGGCCGCTACCGCGCTTGGCGGGCTCGCGATGCCGGCCGCCGCGGCGCCGGCGACCACCGCCGGTGACGTCGATCCGTTGATCGTCGGCGGCACGAACGCGACCGAGACCTACAGCTTCATGGTGTCCCTGCAGAGCACCTCCGGCAGCCACTTCTGTGGTGGCTCGCTGGTCAAGGCGAACTGGGTGGTGACGGCCAAGCACTGCGTGCAGGGCCGCCAGCCGTCCTCGATCCGCACCAGGATCGCCACCACCAACCGCACCACCGGTGGCGTCACCGCTGGCGTGTCCCGGATCATCAACCACCCGAGCGCCGACCTGTCCGTGCTGCAGCTGTCCAGCTCGGTGACGGTCAAGCCGATCTCCATCGCGCCGGAGTCCGGCCCGGTCGGCACCGCGACCCGCATCATCGGCTGGGGCCAGACCTGTCCCACCCGCGGCTGTGGCTCCGCGCCGATCAACCTGCAGGAACTCAACACCTCGATCGTGGCTGACAGCCGGTGCTCCGGCATCAGCGCCGCCTCGGAGATCTGCACCAACAACACCGGCGGCAACAAGGGCGCCTGCTACGGCGACTCCGGCGGCCCGCAGGTGAAGGGCACGGCGGGCAACTGGACGCTGGTCGGCGCGACCAGCCGCTCCGGCGGTGGCGCGACCTGCGCGACCGCGCCGTCGATCTACGTCGACGTGTCGTTCTACCGCTCCTGGATCAGCACGAACGTGGGCGGGCTCTGACCCCTCCGCAGCACCTGACCGAACGGCCCGCCGCCTCCTGTAGCGGCGGGCCGTTTTGTCACAGTTCGAAACGGGTAGGCCGGTAGGGCAACCTCGGGATCCCAAGTGACGTCATTGTGTGTGCTGGAGTGATTAGCCGCCCGCGATGCCGGGCGAAGAACTTGGGGTGAGCGATGCGAGGCAGGAAAAGCTCTTTGGTGCTGGCGGTGACCGCGACCTTCGGTCTGCTGCTGGCCGCGTGCGGCACGCCGGAACAGCCGCAGCTGGCCGGGAACACCGGATCGGCCACGAGCAGCAGCTCGTCGTCGAGCGCGGCCCCCGCACCGTCCACTTCGGAGCCGGCGAGCAGTCAGCCGTCCTCCTCGACCACCAAACCGGCGCCGGCCACGACCACGCCGCCCAAGCCGAAGCCCAAGCCGGAGGCGAAGAAGGACACCCCGGAACCGGTGTCGGACAACGCCACCCCGTGCAAGAACGCGGCCGCGCGGGCCTGCATCGACCTCTCCGCCAACAAGGCGTGGATCATGTCAGAGGGCAAGGTCGTGCTCGGCCCGGTGCCGATCACGCACGGCCGCAAGGGCTGGCTGACCCCGCCCGGCACCTTCAAGGTGAGCTTCAAGAACCGCAACCACAAGAGCAGCATCTTCGCCAACGCGCCGATGCCGTGGTCGGTCTTCTTCAACGGCGGCATCGCCTTCCACCAGGGCAGCCTGCGGGAGAAGTCGCACGGCTGCATCCACCTGTCGCCCTCGGCGGCGCAGCGCTTCTTCGGCCACCTGTCGGTCCACGACATCGTCCAGGTCGTGCCCTGATCACTCCACAATGGACGAACGGCCCCGGTCAGTGCGACCGGGGCCGTTCTCCGTTGTGGCTCAGGGCAGGTTGCTGGAGTGCCCTGGGAACAGGTGCGCGTCCGGGTTGAGCGCGACCGCGATGTTGTTCACCGCGGTGGCCGCCTCGCCGAAACCGGTGGCGATCAGCTTGACCTTGCCGGGGTAGTTGGCCACATCGCCGGCGGCGTAGACCAGCTCCCGGCTGGTGCGGCAGGTGCTGTCCACCTCCACCATCCGCTTCTCCAGGGTCAGGCCCCAGCTCTCCAGCGGACCGAGGTCGGCGAGGAAACCGAGCGCGGCCACCACGGCCTGGGCTGGCAGCACCTTGCGGTCACCGTCCTTGAAGGACAGTTCGACCTCGGTGATGGTCTCGCCACCGCGGATCCCGGCCACCTCGGCGTCGGTCAGGATGGCCACGCCCAGCTCGCGGACCTGCCGGACGGTCGCCTCGTGCGCGCGGAAGAGCGCCCGCCGGTGCACCAGGGTCACGCTGCGCGCGATCGGGTGCAGGGCCAGTGCCCAGTCGAAGGCGGAGTCACCGCCGCCGACCACCACCACGTCCTGGTCCCGGTGCACCTCCAGTGAGGGCACGAAATACGACAGCCCGCGCCCGGCCCAGTCCTCACCCACCGGTAGTGGCCGGGGACGGAACTCGCCCATCCCGGCGGTGATGAGGATCGCGGCCGCGCGGATCGTGCTGCCGTCGGCCAGCCCGACGTCGAACCCGCCTCCGTCCACTGTGGACAGGGTGCGGGCCTTGCGGCCCAACAGGTAGTTGGGTTTGTACTGGGCAGCCTGCTCGACCAGCGCGCTGATCAGGTCCCGGCCGCGGACCGCGGGGAAACCGGCCACGTCGAAGATCATCTTCTCCGGGTACATCGCGGTGACCTGACCACCCGGTTCGGGCAGCGAGTCCACCAGTGCGATGGACAGGTCCCGGAAGCCCGCGTAATAGGCCGCGAACAGCCCGGTTGGCCCGGCGCCGACGATCAACAGGTCTACCTCGGTATGGCTGTGCTCGGACGGTGCGCTCATCGACACCTTCTCGCTCTCTGCCAGTCCTGGGAACCCGATCCAGCGTAGGTGGTGCGCACCACGGTGCCCAGCAATGCGCAGTAAGCGCAGAATTCGGGTATGAGCGACGAGGCATTCCGGATCGAGCACGACACCATGGGCGAGGTCAGGGTGCCCGCCGACGCGCTGTGGCGGGCGCAGACCCAGCGCGCGGTGGAGAACTTCCCGATCTCCGGACGCGGCCTGGAGCGGGCCCAGATCCGGGCCCTTGGCCTGGTCAAGGCGGCCGCGGCCCGGGTCAACGGGCGGCTGGGCGTGCTCAGCCCCGAGGTGGCCGCGGCCATCGCGACCGCCGCGGACGAGGTCGCCGCCGGCGGGCACGACGCGCACTTCCCGATCGACGTCTTCCAGACCGGCTCGGGCACCTCCTCCAACATGAACGCCAACGAGGTCATCGCCACCCTGGCCACCAGGGCCCTCGGCGCCGACGTGCACCCGAACGACCACGTCAACGCCTCGCAGTCGTCCAACGACGTCTTCCCGACCACCATCCACCTCGCCGCCACCGAGGCCGTGCTGCGGGAGACCATCCCCGGCCTGGCGCACCTGGCGCAGACCCTGGAGCGGCGGGCGGCGGACTGGGCCGAGCTGGTCAAGGCCGGGCGCACGCACCTGATGGACGCGGTGCCGATCACGCTGGGCCAGCAGGTCGGCGGCTGGGCCCGGCAGGTCCGGCTGGGCGTGGACCGGCTCGACGGCACGCTGCCCCGGCTGGCCGAACTGCCCATCGGCGGCACCGCGGTCGGCACCGGCATCAACACCCCGGCCGGTTTCGGCGCGGCCGTGGTGGAGGAGCTGATCAAGTCCACCGCGCTGCCGGTGACCGAGGCGGTGGACCACTTCGAGGCCCAGGGCGCCCGCGATGGCCTGGTCGAGGTCTCCGGGCAGCTCAAGACGGTCGCGGTGAGCCTGTTCAAGATCGCCAACGACCTGCGCTGGATGGGTTCCGGCCCGCGCACCGGCCTGGGTGAGCTGCACCTGCCGGACCTGCAGCCGGGCTCCTCGATCATGCCGGGCAAGGTCAACCCGGTGATCTGCGAGGCGGCCATGATGGTGGCCGCCCAGGTGATCGGCAACGACGGCACGGTGGCCTTCGCCGGCGCGGCTGGCAACTTCGAGCTGAACGTGATGATGCCGGTGATGGCCCGCAACGTGCTGGAGTCGGCCCGGCTGCTCGCCGCGGTGGCCCGGCTGCTCGCGGACAAGGTCATCGTGGGCGCGGAACCCGATGTCGAGCGGCTGCGCGAGTACGCCGAGTCCTCGCCCTCGGTGGTCACCCCGCTCAACCGCTACATCGGCTACGAGGAGGCCGCCGCGATCGCCAAGCAGTCGCTCAAGGAGCGCAAGACCATCCGCGAGGTGGTCCTGGAACGCGGGCACGTGGACAACGGCAAGCTCACACTCGCTCAACTGGACGAGGCGCTGGACGTGCTGAAGATGGCGCACGGCGGCCGCTGACCAGCCGGGCGCGCTGACCAAGGGCACAGCCCACGGCAACGGTCAGCGCGCCCGCCACCGCGGTCATCGTCAGCGGCTGCGCGCCAAGCAGCACCGAGACCGCGAGACCGGACACCGGGATCACCCCGGCCAGCACCCCGGAACGCTCCGGGCCGACCACCGACACGCACCGGTAGTACAGGCCGAAGGCCACCGCGGTGACCAGCAGCCCGAGCACCACCAGCGCGCTCCACTCCACCGCGGTCGGCATCGGCCACGGGTCCGCGGCGAAGAACGGGCTCAGCAGCGCACTGCCCACCGCCGCGACCACACAGGCGTAGGCGGAGGTGGCGATCCCGCCGATCCGGCGCACCACCCCCACCGCGAACAGGGTGAACCCGGCCTCGCCGAGCATGGCCAGCAACGCCAGGCCCAGTCCAGGCAGCGACCAGCGCCCGCCGCCGGAGATCACCAGCACCCCGGCGAAGACCAGCCCGGCGCCCAGCACCGCGGTCAGTCGCGGCCGCCTGCCCAGCGCCAGCGGCACCACCAGCGCGATGACCAGCGGCGATCCGCCGATGATGGCCGCGACGAACCCGGGCTCGGCGTAGCGCTGGCCCTCGATGATGGCCACGTTGAAACCGACCATCCCGGTCACCGCCAGCGCGAGCAGTGCCAGCAGGTCCCGCCCGCCGACCCTGGGCAGTCCGCCGCGGCACAGCAGCCAGCCGAGCAGCACCAGCGCGCCGATGGCGTACCGGATCGCCTGCGCGGACAGCACCGGGTAGCCGCTCAGCAACCCGTTCACCGGCACCGCGCCACCCACCAGGCACAGCGCGGCGATGCCGCCGCCAATGGCCAGCGCCGGAGACTTCGAGGTGGTCATGCCGGACAGCCTGGACCGGAAAGTGGTCTGGCCATAAGCTCCACTTCAATGGCGAAGGATTGGACCACTTTGCGGGAGCTGCTGCTCCCGGCCGTGTCCGGACCGGGCGCCCGCGGCAAGGCCCTGGAGCAGGCGATCCGGGAGGCGGTGCGGGAGGGCCGGTTGCGGCCGGGTGTGCGGCTGCCCTCCAGCCGGGACCTGGCCGCCCAGCTCGGGCTGGCCAGGGGCACCGTGACCGCGAGCTACGAGCAGCTGGTGGCCGAGGGCTACCTCACCGCCCGGCACGGCTCCGGCACCCGGATCGCCGAGGCGGTCGGCGCGGCCGAGTCCCCGGCGCCCGCGCCCGAGACCGACCGGCAGTGGCGGTTCGACCTGCGGCCTGGCCTGCCCGCGCTGGGCGCCTTCCCGCGCGCGGCCTGGCTGGCCGCGACCAAGGCGGCGCTGACCGAGATGCCGGATGCCGCACTCGGCTACCCCGACCCGTGCGGCCTGGCCGAACTGCGGGCCGAGCTGGCCGGGTACCTGGGCCGGGTGCGCTCGGTGGTCACCGATCCGGCCGGGATCACCGTCACGCACGGGGCCGCCGAGGCCCTGTCACTGCTCGCCCAGGTGCTGCGGGACCGCGGCCTGCGCGAGATCGCGGTGGAGAACCCCAGCCACCACGGCCAGGCCGAACTCCTTGCCGCCCAAGGACTCCAGCCGGTCCCGGTGCCGGTGGACTGCGACGGCGTGCGGGTCGACGCGCTGGCCCGCACCGGCGTGCGCGCGGTGCTGGTCACCGCCGCGCACCAGTTCCCGCTGGGCACCGCGCTGACCGCGGCACGCAGGCACGCGCTGCTGGCCTGGGCCCGTGAGCGGGACGCGGTGGTGATCGAGGACGACTACGACGCCGAGCACCGCTACGACCGGCCCGCGGTGTGCGCCACCCAGTCCCTGGACCCGAGCCGGGTGGCCTACATCGGCAGCGTCAGCAAGATCCTCGCGCCCGCGTTGCGGCTGGGCTGGCTGGTGCTGCCAGCCGAACTGCGCGGCGCCATCGCGGACCGGAAACGCCTGCACGACCTGGGCTGCGGGCCGATCCCGCAGGCCGCGCTGGCCCGGTTCCTGCGCGAGGGCGGCTACGACCGGCACCTGCGGCGCACCCGGCTGCTCTACCGCGGCCGCCGGGACGCGCTGCTGACCGCACTGGCCGAGCACCTGCCGGACTGGCGCACCGTGGGCATCGCGGCCGGGCTGCACCTGGTGGTCCGGCTGCCCGAGGGTTTGGACGACGCGGCGCTGTCCGCCCGGCTGGCCGCGGCCGGGATCAACGCGCCCGCGCTCTCCGGCTACGCGCACCCGCCGGTGCCCGCGCCCTACCCGGGGCTGGTGCTCGGCTACGCCGCGCTCAGCCCGGACCGGCTGCGCGCGGCGGTCGGCGAGATCGCGCGGATTGTCGGTGCCGTGGCGAAGATGGAGGCATGCGCCTCGCCGAGCTAGTGCACACCTCCGCCACGGTCGCGGGCACCCGCGGGCGCAAGGCGAAGATCGAGACCCTGGCCGCCCTGCTGCGCGGTGCCACCGACGCCCGCGACGTCCGGCTGGCCACCGCCTACCTGATCGGCGTGCCACCCCAGGGCCGCACCGGCGTGGGCTGGCGGGCGCTGTCCACCCTGGACACCCCACCGGCCGCGGCATCGAACCTGACCCTGCACGCGGTGGACGACACCCTGGCGGCACTGGCCAGCACCTCCGGCAGCGGGTCGGCCCAGCGGCGCAAGGACCTGCTCACCGCGTTGTTCGCCCAGGCCGGGCAGCCCGAACAGGACTTCCTGATCCGGCTGCTCACCGGCGAACTGCGCCAGGGCGCCCTCGAAGGCGTGATGGCCGACGCGGTGGCCGCCGCCTTCGAGGTGCCCGCGGCCGTGGTGCGCCGGGCGCACATGCTGCGCGGCGACCTGGCCGCGGTGGCCGAGGCCGCCCGCGACGGTGGCGAGGCGGTGCTGAGCGAGTTCCGGTTGCAGGTCGGGCGGGCGGTCCGGCCGATGCTGGCCTCCCCGGCCGAATCCCTGGACAGCGCGCTGGCCGAGCTGGGCGAGGTCAGCGTGGAGTACAAACTGGACGGCGCCCGGATCCAGGTGCACCGCGACGGCGATGAAGTGCGCGTGTTCACCAGGACCCTGCGCGAGATCACCGCCTCCGTGCCCGAACTCGTCGAGGTGGTCCGCGGCCTGCCCTGCACCTCGGTGGTGCTCGACGGCGAGACCCTGGCGCTGACCGACGACGGCCGACCGCGCCCGTTCCAGGAGACGATGAGCCGCTTCGGCGCGACCTCCGCCCGGGAACTGTTGCTGCACCCGTATTTCTTCGACCTGCTGCACCTGGACGGCGTGGACTACCTTGACGCGCCCCTGCGCGAAAGACTGTCCACATTGGACAAACTTGCTGGCAGCCACCGCATACCGTCCACAATGGACCCAGCAGCCGCGGCAACGCTGCTCGACGACGCACTGGCCGCCGGGCACGAGGGCGTGATGGTCAAGGCGCTGGACTCCGCCTACGCCGCGGGCAGGCGCGGGAAGTCCTGGCAGAAGGTCAAACCCGTGCACACCCTGGACCTGGTGGTGCTGGCCGCGGAATGGGGGCACGGCCGCCGCACCGGCTCGCTGTCCAACCTGCACCTGGGCGCCCGCGACCCGGACGGCGGGCCGCCGGTGATGGTGGGCAAGACCTTCAAGGGCCTCACCGACGAACTGCTGGCCTGGCAGACCGCGGCCCTGCGCGAACTGGCCACCGGCACGGACGACTACACCGTGCACGTGCGGCCGGAACTGGTGGTGGAGATCGAACTGGACGGGGTGCAGGTCAGTCCGCGTTATCCCGGCGGGGTGGCACTGCGTTTCGCCAGGGTGCTGCGGTACCGGCCGGACAAGGAAGCGGCCGAGGCGGACACCATCGATTCGGTCCGGGATTTGCTGCCCTGATAGGTTGGCCGCAATGCGCAGGATTCCGGTGGTATTCGCGGTGCTCATCGCACTCGTGCTGGCCGCCGTGCCGTTCGCGCCCGCCGCCTGCCCGGTGGCACTGGCCGCGGCCAAGTCCGCTGGCCTGCACCTCAGCCAGCCCCAGCCCGTGCCGGACTGCGCAGCGGCCGAGGTAAACCCGCAGGTCAAGGCCGCCGCACCGCACAGTCCGGACAAGGTGGTCGCGGTGTTGTCCGCGCCCACCACACCGGTTCCACCCGCCCTACCCGCCCCGCCACAGGCCAGGGGCACCCCGCACGCCGTGGATCTGCACGTCCTGTCTGTCTTGCGGATTTAAACCGACCCGGTTTTCCGCAAGTACCTGACGACGCCCTTTTCCACTGGAGTGTGTGATGAAACTCGACAATTTCGCCTGGCTGCCCAATCTGTTCGCCCGCCTGACCGTCGGCTTCATGTTCGCCAGCGGGGCGGTGGGCAAACTCGGCGGACTCGGCAAGTTCACCGCCGACTTCCGCGAGTGGGGCATCCCGCTGCCCGAGATCGCCGCCCCGGCCACCGCGGTGGTCGAGCTGGTCGGCGGGCTGGCGCTGATGCTCGGCCTGGCCACCCGGATCGCCGCCCTGCTGCTGGCCGCGACCATGGTCGGCGCGCTGGTCGTGGTGGTCGCGCCGCCGCTGCTGGCCAAGTACCCGGACGCGTTCCACTTCCCGAGCTATCTCTTCTACAGCCCCGAATGGCTGTTGATCTGCCTGCTCGGCCTGCTGGCCTGCGTCGGAGCCGGGAAGGCGAGCCTGGACGGCCTACTGTCCCGGACATGACACGGTACTGCGCGGTGATCATCCTGTCCGCCCACATCGGGGACACCGCGACGCTGCACCAGGAGAACATCGTGCTGCTCGACGCCGACTCGCTCGAGTCGGCGCGGGCACGCGCGCAGGCCCACGGCCGGGCAGGCGAGCACGAGTACCGCAACGGCGACGGCGAACTGGTGGTCTGGCGGCTGACCGCGGTGGTGGACGTGGCCGAGGTGGACGACCAGGCCCTCGGCGACGGCGCCGAGGTCTACACCCGCCATTTCCGCGACTACGCCGCCTATCGCCGATTCGAGCCGCTCCTGGACGGCGAACCGCTCTGACACACACCCGCAGACAGCATAAATCGCGATCTGTCAAATAGTTCGGCCGGATTTGTTTTAGCAAAGTCCTATGTGCGTGTGGACTTCTTTTTCCTCTACGGTCGGCGGCCGAGGGAAATCGAAAGCACTGGAGGACTCATGCCAATTCTGGTGACCGGCGCGACCGGCTCGGTCGGCAGGCACGTGGTGGACGGCCTACTGGCCAGAGGGCAGCAGGTCCGGGCCACCACCAGGACCCCGGAGACGGCCGAACTGCCCGCGGCGGCCGAGGTGGTCAAGGCCGACATCACCGACCCGGACACCTTCCTGCCTGCACTGGAAGGCGTCGAGAAGCTCTACCTCTTCCCGCACTTCGAGCGCCTGGAATATTTCCTGGAGCAGGTGCGCAAGGCCGGGGTGCGCCGGATCGTCACCCTGTCCTCCTCCTCCACGGTGCAGCGGCTGCGCACCAACAAGGAGGCAGGGGACGGGCACCTGCACGTGGAACAGGCGGTGGAGGACACCGGTCTGGAATGGACACACCTGCGCCCGGGAATGTTCGCCGGGAACACCGGCGAATGGGCGGAGAGCATCAAGTTGAACGGCCTGGCCTATGGCGCCTATCCGCAGGCCAGGATGGTGCCCATTCACGAACGGGATATCGCCGAGGTCGGTATCGCGGCATTGCTGGAGGACGGCCACGCTTATGCCAGATACAACCTGACCGGCCCGGAGGCACTTACCAGGGTCGAACAAGTGGAGATCATCGGCGAGGTGCTGGGCCGGGAGCTGAAGTTCGTCGAGCAGACCCCGGCCGAGGCGGTGGCCTTCTTCCTGGCGCAGGGCTGGCCGGAGGACGTCATCACCATGATCGAGGGCTACCGGGCCGAGGCCACCCAGCGGGCGGACGAGGTCAGCGACGCCACCGAGCGGGTGCTGGGCCGTCCAGGGCTGACCTACCGCCAGTGGGTCCAGGATCACGCCGACTGGTTCCAGTGAGCTGATCCCCGTCCAGGTCGCGCGCGAATCCGTATCCTGGACTCTCGTGCGCTTCCTGGACGGGGTCAGCCCCGGATACGACCTGACCTACGACGACGTCTTCCTGGTGCCCCGCCGCTCCGGCATCACCTCAAGGTTCGACGTCGACCTGTCCACTGTGGACGGATCGGGCGCCACGATCCCGATCGTGGTGGCCAACATGACCGCGGTGGCGGGCCGCCGGATGGCCGAGACCATCGCCCGGCGCGGCGGGATCACCGTGCTGCCCCAGGACGTGGCCCCGGAGGCGGTCGCCGAGATCGTCTCCTGGGTCAAGGGCAGGCACCCGGTGTGGGACACCCCGCTGGTGGTGGAGGCCGGGGCGGCCGTTGCCGACGCGCTGAACCTGCTGCACAAGCGGGCGCACGGCGCGGTCGTGGTGGTCGACGCCCATGGCGCGCCGCTGGGCGTGGTGGACGAGGCCGCCTGCACCGGGGTGGACCGCTTCGCGCGGGTCGAGGACGTGCTCAACGAGGACCTGCTGGTGCTGCCGCTGACCGCGCAGCCGCGGGAGGTCTTCGAGCGGCTGCACGGCCGCCCGGCCAAGGTGGCGCTGGCCGTGGACGGCGCGGGCAGGCTGGCCGGCGTGCTGACCGAGGTCGGCGCGCTGCGCGCGGACATCTACCGCCCGGCCCTTGACGAGCTGGGCAGGCTGCGGGTGGCCGCGGCCATCGGGGTCAACGGCGATGTGGCCGCCAAGGCCGCCGAACTGCTGGCCGCCGGGGTGGACACGCTGGTCGTGGACACCGCGCACGGCCACCAGGACAAGATGCTGACCGCGCTGAAGGCGGTGCGCGCGCTGAACCCCGCGGTGCCGCTGGTGGCGGGCAACGTGGTCACCGCCGAGGGCACCAGGGACCTGATCGAGGCCGGTGCGGACATCGTCAAGGTCGGCGTCGGCCCCGGCGCGATGTGCACCACCCGGATGATGACCGGGGTGGGCCGCCCGCAGTTCTCCGCGGTGGCCGAATGCGCCGAGGAGGCCCGCAAGTACGGCAAGCACGTGTGGGCCGACGGCGGTGTCCGGCACCCCAGGGACGTCGCGCTCGCGCTGGCCGCGGGCGCCGCCTCGGTGATGATCGGCTCCTGGTTCGCAGGCACCTACGAGTCGCCGGGCGACCTGCACCACGACGAGCAGGGCAGGCTGTACAAGGAGTCCTTCGGCATGGCCTCCAAGCGCGCGGTCAGCGCGCGCACCCGCACCGACTCGGCCTTCGACCGGGCCCGCAAGGGCCTGTTCGAGGAGGGCATCTCCAGCTCCCGGATGCGGCTGGACCCGGTGCGCCCCGGGGTGGAGGACCTGCTGGACGCGATCTGCTCCGGCGTGCGCTCCTCCTGCACCTACGCGGGCGCGACCACGGTGACCGAGTTCCACCAGCGCGCGCTGCTGGGCGTGCAGTCCGCGGCGGGCTTCGCCGAGGGCAGGCCGCTGCCGACCGGCTGGTAGCCGAATTTGGTACACGAAAACGGACCCCATGCCTCCCCCCGAAGGAGGCATGGGGCCCGTGGGTGGCGGGCCGCCCCGAGCGGCCCTGTTGGTTCCTACCCTCAGACGGTGACCGGACCCGCGGCGCGAACCACGGGCTGCACCCCGGTGTGCTCTTCCGGCCCCCGAGCCGGCTTGGCGAGCTTGACCGTCCGGCCCGTGCCGGAGACGACGACCGGGAGCAGCATGAGCAGCACCACGAGCACGCTCAGCACGGCTCCGGTCCAGGTCAGCACCATCTCGATCATCGGTTCTCCTCGGGCTCGCTGTGTTGTGAACCCAGCTTCGCCCAGGACCGGGGACCGGCGGATCGGCACTACGGCCACTGTGCACCCGGCCGATCGGCCACCCTGCTCAGCCGATCGGCCGATCGGCTGAGCAGGGGCGCGACGATCAGCTCAGGTAGTCGCCCTCCAGCATCTCGGTGACCAGGGCCGCGATCGGGGAGCGTTCCGAGCGGGTGAGGGTGACATGCGCGAACAGCGGATGCCCCTTCAGCTTCTCGATCACCGCGGCGATGCCGTCATGCCTGCCGACCCGCAGGTTGTCCCGCTGCGCCACGTCGTGGGTCAGCACCACCCTGGAACCGGTGCCCAGCCGCGAGAGCACGGTGAGCAGCACGTTGCGCTCCAGCGACTGCGCCTCGTCCACGATCACGAACGAGTCGTGCAGCGACCGCCCTCGGATGTGGGTCAGCGGCAGCACCTCCAGCATGCCGCGGTCGAGCACCTCGTCGATGACGTCCTTGCTGACCATCGCGCCCAGGGTGTCGAACACGGCCTGGGCCCAGGGCATCATCTTCTCGTTCTCGCTGCCCGGCAGGTACCCGAGTTCCTGCCCGCCGACGGCGTAGACCGGCCGGAAGACCACCACCTTGCGGTGCAGTCGCCGCTCCATCACGGCTTCCAGCCCGGCGCACAGCGCCAGCGCGGACTTGCCGGTGCCCGCTCGCCCGCCGAGCGAGACGATGCCGACCTCGGGGTCCAGCAACAGATCCAGCGCGATCCGCTGCTCGGCCGAGCGGCCGTGCAGCCCGAATGCCTCCCGGTCGCCGCGGACCAGCCGCACCCGCTTGTCCGGGGTGACCCTGGCCAGCGCGCTCGCGGTGCCGGCCAGCAGGCGCAACCCGGTGTGGCAGGGCAGATCCCTTGCCTCGTCCAGGTCGACCACGCTCTCCTTGTAGAGCGTGTCCACGATGTGCGGGCCGACCTCCAGGTCAGCCGTGCCGGTCCAGCCGGACGGGGTGACGTCCTGGGCCCGGTACTCATCGGCCGCCAGACCCACCGCGCTGGCCTTGACCCGCAGCGGCATGTCCTTGGTGACCAGGGTGACCTGGTTGTTCTCCGCCGCCAGGTTCAACGCGCAGGCGAGGATCCTGGCGTCGTTGGAATCGGTGCGGAATCCGGAGGGCAAGACCTCCGGGTCCGAGTGGTTCAGCTCCACATGGAGGGTGCCGCCGTCCTCGCCGATCGGAACTGGCGAGTCCAACCTCCCGTGCAGGACGCGGAGGTCATCGAGCAAGCGCAGTGCCTCGCGAGCGAACCAGCCCAGCTCCGGGTGGTGTCGTTTCCCCTCCAGCTCGCTGATCACCACGAGCGGCAGCACCACCTGGTGCTCCGCGAACCGGGTGATCGCCCAGGGGTCGGACAGCAGCACCGAGGTGTCCAGCACGTACAAACAGCCCTTGTTGGCTGTCGCACGGCGGGCACCGCTGCGGGAGGAACGGGTCGAGGACTGTGCTGGGGACCGTCGTGCGCTCACGGCAACTCCCTCACGAACGCGGCACCCGCGTTCGGTGCTCGGTGGGCCAGGCACTACCCTGCGGGTCGGTGTTCCCACGCCGATGGCTTCGGCGCCGGGAACACGCGGCCTCGAGGGCCGGGTGCCGGCCCCCGCGTGCGCGTCAACGTCACGACCAGGGCCTCCCTGGACGAGTCGATCGGGTCGACCCGTCATTGGCAAGCTACCTGCGGGCACTGACAATCGGCACGAAGCCACACAGGTGATTTGTTTAATTGTCACCGCAACGCTACGTACTGCACACATACCGCGACCGCGAGCAGCGATGATGTCCTTATTGTCGGATTTTCGTCACTCTCGGTACGTGTTCCAGCCAGTCCCGCGGCCCGATGCTCCGCACCCGGATCGCCGCCACCGCCGCCGCGAAGTCCAGGTGCCGGACGAACTCCGCCGGGTCCCAGCCGCTGTGCGCGACCGAGGCCGCGAACGCACCGTGGAAGGCGTCGCCAGCCCCCAGCGTGTCCCGCACCGGCACCCGCGGCACGGCCAGCTCGCCGGTCCCGTGCTCGCGGTCCCAGTAGGCGATCGGCTCGCCACCACGGGTCATCGCGCCGGTGCGGGTGATCCGCCGGAGTCCGGCGACGGTGCCCTCGCGACTGTCCTGACCTGGTAGTCGGTAGTCGCCGGAGCAGATCACCACGGTGGCCGCGGCCAGCAGCTCGTCGTGGTGCGGGCGGTGGCGACCGGCGTCGAAGACCACCGGTGCGCTGCCCCGGACGGCGGCCGCGGCCAGGGCCGGATGGTGGCCGTCGATGAGCACCGCGTCGGCATCGGCGAGCAGCTCGGGCAGGTCGGCCGGCGGCTGGGCGGTGACGCCACCGGCGTCGGTGGAGACGATGCTGCGGTCCCCGGTCCGCTCGTGCACGGTGATCGCGGAGACCGCGGGCGAGTCGTGCCGGTCCGGCGTGCAGTCACGCACGGTTATGCCGAAACCAGCCAGTTCCTGATGCACGAGACGTGCCAACGGGTGATCTCCGAGTGCGGTCAGGAGAGTGACGGCCGATCCGGCCACCGCGGCGGTAACCGCGGCGTTACATGCCGGACCACCTGCGGCAATGTCCTGTCGATGTGCCGTGACCTTTTCGTTGCCCGCCGGGAATCGCGGCACCCGGTGCAGCAGGTCGACGGTGGCCAGTCCAACGCAGAGCAGGCGGCCGCGGACCGGGTTCATCCGACCCGCGGCACGGCCGGGATGTCCGCGGCGATCTCGGCGCGCACCCCCGCCGGGATCAACGGCTCGTCCAGCAACCGGTGGTACCGCTGGGCCACGGTCTGGCCGGAGGGCCGGGCGTTCAGCCAGGTCCGCAGCAGCCGGTACCCCTCGACGTAGGTGGTGGTGTAGGCCCGCCACAACGGATCGGACAGGAACCGGATCATCTGCCGGGCCCGCGCGTCCGTGCACAGCAGCCAGCGGCGCAGGAACATGGCCACCTCGTCCACGTCCGCGCCGCGGTCGTGCAGCATCAGCGCGGCGTCCTGGCGCACACTGGCCAGCTTGCCGAGCGCGCCTTCCATCCGCTCCTGCTGCTCGCCCTCCATCCGCAGCCCCAGATCGCCGACGATCTCCTGGGTCCACCGGCCCCAGCCGGCGCCGATCACCGCGTGCAGGCCCAGATCGGCGAGTCCCTCGGCCATCAGGCACTGCGGGGTGTTGACCAGGAAGATGGTCTGCTCGGCCTGGCCCAGCTTGTCCACCAGCCCGGATTCCTTGCGGCAGTGCTCGGTGTGGTGGCCCGGATAGGACTCGTGCGCGACCAGGTGCGGCAGGTTGGCCATCCGGTGGCCCAGATCGGCGTTGATGGCGACCTTGGAGTGGTAGCCGCCGAGGTAGTAGTTGAAGCCGCTCCAGGGTTTGTCCGTGACGATCTCGTACTCGACCAGCTCCTGCTCCGGCAGGCCGAAGGTACCGCGAACGGTGTCCCGCAACGCGCTGGAGAGGGCGTGCACCACCGTTGCCAGCTTCTCCGGCGGCACCAGGTCCCGGCCGCGGAAGGTGTTCAGCCGGGTCTCCAGCGAGGACTCACCGGGCAGCAGCGCGGACAGCTCGGCGTGCGCGGCCCGGTACTCGTCCTGGTCGCCGGGGGTGATGCGGACCTGGAAGTAGGACTCGACCTCCGTGACGAAGGAGACCGCCTCCCCGGCCAGCTTGCGGCCGGAGCACTCCAGCGCGATCAGGTGCGAGTCCAGGAAGGCGATGCGTTCCGGCGCCAGGTTGATGCCCGGCAGCTCGGCCCGCAGTTCCCTCGCCCTGGCCGCCAGCGCGGCGGGGTCGGGCCGGGGTTCGTCGCCGACCTGCCTGCGCAGCAACGGATCGCCGGTGTAGGCGTCGACGAAACCGTCGACCAGGCGGTCGAAGCGCAGGCCGAGCAACAGGTACTCGCGTACGAGCTGGTGTCCCTCCACCGCGCGGACCCTACGCCAGCGCGGCCGGACTACGAGCCGAAACGCCGGTGCCGGACCGCGTAGGCGCGCAGCGCGCGCAGGAAGTCGATGCGGCGGAACTCCGGCCAGTACGCCTCGCAGAACCAGAACTCCGAGTGCGCGGACTGCCAGAGCAGGAAACCGGAGAGGCGCTGTTCGCCGGAGGTGCGGATGAGCAGGTCCGGGTCGGGCTGGCCGGAGGTGTAGAGGTGTTCGGCGATGTGGTCGACATCGAGCACCTCGGCCAGTTCCTCGATGGTGGTGCCGGCCTCGGCGTGCTGCAGCAACAGTTTGCGCACCGCGTCGGCGATCTCCCGGCGGCCGCCGTAGCCGACCGCGACGTTGACCTCCATGCCCTTGCGGTCCCTGGTGCGCAGGGCGGCGGCGGAGAGCCGGGCCGCGGTCTCGGTGGGCAGCAGGTCCAGCGCGCCCACTATCCGCACCCGCAGGCCGGTGGCGGGTTCGGTCAGCTCGTCCACCACGCCGGCGATGATCTCCAGCAGGGGGTGCAGCTCCTCCGGCGGGCGATCCAGGTTGTCGGTGGAGAGCAGCCACAGGGTGACCACCTCGACACCGACCTCACGGCACCAGCCGAGCATCTGCTCGATCTTCATCGCGCCGATCCGGTGCCCGTCGTTGACGTCGGCGAACCCGGCTTCCTTGGCCCATCTGCGATTGCCGTCCAGAATCACCCCGACGTGGCGGGGATGTTCCATCCCGACCATGCCGCGGCGCAGTCGCCATTCGTAGCCGATTTCGAGAAGGTCGCGGACCCGCTGACGTACACCCACGTCCGCGCAGCGTACGCCGACACCCGGGCACACTGTTCGTGTGCACCCCCAGTGGCAGGACCCCGAGGTGATCGCGCGACTCGTGCGCACCGCCCGCACCGTGGCCGTGGTCGGCGTCAGCGCGCGACCGGACCGGCCGAGTCACCAGATCGCGCACTACCTGCACCGGCAGGGAATCCGGGTGTTCCCGGTGAACCCGGCGCTGCAGGAGGTGTTCGGTCTCCAGGTCTACCCGGACCTGGCCGCGGTGCCCGAGCACATCGACATCGTGGACGTCTTCCGCCGCTCCGAGGTGGTGGCGCCGGTGGCCGAGCAGGCGATCGCGGTGCAAGCGGGCGCGCTGTGGCTGCAACTGGGCATCGAGGACGAAGCCTCCTGTGCCAAGGCCGCGGCGGCCGGACTGGACGTGGTGGTGAACCGCTGCCTGATGGTCGACCACCGCGACCGCACCGGCTGAGCGCGTGTGGACCTGACCACAACATAACCGGTGCGTAACCTACGGTGCCGTAACCTTGACAGGTGCCAGCTGCGACCCTCCCGCCCACTGCCCCGGCCCAGTACGACAAGCCGTTGATGCGTGGCCGGATCCACCAGTGGTCGTTCTTCATCTCGCTGGTCGCCGGCGCCACCCTGATCGCGATGGCCGCCAGCACGGTCTCCGCCCGCGCCGCCCTCGCCACCTCGATCTACACGGTGACCATCCTGGGCCTGTTCGGCATCAGCGCGCTCTACCACCGGCGCACCTGGCTGACCGAGGGCGCACTGCGCTGGATGCGCCGCCTGGACCACTCGATGATCTTCCTGTTCATCGCGGGCACCTACACCCCGTTCTGCCTGCTGGCGATGGATCCGGGGCTGGGCAACGTGATCCTGGCCGTGGTCTGGGGCGGCGCGCTGGCAGGCGTGACGCTGAAACTGGCCTGGCCGGAGGCCCCGCGCTGGCTGGGCGTGCCGATCTACATCGCACTGGGCTGGGTCGCGGTCTTCGTCCTGCCCGAACTCGGCGCCCGCGGCGGCGTGACCGCCCTGGTGCTGCTGCTGGTCGGCGGCCTGTTCTACACCGTGGGCGGGATCATGTACGGCATCCGCAGGCCCAACCCGTGGCCGAAGGTCTTCGGCTTCCACGAGTTCTTCCACGCCGCCACCGCACTGGCCGCGCTGAGCCACTACATCGCGGTCTGGCTGGTGCTCTACCCCTGATGCCTGCCGGGGTGCGGGCGCCCGCCGCCTGCCCGCACCCCGGCAACCTCTTCCGGTGACTACAGCCCAGGGCCCTTCGCGCGCAGCTCGTCCACCTTGGTCATCGCCTCGCGCAGCTCGCCCAGCCACTCGTCCGCGTGCTTGCCGACCAGCCGCACCGCCCAGGCCAGTGCCTCCGAGCGGGAGCGGGCCACGCCCGCGTCCACCAGGGTGTCCAGGATCAGGCGTTCTGGCTGGCGGAGGCGGGTCATGACCGGGACGGACAGGCGGGTGAAGCGTTCCTCGGTGCCGCCCAGGCGGGCCGCCCAGGCGACCTTGCGGCCGTAGCGGTGCTCGGCCTGGCGGGCGATGTCGATGCGTTCCTCGCGGGTCTGCTCGCGCCAGCGGGCGATCCGGCCCGCCTCGGCGGCGGCGCGTTCGGCGTCGTCGGTGTACTCGCCGTCCAGGGCCGGGAGTTCGCCCAGGATGGTGATCTCCTCGCGGTCGACGATGACCTCGGGGGCGCTGGTGAACCAGCCGTCGGGGAGTCTCCCGGCGAACCAGCCTGCTGCTTCCTTGCCACTCTCGTATCGGTGCCCCATGGCTTGCTCCTCTTGTCCTCGTTGCTCTGATTACATGCTTACACCCCTTACAACACGGTTGGCGAGTACTTCGTTTCGCGGTCGCGTTCGCCCGTGGAGAACAGCGAAGATGAGGTCATGGGGTCGGACTGGGACTGGGAGATGCACCACGCCGTGCCGTGGACGCCTGCCCGGATCGAGCGGATGCTGGGGCTGTTCGCCGACGGCGGCTGGCGGCTCGCGCCGCGCCTGCACCCGCTGTGCCCCGAGGACGGTCCGGAGGACGGACTCCGGGAGGTCGGCCGGGCGGAACTGGTCATCGGGCTGGCCGAGGCACGCTGGGGCATCTCGCTGTGGGACGCCGAGGAAGACTCGGTCTTCCTGCACACCAGCCCCACCTCGGTGCGCGTGAACCTCTCCGGTGGGAACTGGCGTGAGCCCCGGCCCGAGGCGGACGGGTACCGGCTGCGGCACCGGGGGCTGACCGAGTTGTGGGTGGAGCTGGGTGAGCGGTTCGACGGGTTGTTCGGGCGGGTCGAGGACGAGTGGTCGCTGGAGCAGGTGTGGTCGCTGCTGCCCGATCCCCTCGGGGACGATGTGCCGCCGCCCGGTCAGTGGCCGCACCGGCTGGGCTGGTGGACCTACTTCAACGCCGAGCGCGCCGACCTGCTGCCCAACCCGCCTGCCGGGCTGCGGCTGACCCCGAGCGGGGCGGTGCTGGCGCTGCTGGACGATCCGGCGGCGGTGGACGCGCTGGAGTTCGAGCGCATTCACCTGGGCATGCTGGCCCGCTGAGGAAATTCGATCAAGGAATTGTTGGTCATTCAACTTGATGACCGGCCGGTAACCCGATGGGGTTGTTTTGATTGTCGGGGGCGTGTCGTAGTGTCTCTACTCTCGACCGTCGAGAAAGGACACCGGATGGCACCTCCCGATTCCGGGGCCACCATGCGGATCAGTCCGGAAAGCGCGGCCAGACTGGCGGCGCGACTCCGGCTGCTACTCGATCGCCTTGAGGTGCTGCGCAGCAGGGGGCTGCAGGCGACCAGGCTCGCGCCACCGGCGAAAGACCCGGTCAGCGCGCTGGCCATGGCCAGGTACCGGGATCTGGTCGACCGCGGGCCGGACTCCTTCCTGGCCGAGATGGACCAGGCGATCATCGAACTGCGGCGGCAACTCACTGCCGCCACGACCATGGCAACCGATTACCGGACTGTTGAGCGTGACAATTCGCACGTTCAGGGTTTACCGGGTGACAAATAAGCAGAGAACCTGGGCTGGGGGAAATCTTGACCACCTGGAACGAGGGAATTACCTGGTGGCCGGAAGCGCCGATCGCGCGAATCTGCGCTGATGTGCACACCGGCGACGGCGCGGGTCCGCTGTACCTGACCGCGGAGCACTGGCACCGGATCTGGGCCGAGCTGGAGGAGCTGCGCCGGGACTACGACCGCGCCTTCGCCGAGTTCACCCGGCACAACACCGACCGCGGCGCCTCGGTGGCCACCGACCTCGCCTCGACCACCAGCGCGCTGCTGGTCGACGCGCACGCCCAGGCCGCCGCGGCCAGGAACCTGCTGTCCACCGTGGCCACCGAGTTCGACCTGGTGCGCACCAGCGTGCCCAGCCAGTTGCCGCCGCCGCCCGCGCACAGCACCGGGTTCCTGGACACCACCAGCGCGGCCTGGTTGCACACCCCGGACCTGCACGGGGCGGAACTCCAGGTCCGGCAGGTCACCGACCGGGCGCGGGATGTGCTCGGCGGGTACGAGCGGGCGGTGCTGTTCGGACTGCCCACCCGGCCCGCGATGACCAGGGTGCGCCCGGCCCCGCCGCCCCCACCGGTGCCCCGGGTGGTGCGCGCGGCGGAGGCGGCGACCGAACCGATCCCGCTGCCGGGCAACTTCGGGCCCCGGGGTTCGCGGCCGATCGCGCCCCCGCGACCGCCCGCCCCCGCCACCGCTCCGCCACCGCGCTGGGAGGAGCCGGAACAGCACTATCTGCGGCACCTGGTGGCGGACCCGGACGATCCGTTCAGCCCGGACCTGACCGTCGCGCCCCCGGTGATCGGCGAATAGGCCATGTCGTACTTCAGCCGAGAACCGTTGTCCCGCCTGGGTTTCAGCACGCTCTGGCAGGCGGTGCACGAGGACCGGCCGCAACCGGTGGTGCTGGACCTGGCACCGGAGACCGGCGACTACCCGGACCGGGCGGCCAGCCTGCGCCAGGGCATGGCGGAGCTGGCCGCCAAGGGGTACCGGGACGATCGGCGGATCGCCGAGGACGTGCTGGCGCTGCTCCGGCTGCTCGCCGAGCCCAGCCGGTCGCTGGACCTGCGGCTGGTCGGCCGGGGTGGCTGGGTGCGCGCGCTGGCCGCCGCCGGCGGGCCGGACCGGGCCGGACTGGCGGTGCTGTCCCCCGCCGGACTGAGCCTGCGGGAGGTGCGGGACACCGGGCTGGCCACCGCGTTGCTGGCCGAGCTGCCCGAGCACCCGCGCGGCACGCTGCGCCAGCTCTCCGTGCCCACCAGCCAGCTGCGCGCGTTCACCGTGGGCGGCCCCGATCCGTGGGACCGGCCGCTGTCCAGGGCGGACCGGGGTGTGCTGGCCCCGCTGGTGGCCGATCCGGTGGTGCGCCGCGCGCAGATCGGCGGCACCGTGCGGGCCGGCTGGGACACCCCTCGGCGGGTCGAGCGGCAGCTGCTGGTCAACGACGGCGAGCACTGCGGCAGGCACCTGGTCTACACCGCGGGCACGCACACCACGCTGGTCAGGGCCGATCCGAAACTGCTGGCCCGCACGGTCGCGGAACTGCTGGAGCCGCGGTGACCGGGCGGTGGGCGCCGGGGCGCTGGCGGCGGGAGCGGCTGCCGCTGGCGGTGATCGGGGTGACCTTCCTGCCGCTGCTGGTCGTGGTGGCCTGGCTGCTGATCACCGGCCAGGAGTTCGGCCAGAGCCCGATGCTGACCAGTACCGCGCTGGCCACCATGGTGCTGACCGGGTACACCGCCTGGCTGGCCGACCGGCGCAGGCGGGTGGAGGAGGAACGCGCGCAGCTGGACCGGGAGAAGGCCGAGACCGAACGGCAGAAGCAGGCGCTGGAACTCCAGCGGCACGAGCTGGACCAGCTCAAACACGAGCAGGAGCGGCAGCGGGTGGCCGATGAGAGCTTCGTCGGCACGGTGGAACTGCTGGGCAACGCGGCCGCGCAGGTGCGGGTCGGCGCGCTGTACGCGCTGGCCGGGATCGCCGCGGCCCGCCCGGCGATGGCGCAGCAGGTGGTCGACATCGTGTGCGTGTTCCTGCGGCAGGCGATCCCGGCGCAGGAGCCGGGCGCGCGGCACCTGCGCCGGGAGACGCAGAAGGTGCTGGACCGGGTGCTGCGGTCGGCGCCGGGTCAGCTGGTGCTGGACCTGTCCGACACGGTGCTGGACGGGCTGACCCTGACCAGGCTGTCCTTCACCAGCGTGGACCTCAGCCGCGCGGAGCTGCACGGCCCGACCAGCCTGCGCGAGATCCAGGTGAGCAGGCGGCTCGCCCTCTGCGACGCGGTCTTCCACGGTCCGGCGCACTTCGAGCAGGCGCGGCTGGGCGAGCTGACCGCGGACCGGGCCGAGTTCCGGCAGGCCGCCGGGTTCGCCTCGATCAGGGTGCGCGAGCAGGTGAAACTCGCCCAGACCCGGTTCGAGCGGGCCGCGGAGTTCCGGCAGGCCGGCTTCGACGGCCCGGTGCACTGCATGGCCGGGTTCGCCGACCGGACCGACTTCACCGACTGCCGGTTCGCCGGACTGGTCAGCCTGACCGGTTCCTGGTTCGCCCACCGGCCGGACTTCGCCGGCACCTTCTTCGCCGCGCCACTGCGGCTGGACGGGGTGCGGATCGGCCCGGCCCCCGGCTCAGCTGCGGACCGCGCGGCGAATGGCGCCGGTCAGCTCCACGACTGAGGTGACCGGCCGCTCGCAGACGTAGCCCCGGCAGACGTACCCGGCGGCGGTGCCGTTGACCAGCGGGCGGGCCGTCAGCAGCGGCACCCCCGGCTCGTCCGGCTCGCCGCCGATCAGCACCGCGCCCGCGGGCAGCGCGGAGCGGGCGGCGGCCATCAGTTCCCAGCGGCGGTTGTCCGCGCCGGAGCTGACCACCGCGACCTGCACCGGACCGTGCTGCACCGCCTCGGCCACGGCCAGCCACCAGCCGGCGAACCTGGGCGCCCGCGCGGCCAGCACCCCGGCCCGGCTCAGCGCGCTCTCCGCGGCCACCCGGTAGGTGCTCGCCCGGTCCGAACCGGCCAGCACGGAGCCGGTCAGCAGCGCACCGGCCAGTGCGGCCGCGCCACTGGGGGTGGCGTTGTCGGAGACGTCGCTGGGGCGGCGGACCAGTTTCTCCGCATCTGCGGCGGTGTCGAAGAAGACGCCGGGATTGTCCGGGTCGGCGAACTGCTCCAGTGCGGTGTCCAGCAGGCCGCCGGCGTGGGTCAGCCAGCTGGACTGGCCGGTGACCTGGTGCAGCACCAGGAAAGCCTCGGCGGTGGTGGCGTAGTCCTCCAGCACGCCGACCGCCTCGCCGGCGGTGCCCTCGCGGGAGCTGCGGCGCAGCCTGCCGTCCACCAGGTGGGTGCCCAGCAGCAGGTCGGCGGCGAAGACGGCCGCGTCGATCCACTGTGGCCGGTCGAAGTAGGCGCCGCCCTCGGCCAGCGCGGCGATGGCCAGGCTGTTCCAGGCGGTGACCACCTTGTCGTCCCGGCCGGGCTGCGGTCGGGCCGCCCTCGCCGTGCGCAGGACGGCGCGGATCCGTTGCCAGCGCGCCGGATCGTCCGGGTCGGCGAGCAGCTGGAGGGTGGACATGCCGTCCTCGAAGGTGCCCGTCTCGGTGACCCGCAACAGGTTCGCGGCCCAGGCGCCATCCTCGGCACCGAGCAGCTCGGTGAGCTGGGCCGGGGTCCAGGCGTAGGTCAGGCCCTCCACGCCGTCGGTGTCGGCGTCGAGTGAGGAGGCGAAGCCGCCCTGCAGCGTGTGCAGGTCGGTGAGCAGGAACTCGGCGGTCTCCACCGCGACCCTGCGGGCCAGCGCGGAGCCGGTGCGGCGGGCCAGGTGGGTGTAGACCCGCAGCAGCAAAGCGTTGTCGTACAACATCTTCTCGAAGTGCGGCACCACCCAGGCGGCGTCCACGCTGTACCGGGCGAAGCCGCCGCCGAGCTGGTCGTACAGCCCGCCGCGGGCCATCGCCTCGCAGGTGCGCTCGGCCAGCGAGAGCGCCTCCGGCGAACCGGTGCGCTCGTGGTGGCGCAGCAGGAACTCCAGCACCATCGACGGCGGGAACTTCGGCGCGCCACCGAATCCGGCGTGCACCGGGTCGAACTCCTGGGACAGCGCGGTCACCGCGTGCGCCAGCACCTCACCGTCCACAGTGGACTGTGGCAGCGGCCGGGCGGACTCGGTCAGCTGGGCCACCACCGAGCGGGCCGCCTCACGCACCTCGTCCCCGCGTTCGGTCCAGGCCTCGATCACCGCGGCCAGCAGCTGCTGGAAGGACGGGATGCCGGTGCGCGGCTGCGGCGGGTAGTAGGTGCCGCAGTGGAACGGCTCGCCCTCCGGGGTGAGGAAGCAGGTCATCGGCCAGCCGCCGTGGCCGGTCATCGCCTGGGTGGCCTCCATGTAGACCGCGTCCACGTCCGGCCGTTCCTCGCGGTCGACCTTGACGTTGACGAACCCGGCGTTCATCAGCTCGGCGATCACCGGGTTCTCGAAGGACTCGTGCGCCATCACGTGGCACCAGTGGCAGGCCGCGTAGCCCACCGAGAGCAGCACCGGCACGTTGCGGCGGCGGGCCTCCGCGAACGCCTCGTCGCACCACGGCCACCAGTCCACCGGGTTGTCGGCGTGCTGGAGCAGGTACGGGCTGGTCGCCGCGGCGAGGCGGTTCGGCATGAGTGCGTCTCCCGAGCGTCGGTGGCGAGTTCAGTCTGGCCGATGCAGGTGCAGGGCGAGCCACAGCTCGGCGCGGATTCCGGGTGATTCCAGGTCCTTGCCCAGCAGATCGGCCACCCTACGCATTCGGTTACGCAAGGTGTGCCGGTGGACACCAAGCTGTTGCGCGGCCGGGTCCCACTGTCCATGGTGGCCCAGCCACACCCGCAGGGAGGTCAGCAAGTCGCCGCGGCCGGTGGCATCGTGCGTGCTCAGCGGACTGAGCAGGGCCTGCGCGAAGGCGGCGGCGCGGCGCGGGTCGAGCAGCCCGAGCAGTCCGGAACCCCCGAGATCGGCGAATTCCAGGACCACCCGGCCGTGTCCGCGGGCGGCGTCGGCGGCCGCGAGTGCCTGCCGGTGGCCTTCGGCGACCTCGGTGACCGGGTCGGAGATGCCCAGGGTCAGGCCGGGCACCCGGACGGGCAGTTCGCGGCACCAGGCCAGCAGCGCGGGTGATTCGGCCAGCACCAGGACCCGGTCGTCGACCTCGGCGAAGAAGCAGGGTTCGGCCACGCCCTGGGCGCTGAGCAGGTCGGCAGCGGCGGTGCGGGCCGGGGCGGCGCCGGTGAGCGCGAGCACCCGCAGCGGCGGCGCGGGCAGCGCGCCCCACAGCGGCCGGACCACCTCGGCGACCAGGTCCCGCTGCCCGGCGGCGAGCAGCTCGAACAGTCCGGCCCGCAACCGGCGGGCGGCCGAGTCCAGGCCGCCGGTCTGTTCCATGGCCAGCGCGAGCAGGGAGGCGGCCGCGCCGAGCAGGTGCTGTTCGGCCACAGTCCAGGCGCGTTCGCTGCCCAGCAGCAGGAAGGCCCTGGTCCGGCGACCGGCGCCGAGGGCCTGCGCGGTGACCCGCTCGCCGTGCGCCTGCACGGTGACCGCGGCCGGTGGCCGGGCCGCGCGCAGCCGGTCCAGCAGTTCGGCGGCCCCGGCCACCCGGCCACGGGCACTGGCCGGGGCGGCCCGCAGCGGTTCACCGGCGACGTCGAGCAGCACCACCCAGGCGTCGAGTTCGCGGGCCAGCCTGCGCAGCACCGCGCCGAGTCCGTCCACGCCGGTGGCCGCGCCCGCCAGGGCCTGTAGCGCGCCGCTCATCCGGGTCGCCTCGGCGTGCGAGTCGGCGGCCAGCGACCGGCTGACCGCCTTGGTGACCGCGATGAACGGGGTCGCCCTCGGCACCTCCAGCAGCGGGAAATCCCGCGCCCGCGCGGCTTTCACCAGTTCGGCGGGCACCTGCTGGTGACTCAGCCCGGTGCCGAAGGCCAGCCCGGCCGCCCCGGCCTCGGCCAGCCGGTCCAGGTAGCAGCGCCGCTCCCGCGCCCCGGCAGGCAACGCCAGCCCGGTGCTCAGCAGCAGTTCGCCGCCCTCCAGGAACGGGGTGGGATCGGCCAGTTCGCTGACGTGCGCCCAGGGCAGCGGCCGGTCCAGGCCCGGCTCGCCCGCCAGCAGCCGGAGGCCCAGTTCGGGCAGCTCCAGCAGCGCACGCAGGGTCAGCGGCACGGGAACCTCTACACAGTGGAGTGATGGCCAGCCCAACCTAGCCACTTTGTCGACTTCCCGCCGACTGTGGCGGCTCGCACACTCGGGCCCATGGCCACCCTGGAACGCACCCTGCGACAGCGGCACCTGTCGATGATCGCCATCGCCGGGGTGATCGGCGCCGGGCTGTTCGTCGGCTCCGGCGCGGCCATCGCCAAGGCCGGTCCGGCCGTGCTGATCTCCTACGCGGTGGCCGGGCTGCTGGTCGTGCTGGTGATGCGGATGCTCGGTGAGATGGCCGCGGCCACCCCGGAGACCGGCTCCTTCTCCACCTACGCCGACCGCGCGATCGGCCGCTGGGCCGGGTTCTCCATCGGCTGGCTGTACTGGTGGTTCTGGGTGGTCACGGTGGGCATCGAGGCCACCGCGGGCGCGGCCATCGTGCACCGCTGGCTGCCCGCGATCCCGCAGTGGGGCTGGGCGCTGGCGCTGATGGTGCTGCTCACCGCGACCAACCTGTTCTCGGTGCGCTCCTACGGCGAGTTCGAGTTCTGGTTCGCCTCGGTCAAGGTCGCCGCGATCACGGTGTTCCTGCTGCTGGGCGTGGCCGCCATCGCGGGCACCCTGCCCGGGATCAGCTCCCCCGGCACGGACAACCTCCTTGGCCACGGCGGGTTCTTCCCGAACGGGGCCGCGCCGGTGTTCTCCGCGATGCTGGTGGTGGTGTTCTCCTTCTTCGGCGCGGAGATCGCCACCGTGGCCGCGGGCGAGTCGGCCGACCCGCAGCGCGCGGTGCGGATCGCGGTGCGCTCGGTGGTGTGGCGGATCCTGGTGTTCTACCTGGGTTCCATCGCGGTGGTGGTGACCCTGCTGCCCTACGACGACGCCAGCGTGGCCACCAGTCCCTACGTCGCGGTGCTGGCCAGGCTCGGCCTGCCGGGGGCGGCCACCGTGATGGACGTGGTGGTGCTGACCTCGGTGCTGTCCTGCCTCAACTCCGGCCTGTACACCGCGTCCCGGATGGCCTTCTCGCTGGCTGGACGCGGCGAGGCGCCCCGCTCCTGGCAGAAACTCAGCCGCAGTGGCTCGCCGCGCCGGGCGGTGCTGGTCTCCACCGTGTTCGGCTTCGGCACCGTGGCGCTCAACTACTTCGCGCCGCAGGACGTGTTCACCTTCCTGGTCAACTCCTCCGGCGCGATCGCACTGCTGGTGTGGCTGGTGATCGCGGTGTCGCACCTGCGGTCGGTCCGGTCGAGGGCGGCGCTGACCTGGCTGAGCATCCTGGCCATGGTCGCGCTGCTGATCGGCATGCTCTTCGACCCCGGCGCCCGCCCGCAGCTGCTGGTCAGCCTCGGGGTCGCCGCCATCGTGCTGGTTGTTTCCCTTCTGCGCCAACGAAACCAGAGGAGCGTCACGTCATGACCCGACAGGCCGGACCGCCCCAGCAGCGCACGCTGGCCACCGCCCTGCCCGGCCCCAAGTCCCAGGAGCTGTTGGCGCGCAAGGAGAACGCGGTCGCCCCCGGCATCGGGGTGACCGTGCCCGCCTTCGCCGCCGAGGCCGGTGGTGGGGTGCTGGTGGACGTGGACGGCAACTCGCTGATCGACCTGGCCTCCGGCATCGCGGTGACCGGGGTGGGCAACGCGGACCCGGTGGTGGTCGCGGCCGTGGCCGAGCAGGCCGCCCGGTTCACCCACACCTGCGTGATGATCAACCCCTACGAGAGCTACGTCGAGGTGTGCGAGCAGCTCAACGCGATCACCCCCGGCGAGTTCGACAAGCGCTCGGCGCTGTTCAACTCCGGCGCGGAGGCGGTGGAGAACGCGGTCAAGATCGCCCGCTACGCCACCGGCCGGGCCGCGGTGATCGTCTTCGACCACGCCTACCACGGCCGCACCAACCTCACCATGGCGCTGACCGCCAAGAACATGCCGTACAAGCAGGGCTTCGGCCCGTTCGCACCCGAGGTCTACCGGGTGCCGATGTCCTACCCGTACCGGGACGGGCTCACCGGCCCGGAGGCCGCGACCAGGGCGATCGAGGCCATCGAGACCCAGGTCGGCGCACAGAACGTGGCCGCGGTGCTGATCGAACCCATCCAGGGCGAGGGCGGCTTCGTGGTCCCCGCGCCGGGTTTCCTGCCCGCGCTGTCGGCCTGGTGCACCGAATCCGGCGCGCTGTTCATCGCCGATGAGATCCAGACCGGCTTCTGCCGCACCGGCGACTGGTTCGCGGTCAACCACGAGAACGTGGTCCCCGACCTGATCACCACCGCCAAGGGCATCGCGGGCGGCCTGCCGCTGGCCGCGGTCACCGGCCGCGCCGACGTCATGTCCGCGGTGCACCCCGGCGGCCTTGGCGGCACCTACGGCGGCAACCCCCTCGCCTGCGCCGCGGGCCTGGCCACCATCAGCCGGATGCGCGAACTCGACCTGGCCGCCGCCGCCCGCCGCATCGAAGCCCTGGCCGGCACCCGGCTGCGCGCACTGGCCGCCACCACGCCGAGCATCGGCGAGGTCCGCGGGCAGGGCGCGATGCTGGCGATCGAGTTCGTCCGCGACGGCGGCGAACCGGACGCGGCGCTGGCCAAGCGGGTCGCCGCGGACTGCCACGCGGCCGGGGTGATCGTGCTCACCTGCGGCACCTTCGGCAACGTCATCCGGCTGCTGCCGCCACTGGTGATCGGCGAGGACCTGTTGGCCGAGGGACTCGACGTGCTGGAGACGGCGATCCGCGAAGCGGCTTCAGAAGCCGCTTAATGCGGGAGCGGTGGGCAGCGCGAGCGGGAATACTCCCTGCTCGTGCTGTTCACCCTGACCACGACCCATCAGCCGGCCACGGACCTCGGCTTCCTGCTGCACAAGCATCCCGGCAAGGTGCAGACCTTCGAGGTCGCCGCCGGGACCGCGCACGTGTTCTACCCACAGGCGGAAGAGCATCAGTGCACGGTCGGGCTGCTGCTGGAACTCGACCCGATCGAGCTGGTGCGGCGGGGCAGGGAGAACACCGCGTTCAGCCTGGGCCGCTACGTCAACGACCGGCCCTACGTGGCCTCCTCGATGCTCGCGGTGGCGCTGGGCAAGGTCTTCCGCACCGCGCTGGGCGGTCGCTGCGAGGCCAAGCCGGAACTGGCCGCCACCCCGCTGCCACTCCAAGTGCACCTGCCGGCGGTGCCCTGTCACGGGCCGGCCGACCTGGTGGCCAGGCTGTTCGAGCCGCTGGGCTGGACCGTGGACGCCCGGCCGATCCCGATGACCGGCTGGGGCGACTCGCCCTACGTCGACCTGCGGCTCACCGGCACGCTGCGGCTGGCCGAGGCGCTCAACCACCTCTACGTGCTGCTCCCGGTGCTGGACAACGTCAAGCACTACTGGGTGGCCGAGGACGAGGTGGAGAAGCTGCTGCGGGCTGGCGCCGACTGGCTGGCCGGGCACCCGGAGCGCGAACTGGTCAGCCGTCGCTACCTGCGGCACCGCCGCGGGCTGGTGGACGCCGCGCTGACCAGGCTGGCCGAGGCCGAGGACACCGATCCCGAGGCGCTGGACAACGCGCTGGACGCGGCCGTGATCACCGAGACCCCGGCCAGGGAACCGCTCGCGGCCACCCGGCGGGACACGATCCTGGCGCTGCTCAAGGAGATCGGCGCCAGGCAGGTGGTCGACCTCGGCTGTGGTGGCGGGGCGCTGCTGCGCGGTCTGCTGGCGGACCTGCACTTCACCCGCGTCCTCGGCGTGGACGTCTCCGCGCAGGCGCTGGCCAAGGCCGAACGCGGGCTCAACCTGGACCGGATGTCCGAGCACGTGGCGGCCCGGCTCACCCTGCGCCAGTCCGCGCTGACCTATGTGGACGCCGGGCTGCGCGGCTTCGACGCGGCGGTGCTGATGGAGGTGGTCGAACACGTCGACCCGCCGCGGCTGCCCGCGCTGGCCCGTGCCGTCTTCGGCGCGGCCCAGCCGGCGTCGGTGCTGGTCACCACGCCCAACGTGGAGTACAACGTGCGCTTCCCCGACCTGCCGGCCGGTGAGTTCCGGCATCCGGACCACCGTTTCGAGTGGACCCGCGCGGAGTTCCGGGACTGGGCACAGGACATCGCCCAGCGCTACGGCTACCTCGTGGAGTTCCGCCCGGTCGGACCGGAGGACCCCGAGGTCGGACCGCCCACCCAGCTCGCCCTGTTCCGCCGCACGGAGGTGGCCCGATGACCGAACTGTCCATCCCGGACAAGGCGCTGGTGCTGCTCATCGGCGTGTCAGGCTCCGGCAAGTCCAGCTTCGCCGCCAAGCACTTCAAGCCGACCCAGGTGCTCTCCAGCGACTACTTCCGCGGTCTGGTCAGCGATGACGAGAACCGGCAGGAGGCCACCGCGGACGCCTTCGACGCGCTGAACTACGTGGCAGGCAAACGACTGGCCGCCGGACTGCTCACCGTCGTGGACGCCACCAACGTGCAGCCCGGCGCCCGCGCCACCCTGATCGCACTGGCCAAACAGCACCACGTGCTGCCGGTGGGCATCGTGCTGGACGTGCCGGAGGCGGTGTGCGTGCAGCGCAACGCCGAGCGCGCTGACCGGACCTTCGGCGCGGACGTGATCGCCCGGCAGCGTTCCCAGCTGCGCCGCTCGCAGAAGCACCTGGTCCGCGAGGGCCTGAAGAAGGTGCACACCCTGCACGGCCAGGAGGAGATCGACGCGGCCACCATCGTGATGCAGCCGCTGATCAACGACCGGACCGGACTGACCGGGCCGTTCGACGTGATCGGCGACGTGCACGGCTGCCGGGCCGAGCTGGAGTCGCTGCTGGTCGAGCTGGGCTGGGAGCTGGAGTGGGAGAACAAGAAGGCGGTCGGCGCCAGCCACCCGGCTGGCCGGATCGCGGTCTTCGTCGGCGACCTGGTCGACCGCGGCCCGGACACCCCCGGCGTGCTCCGGCTGGTGATGAACATGGTCGAGGCCGGCACCGCGATCTGCGTCTGCGGCAACCACGAGCAGAAGCTGCACCGCGCGCTCACCGGCCGCAAGGTCACCGTCTCGCACGGCCTGGCCGAATCCCTCGACCAGCTCGCCGGGCAGCCGGATGAGTTCCGGGCCAAGGTGGCGGAGTTCTGCTACAGCCTGGTCTCGCACTACCTGCTCGACGGCGGTGACCTGGTGGTCGCGCACGCCGGGCTGCCGGAACGCTTCCACGGCCGCGCCTCCAGCCGGGTGCGCAGCTTCGCGCTCTACGGCGACACCACCGGCGAGACCGACGAGTACGGGCTGCCGGTGCGTTATCCGTGGGCCAAGGACTATCGCGGCCGGGCCATGGTGCTCTACGGGCACACCCCCACCCCGGAGGTGGAGTGGATCAACAACACCATGTGCCTGG
Source organism: Crossiella cryophila (assembly GCF_014204915.1). Taxonomy (NCBI): domain Bacteria; kingdom Bacillati; phylum Actinomycetota; class Actinomycetes; order Pseudonocardiales; family Pseudonocardiaceae; genus Crossiella; species Crossiella cryophila. The sequence goes on from NZ_JACHMH010000001.1 coordinate 248,911, forward strand.
ACACCGGCGCGGTCTTCGGCAACAAGCTGACCGCGCTGCGCTACCCGGAGCGCGAGATCGTCTCGGTACCTTCGGCGAAGGTCTGGTACGAGCCGACCAAACCGCTGCTCCCGCCCGCGCCGCCGGAGCGTGAGCCGGACCTGCTGGAACTCTCCGACGTGGCGGGCAAGCGGGTGATCGAGACCAAGCTGCACGGCCGGGTCACGGTGACCGCGGAGCACGCCGCGGCCGCGCTGGAGGTGATGAGCCGGTTCGCGCTGGACCCGCGCTGGCTGCTCTACCTGCCGCCGACCATGGCCCCGGTGAACACCTCGGCCGTGCCGGACCTGCTGGAGCACCCGGCCGAGGCGTTCACCGCCTACCTGGCCGACGGCGTGCGTGAGCTGCTGTGCGAGGAGAAGCACATGGGCTCACGCGCGGTGGTGCTGGTCTGCCGCGATGAGGACACCGCGCTCAAGCGGTTCGGCGTGGCCGGACCTGGCGTGATCCACACCCGCACCGGGCGCGCCTTCTTCGCCGACAACCGCGGCGACGAGCTGCTCTCCGGGGTGCGGGACGCGATCGGCAAGGCCGGGCTGTGGGCCGAACTGGACACCGACTGGCTGCTGCTGGACGCCGAACTGCTGCCGTGGAGCGCCAAGGCCGGTGGGCTGATCCGCGAGCAGTACGCCGCGGTCGGCGCCGCGGCCACCGCCGCGCTGCCGGTGGCCGCCGACACCCTGCGCCAGGCCGCCGGACGCGGGCTGGACGTGGCGGAGTTGCTGGCCCGCACCGAATCCCGGCTGGCCAACGCGGCCGCCTTCGACGTGGTGCACCAGCGTTACTGCTGGCCGACCGACGGCCTGGACGGGCTGCGGCTGGCCCCGTTCCAGCTGCTGGCCTCCGAGGGCCGCAACCACGCTGGCACCGCGCACGCCTGGCACCTGGCCCAGGCTGACAAGATGATCTCCGTGGCGCCCGGTCTGTTCACCGCCACCCGCACCATCGCGGTGGACGCCGAGGATCCGGTGTCCGTGGCCAAGGCCGTCGCGTGGTGGGAGGAGCTGACCGCCACCGGGGGCGAGGGCATGGTGGTCAAACCGGCGGCGAACGTGAGCCGGGGAAAGCGAGGACTGGTGCAGCCGGGCTTGAAGGTGCGCGGGCGGGAATACCTGCGGCTGATCTACGGACCGGACTACACCGAACCGGCCAACCTGGCCCGCGTGCGCCAGCGCAAGATCGCCGGCAAGCGATCGCTCGCGCTGCGCGAGTACGCGCTGGGCATGGAGGGCCTGGACCGGCTGGCCGCCGGCGATCCGCTGTGGCGGGTGCACGAGTGCGTGTTCGCGGTGCTCGCGCTGGAGTCCGAGCCGGTGGACCCGCGGCTGTGATCGTCCTGGACCTGGTGCGGGAGCACACGATCCTGTCCGCGGTGATCGGTTCGCACGCCTACGGGCTGGCCGGGCCGGACTCCGACGTCGACCGGCGCGGGGTCTACGCCGCGCCAACCGAGCTGTTCTGGGGCATGGTCAAGCCCCCGGACAGCGTGGAGGGCCCGGAACCGGAGCGGATGAGCTGGGAGGCCGAGCACTTCTGCCTGCTCGCGCTCAAGGCCAACCCGAGCGTGCTCGACCTGCTCGCCTCCGACCGGGTCGAGCAGTGCACGCAGGTGGGCGCGGAGCTGCGGGCGCTGCTGCCGGCCTTCCTGTCCCTGCGCGCGGTGAAGACCTTCCGCCGGGCCACCGAGCAGCAGTTCACCCGCGCGCAGACCGCCATGGCCGAGGGCGGGGACCCGAAGTGGAAGCAGGTCATGCACGGCCTGCGGCTGCTGCTGGTGTGCGAGCACCTGGTGCGCACCGGCGAGCTGAGCATCGACGCCACGCCCTACCGGGACGAGCTGCTGGAGATCAGATCCGGCGGCCGGAACTGGGAATCGGTGCGCACCAGGGTGATCGGCGCGCAGGCCGATATCGAGCTGGCCGAGCAGAAGAGCCCGCTGCCGCCGATGCCGGATCGGGCCGCGGTGGAACGCTGGCTGGTCTCGGTGCGTCGACGGTCTGTGGAAGGAGAGCTGACGTGAGCTTGCAAGACCTGAGCACCGCCAACCTGGACGCCTCGGTGCTGACCGGCATCGTCGCCGACCAGGACCGGCCGCTGGTGTTCGCCACCGTCTCCGGCGCGCACCTGTACGGCTTCCCGTCGAAGGACTCCGACGTGGACCTGCGCGGGGTGCACCTGCTGGCCACCAGCGAGCTGGCCGGCCTGCGCTACGGACCGGAGACGGTCGAACGGATGTGGGAACACGAGGGGACCGAACTCGACCTGGTCACCCACGACATCGCCAAGTTCGCCCGATTGCTGTTACGCCCCAACGGCTATGTCGCCGAACAACTGCTCTCCCCGCTGGTGGTGCACAGCACGGAGGCCCACCAGGAGCTGATCGCGCTCGCGCCGGGGTTCCTGACCAGCAGGCACGCCCACCACTACCGCGGCTTCGCCAAGACCCAGTGGCGGCTCTTCGAACGCAACGGCGAGCTGAAACCGCTGCTCTACACCTTCCGCGCACTGCTCACCGGGGTGCACCTGCTGCGCACCGGCCAGGTGCTGGCCCACCTGCCCAGCCTGATCGAGGCCCAGGGCGGACCCGGCTACCTGCCCGAGCTGATCACGGCCAAGGTCGAGGGCGAGCACCGGCCGCTGGACTCGGTCTCCGGCGCGCCGGACGCGGAGACCCTCGCGGCGGACCTGCTCAGCTGGCTGGAGTGGCTGGACGTGGCCGAGAACGGCTCCGCGCTGCCGCTGGAGCCGTCCGTGCACGAGGAGATGCACCAGCTGGTGCTGCGACTGCGGCCCTAGGAGGCGCCGGAGGTGGCCTCCGGCTTGGCCTTGGACTCGGCGGGCTTGTCCTCCGTCGACTCCGGGGCCGCCGGGGTCTGCTCGGCCGCCGGGGCGTCCTTGTCGAAGCTGGCGGGCAGCTTGCGCAGGTGCTTGTTCATCGAGCGCACCAGGAAACCCACCGCGATGAAGAACAGGATCAGCAGGACCAACCCGACCGGGCTGGACTTGCCGAAGTCCTCGCCACGGCCACCGGGTTCCTCCGGCTTCTTCGGCTGAGCCACCACGAGAGCGGTCGTCTCGTGGTGGCCAACCGTGTCGAACAAGCTCATGTACGCACCTGGGTCAGGACGCCGGCGAACAGGTCATCCTCCGGCAACGTGGTGTCGACCAGCGAGCGGGCCAACTCGTACTCCTCGGTGGGCCACACCTCCCGCTGGAGGTCCAGCGGGACCGCGAACCACCTGCTGGTCGGGTCGATCTGGGTGGCGTGCGCCTTCAGCGCCTCGTCCCGGACCTCAAAGTACTCCCCGCACTCCACCTGGGTCGTCACCCGCTCCATCACATCGGGCTTGTCCGAGTCCCAGTGCTTGAGCCACTCCTCATACGGCGACTCCAGGCCGCGGGCGAGCAGCGCCTCGTGGAAGGTGATCAGCTTCTTCCGGGAGAAGCCGTGCGAGTAGTAGAGCTTCAGCGGCTGCCAGGGCTCGCCTGCCTCGGGGAAGCGGTCCGGGTCGCCAGCGGCCTCGAAGGCGGCCACCGAGACCTCGTGGCAGCGGATGTGGTCCGGGTGCGGGTAGCCGCCGTTCTCGTCGTAGGTGATCATCACGTGCGGGCGGAACTCGCGCACGATCTTGACCAGCTCGGCGGTGGACTCCTCCAGCGGCACCAGCGCGAAGCAGCCGTCGGGCAGCGGCGGCAGCGGGTCGCCCTCCGGCAGGCCGGAGTCGACGTAGGGCAGCCAGTGGTGCTGGACCTTGAGGATCTCCGCGGCCCTGGCCATCTCCTCGCGGCGCACCGCGGCCAGGTTCTGCACGATCTCCGGCCGGTCCATCGCCGGGTTGAGGATGCTGCCCGCCTCGCCCCCGGTGCAGGTCACGACCATGACCTCATGCCCGTCGGCCACCAGCTTCGCCGTGGTGGCGGCGCCCTTGCTCGACTCGTCGTCAGGGTGGGCGTGCACCGTCATCAGGCGCAGCTTCTCTGCCATGGGTGTTCGTGGTCCTCTCGTCAGCCCGGCGCGACCCCCAGTCGGCGCGGTCATGGATACTCAACGCGGGCGTCGCCGCCCATTGTTCCCTGCGGGTACGACAAAGACGGCCAGGAGGTCCGCGTCGATGGGTGAGCGTCCACTGCCGGAGGGCCGCTACGGCCGGTCCTCCGATCGAAGGACACCCCCATGGGTGCGGGTCGCACTGCTGGTCGCGGGCGTGTCCGTGGGCGGGGTGCTGGCCTTCGTCGGCTACCGCAACCTCGGCATCACGCCGATCGAGGGCAAGCAGACCGCGTACCAGGTGCTCGACAACACAGCGGTGAAGATCAGCTTCGAGGTCGCGCGGGACCAGCCGGAGCGGCCTGCGGTGTGTGTTGTCCGGGCCCGGTCCAAGGACGGCGACGAGGTCGGCCGGCGCGAGGTCTACATCGCGCCGAGCGAGAGCACGGTGATCGAGTCCGCTGTGATCAAGACCTCTCGGCCGGGCATCACCGCGGTGGTGTTCGGGTGCTCATACCAGGTCCCGGAGTACCTGTCGACCACCACGCGGCCAAGCGGGTGAACTGCGCCTGCCAGCGGTCCTCGCCAGCCGTAATTTCGCCCCGCTGAACACGTAACCATGTTACCCTCGCCTGACAGCACGGCCCCGGCGTGGGCCGTGTTTTTCCGTTTCCTGGTGCAGCCCTGCCAGGAGCGACCAGCCCACAGCCGTGGGCCTGGAGGAGACGAGGAGTGGTGACCGTGGCCGAGACCGTGACCTGGCTGACCCAGGATGCTTTCGACCGGCTCAAGCACGAGCTGGACGATCTCATTGCCAACCGTCCGGTCATCGCCGCGGAGATCAACGCCCGCCGCGAGGAGGGCGACCTCCGGGAGAACGGCGGCTACCACGCCGCGCGCGAGGAACAGGGCAAGCAGGAGGGCCGGATCCGGCAGCTCCAGGAGCTGTTGCGACAGGCCAAGGTGGGTGAGGCGCCCACCGACTCGGGCATCGCCCAGCCGGGCATGGTCGTCACCATCCGCTACGACGGTGATGACGAGAAGGAGACCTTCCTGCTCGCCACCCGCGAGGAGGGCTCGCACGGGGACCTCGAGGTCTACTCGCCGAGTTCCCCGCTGGGCGCGGCCCTGTTGCAGGCCAAGGTGGGCGAGACCCGCGAGTACGCCACGCCGAATGGCCGCACCATGAAGGTCACCCTGCTGGACGCGGTGCCGTACCAGAGCTGACCAGCGCTTTCACCGAACGGGCCCAGGGCTTTCCCCGGGCCCGTTCGGCGTGTTCAGACCAGCCAGAGCAGGCTGAGGTGGTTGACCCCGGCGTGCAGCGCGATGACCGCCCACAGGTTGCGGTACCGGCTCCACAGGTAGCCGGCGACCAGCCCGAAGACGCCCTGGACGGCGAGCACCGCGGCCAGCGTGTAACCAAGATCACCGAGGATGGGCAGCCGGGTCGGCAGGTGCATCAGCGCGAACAGCAGCGCGCTGAGCAGGATCGCCGGCCAGCGGCCGAGCAGCGCCTCCAGCCTGGTCTGCAACAACGCCCGGTAGAACACCTCCTCGCCGACGCTGGCGGTGAGGAAGACCAGGAACACGGTCACCACCAGCGTTCCCAGCGAGCTGACCGCCAAACCGTCCTCGGGCCGCCCGAACGGACCGTGGAACAGCCACAGGTAGCCCACGATCGCGGGCACCGGGCCCAGCCAGCGCCACAGCGCCGCGGGCCGGGTCCGGGGCAGCCGGATGCCACCGCTGAGCGCGAGTCCGGCCAGCGGCGCGAGGAAGAACATCAGCAGCTTGATCAACAGGCCCAGGCTGCGGTCCAGGTCCAGCGCGACCAGCAGCCCGAAGGCCAGCGGGGTCAGCCCGGCCAGCCCGGCCAGCAGCCAGGTCTGACGCAGCAGCCGGGTCCGGTCCAGCCGGGGGAAACCGCCGTCCAGGGCCGGTGGCACCAGCCGGATCAGCAGCAGGGCGGCGGCCGCGGTCACCGCGCTGCCCAGCACGGACACCCCGATCGCGCCCTCGCCCGCCACCGGCACCGAACCGTGCCCGGTCAGCAGCAGCCCCAGCGAACTGACCGCGAACAGGGTCCAGCCCGCCGCCGTCCACCACCGCACCAGGGCTCCCCGCGAGAGTTCGGTCAGGCCACCGGGGACAGCCAGCTCACCGGCACCGTGACCGACTCCATGGTCGGCCTGCTCACCAGCGCCCCGGACGCGGCGTCCACCAGGACGCCCTGCACCAGATAATCCACCCCCGGCGGCAGCCCCATCCGCTGGGCCTGCTCGGGCGGCAGCGGCAGGCTGACGTTGTGCCGGTCGATCACCCGCAGGCCGACCACCGCCGGCACCTCACCCAGCGTCTCGCCGTCGCCGGTGACGGTCAGCTCGAACTCGTCCGGCCCGCTGAACAGCCAGGCCAGGGTGCCGTGGTCGTGCTGCGGCCGGACCAGGTAGGTCGCGCCGATCTGCACCTCGTGCGCACGCATACCTCCCAGGATGGGCTCAATGCCCGTCGCCGACCAGCCGTTCCAGCAAAGGTCTCACTCTGGTGCGGACCGGGGTGGACAGCGCGATCGAGGTGGAGGTGCGCCGCACGCCCTCGACGTCGACCACCTCGTCGATCACCCGCTGCAGGTCGTCGTTGTCCCTGGCCACCATGCGCACCAGCAGATCGCCCTGGCCGGTGGTGGCGTGCACCTCGCACACCTCGTCGATCGCGGCCAGGTGCGCGGTCACCTCGCCGCGGTGGCCCTGGGCGATCTCCAGCACGGCGAAGGCGGTCAGGCCGTAACCCATCGCGGCCAGGTCCAGCGCGGGCGGGAAGCCGCCGAGCACGCCCCGGCTGACCAGCCGGTCCAGCCGGGCCTGCACGGTGCCGCGGGCCACGCCCAGCCGCCGGGAGCACTCCAGCACGCCCAGCCGCGGCTCGTCGGTGAGCAGCAGCAACAGCCGGGCGTCCAGCGCGTCCAGCGCCTCGTCGTCGGCAGGCAGCACGCGCACCTCCTGGTCAGTCTGCTCAATCTGATCGGATATTACCCGATGGTACTAGGCAGATTGCGCAGTGAATTTACTGAGTGTTGCACAGCTTGTCATACGACCGCATGCTGCGGTTACCGAATTGACCGCCAGGGCAGTTGGAGGAAACGTGACCGAGACGATCAGCCACAGCCCGGACAAGAGCATCGACGACGTGAGCTTCGACCAGCTCCGCCAGCTCGTCGGCCTGGTCGACTACGACGAGAGCCGGGACCCGTTCCCGGTGAAGTCGATGGACGCGGTGGTGTTCGTGGTCGGCAACGCGACCCAGACCGCGCTGTTCTACCAGGTGGCCTTCGGCATGGAGCAGATCGCCTACTCCGGCCCGGAGACCGGCAACCGGGACCACAAGTCCTATGTGCTCAAGTCCGGCTCGGCCCGCTTCGTGATCACCGGCGGGGTCCGCCCGGACAGCGCGCTGCTCGACCACCACCGGGCGCACGGCGACGGGGTCACCGACCTCGCGCTGGAGGTCACCGACGTGGACAAGTGCATCGAGTGGGCCCGCAAGCAGGGCGCGACCGTGCTGGACGAGCCGCACGACGTCTCCGACGAGCACGGCACGGTGCGGATCGCCGCCATCGCCGCCTACGGCCAGACCCGGCACACCCTGATCGACCGCAGCCGCTACACCGGCGTCTACCTGCCCGGCTACCAGCCGAGGAAGGGCGCCTACCGCAAGCCCGAAGGCGCGCCCAAGCGCGTGTTCCAGGCAGTCGATCACTGCGTGGGCAACGTCGAACTCGGCAAGATGGACTACTGGGTCGAGTTCTACAACCGGGTCATGGGCTTTGTGAACATGGCCGAGTTCATCGGCGACGACATCGCCACCGACTACTCCGCGCTGATGAGCAAGGTGGTGGCCAACGGCAACCACCGGGTGAAGTTCCCGCTCAACGAGCCGGCGGTGGCCGCGCGCAAGTCCCAGATCGACGAGTACCTGGAGTTCTACGGCGGCCCCGGCGTGCAGCACATCGCGCTGGCCACCAACGACATCCTGGCCACCGTGGACCACATGCGGGCCGCGGGCATCGAGTTCCTGGAGACCCCGGACTCCTACTACGACGACCCGGAGCTGCGAGCCCGGATCGGCAACGTGCGGGTGCCGATCGAGGAGCTGAAGCGGCGCAAGATCCTGGTCGACCGGGACGAGGACGGCTACCTGCTGCAGATCTTCACCAAGCCCACCGGCGACCGGCCGACGGTGTTCTTCGAGATGATCGAGCGGCACGGCTCGCTCGGCTTCGGCAAGGGCAACTTCAAGGCCCTGTTCGAGGCGATCGAGCGCGAGCAGGACCGCCGCGGCAACCTCTGACGGAACTGAACCGCGCGGCCGGGCGGGCCGTTGCCTGGGATAGCGATCCCGGGGAACGTCCGCCCGGCCGCGCGGTGTTCGGTAGGCTTGCCCAAGGGATGGGCTCGGAGGTGGCGGGATGGCACGAGTGCGAAGCAGCGGCGCGCTGCCCCTGGCGGTCGCGCTGAGCACCGCCGCGCTGCTGACCGGGGCCGCGGTCTTCACCGTGGTGCGGGTGAACTGCCACGACCCTGGCAAGTACGTCCAGCACAGCGGCATCGTCGAGCTGGTCGGCGGCTGTGTGGAGCAGGACGACCTGCCGGTGGGCCCCAAGCAGTCCGAGCCGGTCAAGCCGGACGACCGCTCCGCCCCGCCCGGCGTCTGATCACTTCCTCGGTTCCGCCGCCCGCACCTGGTGCAGGTGGATGAGCACGTCATAGGCGCGCCGCAGGGCGAGGTCGCTGGGCTCGACCGGGAATCCGGTGCCGATGTCCCTGGTCGGCCGGGCGGTGTCCAGCCAGGCCCGCGCGGACGGCGGCGCGGTGCGCAGGTCGAGGTAGAAGTCCCGGTGCCGGACCCGGTCCAGGGTGTGCTCGTTCGAGCCGGGCTCGGCCGCGCCAACGGAGAACTGCTTCCAGTCGCCGCCGAGGGCGGTGTCCTTGGACAGGAACGAGCCCCGGTCGAAGCTGAAGCCGATCGGCAGGTAGTCCGCGCCCAGCCGGTCCCGCAGGAACGCGCCCTGCGTCTTCGGGTAGGCCGCCGGGGTGCCCGAGACGTAGCCGACGTGCCCGTTGTGCGCCGAGACCAGGATCTTGTGCCCGGTGCGCCGCTGCCACCAGAGCACGTTGCGCGCCATCACCTCGTCCCGGAACCGCTGGAACTCCGCGAGCCCGGCCGGATCGGCCGGGTCCACGGTGAGGAAGTGCGCGGTCTCGGCGATGGAGCGGGCGTTCTGCACCGCCAGCTCGAACTGCTCGCCGTGCCGGGGCAGGCCGCTGATCAGGTCCAGGGCCTGCCTGGCCCGCTCGGCCAGCAGCCTGCGTTCCCGGACCGGCTTGCCGAGATAGGCGAAGACGTCGTCCAGGGGACGCAGGCCGGTGTAGTACTCAGCGAGCGCGGGCAGGTAGCCGGTCACCCGGTCGAAGAACTCCGCGCCCACCCTTGGCGCGCCGAGGTCGTCGCCGACGAAGTGCACGGTGCGGCCGGGGTTGCGCCGGTTGTGCTCGCGCATCCACTCGATGAGGCTGACGAACTCCTCGCGGTCCCACGGGCTGCCGCTCAGCGTCTCCTTGGCGATCGCGCGGGCGTCACCGTTCCCGGTCTGCAGGAACTCGTTGATCTTCAGCCCGGCCGGCCAGCTCATCTCCAGTGCGAAGGCCCGGAAACCCTTCTCCTGCACCAGGTAGCGGAAGACCCGCTCCTTCATGGCGAAGAACTCGTGCGAGCCGTGGGTGGCCTCGCCGAGGCCGACCACCGTGGCCGCGCCGATCATCCGGCCCAGCGCCCGCAGGTCGGCGTGGTCACGACCGGGTTCGGTGTGCCGCAACGGATGCGCGGCCTGCTCCAGCGCACGCACCGGGTCCGGTGCGGCCTGGGCCGACAGGGGAGTGAGCAGCGTCCCGGTCACGACCACCGCGGTCGCGAGCAGTGCCCGCCTGCTGAGCTGAGTTGCCATGCGGTCAATGCTGGTCGGCGAGCCCGCGCCAGGCGCTGGCGCGGGCTGCCGACTTCGTGCGGGGGCAGGCTCTACCCCCGGAGTGCTCAGTCCAGCGCCTGCAGCAGGTCGGCGACCAGGTCGGCGCCGTCCTCGATGCCCACCGAGACGCGCACCAGGTCGGCCGGGACCTGCAGCAGCGAGCCCGCGGTGCTGGCGTGCGTCATCTTGCCGGGGTGCTCGATCAGCGACTCCACCCCGCCGAGGGACTCGGCCAGGGTGAACAGCCGGGTCTTGGCGCACACATCCAGCGCGGCCTGTTCGCCACCGGTGACGGTGAAGGAGATCATCCCGCCGAAGCGGCGCATCTGCTTGGCCGCCACGTGGTGGCCGGGGTGGTCGGCCAGGCCCGGGTAGAGCACCGCGCCGACCTTCGGGTGGTCGAGCAGGGCCTGGGTGATCAGCTCGGCGTTGTCGCTGTGCTTGTCCATCCGGACCGCGAGGGTCTTCAGGCCGCGCAGGGTCAGCCAGGCGTCGAACGGGCCGGGCACCGCGCCCGCGCCGTTCTGGATGAAGGCGAACTGCTCGGCCAGCTCGTCGTCGCTGGTGATCAGCGCGCCGCCGACCACGTCGGAGTGGCCGCCGATGTACTTGGTGGTGGAGTGCAGCACCACGTCGGCGCCGAACTCCAGCGGGTTCTGCAGGTACGGGGAGGCGAAGGTGTTGTCCACCACCAGCTTCGCGCCCGCGGTCTCGGCCAGGGTGGCCAGCGCGGCGATGTCGGCGATGTTGAGCAGCGGGTTGGTCGGCGTCTCCACCCACAGCAGCTTGGTGTTGGGCCGGATCGCGGCCCGCACGGCGTCCACATCGGAGAGGGCCACCGGGGTGTGCTCGATGCCCCACTGCGAGAGCACCTTGTCCACCAGCCGGAAGGTGCCGCCGTAGGCGTCGTCCGGGATGACCAGGTGGTCGCCGGGGCGCAGCACCGAGCGCAGCACCGCGTCGGTGGCGGACATGCCGGAGGCGAACGCCCGCGCGTGCCTGCCGCCCTCCAGCGAGGCCAGGCAGGTCTCCAGCGCGGTCCGGGTGGGATTCCCGGTGCGGGAGTACTCATAGCCGCCGCGCAGCCCGCCGACGCCGTCCTGGGCGTAGGTGGAGGTGGCGTGGATCGGCACGATGACCGACCCGGTCGTCGGGTCGGGGTCCTGGCCGGCGTGAATGGCCCTGGTCGCGAAGCCGTCGTTCATGGGGCCGAGCCTACGTGCTCGGGAAACGATCAGCCCCCGGCCTTGGCGGGCCGGGGGCTGAAGTTTCGTTTACGGTTTTCGCGCTACGGCTCAGTAGCCGGGGTAACCCCCGCCGCCACCGCCGTAGGGCGGCTGCTGCGGCGGCTGGCCGTAGCCACCCATCGGCTGCGGCCGCTGGGCCTGCTTGAGCTTCATGCCGGCGGTGGTGCCAGGCAGCCACCAGACCACCAGCACACCGATCCAGAGCAGCAGCGGCAGGATGGTGAGGAACCCGCCGAGGGCGAGGCCGCTCAGGCCGCCGAGCACGCCGATGCCGCCGAGCACGGTGATTGTGATCCGGGCCCAGTTGGCGCCCTGCGAGCCACCGATGAAGCCCAGCACGCCGACCCCGATCGCCACCAGGAAGCCGATGACGACGCTGATGTAGATGGTGCCGGGCACGAAGCGGGACGGCAGGCCGAGGATGTTGATCAGGTTGATGATGTTGAAGATCAAAGCCAGGCCGCCGACGCCGACCGAGACCCACATGGCCACCGGCAGCGTGTTGCTGCCACCTGCCTGGCCGTACGGCTGCCCGTAGCCCTGCTGGGGCTGACCCCAGCCCTGCTGCGGCTGGCCGTAACCCTGCTGCGGCTGCTGCTGGCCCCAGCCCTGCTGTTGACCGGGCTGTGCCTGGGGCTGGCCCCACTGCTGCTGCGGCTGCGGGCCGGTGCCCGGCTGCTGACCCCACTGCTGCTGGGGCTGGCCGCCGGTCTGCGGGTAGCCGGGCTGCTGCTGGGGCTGCTGACCCCACTGCTGCTGACCGGGCTGGGCCTGCGGCTGCCCCCACTGCTGCTGCGGCTGGGCCTGCGGCCCGGTCGGCTGCTGCGGCGCGGGCTGCGGCTGGGCGAAGGACGGCGGCGCGTACTGCGGTGTCACCGGCGGCTGCTGACCCGGCGGCACCACCTGGGTGGCATCCGGCGCGGGTGCGGCAGGCGCGGCGCCGCCCGGCTGGACCACCTGGGTGGCCTCCGGGTTGGCGGGCTGCGCAGGCTGCCCCGCGGAAGCGCCCAACGCCGAGGAGATCACCTGGGTGGTGTCGGCGTGCGGCGTGTGCGTGGTCGTCGGCAGACCCTGCGCCGGGGACGGCGTCGGGTCGGCCGCGCCACTCTGCGGATCAGCCTGCGGCTGCCCACCCTGGCCTGGATACGGCTGCTGGGGCGGCTGCGGAGCGCTCATCGGGTTCCTTACCCCCTTCGGGGTGGCTGGCCGTCGTGTGGTTGCGGCAACGCTATCGGATGCTCCGAACGGGCGTAGTCCCAACGCGCATTATCGGCCCGCGAGAAAGCCCAACACGTCCTGTCGGGTGACAACGCCGGCCGGTTTGCCGTCGATGAGCACCATCGCGCCGTCCGCGTCGGTCAGCGCCTTCATCGCGGTGCTGATCGACTCGCCGGCGCCGATGGTCGGCAGCGGCGGCGACATGTGCGTCTCCACCCGGTCGGCCAGTGCGGCCTCGCCCGCGAACAGCGCGTCCAGCAGGTCCTTCTCGTTGACCGCGCCTGCCACCTCGGCGGCCATCAGCGGCGGCTCGGCGTTGACCACCGGCATCTGCGAGACGCCGAACTCGCGCAGCACCGAGATGGCGTCCGCGACGGTCTCGTTCGGGTGCACGTGCACCAGCTCGGGCAGGGTGCCGTCCTTGCGCCGCAGCACATCGCCGACCGAGGCGCTGCTGTGGTCGGCGGTCAGGAAGCCGTAGGAGGCCATCCAGGAGTCGTTGAAGACCTTGGACAGGTAACCGCGGCCGCTGTCCGGCAGCAGCACGACCACCACGTCGTCCTCGGTCAGGCCCTCGGCCAGCTTGAGCGCGGCCGCCGCGGCCATCCCGCAGGAGCCGCCGACCAGCAGGCCCTCCTCGCGGGCCAGGCGGCGGGTGATGTCGAAGGAGTCCGCGTCGGAGACCTCGATGATCTGATCGCACACGGTGCGGTCGTAGGTGGTCGGCCAGAAGTCCTCGCCGACGCCCTCGACCAGGTAGGGCCGCCCGGTGCCGCCGGAGTAGACCGAGCCGTGCGGGTCGGCGCCGATGACCTTGACCTTGCCGCCGGAGGCGTCCTTGAGGTAGCGGCCGGTGCCGGAGATGGTGCCGCCGGTGCCAACGCCCGCCACGAAGTGGGTGATCCGGCCGTCGGTCTGCTTCCACAGCTCGGGGCCGGTGGAGTGGTAGTGCGACTCCGGGTTCTGCGGGTTGGCGTACTGGTTGGGCTTCCAGGCGCCGGGGATCTCGGTGACCAGGCGGTCGGAGACGTTGTAGTAGGAGTCCGGGTGCTCTGGCGCGACCGCGGTCGGGCAGACCACGACCTCGGCGCCGTAGGCCTTGAGCACGTTGCGCTTGTCCTCGCTGACCTTGTCCGGGCAGACGAACACGCAGCGGTAGCCCTTGCGCTGGGCGACCAGTGCCAGGCCGACGCCGGTGTTGCCCGAGGTCGGCTCCACGATGGTGCCGCCGGGCTTCAGCTCGCCGGATGCCTCGGCCGCCTCGATCATGCGCAGCGCGATCCGGTCCTTCACGCTGCCACCGGGGTTGAGGTACTCCACCTTGGCCAGCACCAGCGGCTTCAGGCCCTCGGTCAGGGAGTTCAGCCTGACCAGCGGGGTGTTGCCGACCAGGTCCATCACGTGCTCGGCGTACTCCACCGCGCGGTCCTCCCAGTAGTTGAGACGTCCGGGTCAGCGTAGCTGGCTCAGCGTCACCCGATCGCTGCTACTCCGTGGCACGGGCCACTCCTGGCCACCCTCGTCCACCCCCAGGTCACGTATTCTTGGCCTGTCGGAAAGATCCGTTCTGAGCCGGTCTCGCGTCGGGGGTAGCCATGAAACTCACGGTGCACCTGTTCACCACCGAGGCCCTCTCCTTCGGGGACGCCCTGGCCCTGCCGGGCCGCGGCCAGCCGGACATCGTCTGCCTGCTCCCCCGCGCTGAGCTGGACTTCTCCTGTGCGCTGGCGGTGCGCGCGCAGGAGGGCGAGCCGGGTCCGGAGGAGCTGGCCGAGCACTTCGCGCTGGCCGGGGCCGGGGGCGCCGACTCCGCCCTGCTGGCCGAGGTGAACGGCCGCCTGTTCGCGCTGACCTTCGGGCGCGGGGCCGAGCTGCTGGAGTCCGCGCTGCTGGAGCCGGAGTTCGAGGGCAAGGCCATCCCGTTCCCGCTGACCGGGCTCGGTCACCAGCTGTCCGCGCTGCTCGGGCACTACGACGACCCGCTGCACCGGGCCGAGGTCCCCTTCTCGGCCGAGCGCGCCTGAGTCGAAACTCACGATCAGGCTAATCCTGTTGGGCGGCTTCGAAATTGTTCGCACCACCCAAAAGTGGGAAGTAAAACCATCTACCCTCCGTTAACCCGTTTGGCCTTACTTACGGAACACTGGGTGAACAACTGGTGTGTGGGGCCTTGGGGGAACCACCAGGCGGAGGGGAGGCACGAGCCGTGTTCGGACTTCGTATTCTCCGCGCCGCGGTCTTCACCGCGGGTGCGGTCGGCGGACTGTCCGGCGCCGCGTACGGATTGCTCTCCGAGCAGTCCAAACGGGCTCGGAAGATCATCGGAGTGCCGGCCGCGCCACTGCGCGCCGACGGCGTGTACCTGCCCGACGGCAGCGGCCCGCACGCGCCGGCCGACCCGCGGATCACCGGCGATCCACTGGTCTTCGCGGTGCTCGGCGACTCCTCCGCGGCCGGGGTCGGCTGCGACACCACCGAGGAGCTGCCAGGGGTGCTGCTGGCCCGTGGACTGGCCGCGGAGTCCGAGCGCCCGGTGCGGCTGCTCACCCACGCGATCAGCGGCGCGACCAGCCGGGAGCTGGCCGGGCAGACCGAGGCCGCGCTGCTCACCCCGCCGGAGGTGGCGCTGGTGATCATCGGCGGCAACGACGTGACCGCCAGGCTCGGACCGGCCGCCTGCGCGCTGATGCTGGGCGCCGCGGTGCGCCGACTCACCGAGACCGGTGTGGCCGTGGTCGTGGGCACCTGCCCGGATCTGGGCGCGATCCGGCCGATCGCGCAGCCGCTGCGGGCGCTGGTGCGCTCCTGGAGCCTCACCCTGGCCAGGGCCCAGCGCCGGGCCGTGGTGGGCGCTGGCGGCCGGGCGGTGCCACTGGCCGACCTGCTCTCGCCGGAGTTCCTGACCCGGCCGAGCGAGCTGTTCAGCAAGGACATGTTCCACCCCTCCGCGGCCGGTTACGCCGCCGCGGTGGACCTGCTGCTGCCCGAACTGTGCGTGGCCGCCAGCGTCTGGGACGGCGGGCCACTGCCCGACCGGCCCACCCGTTCGGCCGCCGCCGAGGCCAGGCGGCCCACCGCGAAGCTGGTGGCCGGGCTGAACCGGCGGCTCAAGCGGGTGCCCCCGGCAACGTCACACTCCGCCGCCGTTACCGGACAGTAGGCTGCGCTTCAGGCGAACAAAGGAGTTCTCGACATGCCTGAAGCCGTGATCGTGGCGACGGCCCGCTCCCCCATCGGCCGCGCCAACAAGGGCTCCCTGAAGGATGTCCGCGCCGACGACCTGACCGCGAAGATGGTCAAGGCCGCACTGGCGAAGGTGCCCGAGCTGGACCCGAGGGAGATCGACGACCTGATGCTGGGCTGCGGTCTGCCCGGCGGGGAACAGGGCTTCAACATGGCCCGCGCGGTGGCCGTGCTCTCCGGGTACGACCACCTGCCCGGCACCACCATCACCCGGTACTGCGCCTCCAGCCTGCAGACCACCCGGATGGCACTGCACGCGATCAAGGCAGGCGAGGGCGATGTCTTCATCAGCGCCGGGGTGGAGATCGTCTCCAGCTACGCGCGCGGGAACTCCGACGGCTGGCCGGACACCCAGAACCCGCTCTTCGCCGACGCGCAGGCGCGCACCCAGCACGCCGCCGAGCACGGTGCGAGCGAATGGGTGGACCCGCGCGAGTCCGGGCTGCTGCCCGACGTCTACATCCCGATGGGCCAGACCGCGGAGAACCTCGCCCTGAGCAAGGGCGTGACCCGCGAGGACATGGACCACTTCGGCGTCCGCTCGCAGAACCTGGCCGAGAAGGCCATCGCCAACGGCTTCTGGGCCCGCGAGATCACCCCGGTCGAGCTGCCCGACGGCACCGTGGTCAGCACCGACGACGGCCCGCGGGCCGGCACCAGCTACGACAAGGTCTCCACCCTGCAGCCGGTGTTCCGGCCGGACGGGCGGATCACCGCGGGCAACTGCTGTCCGCTCAACGACGGCGCGGCCGCGCTGGTGATCATGAGTGACACCAGGGCGGCGCAGCTCGGCATCACCCCGCTGGCCAGGGTGATCTCCACCGGCGTGTCCGCACTGTCCCCGGAGATCATGGGCCTTGGCCCGGTGCAGGCATCCCAGCAGGCGCTCAAGCGGGCCGGGATGACCGTGGACGACGTGGACCTGGTCGAGATCAACGAGGCCTTCGCGGCCCAGGTGATCCCGTCCTACCGCGACCTGGGCATCCCGCTGGAGAAGGTCAACGTCAACGGCGGCGCGATCGCGGTCGGCCACCCCTTCGGCATGACCGGCGCCCGGATCACCACCACCCTGCTCAACTCGCTGTCCTGGCACGACAAGACCATCGGTCTGGAGACCATGTGCGTCGGCGGCGGTCAGGGCATGGCCATGGTGCTGGAGCGCCTGAGCTGAACTGAGCAGCCCCAAGAAACGAGGAAGGCCCCCGGCGAACCGGGGGCCTTCTCGTGTCTAAGCGGTACCGCGCCGGAGCGTCAGTCCTGCCTGAAGTAGCTCAGCAGGCGCAGGATCTCCAAGTACAGCATGACCACCGTGGCGGTCAGGCCGAACGCGGCGTACCAGGCCCACTTGGCGTCCATGCCGGAGCGGATCATCTCGTCGGCCTGGTCGAAATCGAGCAGCAGCGCGAACGCGGCCACACCGATCACGATGATGCTGAAGATGATCGCGATGGCGCCACCGCTGCGGAGGCCGAGGCCGCCGGGCACGATGAAGCTCGCCACCAGGTTCGCCAGCACCAGCACCAGCACGCCCACGAGCGCGCCGATCACCCAGCGGGTGAGCTTCGGCGTGACCCGGATCGCACCGGTCTTGTAGACGACCAGCATGCCGGCGAACACACCGGCGGTGCCGATCAGCGCCTGCACCACGATGCCCGGGAAGCGCAGGTTCACCAGTGCGCTGATCGCGCCCAGTGCCACGCCCTGGGACAACGCGTAGGTCAGCGTCAGCGGCGCGGACGGCCGCGGACGGAACGACAGGAACAGACCGACACCAAGCCCGATGAGCACCGCGGGCAGGGCCAGGTAGTAGGCCTGGAAGAAGGCGGTCAGGAAACCGGCGACCAGAGTGATGCCGAAGGACGTGGCGGTCTTCATGACCACGTCGTCCACGGTCATCGGACGCTCGGAAATCCCGGGCCGCGAATCGTACTGCTGCTGGTAGCCGGGCTGCTCCTGATAGCCAGCCTGGTAGCCGGCGGGCTGGCCGCCGGTGTTGAACGTCGCGTAGCCGGACCCCTGGTGGGGCAGGTTACGGAACGCCGGGTTACTGCTAGTGCGCACCTGGTCCTCCTGGAGCGTGCTCGCGCCGTCATCCGGTACAACGTCCGAAGGCGCGGACCGGTTCCATGACAGGTAAAGCTGACTTTACTCGCTCCCGCATCGTCCCATGAGCGCCCCCGTCTTCGCTCTGGGTTATGAGGACGAGTCCGATCGTGGGCGCAACGTAGGCCGACAAGATCAGCCAGATGCGCCAAATGGTCTAGACGTCAAGGTGAGAGACACCACACAGTCACCTGCTTGCGTAGCTCTAAAGGCCGATTGCGACTCGCCCGGGGCGGCCGCGAGCATGCGTGGCGACAGGCCGTAGCAAGCAAGGAGCTTTCATGCCAGGCCTTAGAAATCTGCTGGTCGGGGCGATGAGCGTGACGCTCGCCGCCGGCGGCCTCGCGCTGGTGATACCCGGTTCGGCGCTGGCCGCCGGGGAGCGCAGCGGTGAGTACACCAAGCCTCAGGAGTATCAGGGCCGACCCAAGGGAGATGACTGGATCGGCTCGTACACCTGGCGCGGCCGGCAGGTGTGGTGCGTCCGGTTCGCCCTCGACGAACCGGGCGACGCGCTCGAGTACACGCCCAGCAAGGACGGGCTGACCACCAAGTGGAACACCCCCCTCCCCGCCGAGACCAAGGCCAAGATCTCCTACCTGCTGCTGCGCTACCAGGACACCGCCTCGAAGTCCGAGGCCGCCGCACTGGCGCACCTGCTGCACAGCTGGACCTCGGGCACCAAGGACCCGAAGCTGCTGGCCAAGACCAACAACTTCACCCGCATCGGCTATGACGTCGACTTCCACCTCAACGGGTTGTCGGCCGAGGCCAGGCAGGCCGTCGGCCGGTTGCAGGCGGACGCGGACGCGCACTACGGGCCGTGGAAGCTGGCCGTGACCGCGCCCAAGGACGGGCAGCTGATCGGCAAGCCGGGGAACTGGACCATCGCGGTCACCTCGGCCAAGGGTCAGCCGGTCTCGGGTGTGCCGGTCAAGCTGAAGGCGATCGACGCCGAACTGGCCGGGGAAGCCAGTGACGGCGCCGTGAAGACCCCGGCGGGCGGCAAACCACTGGTCGTCGCGGTGATCCCGAAGGGCCCCAACCCCAAGCTGGTGGCCACCGTGGAGAGCCCGAACGCCGATCCGGTGCTGCTGCTGCCGAACAAGCCCACCGCGCAGCGGGCGCTGACCACCGGCGGGCAGACCCCGATCTCGGCCGAGGCCACCGTGCCAGCGGTGACCCAGCCCGGCATCGTCAAGATCGGCAAGGTGGACGCGGCCAGTGGCGCGGCCATCCCCGGCGTGACGCTGCGGATCACCGGGCCGGACAAGGAAGCGCCCGCGCTCAAGCAGGACGGTTCCCCGCTGACCGGCGTGGACGGCAAGCCGCTGGTGGTCAAGACCGGCGACGACGGTCAGGTGTCCGTGGCCGACCTGCGCACCCCGCAGGAGATCTGCCTGATCGAGCTGATCCCGGCCAAGGGCTATGAGGAGGGCTTCGACCCGAAGAAGCCGCCGACGGTCTGCGGCACGGTCGCACCGGGCAACACGCTGGCGTTGTCGCTGACCAACAAGGCCAACGTGCCGAAGAAGCCGGTGGTGCCCAGGGTGATCCCGGCGGGTGACGAGCCCGAGCTGCCGGTGGCCCAGGCCGCGACCGTGACCCAGGTGGAACCGGCAGGCCTGGTCGGATTCGCTATTTTCACGCTGGTCATGGCTACCCTGGGCGTCATGGCTCTGCGTCGACGTCTGCACCAGCGGTGACCCATGGGGAGATCGCTGTATCCCGGTGAGACCAAACGCGACAACCGCGCCCGAGTAGCCGGACTCGGCCTGCTCGGGGTGGCCGCGGTGTGCGTGGCGGCCGGACTCGGCGCCTCCCAGCTCACCACGACGGTCATCGGCGAGCCGGTGGCGGTGGAGTCCCCTCCGCCGTCACCGCTGCGCGCCCGTCCGCTGACCGACATCGGCGACGCGCCGCTGATCCGCTGGGGCCAGCCCGGCGGCGGGAACCCGGCGCAGACCACCACCCCGGCCAAACCGGGTCAGCCCAACCAGATCGTGCAGCCGGCCGGCGGGCAGCGACCCGGCACGATCCGGCTGCCCGAGGGCGGCACCGCCACCCTGGTCCGCAGGGAGGTGGCCCCCGACGGGGTGCTGCCGGTGCCCGACGGCATCAGGGACGCCACCTGGTGGGGTGCCGGACTGGACTCGGCCAAGGGCGCCACGGTGCTGGCCGGGCACGTCAACTGGAAGGGCGCGACCGGGCCGTTCGCCGAGCTGTGGCGCAGTGACAAGGGCCAGCAGGTCACCGTCAAGGACGCCACCGGCAAGACCTACAACTACCGCATCACCGAGGTGCACACCGTGCACAAGGACCAGCTGCCGCAACGCGCGGAGTCGTTGTTCGCCCAGAGCGGCAACCACCGGCTGGTACTGGTGACCTGTGGTGGCCAGTGGATCGGCGGCAGGCTGGGTTACGACGACAACCGGATCATCATCGCCGAACGCGTGTGAGACAGGGCTTTCCGGCCGTTCCCGGACGGCCGGAAAGCCCTTCTCCGACTCCGAGGCTGGTGCGCCGATGACCGCGCTGACCCTGCGGCACGTACCGGACCGATCCGTGGACCTGTGGCACGCCGGCGTCCGGCTGCTGAGCTACCACTACCGCCCAGCGTGCCCCCGACGGGAATCCCCGAAGCCCTACTTCCACCCGCTGCGCACCCTGCGCGGCGCACTGGTCTCGGACTACCGCCCGTCCGACCACACCTGGCACAAGGGCCTGCAACTCGCGGTGGCACACGTGCACGACACCAACTTCTGGGGCGGCCCGACCTACCGCGCCGGTGCGGGATACCTGGAACTGCCCGACAACGGCAGCCAGGTCCACCTGGGCTTCGACCAGCTCGAGTGCACCGGCGAGACCTTCCGGCTGTGCCAGCGCCTGAGCTGGCGCACACCGACCGGCGCGGAACTGCTGGTCGAACGCCGCCACGTCCAGGTCACCGCGTCCGCCCCCGAGCACGCCTGGCGGTTGGGGTTCGAGACCCGGCTGCGCAACACCACCCGGACCCCGATCCACTTCGGCAGCCCCAGCACCAACGGCCGCCCCAACGCCGGCTACGGCGGCCTGTTCTGGCGCGGCCCACGGGAGTTCATCGGCGGCCGGGTGCTGGTCCCCGGTGCGCACGATCCCATGGGCGCCAGGGCGGGCTGGGCCGCGTACATCGGTCAGCACGGGGAGAGCGGCCCGCACTCCACGGTGCTTTTTGTTGACGCACCGGAGAATCCGGGCCATCCGACCGAGTGGTTCGCCCGCAGTTCGGACTACCCAGGGCTGTGCCCGGCACCGTTCTATAGTGCGGAAGTCGTTGTGCCACCGGGAGAGCAGCTGGTGCTGCGGTACACGGTGGTCTTCGCCGACGGGGCCTGGGACGAGTCCCGGATCACCGATTTCCTCGGCCGCTAGCCCTCGCTGCGCAGGATGCGGTCCGGCGCCGGCGCGTTGGAGGTGGTGATCCACAGCGATCCGTCCGGCGCGGGCTCCACCGTGCGCAGGCGGCCGAACTCCTTGTTGTACAAGGCTTTCGGCGTGCCAGTACGGCCATCGCGCAATGGCACCTGCCAGAGTCGCTGGCCCACCAGTCCGGCCACGTACAGACTGCCCTTGTAGTAGGCGATATCGCTCGGGGTGGCTTCCTCGGTGCGCCAGACCACCAGTGGGTCGACGAAGCGCGGGTCACCGCACTTGCCCTCGCAGAGCGGCCAGCCGTAGTTGCGGCCGGGCAGCACCCGGTTCAGCTCGTCCCACTTGGCGTCACCGGCCTCGGCCAGGAACAGCCTGCCGTCGCGGTCCCAGGTCAGGCCCTGGGGGTCGCGGTGGCCGTAGGAGTAGACCAGGGTGCCGAAGGGGTTGCCGAGCACGGGTTTGCCGCTGGTGGTCAGCCGCAGGACCTTGCCTGCCAGTGACTTCGGGTCCTGGGCGAGTTCGGGACGGGCGGTGTCGCCGGTGGTGGCGTACAGGTGGCCGTCCGGGCCGAAGGCGAGCCGGCCGCCGTTGCGCTTGACGCCCACCGGGATGCCGGTGACCAGCGGCACCGGGGGCTGGCCGAGGCGGAGCTTGGCGATCCGGTTGTCGGTTCTCGTGGAGTAGTAGACGAACACCGTGCGGTCGCTCTGGTACCTCGGTGAGACCGCGAGGCCGAGCAGGCCGCCGTGGCCGCCGGTCGGCTGGGCGTCGGCGATCTTCTGCACCTCGGTGGCCTGGCCGCCGCGGATGTTCAGGATGCGGGCGGAGTCCCGTTCGGTGACCAGCGCGCTGCCGTCGGGCAGGAATCCGACACCCCATGGCACCGCCAGTCCACCGGTGACCTCGGTTGGCGGCCGGGTGACGGCCTGGGCCGGGGTCGCGGCCAGCAGGCCGAGGGTGACCGCGGCGGCGAGGGTGGCGATCCGGGCAACGGGCATGGCGAACTCCTGGCGCGTGCTGCGGATGTGGGTGGGGGCCCGTGTCCGGTCCCAGGTCACGGGCCCCCTGATCAGGTGACGGCCGGCTCAGTTGCCGTCAGAGGTGTAGATCCCACCGGGGGTGATGATCCACAGCGAACCGTCCGGCGCGGCGTTCGCGGCGCGGGTGCGGCCCAGGTTGGTGTAGATCTTGCCACCGGAGCCGCTGAGGTTTGTCTTATATGTCCCGCCCTTGAGCGAGGCGATGTACAGGCTGCCCTTGTAGTGGGCCAGGCCACTCGGGGTGGCAGAGGAGGTCGACCAGGTCTTCACCGGGTTGGTGTAGCCCGCGGTGCCGCAGGGGCCCTCGCAGCTCGGCCAGCCGTAGTTCTTGCCGGAGTCGATCTTGTTCAGCTCGTCGACCTTGCTGGCGCCGATCTCCGAGGCGTAGAGCTGGCCGCCGACCCAGGTCAGGCCCTGCACGTTGCGGTGCCCGAGGCTGTAGATCCGGCTGTTGAACGGGTTGCCTGGCGCGGCCGCGCCGTCCTTGGTGATCCGGAGGATCTTGCCGCCCAGCGAGTTCTTGTTCTGCGCGTTGGCCCCGTTCTGGCCGTCACCGGTGCCCGCGTAGAGGAAACCGTCCGGCCCGAAGGCGATCCGGCCGCCGTGGTGGAACTGGGAACCACGCGGGATGCCGGTCACGATCGGCTGCGGCGCCTCGCCCAGCTTGAGCTTGGCGATCCGGTTGTCGCTGCCGGTGGTGTAGTAGATGAAGACGAGCTGGTCGGCCGCGTAGGTGGGCGAGACCGCGATGCCGAGCAGGCCCGCTTCCTTGGTGACGCTCACCCCTGGGATGGTCTGAACGTCGGAAACCTTGCCCGCCTTGTCAATCTTGCGGATCTTCTTGCTGTCCTTCTCGGTGAACAGCGCGGTGCCATCGGGCAGCCAGTCCACCGCCCACGCCTGATTGAGTCCGGAAGCGATCTGTTTGATCGCCGTCGGGGAGACCTCGGACGCTGTGGCGACCGGTGCGGTGAGCGTGGCCGCAGCGGTGGCGGTCGCGACCAAAGCTCCGATGACTGTCCTGCGTCGAGCGTGCATCGTGCCCCTCCTGATCATGCCTGTGGAGTGCGGAAACGGCGGCGGCAAGGGTGGCGGCACAGTGTCGGATGTAAACGCTTGCAGTGGGTCCGACCCTAACCCAAGGCAAGCGCTTACCGCTAGGGCTGTCAATGCCGTCTGGAAAGTTCCCTGAAAAATACGATCGGCCCATAGCGGGATCAAGAAAAACGTGTCTAGCGTGGTGTCGCTCGCCATGAGCACTGGAGAGGGCGGTTCGGCGGCGGACCGCCCGTGATCCGAGGAGTGAGCGTTATGGAAACTCGTGAAGTGTGGACCCGTCCGGAATTCACCGAGTACGACACGCCCATGGAGGTCACCGCGTACGCGGCCCGCATGGACTGATGCTCATCAAGGGCGGGGAGCCACGGCCCTGTGGCTCCCCGCCCGCCTCCGCCGCCGCCAGCACTGTCGGAGTTCTCCTCGAGAGGTAGTGCGGAGATGGCCACCAGCCAGGATGTGTTGTCGCGTGAGGACTTCCTCGCCGCGTTGCAGGCCCTGTCCCATCGCTACTGGGGAACGCACCCCTTCCACCAGCGGATGCACGCCGGTGAGCTGACCGAACACGAGCTGCGGACCTGGGCGGCCAACCGCTGGTACTACCAGTGCATGCTGCCGCAGAAGGACGCGGCCATCATCAGCAACTGCCCGCTGCCCGAGGTGCGCAGGCAGTGGCTGGACCGGATCGTCTACCACGACGGCAAGGTCGACGGCGAGGGCGGCGCGGCCAGCTGGCTGCGGCTGTGCCAGGCCGTTGGCCTGACCCGCGAGGAAGTGCTGGACCAGCGGCACATCGCGCCCGGCACCCGGTTCGCGGTGGACGCCTATGTCAACTTCGCCCGGCAGCAGCCGTGGATCATCGGCGTGGCCTCCGGGCTGACCGAGATGTTCTCCGGACACCTGATGCGGCAACGGGTTTCCGACGTGCTGGCCGGCTACAGCTGGATCCGGCGCGAGGACCTGGCCTACTTCACCACCCGGATCGACAAGGTCTCCGGCGAGGGCAAGGAGACCGTGGACCTGGTGCTGGAGCACTGCGACACCAGGGCACTGCAGGACGCGGCGGTGGCCGCGCTGAGCTTCAAGTGCGATGTGCTGTGGAGCCTGCTGGACTCGATCGAACGCGCCGCGGCGAAGGGCTGACCCCGATGAGCGAAATCACCGGGACCTCCCGGCCGAGGCTGCGCCGCGGGGTGCGGCTCAGTTACGACAAGGTGCGCGAGACGCACGTGCTGCTCTTCCCCGAGGGCGTGCTGGTGCCCAACCCGACCGCGGCCGCGGTGCTCGAACACTGCGACGGGGTCAACGACGTCGACGCGGTGGTGAAGCTGCTCTCCGAGCGCTACCAAGGGGTTGCGGTGGCTGACGTGGCCGGGCTGCTGGCCGCGCTGATCGAGCGACGGATCGTGGAACTGGCGGTGGCCGATGTCTGAGATCCCGGTGTCCCCTGCCGAGGCCCCGCTGGGCATGCTCGCCGAGCTGACCCACCGCTGCCCGCTGCACTGCCCGTACTGCTCCAACCCGCTGGAGCTGATCGCCAAGAACAACGAGCTGACCACCGACCAGTGGCGCACGGTGCTCACCCAGGCGCGCGAGCTTGGCGTGCTGCAGGTGCACATGTCCGGCGGCGAACCCCTTGCCCGCCATGACATCCGCGAGCTGGTCGAGCATGCCAGCGACCTCGGCTGCTACGTGAACCTGGTGACCAGCGGGCTCGGCCTGACCGAACCGGTGCTCCAGGACCTGGCCGATCGCGGGCTGGCGCACGTGCAACTGTCCATTCAGGACTCCGACCCGGTGCGCGGCAACCAGGTGGCCGGGGCCCGCGCGCACGACCGCAAGCTGGCCGCGGCGAAGGTGGTGCACAAGGTCGGCCTGCCGCTGACCGGGAACGTGGTGCTCACCCGGCTCAACCACGACCGGATCGGCGAGATCATCACCATGGCCGAGACCATGGGCGTGGACCGGCTGGAGCTGGCCAACACCCAGTACTACGGCTGGGCGCTGAAGAACCGGGCCCAGCTGATGCCGACCAGGGAGCAGCTGGCCACCGCGGAGCCGATCGTGCGCGCGGCGAGCAAGCGGCTGGCCGGGCGGATGCAGGTGGTCTACGTGGTGGCCGACTACTACGAGGACTACCCCAAGCCCTGCATGCACGGCTGGGGCGCGCGTCAGCTCACCGTGGCGCCCAACGGGGATGTGCTGCCCTGCCCGGCGGCCACCGCGATCAGCACGCTCAAACTGGACAACGTCAAGGACCGGCCACTGGCCGAGATCTGGTACCAGGGCGAGAGTTTCAACGCCTACCGCGGCACCGAGTGGATGAGCCCGACCTGCCAGGTCTGCCCGCGCAAGGAGACCGACTTCGGCGGCTGCCGCTGCCAGGCCTTCCTGCTCACCGGGGACGCGGCGGCCACCGACCCGGTGTGCTCGAAGTCGCCGGACCGGCCGATCATCGACACCATCCTGGCCCGTCACCACCAGGCGCCCGAACCGCTGGACGCACCGCTGGCGATGCGCTGGCTGGCCGCCGAACGAGGAGCACGATGAAGGTTCTGCTGCTGGGCACGGCGGCAGGCGGCGGTTTCCCGCAGTGGAACTGCGCCTGCCGGATGTGCTCGGCAGGCCGCGACGGCCTGCTGACCCACCGCACCCAGGACGGCATCGCGGTCAGCGCCACCGGCGAACGCTGGTTCCTGGTCAACGCCAGTCCGGACATCCGGGCGCAACTGCTGGCGCACCAGGAGTTCCGGCCGAAGCCGCCGCGGGACACCCCGGTCAAGGGCGTGCTGCTGACCGACGCCGAACTGGACCACTCGCTCGGCCTGATGCTGCTGCGCGAGGGCGACCGGCTCGACGTGTGGGCGCCCGAGGCGGTGCTGCACGGGCTGACCGAGGACTTCGGCCTGCGCGGCACGGTCGAGCACTACCGGCGCTGGGACTGGCACACCGTCTCCCCCGGCGTGCCGGTGCACCCGGCGGGCGAGCTGACGGTGACCGCGTTCCCGGTCAGCGGCAAGCGGCCCCGGTACGCGGCAAAGTCCACAATGGACGGACCGTGGGTGGTGGCCTACCGGATCACCGACCCGGCCAGTGGCGGCACGCTGGTCTACGCGCCCTGCCTGCGCGAGTGGCCGGCGGGCTTCGACGAGTTCGTCGCGGACGCCGACTGCGTGATCATCGACGGCACCTTCCACGCCGCGGCGGAGATGTCCGGGGCGACCGGCAAGAAGGCCGACGCGGACCAGAAGTCCATGGGGCACATCCCGATCGCCGGTCCGGGCGGCGGACTGGACGTGCTGTCCCGCTTCCCAGGCAAACACCGGATCCTGACCCACCTCAACAACACCAACCCGGTGCTGGACCCGGCCTCGCCGGAACACGCCGAGGTGGTCGCCGCCGGGGTGGCCGCACCGCCGGACGGCACGCTGTTCGAGCTTTAGGACGCCGCCACCAGCGCGTCGGCCTGCGCGCTGCGCTGGTAGAGCACGAACCGGCCGTCCCGGCTGGCGGTGACCAGGTTGGCCCGGCGCAGCGTGCCCAGGTGGTAGGACACCGTGGCCGGGGCCAGCTCGTGCCGCAGCGCCAGCTCGGCGGTGGAGCGCGGCGCGCCCAGGTCGGCCAGCAGCGCGGCCCTGGTGCTGCCGACCACCCGAGCCAGCTCGGCCGGATCCCGCCGGGTCCGCACGCCGACCCTGGCCGCCGGGTAGTACAGCGCGACCTGCTGCTTGTCGTCGCACTGGATCATGAACTTCGGCCAGCTCAGCACCGAGGGCGCCAGCACGATCGGCTGGCCTGCCACGTCGACCTCGGCCTGGTACGGCTTGTCGATGGCCACCGCCGCGCCGGTCCAGCTGCACTTCGGATCGAGGGTGGACAGCACCTCCCCGACGCCCCTGGTGGCGAGCAGCCGGGCCCGGTCGGCGAGGTCGGCCTCGACCAGCGCCTCGATCTCGCCCCAGCCCTCGGCCAGCGCCCGCCGCCAGAACGTGCCCAGCCCGGCCGCCAGCCGCCCGCCAAGGGTGCCCGCCTCGGCCAGCCCGCGCACCCGCGGCGACATCGGCCGCCCCCAGTGCTTCTCGGCGAAGCCCAGCTGCTCGGCCACCAGCTCCGCCGGACTCTCGGCCAGGTCGGTGAGCTGCGCCTCCAGTGCCTCGCCCGCGGTGCCCGGCCGGGGCTGCGGGGTGAGCAGGTCCGGGGTGTAGTGGTTGCCGTCCAGCGGCAGCAACTCGGTGACCAGCTCGACCTCGGCCGCGCCGAGCGAGTCCCTGGCCAGTGCGCCGGGATCGCCGAAGACGGGATGCCTGCCACCGGTCGCGGCCAGACTGAGCCAGCTGACCGCCTCCATGATCGGCGAGTGCGACAGCCGGATGTTCGCCACCGTCACGGCGTCGCATCGCAGCAGGATCACCGGCCGAACATAGCGCGGATTCGACTGGGTTCGAATGAGTTCCGCCGGGGGCCGGAACGCGGTTTTCTGTTGTCGGCCGGTGGATTGCCGCTCTGGGGGGCAGCGATCCACCGGCCGTTCATCTGTCGCCGTTAGCCTGCGCGCATGCGCTGGTCCCGTCTGTTCCTGTCCGTACTGGCACTCACGATCGGCCTGGCCGTGCCTGCCACGGCCGCCCCAGCCGATGTCCGGGTGCTCACCTGGAACATCTGGCGCGGCGGCCTCGGCGCAGGCGCGGACAACCTGCCCCGGCTGCTGGACCAGATCGTGGCGACCCGCCCGGACGTGCTGTTCGCCGTGGAGACCTACGGCGCGGGCGAGCAGATCCGCCAGGCCCTGACCCGGCGCGCGGGCAAGGGCGCCTACTCCGGCACCCAGATCACGCCCAGCACCACCGGCGGCGACAACCTGTGGATCTTCACCCGCTACCCGGTGACCAGGACCTATCCCGCGCCTGCCGGTGGCAAGGTGACCGCGTTCAACTTCGGCGGTGTCCAGGTCCGGCTGCCCGGCGGCGGCCGGCTGAACCTGTTCGACACCTGGCTGCCCTACACCGACCCGTGGAACGGCTACCTGATCGACGAGAACGCCGCCGCCATCCGGGCCGGTCTGCCGCCCCGGCACACCCCGGCGGCGGTCGCCGCGGCCGAGACCGCGCAGACCACCTACCTGTCCGAGATCATCGCCCGGCACCTCCCGCCGGGCCCGGCCCTGCTCGGCGGCGACTTCAACACCCCGGCGGCCAGTGACTGGACCGAGCAGTGGAAGGACTGCCCGAACCACTTCGGCATGTCCTACCCGCTGCGCACCACCGACCTGCTCGTCGAGGCAGGCTTCACCGACACCTACCGCGCCGCGCACCCCAGCCCGTGCACCGCCGAGGGCCGCACCTGGAGCCCGCAGCCCACCGAGCGGATGATCACACCGCAGCGCATCGACCTGACCTTCGCCAGGGGCGCGGTGGTCACCGGCGGCCAGGTGCTGGACACCCGGCTGCCCCGGCACGGGCCCGGGGTCTTCTACTCCGACCACGCGGCCCTGCTGACCAGCCTTCGGGTGAACTAGAAAACCGATACTCTCCGCAACATCATGTGCCACTGAGTAACATCTCACGCCCTGTTTGATAAGTTTATTTAGATGCGGCGCAGGTGTATCAAACTCGCGGCGAGATGAGCTGGGCCTGGTGCGGGCCAGAAGCGGAGCAGTAGTGGCGGGCAGGGGACGGCCGAGCCGGGCCAGTGTCTACCAGCGATTGGAACACGCCCTGGCCGAGTTGAACACCCGGTTCGGCGGCCTGCCCAACCCCAAAGAAGCCCAGTCGATCTGGGACGACATCTGGCATCTGGAAGCCCACCACTCCACGGCCCTGGAGGGCAACACGCTGGTGCTTCGTGAGGTGCAGGCACTGCTCGACCAAGGCCGCGCGGTCGGAGCCAAACCGCTCGGGGAATACAACGAGGTGCGCGGCTACGCCGATGCCGCCCGTTGGGTCTACGGGCAGGCGCTCGAACCCGACGGCTGGCACGACGGCAGGTTGCTGACCCTCAGCGAAGTCCGGCAGGTACACCACACCGCGATGACGCCGGTCTGGGACGTAGCCCCACACAAGGACGCCACCGATCACGAAGGGCCGGGATGCTTTCGCGAACACGACATCCGCCCGTTCTCCGGCGGCATGACACCGCCGGCCTGGCCGCTGGTGCCAGTTCGGATGCAGCAATGGGTCGACGAAGTCTGCCAGGTGGGTCAGCGACTCAGCACGGGCGAGCAACCAGACCGGCCACTGACCGAGGAGTTGGCCCGTCTGCACAACGAGTTCGAGCGGGTACATCCGTTTCTCGACGGCAACGGGCGCACCGGACGGCTTGTCCTCAACCTCATCCTGGTCCGGCTCGGCCACCCGCCGGTGGTCATCTTCAAGCGGCAGCGGGACGCCTACCTCACCGCATTGCAACGAGCTGACACCGGTGACTACGGAGCACTGGGCGAACTGATCGCCAGGGCGATGTACGACAACCTCAATCGGTTCATCGTGCCCAACGTGGCAGGTCCCGCCCGCCTGGTCCCACTCGCCGCCCTGGTGTCCGAGGACTTCACTCTGCCCGCTCTGCGTCAGGCAGCGCAACGCGGACGACTTGACGCAGTGCAAGGACCAGATGGTGTCTGGCGAAGTTCACGCAAGGCAGTAACCGCGTACCAGGACAACAAGCACAAACGCCGCCGTTCGGCGGGTTGACCGTCCACAACGGACCCCATCCGCCGACCCTTCTCAGTCCACAATGGCCGGTTGTCCGGAGCCCCCTCGCTCTGAGGACGCCATGCGGCCTAGTCCCCAGGTCGGAAACCTTCCGGGGGCTACCTCCATCGCGGGTGCCGAACTCGCCACCGTCAGCCGAGGTGCGCGGGCGTCGTTCCGGGAACGCTGACGGGGCAGACCTGGCGTGCGTGCCCGGGACGGCACTGGCGCGCGCTGTCGGCCCACGCCCCACCGCCGTGGCGGGCGGAGCTGCGTGCGGCGGGACGGCCGCGGCTTTCACCGCAGGTCAGGCGGGCGGGGGAGGAGGAACTGGGTGGAGGCGGCGAACTCGGAACGGTCGCGGCGGGCGCGGCCGTGGGCTTCGCGGGCGATCCGGCCACCGTCCACCTCGGGCACGGTCCCGGCCAGGGCGATGCCCTGGCAACTCGACCATCGGGACCCGAACCCGCAGAACCGGCAGAACAGCACCCCGAACGCCCCTGACCTCAGCGCGCACACCGGCGGTAGGTTGGGGGGTACTGCCCTGGTCGCGCAGTGGTTCGGAGCCCGCATGTCCACACCACTCGGCTGGCGTCCGCCGCGCCCGCTGCAAAACCTGAGTGCCCGTCAGGCGGACCTGCTGGTAGTGGTGATCGTGCTGCTCGCGGTCGA
The DNA here is from genome assembly GCF_014204915.1 of Crossiella cryophila. Lineage (NCBI taxonomy): Bacteria > Bacillati > Actinomycetota > Actinomycetes > Pseudonocardiales > Pseudonocardiaceae > Crossiella > Crossiella cryophila. The sequence goes on from NZ_JACHMH010000001.1 coordinate 279,639, forward strand.
GCTGCCGCTCGGCCTCGGCCTCGGCGGCGGTCCGCCACCGTGGTGGGGTTACCTGGTCGCGGCCTCCACCGCGCTGCCGTTGCTGTTCCGCAGGCAGTCGCCGATGCTCACCATGATCACGGTCAGCGTGGCCGAATTGGTCTACATCGCGCTGGACCTGCCCGACATCTGGAGCATCTACGGCCCGCTGGTGGGCGTCTACACGGTGAGCAGGCACAGCGAGCCGCTGATCCGCCGGATCACGCTGGCGCTGGCCCTGCTCGCGGTGGTGGTGCACTCCGGGATCGACCACATGGAGTTCCAGGAGTTCACCTTCCTGACCACCTGCTCGGTGACCGCCTACCTGCTGGGCTGGGCGGTGCGCACCAACGCCGCCTACACCGTGGCGCTGGAGGAACGCGCGCACCGGCTGGAGCAGGAACAGCAGCTGGAGGCCGAGCGGGCGACCAGCGCGGAGCGCGCCCGGATCGCCAGGGACATGCACGACATCCTCTCCCACGCGGTGGCGCTGATCGTGGTGCAGGCCGAGTCGGGACCGCTGGTGGTGCGGGCCGATCCGGCCCGCGCCGAGGCCAGTTTCGACGCCATCGCCACCGCGGGCCGGGACGCGATGGCCCAGCTCCGGCGGCTGCTCGGGATGGTGCCCAGGGATCCGGCCGAATCGCGCCGGGCGCCGCAGCCGACCATGGACGACGTGCCGCGGATGATCGAGACGGTCCGGGCCACCGGGCTGCACGTGGAGCACAGCGTCTCCGGCACCCCGGCGCCATTGCCGCCGGACACCGAACTGGCGGTCTACCGGCTGATCCAGGAGGCGCTGACCAACACCGTCCGGCATGCTCGGGCCGGCCGGGCCGAGGTGCGGCTGAGCTGGTCGCGGGCCGAGCTGGCGGTGCTGGTGCTCGACGACGGGATCGGCGGGGACAGCCCGCCGCCGGGTCGCGGCGGGCGTGGGCTGGTCGGGATCAGGGAACGGGTCGGCGCCTGCGGCGGCGTGGTGCGGATCGGCCCGCGCGAGGGTGGCGGGTTCATGGTGACGGCGGAGATTCCGCTGGCGCACAAGGACTTCCCGGTGAGCCGGGTAGGACGGGGGAGTTGACCGTGGTGAGCGAGCAGAGCGTAGAGCCGATCCGCGTGGTGATCGCCGACGACCAGGAACTGGTGCGGGCGGGCTTCCGGCTGATCCTGGACAGCCAGCCCGACATCGAGGTGGTGGCCGAGGCCGAGGACGGCGCGAACGCGGTCTTCGCCACCCGGATGCTGCGCCCGGACGTGGTGCTGCTGGACATCCGGATGCCCACCATGGACGGCATCGAGGCGGCCAGGGTGATCTGCGCCGAGACCGAGGCCAAGGTCGTCATGCTGACCACCTACGACCTGGACGAGTACCTCTACGACGCGCTGCACGCCGGGGTGAGCGGCTTCCTGCTCAAGGACGTGCGCCGGGACGACCTGGTGCACGCGGTGCGGGTGGTGGTCACCGGCGAGGCGATGCTGGCGCCCTCGATGACCCGCCGCCTGGTGCAGGACGTGGTCAGCCGCGCGCTGCGGCCCACCCCGGACAACCCGGACCCTCGGCTGGACACGCTGACCGCGCGCGAGGCGCAGACCCTGGAGCTGGTGGCCAGAGGGCTGTCCAACGCGGAGATCGCCAAGGCCATGGTGCTGTCGGAGCACACGGTGAAGACGCACGTCAGCAGCCTGCTGACCAAGCTGGACCTGCGCGACCGGGTGCAGGCGGTGGTCTTCGCCTACGAGTACGGCGTGGTCGGCAGCGGCCGGGTCTGAGCGCTCAGCGGGGCCGGGTGAACCGGTCCCTGATCCGCATCCGCACGGCCTGCCACACCTGACCGGCCACCGACGGCCGCCTGCTGGTGCGGCGCGGCCGCGCGGGCATGCGACGGCCGTGCAACTCCCCCGCGACCTCGGCCACCACCCTCGGATGCCCCAGCGGCACCCGCGTGGCACCGCGGTCGAGCACCTTCACCCGGACCCCGTGCCCGATGAGCACCTGCTCGATCGGCCGGGACCGGGGTTCCGGGTCGACCAGCAGCACCGAGCGGACCGTCCTGGGCTCGCCGCCGGCGAAGGACTCGGTGGCCAGCAGCATGGCCGGTTCGGCGGCCGCGCCCTCGGCCACCAGGTCGATCGCGCCGCCGCCCTCGGCCAGCCGTTCCAGCACGTCCCTGGCCCTGGGCATGGCGGCCTCGGCGGCTGGCAGGCGCAGCCAGGCGATGTGCGTGGAGCGGGCGATGCCGCGCCAGCTGGCTGGCAGGTCGCCGTGCCTGCCCAGGCCCGCTGGATCAAGGACGAAGAGCACGTCGGCGTCCTCGGGTCCCTGCTCCACCAGGTCCGGGCCCTCGGCTCGGCTGGACTTCGATTCGGGTGCGCTCATGGCCTGCCTTTCGGGTGACCCCCGCGAGGGGATACCCACTAGGCCGTTCGGTCACACACCGAGGCGATCCGGGCCTGCGCCGCCCGATAGTGCGGGCCCTGCCGGAGTGAGGTGGGCAGTGCCATCAGCACCAGCCGCAGCGAGCGGGCCAGCGCGGTGGCGGTCAGCTCGGTGCCGGGCAGCCCGGTCAGGCCGTAGCCGCGGCGGGCCCAGTCCGGCAGCAGCGAATAGCTCAGCGCGGCCAGCGCGGCCCAGGCCGGGCGGGCCGGGGTGAACAGCTGCACCGGGGTCGGCATCGGCGGGAACAGCAGGAACCGGGCGGTGCGCCGGGCGGCCGCGGTGCACCGGATCACCGGGCGCATCCGGGCGAAGTAGTCGGCCAGCGCGGCCACCGAGTCCGGGACCATCGCCTCGGGCACACCGACCAGCCGGGCCGCCCGGACCTGTTCGGCCAGGTAGGCGTCGGCCTCGTCGGGACGCAGCCGCATACCGCTGCGCCGGGCGGTGTCCAGGAAGGAGTCGACCTCGCAGTTGTGCACCCACAGCAGCAGCTCCGGATCGGTGACCCGGTAGGACTGGCCGGTCTCCGGCTCCACCCCGGTCAGCCCGCGGTGCGCCCGCCGGACCACCGCGCCGATGGCCTGGGCCTGGCTGAGCGAGCCGTAGGTGACGGTGCCGACGTACTCGGCGGTGCGGATCAGCCTGCCCCAGGGGTCGGCCTGGAACTGGGAGTGCTGCGCCACCCCCGCCATCGCCAGCGGGTGCAGCGCCTGCAGGAACAGCGCCCGCAGGCCGCCGAGGAACAGCACCGGATCCGAGTGCACCCGCCAGGTGACCGAGTCCGGCCCGAAAAGTCCTGTCTCTTCCGCGCCCATTGCCACTCAGTGTCGCACCGCAACGACACGTTCGGGTGAACCTTTCAGCGCGCGAGTGGCAACAGGATCTCGAACCGGCACCCCGGACCGTGATTGCTGGCGCTGATCCGGCCGTGGTGGGCCTCAACCAGTCCCCTGGCTATGGCAAGGCCCAGACCGGCTCCGGCGGCCTGCTCGGGCTCTGGGGTCCGTGCCGCGCTGCCCCGGTAGGCCACGTCGAAGACCCTGGGCAGTTCGCCGTCGGGGATGCCGCCGCAGCCGTCGTCCACGGCCAGCCAGCCCTGCCCGTCCACCTCGCCGGCGGCCACCGCGACCACGCCGCCGCGATCGGTGTGCCGGATGGCGTTGCTGAGCAGGTTGCGCAGCACCCGGCCCAGCTCGCGCGCGCTGCCGTGCACCACCGGCCAGTCACTGGGCACCTCGGCCAGGGTGACCCCGGCCCGCTGCGCGATCGCGGCCTGCGCGGCGACCTCCTCGCTGACCAGGTCGCGCAGGGGCAGCGCGGTCAGTTCCAGGTTGAGCGCGCCCGCGGTGATCCGGGAGAGCTGGAAGAGGTCGTCGACCATGGCCGAGACCCGTTCGGTCTCCCGGCCGATGCCCAGCAGGTAGCCGCGCACCTCGGCGGGTTCGGTGACCACGCCGTCGGTGAGCGCCTCGGTCATCGCGCGCATGCCGGCCAGTGGGGTGCGCAGGTCGTGGCTGATCCAGGCGACCAGTTCGCGCCGGGCCGCCTCGGCCGCGCGTTCCCTGGCCCTGGCCTCACGTTCCCACACGCTGCGCCGGGCGATGGCCCGGCCGAAGAGCATCGCGGCTGGCACGGTGACCAGGCCGACCAGCACGCAGATCACCACGGTGGTGGTGAGCTGGCTGGTGAACATGAACCCGCTGACCGCGGTCACCCCGGCCAGGGTGGCCAGCAGCGGGGTGAGCACCGCGACGGTGATGGCCGCGGTGAGCGAGCGGTCCCGGCACCAGTGCAGGAACAGCGCGCCGAGCAGCGCGACCGGGACGGAGAAACCGAGCGCGTAGGTGGCCGCGTGCACGAGTTCGCTCATGCCGGGCTCGGGTCGTAGCGGTAGCCGACGCCCCAGACGGTGGCGATGCGCACCGGGTTGGCCGGGTCGGGTTCGATCTTCTCCCGCAGCCTGCGCACGTGCACGGTGACCGTGGCCGCGTCGCCGAAGTCCCAGCCCCACACCAGTTCCAGCAACTTGGCCCTGGTGTAGACCTCGCCGGGATGGGCGATCAGGAAGGCGAGCAGGTCGAACTCGCGGGTGGTCAGCGCGAGTTCGGCGCCGCCCCGCCTGGCGCGGCGGGCCACCGGGTCCAGCCGCAGGTCGCCGTCGGCGAGGTGGTCCAGCCGGGGCGGCGGCGCGGGCACCCGCAGCCTGCGCAGCACCGAGTTGACCCGCAGCACCAGCTCGCGCGGGCTGAACGGTTTGGTCACGTAGTCGTCCGCGCCGAGCTGGAGCCCGGCCACCCGGTCCTCCTCCTCGCCGAGCGCGGTGAGCATGACCACCGGGACCGCGCTGTGCCTGCGCAGCCTGCGGCAGACCTCGAGGCCGTCGATGCCGGGCAGCATCAGGTCGAGCACCACCAGGTCGGCCGCGGCCTGCTCGAACAGGGCCAGCGCCTGTTCGCCGTCACCGGCCACCCTGACCTGGTGCCCGGCGCCCTCCAGGTAGCGGCGGACCACGTCGCGCACGGTGAGGTCGTCGTCCACGACCAGCACCCGTCCGCGCACCTGCGCCTGTCCCGGCTTCTGTTCCACCGGATCAGCCTAGGACGGCGCCCGCGCACCGGTCCGGCGACAACCATGACGGTTCTCTTTCGGATGACCGGGCGATCACTCCGCCTGATGATCAACTACAGTTGGTAATGGTTATCAGGAAAGACGGAAGCGGCGCCGTTCGCCTAGGTGTCAGCCGAACGGAATCGTGCTGACCTGGGCGGACGGCGCCGCTGTCGAGTGCCCCCGGACGGATTCGAACCGTCACTCGGACCCTTTTAAGGGGCCTGCCTCTACCGATTGGGCTACGGGGGCAGCGGGCAGCCTAAGCCGTGGAAGGTCGCTTTCGGGTCTCAATCGCGACAACTCGCCCGTGCGGCCGAACACATCTGGCCCGACCGGCCGCACGAAAGCGCAGCTCGCGAGGCCCGTGCGGGCTAGAGACCCGCACGGGCGTCGAGTAGCTCGGTGAAGCGGCCTGCCACCCAGTCGTGCACCGCGTCGGAGACCTCGGTGCTGCCGGCGCGGTGCTCGAACCAGCGCCAGTCACAGCTCACGTTGATCTCCAGGAAGACGTGCTCACCGTCCACGGTGAGCAGGTCGAACGCGGCCACCTGGACGTTCCAGTGCCGGGCCAGCGCGAGCAGCTTGACGGCCAGCTCGTCCGGGATCTCCGCCCTGGTCACCTTGACCGCGTCCGGGTCGACCCACAGCTGCGCCGGGTCCAGCTTCTCCACCCAGTAGCTGATCAGCTTGTCGTCCACCACGAAGACCCGCAGCTCGCCGTCGGCGTTGAGGAACTGCTGCACGATCACCGGCGCGGACTCGGGGCTGTCACTGGCCCTGCTGGTGTCCAGCGGACGCGGGAACAGCCCGTGCAGCGCGCCCGGCCGGGGCTCCAGCAGGTGCTGACCGGCGGTCTTGACGATGCAGCGGCCGCCGCCGGGCCTGGTGCGGCCGGGCTGGGTGGTCACCGCGGTGCGCGGCACCCTGAGCCCGAACGCGGCGGCGTCGGTGAGCTGGGTGAGCCGGTCGAGCTGGCAGGTGGCCCTTGTCGGGTTGACGTGCTCCCAGTCAGTGCGCTGGGCCAGCCAGTTGATCACTGATCGCCACTGGTCGGCGGCGTAGGCGCCGCTGATGGTGCGCTGGTCGACCGGGACCGCGGAGATGTCGAAGTGCCGCCGCCAGACCAGGATCGGGCGCAGCAGCCGCAGATCCAGCTCGACCAGCGGGGCGTCGGTGTAGATGGTCAGCGGCAGGTTGAGGCAGCGGTCGGCGTCGATGCGGACCATCCGGATGCCGCGTTCGGCCAGCGCGAGGGAGAGTTCGTTCATCTCCATGTCCGCGGCCCTGGCCAGCACCAGCACGCAGGGCAGCGGATCGCCGCCGTCCTCCTCGACGAGGCCCATCTCGTGCACCCGCTCCTGGAAGTCCAGGCAGGTGCTGGGCGAGCGGTAGTAGTAGTCCTGACCCTGCAGCAGCAGCGGGGTGGTCCTGGACGGACTGGCCGGGAGCGGGACGGCGGCAGGCGTCACCTCGGTGGGCGTCGACTCGGGGTCGATCACCTCGGTGGCGGCAGGCGGACCAGGTGGCCTTGGTGCTGCCTCCTGCCCCCGTCCGGCGGCGGTCACGTGTCAGTCGTCCTTCTTGCGGAAGACCTTCCGCGCCTTGGCGTACTCCGCGGCGTAGTCGGCGAGCGCGCTGTCCTTGGCCTTCCCCTCGCGTACCAGGGCGGCCAGCTCCTCGATCGACATGGCGGTCACCTCTCTTCGGTGTGATGCTTCACACGTTCAGGTGCGGCACCGGGCGTAGTCTCAAGTTCCAACTCACAGAATGTCAAGACAACCTCAAGTTACATTCCGTACGTCGCTGTGTCGAGGAACTCCAGACGGAGTAACTCTTACGCCCGAAGTATGGAATTTTGACCCTTGGTTGCTCAACTCGCTGTGGCGCGTGCGAACTCGGCCTTCGGATCATTGATCTGACCGAGTGACACCACCTCGCGCCGGAAGACTAGCGCAAGGGTCCAGTCGATCACGACGCGGAACTTCCGGTTGAACGTGGGCATCCGGCTCACGTGGTACGTGCGGTGCAGGAACCAGGCCGGGAAGCCCTTGAGCTTGATCCCCATGACGTCCGCGACGCCCTTGTACAGGCCAAGGCTGGCCACCGAACCGGCGTACTTGTGCCGGTAGGGCTTGAGCGGCTTGCCGCGCAGCGAGGCCAGGATGTTGGCCGAGAGGCGCATGGCCTGGCGCACCGCGTGCTGTGCCGAGGGGCTGCAGGTGGCGTTGGGATCCTGCTCGGTCTGGGACAGGTCCGGCACCGCGGCGTTGTCCCCGGCCGCCCAGGCATCCGGCATGCCCTCGACCTGCAGGCTGGCCGTGCAGCGCACCCGGCCGCGGGCGTCCCGCGGCAGGTCGGTCTGCTCCAGCACCGGGTTGGCCTTGACCCCGGCGGTCCACACGATGGTCTCGGCGTCGAACTCGGTGCCGTCGCTGAGCACCACGTGCCCGTCCACCATGGACTCGACCCTGGTGTCCAGGAAGCACTTGATGCCGCGCTCCTCGAGGGTCTCCACGGTGTAGACGCCCATCTTCGGGCTGACCTCGGGCATCACCCGCCCGGCCGCCTCCACCAGGACCCAGTTCATGTCCTCGGGCTTGACGTTGCGGTAGTAGCGGGTGGCGTACCTGGCCATGTCCTCCAGCTCGGCCAGTGCCTCGATGCCCGCGTAGCCGCCGCCGATGACCACGAAGGTCAGCAGCTTCTTGCGCAGCTCGGGGTCATCGGTGGTGGAGGCCAGGTCCATCCGGGACAGCACGTGGTTGCGCAGGTAGATCGCCTCACCCACGGTCTTGAACGAGATGCCTCGTTCGGCCAGACCGGGGATCGGCAGGGTTCGGGCGACCGAGCCGAGGGCCACGACGAGCACGTCGTAGGCCACGGACTCCAGGTCGCCGGTCGGCGAGGCGACGGTGGCTCGCTTGTCGGCGTGGTTGATCTCGGTCACGCGCCCGGTGAGCACGTGACAGCGTTTCAGGACCCGGCGCAGCGGCACGACGACGTGCCTTGGCTCGATCGAGCCAGCGGCGGCCTCGGGGAGGAACGGCTGGTACGTCATGTGCGGCTGGGGGTCGACGACCGTCACGGACGCCTCACTCGCGCGCAGCTTGGCCTGGAGCTTCAAGGCCGTGTACATACCGACGTAGCCCCCACCGACGACCAGGATCCGGGTCGGTTGCGACTTCACAGCAGCCATACCTGAATCGTCGCACCCACCAGGTATGACCGCTTACCGGAACCGGGGTGTTCTGCGCCGCAGTGCGGCGTTTCGGGCCGTGTTCTCCGACACGCCGCAGCACCTCACCCCGGCCGGCGCACCCCGGCCAGCCACTCCCGCGCGTGGTCGAAGTCGGGCTCGCCCAGCCCGGTGCGCGGGTTGACCCTGACCAGCTCGGTCGGGGTGTCCCCGCGCCCGGCGAGGAACTCGTCCCTGGCCCTGGGGTAGAGGTCGAAGTCGTCGTCGAACCACAGCAGGGTCCGGCCGTGCGCGTACCTGGCCACCGCCGGGTACTTCCAGACCGAGTCGAGCACCGGCTCGCCGAAGTAGATCACCGGCAGCTCGGGCAGGCCGAGCAGTGGGGCGAGCTGACTGTTGGCCCGGTGCTCCCAGGTGGTCGCCCAGACCAGGTCCGCGCCCGCGTGCCCGGCCAGTTCGATCAGGCGCGGGCCGTGGTCGGGGTTGAGCCAGAGGCGGAGCTGGGGTTCGCGGCGCCAGCGGGACAGGCGCAGGCGGTGTTCGCGGTAGCCCTCCGGGAGGGCGTCCGCCTTGGCGGCGAAGGGGTTGAGCGGACCGTCGACGTCGAGGAGCACCAGCGGCCGCATGCTGGCCAGCATGGCAGGACGGGCGTAAGGTCGGGCTTGTTCCGGTCATCCGGGACCGCGTGGACGAGGGGGAACACGCGGTCTGTGGAGAGGACGGGAACATGCTCGTGATTGCAGAGGTGGTCCCGGCCTTGTTGGCCGTGGCCGCGGTGACCGGCGTGTGCCGGTTGCTCGCGCTCGGCATCGCACTGAAGGGTGCCGCGCCCGCGGACCGGCCCGCGATCATCCGCGCGCTGGCCGAGTTCTTCCGCACGCTCCCGCGGCGGCGTCGATGAACACCTCAGCTCACACCCGCCAGGGTTTTGGCCTGGGTCAGCACCTCCTGCAGCATCGCCTGGGTCAGGCGGCCGGTGTAGGTGTTGTGCGGGGACACGTGATAGCAGCCCAGCAGGTGCAACACCTGATCTTCCTGGCCAGCCAGGTCCACCCGCACGCCGTGGCCGAACTTGGGGCGCGGCTTCGGGATCCGCCAGTCCGCGGCGGCCAGCACCGGGAGCAGGGCCTGCCAGCCGAACGCGCCCAGCACCACCACCACGCGCAGGGTGGGGCGGAGCAGGGTGAGTTCGGTGGTCAGCCAGGGGCGGCAGTTGTCGCATTCGGCCGGGGTGGGTTTGTTCTCCGGTGGGGCGCAGCGGACCGGGGCGGTCATCCGGAGGCCGTGCAGTTCCAGGCCGTCGTCGGCGGAGACCGAGACCGGGCTGGAGGACAGGCCGGTGGCGTGCAGGGCCTGGTAGAGGAAGTCGCCGGAGGGGTCGCCGGTGAACATCCGGCCGGTGCGGTTGGCGCCGTGCGCGGCCGGGGCCAGGCCGACCAGGGAGATCGCGGCGTCCGGTGGGCCGAAGCCGGGGACCGGGCGGGCCCAGTAGGTCTGCTCGCGGAAGGCGGCGCGTTTGACCGTGGCCACCTCCTCCCGCCAGGTGACCAGGCGCGGGCAGCGGCGGCAGCGGGTGACCTCGCGGTCAAGGTCGGCAAGGGTGCGCACGGCGGCTCCTGGGGGCGGTGTTATCCAAGTGTTGAACACAGTTGTCGGGTTGTGCCTTCTGTGCGGGAATCGCCGTCTAGGGTGCGCACATGGCAGTCACGGACACGCCGCTCGACGGCGAGTCGGCGCGGGGAACCGGGGAGCGCGACGGGGCGGTCGTCCCACGGCCGGAGCCGGTCGACGACCTGGTCACCACGCACCACGAGCTTTCCACCGGTGAGCGGACCCTCTCCTACACGGCCACCACCGGCCGGATAGTCCTCCGCCAGGAGGTGCACACCGACGGGACCTTCACCGGGCACACGGCCAAGGCCGAGGTCTTCGTGACCGCCTACACCCTCGACGAGGCCGATCCGGCCACCCGGCCGGTGACCTTCGCCTTCAACGGCGGGCCCGGCTCCTCCAGCGTGTGGCTGCACCTGGGGCTGCTCGGTCCGCGCCGGGTGCTCACCGGCGACGCCGGCGCGCTGGCCGCGCCGCCCTACCGGCTGGCCGACAACCCGGAAACCCTGCTGGCGCACAGTGATCTGGTCTTCATCGACCCGGTCTCCACCGGCTACTCCCGGGCGGTGCAGGGCGAGAAGCCCGGGGAGTACCACGGCTATTCCGGGGACCTGGAGTCCGTCGGGGAGATGATCCGGCTGTGGACCTCGCGCAACGGGCGCTGGGGTTCGCCGAAGTTCCTGGCCGGGGAGTCCTACGGCACGCTGCGCGCGGCCGGGCTGGCCCAGCACCTGCAGTCCCGGCACGGGATGTACCTCAACGGGCTGATGCTGATCTCCGCGGTGCTGGACATGGGCACCATCCGGTTCACCGAGGACAACGACCTGCCCTACCCGCTGTTCCTGCCCACCTACGCGGCCATCGCGCACCACCACGGCCGCCACGGCGACCGGCCGCTGGCCGAGGTGCTCGCCGAGGCCGAGGAGTACGCCGAGCGGGACTACCCGTGGGCGCTGGCCCGCGGGAACCGGCTCACCGCAGGCGAACGGGCCACCGCGGTGGCCAAGCTGGCCCGGCTGACCGGGCTGACCGAGGACTACGTGGACCGGGTGCGGCTGCGGATCGAGCACCTGCGCTTCTTCGCCGAGCTGCTGCGCCCGGAACGCCGGGTGGCAGGCAGGCTGGACGGCCGGTTCGCCGGCCATGACGCGGATTCCGGCGGCGAGCACTTCGCCGAAGACCCGTCCTACTCGGCCATCCTCGGCCCGTACTCGGCCGCGCTCAACCAGTACGTGCGGGCCGAACTGGGCTACGCCAACGATCTGCCCTACGAGATCCTCACCGGCAACGTGCATCCCTGGTCCTACAAGGAGTTCGAGGGCGCGCACGTGAACGTGGCCGGGCGGCTGGCCGAGGCGATGCGGGCCAACAACCACCTCAGGGTGCACGTGGCCTGCGGCTACCACGACGGGGCCACGCCCTACTACGCCTCCGAGCACGTGCTGGCCCACCTGGCCATCCCGGACGAGCTGGCCGCCAACATCGAGACCCGCCACTACCCGGCTGGGCACATGATGTACGTGCACGAGCCGAGCCGGATCCAGCAGTCGGCCGACCTGGCCCAGTTCATCCGCGACTCGGTGCCGCAGGACTGAAAGACAGTGGCGGGGCACGGAAATCCCCGTGCCCCGCCACTGTCCACATCAGACGATCACACCACCACGTGCGGCTTCTCCTCCGCGAAGTGGCAGGCGCTGGGGTGCGCGGCGCCCGGCTCGGGCAGCCGGATCTCCAGCAGTGGCGATTCCTCGGCGCAGATGTCCTGCGCCTTCCAGCAGCGCGTGCGGAACCGGCAGCCCGAGGGCGGGTTCACCGGGCTTGGCACGTCACCGGTGAGGCGGATGACCTCGCGACGACCACGCAGCGACGGGTCCGGCACCGGCACCGCGGAGAGCAGCGCCTGGGTGTACGGGTGCGTCGGGTGCTCGTAGATCTGCTCCTCGGTGCCCAGCTCGACCATCTTGCCGAGGTACATCACGCCGACCCGGTCGGAGAGATGCCGCACCACGGACAGGTCGTGCGCGATGAACACGTAGGAGAGCCCGAACTCCGTCTGCAGGTCACCCAGCAGGTTCATCACCTGCGCCTGGATGGAGACGTCCAGCGCGGACACCGGCTCATCGCAGATGATCACCTCGGGGCGCAGGGCGAGCGCGCGGGCGATGCCGATGCGCTGCCGCTGGCCGCCGGAGAACTGGTGCGGGTACCGGTGGATGTGCTCGGGGTTGAGCCCGACCACGTCCAGCAGGTCCTGCACCTTCTTCCGCCGCTCGCCCTTGGGGGCGACCTCGGGGTGGATCTCGTAGGGCTCGCCGACGATGTCGCCGACCGTCATCCTCGGGTTCAGCGAGGTGTACGGGTCCTGCAACACGATCTGGATGTTCCGGCGCAGCTTGCGCAGCTCGCCGCCCTGCATCTTGAAGATGTCCCGGCCGTTGAAGCTGGCCGACCCGCTGGTCGGCTTCTCCAGCCGCATCAGCACCTGGGCCAGCGTGGACTTGCCACAGCCGGACTCGCCCACGATGCCGAGCGTCTCGCCGCGGCGGAGGTCGAATGAGACCCCGTCCACCGCCTTGACCTGGCCGATGGTCTTCTTGAACAGGATGCCCTGGGTGACCGGGAAGTGCTTGACCAGATCCCGGACCTCAAGCACGTTGTCGGTGTCAGCCACCGCTGACCACCTCCTCCGCGAAGTGGCAGGCGCTGACCCGGCCGAGGCCGAGCGGGACCTGCACCGGGACCGACTGCGAACAGATGTCCTGCGCCCGCGGGCAACGCGGGTGGAACGGGCAGCCCGGGGGCACCCGCATCAGGTTCGGCGGCAGTCCCTTGATGGTGTTGAGCGCGGTGCCCTTCTGGTCCAGCCGGGGCAGCGAGTCGAGCAGGGCCAGCGTGTACGGGTGCCCCGGCTGCTTGTACAGCGAGTTGGCGTCCGCCTTCTCCACGATCCGGCCCGCGTACATGACCGCGATCCGGTCCGCGACCTCGGCGACCACGCCGAGGTCGTGGGTGATCAGGATCATGCCCATGTTCCGCTCACGCTGGATCTCGTGCAGCAGGTCCATGATCTGGGCCTGCACGGTGACATCCAGCGCGGTGGTCGGCTCGTCCGCGATCAGCACCTCGGGGTCCAGCGCCAGCGACATCGCGATCATCGCGCGCTGCCGCATACCGCCGGAGAACTCGTGCGGGTACTGCTTGACCCGGCCCTGGGGGTTGGGGATCTTGACCAGGTCCAGCAGCTCGATCGCGCGCTTGCGGGCGTCCTTCTTGCTCATCCCGTTGCGGACCCGGAGCTGCTCCTCGATCTGGAACCCGACGGTGAAGACCGGGTTCAGCGCGGAGAGCGCGTCCTGGAAGATCATCGCGATCCCGCTGCCCCTGACCTCGCGACGGCGTTCGTCGCTGGCCGTGAGCAGGTCCTCGCCGTGGAAGCGGATGGACCCCTGGGAGATGTGACCCGGCGGGATGTCCAGGATGCCCATGATGGTCTGGGCGGTGACGGACTTGCCGGACCCGGACTCGCCGAGCACGGCGAGGGTCTCACCGGCGTCGAGCTGATAGCTGACGCCGTTGAGGACCTTGGCCACGCCGTCCCTGGTGCGGAACTCCACGTGCAGGTCCTCGACCACCAGCAGGGGTTCGCCGTCGGCTGTGCTGCCGGCGGTCGGGTCCACAGTGGACTCGTTCTGCGACACTGTGAACTGCCTCCTAACGAAGCTTGGGGTCGAGTGCTTCCCGGACCGCGTCGCCCAGCATCACGAAGGCGAGCACGGTGATCACCAGGAAACCGGCGGGGAAGTACAGCAGGTGCGGCGCGATCCGGATGTAGTCGCGCGCGTCGGCGATCATCACGCCCCAGGACACCGCCGGTGCCCGCAGGCCCAGACCCAGGAACGACAGCGTCGCCTCGGCGCCGATGAACGCGCCCAGCGCGATGGTGCCGTAGACCAGCACGGGCGCCAGGCAGTTCGGCAGCAGGTGCTTGACGATGATCCGGCTGTTGCTGGCGCCCAGGGCGCGCGCGGCCTTCACGAAGTCCTGCTGCTTCACCGTGATCGCGGCCGATCTCATGATCCGCATGGCCACCGGCCAGGACAGCAGCGCGATGGAGAGCACCACCAGGCTGACGATGGTGAACGCGCCGGGTGAGCCACCGCCGGAGAGGAAGGCGGAGAGGATCACGATCGCGCCGAGCACGAACGGCAGACCGAAGAAGACATCGGCCACCCTGGACAGGATCGCGTCCACCCAGCCGCCGAAGAAGCCGCTGAGCAGGCCCATGATCCCGCCGATGAGCACGGTGACCAGGGTGGACATCACGCCGACCAGGATCGACCAGCGGGTGCCGTAGACGACTCTGGCGAAGATGTCCTTGCCCTGCGTGTCATAGCCGAACCAGGCCTGTGCCGAGGGCGCGAGCCGGGATCGCTGCAGGTCGCCCGCGTCCGGGTCCACCGAGGTGAACAGCCAGGGGAAGGCGGCCACGATGATCAGGAAGAGGATCACGGTGGCGGACATGATGAACAGCGGCCTGCGGCGCAGGTCGCCCCACGCGTCAGACCAAAGACTGCGGGGTTTGTCCTGTGTGGTGGAAGCGTGCTCGGCGTCCGACACCATCTGGTGCGCTTCGATGGTGGAGCCGGCGGCGGCAGCAGACGGGTCAGTCATAACGGATCCTCGGGTCCAGCACGGCGTAGAGCAGGTCGACGAACAGGTTGACGATCAGGAAGACGATCACCAGGAGCACGACCACACCGGTGACGGTGATGCCCTCCTTCTGGAGAATCGACTCGTAGACCAGACCGCCGATCCCTCGGATGCCGAAGATGCCCTCGGTGACGATGGCGCCGCCCATCAGCGAACCCAGGTCGGTGCCGAGGAAGGTGATCACCGGGATCACCGAGTTGCGGAGCAGGTGCACCCCGACCACCCGGCTCTGCGGCAGGCCCTTGGCCACCGCGGTGCGGACGTAGTCGGCGCGCTTGTTCTCCGCGATCGAGGTGCGGGTGAGTCTCGTGACATAGGCCATCGACAGGCTGCCGAGCACGAAGCCCGGCACCAGTAGCTCGGCGAAGGTCGGATCCTCCGACACCACGGTCGGGATTATCTCCAGCTGGAAGCCCAGCACCTGCTGCAGCACGAAGCCGGTGACGAAGGTGGGCAGGGAGATCAGGAACAGGGTGGAGACCAGGACCAGGTTGTCCAGGAAGCCACGGCCGCGCAGACCGGTCAGCACACCGGCGATGACGCCGATGACGGCTTCGATCAGCACCGCGACCAGCGCGAGCTTGACCGAGACCGGGTACCGCAGCGAGATCAGCTCACCGACCGAGGTGCCGTTGAAGGTCTCCCCGAAGTCGCCTTGGAGCAGGCCACCCAGGTACTTGATGTACTGGATGAAGATGTTGTCGTTGAGGTTGAACTTCTCCGTCATCACCGCGACGAACGCGTCTGGGCACCGACGCTCTCCGCACATGCTGGCGAATGGATCACCCGGGAGTGTCCAGACCAGCACGTAGATCAGGAACGTGGTGCCGAGGAAGACGGGAATGAGTTGTAGCAGGCGCCGAATGACATAGCGGCCCATGGAAGCGAACTCCTTCTACCGCGACAGGGGCTGGCCCACGACGTTGTGGGCCAGCCCCTCGTTGCTAATGATCAGGCAACCTCGACCGTGGACAGGTCGAGTTCGCGGTACGCGCTCATGGTCGCGTTCTTCAGGCGGTTCGACCAGCCGGCCTGGCTGGGAGTGCTCCACAGCGGGATGGCTGGCATGTCGTTCGCGATCAGCTTCTCGGCCTCGTGGTAGAGCTTGTAGCTCTCCGCCTCGGTGCCGGCGCGGTCCGCCTCGGCCAGCTTCGCGTCAACGGCCGGGCTGGAGTAGCCACCGTCGTTGGAGGAGCCACCGGTGCGGTACAGCGGGTTGAGGAAGTTCTCCACCGACGGGTAGTCGGCGAGCCAGCCACCGCGGTAGACCTGGGTCATCTCGTGCGCGTTGATCTTCTTCCGGATCTCACCGAAGGTGGCGACCGGGGCGAAGGTGCACTCCAGGCTCAGGGCTGCCTTGATCTGGCCACAGGCGGCCTCGATCCATTCCTTGTGCCCGCCGTCGGCGTTGGAGGTGATCTCCAGCTTGCCGGTGAAGCCGCTCTTGTCGAAGAGCCGCTTGGCCTCGGTCGGGTTGTGCTGGCACAGCTCGCCGCAGCCGCCGGGGCTCCAGCCGGTCACACCGTCGACCGCGTAGCCGTCGGTGGGCTTACGCGAGCCCTCGAAGATCTTCTCGGTGATCTCCTTGCGGTTGATCGCCATGGAGATCGCCTTGCGGAAGTCCGCGTTCTGGTACTTCTTGTCGTACACCGGGAAGTTCAGGATCTGCACGGACAGGCCCTGGAAGGACTGCGAGCGACCCTTGAGGTCGGTCTTCCAGAGGTTGCCGGCCAGGCCCGACGGCGGGATGGTGTCGAGGAAGTCGAGCTGGTTCCCCTTCACCGCGGCGTAGGCGGCCTCGGTGCCGGTGTAGATGGCGACCTTGACCTTCTTGATCTTCGGCTTGTCGTCGCCCTTGTACTCCTCGTAACGCTCAAGCTTGATGTCCTGCTTGGGCGTGCGGGAGACGAACTTGAACGGGCCGTTGCCGATCGGCTTGGCCTCGAAGGCCTTCGCGTCCTTGAAGAAGGCGTCGGGCAGCGGCATGTAGGCCGAGTAGCCGAGCTTGACCTTGAAGATCACGTGCGGCTCGGTGAAGTCCACCGTGATGGTGTAGTCGTCGACGGCCTTGAGGCCGGACATCTCCTTGGCCTTGGGCTCAGGAGCCTTCTGCGGACCGTTGGCGCCGTCCGGGTCGACGGTGTTGACGTCGCGGAAGCCCTTGATCTGCTCGAAGAAGCTGGCCGACTGCTGCCCGTTGGGCGAGTAGGCGGTGTAGTTCCAGGCGTCGACGAAGTTCTTCGCCTTGACGTCGGTGCCGTCGTGGAACTTCCAGCCCTGCTTGAGCTTGATCGTGTACTGGTCGGGCTTGGTCAGCTCGATCGACTCGGCCATGGCGTTCTTGACCTCGAACGAGTTCGAGTACTTCACCAGACCGGTGAAGATCGCCTGCACCACCTTGCCGCCACCGGTCTCGGTGGTGTTGCCGGGCACCAAGGGGTTCTCCGGCTCAGTGCCGAAGATGCTCACCTCGGTGTTCTCGTTGCCGCCCGACTGGCTGCCGCCACCGCCGCCACAGGCCGTCAAGACCAGCGAAGCCGCGATCGGCAGCGCGATCAAGGACAGCGCGCGTCCCTTCCGCATGTACGTCCTCCCACCTACACGGCGCGTCTCACGATGAAGTTCGTGAGCGCCACCCAAACGGCCACGGGAACCCTTCCCGAACCGTGAGAGGGACCGTAATCGGCTCAACCCAACGAACTACACCGGGGTACGGTCACAAAGCGGTCACGATCGTCAATTTTGTCAACTGAATAACAAGTTACAACTACGCAACGTGACCGGATTCTTCACGGAAAGATGTCCGTCAATCGATTGACGGAGTGTCCTTCAAACGGTCGACAACGCGATGCCGTCGAGAATGTCGTGCTCACTGACGACCAGCTCGGTGATTCCAGCCCGTTCGCGCAGTTCTTCGGCGATCTTGGCCACCACTAACGCACCGCCACCGATGACGTCGACCCGGCCCGGGTGCATGACCGGCAGGGCGGCCCGATCGGCGCGCGAAAGGGTGAGCAGGAGTTCGATCGTCTCGTGCAGCTCGCCCATCTGGAGTCTTGACAGGTGGATGGCCTCGGAGTCGTAGCTCGGCAGGCCCTTGGCGATGCCGGAGATGGTGGTCATCGTGCCCGCCAGGCCGATCCAGGTGCGGGCCTTGCTGACGTCCACCGCGGCGAATGCCTCGGCCAGTCCCTCGGCGATGACCCGCTCGGCCTCGGCGCGCTGGGCCGGGGTGGGCGGGTCGTCCGGCAGGCAGCGTTCGGTCAGTCGAACGCAGCCGATGTCCACCGACCTGGCCGCGGTGACCGTGGCCCGCACACCGTCCCAGTCACCCAGCACGACCTCGGTGGACCCGCCACCCAGGTCGACGACCACGAAGGGCCCCTCTTCGGGCTCCAGATCGCCCACAGCGCCGGTGAAGGAGAGGGTCGCCTCCTCGTCCCCGGTGATGACTTCCGCGTCCACTCCGAGCGTTTCACGGACCATGCCGAAGAAGTCCTCGCGATTGGCCGCGTCCCTGGTGGCCGAGGTGGCCACCATCCGCACCCGCTCGACGCCCTTGCGGCGGAGGATGGCGGTGTAGTCGGCCAGCGCGATCCTGGTGCGCTCCAGGGCTTCCGGCGCGAGCACGCCGGTGGCGTCCACGCCCTGCCCGAGCCGCACGATGCGCATCTCCCGGTGCACGTCCCGCAGCCAGCGGCTGCCGTCCTCGCGCTCGGAGACATCGGCGACGAGCAGCCGGATCGAGTTCGTCCCGCAGTCGATCGCGCCTACCCGTGGCATCGCCCACCCCACCCTCGAAAACGTCCGCGGCAACCCTACTGCGGGGCCTGCACCGTGCCCGTCTTGGCCACCGGCGGTGGGGTGCTGCTGGTGGAGCTGGGCGTGGGGGTGACGCAGGCGGGCAGGCCGGAGCTGCTGGTCGGCGTCGGCGAGGTGCTGGACGGGGAGGTGCTCGACGGCGGCGGGGTGGTGCAGGTCGGCGTCGGCGAGGTGCTCGAGGAGGGGCTGGTGCTGCTCGAGGGGGGCGTGCTGCTGGAGGGCGGCGTCGGTGAGACCGAGGAGGACGGGCTGGGACTCGGGCTGGGGCTGGGACTCGAGCTGGAGCTGGAGCTGGTCGGGTTGCCGGGGCCCGGCGGCGGCGGGTTCTGCGGCGGCGGGGTGACCCCGCCCTGCGGCGGCGGCTGGGTCAGGTTCGGATCGGTCGGCACCAGCGGGTCGTCCGGCAGGATCGTGACGCCCTTGGCGTAGCGCTCCATCCAGGTCAGCACGTTCTTCACGTAGACGTTGGAGTGGTTGTAGCGGAACACCGCGGCGGCCAGCTGGGTCGGGTTGCTCAGGTCGAGACCGCCCGAGCACAGGTAGTTCCCGGCGCCGAGGGCCGCGTCGTAGATGTTGTTCGGGTCGGACCTGCCGTCGGCGTTGCCGTCGGCGGCGTAGCCCCGCCAGGTGCTCGGGATGAACTGCATCGGGCCGACCGCCCGGTCCCACGCGGTGTCGCCGTCCAGCGCGCCGTTGTCGGTGTCCCTGATCGCGGCGAAGCCGGGGCCGCCGGAGAGCTGCGGGCCCAGGATGCGCGGGCTGGCGTTGCCGTTGATGTCGACCTTGCCGCCGCGGGCGTGGTTGGACTCGATCTTGCCGATACCGGCCAGCAGCGACCAGTGCAGCCGGCAGCCGGGGGTGGTGCCGGCCAGGATCTCGGCGGCCCTGCGGTAGGCCTTGAGCACCTCGCCAGGGATGCCCTCCACGGCCGAACCGGGGTCGAACGGGTCCGGCGGGGGCTGCTGGCTGGGGTCGCGCAGCGCGGCGACCAGTTCCGGGCTGACCGAGTCCGCGCTGGGCAGCGCGCCGTTCACGCCGACGCCGCTGTTGTCCTGCAACAGGGCCAGGATGTTGCCGGGGCGCGGGGTATCCAGGCTGGTGATGTCGGCCGCCGGGAGGATGCCGAGCGCGCCGCCGCCCGCGGCCAGCAGGCCGGGGGCGACCAGGGCCGCGCTGACGGTGGCCGCGGCGATCAGTCTCCGACCCTTGCGCCGTTTTCGTGTCGTCGCCGCCACGAAGCCAGGCCCGTTCGGAGCACCCACCTGCAACCTCTCCTCACCACATCCCGCGGCCGGTCGACGGCCGTGCCTCCCCCAGGCCCGTACCGCACCGGGCCGCCGCAAGCCTGCCTGATCAGCGAAGCCGTGTCACCGGTTCTCACCGTACTGAGCACAACGAGCGGGTACCAGGAATGTCACGTAACACGGCCGGAACCTGTCCAACTGAATTGAACCGGGTCATCACGCGCGCTTATCGGCGGCGCAACGAGACGAGATCCGCCGGCGAGAGCGTGACCGTGAACGGCTCGCTCAGCGTGACCGACTCGGTGCCGCGGGCGAATGCGACCTCCACATAGCGGTCATCACGCAAATGCCAGCAGCGCAACGCCGGTTCGTCCGGATCGACCACCCAATAGTTCGGGCATCCGGCCGCCTGCATACGCGCCCGCTTGAGTTCCAGGTCGAATCGCCGGGTGCTCGGCGAGAAAACCTCGACCGCGAGCACCGGCGGGCCGAAGAGCCCGCGATCGGTCCAGTCCACCGTCCGCGCGATCACGATGTCCGGGATCAGCACGGTGTCCTCGGCCAGCACCACGTCCACCGGGGCGGGCAGGATCTCCAGCTCCTCCGGGCAGTGCGGTTCCAGCGCCATGATCAGTCGCAGGATGGCGCGCTGGTGGAGTGGGCGGGGTGAGGGGCTCACGGTGAGCACCCCGTCCACGATCTCGTAGCGATGACCGTCATGAGGCATCGCCTCCAGGTCCAGCCGCGTCAGTGGCCTGCCGTAGGGAAGCGCGGGGACACTACCCATGGTGGCTGCCCTCCCGCTTGCATTCCACCCTCGTTGCGAGGCGGTGACCTGGCCGAACCCCGGTGCTGAGCACGAGATACGCGAGTGTAGCGACTCGACCGGTGCAGCCGAAGACCGCGAGTTCCCCAGAGAGCCCAGCGTGGGCTACACGCAGCTACCGGAGCGCCACCAGTCCGTCAGCCGGTCGGCCGATTCGTCACCAAAAGGGTTCACTCCCCGCCCACAGGCAAGTGCATGTGCAACTTGTACGTGCAAGCACTTGACCCGGTCCGGCATTCCGCCCGCGGTGACCCCGGTGCCCAGCGACTCGATCCCGTCGCGCTCGGCGAGATAGCTCTCGTGCGCCTTCCGGTACTGGTCAGCAAGGCCCTCGTCGGTCTCCAGCCGGTCGGTCATCTCCTTCATCAGACCGGAGGCCTCCTGCGTCCCCAACATCGAGTTCACCCGGGGGCAGGTCGAGTAGTACATGGTGGGGAACGGGGTGCCGTCGTCCAACCGGGGGTTCGTCTGGAGCACCGCGGGGTTGCCACACGGACAGCGGTACGCCACCGCCCGTACACCGCGTGGTGACCGGCCCAGCTGCGCGGTCACCGCCGCGCGATCGGCCTCGGTCAGCTCCTCCCGCACCGGCGGGACGTCCAGTCCCAGGCACGGTTTCTCCTTGCTCACGAACCACTCCCGGTGATCGAGTCCCATAGCCGGTCGTACCAAGGCTTGTCGTTCTTGCGCTGTTCGGACTCCGCGGGCGCGGCCGGGGTGCTCGGCTGCGGCAGCTGCACCACGTACGGCGTCTCACCCGGCCGGACGTACCGCAGCCTGCGCCGGGCCTCGGCCTCGATCTGGGTCGGGTCCGAGAGCTGGGTCTTGCGCTCCTCGAGCTGCTTGGCCACCTCGTTGAGCTGCTTGACCTTCTCCGTCTCGGCCTGCATCTCCGACTTCTGGCTCCAGTAGTTGCGCAGTGGCACCGCGATGGACAGCGTCAGCGCGCAGGCGATGATCGCCAGCAGCGCGGCCCGCCGGGTGGAGGAGAGCTTGAACGCCCCGCCCGGTCCCGCGGTCGGCCTGCGCGAGCGGGTGCCCGGCGTGCCGCGGCGGGTGGTCTCACTGCGGTCCCGCGCGGACCGGTCCCGGGCGGAGCGGACCTCCTCGGTGCTCGAGGAGGCCGCTGCCGCGCCGGTCCGGTCCGGTCGTTGCCACTTGCGGCGCGCGCGCTCCGGCCGGCGCGCCGAGGAGGCGGAGGAGTTCTCCGTCCGCCTGCGCCGCCGCTCCCTGTCGTGCTCGCGCCCCGCCATCGGGCTCAGCCCTGGGTGTCCGGGGTGAACCGCGGGAACGCCAGCTCGCCCGCGTAGCGGGCCGCGTCGCCGAGGGTCTCCTCGATCCGCAGCAGCTGGTTGTACTTGGCCACCCGCTCGCTCCGGGCGGGCGCGCCGGTCTTGATCTGACCGCAGTTGAGCGCCACCGCGAGGTCGGCGATGGTGGTGTCCTCGGTCTCGCCGGAACGGTGGCTCATCATGCTGCGGTAGCCGCAGGACTGGGCCAGGCTGATCGTGTCCAGCGTCTCGGACAGGGTGCCGATCTGGTTGACCTTCACCAGCACCGCGTTGGCCGCACGGCGGGCGATGCCCTCCTCCAGGCGCTCCTGGTTGGTGACGAACAGGTCGTCGCCGACGATCTGCACCCGGTCGCCGACCTCCTTGGTCAGCTGCACCCAGCCGTCCCAGTCGTCCTCGGACAGCGGGTCCTCAAGGGAGATCAGCGGGTAGTTGTTGATCAGCTCGGTGTAGTACCCGGTCATCTGCTCGGCACTGCGCTTGGACTTCTCGAAGTGGTACGAGCCGTCCTGGTAGAACTCGGTGGCGGCCGCGTCGAGCGCGAGCGCGACGTCCCGGCCCACCCGGAAACCGGCCTTCTCGATGCCCTGCACGATCAGGTCCAGCGCGTCCCGGTTGCTCGGCAGGTTCGGCGCGAAGCCGCCCTCGTCGCCGAGACCGGTGGCCAGGCCCTTGGCCTTGAGCACCGACTTGAGCGCGTGGTAGACCTCCACGCCCCAGCGCAGCGCCTCGCGGAAGCTCTCCGCGCCGATCGGCGCGATCATGAATTCCTGGATGTCGACATCGCTGTCGGCGTGCGCGCCACCGTTGATGATGTTCATCATCGGCACCGGCAGCACGTGCGCGTTCGGACCGCCGACGTAGCGGAACAACTCCAGCCCGCTGGACTCGGCCGCGGCCTTGGCCACCGCGAGCGAGACGCCGAGGATGGCGTTCGCGCCGAGCCGGGACTTGTCCGGCGTGCCGTCCAGGTCGACCAGCTTCTGGTCGACCAGCCGCTGCTCCACGGCCTCGATGCCGACCAGCTCGGGGCCGATCTCGTCGAGCACCGCGGTCACGGCCTTCTCGACACCCTTGCCGAGGTACCGGTTGCTGTCGCCGTCGCGCAGCTCGACTGCCTCGTGCTCGCCCGTGGACGCACCCGAGGGCACGGCCGCGCGGGCCAGCGTGCCGTCATCCAGTGCCACCTCGACCTCGACGGTGGGGTTGCCGCGAGAGTCCAGGATCTCGCGGGCGCCTACCTGTTCGATGACCGCCACGTGCGCTCTCCTTAATCACCCAGCCTGGGACTTGACCACTGCCGAGCCTAGCCGGACCCCCGAGTCACCCGTGCGCAGTGTTGGCCGTTCTCGTACGCAGTGTTGGCCACACTGGTACGGCTACCGCCCGAAAACGGCCAACACACCGTACGAGAACGGCCAACACGGTGGAGTGGGGTGTGGATCATGGCCCGGATGGCGGGCGCGCGATCGGCGAAGACGTCGTACCGTGGGGTGACTATGACCGAGGGCACCTTCGAGGCGTATCGCAGGGCGGAGTCGCTCCTGGCCGCGAACCGGCCACTGGACGCACTTCGCTGGCTGGAGCCCGTCCTGGAGTCCAATCCGGACCTGCCGAGTGTTCATCTGCTGGCCGCCAGGTGTTATCTGCACTCGGCCCAGTTCACCAGGGCCGAGCGGTCCTTCCGGCGGGTGCTGGAGCTGGATCCCACCGATCACTACGCCCGCTTCGCGCTGGGCCGGACCCTGCAACGGCAGAGCAGGCTGTCCGAGGCGATCACCCAGCTGCGGATGGCCGCGGCGATGAACCCGAAGCCGGACTACCTGGAAGCGGTCAACGAGGTCAGGGCCCGGATGATGCTGCGGGAGAAGGACACCGGCACCTGAACCGGCCTCAGCGCTGGCCGAGGCTGCCGCGGGCGTACCGGTCGGCGAGGCCGAAGACCTTCTGGCCGTACTCCACCGAGTTGTTGTAGGTGAAGGTCGCCGCCCACCAGTCCTTGCCGGTGCCCATGTCCCGGTTGGCCGAGCACAGGTAGCGGCCCGCGGCCACCGCGGCGTCGTCGATGTCCTGCGGATCGGCCTTGCCGTCCCCGTCGCCGTCGGCGGCGAAGCGCTTCCAGGTGCCCGGGATGAACTGCATCGGGCCGACCGCCCGGTCCCACTGGGTGTCGCCGTCGAGCTGGCCCTTGTCGGTGTCCGGGATGGCCTTGAAGCCGGGTGAGCCGTCCAGCGGCACGCCGATGATCGGCTTGGACGGGCGGCCGTCCTCCTGCAGGGTCGCGCCGCCGTAGCGGTTGTGGTTGGACTCGATCCGGCCGATCGCGGCGATGGTGGCCCAGGTGATCCGGCAGCGCGGCTTCTCCGCGCGCAGGGTCAGGTCGGCCACCGCGTAGGCGCGTAGGGCGCGGGCCGGGACCTCGATGGTCTCGCTGACCCGGTTGGCCCACTCGCCGATCGGGTCCGGCGCCTGACCGCCCTGGGCCGCTGGCGGCGGCTTGCGATCCGGCGGCGGCTGCCGGTCCGGCAGCACGTCGCCGGGTACCGCGGAGCCGGGTTCCACCGGCACCGCCACGATCGGCGGCTCCACCCGGCGCGGGGTCCGGTCCGGCTCGGTGACCTGGGTCAGCGCCCAGATGCCCGCCCCGGCCACGCCGACCACCACTCCGGCGATGACCAGCCTCCCGGCCAGCCCGGCACGGCGGCGCGGCGGCTCGGGGGTGGGCGTCGGCAGTGACGGTGCTGCGGGGGTGACCACCAGACCAGGCTACGCACACCCGGCGCGGGCGGGTCAGTTCTCGCGGCTGGCCCGGCCGTAGTGATCGGCCCGGTCCAGCACCTCCTGGCCGTAGCGGCGGCTCTCGTTGTACGTGGTCACCGCACGCCACCAGCCCTCCGGCGTGCCCAGGTCGCCGCCGCTGGCGCACAGGTAGCGGGCGGCGGAGAGGGCGGCGTCGTCGAGGTCGTCCGGATCGGTGCGGCCGTCGGTGTCCGCGTCGGCGCCCCAGGCCTGCCAGGTGGTCGGGATGAACTGGAGCGGGCCCATCGCCCGGTCCCACACGGTGTCCCCGTCCAGCCTGCCGCCGTCGGTGTCCCTGATCGCCTTCACCCCCGGCCGCCCGTCGAGCGGGATGCCGCGGATATCGCTGGTGGGGCGGGCCGAGGCGTCCAGCCGGGCGCCGTTGAACCGGCCGTGGTTGGACTCGACCTGGCCGATCCCGGCGAGCGCGGTCCAGGTGATCCGGCAGGCGGGCCGCTCGGCCGCGGTGAGCGCGGCGGCGTAGCCGTATGCCTCCAGCGCGCCCTTGGGCACGTTGAGCTTGTTCGAGTACTGGGCGGCCCAGCCGGCCAGCTGGGCCTGCGGGCGGGCGCCTGGTGGTTGCGGGGTCAGCTCGGGCAGCGCCGCGCCCGCGTTCGGCGGGGCGAGGGCGGCTGGCAACTTGAACTCGGCGACCGGTGGCTGCCGCAACGCGGGCGTGGCGGCCAGCTCGCCGCGCACCACCACCGCGCCGAGGGTGGCCAGCGCGGCTCCGGTGGCCCCGAGCAACAGGAAGGCCCAGCATCGTTCGCTTCGGGTGTGGCCGTCGGCGTTCATCGCCACCCAGTGTGCCTGGGAACGCGCTCAAGGTCATCGTCAACCCACACGGCGGGTCACGAATTCATTCCGATTAACCCAATCAGGGGTAGCCCATCTCCCCCGTTCAGCCGGAAAACCTATCGCCGGGGGTTAACACGGGCCTTACTTCTTCGGCCAGTAGTGGCGCCAGCCGTCCGCGTCCAGCGCGGCCGGGTCGGCGCCGTCGGCGCGGGCGGCGGCCTCGGCCGCGCGCAGGGTGAGCCCGAAACCACGGGCCACCGCACGCAGTTCGGACTCCGGGTCGGCACCGCCGAGCTTGGCCAGCGCGGCCACCGAGAACAGGGCCTGACCCGGGTCGCCGCCGCCGGGCAGCAGGTCGACCGGCACCCCGGCGCGACCGGCACGCTGGGCGAGTTTGGCGGCCAGGGCCACCGCGGGCTGGCCGAGGGCGACCCCGTCCACCGCGGACTCCCTGCGCTTCTCCACCTGCTTCAGCTCCTCCCAGCGCTGCTGCTGGGTGTGGCTGTCCCGGACCGCGGGGTCACCGTGCTCGGCGAAGACGTGCGGGTGCCTGCCGACCAGCTTGGCCACCAGCTCGGCGGCCACCTCGTCGATGGAGAACGGGTCCGCCCCGTCCTCCTCGGCCACCCTGGCGTGGAAGAGCACCTGCAACAGCACGTCGCCGAGTTCCTCGCGCAACGCGGCCCGGTCGCCGTCCTCGATCGCCTCCAGCAGCTCGTAGGTCTCCTCGACCAGGTACTGCCGCAGCGAGTCGTGCGTTTGCTCGGCGTCCCAGGGACAGCCGCCCGGCGAGCGCAGCCGGTGCATCACCTGGGCCGCCTCGACCAGCCCGGCGCCGCGTGGCTCCGGGGTGCCGATCAGCTTGGCCCCGGCCCGCACCAGCGCGGCCGCGGCCGGGCCCTCGGCGTCCAGGGTCAGCAGCACCACCGGCGCCTGCTCGGCCAGCGCGAGCAGCTCGGCCACCGGGGGCGGCACCGGGAAGCCCAGCTCGGCCGGGTCGGCGTAGACCTCGGCCGCGGTGCGCACCGCGGGCACCGCGGCCAGCGGTAAGACCGCGCCCAGGCGCTCGCTGAGCAGGACGACGGCGCAGCCCTGACGCACCGGCGTCACTTCTGGACTTCGGTCCGCGCCGGGATGCTGAAGGTGGGGGCCGGGTTGCCGGGGCCGGTGATCCGGGCCTGGGTGTCGGTGGAGGTCGGCTCCCAGACGCCGTAGCGCGGGTTGATCTCGATGGTCTTGGTCGAGGCGTAGTGCGAGATCACGGCCTGGCCGACCAGTTCGAGCTGGGACGGGCTGGCCTGCTCGGCGACCTCACCCGGCGAGGTGCCCGAGGTCGGCTGGTCGGAGCGGTTCTTCACCCTGGCCACGATCCACTGCTGCGCGCCGCCGCCCTGCTGGCCGGAGTTCAGCGAGACCCCGACCACGGTGCCCGCCGGCACGGTGAACAGCGACATCAGCGCGCGCGGGGTCTGCTGGCCGAGGAAGTTGGTCACCGGCAGCGTCTGGTTCAGCCTGCTCTGCTCGGCGGTCTGCCCGGTCTGCGGGTTGGCGGGCATGCCCGCCACGTCCTTGCGCACCAGCGCGGTCGCGGCCTGCTCGCTCTGCGCCATCTCCTTGGCCTTGCGCTCGGCCTCGGTGCGGCTGGTCGCGGTGGTGAAGTCCATGGTGATGCGCAGGTTCTGGATGTGCCTGCGGCCGATCGCGGCGGCCAGCAGCTGGGCCCGCACCGACTGGTGGTAGTTGGCCGGGGTCTCCAGGGTCTGCGCCGCCGCCTCGGTGGAACCACCCACCTGCTTGATCAGCGCCTGGACCTCTTCCTCGCTGTAGGTCACGCCCTCGGCCTTGGCGACCTGGCGGACCAGTTCGCGGCTGACCAGCACGCTGGCCTGCGCCCGGCCCAGGTTGGCCAGGCCCTGCCGCTCCCGCTGCTCCCCGGAGCCGTCCGAGTAGGCCGCCAGCCAGGCGTCGAAGCGCTGCTGCACGGTCTCCAGCGGGATGGCGGTGTCGCCGACGATCGCCGCGCTGCCGATCTTGCTGGGGCCACCGGCACAGCCGGTCAGGAACAGGCCCGCGGTGATCGACACGGCGACCAGGCGGGTGCGAGTCATGGCCTTCGTCACAGCTCCGTACCTTCTCACGATCGGGTGGCGCAGGTCGTCACGAGTCTTGCCCATCAGGCCCTTCCCGCCCCAACGGGGGTACCCGGAGTGGCTCCGGCGAGGTTGCGCAGGAACTGCGCGCACCAGTCCAGCAACACATCGTCGCGCAGCGCGGGCGCGCCCATCCGCCCGCCTGCCGGGCCCTCGGTCGGCCGCGGCACGTTGATCAGGTGGGTGCCCGGCTTGTACAGCGCCTTGGGGTAGAGCCGCTTGAGCCGGATGGTCTGCGAGTCGCGCAGGTCCATCGGGGCGAACCGGATCTGGCTGCCCTGCAGGGCGATCTCGGTGACCCCGTGCTCCCGGCAGGTCTGGCGCAGGGTGGAGACGGCCAGCAGGTGCTCCACCGGTTTGGGCAGCGGGCCGTAGCGGTCGGTCAGCTCCTCGCGCACCGCGTCCAGGTCGGCCGCGCTGCCGGCCGCGGCGATCTTGCGGTATGCCTCCAGCCGCAGCCGCTCGCCCGGCACGTACTCGTGCGGGATGTGCGCGTCCACCGGCAGCTCGATCCGCACGTCGGCCAGCTCGGTCTCCTCGGCCTCGCCGTCCCCCGCGCCAGCCTGCTTGCGGAAGGCGTCCACCGCCTCGCCGACCAGCCGGACGTAGAGGTCGAAGCCGACCCCGGCGATGTGCCCTGACTGCTCAGCGCCGAGGATGTTGCCCGCGCCGCGGATCTCCAGGTCCTTCATGGCCACCGCCATGCCGGAGCCCAGCTCGGAGTTCTGCGCGATGGTGGCCAGCCGGTCGTGCGCGTGCTCGGTGAGCGGGGACTCCGGCGGGTAGAGGAAGTAGGCGTAGCCGCGTTCCCTCGCCCGGCCGACCCGGCCGCGCAACTGGTGCAGCTGGGAGAGGCCGAGCAGGTCGCCGCGCTCCACGATGAGGGTGTTGGCGTTGGAGATGTCCAGGCCGGTCTCCACGATGGTGGTGCAGACCAGGACGTCGTACTCCTTCTCCCAGAAGCCCTCGATGATCTTCTCCAGCCGGTCCTCGTTCATCTGCCCGTGCGCGGTGACCACCCTGGCCTCCGGCACCAGCTCACGCAGCGAGCGGGCCGCCTTCTCGATGGTGCTGACCCGGTTGTGCACGTAGAAGACCTGGCCGTCGCGCAACAGCTCGCGCCGGATGGCCGCGCCGACCTGCTTCTCGTTGTGCCCGCCGACGTAGGTCAGCACCGGGTGCCGCTCCTCCGGCGGGGTGAGGATGGTGGACATCTCGCGGATGCCGGCCAGGCTCATCTCCAGCGTGCGCGGGATCGGGGTGGCGGACATGGTGAGCACGTCCACGTGCGTGCGCAGGGACTTGATGTGCTCCTTGTGCTCGACCCCGAACCGCTGCTCCTCGTCCACGATGACCAGGCCGAGATCCTTGTAGCGCACGGTTTTCTGCAGCAGCCGGTGGGTGCCGATGACCACGTCCACACCACCGTCGGCCAGCCCGGCCAGCACCTTCTCCGCTTCCATCGGGTCGGTGAACCGGGACATGCCCTTGACCGTGACCGGGAAGGCGCGCATCCGCTCGGTGAAGGTGTTGAGGTGCTGCTGGGCGAGCAGCGTGGTGGGCACCAGCACCACCACCTGCTTGCCGTCCTGCACCGCCTTGAACGCCGCGCGCACCGCGATCTCGGTCTTGCCGTAGCCGACGTCGCCGCAGATCACCCGGTCCATCGGCACCGGGCGGCGCATGTCGGCCTTGACCTCGTCGATGGCGGCCATCTGGTCGGGGGTCTCGGTGAACGGGAAGGCGTCCTCCAGCTCCCGCTGCCACGGGGTGTCCTCGCCGAAGGCGTGTCCCGGCGCGGACTGCCTGGCCGCGTAGAGCTGCACGAGTTCGGCCGCGATCTGCTTGACCGCCTTGCGCGCCTTGGCCTTGGTCGCCTTCCAGTCCGAGCCGCCGAGCTTGTTCAGCGCGGGCAGCTCGCCGCCGACATAGCGGGAGACGTCGTCGAGCTGGTCGGTCGGCACGAACAGCCGGTCGCCGGGCTGGCCGCGTTTGCCGGAGGCGTACTCCAGCACCAGGTACTCCCGGGTGGCGCCCTGCACGGTGCGCTGCACCATCTGCACGTACTTGCCGATGCCGTGCTGCTCGTGCACCACGAAGTCGCCCGGCTTGAGCGCGAGCGGGTCCACGGCGTTGCGGCGGCGCGAGGGCATCCGGCGCATGTCCTTGGTGGAGGTGCCGCCGCGGCCGCCGGTGAGGTCGGTCTCGGTGAGCACCACCAGCGCCGGGTCGGTCAGCACGAAGCCGTCCTCCAGCGCGCCGCGGACCACGGTGACCAGGCCGGGTGCCGGCGCCTCCGGCAGGCCGTCCTCGGCCCAGCGGCAGGGCACCTCGGCCTCGCCGAGCTGTTCGCAGGCGCGCTGGCCGGTGCCGGTGCCGGGCACCACGAGCACCGCGGCGCCGCCGGCCGCGGCGTGCGCGCGCAGGTCGGCGAAGGCCCGCTCGACCTCGCCGCGGTAGGCCTCGACCTGGCGGATGTCCAGCCGGATCGGGCGGCGCTCGCCGTCCACGTCGTCGGTGGTGAGCTGGCTCAGCGACCACCAGGGACGACCGGTCTCGCGGGCGTGCTCGGCCACGTCGGAGAGGCTGCGGTAGGCGGAGGCGCCCAGGTCGATCGGGGCCTTGCCGCCGCTGGCCGCGGCCATCCAGGAGGCTTCCAGGAACTCCTGGCCGGTGCGCACCAGGTCGTGCGCGCGGGTGCGCACCTTCTCCGGATCGGCCACCAGCACGTGCGTGCCGACCGGGACCACGTCGGTGAGCAGTTCGAGCTGACCGGGCAGCAACGCCGGCAGCAACGCCTCCATGCCCTCGCACGGGATGCCGTTGGCGATCTTGTCCAGCATCTCGGCCAGCTGCGGATCGCCCTGGTGCTCCGCGCCAAGGGCGGCCGCACGGGCCCGGACCGCGTCGGTGATCAGCAGTTCCCGGCAGGGCGGGGCGAACAGCTCGGGCACCGCCTCGGTCAGCGAACGCTGGTCGGCCACGGCGAAGGCGCGGATCTCGGTGACCTCATCGCCCCAGAACTCCAGCCGCACCGGGTGTTCGGCGGTGGGCGGGAAGACGTCCAGGATGCCGCCGCGCACGGCGAACTCCCCGCGCTTCTCCACCATGTCCACCCGCACGTAGGCCAGCTGCACGAACCGCTCGACCAGGGTGTGGAAGTCGTGTTCGGAGCCGACCCGCAGCCGCACCGGCTCCAGTTCGCCAAGGCCGGGCGCCATCGGCTGGATCAGGCTGCGCACGGTGGCCACCACCACCCGCAGCGGCCCGAACTCCTCGGGGTGGGCCAGCCTGCGCAGGATGGACAGCCGCCCGCCGACGGTGTCCGCCCTCGGCGAGAGCCGCTCGTGCGGCAACGTCTCCCAGGACGGGAAGACCGCCACGGTGTCCGCGCCGAGCAGGTCGGACAGCCCGGTGCCGAGTTCCTCGGCCTCCCGCCCGGTGGCGGTGATGACCAGCGCCATCCGCTCCGCGCCGATGGGGGCGGGCGCGGCGAGGGTGGCCACCACCAGCGGCCGGGCCGAGGCCGGGCCTTCCAGTTCCAGGTCATGCGCGCCGACCGCGCTGACGACCTTGCGGAGGGCCTCGGACTTCGCGGTGGCGAGCAGCAGACCGGCCAGCGGTGCGGAGGTGGTCATGACGGAGTGCGATCCCCTCGATGTTCGAACGCGAGACAGACCTCTGCCCGGGATATCGCCCCGGAGAGGGGTCTCGTCAGTCAGCCTACGTCGGCCGCGCGCTCATCGCCCGCGACCCACCAGTCGAGCAGTCCCGGCGCCACCGCGATGCCGATGAGCAGGCCGGGGTTGAACCAGCCCCAGTGGAACTCGTTGAGCCAGAAGCTGACCACGAGCACGGCCAGCAGCACCGGGATCCGGTACCAGCGGCGGACGAGCGAACGCCCGATCCGCCGCACATTTCCCGCCAGGCTCGCTCTCATCACGCGCAGCGTGCCACGCCAGGCCCCGCGCGCCCCAGCGATTTCCTCCGGTGATCCGGACATTCACGGCGAGACCACATCAGATGCCGCACTCTGGAGAACATGTACTCGCGGCTCGCGATCATCGGGGTGTCGGTCCTGCTCACGGCGGGTTGTGCGGGTGGGGTGGGCGGTAGCGCGCCGTCCACGAGTCCCTCGCCCAGCCTGGCGGTGGAGGTGGTCACCGACAAGCTCACGCACGGCTGGGAGATCGGCTTCCTGCCGGACGGGCAGGTCCTGGTCAGCCAGCGGCCCGGCAGGCTGGCGCTGCTGTCCGGGTCCAGGCCGGGGGCGAGTGTGACCGAGGTGCGCGCGGACTTCGCCGACGTGCTGGTGCGCGGGGAGGGCGGGCTGCTCGGCATGGTGGTGCACCCGGACTTCGCCACCAGCCGCAGGTTCACCACCTGCCAGACCTACCAGCAGGACGACCGGCCCGTCGACGTCCGGCTGATCACCTGGACGCTGGCCGCGGACGGCCGGAGTGCGACCAGGAGCCCGAACCCGTTGCTGACCGGGCTGCCGGTGAGCAACGGGCGGCATTCCGGCTGCCGGTTGCAGCTGGCCCCTGACGGCGCGCTGCTGGTCGGCACCGGGGACGCGGCGCAGGCCGCGGCCGCGCAGGACCGGCACGGGCTGGGTGGCAAGGTGCTGCGGATCGACCTGAACACCGGGGCGGCCGCGCCGGGCAACCCGTTCGCCACCTCCGGCGACGCGCGGGAGCGGCTGATCCACACCTTCGGCCACCGCAACGTGCAGGGGCTGGCGGTGCGGCCGGGCGGGGACCAGGTCTTCGCCGCCGAGCACGGGCCGACCCGCGATGACGAGGTCAACCTGCTCAAGGCGGGCGCCAACTACGGCTGGGACCCGGCCCAGGGCGGCACGGTCACCAGCTATGACGAGAGCGTGCCGATGACCGACACCGAGCGGTTCCCGGACGCGGTGCCGGCGGTGTGGAGTTCGGGCTCCTCCACCGAGGCGGTCTGCGCGGTGGACTTCCTCAGCGGCGCGAACTGGGGCGAGCTGGACGGCGTGCTGGCCATGACCACGTTGAAGGGCAGCAAACTGCTGCTGCTCAGCCTGGACGCGACCGGCGCGGTGAAGTCGGTCTCCGCGCCGAGGGAGCTGGACGACACGCACGGCAGGCTGCGCGCGGCCCGCCGCGGCCCGGACGGCGCGCTGTACGTGACCACCACCAACGGCACCGGCGACAAGCTGCTGCGGATCACCCGCCGCTGACCGTCGGCGCGGTGTTCTCCAGCCGGCGCACACTACGGCTGGCCAGCATGAACAGCGTGGCCAGCGCGATCACCCCGGCCGCGGCGTAGAGGGTCTCGGTGACCCCGAAGGCGTGCGCGGCCGGGCCGATCGCGATCTCGCCGATCGGCACCGCGAGGAAGGACCCGATCGCGTCGTAGGAGTACACCCTGGCCAGCCGGTCGGCCGGGATGTGCTGCTGCATCGAGGTCTCCCAGGCCACCCCGAACTGCTCCAGCCCGACCCCGGCCAGGAAGGCCATCAGCACCAGCGTGGTGGTCTGCGGGCTGATCGCCAGGGTCAGCGGCAGCACCGCGTCCAGCAGCATGCACGCGCACCCGACCAGCAACAGCCTGCGTACCCGCAACCGCATCGCGATCACCGCGCCCACCGCCATGCCCGCGGTCTGCGCGGCCAGCACCAGGCCCCAGGCGGAGCGGCCGATGGTCGCATCGGCCACCGCGGGGCCGAGCACCTGCAGCACGCCGACCACGGCTGCGTTGAGGAACATGAACCCGACCACGACCACGACCACCCAGCGCCGGGCCACGAACTCCCGCCACCCGTCGACCAGTTCGCGGATCATGCTGGTGCGCGGCCCGCCGGTGACCCCGGCCGGCACCTTGATCAGCCAGAAGCACACCCCGGCCACCGCGAAGGTCAGCGCGTCCAGCGCCAGCCCCCAGCCGGGCCCGACCACCGCCACCAGCAGCCCGCCTGCCGAGGCGCCGACGATCTTGCTGCCGTTCAGCCCGAGCCGCATCAGCGCGTTGGCCTGCAGCCAGGACTCCTCGGGCGCAGTCTGCGGGGTGATCGCGGAGGAGGCTGGCCAGGAGAAGGCGACCGCGGTGCCGTTGATCGCGGCCAGCACGGCCACCACCGGCACGGTCGCGGTGCCGGTGATCACCAGCGCGGCCAGCACGGCCTGGCTGAGCACGCTCACCGCGCTGCTGCCGACCAGCACCAGATGCCGGGGCAACCGGTCCGCGATCACCCCGCCGAAGAGCAGCGAGAGCACGGACATGATCGAGCGCAGGCCGACAACCAGGCCGAGGGTGACCACCGAGCCGGTGAGGTCGAGCACGGCGAAGGCCAGTGCGATGGTGGCGACGGAATCACCCACCTGAGTGATCACCCGGCCCACGGTCAGCAGCCGGAAGGCGGGATACCGCAGGGGTGCGAGCACCCGGTCAAGTTATCGAGAGATGCGCAGCTTGGGTGCCGGATCCAGGTGTGACAAACCCTTCCAGGACAGGTTGACCAGGTGCGCGGCCACCTCTTCCTTCTTGGGCTTGCGCACCTCCAGCCACCACTGCCCGGTGAGCGCGACCATGCCCACCAGCGCCTGCGCGTAGAGCCCGGCCAGTTTGGGGTCATAGCCGCGGGAGGAGAACTGCAGCCCGAGGATGTGCTCGACCTGGCTGGCGATGTCGTTGAGCAGGCTGGAGAAGCTGCCGGTCGCACTGGCCACCGGCGAGTCGCGGACCAGGATCCGGAAGCCGTCGGCGGACTCCTCGATGTAGTCCAGCAACGCGGTGGCGGCACGTTCCAGCAGCTCACGGGGGTGGGTGGCACCGGAGAGGGCGCTGATGACACCTTCCAGCAGCAGGTCCATCTCACGGTCCACGACCACCGCGTAGAGGCCCTCTTTGCCGCCGAAGTGCTCATAGACCACGGGCTTGGACACGCCGGCCCGGTGCGCGATCTCCTCGATGCTGGCCGCGTCGTAGCCCTTCTCGGCGAACAGCGCCCGCCCGACGTCGAGGAGCTGCTGCCGCCGCTCCTTGCCGGTCATGCGCACCCGCGGCACCGGCGGGCGCGCTGCGGCGACTTCGCTCTGCGCCCGCTCGCGTCGTCGTGCTGCCATCTCCCCCACCCTAGATGCTTTTCCTACCGCAATATGCCAGCGGCCCAGCTCACGCCGCACGTGAACTGGGCCGCCGAGGCGAAAACTGCCGGAAATTCAGTGCGCCGCCTCAGTGACCGTGATGCGCGCCAGGCGCTGCTCAGAGGGCCAGCGCACGGAGTGCACCCAGCCGAACTTCTCGAAGATCCAGATGATCCGGGCCGAGGTGTCCAGCTGCCAGCGCTTGACGCCGTGGCGGGCGCTGGTCGGGTCGGCGTGGTGCAGGTTGTGCCAGGACTCGCCGAAGCTCAGGATCGCCAGCGGCCAGAAGTTGGCCGCCTTGTCCTTGGACTTGAACGGGCGGTCGCCGATCAGGTGGCAGATCGAGTTGGTCGACCAGGTGACGTGGTGCAGGAAGCCCACCCGGACGATGCCAGCCCAGAAGAACGCGGTCAGCGCGCCCCACCAGGACCAGGTGATCAGGCCGCCGAGCACACCGGGCAGCACGAAGGTGGCCACGGTGAACAGCGAGAAGTACTTGTCGACCAGCTTGATGTCGTTGTCGGCGAGCAGGTCGGGGGCGAAGCGCTCGGCGTTGGTCTTGTCCCGGTTGAGCGTCCAGCCCATGTGCGCGTGCCAGAAGCCCTTGGTCAGACCCCACGGCGTGGTGCCGTGCAGCCACGGCGAGTGCGGGTCGCCCTCCTTGTCGGAGAAGGCGTGGTGCCGCCGGTGGTCGGCCACCCAGTGCAGGATCGAGCCCTGCACGGCCATCATCCCGGCCACCGCCAGCCCGATCCGGACCGGGCGTTTGGCCTTGAACGAGCCGTGTGTGAAGTGCCGGTGGAAGCCGATGGTCACACCGAGACCGGACAGGTAGTAGAAGAACACGGCGAGGCCGATGTCCACCCAGCTAAGCCCCCACCCCCAGGCCAGCGGCACCGCCGCGATCAGCACCAGGGTCGGGATGATCACGAAGGCGCAGATGGTGATGTGCGCGGTGGTGGAGCGCGGCTCGCCCAGCATGGGCTTGGGGCCGCGCGGGGTCTCCTCGGTGGGAGCGGGAGTCTCGACAGTGGTCGTCATTCGATAGCTACCTCAGCGATGTGGGGGAAGGTCGAGGCTGGTCTCGGTCCAACTTACGGCACCGTAACTTACGCAAGCGTAAGTAAGGTCAGCCCAACTAGCCAGACCCCGTGGCACAGGTCTCGGTGTTTCGGCTTCCCCGGGCGTGTCGGTTCACACCGAACTGAACCGAACCGGCCTGACGACCACCTGGACGGCGGGTGCTGGACATGATCAGGACAATGCGCTGGTGGAGAACACCTCGGTCCGGATCGACCCGCCAGCCGCACCCGCCCGGCCCCGCCGCCGCACCGGACGGCGGATCGTCGCCGCGGTGGTGGCCGTCCTGGTGGTGCTGACCCTCGGCGCCGGCGGCATCGGCTGGTACTACAGCGGGGAACTGCTCGTCCCCTACACGGGTGAACCTCAGTTCCGGGACCTGGTGGTGGCCACCAGCACCAGCACGGTGACCCTGGAGGACACCGAGAACGCCCGCCAGCCGGGCACGTTCACCCTGGTCTGGCCGGGTGGCGCGACCAGGGTCGGGGACGTGGTGCGCCGTTCCGGCGAGCAGGTCGAGCGGAAGCTGATCGGCACCGGCACGGTGACCGCCGGGACCAAGGTGCGCTTCGACAACGACGTGTTCGACGGCGATCCGAAGCAGGCGCACGGGCTGGACTTCACCGAGGTGCCGATCGCCTCTGAGCTGGGCCCGATGCCCGCCTGGCTGGTGCGGCCGGACAGCGCCGGGGACACCGGGGTGTGGGCGGTGCAGGTGCACGGCAGGGGCGCCAGCCGGGACGAGACGCTGCGGGTGATCCCGACGATCCGGAAACTCGGATTGACAAACCTTTCGATTACTTACCGCAATGACAAAGGTGCGCCAATTTCACCCGATGGGCTGTATCACCTGGGTGACACGGAATGGCGGGACGCGGAAGCCGCGGTGCGGTTCGCGGTACAGAGCGGCGCCCGCCGGGTGGTGCTGTTCGGTTACTCGATGGGCGGGGCGATCATC
This sequence comes from Crossiella cryophila, assembly GCF_014204915.1. Classification (NCBI taxonomy): domain Bacteria; kingdom Bacillati; phylum Actinomycetota; class Actinomycetes; order Pseudonocardiales; family Pseudonocardiaceae; genus Crossiella; species Crossiella cryophila. The sequence goes on from NZ_JACHMH010000001.1 coordinate 316,311, forward strand.
GGCCAGTTCCTGGCCCGCTCCGAACTGGCCGGGCAGGTGGCCGCGGTCGTCCTGGACGCACCCGTGCTGAGCTGGCAGAAGACCCTCGACTGGCAGGCGGGCGAGCGCGGCCTGCCGAAGTTCCTGACCCCCATCGCGACCACCGTCTCCAGCTGGCGCTCCGGCATCGACTTCGACCGCATGGAGCTGATCGAGCACCCGCCTGCCCGCAAGCCGCCCACCCTGCTCATCCACGGTTCGGCCGACGGCACGGTGCCGGTGCAGGCCAGCAGGGACCTGGCCGAGCAGTCCCGCAGGCTGGCCTGGCCGGTGGAGTACGTGGAGATCCCCGGCGCCGACCACGTGGCCGCGTGGAACCTGTATCCGGCCGCCTACGAGCAGCTGATCAGCAACTACCTCACCCGGATGCTGCTGCTGAGCCCGTCCTGACCGGCAGGAGAAGACCGGCCGGAAGTCGCCAACGCGACGTTCCGGAGTGCCAAACCCAGCCGGATGTCACTGCCCGGTGCCCGGATATGTAACGATGTCCGGGCGGACGCGCAGCCGGTGTCCGTGATCCGCCGTGGTGTAACGGCAGCACCTCGGATTTTGGTTCCGATGGTCCAGGTTCGAATCCTGGCGGCGGAGCGGTGCGGACTCGGGGAGGGTCCAACCCGAACGGTGGACAACCGGCGGCTATGCGACACGTCAGTAAGGGGGTGTGCGCCACTGTCCTCGGAAACGGTCGACAGGCGGGACGGCCCCTTGCCCACGCGGTCTGAACTATCCGAAGCGTGGTTGGTGGGGCGTGCCCGCGAACTGGCCGCGGTGGCGCAGAACAGCGAGCTGGGCATCCAGCTCAACGCCGCCGAGGAGACCGACGAGCTGCTCACCGAGGCGCAGCGGCGCGGCGAACCCTGGATGGTCGGCGAGATCCTGCGCTGTGCCGCGGTGGTCCGCCTGGTCACCCCCAGCATCGCCGATGACGCGGAACCACTGCTCGAGGAGATGATCGCGCACACCCGCAGGCACGGTCTGCTGGTGCTGGAGGCCGACGCGCACGCGCTCTCCGGCCGCCGCGCGCTGATGGCCGACCGCGAGGACGCGGCGCTGTCCTCCATCGCCAAGGCACTGGCCATGCTCGACGACGACCCCGCCCCTGACGCGCTGCTGCCGCGCCGCGCCTGGGACCGGCTGCTGGTCTCCGCGCTGGTCGACATCGGCCTGGTGCTCACCCAGCTCGGCGTCTACGACATGGCCGACCGGGAACTGGCCAAGGCCAACCAGCACATCCGGCACTCCGGCGGCCCGCACGACATCGCGGTGCACCTGATCAACCGGGTCCGGCTGCAGCTGGGCTGGGGCCTGCGGCTGGAACGGGTGGACCGGGACGAGGCGGCGCTGGACCGCTTCGCCACCGCCTCGGCCATAGCGGTCGCCGTGGAGGGCCCGTGGCGGGAGTCGTTGTTCCCGCGCCGCACCGATCTGCCCGCGGCCGCCCAGGTGCCGGTGCTCGGCGCCGCGCACGCGCTGGCCCGGCCGGGGATGGAACACGTGGAGGGGCTCAAGGACCTGCTCGACCAGGCCATGTACCCACCCGAGATGATCATGACCTCGATCGCGCTGGCCCGCTGCCTCGCCGAGGGCGACCGGCACGAGGAGGCGCTGTCCGCGCTGACCAAGGTGCGCATGCAGCTGGAGCACGACAGCTCCGAACCCTCGCTGCGGCTGTGCCTGGTGCGCGAGTTCGCCCGGTTGTCCGGGCCGGACAGCCGGGCCACCAACACCGCGCTCTCGGAGTACGCCAACGAGCTGGAGAACGAGCTGTGGGGCCTGGCCCGCACCCGTGAGTCCACCCTGCGCACCCGGCTGGACCACGAGCGGCTGACCCGCAAGCACGGCGCCATGGCCCAGCAGGCGCTGCAGGACCCGCTGACCGGCCTGCCGAACCGGCGTGCGCTGGACGAGCGGATGGACACCCTGTTCAACGCCCCCGGCGCCTACCCGCTGTCGGTGGCGCTGATCGACCTGGACGGGTTCAAGGGCGTCAACGACCGGCACTCGCACGCCGAGGGCGACGACGTGCTGCGCGCGGTGGCCAGCACCATCAGGGACGCGCTGCGCGGCGACGACCTGGTGGCCCGCTACGGCGGCGACGAGTTCGTGGTGCTGCTGCCCGGCGCGCCGATCTCGGCCGCCGACGCCGCGCTCAACCGCGCGGTGGACGCGGTCGATCGGCTGCCCGTGCACCTGTCCCGCGGGGTCACCCTCTCCATCGGCGTCGTCGCCGTGTTCCCGCAGGAAAGCCCAGGCCAGGCACTGTCCAGAGCGGACTCGGCGATGTACTGCGCCAAGCGCGAGGGCGGCAACCGGGTCTACGGCGGCCCGGCCGGGGCAGGTCTGGAGAGCTTGAGCGGCCCCGGACTGCTCCCGCCACTGGCCCCGTAGGATCGGCGGGCGCGGCCCCCGTCGCGGGGTGGTCCGCGCTCGGACTTTCCACCAGACGGCAGGCAGGGAGAGCAACCCCATGCTCCAGGGCGACGTCGGCCCCATCACCGCGATCGTGCTCGCCGCGGGCGAAGGCACTCGCATGCGCTCGGCCACTCCGAAGGTGCTGCACCGGCTGGCCGGCCGCACCCTCGTCGAACACGCGGTGCGTGCCGCGGCCGAGCTGGGCCCCGATCACCTCGCGGTGGTCGTCGGGCACGGCAGGGAGGCGGTGCGGGACCACCTCGACACCGTTGGCAAGGCCCTGGACCGGGAGATCCGGATCGCCGTGCAGGACCAGCAGAACGGCACCGGGCACGCGGTCAGCTGCGCGCTGGACACGCTGCCAGCCGAGCTGGCCGGGGTGGTCGTGGTGACCTACGGCGATGTGCCGCTGCTGGACGCGGAGACCCTGCGCGGCCTGCTCGCCGAGCACTCGCACGCGGGCAACGCGGTCACCGTGCTCACCGCGAAGGTGGACAACCCGACCGGCTACGGCCGGATCGTGCGCGATGCCACCGGCGTGGTCACCGCGATCGTGGAGCAGAAGGACGCCGACGAGGCGCAGCGGGCCATCCAGGAGATCAACTCCGGCGTGTACGCCTTTGACGCGGCCGTGCTGCGGGGTGCGATCGGCAGGCTGTCCACCGACAACGCCCAGGGCGAGCTGTACCTCACCGATGTGCTCTCCATCGCCCGCGGCGACGGGCTGCGGGTGGGCGCGCTGGTCAGCGCGGACGCCTGGCTGGTGGAGGGGGTCAACGACCGGGTGCAGCTGGCCCGGCTGGGCGCGGAGCTGAACCGGCGGCTGCTGGAGCGCTGGATGCGCGAGGGCGTCACGGTGATCGACCCGGCCTCGGTCTGGCTGGACGCGGATGTTGAGCTGGCCAGGGACGTGCTGCTGCACCCCGGTGTGCAACTGCGCGCGGGCGTGCGGGTGGGCGAGGGCGCGGAGATCGGCCCGGACACCACGCTGGCCGAGTCCGAGGTGGGCGCGGGCGCCAAGGTGATCCGCACGCACGGCACCGGCGCGGTGATCGGCGAGAACGCCAGCGTTGGCCCGTTCGCCTACCTGCGGCCGGGCACCCGGCTGGGGGTCAAGGGCAAGATCGGCACCTTCGTGGAGACCAAGAACGCCAGCATCGGCGAGGGGTCCAAGGTGCCGCATCTCACGTACGTGGGCGACGCCACGATCGGCGAGTTCTCCAACATCGGCGCCTCTTCAGTTTTCGTGAACTACGACGGCGTCAGCAAGCACCACACGACCATCGGCGCGCACTGCCGGACCGGCTCGGACAACACGTTCATCGCGCCTGTGACCATTGGCGATGGGGTCTACACGGCGGCCGGATCGGTGATCACCAACGACGTGCCGCCGGGGTCCATGGCGGTGGCAAGGGCCAAGCAGCGGAACATCCCCGGTTGGGTGGAACGCAAGCGTCCCGGCACCGCCGCCGCGGATGCTGCCGCGCGAGCACTCGCTGTCACCAGCGATGATGGGGGCAAACACCAGCCAAACGGGGAGTGAAATGACCGTGAGCGCGATGTCGGCGACCCCCAAGAAGAGCTTGATGCTCTTCTCCGGGCGCAGCCACCCCGAGCTGGCCGACGAGGTGGCCAAGCACCTGGACGTGACGGTGACCCCGCAGTCGGCGTACGAGTTCGCCAACGGGGAGATCTTCGTCCGGTTCGAGGAGTCGGTGCGCGGGTGCGACGCGTTCGTCATCCAGAGCCACTGCGAACCGATCAACACCTGGGTGATGGAACAGCTGATCATGGTGGACGCGCTCAAGCGCGCCAGTGCCAAGCGGATCACCGTGATCATGCCCTTCTACCCGTACGCGCGGCAGGACAAGAAGCACCGCGGCCGGGAGCCGATCTCGGCCCGGCTGATCGCCGACCTGTTCAAGGTGGCCGGGGCCGACCGGATCATGACCGTGGATCTGCACACCGCGCAGATCCAGGGCTTCTTCGACGGTCCGGTCGACCACCTGCTGGCGATGCGGCTGCTGGCCGACTACGTGGGCGAGAAGTACGCGGGACGGGACATCACGGTCGTCTCCCCCGACTCGGGCCGCACCAAGCTCGCGGAGAAGTGGGCGGACACCCTCGGCGGCTGTCCGATCGCCTTCATCCACAAGACGCGGGACCCGCTCAAGCCGAACGAGGTGGTCGCCAACCGGGTGGTCGGCGATGTCCGAGGGCGGCTGTGCGTGGTGATCGACGACATGGTCGACACCGGCGGCACCATCGCCAAGGCGGCCGACCAGTTGCGGGCCGAGGGCGCGGCGGACGTGATCATCGCGGCCACCCACGGCATCCTCAGCAACGACGCCCCCAAGAAGCTGGCCGCCTCCGGGGCCAGCGAGGCCATCTTCACCAACACGCTGCCCATCCCCGAGGAGAAGCAGTTCCCCGGCCTGAAGGTGCTCTCCATCGCTCCGCTGCTGGCCAAGGCCATTCACGCGGTGTTCGAGGACGGCTCGGTGACCAGCCTGTTCGACGGTCACGCCTGATCTTGCGGTAGCAGTTCCGTCACGCGCCGGGCCCCCCGCTCCAGGGGTGCCCGGCGCGTGTTTCGTAAGGGCCCCAAGGCGTAAAACCCGGATGGCGGTACCCCCGATTGGGACCGGGAGCCCGTACAGGCATACACTGGTTGGGTTGCCTCGGCGAGGGTGTTCTTCTCGCGGCTCCGTGATCGACGCGGCGGCGTTCATTCGCCGCGTGTTGTCATTTTCCGCCGCGCTGGGTACGCCGCCGCAGGTCACCACACACGACTGAGTTTTATTCTGCCCGACGTCATGCAAGGAGAGCATCGCCGTGTCCGAGGTCCGTCTCGCAGCCGAGCCGCGCACCGAGTTCGGCAAGGGCGCCGCTCGCCGTACCCGCCGCGCTGGAAAAATTCCCGCGGTGCTCTACGGCCACGGCTCCGACCCGAAGCATGTAGCCCTGCCCGCTCTGGAGTTCGCCCGCGTCGTGCGTGAGCACGGCACCAACGCGGTGCTGACCCTGGACCTGGGCGGCGCCGCCAACGAGCTGGCGCTCACCAAGACCGTCACCACCCACCCCCTGAAGAACTACATCGAGCACGTCGACCTGCTGCTGGTCAAGCGGGGCGAGAAGGTCACCGTCGAGGTGCTGCTGGTCATCACCGGCGACGCCGTGCCGGGCGCCCTGATCACCCAGGAGATCTCCCAGCTCCAGGTCGAGGCCGACGCGCTGAACATCCCGGACCAGGTCGAGGTCTCGATCGCGGGCGTCCAGCCGGGCACCCAGATCCACGCCTCCGACGTGATCCTGCCGGAGGGCACCACCCTGGCGATCGACCCGGAGGCCCTCGTGGTCAACGTGGTCGCCGCGCCGACCGCCGAGCAGATGGAGGGTGGCGCCGAGGAATCGGCCGCCGCCGAGTCCACCGAGAGCTGAGCCCTCGACGTCGGGCATCATGCTTGAACGGCGCGCTGCCCCAGCCCGGGGTGGCGCGCCGTTGGCATCTTCGCGCCGCTGGTTTCTTCAGGAGGGGTTCCGTGTCCGAGGACGAGCTGCTGCTGGTGGTCGGCCTGGGTAATCCCGGCCCGCAGTACGAGGGCAACCGGCACAACATCGGTTTCCTGGTGCTGGACGAGCTGGCCGCACGGATCGGCGGGAAGTTCAAGGCGCACAAGGGCGGCGCGGCCGTGTCCGAGGGCAGGCTGGGCGGTCGCCGGGTGGTGCTGGCCAAGCCCCGCCAGTACATGAACGTCTCCGGCGGCGCGGTCGCCGGCACCGCGCGCTTCTACAAGATCGACCCGGCCCGGATCGTGGTCGTGCACGACGAGCTGGACCTGCCCTACGGCAGCATCCGGCTCAAGCTCGGCGGCGGCGAGAACGGGCACAACGGCCTGCGCTCGATCTCCAAGTCACTGGCCACCAAGGACTACCTGCGGGCGCGCTTCGGCATCGGCCGCCCGCCCGGCCGCCAGGACCCGGCCGACTTCGTGCTCAAGGACTTCTCCAGTGTGGAGCGCAAGGAACTGGCGCTGCTGATCGACCAGTGCGCCGACGCGGTCGAGGCACTGGCCGCCGACGGCCTGGAGGCCGCGCAGAACCGCTTCCACGCCCTGTGATCGCCCGCTAGAGCCACTCCCCCAGCCGCTCCCGCACCTCGGTCCGGCGCAGCTTGCCGGAGGGGGTCTTGGGCAGCTCGCCTGGCGGCAGCACGACCACCGCGTTGGGTCGCACGCCGAGTGCGTGCACGACCTCGGCGGCCACGTTCTTGCGGATCAGCCGTACCGCCTCGGCCTCGCCCGCGCGGCGGGATTCGACCACCACGGCCAGCCGTTCCCGCCCGTTGCCGTCCCAGCGCACCGCGACCGCGTTGCCCGGCCGCACGTCCGGGGCGGCGCAGGCGGCGCGTTCCACGTCGGTGGGGTAGATGTTGCGGCCGCCCAGGATGATCACGTCCTTGCGCCTGCCGCAGACCACCACCTGACCGCCGGCCAGGTAGCCCTCGTCGCCGGTGGAGAGCCAGCCCTGCTCGTCCTGGGTGGCCAGCGGCCCGTCCACGGTGAGGTAGCCCGCGGTGACCGCGGCGCCGCGCACCTGGAGTTCGCCGATCTCGTGCTCGGGCAACACCTCTCCGGCCGCGCCGATCGCGCGTACCTCAAGGCCGGGCAGTGGCGGGCCGAGCAGCGGGAAGCCGCGCACCTCGTCCAGGACCAGCCCGGTGCGCAGTGGCGCGAACGAGACCGCCAGGGTGGCCTCGGCCATGCCGTAGGCGCACAGCACGCACTCGGCTGGCATGCCGAAGCGCGCGCCCTGTTCGGTGAAGCCACGGGTCACGGCCGGGTCGATGGGTTCGGCCCCGCTGAGCGCGATCCGCAGCCGGGACAGGTCGAACCGGCTCTCATCGTCCACTTTGGACAGTTGGCGGGCGAAGACCGCGTAGCCGAAGTTGGGCGCGGCGGTGATGGTGCCGCGGTAGGTGGTGATCAGTTCGGGCCAGCTCAGCGGGGAGCGCAGGAACTCCACCGGGGTGATCTTGACCAGCTCCATGCCCACCGTCATCGGCACGGTGAGGAAGCCGACCATGCCCATGTCGTGGAACAGCGGCAGCCAGGAGACCATCACATCGGTCTCCGGCGCGAGTTCGGCCGCGATGGTCATCGCCTCGATGTTGGCGATCAGGTTGCCGTGGCTGATCACCACCGCCTTGGGTTCGGCGGTGGAGCCGCTGGTGAGCTGGAGCAACGCCGGGTCGTCCTCGTCGGAGTGCACTGGCTCGGCGGGTGCGCCGCCGGTCAGCTCCAGCACCGGCAGCACCCGGATGCCCTTGTCCCGCAACGGCTCGGCCAGCGCGGCGAAGGTCTCGTCCAGCACCACGGTGACCGAGGAGATCATGCGCAGGGTGCGCACGGTGTCCCCGGCCCAGGCCACCAGGTCGGTGCGCGGGGTGGGCTGGTGCAGCATGGTCACGCTGGCCCCGGCCAGCCAGATGCCCTGCACCGCGGGCGCGATCAGGCCCGGGTCGGCGGCCAGCACGCCGACCGAGTCCCGGGGGGAGACCCCGGCGGCGAGCAGGGCGCCGGCGATCCGGCGGGCCTGCAGGTGGACTTCGGACCAGGTGCGGCGGATCGGCTCCTGCGGGGCGCCCGTGGTGATGCCACGTCGCACTGGGTTCCCCGCGGTGGCCACCATCGTCTCAACGAACCGGCTCACAACATCGAAAGTAGCGCGAGTTATCGTCCTCTGGTGGCGTTGAACCGATCTTCCACCGAGACTGCCGAACTGGTGGTCGGCACGGCCAAGAAGGTCATCGCCGATCTGAGCGAGGTCACCGAGGAGGGCATCCCCAGCCTCAAGGTGTACGCGGAGCTGATGGCCGACCACCCTGACCTGGCCCTGTACGAGGTGACCTTCTACCCGGAGCGCTGGGAATCGGTGGTCGGGCGGGACGCTCCCGGCGCCGCGGAGTCGGATCCGGAGTTCGTCGCGCGGGCCGCCGAGGAGTTGCAGCAGCTGGTCCGCGAGCACCGCGGTTTCGCCGCGCCGCGCTGTCCGGGCCACGACCACCCGGTGACGCCGGTGGCCGCCGAGTCAGCCAGGTGGACCTGCCCGGAGGACCCTGCCCACTTCAGCGCGGAGATCGGCGAGTACCACCAGCGCTGAACTCGGCCTCGTACCGCGCACCCAGCTCGGCCCGCAGCCGCCGCTCGATCCGGCTGACGTCCTGGCCTTCGGCCACCGGCAGCGGCGTGCCGGTGGCCGCCCGCAACGCGGTGGCCTCGCCCAGCAGCCTGGCCCCCTCGGCCGGGTCCGCACTCGCTCCGGCCAGGCCCTCCAGGGCCAGCGCGATCGCCCGTGGGTCGGCCAGGCGCTCGGCGATGGCGTGCCCTTCCCGGTGCAGGGCCAGGGCCTGCGCCCGGTCGCCGCGGATCTCGGCCAGGAAGCCCAGCTCGGCCAGTAGCAGCGGCGCGCCGTAGTAGGGCTGGGCCAGGCCGCGGTTCCAGGCCAGTGCCGCGCTCAGCAGCCGCTCGGCGGTGTCCAGCTCGCCCTGGCGGCGGGCGCCGAGGCCGAGGCCGACGGTGGCGAAGGTCTCGGCGAACGGGTTGGCCTGCTCGACGGCGCGGTCGCGGGCCCGCCGGTGCAGGTCGGCGGCGCGCTCGGGCTCGCCGGTGAGCAGGGCGATCCGGCCCAGTCCGGAGAGCCGGTAGGAGACGTCGGTCCACAGCCGCAGGTCCTGGGCGATCCGCAGTCCGGCGGCGTGCAGTTCGGCCGCCGCCGGGTAGTCGCCGGTGACCTCGGCGGCGTAGGCCAGCACGTCCATCGCCTGCAACCGGCCCCAGTCGTCGCCGAGTTCGGTGAACAGCGCCAGGCTGTCCCGCCCGGCCGCCTCGGTGGCCGCCAGCTCACCGCGGAAGCCGGCCAGCTTGGCCCTGGCGACCAGGGTGGCCGCGGTCAGCCAGCGGTCGCCGGGGTGCTCGGTGAGCAGGGCTTCGGCGGCGGCGGTCTGACCGAGGTGCAGGTGTGCCCAGGCCAGGAACCAGGTCGCCAATGGACTGTCCACTGTGGACTTATCAGTACCGGGGTCGTCGGTGAGCAGGGCGAAGGCGGCCCGCCAGGAGCCGGTGGTCGCGGTGTGCGCGTCCCGGTAGCGGCCGCGCAGGAACCAGTGCCAGGCAAGGGCGGTCCCCAGCCGGGTGGCGGTGGGTTCCTCGGCCAGGTCCAGGGCGGCGCGCAGGTTGGCGGACTCGGCGTCCAGGCGGGTCAGCCAGTCCCGCTGGTCCGGTCCGCGCAGCTCGGCCTGTTCGGCCAGTTCGGTGTAGTGGGCGAGGAAGCGTTGCCGGATCTCGGGTTGTTCGCCGTGCTCGGCCAGGCGGGTGCGGGCGTAGGCGGCGATGGATTCCAGCAGCCGGTAGCGCGGCCCCGGCAGGGCGAGCAGCAGCGAGCGGTCGACCAGGCCGGTGAGCGCGTCCAGCACGTCCAGACCGTCCTGCGCGCAGATGGCCTCGGCGGCGGCCAGGGTGGCGCCGTCGGCGTGCACGGACAGCCTGCGCAGCACCAGGCGTTCCGGTTCGGTGAGCAGGTCCCAGCTCCAGTCGATCACCGCCCAGAGCGTGCGCTGCCGGGCCGGGACGCCGCGGGATCCGTTGGCCAGCAGGCGGAACCGGTCGTCCAGCCGCTCGGCCAGCAGTCGCACGCCGAGGGCGCGGACCCGGGTGGCGGCCAGTTCCAGGGCCAGCGGCAGGCCGTCCAGCCTGGCACAGATCGCGCTGACCGCGGCCGGATCGTCCAGCACCCCACCGGAAGCCTCGACCCTGGCGGTGAACAGGCTGATCGCGTCCGGCAGGGCCAGCGGCGGCACCTCGTGCCGGATCTCGCCGGGCAGCCGCAGTGGTTCCCGGCTGGTGGCCAGCACTCGCAGTCCGGGGGCGGCCCGCAGCAGGGCGGCGGTCAGTTCGGCGGCCTGTTCGATCACGTGCTCGCAGTTGTCCAGCAACAGCACCAGGTTCCGGCCGCGCACCGCCTCGGTCAGCCTGCGCGCCGGATCACCGGACTCCTCCCGGATACCCAGCACCGCGGCGACGGTGGCGGCCAGCGATCCGGTGTGCCCGGCGAGTTCGACCAGCCAGACCCCGTCCGGCGCGGCCAGTTCACCGGCGGCGGCCAGCGCGAGACTGGTCTTGCCCACCCCGCCGGGCCCGGTGAGGGTGAGCAGCCGGGTCTCGCCGAGCAGCTCCCGGACCCGTTGCCGCGCCTCGGTTCGGCCGATCAGCCCGGTCAGCGGGGCGGGCAGGTTGCCGCCGCGGCGCACCGGGGTGAGCGCCGGGTCCTGGGTGAGCATCGCCTGGTGCAGCGCGGTCAGCTCGGGCCCTGGGTCCACGCCCAGGTCCTCGGCCAGCCGGTGCCGCAGGTCCTCGTAGGCGGCCAGGGCTTCGTGCTGCCGCCCGGCCAGGTAGAGCGCGCGCAGGTGGGTGGCGCGCAGGCGTTCGCGCAGTGGGTGCTCGCGGGTCAGCGGGCCGAGTTCGTCGGCCAGCCGGGCGTGCTCGCCGAGTTCCAGCCGGGTCCGCGCCAGTTCCTCCAGCGCGGTCAGCCGGTGTTCTTCCAGGCGGGTGCGGGCGGCCATGGTGAACTCCGCGTCGGCGAAGTCGGCGTAGGCGGGCCCGCGCCAGAGAGCGAGCGCGTCGGCCAGCAGCCCCGCCCTGGTTCGCGGGTCGGCGCTCGCGGCGGCCTGGCGGGTCAGCTCGGCGAAGGTGTCCGCGTCGACCTCGGCCGGGTGGAGCCGGTAGCCGGCCGGTTCGTGCGTCACCGCGTCCCGGCCGAGCACCCGGCGAAGCTGGGAGACCTTGGTCTGCAAGGTGTTCGCCGCGTTGGCGGGCGGCCGCTCCCGCCAGAGGTCGGCGATCAGCCGGTCCGCGCTCACCGGCCCGCCGTCGTGGGCCAGCAGGGCAGCCAACAGGGCACGAACCTTCGCCTCGGGCACCCGCACCGGGCTGCCCGCACGGGTCCACACGGCCAGTTGTCCCAGCACCCCGAAACGCATGCGCTCACGCTAACCGTCAGAAAATCATCAGCGGACCGTGCGCGGCCGCTGCCACAGTCCTGACCATGACGACGAAGACCCGCGAGATCCACCTGACCGCCCGCCCGGCCGGCGCGCCCGGCCAGGAGCACTTCACCATCACCGAGGTCGACCTGCCGGACCCCGGCCCCGGCCAGATCCTGGTCCGCAACACCTGGCTGTCGGTGGACCCGTACATGCGCGGCCGGATGAACGCGGGCGAGAGCTACATCGGGGCGTTCCCGGTCGGCGGCCCGCTGCAGGGGCACGCGGTGGGCGAGGTGCTGCACAGCGCGGCGCCGGAGATCCCGGTCGGCGCCACCGTGGTGCACTTCGACGGCTGGCGGGAACACGCCCTGCTGGACGCGGCCTCACCGATGGTCAACGTGATCGACCCCGCCCTGGCCCCACCGCAGGCCCACCTCGGCGTGCTGGGCACCACCGGCCTGAGCGCGTACGCCGCGGTCAAGGAGATCGCCCCGGTCCTGCCCGGCGACGTGGTGTTCGTCTCCGCCGCGGCAGGCGCGGTGGGCAGCGTCGCAGGCCAGGTGGCCCGCAAACTCGGCGCCACCCGGGTGATCGGCTCGGCAGGCGGCCCGGCCAAGGCGGCGAAACTGGTCAGCGACTTCGGCTACGACGCCGCCCTGGACTACCGCGCCGGCGACCTGCCCGGCCAGCTGGCCAAGGCCGCCCCCGACGGCATCGACGTCTACATCGACAACGTCGGCGGCGACCACCTGCAGGCCGCCATCGGCGCCATCCGCCCACACGGCCGGATCGCCATGGTCGGCATGATCAGCGGCTACAACACCCCGGTCCCCGGCCCGGACAACCTGTTCCTGGCCGCCAGCCGCGAAGCCACCCTCCGCGGCATGCTGGTGACCAGCTACTTCCACCTGTTCCCGGAGTGGCTCGGGCAGGCGTCGGGCTGGCTCGCGGACGGCACGCTGCGGACCGCGGAGACGGTGGTCGAGGGGTTCGACAACACCGTGTCGGCGTTCCTGAGCGTGTTCGAGGGGGCGAACACCGGGAAGATGCTGGTGCGGTTGCCGGGGTGAGGTCGGGGCTACTCGGCGTCGTCGGCCGCCAGCAGCCACTGCTCCTCCACGTCCGCCTTCTCCGCCAGCACCGTGCGCAGTTCCGCGTCCAGCTCCAGCAGCCGGGACGGGTCGGTCGCGGCCTCGGCCAGGGCGGCGTGCAGCTGGGTCTCGCGCTTGGACAGCTTCTCGAACTGGCGTTCCAGGCGGGCGAGTTCCTTGCGGGCGGCCCGGGTGTCGGCGGCGCTGGGGCCGGTGGGGGGTGGGGCTGGGGCGGTGGGTTCGACGGGCAGGGTGGCTCGGGCGATCAGGCCCAACTGGCCGCTTTCCTCGCGCCGGCGCAGGTACTCGTCGATGCCGCCGACCAGGTGTGCGATCTTGCCGTCGCCGAAGAGTGCGACGACCTGGTCGCAGACGCGTTCCACCAGGTACCGGTCGTGGCTGACCACCACCAGGGTGCCCGGCCAGGAGTCGAGCAGGTCCTCCAGCTGCTGGAGGGTGTCGATGTCCAGGTCGTTGGTGGGCTCGTCGAGCAGCAGCACGTTGGGTTCGGCCATCAGCAGGCGGGCGAGCTGCAGCCGTCGGCGTTCGCCGCCGGAGAGGTCGCCGACCGGGGTCCACTGGCGCTGGGCCGGGAAGCCGAAGAGTTCGGCCAGCTGGCTGGCTGACAGCTCGCGCTTGCCGAGCGTCACCCGGCGGGCGACCTCCTCCACCGCCTCCAGCACGCGCAGGGTCGGTGGCAGGTCGGTGAGTTCCTGGGACAGGTGGGCCAGCCGGACCGTCTGGCCCTGGATGCGTTTGCCCGCCTCGGGTTCGCGTTCGCCGGCGAGCAGGCGCAGCAGGGTGGTCTTGCCGGAACCGTTGACGCCGACCAGGCCGATCCGGTCGCCGGGGCCGATCCGCCAGGTGACGTCGGTCAGCAGGGCGCGGTCCGGGATGGACAGGTCGACGTTCTCGATCTCCAGCACGGTCTTGCCGAGGCGGCGGCGGGCGAAGCTGACCAGCTCGACGGTGTCCCGCGGCGGCGGCACGTCGGCGATCAGGCTCTCCGCGGCCTCGATCCGGTACCTGGGCTTGGCGGTGCGGGCGGGCGCGCCGCGGCGCAGCCAGGCCAGCTCCTTGCGGGCCAGGTTCTTCCGCTTCTCCTCCAGGGTGTCCGCGACCCTGGCGCGCTCGGCGCGGGCGAAGATCCAGTCCGCGTAACCGCCCTCGTACTGCTCGACCTTGCCGCCCACGACCTCCCAGGTCGTGGTGCACACCGTGTCCAGGAACCAGCGATCGTGGGTGACCACCACCAGCGCGCCGCGCCGGGTGAGCAGGTGCTCGGCCAGCCAGCGCACGCCTTCCACGTCCAGGTGGTTGGTCGGCTCGTCCAGCACGATCAGGTCCAGCTCCTGGACCAGCGCCGCGGCCAGCGCGACCCGGCGGCGCTCGCCACCGGACATCTCATCCAGCGGGCTGTCCAGGCCGAGCGCGGTCACGCCGAGCCCGTCCATCACGTTGCGCGCCTTGGGATCGGCCGCCCACTCGTGTTCGGCGGCGAAGCCGAGCGGGTCGAGCACCAGCGAGCGCACGGTGGCCCCGGCCGGGAGTTCGCTGCGCTGGGTGACCACGGCCATCCGCAGGTCGCGGCTGCGGCTGACCCGGCCCTCATCGGGCGGTTCGACCCCGGCGAGCACCTCCAGCAGCGTGGTCTTGCCGCCGCCGTTGAGGCCGACCACGCCGATGCGATTGCCTTGGGACACGCCGAGTGAGACCGCGTCCAGCAACGGCCGAACGCCGTAGGACTTGGACACGGACTCCAGGTTGACCAGGTTGACCATCAGAAGTTCGCGTTCTCCACTTGAGTTGCCGACCGCGCAGGACCAGCAGGTCCTAGGCGTGCACCTCGGGCGGAGCGGCACGAGGGGCTTCCTCGACGCTCATCACCCTGGCGCCGTGCACCGGCCCCTGTGCCACTCGCACGGTACGGCACACGCCGACCCCGGACAGCTCCGCGGCGACCCGGACCGCGGACTCGCCGTCCTGGCAGAGGAACGCGCAGGTCGGGCCGGAGCCGGAGACGATGCCGGCCAGCGCGCCCGCGTCCACCCCGGCCCGCAGGGTGCGGCGCAGCGCGGGACGCAGCGAGACCGCGGCGGCCTGCAGGTCGTTGCCCAGCAGCAGCGCGAGCTGCCGCGGGTCGCCGGTGGCCAGTGCCTCCACCACGGGTTCGACCGCGCCGACGCGGGGCGGTTCGCCCTCGGCGCGCAGCCGGTCCAGTTCCTTGAACACCGAGGGCGTGGACAGGCCCTCGTGGTCGAGCGCGAGCACCCAGTGGAACTGGTGCCTGGCCAGCACCGGGACCAGCCGGTCGCCCCGGCCGGAGCCGAGCGCGGTGCCGCCGTGCAGGCAGAAGGGCACGTCCGCGCCGAGCGCGGCGGCCACGTCGGCCAGCTCGTCCTTGCCGATCTCCAGCTTCCACAGCGAGGCCAGCCCGACCAGGGTGGCGGCCGCGTCCGCGCTGCCACCGGCCATGCCGCCTGCCACCGGGATGCCCTTGCGGATGTGCACCCGGACCTTGGGGTCCTTGGGATCGCGGCCCACGTACTCGGCCAGCGCCTCCACCGCTTTCCAGGCCAGGTTGGAGAAGTCGGCCGGGACCATCTCCGCGCTGTCGCCGACCACCTCGATCCCCGGCTCGTCGGCGACCGCGACGGTGACCTCGTCGTTCAGGGACAACGCCTGGAAGACGGTCAGCAGGTCGTGGTAGCCGTCCTTGCGCACATCCCCGACGGCAAGATGCACATTGACCTTGGCCGGGGCGCGGACGATGACCGGTGGTGGAACGACTGCCAGCACGCTCCCAGCCTACGTGCTCGATCGACAAAACACGTCCGGCTCCCGCTCCGCGGACGACTTTCTGCCGGTTGGCGAAAGTGTGCCACGGGCGGGAGCCGGACGGTCGCGCTCAGTGCCCAGGTGGAGCCGTTCAGGCGGGGATGACCGCGCCGCCGAACTCCTTCTGGATGTAGTCCCTGGTCTGCTGCGAGGTCAGCAGCTCGGCCAGCGCCTTGATCCGCTTGTCCTCGGCCAGCTCCGGCCGGGTGACCAGGCCGTTGGCGTAGGGGTTGTTCTCCGCCTTCTCCACCGCGAGCGAGCCCTTGATCGGGTCCAGCCCGGCGTCGATGGCGTAGTTGCCGTTGACGATGGAGGCGTCGGTGTCATCCAGGCTGCGGGCCAGCTGGGCAGGCTCCAGCTCGACGAACTTGAGGTTCTTCGGGTTCTCCCCGATGTCCTTGAGCGCCGCGCCGGCCTCGGTGCCCGGCTTGAGCTTGAGCACGCCGTTGGCCTGCAGCAGCTTGAGCGCGCGGGTCTGGTTGGAGGCGTCCTGGGACAGCGCCACCTTGCCGCCGCTGGGCAGGTCGGCGATGTTCTTGACCTTCTTGGAGAACACCGCCAGCGGCTCGATGTGCACCGGGGTGACGAACTTCAGGTCGCCGCCGCGCTCCTTGAGGAACTCGGTGAGGTAGGGCACGTGCTGGAAGTAGTTGGCCTCCAGCTGCTTGTCCACCAGCGAGGTGTTGGGCAGCACGTAGTCCTGGAACTCCACCACCTCGATCTTGAGGTTCTTGCTGGCCGCCAGGTTGTTCTTGACCCAGTTGAGGATCTTGGCGTGCGGTACCGGGCTGACCGCGACCCGCAGGGTGGCCTCCTGGTTGGCGGCGTTGTCGGCGCCGCCGCCGCAGGCGGTCAGGGTGAGGGCGGCGGTGACGACGGTCGCGATGAGGGCGCTCACGCGCATGGAACTGGTCCTATCTAGACGGTGATCTGGCGGCGACGGTCGACCGTGCGCGAAACAAGATCAAAGAGGTATTGCACGAGGAAGGTGAGCGCGGCGAGCGCGGCCACCGAGGTGTAGAGCAGTCGGGAGTCGAAGCGCTGGTACCCGTAGGTGATGGCCAGGTTGCCCAGGCCGCCGCCGCCGACCGCGCCGGCCATCGCGGAGTAGCCGATCAGCGCGACCGCGGTGACCCCGATGGCCGAGATCAACGCCGGACCGGCCTCCTTGACCAGCACACTGCGCACGATCTTGGGCTTGCTCGCGCCGGTGGTCAGGGCGGCCTCGACCACGCCGACCGGCACCTCCCGCAGCGCGGACTGCACCAGCCGGGCCAGGAACGGGATGGCGCCGATGGTCAGCGGCACGGTCGCCGGACCGCTGCCGATGTAGCTGCCCACCAGCGCGCGGGTCAGCGGGATGAGCGCGACCAGCAGGATGATGAACGGCAGCGACCTGGTCAGGTCGACGATGAAGCCCAGCACCCGGTAGACCACCGGTTGCGGTCGTAGTCCGCCGGGCGCGCTGGCGTGCAGCAGCACGCCGAGCGGGACGCCGCCGAGCACCGCGAACAGGGTGCCGAGTCCGACCATCAGGCCGGTCTCGGCCCCCGCCTGGGCGAGCTTGTCGAATACTTCCGCCCAGGGTGTTGCCTGTTTCACGCGGCTGCTCCTCCAGCGAGCACGGTGGGCCGGCGGCGGACGACGGCGCCGCGCTCGGCGATCCAGTCGAAGGCCGAGTCGGCGTTGGCTCCGGTCAACGCGACCCGGAACCGGGCCACGGGGGTGTCGGCGAGACGGGTCATCCCGCCGCCAAGCAGGTTCAGGTCCACCTCGAAGCGGCTGGCCGCCTCGGGCAGCAGCGCGCCGACCGCGGCGAAACCGACCAGCACCACGTCGGCCACCCGGTCGAAGCGGGCGTCGGTGTCCCCGGCGCGCACGATGTCCTCCACGCCCGGCAGCAGCGCGCCGGAGGTGCGCGAACCGGCCTGGGTGACCAGGTCCAGCACCTTGCCGTGCTCCACCACCTGGCCGCGGTCGAGCACCGCGACGTCATCGCAGATCCGGCGCACCACGCCCATGTCGTGCGTGACCACCAGCACGGTCACGCCCAGTTCGGCGCGGGCCCGGTCCAGCACGGTCAGCACCGAGGCGGTGGTGTCCGGGTCCAGCGCGGAGGTGGGCTCGTCGGCCAGCAGCACCGAGGGGTTGGCGGCCAGCGCACGGGCGATGGCCACCCGCTGGCGCTGCCCGCCGGAGAGCTGGTCCGGGTAGTTGCCTGCCTTGTCGGCCAGGCCGACCAGGTCCAGCAGCTCGACCACCCGCTTGCGCCTGGCCTCCACCGGCGCGCCCGCGGCCTCCAGCGGCAGCGCGATGTTGCCGGCCGCGGTGCGCTGGCGCAGCAGCGAGTCGTTCTGCGGCACCACGCCGATCTGGCGGCGGGCGGCGCGCAGCGCGGAGCCGCGCAGGGTCACCAGGTCGGTGCCGTCGACCAGGATGCCGCCCGAGTCGGGCTGTTCCAGCAATGCGATGCACCGGGCGAGCGTGGACTTGCCCGCCCCGCTCTCGCCGACGACGCCGCACACCGTTCCAGCGGGGACCTGGAGCGAGACGCCGTCGAGTGCGACGGTCGTGCCACTGCGGCCCCGGTAGGCCTTGGTCAGGTTCTCAACTGTGATCACGATGTCTCCATGGCAGGGCGGAACCGCGCTCGGCGGCCCGCGCACACCTGTCGCCCGGATGAATCCCGGGCAGAAAGCGGGTAGAGCGTTCTGGTGGAGGAGAGCGCGCCGTCAGACGGGCGGCAGACCGGTCAGGATCGACAACCGGTGACCGTGCGACGGCCGTGATCGACTACGCGTCGGCGCGTAAGTACGTGCATGAGCTTCATGTCTGCTCCATCGCTCCTGGCGGTAGCACCTGCCCAGTGACTGGGCGGTTGCTGCGGCTTCACAGATCCAGGTCTCTCGGCCGCTCGGGATGGATTACTAGGACAGTAGAGCTGAACGGGGCGAAGAAAAGCAAGTGCGTCCGCCCGTTCGGCCGTGGTTCGTTCGCCAGATCACATGCTGTAACGAACAAGCAGGTGTGACGAGCACACCCCCTGGGGTCAACACGGCACCCAGCGTGGTTATTCCCCGAGCTCCGCCTCGGTCTTGGCGATCTTGACGAAGGCGTGGATGTCGAGCTGCTCGCCCCTGGCGGTCGGCTCGATCCCGGCCGCGGCCAGCACCCGGCCCGCCCGGTCGGCCGAGCCCGCCCAGTTCGCCAGCGCGGCCCGCAGGCCCTTGCGGCGCTGGGCGAAGGCGGCCTCGATCACCGCGAACACCGCGGCCTTGTCCGCACCCTCTGGCTCGGCCCTGCGGGTGAAGGCGACCAGCGCGGAGTCCACGTTGGGCACCGGCCAGAACACCGCGCGCGGCACCGCGGAGGCCCGGCGCATCCCGGCGTACCAGGCGGCCTTGACGCTGGGCACACCGTAGATCCGGCTGCCCGGACCGGCGGCCAGCCGGTCGGCGACCTCGGCCTGCACCATGACCAGGCCGGTGCGCAGCGAGGGCAGTTCGGCGAGCAGGTGCAGCACCACCGGCACGGCCACGTTGTAGGGCAGGTTGGCCACCAGCGCGGTCGGCGCCGGCTCGCCGAGGTCGGCGGCCCGCACCCGCATCGCGTCGGCCAGCACCACCCGCAGGTTCGCCGCCAGCTCGGGCGCGCGTTCGGCGGCGGTGGTCGGCAGCAGTCCGGCCAGCACCGGGTCGATCTCCACCGCGACCACCGAGCGGCAGGCGGGCAGCAGCGCCAGGGTCAGCGAGCCGAGTCCCGGCCCGACCTCAAGCACGACGTCCTCGGCGGTGAGCCCGGCCTCCCACACGATGCGGCGCACCGTGTTGGGGTCGTGCACGAAGTTCTGCCCCAGCTTCTTGGTGGGACGCACGTCCAGCTCGGCGGCCAGCCGACGCACATCGGCCGGGCCGAGGAGCGAGACGCCCTGCGGCCCGGCCGGTGCCGGAGTTTCAGTCACGCGCCAGAGACTACTTGGGCAGGCCCAGCTTCGAGGAACAGTGCGGCCAGGCGCCATAGCCGCCGCGGGCGTCGCGCAGCTTGGTGGCCACCGCGATCTGCTGTTCCCTGGACGCCTGGTGCGGCAGGGCGGCGTACTGCGCGCCGCCGTAGGCCCGCCAGGTGCCCGCGTTGAACTGGAGGCCGCCGTAGTAACCGTTGCCGGTGTTGGCCGCCCAGTTGCCGGTGGCCTCACAGCCGGCCAGCTTGTCCCAGACCGCGCCGTCCGGGGGCAGCTTGGTGCCGACCCTGACCTTCTTCGGCTTGGCTTCCTTGACGACCTTGGTGCCCAGCTTCTCCCGGGCGGTCTCCTTGCCGTTCTTCATGGTGACCCGGTAGGTGACCATCTGCTCGCCGGGCGTGCCCGGGTCCTCGACCTTCTGCTCACCGCGCATCATGGTCGGGTCCTCGGTCTTCTCGACCGGGGGCTCGATGGTCTCCTTCTTGTTCACCACCGTCACGCCGGTCCGGCTGACGTGGATCTCCGCGCCGTCACTGATCTTGCCGTCCGCGCCCAGGTTGACCGCGTCGGACGGGCCGAGGCTGAGCTGGAGCTGCTGGAGCAGTTCGGAGACGGTCAGCGCGGTGGTCTTCATCCGCTGCGGCTCGTTGCCGCCGTCGAAGAGCGTGACGTTCTTCGGGGTCTTGATCTCCAGCGCCAGGCCGTCCACCGGGATGGCCGCGGTGCGGTCCTTGGACAGCCAGGCGCCGTCGTGGTTGATGCCGAGCTGGTTGAGCGCGTCGCCGACGGTGCGGGCGCGCACCCAGGACTCGGTGGGCTGGCCGTCCACGGTCATCTTCAGCTGGCGACCGCGCTCGAGCACGATCTTGCCGCCGTCGGCGATGGAGGCCTGCGGGGACGGGCTGAGCGCGTCGTGCGCCTTGGTGGACAGCCCCTGGTCCTCCAGGACCTGGGCGACCGTGCTGGCGTAGGTGCGCACGGTGTGCTGGGTGCCGTCGATGTCGACGGTGACCTGCTTGTCCATCGCGACCGCCGCGGCACCGCCGCCGGTCAGCGTGATCAGCGCGGCGGCCACACCGGCCTTGAGGAAGCGGCGCTTCCAGTCGGTGACGGCCTCCACCAGCACCGGCGGGACCTCGCCGTTGGCGCGGGCCTCGCGGTCCGCGTCGTCCTCCGGCCGCAGATCGCGCAGTGCCGGGAGCATGGTGGTCTCGGCGTTGAGCAGGCCGATGAGTTCGTCGATGTCGACGTCCACGCTGTCCAGCAGCGCGTAGGCGTCCGGACCGAGGACCTGGAGCACGTCATCGGTGGTGACGCTCAGGGACATCGACGGATGGCTGGGGTGGTCCAGGTTGACGCCCCGGAACGCAGGCCGGTCCAGCACGGCCACGTTCTGCGCGGGGTTCTGCTCAAACCAGGAGTCCGAAGAAGAGGTGTCCTCGAACGTTCCAGTACCCACGGCAACACCACGGGGTCTGCCGGTTCCTGTCACGGGGTCGATACCTCCAGGAGGCGGTTTTCATGCAAGGCACGCCACGGCTGGTCGACGAGCCCCGACACACGTCTCCCTGTTTGGTGCGAACCACTCCCGAAACCTGGTGTCCCGGGAACGATCACGGGACAGTAACGAGTCCCGGGGGGTTGCGCAAAGACCCCGTTGGCGTTTTGTGATCCGGCGCACAGCAACGAACCGGGGTCACTGAGCGTCCTCATTGCATCGCCGAGCGCTCTGCCAGCCGGAACACTCGTTCGGCCGTCGCGGAGGTGATCTCGGCGAGTTCGGCCACATCCACTCCCCTGAGTGACGCGATGACACGCGCTGTATAGGTAACGGCGTAGGGCTCGTTGGGTCGGCCGCGGTACGGGTGCGGGGTCAGGAACGGAGCGTCGGTCTCGATCAGGAACTGGTCGTCCGGGACCAGCCGGGCCGCTTCGCGGAGGTCGGCGGAGTTACGGAAGGTCACCGGACCGGCGAAAGACAGCACATAGCCCTTGTCCACACACTTCCGGGCGAACGCAGCGTCACCGGAGAAGCAGTGGAAGACCACGGTCTCCGGCGCCCCCTCCTCGTCCAGGATCCGCAGCACGTCCGCGTGCGCGTCCCGGTCGTGGATCATCAGCGCCTTGTCCAGCCGCTTGGCCAGATCGATGTGCCACCGGAAGGCCGGGTCCTGGGCAGCGGGCGGCGCGTAGTCCCAGTAGTAGTCGAGGCCGGTCTCGCCCACCGCGACCACCCTCGGCGCGGCCGCGAGCTTCTCCAGCTCGGTCCGCTCGGCGTCGCCGAACACACTGGTCCGGGTGGGATGCAACGCGACAGCCGCGAACACCCGCTCATCCCAGCCAGCCGCCTCCACCACCCAGCGCGCCGATGGCAGGTCGTCGGCCACCGTGATCACCCGCCCCACGCCGACCGAGGCGGCCCGGTCCACCGCGGCCCGCACCGATTCGGGGTCGGTGAATCCGCAGGCATCCAGATGGGTGTGCGCGTCGACCACCGGCACCGGAAGCGGTTCCGGCATCGGCGGCGGGTCACCCTTACGTCCGTGCTCAGCCACGAAGCCCAACCCTAGGAGACGGTCCACGAAGCCCGGCGCCCGAGGCGGCGTACGACAACGGCCAACGTGGCGTACAACAACGGCCAACACTGCGTACGACAACGGCCAACACGCCGGGTGGGGGTGAGTTCGGCTTGCCACATTTGCTGTTCTGAAACGGGCTCACCAGTCATGATGCGCGCGTGCACGTGCTCACCCGGCCCGTTGGCCGGCACATCGCCCCGGAACTGGTGTTCCGGCGGCTGGTGGCGCGTGCGCACGAACTGGGACTGCCGCCGCCTGCCGCGCTGACCGGCGACTGGTTTGGGTCGCGGGCGGTGTTGCTGCCCTCGGTGCAGGTCAACCCGGTGGTGGATGGGGTGGCGGAAACGGTGCCCTGTCTGCAACCCACGGTGACCGGGGCGGTGCCGCCGGGCACGGTCGGTGGGGGCTGGTTCGGCTATCTCGGTTACGGGCTCACCGATCCCGGGTCCTGGACGCAGCCGCGTGGACTGGCCAACGCGGTGTGGGGCTGGGCCGATCACGTGCTCCGGCTGGACCACAGTGGACAGTGGTGGTTCGAGGCGCTGGTACCGGACAACCGGGACGAACCCGTTGCGCTGGCGGCGGAACTGGCCGAGCTGGTGGCCGCGCGCGGCGAGCCCGCGCCGCGGCCGTGGCGGGCCGGGCCGTTGCGCAGGGCCTCGGCGCGCAGGCATCAGGCCGCGGTGGCCGGTTGTGTGGACAACATCGCGGCCGGGGAGATCTTCCAGGCCAATGTGTGCACCCAGTTCGCCGCCGAGTTCGAGGGCGAGCCGGCGGAGCTGTTCGCCGAGGGCGTGGCCCGGCTGAATCCGGCCCGCGCGGCCTATGTCGCCGGGGACTGGGGCGCGGTGGTGTCCTTCTCCCCCGAGTTGTTCCTGGCCCGGCATGGGCGCACCGTGCGGTCCAGTCCGATCAAGGGCACGCTGCCCCGTCGCGGGCCGGAGGACGAGGGCAACGCGGCCCGGCTGCGCCGCTCCGCCAAGGACGTGGCGGAGAACGTGATGATCGTGGACCTGGTGCGCAACGACCTGGGCCGAGTCTGCGTGCCGGGGTCGGTCACCGTGCCGGAACTGCTGGTGGTGCGGCCCGCGCCGGGCGTGTGGCACCTGGTGTCCACCGTGCAGGGCGAGCTGCGGCCGGAGGTGGACGACGCGATGCTGCTGGAGGCGACCTTCCCGCCCGGCTCGGTCACCGGCGCGCCCAAGGTGCGCGCGCTGGAGATCATCGCCGAGCTGGAGGACCAGCCACGGCAGGTCTACTGCGGGGCGATCGGCCTGGCCTCGCCGGTAGCCGGGATGGAGCTGAACGTGGCCATCCGGACGCTGGAGATCCAGGGCGGCGAGCTGCGGCTCGGGGTCGGCGGCGGGATCACCGCGGACTCGGATCCGCTGGCGGAGTGGCAGGAGTGCCTGGCCAAGGCGGCGCCGCTGGAGCGGTTGCTGGCCAGCGGCGCGGCCGTGCCCTGTTCGGTCAACCAGCAGGCTCGCTGAGCACCAGCGCGGCCAGTTCCTCGGCCAGCTGCGGGGTGGCCGCCGCGATGCCGGACCAGCGGCGGGTCAGGTCCACGTCCAGTTCCAGCGGGCGGCCCCTGGCGTCGATCACCACGCCGCCGGCGGCGGGCACGGTGACCATGGCCGCGGCCAGGTCCATGATCCGGTGGGTGTCCGAGCCCGGGTCCACGTAGGCGTCCACCGAACCCTCGGCGACCAGCGCGCACTCCAGCGCGGTGGTGCCCAGCACCCGCACCCGCGACGCCCTGGCGGCCACCCTGGACCAGGTGTCCTGGTTGTTCTTGGGGCGTTGCAGGCAGAGCTGCGCGCCGTCCAGGGTGGTGCGGCCGGTGGTGCGGTAGGCGGTGGGCTCGCCGGTGCGCGCGTACCAGCTGTGGCCGGTGTCGAACCAGCAGGTCAGCGCCTCCAGGGGCTGGCCGTCCAGTGCGAGCACGCCGGCGAAGCAGCTCAGCGGGACGCCGGCGGCGGAGTTGCCGGTGCCGTCCACCGGGTCGACCACCAGGGTCAGCGCGGAGCCGTGGTCCAGGAACCCGGCCTCCTCGCTGAGCAGGTTGACCCCGTTGCGGGCGGCGGCCTCGGCGATGGCGTTCTCCACCAGGTCGTCCACCCGCTGGGTCGGCGTGCCGTCCGCGCCCATCCGGACGACCTCGCTCAGTTCCTCCCGGTCGAAGCGGTGCCGGGCGGCACGCAGTGCGGTGGCCGCGGCGCGAGCGGCCTCGGCCAGCGCGTTGTGCACCGCGTCGGGCAGCTCGGGCTCGGGCACCGGCCAGGTGATGCGCCGCGGGCTGGTCAGCTCGACATCGGTCACTGCTGGCTCCTTCTCGGGGCGGGCATCTCCCCTAGTTCGTACCCCGGTACTGGCGCGCGGCAAGCATCAGGCGGACAATGAACGAAAGAATAGATCGTTCATTGATTCACAGGAGAGGTCGTGCCTGCCCACTTCGACGAGCGGGACCGGGCCCGGATCAGGGCGGAGCTGCTGGCCAGTGGCCGGGAGCTGTTCGTGGCGCAGGGTCTGCGGAAGACCTCCCTGGCCGAGCTGACCGCGTCCGCCGGGATCGCCAAGACCAGCTTCTACGCCTTCTTCGAGGCCAAGGAGTCGCTCTACTGCGAGCTGATGCTGGCCAACGCGCCCGCCATCCGGACCCGGCTGCTGGCCACGCTGGACGGTGAGCCACGGGCGGCGATCGGCGCGTTCCTGCGCGCGGTGCTGGCGGTGCTGGACGAGGATCCGTTGTACCGCAGGCTGATCACGCATCCGGCCGAGCTGGCCGCGGTGACCGCGCGGCTGTCCCCGGAGCGGGCCGCGGAGTTGCACGGGCAGGCGATGCTGCCGATCGCGGAGTTCCTGGCCCGCACCGGGCTGACCGGTCGGCGGCCGGAGGTGGTGCTCGGCCTGTTGCGCGCGGTGCTGTTGCTTCCGTTGCACCGCAACGAGTTCGGCGAGGTCTACGACGAGGTGGCGGAGCAGATGATCGAGTTCGTGGCGACCGGGCTGACCAGGTGAAGGACGTCGAGGTGGGCACGCTGCCCGGCGGTTTCCCTTATCTGGCAGTGGGTTCCGGGCGGCCACTGGTTTATCTGCCGGGCTTCACCCCCGAGCACGTGAACCCCTCCGGGCTGCCCGCGCGGATGGCGATCCGATCGGTGCGGCCACTGGCCTCGGGTGGCTGGCGGGTCTATCTGGTCAACCGCAGGCCGGGGCTGGTCCGCGGGATGTCGATGGCCGAGATCGCGGGCGAGCACGCGGCGGCGATCAGCGCGCACTTCGGCGAACCTGTTGCGCTGGTTGGACATTCGACCGGCGGCACGGTGGCGCTGCAGCTCACCGCCGATCACCCGGAGGTGGTGTCGCGGGTGGTGCTGGCCTCGACCGCGTACACGCTGGGACCGGTGGCGCGGAAGGCGCAGTGGGAGATGGCGCACCGGCTGGCCGAGCGCAAACCCGGTTACCACCTGCTGGCCGAGGGGTTCACCAGGAACCCGGTGCTGCTGCGGGTGTTGCGCGGGCTGATGTGGACGGTCGGCAACTTCGGACCGTGGCCGCTGAACCCGGTGGACATGCTGGCGATGATCGAGGCCGAGGATCGGGTCGACCTGCGTGCGCGGCTGCCGGAGATCACCACCCCGGCGCTGGTGGTGGCCGGGGCGCGGGACTACTTCTGGACGCCGGAGCTGTTCACCGAGACCGCTGAGCTGCTGCCGAACGGGCGGCTGGTGCTCTACCCGGACGCCGGGCACGCGGTGAACGTGAGCCGCCGGTTCTACCGGGACGCGCTGGCCTTCCTGGCGGAGGGCGGCGCGTCCCGGCAGAGCGGGTGAATCAGAGGCTCTGGACGTCGGCCTGCTTGGCGCGGACGGCCTCGGCGGCCTCCTTGAGCGCGGCCAGCTCGGTGTCGGTCAGCTCGGTCTCCACGACCTTCTTGATGCCGCCCTTGCCCAGCTCGGCGGTGACGCCGAGGTAGACGCCCTCGATGCCGAACTCGCCGTCGACCCAGGCGCAGACCGGCATGACCGCGCCGGAGTCCTCCTGCACGGCCTTGGCCATGCGGGCGGCGGCGGCGGACGGCGCGTAGTAGGCCGAGCCGGTCTTGAGCAGCGCCACGACCTCGGCGCCACCGTTGCGGGTCCGGGTGACCAGCTCCTCGATCTTGTCGGCGGGCAGCAGCTCGGCGAGCGGCTTGCCGTTGACCGAGCAGGCCGAGGGCACCGGCACCATGGTGTCGCCGTGCGAGCCAAGGGTCAGCGTCTTGACCGAGCCGACCGGCACGGCCAGCGTCTCGGCCACGAAGTTGGTGAAGCGGGCGGTGTCGAGCATGCCCGCCTGGCCGATGACCCGGTTCTTCGGGAACTGGGTGGCGAGCTGGGCCAGCGCGGTCATCTCGTCCAGCGGGTTGGAGACGACGATCACCACGGCCTCGGGGGCGTGCTTGGCGACGTTCTCCGCGACCTGGCGGACGATCTTGGCGTTGGTCTCGATCAGGTCCATCCGGCTCATGCCGGGCTTGCGCGGCAGACCGGCGGTGATCACCACGATGTCCGAGCCCGCGATGGCCTCGTAGCCACTGCCGTCGCGACCGGTGGTCTGGCCGACGACCTTGGTCTCGAAGCCCTCGACCGGGCGGGACTGGTTCAGGTCCAGCGCCAGGCCCTCGGCCTTGCCGTCGATGATGTCGGTCAGCACGACGGTGTCGAAGATGTCGTACTCGGCCAGCCGCTGCGCCGTGGTGGAGCCGTAGAAACCGGCGCCGATTACGGCGACCTTGCCGGAGCGTGCCACTGGGGAAGTCCTTCCGATCCGCATGTTCTTCCATGGGGTGGGTCCACGGACGCGCTGCGAAAAGACCGGTAAGGCCTCCGGCGGCGGTCACAACCGCGGGACCGCATCACCGGGCTGAGTGCCCGGCTCCCGGAGGTTACCAACACCGGTGGGAGCCGGAGTTCTCCGGTGAGCAGCGTCTCTCGTCAGGGGCCGATGGTCATGGCCACATATGTGATCATCGTCGCGAAGCCGCCGTAGGTGAGCACGTCGATCGGCCTGCTCCGGATGGCCAGCAGCAGGCAGACCTCCGGCGGCAGCGCGGCCCGGAACACCGCGGCCAGGAACAGCCCGCCGGCCAGCGTCACCGTGCCGCGTTTCCAGTGGTACATCAGGATCAGCACGAACCCGAAGATCACCATGGCCAGCACCACCAGGAACGGCACCACCCGCAGCCAGCCGGGCCGCCGGTCCTGGGCGGGCGGCAGGTTCCCGGCGGGCGGCAGGCCGGCGGTCACGCTCATCCCGCCGCTCGCTCGGCCGCCTCGACCACGTTGCTGACCAGCAGCGCCCTGGTCATCGGGCCGACGCCGCCGGGGTTGGGCGAGAAGAACCCGGCGATCTCGCGCACGTCGGGGTGCACGTCACCGGAGACTCCGCTGTCGGTGCGGCTCACGCCCACGTCCAGCACGGCCGCGCCGGGCTTGACCATGTCCGGGGTGATCAGCGCGGGCACACCGGCCGCGGCGATCACGATGTCGGCCCGGCGGACCTCGGCGGCCAGGTCCTTGGTGCCGGTGTGGCACAGGGTGACCGTGGCGTTCTCCGACTTGCGGGTCAGCAGCAGGCCCATGGACCGGCCGACGGTGATGCCACGGCCGACCACGACCACGTGCGCCCCGTTGATCGGCACCTCGTACTGGCGGAGCAGCCGGATGATGCCGTGCGGGGTGCAGGGCAGCGGCGCTTCCTTACCGAGCACCAGGCGGCCCAGGTTGACCGGGTGCAGGCCGTCGGCGTCCTTGGCCGGGTCGATCCGCTCCAGGATCGCGTTCGCGTCGATGTGCTTGGGCAGCGGCAGCTGCACGATGTAGGCGGTGCAGTCCGGGTCCGCGTTCAGCTCGTCGATCACCTTGGCCAGTTCGTCCTGGGTGATCTCGGCGGGCAGATCGCGGCGGATCGAGTTGATGCCCAGCTGCGCGCAGTCCTTGTGCTTGGAGCGCACGTACATCGCCGACCCTGGGTCGTCACCGACCAGCACGGTGCCCAGGCCGGGCACGATGCCCCGCTCACGCAGTGCGTCCACCCGCGGCCGCAGCTGCTCGAAGATGGCGTTCTTGGTCGCCTTGCCGTCCAGGATCGTTGCCGTCACGACCTCAATAATCCCATGTCACGCAGGCTGGCTCTGCTCGACCCGTTCCAGCCAGATCTCCCGCCAGAACGGGACGAACTCGCGCGGGCAGTTGCCGTTGTAGAGGCCGAGGCAGATCACGCCCTCCAGCACGATGCACGGGTTGCCCAGGTGCAGCATCCGGCCGGTGCGCTCGTCGATGCAGCGGTCCACGCTGGCCAGCACCCTGGCGGTGCGGCCGCAGAAGTGCGCCATCTCCTCGTCGAAGCTCATGCCGCGGTTGCGCAGGTTGTCGTCCAGGGTGGCCTCGATCTCCGCCCTGGTCCGGATCCGCACCAGCTCGCCGGGTTGCAGGTTGAGCTTGGCCGTCGGGGTCTTGCCCGGCTGGCCCGCGTTGAGGAAGCCCCAGTTGCGGCCGCCCTTGAACAGCACCTTGGCCGGCAGGCGTTTGCGGGTCTCCACCTGGATCCGGTTGAACACCCCGACCAGCAGTCCGCGCAGGGCCAGCAGCGGGCCGACGTTGCCGGTGCGCACATCGGTGACGTACTGGCCGAGGCTGAGCACCGGCATGCAGATCGGCGCGGCCCGCAGCAATTCGGTGGCCTGGCAGGAGTAGCGGGCCTGACCGTCCGGGTCGGCGCCCTTGGTGGTGGCGTTGACCAGCAGCGGCAGGTTCGGCTTGCCAAGGGGTTCGGGCCTGCGGAGGTTGAGCTGGCCGGGTTCGATCCGGCGCAGCCACTGTTCCTTCCAGTACAGCGAGCAAGCGGTCTGGCAGCCGCCGTGCGCGGAACCGTCGCAGCGCGCGCCGGTCAGGTGCACCGCGCGGGCCATCCGGCGCAACCCGGTCTGGGTGATCGAGTCGCACAGCTTGTGGGCCACCTTGTGCACGGTCATCCGCTGCCCGCAGTAACGGAGCATCTCCGGCATGAACGGCAACTCGTCCAGTTCGCCGCGTTCGTCCAGTGTCGCCAGAATCTCTTGCGCGCCAAGGACTTCGACCACGTCACCGACCTTCAGGCTCATACCTCCGTGGTCCCACACCGCGACCACGGGCGGCAACGCACCGTAACCGGTTTGTGACTCAACCGCGCTTGGGCAACGCGGCCACGCCGACCGCGAGCAGGGTCAGCAGGGTGCCGGTGACGGCCACCCAGGACAGGTGCGTGTCCGCGGCCGGGAACAGCAGGTCCAGGGCGAGCGCGCCGAGCAGCTGGCCGGCCACCGAGCCGAGGCCGAGCAGCAGCACGCCGGTGACCCTGACCAGTGCGGCGGCCCCGGCGATGAAGGCCACGCCGACCACGCCGCCGAGGTAGAGCAGCGGGTCGCCGGGCAGTTCGGCCGGCAGGCCCTCGGCGGCGAAGTGGATCACGCCGAGCACCAGCAACGCCGCGGTGCCCGCCAGGAAGTTGACCAGTGCGGCCGGCAGCGCGGCGCCCGCGACCTCCTTGACCTGGCCGTTCTGCGCCTGCTGCCAGGCCATGCCGATCCCGGCCAGCAGCGGCAGCACGGCCAGTGCCAGCGTGCCGGGGTTGCCCAGTCGTTCGGACACCGCGACCAGCACGGCGGCCACCGCGAGCAGCGCGCCGGCGATCCGGGTCGCGGTCAGCGGCTGCGGGCCTGCCGGGCCGAGGCCGGCGCGGTCCACCGCCAGGCTGCTCAGCGCCTGCCCGGCCACCACCGCCACGGTGAACACCGCGACGCCGAGCGCGGCCACCGCCACGCCCTGGGAGAACACCAGCAGCGCGCCGCAGAGTCCGCCCAGGGTCTGCCACCAGCGCAGTTCGCCGGTGCGCAGGGCCGCCCCGACCCGGCGGGTGGCCCGGCGGCTGCCGGGCAGCACCAGGATCAGCGCGACCACCAGCAGCAGCCCGCTGCCGAAGGAGATCAGCGCGGCGCCGATGCCGTCCTGCATCCGCCTGCCCAGTTCACCGTTGAGCCGGGACTGCAGCACGATCAGCACGCCGATGCCTGCCGCGCCGAGCAGCCCGAGCAGTTTGGCGCGCGGGCTGACCTGGGGCGGGCTGGTCCGGGGCGGTGCGGCGGTGGTCATCACGCCCAGCCCAACACAAGTTGGTGGCCAGGTCATCCCATGTTTGCTCACACTGCCTTGGGCACCTGGGGTTCGCGCTGGTCAGCCGCTGGTGCTGTGCGCCGGACCACAGTGACCGAGCGGGCCATCAGCGCGGTGGCGAAGACCATCACGACCGCGCCGCCCGCGGCCGCGGCGGCCGGGCCGAAGCGGTCCAGCAGCCAGCCGGCCAGTGGCGCGGCCAGCGCGCCGCCGGTGGTGGTGAAGCTGGCCAGCCAGCCGACCGCCTCGGCGGCCCGGTCCGGCGGGGCCAGATCGCCGATGCGCTGGTTGCCAGCGGAGATGGTGGGCGCGATGGCCAGCCCGCCGATGGCCAGGATCAGGCCGATCAGCACCGGCGAGGTCGGGTCCAGCACCGGCGGCAGCACCGGGATCAGCGCGGCCATGCCGACGCCGACCAGCGCCATCCGCAGCGCGGGCCGCGGCTGCCCCGGCAGTCCGCCCGCGATCAGGCCACCGGCCAGCGAGCCCACCGCCCACACCGCGATCAGCGCACCGGCCACGGTGGGCATGTTCAGTTCCCGGCCCAGCGCCACGATGGCCAGGTCGACCATGGTGAAGGCCATCACCAGGAACAGCGAGGCGGCCAGCGCGAGGGCCAGGCCGGGGGTGGCCAGCACCGAGCGCCGCCGGGTCCCGGCGGGCAGGACGGGCCGCGGCACCGGCTTGTCCATCCCGGCCCGCCGCAGCACCACGGCGAAGGCCAGGTTGGCGACCAGCGCGACCACCGCGACCAGTCCGAGGGCCCAGCGCGGGCCGAGCACGCCGACCGCGAAGGCGGTGAGCACCGGGCCGAGCATGAAGGTCAGCTCGAACAGGGTGGCCTCCGCGCCGTAGGCGGCCGTGCGCGCCTGGGCGTTCTCGATCCGGGTGAACGCGCCGCGCACCACCTGGGTGGCCGGTGGCGTGCTCAGCCCGGTGAGGAAGGCGATGACCGGTGCGGCGTACCAAACCGACGCCGGCAGCGCGACCAGCACCACCAGCCCGGCGAAGTAGCAGAGCGCGCTGATCACGATCAGCCGCGGCGCCGAGGTGCGGTCGGCCATCCGGCCCCGCCACGGCCCGGACGCGCCGTTGCCCACGGTCAGCGCGCCCATCACCAGCCCGGCCAGCGCGTAGGAGTCGGTCCAGGCCACGACGAGGAAGGTCAGCGCGATCGAGGTCCCGGTGCCGTGCAGTCGGGCGAGCACGGACCAGACCAGCAACGAGGCCAGGTGGGGGACGGCGAGCAGTTGCCGGTAGGGACGGAGCACTGCCCCAGTGTGGCCACGGGGTCCGACATTCCGCGCCTGGTTTTTCTCAGGGCTTACGTCGGGTGGAGAGCAGCGCGGACAGGGTGGCGATCAGCGCCGCCACCGCCGCGCCCCCGGCCGCGGCGGCCGGGCCGACGGTGTCCAGCAGCCAGCCGGCGAACGGGGCGGCCAGCGCGGTGCCGGTGGTGGTGAAACTGGCCAGCCAGCCGAACGCCTCGGCGGCCCGGTCGGCCGGGGCGAGTTCGCCGATGCGCTGGTTGGCCGCGGCCACGGTGGGTGAGATGGCCAGCCCGCCGACCGCGAGCAGGACGCCGATCAGCAGCGGTGAGGCCGTGCTCAGCGGCGGCAGCGCGGGCACCAGAATGGCCACGCCCGCGGTGAGCAGGGCCATCCGCAGCACGTACCGGGGTGTGCCCGGACGGCCGCCCGCGACCAGGCCGCCGATCATCGAGCCGATCGCCCAGACCGAGACCAGTGCTCCGGCCACCGCGGGCAGCGCCAGCTCCCGGCCCACCGCGATGATCACCAGGTTCACGCTGGAGAAGCCCATCATCAGCAGCATCGCCGCGACCAGCGCCGGGGTCAGCCCCGGCACCGCCAGCACCGAACCCCGGGTCACCACGGCCCCGGCCGCCGTGGGCACCGGCTCGCCGAGTCCGGCCCGGCGCAGGGCGGCGGCGAAGGAGAGCACGCTGGCCAGCGCGAGCGCGGCGATCAGCCCGACCGCCGCACGTGGTCCGGCCAGGCCGACGGTCAGCGCGGCCAGCAGCGGACCGCTCATCACGGCCAGCTCGAACAGGGTGGCCTCGGCCGCGAACACCGCCGAGCGGGTGTTCCCGTCGGCGAGCCGGGTGTAGGCGGCGCGGGCGACCGGACCGACCGGCGGCGTGCTCAGGCCGATCAGCAGTGCGAGCACCGGCGCGGCGGGCCAGGCCCAGCCGGGCAGGCTCAGCATGGCGATCATGCCGGC
The DNA here is from genome assembly GCF_014204915.1 of Crossiella cryophila. Lineage (NCBI taxonomy): Bacteria > Bacillati > Actinomycetota > Actinomycetes > Pseudonocardiales > Pseudonocardiaceae > Crossiella > Crossiella cryophila. Next base: position 348,707 of record NZ_JACHMH010000001.1, read on the forward strand.
GGCGTAGAGCAGGCAGGTGGTGGTGAGCAGCCGGGGCGCGGAGCGGCGGTCGGCCAGCCTGCCCCGCCACGGCCCGGACACCCCGTTGCCCAGGGTGAGCGCGCCGATGACCAGCCCGGCCAGCGCGTAGGAGTCGGTCCAGGACACCACCAGGAAGGTCAGCGCGAGCGAGGCGCCGGTGGCGTGCACCCGGCCGAGCACGGACAGGAACAGGATCGGTCCCAGGTGCGGGACCCGGAGTAACTCGCGGTAGGGCTTGAGCACCGGGTCAGTCCACGACCAGGCCGTGCGCGGCGGCGAAGGCGACCGCGGTGCCCAGGTCCACCCGCGCACCGACCAGCTGGGCCTGCACCAGGGCGTGCGCGTCCAGCCTTGCCTCACGCAGATCGGCCTCGCCGAGCCTGGCGCCCTGCATCCGGGCGCCCATCAGGTCCGCGCCGGTGAGGTCGGCGTGCCGCAGGTCGACCTCGACCAGGTTGGCCTCGCGGAACCGGATGCCGCGCAGGGACAGCCTGCGCAGGTCCGCGCCGCCGAGCGCGGTCAGCGACAGGTCGGTCTCGCGCAGGGTCCACGGCCGCAGCCGGCAGCGCTCGAAGGAGGAGCCGACCAGCGAGCAGTTGTCCATTGTGGACTCACTGAACACGGTGCCGCGGAAGGTGCAGCTGCGGAAGGCACTGGCGGTGTGCCTGGACTCGCCGAGGTCGGTGCCGGCGAAGAGGCAGTCGGTGAAGGTGCAGTTCGCGGTGACCAGCCCGCGCAGGTCCGCCTCGGTGAAATCGCAGGCCACGAAGTGCCGCCCGGTCCAGCTCTGCCGCCCCAGCACCGCGTCCGCGTAGCTCTCGCCGGTGATCGTCTCGGTCACGCCTGCCCCCAGTGGATGGTGTCGAAGATCGCGCGCAGCCGGGCCGCCCTGGCCGGGTGGGTGGCCCCGACCCAGCCGATCCGGCCCAGCAGGTGCGCGCGGAAGTCAGGGTGCCCGACGTGGTTCTGCGCGTCCGGGCCGGTCCGCGCGCAGTTGTGCAGCACCGCCCGCAACCGGTCGTGGTCCGCCCTGGACACCGCGGGCCGCACGTTGACCACCAGCCCGGCCAGCTTCTGCCGCTGGTGCGCGGCCGCGATCCGGGTCTTGCCGGGGTGCAGCCGGAAGCCCTCGTCCGCGGCGATCCGGCGTACCCCGGCGCGCAGCCGGTCCACCGGGAGATCACCGGAGAAGGCCAGGTCGTCGGCGTAGCGGGTGTAGTTCGCGCCGATCCGTTCGGCCAGCCCGGCCAGTCGGCGGTCCAGCCGCGCGGCCAGCGCGTTGGCGATGGCGGGTGAGGACGGCGCGCCCTGCGGCAGGTGCGGCGTGGCCAGGCGGTGACGTTGCGCGCCGGGCGGTGCGGCCCGCAGGACCTCGGGCGGGGTGGCGGTGGTGAGCAGGCCGGTGAGGGCGACGGCGAGGTTGCCGGGGTAGCCGAGGTGGCGGAAGTAGGCGCGCAGCCGGGCGGCGGTGATCGAGGTGAAGAACCCGGCCAGGTCGAACCGGGCGACCAGTGGCTGCCCGGCGTGCGGGGCGGCGAAGGTGGCGGCGGAACGGCCGGGCCGGAAGCCGTGCGCGGCCTCGTGCAGTGGGAGGCGGGCGAGCAGCAGGCGGTTGAGGCGGCGCTGGATCTCGGCCAGGCGGGGCTTGGGGATTTCCAGGGGGCGGTGGCCGAGCCAGTGGTGCCGGTAGTGCCGCAAAGGTGTGGCGGCACGGCGGTTCCAGGTGCGGGCGTCGGCGAACCAGTCGAGTTCGCCGGGGGTGAGGCGCAGGGCGGCGGCGAGGTCGGCCGGGGTCTCCCAGCGCGGGACGTCGGCTCGCCAGCGCGGGCGGGGTGCTGCCGCGGGCTCGACCTGGCGGGGCAGGTCGGCGAGCAGGCGGGCCAGGGCTTCGGGCGGGCCGAAGAACGGGCTGGGGCTCAGGTCGAGCAGGCGGGCGGCGAGATCCTCGGGATCGGGGTTCGGCGCGGCGTGCAACGAGATCCCGGCCAGGCGGGTGGCCAGGGCCGGGCGGGTCCAGGCGCCGTCGAGGGCGGTGCGCGCGAGGTGCAGGAGGTCGGCGGAGGTCATCCGGCGGCCGCCGGAAGTGGGCGCGGGTGGCCGACGGCAACCAGCGGCGGATGGCGGTCGGGCGCGGGTGCCGAGCGGCGGCGCCAGGTGTGCGGCGGGACGGGGCGACCTCTGCCATCGTGAGCCGCGTGGGGCTCGCACGCGGAGCGTGCCGATCCACGCGGGGCGCACTGACCAGCTGAAACACTGCTCCCCGGGGTATCCCCGGAGGGAAGGGCGAGCACTGGGCCACCCCTCGTCTCGCTCCCGCCCCGCCGCACCCCGGTGACGCTAGCCGCTACCCCCGACAGGCGGCGCGGTGCTCCCCCTGGGCTCCAGCCTGGGCAGCTCGTCCTGCACGTCCTGCGCGGGCAGTCCGCCGACCAGTCCCAGTAATCGCCGGGCGGCCCTGGCGCCGAAGGCCGCGGTGTCCCTGACCAGCGCGGTGAGCTGCGGGTGGGTCAGGCGGCAGAGCGCGGAGTCGTCCCAGGCCACGATGGACAGCTCGGCAGGCACCCGCACGCCGAGTTTGCTGGCCTCGCTCATGCCGGCCACCGCCATCACGTCGTTGTCGTAGATGACCGCGGTGGGGCGTTCGGGCGCGGTGAGCAGCCTGCGGGTGGCCCCTGCCCCGGCCTCCACGCTGTAGTCGGTGGCCAGCGAGGGTTCGGCGGTCAGGCCGTGCCGCTGCATGGCCTGCTGGAAGGAGCGCACCCGGCGCTCGGTGTGGATCAGCCTGGGCAGTCCGGCGATATGCGCGATCCGGCGGTGGCCCAGGCCGACCAGGTGATCGACGATGGCGCCCATCGCGGCCGCGTCGTCCACCCAGATGCTGGGCGTGCCGCCGGGGCACGGGCCTCCTATCACCAGTGCGGGCACGCCGAGTTTGGCCAGCAGCGCCGGGCGCGGATCGACCAGCCGGGGATCCACCACGAGCAGTCCGGCCACCCGGCGCTCGGCCCACCAGCGGCGGTACAGCTCGCATTCGGCGGAAAGGTCCTCGACCACCTGGAAGAGCAACGCGGTGGAACTGCGGGCCAGTGCGGTCTGAATTCCGGAGACCAGCTGCAGGAAGAATGGCTCGACACCCAGCGTGGCGGCCGGTCTGGCGAACACCAGGCCCACCACGTCGGTCTTGGCCGCGGACAGCGCGCGGGCCGCGCTGTTCGGCCGCCAGTCCAGATCCTCGGCCACCTTCAGGATTCGGCGGCGAGTCTCCTCCGACACGCCGGGCCGGTTGTTGAGCGCGAACGAGACCGCGCTCTCCGAGACCCCCGCGGCGCGGGCGATGTCCCTGATGGTGACCCGTCTGGCCGCTGCCTCCACCGGGTGGACACCTCCCGAAGTAAAGCGGTTTATCGATTCCGAGATAAAGCGCATTAGTTCCGGCACTGTCGCGCGGGTGAACACGGCCTGTCAAGCACTGGACAAGAAAGTGGACAGGGCTACTCTCCGGTGTTGACGCAGCCCGACCGACAGCGCAATTTTCACCCCACCTGGAAACCCGCCGAAGGAGTTCTCGTCATGCGCCTTGCCAGAGGGTCGACAACGGTGTTGGCCGCGATGACGGCGGCGGTGCTCGCGCTGTCCGGCTGTGGACTCGGCGGTTCGGGGACCCAACCCGGGAACCAGTCGGTCACCGGTGAGATCAAGGGGCAGGTCAGCTTCCAGACCTGGAACCTCAAGAGCAAGTTCGGCGACTACTTCACCGGCCTGATCGCCGAGTTCGAGAAGCAGCACCCCGGCACCAAGATCGAGTGGCTGGACCAGCCCGCGGACGGCTACGCGGACAAGCTGAGCGCGGACGCCACCGCGGGCACGCTGCCCGACATCATGAACCTCTCGCCCGACCTGGCCTACCCGCTGTACCAGAAGAAGCTGCTGCTCGACCTGGACACCGCGGCCCCGGAGGCGAAGAAGGACTACCTGCCCAACGCCTGGGCCGGGTACGTGATGCCCTCGGCCGACCCGGCGCTGCGCCGCAACGCGAGCTTCCCCTGGTACCTCAACACCGGCCCGTACTTCTACAACAAGCAGCTCTTCGGCCAGAACGGCCTGGACCCGAACAAGCCGCCGAAGACCTACGACGAGCTGAAGGAACAGGCACTGCGGCTGGCCAGTGTCAGCGGCGGCAAGGTCGCCATGCTCGGCCAGACCCCCGGCATCGAGGACTTCGGCCTCTTCGGCGTGCCGCTGATGGACGAGGGCGGCACCAAGTTCACCTACAACGACACAAAGGGCGTGCAGCTGCTCGAGCTGTACAAGGCCATGTACGACGCCAAGGCACTGCTGCCGGAGGCGCTCTCGGCCACCTACACCGGCGCCGGCGCGAAGTTCCTCGCCCAGCAGATCGCACTGTCCTCGGGCAGCGCCTACGACCTGCAGAAGTTCCGCACCGACGCGCCCGGCCTGTACGCCAACATCGGCATCACCGAGCCGATGAGCAACACCGGCAAGGCCAACATGTACCTGCAGGGCCTGTCCATCGCCGCGCAGAGCAAGAACAAGCCGACCGCGATCGCCTTCGCCCGCTTCGTCACCAACGCCAAGAACCAGCTCGCCTTCGCCAAGATCGTCACGGTCTTCCCGAGCACCGCCGGCACCCTGGACGACGGCTTCTTCACCGCCGAGGACGGCACCGACGTCGGCCGGGTCCGGGTGGCCGCGGCCAAGCAGCTGGCCAACGCGGTCAACTACACCCCGGTGCAGCTCTCCGACCAGATGAAGACCATCCTGCGCAACGAGATCGCCAACGCCATGCTGGGCAAGCAGTCCGCGAAGCAGGCACTGGACAACGCGGTCGCGCAGAGCGACAAGCTGTTGCGCCCCAATGGCTGAGCTAGTCCAGGGGGCGCGGCGACGCAAGCCGCTCAAGCGGGAGTGGTGGCTGACGCCCTGGCTGTTCCTCGCGCCCGGCCTGGCGGTGGTGCTGCTGTTCAGCGTCTACCCGTTCCTCAACACGGTGCTGCTGTCCTTCACCAACGCGACCGCGCTCGGCGGCGGAGAGTTCACCGGGGCGGACAACTTCGCCAGGATGCTGGACGATCCGCAGTTCTGGACCGCGATCACCAACTCCTCGCTGTACGTGGTCGGGGTGGTGCCGCCGCTGGTGATCCTGCCGCTGCTGCTGGCGTTGCTGGTGCAGAAGCAGGTGCCGGGCATCACCTTCTTCCGCTCGGCCTTCTACACCCCGGTGGTCGCCTCCATCGTGGTGGTCGGGCTGATCTGGACCTGGCTGCTGGACAGCCGCGGTCTGGTGAACAGCCTGTTGCAGGGTTTGCAGATCATCTCCGAGCCGATCCCCTTCCTCACCGACGAGACGCTGCTGCTGATCAGCGCGATGGTCGTGACGGTGTGGAAGGGCCTGGGCTACTACATGATCATCTACTTGGCCGCGCTGGCGAACGTGCCCAAGGAACTGCACGAGGCGGCCGAGGTGGACGGGGCAGGGCCGATCCGCCGGTTCTTCTCCATCACCGTGCCCACCATCCGCTCGACCATGGTGCTGGTGGCCGCGCTGTCCGCGGTGGCCGCCTTCCGGGTGTTCTCCGAGATCTTCATCCTCTCCGGCAACTCCGGCGGGCCCGGCGGCGCGGACATCACGCTGGTGATGCTGATGCGCCAGACCGCCACCGGCCTCAACGGCGACCTCGGCTACGCCTCCGCGCTGAGCCTGGTGCTGTTCGTGCTCACCCTCGGCCTGATGTTGCTGGTGCTGCGGCTGAACCGGAAGGAGGACGAGGCGTGAGGATCCGGCTCGTGCTCCGCTACCTGGTGCTGGTGGCGGTGCTGCTGCTGGCCATCGGCCCGTTCCTGTGGCAACTGTCCACCTCGCTCAAGGGCGTCGGCGAGGACATCTACAGCTACCCGCCCGCCTTCCTGCCCAGCGATCCGACGCTGGCCAACTTCGGCAAGGTCGCCGACGTGGTCCCGGTGTGGGACTTCGCGCTGAACTCGCTGATGGTGGCCAGCGCGAACGTGGTGCTCAACTGCCTCGGCGCGGCCATGGCCGGATACGCCTTGTCCCGCATGCGTTTTCGCGGCCGGGGCTTCGCGGTGCTGGCCTTCCTGCTGGCGCTGCTGGTGCCCGGTGAGGCGATCCTGGTCTCGCTGTTCCTGATGATGCGCAGCCTCAACCTGGCCGACACGCTGGTCGCGGTGGTGCTGCCGGGGGCGATCGGCGCGCTCAACGTGTTGCTGATGCGCAACGCCTTCAGCGCGCTGCCCGCGGCGGTGGAGGAGGCCGCGGTGATCGACGGGGCGAACGCCTGGCAGCGGTTCACCCGGATCGCGCTGCCCTCGGTGAAGGGCTCGGTGGCCGTGGTGGCGATCTTCTCCTTCATGTTCAGCTGGGACGACTTCCTGTGGCCGTTGATCGTGCTGAGCAACCCGGAGAACTACACGCTCACCATCGGCCTCAACTACCTCAAGGGCACCTTCGCCCTTGACCAGCGGCTGGTCGCGGCGGGCACCATCATCGCCGTCGCGCCGCTGATCCTGATGTTCGTGAGCCTGCAGCGGTACTTCTTCCGCGGGGTCGGTGAGGGGGCGGTGAAGGGTTGAGCGTGCGATTCGGCGTCAACTACACACCTGCGCGGGGCTGGTTCTTCCACTGGCTGGACTTCGATCTGGACGCGGTGCGGCGGGACCTGGACTCGATCGCGGGCCTCGGCCTGGACCACATCCGGGTGTTCCCGCTGTGGCCGGTGTTCCAGCCGAACCGGAACCTGGTGCGCGCCAACGCGATCCGGGATCTGCTGGCGGTGGTGGACGCGGCGGCCGAACGCGGTCTGGACGTGGCCGTGGACGGGTTGCAGGGCCACCTGTCCAGCTTCGACTTCCGTCCATCGTGGACGGTGAGCTGGCACCGGCGGAACATGTTCACCGACCCGGATGTCGTTGCCGGGGAAGCCTTCTACCTCAACACGCTGGCCACCGCGCTGGCCGATCGGCCGAACTTCCTCGGTATGACGCTGGGCAACGAGGTCAACCAGTTCTCCGACAAACCGCACCCGGACCCGGATCCCGTCGGCGTGGACGAAGCCGAGTCGTGGCTGCACCGGTTGCTGGCGGCCTGTGAGGACGGCGCGCCAGGGAAGTTCCACACGCACTGCGCCTACGACGCGGTGTGGTTGCAGGACGGGCATCCGTTCACCCCGGCGCACGCGGCCCGGATCGGCGCGGCCACCAACGTGCACTCCTGGGTGTTCAACGGCACCGCGCAGCGCTACGGCGGTGACTCCGCGGCCACCGCGCACTACGCCGAGTACCAGGTCGAACTGGCCGCCGCCTGGGCCACTGATCCGGCGCACCCGGTGTGGTTGCAGGAGGTCGGCGCGCCCGCCCCGCACATCCCGGCCGAGCGCGCAGGCGAGTTCGCCGCGGCCACCGTGGCCAACGCGCTGTCCTGCCCCAACCTGTGGGGCATCACCTGGTGGTGCTCGCACGACGTGAGCCGGGAGCTGGCCGACTTCCCGGAGCTGGAGTACGGGCTCGGCCTGTTCACCAACGACAACCAGCGCAAACCCGCGGGGCAGGCCATCGCGGACGCGGTCGCCGCGCAGAAAACCGCGCCCGCCCAACGGATTCCGCGCAAGACCGCGCTGGTGCTCGACGTCGGCGACGAGCACACCGCGCCCGCCAGGTCCACCTGTGGTCCCGGCGGGGAGTTCTTCGAGGCCTGGCTGCGCCTGGCGCGGCAGGGGGCCCGACCAGCCGTCGTGCGCGCATCGGTCGCACACGACGCCGAACACCTTGCCGCCCGCGGCATCTCCGAGGTTGTGCACGTGCCGGACGTCTGGAGTAGCAAGCATGCATGACGACCACAAGCTGATCGAGGGCCGGATCGAGCGGGTGCTGCGGGAGCGGATCCGCCCCGCGGTCTATCCCAGCTCGGTCGGCGTCGACCTCGCCGTATGGCACGCCCCCGGTGAGCCGGTACCGGCGGCCGAGGGCCTCGCCGCCGAGTACGAGCCCACTTCCGTTGGCGTGCAATGGGGTCCGGCCTGGGGCACCAGCTGGTTCCGGCTCACCGGCACGGTGCCGCCGGAGTGGGCCGGGCTGGCCGTGGAGCTGGTCTTCGACCTCGGCTTCGACGAGAAGATGACCGGCTTCCAGTGCGAGGGCCTGGCCTACCGCGCCGACGGCTCGCCGGTGAAGGGCCTCAACCCGCGCAACACCTGGCTGCCGGTGGGCGATCCGGCCCAGGGCGGGGAGGAAGTGGTCTACTACCTGGAGGCCGCGGCCAACCCGGTGCTGCTGGACTACATCCCGTTCCAGCCCACCCAGGAGGGCGACCGGCTCACCTCCAGCGACGCGCCGCTGTACCGGATCGCGCGCGCCGACCTGGCCGTGTTCGACCACCAGGTCTGGCACCTGGTGCAGGACATCGAGGTGCTGTACCAGCTCATGCTGGAGCTGCCGCTGACCGAGGCCCGGCGCTGGGAACTGCTGCGCGCGCTGGACCGGGCCATCGACGCGGTGGACCTGCAGGACGTCAACGGCACCGCCACCGCGGCCCGCGCCGAACTGGTGGACATGCTCAGCCGCCCCGCGCACACCAGCGCGCACCAGGTCTCCGCGATCGGGCACGCGCACATCGACTCGGCCTGGCTGTGGCCGCTGCGGGAGACCGTGCGCAAGGTCGCGCGCACCGCGTCCAACGTGACCAACCTGATGGACGAGCACCCCGGCTTCCACTTCGCGATGTCCCAGGCCCAGCAGCTGGCCTGGATCGAGGAGCACCACCCGAAGGTCTTCGCCAGGGTCAAGGAGAAGATCGACACCGGCCAGTTCGTGCCGGTCGGCGGGATGTGGGTGGAGTCGGACACCAACATGCCCGGCGCGGAGGCGATGGCCAGGCAGTTCGTGCACGGCAAGAACTACTTCCTGTCCCGCTTCGGCATCGAGACCAACGAGGTGTGGCTGCCGGACTCCTTCGGCTACACCGCGGCGATGCCGCAGATCGTGCGTGCCTCGGCCTCCCGCTGGTTCCTCACCCAGAAGATCAGCTGGAACCAGACCAACAAGTTCCCGCACCACACCTTCTGGTGGGAGGGCCTGGACGGCACCCGGATCTTCACCCACTTCCCGCCGGCGGACACCTACAACTCCGAGCTGAGCGGCAAGGAACTGGCGCACGCCGCGCGCAACTACCAGGAGAAGGGCAAGGCCACCCGCTCGCTGGTCCCCTTCGGCTGGGGCGACGGCGGTGGCGGCCCCACCCGCGAGATGCTGGCCAGGGCGGCCCGACTGTCCGATGTGGAGGGTTCGACCCGGGTCACGGTCGAGCCACCCGGTGAGTTCTTCCGCAAGGCCGAGGAGGAATACCCGGACGCGCCGGTGTGGGTGGGCGAGCTGTACCTGGAGTTCCACCGCGGCACCTACACCAGCCAGGCCAAGACCAAGCAGGGCAACCGGCGCAGCGAGCACCTGCTGCGCGAGGCCGAGCTGTGGGCGGCCACCGCGGCGATCCGGCTGGCCGCGGAGTACCCGTACGAACGGCTGGACCGGCTGTGGAAACTGGTGCTCACCAACCAGTTCCACGACATCCTGCCCGGCTCCTCGATCGCCTGGGTGCACCGGGAGGCCGAGGAGACCTACGCCGCGGTCGCCGACGAGCTGAACGAGATCATCGCGGTGGCCCAGCAGGCCCTGGCAGGCGACGGCAACTGGCCGGTGGTGTTCAACGCGTCCCCGCACGCCCACGCCGAGGTCCCGGCCGCCGGCGCGCTCACCCGCGGCGAGTTCACCGGGCACCCGGTCACAGTGTCCACAGTGGACGGTGTGACGGTGCTGGGCAACGAGTTCCTCACCGTGACCGTGGACGGCGACGGCCTGATCAGCTCGATCCACGACCTCCTCGCCGACCGCGAGGTGATCGCCCCCGGCGCGCGGGCGAACCTGTTGCAGCTGCACCCGGACTTCCCGAACATGTGGGACGCCTGGGACGTGGACTCCTTCTACCGCAACAAGGTCACCGACCTGACCGGGTCCGAGCGGGTCAGCGTGGAGACCAACTCGGCAGAGCTGGCCACCATCCGGATCGAGCGGTCCTTCTCCGTCTCCACCGTCACCCAGCTGCTCACCCTGCGCGCGGGCAGCCGGTCGGTGGAGATCGACACCGAGGTGGACTGGCACGAGACGGAGAAGTTCCTCAAGCTGAGCTTCCCGGTGGACGTGCAGTCCGACCGGGTGGCCGCGGAAACCCAGTTCGGGCACGTGTACCGGCCAACGCACACCAACACCAGCTGGGACGCGGCCAAGTTCGAGATCTGCGCGCACCGCTGGGTGCACCTCGGCGAACCGGACTACGGGGTGGCGCTGGTCAACGACTCCACCTACGGCCACGACATCAGCCGGAGCGCCCGCGAGGGCGGTGGCACGGTCAGCGTCATCCGCGCCTCGCTGCTGCGCGCGCCGCGGTTCCCGGACCCGCAGACCGACCACGGCGTGCACCGGTTCCGGCACGCGCTGGTGGTGGGCGCGGACAAGGCCGACGCGGTGCGCGCCGGGTACCGGATCAACCTGCCGGAGCGGGTGGTCCCCGGTTCCGGCACGGCCATCAGCCCGCTGGTCACGGTGGAGAACCCCGCCGTGGTGGTCGAGTCGGTCAAGCTCGCCGAGGACCAGAGCGGCGACCTCGTCCTGCGGCTCTACGAGGCACTGGGCTGCCGTGCCAGGACCCGGCTCGTGCTCGGCACGGAGGTCGCCGCCGCGTACTCCACCGACCTGCTGGAACGCCGCTGGGCAGAGACCACCGAGTACGAGGTGACCGGCAACGGGTTCGAGCTGAGCCTGCGGCCCTTCGAGATCCTCACCGTACGACTCCCTCGAACCCCTGTCACCGAAGGAGATCACTGATGCGGAAACTGCTCACGGCGGTGGGCGGGGCGCTGGTCCTGTTGCTGGCCATGGCCCTGCCCGCGCAGGCCGCGCCCTACCAGCGCACCGTCGTCTACTACCAGACCCAGTACAGCAACGGGGCCACCGGTGACTACGTCTCGCCGTTGCCGTTGCTGACCAACAACACCGGGGTCACCGACCTCATCGTGGCCGCGATCCACCTCAACGCGGACCAGACGGTGCACCTCAACGACCACCCGCCCGCACACGAGCGCTACACCCAGATGTGGCGCGACCTCAAGACAATGCAGGACCGCGGCATCAACGTGATCGGCATGGTCGGCGGCGCGGCCCAGGGCACCTACGCGAACCTGGAACGCGACTTCGGCACCTTCTACCCGCTGCTGAAGCACGTGATCACCACCTACGGCCTCAACGGCGTGGACCTCGACGTCGAGGAGAAGATGTCCCAGGCGGGCATCAACAAGCTGATCGACCAGCTGCGCACCGACTTCGGCAGCGGCTTCATCATCACCCTGGCCCCGGTGGCCAGCGCGCTGTATGGCGGCGGCAACATCTCCGGCTTCAACTACGAGACGCTGTACCGGGACCGCGGCAGCAAGATCGACTGGTTCAACGCCCAGTTCTACTGCGGCTGGGGCAGCATGGCCAACACCACCGGCTACGACCGCATCATCGACCGCAAGCTCATCCCGGCGGCCAAGGTGGTCGCCGGCGTGATCACCAACCCGGCCTCCTGCGGCGGGTACGTGGAACTGGACACGCTGAAGACCACCATCCGCGCGCTGGTCGCCAAGTACCCGACCTTCGGTGGCGTGGACGGCTGGGAGTACTTCAACTCCAACCCCGGCGGCACCGCCCGCCCGTGGGAATGGGCCAAGGAGATCACCGCGGCCATGCGCTGAACCCGGCATCCCGGTGCGCTCACTGGAAATCGCGTGAGCGCACCGGGATCCGCAGGTCCAGTGTGGACAGGTGCTCCGCACGCAGACTGATCACCGTGCCCACCCGCTCCACCACCCCGCGCACCACCAGTGCCGAGGACAGTCGCGCGATCCGCCGGTAGCGGGCCCACACGCCCGGCACGCACACCACGTTGACCATGCCGGTCTCGTCCTCCAGGTTGAGGAAGGTGACCCCGCCCGCGGTGGCCGGGCGCTGCCGGTGGGTGACCGCGCCGCCCACCGCCACCCGCCGACCGTTGTCCACAGTGGACAGTTTGGCGGCGCTGAGCACACCGCGCTCGGTCAGTTTCCCGCGCAGGAACTGGATCGGGTAGCTGTCCGGGGAGACCCCGGTGGCCCACACGTCGGCGATGGCCTGTTCCAGTTTGTCCATGCCAGGCAACGGCGGCGCGGCGTCGCCGACCGTGGTGCCCGGCAGTTTCTCCGGCCCCTCCCTGGCCACCGCGCCGGCGGCCCACAGCGCGGCCCGGCGGCTCAGCCCGAAACCGCTGAACGCGCCCGAGGTGGCCAGCGCCTCCAGCTGTGCCAGGGTCAGCCGGCAGCGGCGGGCCAGGTCGACCATGTCCACGAACGGGGCCTTGGCGCGTTCGGCCACGATCCGCTCGGCCAGTGGCAGACCGACCGTGCGCACCGCGGCCAAACCCATTCGCACCACGGGTTTGTCCGGCTCGCCGGGTTCCAGGCCGGCCTGCGGCAGGCTGGCGTTGATGTCCGGGCCGAGCACGGTGACCCCGTGCCGCCGGGCGTCGGCGACCAGGGACTGCGGGGAGTAGAAGCCCATCGGCTGGGCGCGCAGCAGCGCGGCGCAGAACGCGGCCGGGTAGTACAGCTTGAACCAGCTGCTGGCGTAGACCAGCAGCGCGAAGCTGAGCGCGTGGCTTTCCGGGAAGCCGAAGTTGGCGAAGGCCAGCAGTTTGTCGTAGATGCGCTGGGCGCTCTCGCCGGTGATCCCCTTGTGCCCCATGCCGGTGAAGAACCGGTCCTTGAGCCGGGCCATCCGCTCGCCGGACCGCTTGGACCCCATGGCCCGGCGCAGTTCGTCCGCCTCGGCAGCGGAGAACCCGGCCACCTCCACCGCGATCTGCATGAGCTGCTCCTGGAACAGCGGCACACCAAGGGTTTTCGCCAGCACCCGTTCGAGCAGCGGGTGCTCGAAGGTGACCTTCTCCTTGCCGTTGCGGCGGCGGATGTAGGGGTGCACCGAACCGCCCTGGATCGGGCCGGGCCGGATCAGCGCGACCTCCACCACCAGGTCGTAGAACTTCTCCGGCCGCATCCGGGGCAGGGTGGCCAGCTGGGCCCGGCTCTCCACCTGGAAAACGCCGATCGCGTCGGCCCGGCAGAGCATCTCGTACACCGCGGGATCGGCCAGGTCCTGACCGAGCTGGTGCAGGGTGACCTTCCGGTCGTGGTGCTCGGCCACCAGGTCGATCATGTAGTGCAGCGCGGAGAGCATGCCCAGCCCGAGCAGGTCGAACTTGACCAGCCCCATGGCCGCGCAGTCGTCCTTGTCCCACTGCAGCACGCTGCGGTTCTCCATCCGCGCCCACTCCACCGGGCAGGTCTCGCCGATCGGCTCGTCGGAGATCACCATGCCGCCGGAGTGGATGCCCAGATGCCGTGGCGCGCCTTCGAGTTCGGCGGCCAGCTCCAGCACCGGCAACGGGATCTCGGTGTCATCCACAGTGGACTCCATCGGACCCCAGCGCTCGATCTGCTTGCTCCAGGCGTCCTGCTGACCGGTGGAGAAACCCAGTGCCTTGGCCGTGTCCCGCACCGCGGACCGGCCGCGATAGGTGATCACGTTGGCCACCTGCGCCGCGTGACTGCGGCCGTACCTCTGGTAGGCGTACTGGATCACCTCCTCCCGCCGGTCGGACTCGATGTCCAGGTCGATGTCCGGCGGCCCGTCCCGCGCCGGGGCGAGGAAGCGCTCGAACAGCAGTCCGTACTTCACCGGGTCGGCGTGCGTGATACCCAGCGCGAAGCACACCGCCGAGTTGGCAGCCGATCCCCTGCCCTGGCACAGGATCCCCGCCTTGACGCAGAACCGCACCAGATCCCACACCACCAGGAAGTACCCGGCGAACCCGAGGTCCTTGATCACCGCCAGCTCGTGCTCGACCTGCCGCCGCTGGGCGAGGAACTCCGCGCCCTCCTCGACCCGCTTGCGCAGCCCGAGGTAGACCTGTTCACGCAGGTAGCTGTCCTCGTCGTGGCCCGGCCCCACCGGGTAGGGCGGCAGCCGCGGTTTGACGCTGTGCAGGTCGAAGCGCAACCGGATGCCCAGTTCGGCGGCGGTGGGCACCGCGGTGGGATAACGCCGGAACCGCTCGGCCATCTCCGCCCCGGACCGCAGGTGCGCGGCGCCCGCGGCGGGCAGCCAGCCGTCCATCTCGTCCAGGCTGCGCCGGGCCCGCACCGCGGCCAGCACGGTGGCCAGCCGGTGCCGGTGCGGCGCGGAGTAGTGCACCGCGTTGGTGGCCACCACTCGCAGCCCGGCCCGCTCGGCCAGCCCGGCCAGCCGGTCGTTGCGGGTGGTGTCGCCGGGCAGTCCGTGATCGGTCAGCTCGACCACCACGTGCTCCCGCCCGAACAACGCCACCAGCCGGTCCAGCTCCCGCCCGGCCGCGCCAACCCCGCCGGTGGCCAAAGCCTGCCGCACCATGCCTTTCCGGCAACCGGTCAGCACCAGCCAGTCCTGGTTCGCCTGCGCGGCCACCTCTTCCAGCTCGTAGACCGGCCGCCCCTTCTCCTGCCCAGCCAGCTGTGCCGCGGTGATCGCCCGGCACAGCGAGCGATAGCCGTCCGCGTTCCGGGCCAGCACCAGCAGGTGACTGCCCTCCGGATCCGGGATCCCGTTCTGCGGCATGGTCAGCCCCAGGCTCAGCTCGGCCCCGAACAACGTGCCCAGCCCGTGCGCACGGGCCGCCTCGGCGAAACGCACCACCCCGTACATGCCGTCGTGGTCGGTGATGGCCAGCGCGGTCAGCCCCAGCCGCGCCGCCTCGGCCGCCAGTTCCTCCGGGTGGCTGGCGCCGTCCAGGAAGCTGAAGTTGGAGTGGCAGTGCAGTTCGGCGTAGGGCACCCGCGGCGGCAGCTGACTGGGGGGCAGGTCCGGTTCGTAGGCGGCGCGGCGGCGGGTCCAGGCCGGGCTGTCCCCGCCGTCACCGGGATGTTCCTCGTCCCGGGGCTTGCCGGAGAGCGCCCGCTCGAACTCCTGCCAGCGCACCGGCGGGTTGTTCCAGCCCACTAGTCGTACACCCCTTCCACCTGCCAGGACCCGTTGACACAGGCCAGCAGCAACGCCTGCCCGTCAGCCAGCAGCACCTGCAACCGGGCCACCCGGTTCGCCCCCTGTTCCGGCGGCAGCCACCAGCGCTCCTCCACCGTCCACGGCCCGGCCCAGGCGGTCACCAGCCGCGACCGTCCACTTTCGACAGTCACCTCGTACGGCACGCCGCTGATCCGCTGCCGCGCGCTGACCCCGATCAGGTTGCCGCGCTGATCCCGCACGAGCGCGGCCACCGGCTCCTCCGGCACCAGCGTCGGCGAGGGCGCGGGCAACCGCCCCGGCCACGGTGGTTCCGGATCGTGCCGAACCCGCGGCTCATCCCCCCAGGGCACCAACCGGACCCGCTCCCCAGGACCGCGCCCACCCCCGAGCACCCCGGTGCACACCGCGTCCGGCCCCAGCATCCCCTGCACCCGGACGAAGGCCCGCCCCGCGCGCTCGGCCAGTTGCGCGGCCCCCTCGCCCTTCCACAGGTCGAGCTGGAGCACCCCCGCGTCGACCACCTCCTCCGGCTCCACCCGCAGCAGAGTGATCCCGGCGGTGGGCCCACCAGCCCGCAGCCAGCCGTCCAGCTGCCAGCGCACCCGGTCGGCGATCCCGTTGGCGGTCAACGGTTCCGCACACCGCCACACCCGGCTCAGCTCCTCCCCGTGCTCGGTCCGGGCCTGGATGCCCAGCCGGGTGCAGGCCAGCCCTCGCGCGGTCAGCAAGGCGTGCAGCTGTTCGGCCAGCCCCCGCGCCGCGAACGCCGCCGCGTCCACCCGCTCCACCGGCGGATCCAGTACCTGAGCCACGGACAGTTCCGCGGGCGGCAACCGCCGATCAGCAGGCCGCTCCTCCAACCCCCGCGCCAGCCGATGCGCCCGCACCGCCCCCGCCCCGAACCGCGAGGCGACCTCCCGCTCCGGCAAAGCCCCGAACTCCCCCAACGACCGCAACCCCAGCCGCCGCAACAAATCCACCAGCTCCCCCCGCCCACTCAACCGCTCAGCGGGCTGGTCCAGTTCCCCAATCCCCAACGGCGCCAAGAACTCCGGACTCCCCCCGGCAGGCACCAACACCCCCCGATGCGCGGCCAACGTCGCCGCGAACAACCCATCAGCCACCCCCACCTGGCACTCCACCCCCGCCAGCGCCCCCACCTGGTCAACCAACCGCTCCGCGGCCCCCGCCGCCCCGAAGTACCCCACCGGCCCCTGGGCCGGCAACGCCACCAACCCCGGCCGAACGATCTCAATCCCCGGCGCAAGCTCCTCAATCCCCAACGCCACCGGCTCGAACAGCCGAGCATCCCGGGTCTGGTCATCCTCGAACACCACCAACCCAGGACACCGCCCCTCAGCCTCCCGCCGCCGCAACCCCCGCCGAATGCCCTCCACCCGCGCGGTGACCGAGCAGGCGAGCACCTTGCCGTTGGCGAGCACGGCACAGGGGGTGCGCGGATCAAGCCCGGCGGCGGCGATGGCGGCGATCACCGGCCAGTCCGGACACCAGAGCACGAGCAGGCGCAGGGGGTGGTAGCCGGCGGGGATCGCGGGTAGTTGGGCTTCGGGGACCCGGTGCGCGAGCCCGGCGTAGCGCGCCAGCCCGGTGCCGCCGCCGGTGGGGCGGGGAGGGTGGGGCGGCATGGGGTTCGACGGGATTGGCGTCACCTCGGTGCCATTGCCGGTGGGATGGGGAGGATGGCCCAGCCCTGGCGGGACTGGCACCGCCGCGGCACCGCCGTCGATGGGCTGAGGGTGATGGTCCGGCTCGGGCGGCCCGAATCCCGGCGGGATTGGCGTCACCTTGGTGCCACTGCCGGTGGGACGGGGAGGGTGGCCCAGCTCAGGTGGCGTGGGCCCCGGATGGTTTGACGCCGACCCGGTGCCACCGCGCGGGTGGGAGGGCGCAGCTCCCGATGCCTTGGCCGCCAAACCGCGGACGCGGTTCTGGTCAGGTTGCTTCGACGCGGCTGCCTCGCTCCCCAGCCCGGCACCGCCGAGCAGGCCGGGCTTCGACGACGCGGATCGTGGCAAGCCGGACTCCTGTCCAGCTCCGTCGCCGAAGCCAGGCCGCCGCGACTCCGAGACCACGGACCCCGACGACTCGGCCTCCGGCCCGCAGCCACCCCGCCGGTCAAGCGACTCCGACGCCGACGGCGCAGGTCCTGGCGAGCCGGACTCCAGGCCAGGCCGCCACAACTCCGCGGACACGAATCCCAGCGACTCGCACTCCGGCCCACGGCCACCCCGCTGGCCGGACGGCTCCGGCGCCACCGGCACAGACTCGGACACCGCGAGTTCAGGCAACGCGGGTTCAGGCAACGCGGGCTCGGGAAGTGCGGCATCAGACAGCGCAGGCTTGAGCAACACGTGCTTGGGCAACGCGGGCTTGGGCAGCCTGGCTCCCACCGTGCTGCCGCCGCCCCGGCCGGACTGTCCCGCCTCTGGTTCGGCCGCCGTCATCAGCCCGTCAGCGCCACGTCCGCCGCGACACCAACATCCGCAACGCGCGCCGCCGCGGCACTCATCGCCACAACACCCGGCATCGCGGCACCCACCGCCACGGTCCCCGGCGGCGCGGCACCCACCGGCACGGCACCCGGCGGCGCGGCATCCGCTGCGGCAACCCTCACTGCTGGAACACCCACCGCCACGGCATTCCGCGCCGCAACCCTCACCCTCGCAGCACCCACCGCGGGACCACTCGCGGCAGGCACACTCCCCGCCGCGGCACTCCGCGCAGCACCAACTGCGGACACACTCCCCGCCACGGCGCCCCGCGCAGTGCCAGCTGTGGGAACGCTCCTCGCCGCGGTATCCCGAGCCGCGGCGCCCACTGCGGGAACATTCTCCGCCGCGGCACGCCGGGCCGCGGTGCCCGCTGCGGGAACACTCCTCACCGCGGCGCGCCGGGTCGCGACGCCCACTGCGGGGGTTCTCCCCGTCGCAGCATCCACTGCCGCGGCACTCGCTGGTGCGAGGCCCACCTCGCCGAACTCGTCCGGTGGGGGCGTGCCCGGTCCTTCCAGGCTCAGCCAGTCGCGGTGGGGGCGGGGGGCTGCGCGGCGGCCGGTGACCTCGATCAGTAGGTCGCTGCGGGTTAGTTGGCCGTGGCCGTTTTCCAGGCCGTGCCAGCGGGTGTCCACGCAGGACAGTTGGAGGTCGGCGCCTGGCCAGGTGCCGAAGGCGAGCAGTACTGAGCCTCGGTGGCGGGCGCGGACTTCCAGTTTGCGGGCCTGGGCTGGGGCGAGGGCGGTGGGGTTGGCCAGGACGACCAGGTCCAGGCCGTCGAGCAGGGCGGCGGTCACCGCCGCCGATTCCCGGCGCGGCCGTGGTACCAGGGCCAGGCGTTGTACCGCCACCCCCGCTTCCGCGGCGGCGGCGAGCCCCAGCCCCGGCAGCCCAACCACGGCGGCCCAGGAACCGGCGGCGGTGGCCGTCGACAGCAATCCCAGCAGGAGTGCTGTCGACCCGCGCACCGCTACGGTGCTGCCGCGGCGCAGGCCACCCCCTGGGAGAATGGCGGCCAGCTCCGCGCGCACCGGCAGCATCCGCCCCAAGGCGCGATCGCCGGTGGTCACGGCAACCCCATTTGCCGTGACCACCTCAGCGAGCGCTGCCAGCGAGGCAACTGCCACCTCAACACCGCCTTCCCACGCTCACGTGCACGCACCCAGGTGCACGTCACAAGCCGCGGGAAGTCGGCTGATCGAGTTCCCCGGACCCCGGCGCCGGTTTCCCCGATCCAATCGAACAAGTGTTCGATCGATGGGGGTATTCAATCGGGTTTGGAGGGTGGAGGTCAAGTCGCGTCACCCGTTTTTTCGAACTGGCGTTCGAGGGCCACACTGTCGGGCAGAACGATGTTCGACCGTCACGCTCTGGGGGTTTGATGACCGCGGTTCCACCACCCGGCTGGGGGATGCCGAAGCCTCGCAGGCATCGCAGCACCATCCCGCTGGTGATCCTGCTCGTCGTACTGGTGCTGATGATCATCGGTGGCGGGATCTTCGCCTACGTCCAGTACCAGTACGCGCACAAGGACTACGGCACCTCGCCGAACACTCTCAGCTCGAACCCGTTGTGCGACAAGGTGTCCGGCCCGGCCAAGGAACGCGCCCGGACCACCAACCCGGACAAGGCCGAGCTGCGCGAGTACGACAACGGCAGCCAGATCGCCTGGTGCGGCTGGCGGCAGACCAAGGGCAAGGACGGCGAGGGCCAGCGCTTCCTGCAGGTCGAACTGGCCGACTCCACCACCAGCACCGACACCCGGCGGGCCGAGGACCTGGTGGAGCGGCTGGAACTGGCCAAGCGGTACGCGGGCGGCGACATGCAGGTGGACAAGCTCGACGGCCTCGGCGACGAGGCCTACTTCGGGGTGAAGAAGCCGGCCACCACCAGCATCACCACCATCGAGGTCCAGGTGGGCGCGCGCAACGCGAACGGGTTCGTCAAGGTCACCTACAGCGGCTTCGACGTCGGCACCTTCAGCAAGCGCCAGCCGAACCTGGATGACCTGAAAACCGCGGCGGTCGCGATCGCGCAGGACGCCCTGCGCTGACCACGACCGCCGCGGCGGAACTCAGCGTGCGAAGTGCTCAGTGTGCGAAGTGCTCAGTGTGCGAAGTGCCGGGTCCCGGTGAGGTACAGGGTGACCCCGGCGGCCTCCGCGGCGGCGATGACCTCGGCGTCGCGGACCGAGCCGCCGGGCTGCACCACGGCCCGCACCCCGGCGGCCAGCAGCACTTCCAGGCCGTCCGGGAACGGGAAGAAGGCATCCGAGGCGCCGACCGCGCCCTTGGCCCGGTCACCGGCGCGGGAGACCGCGAGCCGGGCCGCGTCCACCCGGTTGACCTGGCCCATGCCGCAGCCCACGGTGGCCCCGTCGGCGGCGAGCAGGATGGCGTTGGACTTCACCGCGCGGCAGGCCCGCCAGGCGAAGGCCAGATCGGTCAGGGTGGCCTCGTCCGCGGGGGTGCCGCAGGCCAGGGTCCAGTTCGCCGGGTCGTCGCCGGTGGCGTCGATGGCATCGGCCTGCTGGACGAGCAGCCCGCCGGAGACCGGGCGCATCTCGATGCCCCCGCGCTTCGGCGCTTCGGCCACCAGGATGCGCACGTTCTTCTTGCGTGCCAGCACATCCACCGCGCCGTCGGCGTAGCCGGGAGCGATGATCACCTCGGTGAAGATCTCCGCGACCTGCTCGGCCAGCTCGACGGTGACCTCGCGGTTGACCGCGATGACCCCGCCGAAGGCGCTGACCGGGTCGCAGGCGTGCGCCCGCCGGTGCGCGTCCGCGATGGCGCCGGGATCACCGTCGGGCAGCGTGGAGACCGCGATGCCACACGGGTTGGCGTGCTTGATGATCGCCACGCAGGGCAGCTCGTGGTCGTGCGCGGCCCGCCAGGCGGCGTCGGAGTCGACGTAGTTGTTGTACGACATCTCCTTGCCGTGCAACTGCTCCGCGTGCGCCAGCCCGCCACTGTGGCCAGCGGTGTACAGCGCGGCCTTCTGGTGCGGGTTCTCGCCGTAGCGCAGCACCGAGGCACGCTGCCAGGTCGCGCCGACCCAGCCGGGGAAGCCGGAGCCCTCGTCGTCGGGCGCGAGCGTGCTGCCGATCCAGGAGGCGACCGCGACGTCGTAGCTCGCGGTGTGCCGGTAGGCCTGCGCGGCCAGCCGCTGGCGCTGGGCCAGGGTGAAGCCGCCGGCCTGGATCTGCTCCAGCAGCCAGCCGTAGCGGCTCGGGTCGACCACCACGGCCACGTTGGCGTGGTTCTTCGCCGAGGCACGCACCATGGCCGGGCCGCCGATGTCGATCTGCTCCACGCACTCGTCCGGCCCGGCGCCGGAGGCGACCGTGGACTCGAACGGGTACAGGTTCACCACCAGCAGGTCGAACGGGGCCACGCCGAGCTGGCCGAGCTGTTCGACGTGCTCGGGCCGCCGCACGTCGGCGAGCAGCCCCGCGTGCACCCTCGGGTGCAGGGTCTTGACCCGCCCGTCCAGGCACTCGGGGAAGCCGGTCAGCTCCTCCACCGGGGTCACCGGCACGCCGGCGTCGGCGATCCGCGCCGCGGTGGAGCCGGTGGAGACGATCTCGATGCCAGCCGCGTGCAGGCCGGTGGCCAGCTCGAGCAGGCCGTCCTTGGCGGAGACGCTCACCAGTGCGCGGCGCACGGGACGTCGTTCGTCCACCGGGGACTCTGTGGGTCGAACCGTCGCATCAGGCGCAGCGGTCACGGAATGCTCACCTCTCGTCCGGTCACGGTGCAGCCGTGTGCGGCCAGCCTGGCGATGGTGTCCACCAGCAGGCCGCGCTCCACCGTCTTGATCCGTTCATGCAGCTCGTCAATGCCCTCGCCGGGCCGGACGTCCACCGCGCCCTGGGCCAGGATCGGGCCGGTGTCCACCCCGGCGTCCACCAGGTGCACGGTGCAACCGGTGACCTTGACCCCGTAGGCGACGGCGTCGGCCACCGCGTGCGCGCCGGGGAAGGCCGGCAGCAGCGCGGGGTGGGTGTTGACCACCCGGCCGCCGAAGCGGGCCAGGAAGTCGGGTCCGAGGATCTTCATGAACCCGGCCGAGACGACCAGGTCGGGTTGGTGGGCCTGGACCGCCTCGGCCAGCGCGGTGTTCCAGGCCGCCCGGTCGGCGTGCTCGCGCAGCCGGACCGTGAAGGTCGGGATCCCCGCGCGCTCGGCGCGGGCCAGCCCCTCGATGCCGCCCCGGTCGGCGCCGACCGCCACCACGGTTGCCGGGTAGTCCGGCGCGGCCGCGGCGTCCAGCAGCGCCTGCACCAGGGTGCCGGAGCCGGAGACGAGGGCGACGATGCGGACCGGTGCGCTCCACCGCAGCCGTTGGACTGCCGGGGCGAGGTCCGGTTCGATAGTGCTCAGCGTGGTCTCCTGCGGGCCGGATCCGGGGCTGCGACCAGCGTAGGCGCTGCCCCGTTCGGCCCTGCGGCCAGGGCTCGGCCTAGCGTTTCCCCGGTTCCTCCGGCGGTTCCAGGAGGGCCTGTTCCAGCTCCTCCTCGCCGACGAAGTCCGCCTCCTCACCCGCTGGCGGCGGCACCTCCTCGGCCACCGGCTCGGGCTCGGACGGCGCCTCGGGCGCCTCGTACTCGGCGACCTCCGGCTCCTGATCCGGCTCGTCCCCGGCCACCGGCTCCGCCTCGTCAGCGTCCTCGTCGGCTGCCGCGGCCACTTCGTCGGCGTCCTCGGCCTCGCCGTCGGTTTCCGCGTCCTCAGCGGCATCCTCGGCCGCCTCGGCGTCCTCGTCCTCGACGGACTCCGGATCCTCGTCCTCGGTCTCGTCGGTCTCCGCGCGCGGCCCGGCCATCCAGGCCACCACCGCGGCCGGTCCGGCCACCCAGACGAACAACGCCACCGCGAGCAGCCCGGCCTGGATCCGGAAACTCGTCACGCCCAGGTTCCCGCCGGTCAGCGCCGCCGCGACAAAGGCGGCCGCGGCCACCACCGCGCCTGCCACGCCGACCACCAGCACCCGGTTCTGCGGCTGCGGATCCGCCCGGCGGCAGGCCCAGCCCAGCAGCAGCCCGGCGCCGATCGGCAGCAGCAGGCACACCAGCCACCACCGGGTGCCGGACTCCGGCAGCGCGGCCAGCAACGGGAACGGCGGTTCCAGCCCGCCGATCACCCGCAGCGGACTCACCACCACCGCGCCGAGGTTGAACCCCGCACCGGCCACAAAGGACAGTGCGGCGACCACCGCGTTCGGCAGGTACAGCAGGCACACCAGCAGCAGCCCGAAGCCGCCGATCCCCGGCGCCAGCTCGGCGAAGGCGCCGCGCACCGAGCCGAAGGACAGCGCCAGCGCCAGCGCGACGAGCAGCGCGCCCATGGCGCACAAGGACATCAGCGCGATCCGGGCCGCGCGCAGCCCGGCGCACACGCCATCGCCCAGCCGCCGCCGGACCAGCCCGGTCAGCCCGCAGCCACGGGCCACCCCGGCAGTGGCGGCCAGCGCGGCGATCAGCCCGCAGGCCACCGAAGCGGTGGCCGGGGCGGCGGCGAAGGGCGGATCGATGAAGGCGGCCAGCATCCCGCCGAGGACCAGGTTCGTCACGCCCATGGTGGCGATCACCCGCACCGCGTCGGCGGGGCGGCCCAGCCGCAACCGGCGGGTGAGGCCACCGGCGGCCTTGGCGGACAACAGGAACACCAGCACGGTTGGCAGCAGCGGCAGCACGCCGAGGTCGAAGCCGCGAATGGTCAGCGGCACGTGGTGGGCGGCCAGCCACAGCGGTCCGGCGGCCGAGGAGACCGCCTCCAGCGAGATCACCGCGCGGTCCGCGCTCGCCAGCACCAGCGCGATGACCGCGGCCGATCCCAGGTAGCCCAGGGCGATCACGCCGAGGGACACCGCCAGCGCGGCCCGCACCTGCTGCGCCGCGGTGGCGGGCGGCGCGGCAACGCCGGGGCCCGCAACGCTGCCGTGCGTAGTCGGTCGGAGCACGGTCACCCGGCCACCATCGCACCCCGACCTGGGCGATTCACCGAGGCACGCCGAGCTGACCAGGTATCTGCACACCACCGGGGTGACTCCGAGTGTTCGGAATCACCCCGGCGTCGCACTGTCCGCTGTGGACGGTGCGGGTGGCTCAACTCTGTTGCGGGCCGCCGAATCCACTGGGCGGGGTGCCCGGGTGCTGGAACTGCCGGGTCGCCTCGGGCGAGCCGAAGGCGCCACCGGCCTGCGGCGGCTGCTGCGGCTGGCCGTACTGCTGCGGCTGCCCGAACTGACCCGGCTGCGGCTGCGGCTGCCCGTACTGCGGCGGCTGCTGGCCATAGGGCGACTGCTGCTGCGGCATCGCGCCCGAGGGCGGGTTCCAGCCACCGGGCTGGCCGCCGTAGGGGTTGACCGGGGCCGAGGGCTTCGGCTCGAACTTGATCATGCCGATGTCCAGCAGCAACGCCGCGGAGACCGCGCCTGCCTGGAGCACCGCGGCGATCAGCACCACCACGTACAGCCCGGCCACGCTCACCGTGTTGGTGATGTTGACCAGCAGGTCGAGCATGCCGACCACGGCCAGCATGGCCGCCACCCACAGGAACTGCGGCGCCTTGGGCAGCAGGGTCATCCCGGTCAGCACGGCGCTGGCCAGCATCAGCGCGATGCCGAATGGCAGGCCGAGCCGGGAGACGTCATCGGAGAAGGTGCAGAAGAAGATGACCAGGCCGAGCCCGGCCGCGACCAGCGCGAGGATCAGGCCGAAGTTCGGTCCGGCGGCTGGCTGCCCCGGCTGCTGCTGGGGCGGCTGCGGCGGCGGAACGCCGAATGGCACGGACATGACCGGTTGTCCTCCTCGTTCGAGGTGACCGCGGGTGACGGCTCTGCGCCGGAAACGCTAGCCGATATCGATCGGGTGATACGCCCCGGGACCCCGGAACGACAACGGCCGGGCGCCCCCGTTGGGCACCCGGCCGTGTCCGTCCATAAAGGACTATTGGGCTCAGCCCAGGTTCTGCATGATCTCGCGCATCAGCGCGGCGGTCGCACTCGGGGTCTTGCCGACCTTGACGCCGGCGGCCTCGAGGGCCTCCTGCTTGGCCGCGGCGGTGCCCGAGGATCCGGAGACGATGGCGCCCGCGTGGCCCATGGTCTTGCCCTCCGGCGCGGTGAAGCCCGCGACGTAGCCCACGACCGGCTTGGTGATGTGCTCGGCGATGTAGGCCGCCGCGCGCTCCTCGGCGTCGCCGCCGATCTCACCGATCATCACGATCGCCGCGGTCTCCGGGTCGTCCTGGAAGGCCTGCAGCGCGTCGATGTGGGTGGTGCCGATGATCGGGTCGCCACCGATGCCGACCGCGGTGGAGAAACCGAAGTCCCTCAGCTCGTACATCATCTGGTAGGTCAGGGTGCCCGACTTGGACACCAGACCGATCTTGCCGGGGCCGGAGATGTCCGCCGGGATGATGCCGGCGTTGGACTTGCCGGGCGAGATGACGCCGGGGCAGTTCGGCCCGATGATCCGGGTCTTGTTGCCGGTGGCGTTGGCGTGCGCCCAGAAGTAGGCGGTGTCGTGCACCGGGATGCCCTCGGTGATGACCACCGCGAGGCCGATGCCGGCGTCGATGGCCTCGACCACGGCGCCCTTGGCGAACTTCGGCGGCACGAAGACCACGGTGACGTCCGCACCGGTGGCGGCCATGGCCTCACCGACGGAGTTGAACACCGGGAGCAGGGTGCCGTCGAAGTCGACGGTCTGGCCACCCTTGCCGGGGGTCACGCCGCCGACGATGGTGGTGCCGGACTTCAGCATCCGCTTGGTGTGCTTGGAGCCCTCGGCACCGGTCATGCCCTGGACGATGACCTTGCTGTGCTCGGTCAGGAAGATAGCCATCGGTCATGCCCCCGCAGCAGCGAGCTCGGCGGCCTTGTCGGCCGCGTTGTCCATCGTGTCCACCACGGTAACCAGCGGGTGGTTGGCCTCCGCCAGGATGCGGCGGCCCTCTTCGACGTTGTTGCCGTCCAGGCGGACGACCAGCGGCTTGGTGGCCTCGTCACCGAGGATGCCCAGCGCCGCGACGATGCCGTTGGCCACCGCGTCGCAGGCGGTGATGCCACCGAAGACGTTGACGAAGACCGACTTGACGTCGGGGTCGCCCAGGATGATCTCCAGGCCGTTCGCCATGACCTCGGCGGACGCGCCGCCGCCGATGTCCAGGAAGTTGGCCGGCTTGACGTTGTTGTGCTGCTCGCCCGCGTAGGCCACCACGTCCAGGGTGGACATGACCAGGCCAGCGCCGTTGCCGATGATGCCGACCTGGCCGTCGAGCTTGACGTAGTTGAGGCCCTTGGCCTTGGCCTTGGCCTCCAGCTCGTTCTCGGCGGCCTTGTCGACCAGCTCGGCGTGCGCCGGGTGCCGGAAGTCGGCGTTCTCGTCCAGGGTGACCTTGCCGTCCAGGGCGATGATCTTGCCCTGGGGGTCCCGGACCAGCGGGTTGACCTCGACCAGCGTGGCGTCCTCGGCGACGAAGGTCACCCAGAGCTTCACGATGACCTCGGAGACCTGGTCGGCCACCTCGGCCGGGAACTTGGCCAGCGCGACGATCTCGTCGGCCTTGGCCTTGTCCACGCCCTTGATCGGGTCGATCAGGACCTTCGCGAGGGCCTCGGGCTTGGAGACCGCGACCTCCTCGATGTCCATGCCGCCCTCGACGGAGGCCATGGCCAGGAACGTGCGGTTGGCCCGGTCCAACAGGAAGGAGAAGTAGTACTCCTCCGCGATGTCGGAGGCCGGGGTGACCAGGACGCGGTGCACGATGTGCCCCTTGATGTCCAGGCCCAGGATGGCTTCCGCCTTGACCTTGGTGTCCTCGGGGCTCTCGGCGAGCTTGACGCCGCCGGCCTTGCCACGCCCGCCGGTCTTGACCTGGGCCTTGACCACAACGGTCGTGCCGAGGTCCGCCGCGATCGCGCTGGCTTCTTCAGGGGTGCTGGCCACGTTGCCGGGCAACACCGGCACTCCGTGGGCGGCGAAGAGATCCTTCGCCTGGTACTCGTACAGGTCCACTAGAAGTCTCCTGCGACGCCGGTGTCGGACTGGCAGACCCTATCGACACCAGACCCTTGACACGCGCCCCTACCCGGTGAAGTCCGTCACCGTGAGCAACGGCACTACTGCGCAGGCACGTTCCCGCGGACCCAGTCCACGATTTCCTGGGTGGTCGCGCCGGGGGTGAAGACCTTGGCCACACCCATCTCGCGCAGCCTGGGCAGGTCGTCGTCGGGGATGATGCCGCCGCCGAAGACGACCACGTCCGCCGCGCCCTTGTCCCTGAGCAGTTCGATCACCCTGGCGAACAGGGTGAGGTGCGCGCCGGAGAGCACGGACAGGCCCACCACGTCGGCGTCCTCCTGGATGGCGGTCTGCACGACCTGCTCCGGAGTCTGGTGCAGGCCGGTGTAGATGACCTCCATACCGGCGTCCCGCAGTGCCCGCGCGACCACCTTGGCGCCCCGGTCGTGGCCGTCCAGACCGGGCTTGGCCACCACCACGCGAATGCGACCGCTCATGCCGGCACGCTACTCCGTGAAGCGTGTTTCTGACGAGCGTCGCGACCACGCGACACCCGCCCCGGCGAGCAGCGCGATCAGCGCGCAGATCCCCGGGAAAAGCCCGATACCGGCAGAACCACCGCCACGGATCGGCAGTTCCGCCACCCGCAGCGCGATCACCAGCGCGGCCCCGGCGAGCAGCGCGGCGCCGCGGATGGGCCGGGCACGCGGGGCGAGCAGCGCGGCGGCGACCACGGCGGCCGCACCCAGCAGCAGGCCCCAGCTCTCGGTGCGGAAGTCGCCGAGCAGCCCGCTGGCGAAGTCCGGGCTGTCCACCACCGGCAGCAGGTAGGCGGCCAGCCCCAGCGCGGCCGCGAGCAGCGCCGGCACCAGCACCACCCGGTCCGCGCTGATCTCGGACAGGTCCACCGTGTCCTCCCGCTCCACCCCGCCCGCGAGCAGGGTGAGCAGCCCGGCGACCGCCGCGCAGAGCACCGAGACGATCACCAGCACCGCCGCGAGCACCGCCACCGAGGTCCCGTTGACCTGGCTCAACGCGGTGTCCAGCACGTCGAGACCGGTGACCGGGACCGCCACCCAGGCCACCGCGAGCGCGGGGCGGGTGCCGGTCGCGGTGTCCCGGAAGAGCAGCAGCAGGCCCAGCCCGAGCAGGATGAACCCGGCCGGGGCGAGCATCCGGGAGGAGCCGACGGTCTGGGTGGCGCCCGAGGCGAGCCGGGCGATCGGCAGTGCGCTGGCGGTCACCGCGAGCACGCCGGAGACGGTGGCCAGGACACCCGCGGCGAGCTGCAGCCTCTGGTACCCGGCCAGTCCGAACTCGAAGACCAGGTCCCGGCGCAGCCCGGCCACCCAGGCGAAGATCACCAGCGCTGTGAGCAGCAACGCGGTCAGCAGCGCGCTGACCCCGTGCGGGAAGTCGAACTCCAGGCCGGGCGTGGCCAGCGCGGAGATCAGCGGCACCAGCGTCTGCCCGGCCACGGCCGCGACCAGGCCGATCAGCCCGCCCCTGGCCACCGCCGGATCGGCCGCGCTGGCGAAGTACCCGGCGGCGAAGAGCACCGCACCGGCCAGCAGCAGCGTGCCGGTGAACACCAGCACCGGGGCCTCGGTGATCGCCCGGACCGGCAGGAACGGCTCGGTGGAGCCGAAGGAGGGCAGGAACAGCAGCAGCACGACCGCGCAGGCCACGCCCAGCGCGCCGAACATCAGCCCCGGCCGGGACCGCGCGGCCTCCCTGGCCTCGACCTCCCCGCCGCTGCCCGCGAGCACCCCGGCCGCGGCCAGCAGCAGCCTGCTCAGCAGCAGTAGATAGAGGCCCCCGCTCGCGGAGAGCTGCACCAGCGCGGTCGGCACGAACAACTCCGGCCGGGTCACGCTCCACGGATCGGTCAGCACCTGGAGGTCGGCCAGCAGCAGTCCGGGCGTGAGCATCGCGGCGGCACGCAGGATCCCGGCCGCCCCGCCGTGGTCGCCACGCAGGGTCCAGATCAGCGCCAGCACCGCCGGTAGCGCGCTGACCAGCCCCAACAGCAGCCAGGATGGGTAGCTGGGCGGCATCGCGGGGGAAACCGACCCGATCAGCGGAGCGAGTGCGGCGAACGGGACCGCGAGTGCGGCCACACCGATCGCGGCGCGTAGCCGGGCGGGCGGGACGGGGGATCCGGACGTCACTGCGCAGATCGTAGGTGAGCCGGGTGGCCCAGGCGCGGCGAATGATCTCCAGCCAACCCTGGTTCGTGCTGGTGGGAACCCACATAAAACGATGCGATCGAGGGCGGCGAATATGGTCCAGATCACTTACCGTGAGTTGTATGGGCAACGATGCCACGACCGGGTTACTGGGGTTCGCCAGCGGGCTGCTCCAGCAGGCCCGGCATGGCGTGGGCGAGGCGTTCGAGGTCTCGTCGGAGACGCTGCGGTTCGTCCGGTCGCTGCTGACCCCTGGCGGGTTGCGCGGGGCGACCATGGAGACGGCCTGGCTGGCCGCGCACGCGGTGCTCTACCCGTGGGGCGCGCTGACCGAGCAGCTGCGTTCCGAGGGTCCCTACGGCAGCTACCGCACCGACGGGCTGCCGCCGATGCAGCGCGGGCTGGTCTGCTCGGACCTGGAGGCGGCCGGCACGCCGATCGTGCTGGTGCACGGGATCGGCGACAACCGGTCGATCTTCACCTTCCTGGCCGCCGCGCTGCGCAGGCGCGGCTTCGGCGTGGTGCACGCGGTGAACTACAGCGTGCTGACCGCGCTGACCGGTGACATCCGGGCCGCCGCGGAGTACCTGGGCAGGCACCTGGAGCGGATCTGCGAGCAGACCGGGGCGGAGTCGGTGCACGTGGTCGGGCATTCCCTCGGCGGCGTGATCGCCCGCTACCACGTGCAGAAACAGGGCGGGGACGCCCGGGTCCGCTCACTGGTGACGCTGGGCTCGCCGCACGCGGGCACGATGACCGCCTACCTGCTGCCCACCCGGCTGGCCCGGCAGCTGCGGCCGGGCTCCAAGCTGCTCGGCGAGCTGGCCGAGCCCGCACCCGGCTGCCGGACCCGGTTCCTGGCGGTGTGGAGCGAGCTGGACCAGATCATGATCCCGCAGCGGACTGCTTGCCTGGAGCACCCCGACCTGGATGTGGTCAACCACCGGGTCCGGGATGTGGGGCACCTCTCGTTGCCGGTGGATCCCGCGATCGTGCACACGGTGCTCACACATCTCACTCGATCGGATGGATTGAGCCGCCACCCAGTAGCGAATAGAAGTGAGCTGGGTCACATGATCACGGATACTGAGTGTCATCTCAGCAAGTCTCAGACTTGTCAGTAACCCCCGTTCAGCAGAATCTCCGCCCAGGGGTTTGCCCCTAGGGGCGCCGCGCCGTTACTGTCCCCGGGTCCGTTGTCACGGTCCGATCACAAGAGGACACGGAGCCGGTTACCCCGACCAGCTCCACCAGGATCCCCCGCCTGGTTCGTCCAATCGGACTCCCCGAGACGGAAGGGCAGGCATTGACTCAGCACCGCTCCCCCGGCGGCGGTCATCCCTCCCACGCTGTCGACGTGGTCGACCAGCAGAAGGGCGAAGTGCGTCCCCGTGGCGCGCACCGGCTTCCGCCGCCGTCCTCCGCTATGCGTGGCAGGGTTGTCGTAGCAGCAGTCGCAGCAGGCGCGTTTGTCGCCGCAGGGTCATCCCTGGGCACCGGCAACGGCACTGCTTCGGCCAATGACGAGGTCACCCCACTGGCCTCCGGCGCAGACGCGTCGGCCAACTTCACCGCCGTCGGCGGCGACTCCCTGGAGGTCCTGCCGCTCGCGCGGTCCACGGACTCCTCGGTCGAGTACCAGAAGCTGGCCAAGAGCGAGCGCCTCAAGCAGGACCGCGCGGCCCGCGACGCCGAGGCGCGCAGGCCCATGTTCGTCTCGCCCGCGAAGGGCGTGTTCACCTCCGGCTTCGGTGGCCGCTGGGGAACCACGCACTACGGCATCGACATCGCCAACCGACTGGGCACCGAGATCGTGGCCGTCGCCGATGGTGAGGTCATCGAGGCCGGTCCGGCAAGCGGTTTTGGCCTGTGGGTCCGCGTGCAGCACAAGGACGGCACCATCACCGTCTACGGCCACATGGACCGCATCACGGTCAAGGAAGGCCAGAAGGTCAAGGCCGACCAGCAGATCGCGACCATGGGCAACCGCGGCTTCAGCACCGGCGTGCACCTGCACTTCGAGGTCTGGAGCCCCAGCGGCAAGAAGATCAACCCGCTGCCCTGGTTGAACGAGCGCGGCGTGTTCATCAAGTAGCCGGCGCCCAAGCCTGTACCGCACCCGCCCGGGTGTCGCATTCACGTGCGGCACCCGGGCGGGCGCGTGTCCCCACAGTTCCCCGGCCGGTTGTCTCCCGTCGGACCCGGCGGCCCCCGAAACACGCCGCCCAAGCCCTCAACCGCCGAAGCTCTGTCTCTTGGTAACTACCCGTTGTCCTCCCCGGTTATTCCCGCCCGATCGGGTGCCGATGACGATCTAACACCGCCCCACCGACAAAACTTCCCGCTCCGCGTCGACGGCTGCCTGTCGAGTTCCTGTTGGGATGGAACCGCAGGTCAGGGGGTTGGCCGGAATTGGTCAGGGGCGGTTTTGGATGTCCGGAGGGGCAGCGGCTGCCTGAGGTTGGGCCAAACGGCCGCACCACGCGCACAACAGAACGCCCCAGCACTGCCGAGGCGGCACTGGGGCGTTCCCGAACGGGTGAGGCGCGGGGTTAGAGCTTCACCATCGGCACGCCGCCGATGAGCATCAGGCGGACCTTGCCGGAGCTGCCGAAGTCGATGGTGGCGGTGGCCTGGGGGCCGGTGCCGTTGGTCTCCACCACGGTGCCAAGGCCGTACTTGTCGTGGCTGACGCGGTCGCCGACGTCGAGTTGCATGGCGGGGGTGTTCTGCCAGTTGCGGGCGCCGGGCAGGCGGGAGCTGCGCAGCGGCGAGGTCACCGTCTGGCTGCTGCTGGCGGCGCGGTCGAAGCCGCGGCGGCCCCAGGTGGTGGCGGCGGCCGGGCCTGCGCGGTCGGGTTCGACCCGGCGCCAGTCGAGCAACTCGGCCGGGATCTCGTCCAGGAAGCGGGAGGCCGGGTTCATCATGGGCTGGCCCCAGGCCGAGCGCATCAGGGCCCTGGAGACGTAGAGACGCTCCCTGGCCCTGGTGATGCCGACGTAGGCCAGTCGGCGCTCCTCGGACAGCTCGGCCGGGTCGCCGAGGGCGCGCTGGTGCGGGAACATGCCGTCTTCCCAGCCGGTGCAGAAGACCACCGGGAACTCCAGGCCCTTGGCGGTGTGCAGGGTCATCAGGGTGACCACGCCGTCGCCCTCGTCCGGCAGCTGGTCGGAGTCGGCGACCAGGGAGACGCGTTCCAGGAAGGCGGCCAGGGAGTCACGGGCGGGCAGGCCGTCGTCCTCGGGCAGGGGGGCGGTGTCCTCGGCGTCCTCGCCATCGGCGGGGGTGGCCACCTGGAGCTGGACGAACTCGCGGGCGACGGTGACCAGCTCGGTCAGGTTGTCCAGCCGGGAGGCGTCCTGCGGGTCCTCGCTGGCCTCCAGCTCACCGCGGTAGCCGGTCTTGTCCAGCAGGGTGTCCAGCACCTCGGCCACGTCCTGGCCGACCTCGACCAGGCCACGCAGTTCGGTGATCAGGTCCACGAAGCCGGTGATGGCGCGCTGGGAACGCGGGTTGAGCAGCGGGATGCGGTCCGCGGCCGCCTCGCGCAGGGCGGCGGCGAAGGAGATCCGCTCGCGTTCGGCGTGTGCGGCCAGCACCGCCTCGGCCCGGTCGCCGATGCCGCGCTTGGGCACGTTGAGGATGCGGCGCAGGCTGACCGTGTCCTCCGGGTTGTCCAGCACCCGCAGGTAGGCCAGCGCGTCCCTGACCTCGCGCCGCTCGTAGAAGCGGACGCCGCCGACCACCCGGTAGGGCAGGCCCAGCCGGATGAAGACCTCTTCGAAGACGCGGCTGGAGTTGTTGGTGCGGTAGAAGACCGCGATGTCGCCGTTGACCGCCTCGGCCGAGTCGACCAGCCGGTCGATCTCGTTGGCCACGAACGCGGCCTCGTCGTGCTCGTTGTCCGAGACGTAGCCGACGATCTTCTCGCCGTCGCCGGAGTCGGTCCACAGCCGCTTGTCCCTGCGGCCGGTGTTGCGCGCGATCACCGCGTTGGCCGCGGACAGGATGGTCTGGGTGGAGCGGTAGTTCTGCTCCAGCAGGATCGAGCGCGCCTGCGGGTAGTCCCGCTCGAACTCCTCGATGTTGCGGATGGTCGCGCCGCGGAAGGCGTAGATGGACTGGTCCGCGTCGCCGACCACGCACAGCTCGGCAGGCGGGATGCCGTCCGCCCCGGTGCCGACCAGCTCGCGGATCAGCATGTACTGCGCGTGGTTGGTGTCCTGGTACTCATCGACCAGCACGTGCCGGAACCGCCGCCGGTAGTACTCGGCGATGCCGGGGTGCTGCTGCAGCAGCTCCACCGTGCGCATGATCAGGTCGTCGAAGTCCATCGCGTTGGCCTGGGTCAGCCTGCGCTGGTACTCCCCGTAGACCTCGGCGACCCGGCGCTCCAGGTCGTTGCCCGCGCGCTCGGCCGCGTCCGCCGGGACGAGCAGCTCGTTCTTGAGGTTGGAGATCTGGATCGCCAGGTTGCGCGCCGGGTAGCGCTTGGGGTCCAGGTCGAGGTCCCGCGCCACCAGGGTGATCAGCCGGCGGGAGTCGTCGCTGTCGTAGATGGAGAAGTTGGAGTTCAGCCCGGCGGACTTGGCCTCCCGGCGCATCACCCGCACGCACATGGAGTGGAAGGTGGACACCCACATCGCCCGCGCCCGCGGTCCGACCAGGGCGGTGACCCGCTCCTTCATCTCCGCGGCTGCCTTGTTGGTGAAGGTGATCGCCATGATCTCGCCGGGGTGCACCCCCCGGGCCGCGAGCAGGTAGGCGATCCGGCTGGTCAGCACCTTCGTCTTGCCCGAACCCGCGCCGGCCACCACCAGCAGCGGCGCCCCGCTGTGTTCGACGGCCTCGCGCTGCCGTGGATTGAGCCCGTGCACCAGCTCGGCCGGATCGGCGACGACCGGGCGGCGGGGGGCGGGTGGGTCCTGGAGTTCGAACAAGGCGTCCATCGGGAGACCACGGTACTCGGGGCCACCGACACCCCAGGGTTTGCGTTCAGGGACGGTCCAGGGTCGTTCCCCGATTCTTCTCACCAGGTTCAGCGACAACATCACTACTAGTCCGATCGACCTAGTAAGTAGGGATGTCATGAACCTGATGCCGGACCTCGCTGGGCTGGGACCGCTCACGGTTCTGCTCATCATCACCGCGCTGTGCGTGGTCGAGGCGACCCTGCTGATCGGTTCCCTGGTGCCGGGCGAACTGGTGGTCATCGCCGGCGCGGTGACACTGGGGCCGGAGTACTTCCCGCTGGTGGCCATCACCGCCGGTCTGGGCTCACTGCTCGGCCAGACCGGCGGCTACCTGCTGGGCCGCGGCACCGGCGGCCGGATCAGGTACAGCTGGGCCGGGCGCAAGCTGGGCGAGCACCGGTGGGCCAGGACCGAGGCGCTGGTCAAGGCGGCGGGCCCGAGCATGATGATCGCGGTCCGGTTCGTCGCGGTCGGGCACACCCTGGCGCCGATCCTGGCCGGTGCGATGCGGGTGCCGCCGCGCCGGTTCTTCTTCCTCGCCGCGGTCAGCTCGATCGGCTGGTCGAGTGTGTGGGCGCTGCTCGGGTTGTTCGCCAGCAGCCTCGGCCAGGCGATGGACAGCCAGTTGATGGCCCTGGCGCTGGGTGTCGCCGGCATGGTCGTGGCCGGGATCCTGCTCACCAGGGCCGCCAACCGGGCCCTGCCGGTCGAGGTCAGTGGTCGTAGCTAGTCACCTGGATGTTGACCACGTTGTTGGTGTGGTTCTGCTCGGAGCGGCGGTGGCCGTCCGCCGTCACCGGGATGAAGGTGTGCGAGGTGGAGCCGTCCGTCACCCCGGTCACCGTGATCTTGGGCAGGCTCTGCCCGTGCTGCAGGTTGACCTGGTTCATGCAGAAGAACGACCAGGGCTCCGAGGGCTCGGGCACGCAGTCCCAGCCCTCGCCGGTGGCGGTCAGCTTCAGGCCCTTGACCCTGGGCGCGTGCACCGCGCCCACGCTGCCGGACTCCGTGCCCAGGTTGGTCACGGTCAGCTCGAAGTTGAACGCCTCCCCGTTGTATGCCTGGATGTCGGTGACGTTGCTGGCCATCGCGATGTCCCACTGCAGTGCGGGGGCGGCGTTGGCGACCGGCGCCGTGACGGCGAGCACGGTCAGGCCGATCGCGGTGAGGGCGAGCTTGCGCATGTGGGTTCCTCCCAGTGAGTGGATCTAGCTACCCAGCACATTCACGCACAACCGGGGCGTCAGGTTGCCCGGAATCCGGGACACGGGTCGACGCGGGCCGATGATCGTGCCAGAATCGGCGACGTGGCTCACCGCGCGTTCTATTTTTTCTACGGGTACCGGACTCCGGCACCCGTGGTCAGCTGACGCCAGCCGAACCACGACCGATGCCCCGGAGTCCTTGGACCCGGGGCTTTGTGCTGCGGGGACCGGGATAGCCGGGTCAGACCACCCGAGCAGATGAGGATCACCATGAACGCCGCGCTCGACAGCGACTCACAGCCCACCAGCACCGACGGCGACATCAGTTCGCTGCGCGAGGAGATCGACCACCTCGACGCGGAGATCCTGCGGTTGATACAGCGTCGCACCGAGGTCTCCCAGACCATCGGCGCCGCGCGGATGGCCGCGGGCGGGCCCAAGATCGTGTACAGCCGGGAGATGGCGGTGCTGGCGCGCTTCCGCGAACTCGGCCCCGAGGGCAAGGAGCTGGCCATGATCCTGCTCCGCCTCGGCCGCGGCCGTCTCGGGCGGTGACATTGGCGCGCTCCGCGCGCGGGATTTTTCGCTCTAAGTCGCCTCGTCGTGCACCCGCCGCACGCGAAGCAAGCTTCGGATGCGTCGGGCACACGACAAGGCAACGCGAAAAATCAACCCCGCCGCTGGTGAACGGCTCGCCGTGTCGCTGGCGCGCCACGCCTTTTCGCAACAAGTGAACGGGTGGGCCGCGGCCGCTCGGGGCGTTAGAGGTCCCAGTGTTCGCGCAGCGCCGACCGCACCAGGTCCAGATCGGCTGTGGTGCGGTCGGGGTTTCGCGCCGAATCGTCCGGCAGGTAGGCGAGTGGGTCGGCCAGTAGCGGTTCGGTGTGGCCGAGCAGGCCCTCGACCAGGGCGTGCAGGCACAGGGCCGCGTAGCCGCGCAGGTAGCCGCCCTCCTGGGTGAGGACCGGGCCGTGTCCGGTCAGTTCGTCGGCCAGCGCCGCCACGCGGCCGCCGATCCAGCGGTAGCCGGCGGCGGTCAGGTTGTGCCTGCCGTTGGGGTCGAAGGTGGAGCCGTCGAAGCCGGAGGCGCCCAGCAGCAGGGTGGGGCGGAACTGGCGGAGCACGGGTTCGGCGATCTCGGTGAAGGCTCGTTGATAGGCCGCGTCGCCCGCGCCGAGGGACAGTTCGATGTTGACGTTGTGGCCGGCGCCGGTCTCCTCGGGCGCGCCGGTCTGCGGGTGGGCCTGGCCCCAGCGGCCGTGCCGCATGTGCACCGAGACGGTGAGCACCCTGGGGTCGTTGTAGAAGGTCTCCTGGGTGCCGTTGCCGTGGTGCACGTCCCAGTCCAGGATCGCCACCCGCTCGACGCCGCAGGCCAGCGCGTGCGCGGCGGCCACGGCCACGTTGTTCACCAGGCAGTAGCCGTCGGCCTGGGTGGGCTGGGCGTGGTGGCCGGGTGGGCGGACCAGGGCGTAGGCGGTGTTCGCCCGGCCGGACAGGACCGCCTCGGTGGCGGCCACGGCGGTGCCCGCCGCGGCGCGGATCGCGTCCCAGGAGCCGGGGCCGACGACGGTGTTCTCCTCGATCGCGACCAGTTCGCCGGTGCCGCAGGCCGCCTGGAGGTCGGCCAGGTAGGCGGGGGTGTGCACGGCGGTCAGCTCGGCGGAGGTGGCGTGCCTGCCCTGGTGCCAGCGCAGGGCTCCGGCGACCGGGCCGTGCCGGAGGGCGTGCCGGAAGGTGCGCAGGCGGGCCGCGTTCTCCGGGTGTGGTTCGGGCTCGTCCAGCCAGTCCCAGCTGCCGGGCAGTTCCCACAGGCCGGTGCCGGTGTCGTGCGCCAGGCAGTCCGGGTGCCAGTAGACGTCGATCACCGGGGGAGCATTTCAGGGATGTCACCGATGCCGCCGCCGCATTACCGGCGCACACTGGGTTTATGCATCTCATCGCTGTTCTCGTCGCGCTTGTCGCCTTGCTCGCCGCGCTGGCGAACGGCGGCTACCTGGCCATGCTGAAGTCCGCCGCCACCAAGCGGGCGGGCGGCGAACCCGTTGTGCACTACGTGCAGGAGCGGATGCCCAAGGTCGGGATCACCGTCGTGCTCGCCGTGCTGGCGCTACTGATGACCAACGGCGGGTTCATCTTCGACGTGCTGGCCGTCGTGGTCGCCGCCGGAGCCGGGGCCACCGCGGCCAAGGAGCTGCGCTCCACTCACGAGCGGTATGGCAAGGCAAGCTGATCTTGCTCCCGGGCGGGTGGAATACACCCGTCCGGGTATCACTCCGGGTAGTTAGAGGGACCCGGAGCGCAACCAGATGGCGGGACACCTACCCTGGGTGAGATGGCTCACGGACCCGCTCTCGACGACCACGACATCACCCGCGCCCTGGTCGTCGCAGCTCACCCAGACGACGTCGACTTCGGCGCCGCCGGGACGGTGGCCGCCTGGATCAAGGCGGGCGTCGACGTCGCCTACTGCCTGTGCACCTCCGGCGAGGCGACCGGCGATCTGGCCACCCCCCGCTCGGCAATCGCCGACCTGCGCGAACAGGAACAACGCGCGGCCGCCGAGATCGTCGGCGTGACCAACCTGTACTTCCTGCGGCACCCCGACGGCCGGGTCGTGCCGGGACTCGCGCTGCGCCGCGACATCACCAGGGTGATCCGCACCTTCCGGCCGGACCGGGTGCTCACCTGGTCGCCGGAGATCAACTGGGACCACATCGTCACCTCGCACCCGGACCACCGCGCCGCGGGCGAGGCCACCCTGGCCGCGGTCTACCCGGACGCCCGCAACCCGCACGCCTATCCCGAGCTGCTCACCCAGGAAGGGCTCCAGCCCTGGACGGTGCGCGAGCTGTGGCTGGCCGACGGGCCCCGGCAACGACGCAACCACGCCGTCGACATCACCGACCTGATGCCGCTCAAGCTGGCGGCCCTGCGCGCGCATCAGTCACAGACCGGAGGAATGGCGGGGCTCGAGGAGCAGCTCCGCGGCGAGTTCGCCAACCAGGCGAACTACGCCGGTCTGCCCGAGGGCAGGCTCGCCGAGACGTTCCAGGTGGTCAACACGGCATAGGCGGGAAACCGCCCTGCTGGGGCGAAAGAGGTCAGCGAGATGAACAGCGGACAGGGGCCCCCCGAGCGGTACCGGCCACGCCACGGCCGGCACCGCCCGGAAGCCAACGCACTGTCCTGGACGCCGGAGGTGTCGCGGCCGGAGCCGCCACCCCTGGTGGACCCGGTGGCCGACACCGCGCCGCCCGGTCTGCGCAAGTTCGACCTCGGCATGGTCCCGGCCTCGGTCACCCCGCCGCGCACCTGGAAGCGGGCGGCCTGGTTCGCCGGGCTGTCCTCGGCCACCGTGCTGCTGGTGCTGGTCGCCGCGGCCACCGCGCTGGTCAGTCCGGGCGGGGACGACCGCCTCGACGCGCTGCCCGGGTATCCCAGTGACATGGTGCTGCCCGATGGCAGCCGGTCCGGCACGCCGAAGCCGACCAGTAGCGGCGGCGCCCGCGCGGGCAGCCGCACGCCCAGCGCCGCGCCCAAGTCGCCGCGCACCTCCGGCACGCCGTCCGGGCCGGTGCGGCTCACCGGGGGCGAGAGCAAGCCGGGCAGCAGCGTCTCGCAGCCGCCGG
Organism: Crossiella cryophila; assembly: GCF_014204915.1. Taxonomy (NCBI): domain Bacteria; kingdom Bacillati; phylum Actinomycetota; class Actinomycetes; order Pseudonocardiales; family Pseudonocardiaceae; genus Crossiella; species Crossiella cryophila. Next base: position 387,424 of record NZ_JACHMH010000001.1, read on the forward strand.
TGACCACGGTGACCAACGACCGGGCCGTGCCGCTGGTCCCGGTGGACAAGCTGGCCGGGCAGACCATGGCCTTCTTCGCCGCACTGCCGGAGGACCCGCAGCGCGCGTTCGAGGCGCTGACCGGACCGGCGATCAAGGACAGCGGATTCCCCGCCTTCCAGCAGCGTTTCGACAACCTCCAGCGGGTCGAGGTCAAGACCATCCAGGTCGATCCGGGCCGCGGGGTGACCACCTCGGTGGTGGAGGTGCAGGCCAAGGACGGCTCGCTGAGCACCCAGCAACGCGAGCTTGTGTTCACCGTGGCCGAGGTGCCATTGGTCAACGGCGAACGGCTGGTGTCCGCCGCCGAACGGTGAGCCCGGACCTCAGCCGGACTCAATGCACGCAGTGACCATTCATCCGTTCGACTGGCTTTTTTCGACCGCTTGTCGACTCGAACGGGTGAACTGTGGCCAGTCGCTGGCTCCCGCTGCCGATGTGACGGTACGAGTCCTGACGACCACAGAACGTACGGAGGCCACCACCGTGGAGCGTTCGACGACTGGTCGTCGGCACCACCGTGCCGGATCAGTCACCGTGGCGGATCTGATCAGGCAGCAGCCCTGCCCGGTCCGGATCCCGCCACGCGAGGTAGTCGAGACCGAGGAATTCGTCGACGAGCTGCTCGGCGAGGAGACGACCGTGACGGTCGCCCCGCCGCAGCCGGTAGAGCGCACCAAGCGCTCGACCCGGCTGATCGGCATGCTCATCGGCGCCATCGTGCTCACCGGCGCGGTCACCGCCGCCTCGGCGATCACCTCGAACAACTGGACCAGCCCGCAGGCCAGTCCGGCCCCGGTGCAGCGGGCGACCGAGCTGACCGGCGCCATGGTGCTGCGGCCCGACCTGCTCACCGCCGAACTCGTCAGCTCGCGCACCTCGCAGCGCTCCCCGGCCGAGCGGAGCCCGGCCCCGGTGGCCGGGGTGCTGGTGGCCGAGGCGACCAGCTCGCCGCTGGCCGTGCGGCCGGGCAAACCGGTGGTGACCACCACGCCGGTGGCCCAGCGCACCGCGACCACCCAGCCGCCTGCCCAAGGGCTCAACACCCCGGTCGGCGTGGTCAGGGAGTTCTACCAGCGGCTCGGCCAGAAGCAGCCGGAGACCGCGGCCGGACTGCTGACCCCGAACCTGCTCGGCGACCTGGCCGCGTTCATCCGGTCCTGGACCGAGCTGCGCCAGCTGGAGCTGAAGGAGACCGAGACCCGGCCGGACGGCTCGGTGCTCGCGGTGGTCCGGTTCCAGCAGGCCGACGGGAGCTGGCTGCACGTCGAGCAACTGCTCCGACTGGCGAACTCGGTGCCCATGCGGATCACCGGCGCGGAGCTGCTTTCAGCCCAGCGCGGTTAGGCCATTAGGCCGAAGATTGCGCATAAGTTCACCCGAATTGGTGGCACACAACACCTCAAGTCCGGTATCTCAACCCCGTTGAGAAGCTCCCCGGCCGGAAGGTGACAGCGGTGCGCAAGGGCAGTTCACGGGATACCGAATCCCAGATCCTGGTGACCGACCTGCTCCGCAGGGAGGGCCAGACGCCCAAGGCGGAACGCCGCCCGAGGACGGCGCTGCGGGTGCTCGGCGCGGCCGCGGGTGTCGCGGTGCTGTGCGGCACGGTGGCGCTGGGCATCACCTACGCCGCGGGCGAGGACGGCCCCAAGACGCCAGCCGCGGCGCAGCAGAACCTCTCCGGCATCGTCGGCGGCAAGGCGCTCTCGCCGAACGCGATCAACGCGCAGACCGGCCAGGAGGGCGGCGGCGAGCAGCCAGGCGGCGGCACCGGTGGCGACCAGCCCGGCGGCCAGGGCTCCAATGGCGGCAACGGTGGCACCGGCGGTCAGGGTGGCCAGGGCGGCCAGCAGGGCGGCGCCGGGACCGGCGGCGGTCAGCAGGGCGGCAACGGCGGCACCGGCAACGGTGGCGGCCAGCAGGGTGGCAACACCGGCGGCGGCAGCACCGACCCCGCGCCCACCGGCGGCCAGACCAGCCAGACCGGCGTCCCGGCCACCAGCGCGGGCAAGCCCACCTCCAGCGCGCCGAAGCCCACCTCGGCCGCGCCCACCAGCAGCAAGAGCGGCGGCATCCTGGACCCGATCCTGGACCCGATCCTCGGTCTGCTGGGCAAGGCGCCCGACCAGCCCGAGCAGGCATTCGCGATGCTCGGCCCGGAGATGCGCTCCGGCGGCGTCGAGGAGTTCAAGGCCGACTGGGCCGGGGTCGAATCGGCCACCGTCGCCGAGTCCAGGGCCGACGGCGTGGACGCGGCCGTGGTGACCGTGGACTACCGCTGGAAGGACGGCCGCACCCTGCGGGTCGAGCAGCGGATGACCGTGGACAAGGTCCAGCGGAAAATCACCAACGCCAAGGTTCTGTCCAGCAAAGGCCGTTGACCAGCACTGATGGCATTACCTCCAGTAGCGGCGGCACCCGAGTTGACCAGCCGCAAGTCAACCCGTCCGGGTGATACCCCTAACCTAGGTGGCGTGACCGACACCGGGACCCGGGCTGACGAGCGCCGCTGGCACGCCCCGATCCTGCCGGTGCGCAGGACGGAGGAGCTGTGAGCGACGAAGGCCGCCTGGTCTCCGGGCGCTACCGACTCACCAGGCGGATCGGCGCCGGTGCGATGGGTGTCGTCTGGCAGGCCAAGGACGAACGTCTCCAGCGGGTCGTGGCGGTCAAGCAGCTGCTGCTCCAGCCCAACCTGGAGCACTCCGAGGCGGAAGAGGCCAAGCAGCGGGCGATGCGCGAGGGCCGGATCGCGGCCCGGTTGCAGCACCCCAACGCGATCGGCGTCTTCGACGTGGCCGAGGACGACGGCGCGCCGTGGCTGGTGATGGAGTACCTGCCCTCACGCAGCCTGGCCGCGGTGGTCAGCGACGAGGGTCCGCTGCCGCCGCGTGAGGTCGCCAGGATCGGCGCGCAGGTCGCGCTGGCGCTGTGGGCGGCGCACCAGGCCGGGATCGTGCACCGGGACGTCAAGCCCGGCAACATCCTGATCGGCGACGACGGCACGGTGAAGATCACCGACTTCGGCATCTCCCGTGCTCAGGGCGATGTCACGGTGACCAGGACCGGCATGCTCGCGGGCACCCCGGCCTACCTGGCGCCCGAGGTGGCCAAGGGCTACGAGCCGGGCGCGCCATCGGATGTGTTCTCGCTGGGCTCCACGCTGTACGCGGTGGTCGAGGGCGAGCCGCCGTTCGGGCTGAACGAGAACACCCTGGCGCTGCTGCACTCGGTGGCCGCCGGTGTGGTCCGGCCGCCGCAGATGGCCGGTCCGCTGACGCCGGTGCTGATGCACCTGCTCCGGCCGCAGCCGAACGACCGCCCCAACATGACGCAGGCGAGCGAAGCCCTCTCCGCGGTGGCCGCGGGGCGGCAGAGCGCGCTCAGCACGCCTCCGGGCGGCTGGGCCACCGTGGTGACGCCGACCACCCAGCTGCCCAACGGGCCGTCCGCGCCGACCCAGTCGATGCCGCCCGCCCTGCAGTCGCACCCGCAGGCGTTGCAGTCGCCGCGGCTGCATCAGGGTTCCGGCCCGCAGATCCAGAACCAGCCGCCGATGACCCGGCTGGACGCGCGACCGCTCTCGGACGCGCCGATGACCAGGGTGGGTCCGCCCACCCCGCCGCCGCGCCCGCACCCGGCCACCAACACCGGCGGCCGCCCGATCGGCCCGATCGGGCCAGGGGGTCCAGGCGGCTCGGTCAAGAACGCGCCGCCCCCGCCGCCGGAGCGCTCGCGGCGCAAGACGATCCTGCTGGCCGCCGCGGCCGTGGTGGTCGCGGCGCTGGTCGGCGTGCTGATCGCGAACTACGCGTTCAACAACAACACCGGCAACGCGGGTCCGCAGACCTCGGACGTGCTGGTGCCCACGACCGCCGCCGCGCCGACGAAGAAGACCACGCCGAAGAAGACCACCGCCGAGGCCACCTCCTCCAGCAGTACCACGACCAGCACCACGACCACCTCGGCCGCGCCGACGCTGGCGCCGGAGGACATGGTCTCGGAGGTCAAGAAGTACTACGCGCTGCTGCCGGACCGGGCCGAGGCCGCATGGCAGCGGCTGGGCCCTGCCATGCAGCAGAAGACGCCGTTCGCCTCGTACAAGAAGTTCTGGGACGAGATCAAGGACGTCGAGGTCGGCGATGTCACCGCGCAGGGCAAGGACAAGGTGCGGGTGCAGCTGACCTACACCAAGAAGAACGGCGAGCAGAACGAGTCCTCCGAGACCCGGGTGCTCACCATGGTCCCCAACGCGGACACCGGCGCGGCGCAGATCAACGGCGACCAGCGCACCGGCGGCGGCAACAACTAGCGGGCGGCCGTTCGCGCGGCCGCCTGGAGCGCGCCGAGCAGCGCGCGCAGCACCGGCCGGCCCGCGTCGGCGGTGCGCACCGCGGCGTAGATCCGGCGCACCGGCTCCGGGTTGCGGACCTTGCGCACCAGCACGCCGGGGTGCACCGCGCCCAGGCCCAGTTTGGGCACCAGGGTCAGGCCGAGGCCGGCCGCGGCGAAGCCCTGGGCGGTGGGGAAGTCGTCGGACTCGACCACGAAGCAGGGGCTGAACCCGGCGCTGGCGCAGGCCTCCAGCACCGCCTTCCGGCAGGGTCCGCTGGTGGCCATGCTGTCCACCAGCGGTTCGCTGCCCAGGTCGGCCAGGTCGATGACCCGTTTCGCGGCCAGCCGGTGGCCCTTGGGCAGGACCAGCCGGTAGGGGTCGTCGAAGAGGTGGGTGAGCTGGATGCCCGGCACCACCGGCTCGTCGTCGAAGACCACCACCACGGCCAGGTCGGAGCGGCCTGCGATCACCTCGTCGAGGGGGCTCTCCGGGTCCTTGAGGGTCAGGTCGAGCCGGACCGTGGGGTGTTCCCGGCGGAAGGCGGCGACCGCCGGCGGGACCAGGGCGGCGCCGGCGGTGGCGAAGAAGCTGACGCCGAGCCGTCCGGTGCGGCCCTCGCGCAGGTCGGCGAGGGAGCGCTCGGCCTCGGCCAGCTGGGCGGTGATCACCCCGGCGTGGTCGGCGAGCAGCCTGCCCGCCGCGGTGGGGCGCACGCCGCGGCCGGACTTCTCCAGCAGCGGCAGGCCTGCCTCGCGTTCCAGCGCGGTGATCTGCTGGCTGATCGCCGAGGGCGTGTAGCCCAGGTTGGTGGCCGCGGCGGTGACCGAACCGCTGGTCACCACGGCTCGGAGGACTCGCATCCGGCGCACGTCGAGCATGCCCCGACTGTACAGATTCGCTAAAGGGTCGTGTAGAAGTATTCACTTGTGCTGACAGGTTGCGGAGCGCACCGTTGCTGACGTGACATCCAAGGGCAATCTGGTGCGGTTGGGCCTGCTGGCGCTGTTCTGGGGCTCCAGCTTCCTCTGGATCAAGTTCGCGCTGACCGGGTTCTCCCCGGTGCAGATCGTGCTGATCCGGGTGGGGCTGGGGGCGCTGGTGCTGCTCGCGGTGGTGCGGGTGCAGCGGCTCCGGCTGCCGCGCGGTGGTCGACTGTGGGGTCACCTGGTGGTGGCCGCCTTCTTCAGCAACGTGCTGCCGTTCACCCTGTTCGGCATCGGCGAGCTGACCGTGGACTCGGGCATGGCGGGCGTGCTCAACGCCACCGTGCCGCTGTGGACAGTGCTGCTCGGCCTGGTGGTCGGCCAGGAACGGCGGATCAGCCTGGTCAGGGCGATCGGGCTGGCGATCGGGTTCGCCGGCACGCTGGTGATCTTCGCCCCGTGGCAGGGCGCGACCTCGGAACTCGGCGGCGCGCTGGCGATCACCGCGGCCGCGGTGAGCTACGGCATCGGCGCGCTGTACATGGCCAGGTTCCTGGCCGGTGAGGGCCTGCCGCCGGTGGTGGTCTCGGCCGCGCAGATGATCTCGGCCACCGCGCTGATCGCGCTGGCGGTGCCCTTCGCCGGGCTGCAGCCGGTGCACCTGAGCTTCGCCTCGGTGGGTGCGGTGACCGTGCTCGGCGTGCTGGGCACCGGGATCGCGTTCATCTTCTTCTACCGGCTGATCGCCGATGAGGGCCCGACCAGCGCGACCACGGTGGCCTACCTGATGCCGCTGGTGTCGGTGCTGCTGGGTGCGGTGGTGCTGCAGGAGGAGATCGGACTTCGGGTGGTGCTGGGCATGGCCGTGGTGCTCGCCGGGGTCATGCTGGCCCGGCGCCAGCCGAAGGTGGCCGCTGTCGCACCGGAACCACTGCCGGTGCCCGCGGCGGCCACCGCCGGGAAGTGAGCGGGGCGGCCCGGCGCTCGACGCCGGGCCGCGTCACTCACACCAGGCGGCGGTCGGAGGCCCAGCGGGACAGCTCGTAGCGGTTGGAGAGCTGGGTCTTGCGCAGCACGCTGGACACGTGCGTCTCCACCGTCTTGATCGAGATGAACAGCTCCGAGGCGATCTCCTTGTACGCGTAACCCCTGGCCAGCAGGCGCAGCACATCGCGCTCGCGCGGGGTGAGCAGGTCCAGCTCGGGATCGCGGATCGGCGCGGCGCCCGGCCGGTCGGCGAAGGCGTCCAGCACGAAGCCGGCCAGGCGCGGGGAGAAGACCGCGTCGCCCTCGCGCACCCGGCAGACCGCGTCCACGAGTTCGCGGCCGGAGATGGTCTTGGTGACGTAGCCGCGGGCGCCGTTGCGGATCACCGCGATGACGTCCTCGGCCGCGTCGGAGACGCTGAGCGCGAGGAAGACCACGTCCGGGAAGGCCTTGCGGGCGCGGCGCAGCACCTCGTTGCCGCCGCCGTCGGGCATGTGCACGTCCAGCAGCACCACGTCCGGGCGGAAGTGCCCGATGCCGGCGACCGCCTCGCCGACCGAGCCTGCCTCGCCGACCACCTCGACCTCGGCGTGCGCCTCCAGCTCGGCGCGCACGCCCGCGCGGAAGAGCGCGTGGTCGTCGACCAGGAAGACCCTGACCGGCCCCTTGGCCTCCGCCGGTGTCCCGGTGTTCTCGACCTCTTCGCTCACGTCCGTGCCTCCTTGCTCGCCCTGGGCATCTCGAGCTGGATCTCGGTGCCCTCACCGGGCGCGGTGCGCACGCGCACCTTCCCGCCGTTGCGCTCCATCCTGCCGTGAATCGAGTCGGCGAGCCCGTGCCGGTCGGCAGGCACCGCCTCCGGGTCGAATCCGGCGCCCCTGTCACGCACGAAGACGTAGACCACCTCGGGCTCGACCTCGGCGTACACGCTGACCTCGCTGACCCCGGCGTGCTTGGCCGCGTTGACCGCGGCCTCGCGGGCGGCCTGCACCAGCGCGGCCATCCGGTCGTCCAGCGGGCAGTCGCCGACCACGACCTGCTGCACCCGGATGGCGAAGGTGTCCTCGACCTGGCCGCAGGCGATGGCCACCGCGTCGGCCACGCTCTCCCCGGCCACGCCGTGCGCGGGTTCCTCGGTCTCGGGGGTGGCCGCGCCGCGGCCGTAGCCAGCCGGACCGTAGAGCCAGTTCCGCAGCTGGCGTTCCTGGCCGCGGGCCAGGCGGCTGACCTCGCGCGGGTTGTCCGACTGCTTGAGGATCAGGGCGAGGGTCTGCAGCACCGAGTCGTGCAGGTGGGCGGCGATCTCGGCGCGTTCCTCGGTGCGGATGCGCGCCCGGCGCTCCTCGTTCAGGTCCCGGACCAGGCGCAGCCACCAGGGCACGGTGAGCACGCCGACGCCGAGCAGGGTGGTGATCACGGCCAGCACGGCCAGCTGGGCCTGGTTCAGGTCCACGCTGCCGACCAGGAAGAACACGATGCCGGTGGCGGCGAACAGCACGCCGGCGCCCATCCGGAGCACGGCCATCCGGCCGCCCTGGCCGAGCATCCCGGACTTGGCCGAGTCCCGCCAGCGCCGTTTCTGCGCCTCGTCGGCCTCCCGCCACACCAGGGCGGCGCCTGCCAGTGCCACGCCAAGCGGGCCGACCACCCAGCCGCTGACCGCGCCACTCCACATGCTCAGCGCGAGCGCCATGGCCAGGCCGATGGCGATCACGCCGATGGCCTGCTGGCGCTGCACCGGGGTGTCGGTCTGTGGTTCGGCGCCTGCCATCCGCTGCGGCACCAGCAGCCACAGCAGGCCGTAGGCGAGCACGCCCGCGCCGGCGAAGGCGACCAGCACGGTGAAGGCGACCCGCACCCACAGCACGTTGACGCCGAGGTGCTCGGCGAGGCCGCCGGCGACCCCGGCGAGGATGCGGCCGTTGCGGCGGCGGTACATGCGCAGCGGGAGGACCATGGTGGCCTCGCCCGTGATCACGGGCGGCTGGCCCACGCCGCTGCGGTCGGTGCTGCCCGACGTGGCCTGGGAGTTCACCATGGCATGGTCACACGCGGGCAGCGGAGCCCGCATCGGGGCGGAACCCGGAGTCCCGGCCTCGGGGTGAGGTCGGGGGGCTTCCCTGATGTGGCGGAGCGGCCGGATCACCGAAGCTGTTCATCGTGAGCGGGACGGACGGAAACATGCGCGTCGAGGAGACGCTGCGCGACCTGTGGTCGTCGCGGCCACGGCGGCCCAAGGACGATCGCAAGATCGCCGGGGTGGCCGCCGCGATCGGCAATCGCTATGCGATCGATCCGGTCGTGATCCGGGTCGGACTCGTGGTGACGGCGGTGTACGGCGGCATCGGGTTGATCGTCTACCTGGCCGGGTGGCTGTTGCTGCCTGGTCCGGAGGACCGGGTCTCCCCGCTGGAGTCGCTGCTCGGGCGGGGCCACAGCGCCACGCCCAAGGTGCTGACACTGCTGTTGCTCTTCGGCATGCTGCCCGCCTTCGGCTGGGCGGCCACCACCTTCATCGGCGGCATCTTCGCGCTGGTCATGGTGGTCGGACTGGCCTACCTGCTGCACCGCAGTCGCGGCAAGATGCCGGCGCCGCCACCGCCACCGGTGACGGGCTACGTGCCGCCACCGATGCCGATGCCACCCTTCCCCGCGCCGGAGACGACGACGTACCCCGTGCCCCCGGTCGCGCCGGACCAGCCGACCATGGACCTGCGGACCCCGGCGCCCGAGGCTCCGGAGACTCCGGCTGCCACGGAGACCACGCACACCGTCGACCTGGGCATCCAGCAGGAGCAGGTGACCAGCCGGGTCGAGCCGGTGGCCGAGACGAGCACCCAGGCCGCGGACGCGCCGGTGACCACCGAGCACCCGGCCGGGGCGCCCCAGTTCACCCAGTCGGTCAGCACGCCGGAGACCCCGGAGGCGCAGGCCCGCCGCGAGCAGCTGCCCGCGCCGAGCTTCCCGCCGGTGACCTACCCGGCCACCGGCACCCCGCCGCAGTGGGACCCGCTGGGCGCCGCGCCGTTCGCCTGGGACCTGCCGGAGCCGCGCCGCACCACCGAGGTGGAGGCCGAGCCGGAACCCAAGCGCAAGACCAGGGTCACCTCGGTGACGCTGGCGCTGGCCTTCATCGTGGGCAGCGTGTCCGGCATCCTGGCCGGGCTGGTGCCCTGGTTCACCGCGCCGCACGTGGTCGGCATGGTGGTCGCGGTGCTGGCCATCGGCACCCTGGTCGGGGCCTTCCGCGGCGGCGGCAGGCTGCTGGTGGTGCTGGGCTTCCCGGTGGCCATCGTGGCGATCGGGCTGACCGCCTCGCAGTACTGGACGCAGAGCGTCGGCGAGCGGAGCTTCCGGGTCACCTCGGCCAGCCAGCTGGAGCCGAACTACCGGCTCGGCGCGGGCTCGATCGACCTGGACCTGAGCGCGCTGGACCTGAACGACCCCAAGGTCAACGCGAGCACCAGCATCGTGGTGGGCGCCGGGACGATCCACGTGGTCGTGCCCAAGGACGTGGACCTCGACCTCTTCTGCAAGTCCGCGATCGGCTCGGTCCAGTGCCTTGGCAACGAGCGTGACGGCGGCGGCGAGGTCAAGTTGGACGACAACGGGGCCGACGGCCCCGGCGGCGGCAAGTTGCGGCTGCGCGCGGAAGTACAGGGACCGGGAAGCGTGGAGGTGCACCGTGTCGGCTGATCAGCAGACCGAACGCAAGCCGAAGGCAAGCCTGTTCATGGTGTTGTTCGGGCTGTGCGGCCTCGGTGTCGCCGCCTACGCGCTCACCGACGGGGTCATCTGGCAGGTCGTGGACGTGCGCTGGGCGATCGCCGCCATCGCGTTGTTCATCGGACTGGCACTGCTCGGGAACTCCCTGCGTCCACGCAGGTAGGAGACCTCCCGGAAATCAAATCGATACTGAATTCACGTTTGACCCGATTGCGTCGCCCAGGTGGTTTCTTCCCACCGGAGCGGCGCATTCGGCTTTTTCGATCCTTCTCTGTATTAATAGCGGGGTGAAGACGCCGCCAGCCCTGCACGGAATCGGCCGCCCCACCCTGGAGGACGTGGCCGCGGTGGCGGGTGTGTCCCGCGCGACCGTGTCCCGGGTGATCAACGACTCGCCCAGGGTGAGCCCGGAGGCGCGCGAGTCGGTGCAGGAGGCGGTGCGCCAGCTCGGCTACGTGCCGAACAAGGCGGCCAGGACGCTGGTCACCCGGCGCACCGAGGCCATCGCGCTGGTGTTGTCGGAGAAGGAGAACAAGGTCTTCGACGACCCGCACTTCGCCACCGTGGTGCGCACCGCCACCGAGGAGCTGTCCACCATGGACACCCAGATGGTGCTGATGCTGACCCAGGACGAGACCACGCACGCCAGGGTGCTGCGCTTCCTCGGCGGCGGGCACGTGGACGGCGCGCTGCTGCTGGCCCCGCACAAGCGGGACCCGCTGCCGGAGGCGGTGGCCAACCTGCCCATCCCGGTGGTCTTCGGCGGCAAGCTGTGGCTGCCGGAGGACGGCCTGCACCTGGTGGACAACGACAACGTGGGCGGCGCCCGGATGGCCACCGAGCACCTGCTCGGCCTGGGCCGCCGGACCGTGGTGACCATCACCGGCCCGTCGGATGAGAAGGCCGCGCTGGACCGGCTGGCCGGCTGGCAGCAGGCGATGAGCGCGGATCAGGACCGGGTCGCGCGGCTGAGCGCCTGCGGGGAGTTCACCCGGCAGGGTGGCGAGCAGGCCATGCGGGAACTGCTGGCCAGGGTGCCCGAGCTGGACGGGGTGTTCGCGGCGAACGACCTGATGGCCGACGGCGCGCTGCGGGTGCTGCGCGCGGCGGGCCGCCGGGTGCCCGAGGAGATCGCGGTGATCGGCTTCGACGACCAGCCCGCGGTGGCCCCGCTGGCCGATCCGCCGCTGACCACCATCCGGCAGCACCCCGGCGAGCAGATGCGCCGGATGGTGCAGATCCTGCTCCGGCTGGTCGCCGGGGAGGACGTCCCGCCCGGCCGGGAGATCCTCCCGACCGAGCTGATCCGCCGCGCTTCCGCCTGACCCGTCCCACAACGGCCAACACCCCGTACAAGAACGGCCAACACTCCGGGCGGTTTTGGCTGCTGCCGGAGTGTTGGCCGTTGTGGGACGGGGTGTTGGCCGTTATGGGGCGGTCATTCCCACTCGATGGTGCCCGGGGGCTTGCTGGTGACGTCCAGGACGACCCGGTTGACGTCGTTGACCTCGTTGGTGATCCGGGTGGAGATGCGCTCCAGCACGTCGTAGGGCAGCCGGGTCCAGTCCGCGGTCATCGCGTCCTCGCTGGAGACCGGGCGCAGCACCACCGGGTGGCCGTAGGTGCGGCCGTCGCCCTGCACACCCACCGAGCGCACGTCGGCCAGCAGCACCACCGGGCACTGCCAGATGGTGCGGTCCAGGCCGGCCGCGGTCAGCTCCTCGCGGGCGATGGCATCGGCCGCGCGCAGGAGGTCCAGGCGGGCCGCGGTGACCTCGCCGATGATCCGGATGCCAAGGCCCGGTCCGGGGAAGGGCTGGCGGTGCACGATGACCTCCGGCAGGCCCAGCTCCAGGCCGACCCGGCGCACCTCGTCCTTGAACAGCGCGCGCAGCGGCTCGACCAGCTTGAACTGGAGGTCCTCCGGCAGGCCGCCGACGTTGTGGTGGCTCTTGATGTTGGCCGCGCCGGTGCCGCCGCCGGACTCCACCACATCCGGGTACAGGGTGCCCTGGACCAGGAAGTCGTAGTGCTCGCCGGACTGGCCTGCCTCGGTCTGCAGATCGCTCGCGGCCTGCTCGAAGACCCGGATGAACTCGCGGCCGATGATCTTGCGCTTCTCCTCGGGGTCGGTGACCCCGGCCAGCGCGGTGAGGAAACGCTCGCGCGCGTCCACGGTGACCAGGCGGACGCCGGTGGCGGCCACGTAGTCCCGCTCGACCTGGCCCCGCTCACCCGCGCGCAGCAGGCCGTGGTCGACGAAGACGCAGGTCAGCCGGTCGCCGATGGCCCGGTTCACCAGCGCGGCTGCCACCGCGGAGTCGACCCCGCCGGAGAGGCCGCAGATGGCCTTGCCGTCGCCGACCTGGGCGCGGATCAGCGCGACCTGCTCGTCCACGATCGAGGAGGTGGTCCACTGCGGCCGCACACCCGCGATCTCGTGCAGGAAGCGGCGCAGCACCTCCTGGCCGTGCGGGGAGTGCATGACCTCGGGGTGGTACTGGACCCCGGCGAAGCGCCGCTCGACGTTCTCGAACGCCGCGACCGGCGCGCCGGAGCTGGTGGCGGTGACGGTGAAGCCCTCGGGGGCCTTGGTCACGCAGTCGCCGTGGCTCATCCACACCGGGTGGTGGCCGGGCAGGTCCTCGTGCAGCACCCCGCCGTCCTCGGCGATGGCCAGCTCGGTGCGGCCGTACTCCCTGGTGCCGGTGTGCTCGGTGGCCCCGCCGAGGGCGACCGCCATGGCCTGGAAGCCGTAGCAGATGCCGAACACCGGGATGCCTGCCTCGAACAGCTTCGGGTCGACCTGCGGGGCGCCGTCCTCGTACACGCTGGACGGGCCGCCGGAGAGCACGATGGCGGCCGGGTTGCGCTTGATCAGCTCGTCCACCGATTCGGTGGAGGGCACGACCTCGGAGTACACCTGGGTCTCGCGCACTCGGCGGGCGATCAGCTGGGCGTACTGCGCGCCGAAGTCGACGACGAGCACGGGGCGGTCGGTGTTACTGGCCACCGTGGCGAACCTCCAGGTCAGGACCGGGATCGGGGAAATCGATTCTCCCAGCCGCACGGGCCCGGTTAACGTCCGGGGGTGGAGCAGGAGCAGCAGCTGGGCGCGGGCGTGACGCAGGTCGCGCGGGCCGGGGACACGGTTCGACGCACCGCCAGCGGGTGGACACCCGCCGTGCACGAACTGCTGCGTGGTCTGCGCACCGCCGGGTTCACCGAGGCGCCGGAGCCGCTGGGCTTCGACGAGCAGGGCCGGGAGGTGCTCAGCTTCGTGCCGGGCGAGGTCGGCGACGACCCGCGCGGCGAGGCGGCGGTGATCTCGGCGGCCCGGTTGCTGCGGCGGTTCCACGACGCGAGCGCGACCCTGGTGGACCGGCTGCCGCACACCGGCTGGCAGTTCCCGGCGCTGGACCCGGCCGAGGTGATCGTGCACGGGGACTTCGCGCCGTACAACCTGGCCTTCGCCGGGCAGGACGCGGTCGGCGTGATCGACTTCGACACGGCCCGGCCGGGTCCGCGCTGGTGGGACATCGCCTACTCGGCCTACCGGTTCAGCCCGCTGCCGGACTTCGCGCACCGGGCGGACCTGTTCTGCACGGCCTACGGGCGTGAGCTTGCCGAGCCGGAGCTGCTGCCCGGCCGGGTGGTGATCTTCCTGCGCTGGCTGGCCGGGCTGATCAGGGAGCAGGCCGCGGCGGGTCACCCGGCCTTCAGCCAGCACCTGGCCGAGGGCCACGACCTGGGCTATCTGGCCGACGCCGAGCGGATCGCCGGGATCACCCTGTGCTGAGGCCGGGGGCAGGCTTACGGTGATTCCATGACCGACCTCGAGCCCCCGAAACCCCGCCCGTCCTGGATCGCCGGCATCGCCGAACCCGGGGTCACCGAACTGGTCGTGCGCCATCCCTTCGACGGCAGCGAGGTCGCCACCGTCGGGGTGCCAGGACCGGAGCAGGTCGAGCGCGCCGTGGCCGCGGCCGCCGCGGTGTTCACCGAGTTCCGCTCCTCCCCCGCGCACCTGCGGGCCAACGCGCTGGCGCACGTCTCCCAGCGGCTGGCCGAGCGCACCGAGGAGATCGCCGAGATCATCACCGCCGAGAACGGCAAGCCGCTGAAGTGGGCGGTCGGCGAGGTCGGCCGCGCGGTGCACACCTTCCGGCTGGCCGCCGAGGAGGCCCGCCGGTTCACCGGCGAGCTGACCAGGCTGGACACCGATCCGGCCGCCGAGGGCCGGGTGGCGATGATCAAGCGCATCCCGCGTGGCCCGGTGCTGGGCATCTCGCCGTTCAACTTCCCGCTCAACCTGGTCGCGCACAAGGTCGCCCCGGCGCTGGCGGTGGGCGCGCCGATCATCATCAAGCCCGCCCCGCGCACCCCGCTGACCGCGCTGATCCTTGGCGAGATCCTGGCCGAGACCGATCTGCCGGCCGGCGCGTTCTCGGTGCTGCCGGTGGGCAACGAGGCGACCGCGGCGCTGGTCAAGGACGAGCGGCTGCCGGTGGTCAGCTTCACCGGCTCCGGGCCGGTGGGCTTCTCGATCATGGACTCGGCGCCGCGCAAGCACGTGGTGCTGGAGCTGGGCGGCAACGCGGCCGCGGTGGTCTGCGGGGACTGGAGTTCCGAGCCGGATCTGGACTTCGCGGCCAAGCGGATCGCGTTGTTCAGCAACTACCAGGCCGGGCAGTCCTGCATCGCGGTGCAGCGGGTGCTGGTGGACCGCTCGGTGTACGAGGACTTCCTGCCCCGGCTGGTCGGCGCGGTCGGCGCGCTGCGCACCGGCAGCCCGCACGACCCGGACGTGGAGGTCGGCCCGCTGGTCGACGTGGCCGCGGCCGAGCGGGTGGAGCAGTGGATCTCCGAGGCGGCCGAGGCCGGGGCGAAGATCCTGGCCGGTGGCACCAGGGACGGGTCAACGGTGGCGCCGACGGTGCTCACCGAGGTGCCCAAGGACGCCAAGGTCTGGTGCGAGGAGGTCTTCGGGCCGGTGCTCGCGGTGGCCGCGGTGGACGGCGTGGACGAGGCCTTCGCCGAGGTCAACAACTCCGCGTACGGGTTGCAGGCCGGGGTGTTCACGCACGACATCCAGACCGCGTTCCGGGCGGGCACCGAGCTGGAGGTGGGCGGCGTGATCATCGGCGACGTGCCGTCCTACCGCGCGGACCAGCTGCCCTACGGCGGCGTGAAGGGCTCCGGCGTCGGGCGCGAGGGCGTGCGCACCACGATGACCGATTTCACCGAGGAGCGGGTGGTGGTGCTCACCGGCGTCAGCTGGTGAGTCCCTGGGCGAAGCGGAACACGCCGTCCGGGTCGTACCGGGCGGCGGCCGCGCGCAGCCGGGCCAGGTTCGGGCCGTAGTAGGCCTGCGCCCAGTCCCGCTGCGCCGGGTCGAGGTAGTTGACGTAGCTGCCCTTGCCGACCAGGCCGGGCAGCGCGGTCTGCACGTCGGTGACCGCGCTGGTCTGCCTGGCCGCGTCGGCGCGTTCGGCCGGGGCGTAGATCTGCACGCTGGCCAGGGCCTTGCGGTGCGGGAAGGCGGTGTCGGCCACGCCGACGTCGCCGACCGCGCCGCCGAGGCCGTCGAAGAGCAGGTCCATCTTGCGGCCCTGGATCTGGCCGACCACCTGGTCCAGGCCGGTGATCTTGTGTTCCATGATCCGGGAGGCGGCGGCGAAGCCCTCGCGCCTGCCGCCGCCGCTGCCCGCGAAGTGCCGCATCGCGTCCAGGTAGCCCTTGGGCTGCACCAGCCGCTGGCCAGGACGGGCTCCACTGGCGCTGATCAGCCGGTCCAGCAACGGGTTCAGCCCGGCCGCGCCGCCGACGTAGCACCCGGCCACCACCGGCACCGGGGGCGCGCCGCCGAGCAGGTGGCAGATCGACCACAGCTCGGGCGCGGCGGTGGTGATCCAGTCCTGCCAGGCGCCGAGCACCGCGGCCCCGGACCCGGCCGGGAAGCGCAGCGAGAACACGGTCAGCCCCGGCGCGGGCACGGTGCCGAACTCGAACTGGGTGACGACGGCCAGGTTGCCGCCACCGCCGCCGCGCAGCGCCCAGAACAGCTCCTGCTCGGAATCGGCAGAGGCGGTGCGCAGCGAGCCGTCCGGCAGCACCACCTGGGCGGAGCGGAGGTGGTCGCAGGTGAGGCCGAATTTCCGGGCCAGCACGCCGATCCCGCCGCCGAGGGTGAGTCCGGCGATGCCCACCGAGGGGCAGGACCCGGCGGGCAGCGCACGCCCGGCGCGGGCCAGTGCGGTGTAGACGTCGGCGAGTTTGGCGCCGGCGCCGATGCTCACGGTGCCGTCCGGCCGCACCCGCACGGCGTTCATCGGCGAGACGTCCAGCACCAGCCCGCCGGCAGGCGCGCTGTACCCGGCGTAGCTGTGCCCGCCGCTGCGCGCGGCCACCGGGAGCTTGGCCCGGCGGACCACGTCCAGGCAGGCCTGCACCTGCTCGGGGGTGCCGCAGCGGGCCAGCGCGGCGGGCGGGGCCGGGCTGAGCGCGGAGTTGAACGGGGACCAGGCGTTGCCGAACTCCGGGTCCGAGGGCAGCAGCAGGCTGACCTTGCCGCGCAGACCCGCCCAGTCCGGCGGCGGGGGCGGGCCGGTGCTGCCGGGCGGGGGCGGCGCGCTGCCACTGGTGGTGGTGCTGATCGGGGCGGTCTCACCGCTGCCGCACGCGCCGGTGGCCAGTGCCGCGGCGCCGATCCCGGCCAGCCGCAGGAATCCACGACGGTCCATCCGTTCACCTCCTGCCGTACAGGAGACGCCTGATGGGGTGCCCGCGTTGGGTGTAAGCCCGGTCACCACCCGGTCGCGCGACGCAACGCGCTGACCAGCCCGGCGCCGAGGTCCCCTGCCCGCAGCACCGCGGCCAGGTGACCGTCCGGCCGGACCAGCGCGGCCGAGCCCGGCGGCATCCGCAGCGCCTCGGCCAGCGCGCCGCCGTCGGATGCCTCCTCCAGCGGCTGCACGTGCACCGGCGGGCCCTTGGGGATGCGCGGCCGGGAGGCCACGGTGAGCAGGTGGAACTCGGGGCCGAAGTGCGGGCGTAGTCGCCCGTGGCCGGTCAGCGGGGCATCCGGGCAGAGCACGCCGGGCAGGGGCGGCCTGGCCTCGCCGGGATCACGCGGGAAGGCGGAGATCTCGGTGGGCTGGGCGGGCGTGGTCAGCGGGGAGTCCAGGTAGTAGAAGGGCTCGGCCAGCTTGCCGGAGTCGATCTTGGCGCGGGCCGCGGCCTCGCGCACACTGCGTTCCAGCACGTCCCGGCGGTAGGCCTGCTCGGCACCGGTGCGCGGCACCAGGAAGCGCATGGTCTCGCCGGTGACCCGCAGGTTCTCCCTGGCCGCTGCCCGGCGTTCGGCGTCGTAGGAGTGCAGCAGCACCGGTCCGCCCCAGCCTGCCCGGTCGAAGGCGATCTTCCAGGCGGCGTTCTCCGCGTCCGCGATGCCGGAGTTGAGCCCGCGCGCGCCGAAAGGGCTCATCACGTGCGCGGCGTCCCCGGCCAGCAGCACCCGGCCGATCCGCATCGCGGGCACGCAGCGCTGGTGGAAGCGGTAGACCGAGGCCCATTCCAGCTCGTAGTCGGCATCCCCGACCACCGAGCGGACCAGCGTCTCCAGCCCGCCGTTGGCGCGCTGCTCGGTCAGGTCGAAGTCATCCGGCACCTGCCAGTCGATCCGCCAGCGGCCGTTGGGCTGCGGGTGCACCAGCACCTGGCGGCCGGGGTTGGCGGGCGGATCGAAGTAGAAGCGGCGTTCCGCGGCGTGGGTGAGCGGGGCGCAGATGTCGGCGATGAGGAACTTGTCCCGGAAGCTGTAGCCCTGGAACGGCAGGTCGAGCAGCTGGCGGACCAGCGAGCGCGGGCCGTCGGCGGCCAGGCAGTGGCTGCCGCGGAAGGTGCGTTCGCCCACCGGCGCGGCCACGGTGACCTCGACGCTGTCCCGGTTCTGGCTCAGTCCGACCACCTTGTGCGCCAGGTGCACGGTGATCAGCGGCTCGGCCGCGACCCGCTCGTCCAGCAGCCGTTCCAGGTCGGTCTGCGGCAGGTTCACGAACGGCGGGAAGCCCGGCCGGTGCGGCAGTCGGACGGTGAGCACCTCGTGCTCGCGGTAGTAGGTGCGGCCGGTGTGCCAGGTGACCCCGGCCTCGGCCACCCGCTGGCCGAGCCCGACCCGCTCCAGGATGTCCAGCACATCGCCCTGCACGCAGATGGACCGGCTGCCGACGGCGGAGCGCCGGGGGGCCGCCTCCAGCACGATGCTCGGCACTCCGGCCCTGGCCAGGAGCAGCGCGCCCATCAGTCCGACCGGGCCGCCGCCGACCACGAGCACACACTCCGCACTCATGCCCGCTCCCTGACGTCCTCTATCGGCTGATCCATCCCCACACTGTGCCAGCGGTCACACTCGCGCGGAACATTCCGTGATGGATCAGCTACATGCCGTACCCCAACGGCCGAGATCGTCACCATTCCGCCCACTGAGCGTGATCTCCAGGGGCGGAACGGCCTCAGCTGACGATGGGCAGCCGGAGCGCGCCGGGCGCGGCCGTCGGCACCGCCGGACTGACCGGCGGGATGGGCGCGAGCCGCTGGTACGGGGCGTCCTGGGCCGGGCGGATGTCCCGCTCGCCCTTGTTCGGCCACAGCGAGAGCGCCCGCTCGGCCTGGGCGGTGATGGTCAGCGAGGGGTTCACCCCGAGGTTCGCCGAGATGGCCGAGCCGTCCACGATGGACAACCCCGGGTAGCCGTGCACCCGGTGGTAGGGGTCGATCACACCGTGCTCGGCGTCCAGGCCGATCGGGCAGCCGCCGAGGAAATGCGCGGTCATCGGGATGTTGAACATCTCGCTGATCGCCCCGCCCGGGATGCCGTCGATCTTGTCAGCAGCCAGCTCGGCTGCCTTGACCCCGGCCGGGATCGAGTTCGGGTTGGGCGCGCCGTGGCCCTGCTTGGAGGTCAGCTTGCGCCTGCCCAGCCAGGTCTTGCGGGTGAAGGTGGTGATCGAGTTGTCCAGGCTCTGCATCACCAGCAGGATCACCGTGCGCTGGCTCCAGTCCCGCACCGAGAGGTTGCGCAGGGTCAGCAGCGGGTGCCGCAGCATGGTGGCCACCGCCGGGGCCTGCAGCAGGCCCATCGCGTTGCTGCCCTTGCCATAGCGGACCGGCTCGATGTGGGTGACCTCGTCCGGGTGGAAGGAGGAGGTGATCGCCACGCCCCTGGTGAAGTCCCGGCTCGGATCGATCTTGGACGCCTTGGCGCCCAGGATCGCCTCGGAGTTGGTCCTGGTGAGCTGGCCCAGCCTGCCGGAGATGTCCGGCAGCGAGCCGTTGTCCCGCAGCTTGTGCAGCAGGTTCTGGGTGCCCCAGGTGCCGGCGGCCAGCACCACCTGGGCGGCGGTGAAGGTCCGGCGGCCCTTGCGCAGCCAGGACCCGGTGCGCTCGGTGCCGATCACCCAGCCCCCGCCCTCCCGGCGGCGCAGCCCGGTGACCGTGGTCAGCGGGAAGACCTCGGCGCCCTTGCGCTCGGCCAGGTAGAGGTAGTTCTTCATCAGGGTGTTCTTCGCGCCGACCCGGCAGCCGGTCATGCAGGAGCCGCATTCGGTGCAGCCGGTGCGCTCGGGCCCGGCGCCGCCGAAGTACGGGTCGGCCGCTGGTTTGCCCGGCTGGTCGAAGAACACGCCGACCGGGGTGGTGGTGTAGGTGCCCGCCACGCCCATGTCCTCGGCCACGTCCTTGATCACCTGATCGGACGGGGTGGTGGTCGGGTTCGGCACCACGCCGAGCATCCGGGTGGCCTGCTCGTAGTAGGGCGCGAGTTCGGCCTCCCAGTCGGTGATGTGCGCCCACTGCGGATCCCGGTAGAACGGTTTGAGCGGCCGGTACAGCGTGTTCGCGTAGTTCAGCGACCCGCCGCCGACCCCGGCCCCGGCCAGGATCAGCACGTTGCGCAGCAGGTGGATCCGCTGCACGCCGAAGCAGCCGAACTTCGGCGCCCACAGGAACCGCTTGAGGTCCCAGGAGGTCTTGGCGAACTCCTCGTCGGCGAAGCGGCGCCCCGCCTCCAGCACCGCTACCCGGTAACCCTTCTCGGCCAGTCTCAGCGCCGAGACGCTGCCACCGAAGCCGGAACCGATCACCACGACGTCGTAGTCGTTGTTACTGGCGAGTTGGGTCATGCAGCCAAGGTAGGCAGAACGCGTCGCCGCCGCTAGAGGGTGTTACCCGAAGTAACGATTAAGACGAAGGCAGATCCGATCGGACCATCCCGTAGACCACGATGTCCCGGCGCGCCCCGTCCCGGAGCTGGGCCCCGCGCAGCACGCCCTCCCGGCGCAGCCCGGCCTTCTCCAGCGCGCGCTGCTCGGCCCGGTTCTCCACATCGGTGGACGCCTCCACCCGGTCCAGGTCGGTGCTGGCGAACAGGTGCTCGACCAGCAGCCGCTGGGCGGCCACGCCGAGCCCCCGGCCACGGGCCGAGGGCAGCAGCGCGATGCCGAAGTTCCACGCCGTGCAGGCGTAGGACGGGCCGTAGGAGACCGGGTGCCAGGAGACGTCGCCGACCAGCTCGCCGGTGATCTGGTCCACCACCACCGCGTGCCCGGCCTCGAAGCTGATCAGCTGCTCGCGCTGGTCCCGGTCCACGTCGAAGGCGCCGTCGCTGCCGTTGTCCAGCAGCTCCTTGTCCCCCGCCGCGAACTCGGCCAGCGCGACCAGGTCGTTCTCCGCCAGGATTTCCCTGACCGTCACGTGCGCACCGTCAGGCCGACCTTCTGGAACTCCTTCAGGTCGGAGTAGCCGGTCTTGGCCATCGCCCTGCGCAGCGCGCCGAAGAGGTTCAGCGTGCCGAACGGGCTGGTGGCAGGCCCGAACAGGACCGACTCCAGGCTGTGCCCGCTGGTGTAACCGGCCACGTCGCTGCGCGGCAGCGAGGGGTGCGCGGCGGCCGCGGTCCAGTAGTAGCCCTGGCCGGGCAGGTCCTGGGCCTCGGTGAGCGCCTCGCCCAGCATCACCGCGTCCGCGCCGCAGGCGATGGCCTTGGCGATGTCGCCGGAGTAGACCAGGCCGCCGTCGGCGATCACGTGCACGTACCGGCCGCCGGTCTCGTCCAGGTAGTCCCGGCGGGCGGCCGCGGCCTCGGCGATCGCGGTGGCCATCGGCACCCCGATGCCCAGCACCCGGTTGGTGGTGCTGGCGTGCGACTCGCCGTAGCCGACGATGACCCCGGCCGCGCCGGTGCGCATCAGGTGCATCGCGGTGCGGTAGTCGCCCACCCCACCGGCGATCACCGGGATGTCCAGGTCGGCGATGAACCGCTTGAGGTTGAGCGGCTCGCCGTCCCGCGAGACGTGCTCGGCGGAGATGATGGTGCCCTGCACGATGAGGATCTCCACGCCCGCGGCCAGCAGGTCGGGGGTCAGCTCCTCGGCGTGCTGCGGGCTGACCCGCACCGCCACCGTGTTGCCGGACTCGCGCACGGTCCGGATGGCCTCGGTGAGCAGGTCCACCCGGATCGGCGCGGCGTGCAGCTCCTGCAGCAGCCGCACCGCGGCGGCCGGGTCCTCTTCCTCCTCGGCCGCCTGCACCACGCGGAAGAGCGCGTCCTCGGCGTTGGCGTGCCGGGCCCACACCCCCTCCGCGTTGAGCACGCCGAGCCCGCCCAGCTCACCGAAACGCACCGCGGTGGCCGGGGAGACCACCGCGTCGGTGGGGTGGGTGATCAGCGGGATGTCGAAGCGGTAGGCGTCGATCCGCCAGTCCAGCGACACGTCCTTGGAGGAGCGGGTGCGCCGGGAGGGCACGATCTCGATGTCGTCAAGCCCGTAGGCACGCAACGCGGTGCGCCCGGCACCGATCTCCACCTGGTCCCGCACGTCGATCCTCTCTTACTGTCCGAAATGCACTGTCCACCCACGATCGTCCCGGCAGGACGACTCAGCGGGTGGTGTAGTTCGGCGCTTCCACGGTCATCGTGATGTCGTGCGGGTGGCTCTCCTTGAGCCCGGCCGCGGTGATCCGGACCAGCTGGGCCTGCTGGAGCTGGGTGATGGTGGCCGCGCCCGCGTAACCCATGCCCGAGCGCAGACCGCCGACGAGCTGGTGCACCACGTTGGACAGCGGGCCGCGGAAGGGGATCCGGCCCTCGATGCCCTCTGGCACCAGCTTGTCCTCGCTGAGCACGTCGTCCTGGAAGTAGCGGTCCTTGGAGTAGGACTTGGCCTGGCCGCGGGACTGCATCGCGCCCAGCGAGCCCATGCCGCGGTAGGTCTTGTACTGCTTGCCGTTGTGCAGGATCAGCTCGCCCGGCGCCTCGGCGGTGCCCGCGAGCAGGCTGCCCAGCATCACCGTGCTGGCCCCGGCCGCGATGGCCTTGGCGATGTCGCCGGAGTACTGGATGCCGCCGTCGCCGATGACCGGGACCCCGGCCGCGGCACAGGCCAGCGATGCCTCGTAGATCGCGGTGATCTGCGGCGCGCCCACGCCGGCGACCACCCGGGTGGTGCAGATGGAACCGGGGCCGACACCGACCTTCACGCCGTCCGCGCCCGCCTCGACCAGCGCCTGCGCGCCGGCCCTGGTAGCCACGTTGCCGCCGATGATGTCGGTGGACTCGCCCAGTTCCTGCTTGAGCTTGGCCACCATGTCCAGCACGTTGCGCGAGTGCGCGTGCGCGGAGTCCACCACGATCGCGTCCACGCCCGCGTCCACCAGGGACATCGCCCTGCGGTAGGCGTCATCGCCGACACCGACCGCGGCGCCGACCACCAGGCGGCCGTCCGGGTCCTTGGTGGCCAGCGGGTACTGGTCGGTCTTGACGAAGTCCTTGACCGTGATCAGCCCGCGCAGCTTGCCGTCGCCGTCGATGATCGGCAGCTTCTCCACCTTGTGCCTGCGCAGCAGGCCGAGCGCGGCCTCGGCCGACACGCCGACGTGCGCGGTGACCAGCGGCATCTGGGTCATGACCTCCCGCACCGGGCGGGTGTGGTCGACCTCGAAGCGCATGTCCCGGTTGGTGATGATGCCGACCAGGCGGCCCTGCTCGTCGGTGACCGGCAGGCCGGAGATGCGGAAGCGGCGGCACTTCTCGTCCACCTCGGCCAGGGTGTCCTCCGGCGAGCAGGTGACCGGATCGGTGACCATGCCGGCCTCGGAGCGCTTGACCACCTCGGCCTGGGCGGCCTGCTCCTCGACGGAGAGGTTGCGGTGCAACACGCCGACCCCGCCCTGGCGGGCCATGGAGATGGCCATCCTGGCCTCGGTGACGGTGTCCATCGCGGAGGAGACCAGCGGTACCCGCAGGGTGATGTTGCGGGAGAGGCGGCTGGTGGTGTTGACCGCGCCGGGCACGACGTCGGACTCGGCGGGCAAGAGGAGGACGTCGTCGAAGGTCAGGCCGAGCATGGCGAACTTCGGCGGGATGCCGTGAGCGGTGAGCTCGCTGGTCATGACTGGTGTCGGCCTTCCTGGTGCGCCGGTCCCACGGTGGTTCCCGCCGGCCCGGTGGAGCCAGCGGAACGGGTGACCACATGCTAACCGGCCGACCGGCGGCAACACCTCCGGCCGCGAGCCAGGTACCGTGCCCACGTGCCGCACAACGCGTTGCCGCCCGATCCCTTCGCCGGGGATCCGGAGGACCCGGCCCTGGTGCTGGGTGAGGCAGAGGAGGAAACGGCCGAGCCACTCGGCGAGGACGAGCGTGCCGACCTGCTCGCCGACCTGGCTGATCTGGCCGTCTACCAGGCACTTCTGGAGCCGCGTGGACTCCGCGGCATCGTGGTGGACTGCGGCGACTGCCGGGAGCCGCACTACCACGACTGGGAGTTGCTGCGCTCCAGTCTGCAGCAGCTGCTCGACGACGGCCGGATGCGCCCGCACGAGCCTGCCTACGACCCGGACCCGGCCAGCTACGTGAGCTGGGAGTACTGCCGGGGCTACGCGGATGGCGTAACTCACACCGAGGGCGAGCGGTAATTCAGCTCACGGTGTGACCAGGTCCCGCGCCCCCGGGCTGGGGACACGGGACCTAGGTCATCGGGTTTTTCACTTCAAGGTGATTTTCAAGGCCGTTCGATGCGGCTGTGCGCCGCGGCGTTGTCGTTGCGCGCCTGCTGCCGGTTGGCCGGGGTCACGCACACGTCGTCACCGGGCCAGGCATCCCGCCAGACGAAGCCCTGCACGCAGGTGTGCGGGCCGTAGGGGCCGTTGTACCAGCGGGTGTTGGCCAGGTTGTTGTCCGTGGCGTTCTGCTGCCGGACCGCGTGGCTGACGCACACGTAGTCCTGCTGGTCGGCATCCCGCCAGACCCAGCCGCTCTTGCAGGCGTTGGGGCCGTAGGTGTTGCCCTGCACGGTGTTGGTGCTCACGGTGACTGTGGCGGTGTTGCCGCTGACGCCGTTGATCCGCACGGACACGCCGTTGGCGTCCAGTGACTGCACCGGGTGCCGGTCGCCGCCGCGGGTGCGCAGCAGGTACGGGGTGCCGTTGCGCACCTCGTTGAGCATCACGATGTCGGCCGGGATGCCCGCGCTCCAGCCGGTCTTCTTGCGGAACTCCACCGTGTAGTAGCGGTAGGGATCGTTGGCGTCGAAGGGGATGCGCAGCAGCTGGGTGCCCGCGGTGCCGGGGGTCTCCAACGCGGACAGGGTGATGGTGCGGGTGCGCACGCCGTCCGCGCCCAGGGTGAACACCCGGTCCCGGCTCAGCCAGCCGAGCTTGTCCCGGAAGTAGCCGTTGAGCCCGACCGCGCTGGTGCCGAAGCGCGCGGTCTGGAAGGTGTGGATGTTCATCGCGGACTGGATGTCCCACGGGTTGTCGTACTCGCCGATCTGCGCCCACTCGACGTTGCGGTAGGTCGGGTCGTCGGAGAAGGAGTGGCCGAGGCCGTAGCCGTGCAGCATCTCGTGCGCGGCGAAGCCGACGTTCCAGGCGCCTGGGTCGAGCAGCACCCGGTCACCGGCCGCGCCGGAGTCCACCCAGTCGTTGAGGATGGCGATGATCCGGTGCCCGGCCGGCACGGTGTAACCGTTGCTGGCGGCGGTGTTCACGCAGTCCTGGATCTTGTCCCAGCGGTTCTTCGGGCGCTGCTGCTCCAGGGTGAACGGCATCGTGTACCAGCCGCGCACCGTCGAACCGTGCAGGGTCACCCGGCCGCGGGACTGGTCGGCGAAGTAGTCGGCGAGGCCGCCCTGCCCCGCGCCGTCCTGGGTCAGGAAATCGCGGAAGAACTGCGGGTTCTGCGGCTCCTGGGCCTTGTCCTTGAACTTGCACAGCAGCACCGACCAGCCGGTCTGCCCACGCACCGGCACCGCCTGCGCCGGATTGGCCAGCACCAGGCCGATGCCGCCCACCAGCAGGGCCAGCGCCATCGCCGCCCATGTCCGCCGTTGTCTCACGTCACTCCTCCAAAGAAGTTGGCGGAGCGGAAACTAGTCGGCGAAAACGGACTAATCGGGCAGCTGCCCGCGCTGCCGCACCTTGGGGCGGCAGCCCTGCCCTATCGCCCGGTCAGCACGCCGATCGCGATGCCCAGCAGGGCGGTGTTGTACAGAAAGGACATCGTGCTGTGCACCAGCACGGCGTAGCGCAGCTCGCGGCGGCGCACGGTGACGTCGGAGACGGCGAAGGAGGTGCCGATGGTGAAGGCGAAGTAGGCGAAGTAGGCCAGGTTCGGCTCGTCCTCGTCCGGGAAACCCAGTCCCTGCCCGCCCGCCAGCTCGTAGTGCAGGTGTGCGTACCGCTCAGCGAAGCCGAGGTGCAGCATCAGCCAGGCGAAGATGATGGTCGGCGCGCCGATCAGCTTGATCAGGAAGGTCAGCTCGCCGTCCATGCCGAACCGGTCGTAGAGCACGATCATCAGTCCGGAGAGCACGCCGACCAGGCTGGCCAGCACGGTGGCCACGAAGCCCAGTTTCCGCCCGGCGACCGTGCGCAGCCAGGCCGGTGAGCCGTCCTCCCGCTCGGCCATGCCCAGCCGCGCGTCGCGCACCCGGCGCCAGCGCAGCAGCACGTAACCGAAGGCCACCAGGTTCCACACCGCCAGCAACAGCACACTGGACACGCTGACCAGCTCGCCAAGCACCGCGGCCAGGCCGAGCAGGATCAGTACCAGCTCGCCGAGGCGGTAGACCAGCCGGCGCGGGCTAACCACGGACCGCCCGCCGGGCCGGGGCGAACACCAGCGCGCAGCCGACCGCGAGCGCCACCGTGGTCAGCACGCTGGCCTCCAGGCCGAAGGCCGCGCCGTTGAGGATGCTGGGCTCGCCATTGCGCAGGCTCAGCAGCGCGGTCTGCACCGAGGTGCCCGAGACCGAGGCGCCGAAGACGTTGCCCTGCACCCAGTTCCACATCAGGTGGAAGCCGCAGACCCCCCACAGCCCGCCCTCCGCGATCGCCCACCCCGCGGTGAACAGCCCGAACAGCACCAGGTTCAGCACCGCGAGCACCTGCAGCCCGCCCACGTTCCCGGTGTGCAGCGCGGCGAACAACGCGGCCTGCACCAGCACCGCGGCGAGCACGCCCCAGCGCCGGGTGAGCGCCTGCAACAGGAAGCCACGGCAGAGCAGTTCCTCGGTGGAGCCCTGGATCGCGTACGCGGCCAGGGCGATCAGCACGCCCGGCAGCAGCGACCACCTCGGCTGCCCGGCGAACTCCATCTGTCCACTCAGGACAGCGATCAGCACGATCGCGGTGAAGGTCAGCAGCGCCGCCAGCATCCCGCCCAGCACCCGGCGCGGTGGCGCCTCGAAGCCGACGGTGGCGAACGGACGGCGTTCCTTGAACCGGATCCACAGCCACAGCACGAGCGCCACCGGGGCGAACCCGCCGAACAACATCGCCACCTGACCGCGCAGGGTGCCCTCCGGCGCGGTCGAGCCGGTCAGCAGCAGGTTGGCCGCCACCCCGCCGGCGCCACCGACCAGCAGCATCAGCAGTGCCACCACGACCAGGGCGAGCCAGGGGCCGGTCGGACGGCGCGCGGTGTCCATACCGGTGAGGAAGGAACTCATCGGACTCCTTGCTGCTCCAGGGCGAGACGAGCATGCCGCACGTCGTGCCGGGCCCGGTCGACGGAGGGGTCCAGCTCGTGGTCCGGGCTGTTCTCCAGCGCGATGGCCAGTGCCAGCTGCGCATCTTGGAGCTGATGCATCCGTTGCGCGCCAACGCTTCCGTACTGCCGCCTGGCCAGTCGGCGGGCCTTGCGCCTGGCCCGGCCGGTGCGCAACGCGTACACCTCGTGCGGGGTGATGATCTCCGGTTCCTCCTCGTGCACGGTGGCGGCGAACCAGGCGAACTCCTTGCGCGCGGTGTACCGGTAGACCAGCGCGAACAACAGCACCAGCACCGCGTACTTGGCCAGCGCGCCGAGCACGCCGAGCTGCCCGAGCAGCGGGGAGTTCCACAGCACGTGCAGTCCGTACCCGGTCAGCACCGCCCCGGCCGCGACCAGCACCCGGTGCCCGTAGGAGCGGTCGAGCGCGGTGCGCGCGTAGCCGAGGCCGAACCCGGCGATGCCGGTGAAGATCACGTGCGCGCCGACCCCGAACAGCAGCCGGGCCACCGAACTGCCCAGCGCGGCGGAGAAGTCGTCGTTGACGTCGGTGAGCGCGGCGTTGACCGCGTAGCCGAAGTTCTCCAGCGCCTCGAAGCCCAGCCCGACCATGGCGCCGTAGACCAGCCCGTCCAGCGACCGGTGCAGGTGCTCGCGGGCGATCACCAGGATGGCCACCACGCCGAGCCCCTTGAGCCACTCCTCGGAGAGCGGACCGGCCAGCGCCGCGCCCCAGTCCGCGGCGAAGCTCGCGCCGCCGGTCTTGCCTGCCAGGCTGAGCAGCGCGCCGTTGGCCGGGGCGGCCACCGCCGGCGCGATGAAGGCGCCCCACAGGAAGGCCAGCGCGAGCAGCACCGGCGGTTCCTTCTCGAACAGATCCAGCCGCCGGATCAGCACCGTGAACAGCACCACCAGCAGGCACTGCGCCAGCACCGCGGTGAGCGCGGCGATCGGCGCCCCGCCCGCGGCGTAGAGATCGCCGGCTGCGAACGAGCGCAGGCCGAAGAGCAGCAGGATCAGGTAGGCCCAGAACATCGGGCGGCGCAGCAGCACGGTCCAGCCCGAGCGCGGGGCCACCGGCGAGGTGATCGTCACGGCTCGATCACCACCCCGTCCAGCAGCCGCCGCAGCACCGGCGCGCCCAGGCCCTGCGCGGACACCGTCACCACCGGCCCCGGCCCGCCCAGCAGCACCAGCGTGCCGCCGCCGAACTCACCGGCCAGCCCGGTCAATCCGGTCGCGGTGCGTAGTTCACCCAGCGGGGTGATCGGCCGCCCCTGCAACTCGTACAACCGGGCGATCCTGGCGAAGGTCACCGCCGGGTCGAGCACCCCGGTCTTCAGCTCCACGGTGACGCCTGCCTGGTCCTGACCGGCGGAGAAGCTGTCCTGCGGAGTGCTGCTCGGCTGCCGGAACCCGGCCAGCGGACTCAGGTCCAGCCGCGCGTTCCCGGCGCCGTCCGAACGCAGGTCCACGGTGTCCCCGGCACGCACGGTGACCGTCGGCTCGACCAGCACGGCATCGGCCAGCAGCGGCAGGACCAGCATGCCGAACACCCCGGCGAGCAGTCCCAGCGCGCCCCACAGCCCACGCCACTCGAACCCCGGACCGCGCCATCGTGTCATCCGCACGCTCCCAGCCAGCTGATTCAGACGCTCCACAGTGGACCCGGGATTGCCCGGCGGCAAGAGCGCGAACACCCCCTGTTCGAGTGAGTCGAACAGGGGGTGCGCGGAGCTTTTCTCAGTTGTCCACAGCCGCCGGGGTCTCCTGGACCGTCTGCGGCGCGGTGGCCGGTGGCGGCGGAGGCGGTGGTGGCGGCGGGTTGTTCTCGGTGCTGCGACCGCCACCGCTGCTGCTGTTGCCGCCGCTGCCGGTTGGCGCCTCGGACGGCGAGGTGCTCGTGGTGCTCGACGGCGGCGTGGTGCTGGTCGGCACCGTGGTGGTCGCGGGCGGGGTGGTGGTGCTCGGGCTCGGCGGCGGTGGTGGCTCCGACTTGGAGGTGGTGGTCGCCGCGACCACCGGCGGCGGCTGCACCGGGGACGGGTT
This sequence comes from Crossiella cryophila, assembly GCF_014204915.1. NCBI lineage: Bacteria > Bacillati > Actinomycetota > Actinomycetes > Pseudonocardiales > Pseudonocardiaceae > Crossiella > Crossiella cryophila. The sequence goes on from NZ_JACHMH010000001.1 coordinate 416,537, forward strand.
GCCGGTGTTCGGCGCAGGCGGCTCGCCGACCTGTTCCTTGAGCGTGTCGTGCTGCTGGGCCAGGGTGTCCTTGCCGTCCTCGGCCGCGACCGCGGCCAGCGCGGCGGCGGCCCGGTCCAGCGCGGCCTTGGCGATGTCCGGCCTGCCCTGCCGCAACGCGTTGGTGGCGATGTCCAGGTCCGCGCGCACCGAGGCGGCGGCCTCCACCGACCGGGCGTGGTCGGCGTAGAGCACCCTGGTCAGTCCCCAGAGGGTGTCGCCGGGTTCGGCGGAGCGGGCCGCGAGGCCGACCCCGGTGAACCCGATCGCGAGCACCGCGGCGGCGGTGGCCAGCGGGATGAGAAAACGGTGGCGGCGACGGCTCTGCGTCTTGGCCGCCTCGATGGTGGCCAGCGCGGTGTCCAGGTCGACCAGCTCGCCGATCGGCTCCGCGTCCACGTCCCGTCGCCAGGACAGCAGCAGTGCGGAGAGTTCCTGATCGCCGATGGAGCGATTCGAGTCCAGGTGCGCGGCGGACAGGCTGTCCAGCAGCATGTCGTCCGCACGGACCGCCATCAGGTCGACCGGGCCGTCGACCTCGCCGTGGTCGGTGGTCAACGGGTCCTCGGGCGCCAGTGCCCCGGCGCGCCGCCGTGCCAGTTCGACGTCACCTTGGTTGTGCTGCTCGGCCATGTTCAGACCACCTCCTCCGGTGCCAAGGTCTTGCGGAGCCTGGCGAGTGCCCGGTGCTGGGCCACCCGCACTGCTCCCGGGGTCGAGCCGACCGCGTCCGCGGTCTCCTCGGCGGACAGCCCGACGACCACCCGGAGAAGCAGGATCTCCCGTTGCTTCGCGGGCAGCACCCGGAGCAACTGGGCCATCCGTTCGGACAGCTCACCGTGCATGGCCCGCTGTTCGGGACCGGCTTCGGTCTCCGGGGCGTCTGGCACCTCGGGAACCGGTTCCGACCGATTGCGGGCGGCGCTGCGATGCGCGTCAGCCACCTTGTGCGCGGCAATGCCGTACACAAACGCCAGGAACGGGCGTCCCTGGTCGCGGTAGCTGGGCAACGCCGTCAACACGGCGAGACACACCTCCTGGGCAACATCGTCCGCGGAAGCGTACGAACGTTCCTGCCTGCCTACCCGGGCACGGCAGTACCGCACCACCAAGGGACGGATCGACGCCAGCAGACGGCCGATCGACTCTCGGTCGCCGCCGATCGCGGCGCCTACGACGGCGTCCAGTCCGTCCCCCGTGTTGGTCATCGTGGTGAGTAGCCCTGGTGTTACGCGCTGGCGGACTGACATAAAACGATTCACCGACCGTGGCCCGCCCTCCCGGTCCGCTTCACCGTACCCGCCGGGGTCCGGAGAACAGAGTGCCGGGGCGCAGACCGTGGGGAAAGCGAGACCAGCGCCCAGGGGGTCTGGCCTCGCGCGAATAGGTCACGGGGTGTGCCTGGCGGAGGTCCGCCGAACACACCCCGGCATGGCAGCAGGTAGCCCGGCGAGACGCCGAGCTACCTGCTTCGTCAGCGAGTATGTGGCCGCTGCGGTCAGGAGACCAGACCGCGGCGGAAACCGTGCGCGACCGCCTGGGCGCGGTCCCGGACGCCGAGCTTGCGGAACAACCGCCGCGCGTGCGTCTTCACCGTGTCCTCGGACAGGTACAGCTCGCGACCGATCTGTCCGTTGCTCTTGCCCTGGCTCATGCCCCGCAGCACCTGGAGTTCACGCTCGGTGAGCTGAACGCCGGGGTCGGAGGGCTGCCGGGGAGCGGGCACCGAGGTGCTCGCCAGGGTGTGCGCCAGCGCGGCGACCAGTTCGGGCCGCGAGGCGTCCCAGCGCAGGTAGCCGCGGGCGCCGCCGGCGATGGCCGCGGCGATGCTGCCCGCGTCGTCCGGAGCGCCGAACACGATCACGTTGGCCTGCGGGTGCGCCGAGACGAGACGCCGAGTGGCCTCCACCCCGGTCGGCACCGCGCGCTGGGTTCCCACCAGGACGACGTCGACCGCCTGCCGGGAGAAGCGCGCGAGCAGCTCGTCGCCGTGACCGACACAGTCGATGCGGCTGACCCCAGGGACGGCCGACATCACGCGAGTGAGACCCTCCCGGACGCTTCGCCGGTCATCACAGATCAAGACCGTCGTCACCGGGGACTCCTTCCTACAGCTGAGTGACGTTCCAACTCCCCTATCGGACGCTGACGGCGGAACCTTGACACGATCTGGTGCTTAATCCGTCAAGAAATTCATCCGGCTGGCCGCATCCCCCGGTTCACTAGAACGGAGCAACCACGAGGGTAACCACGCAGATCGGGCGGCCAACCGCCGTCCGGACGCGTCAGTCCGGCCTAACACCGTGGTCAGAGCCTCGCGAGCGCCATTCCGGTGATATCCGACCCGATCGGGTTCTGCCTCCGAGAGCAGTAACGCAGAGGGCCAGACGAGCGGCAGCAGCCCGTGCTGACCCCCGTTTTTGATCACACTGCGTAGAAAATCCACTCCGGTGGGTAACCCGAGAACGTGCTGCGTCACGCCCAGGACCAGCCCTGACTTGGTTTGATGCCGCACCGAAGAAGAGGTGTGAGCTAGGTCACATGCGTGTTTACTCGCTGGTAGGGCCTGGTGCGGGTCCCCCTTGGCGAGGGCGATCTCGGCCGCCACCCACCCGATCCGGACCCTCGGCCGCCAGTCCGGGTCACTTCCGAGAGTCGAAACCGCTTCGCCGTGCAGCCGGGCCGCCGCGGTCAGCCGGCCGCGGCCGATCGCGTCGGCCGCCAGACCGAGCAGGACGTCCACGACCACCGAGCGCAGTGGCTCGGGCGCGGGTGGCGCGATCGTGTCCTGGGTGAGCGGATAAAGCCCCGCTTGGGCCAGTCTGCGCAGCGCCTCGCCGTCGTGGCCCGCGGCCGCGGTGTGCGCGCCGAGCTGGCGGCGGTGCGAGGCCAGCGCGGTCCAGGCGGCCGCGGCCAGCACCGGGTCCCGGCCCTGACCGAGCGGGGTGAGGGTGGTCAGCGCGGCGGCGTAGTGGCCCTGGCCGCCGAGGGCGACCGCGGCGTACCAGGCGGCCCAGCCCCCGGCGGCGGCCTCGGCGAAGACGTTGTCGGCCGGGCGGTCGCCGAAGGCGGCCGCCCGCACCCGGTCCAGGTTCACCCCAGCGATGCTGCCAGTCGTTGCACCGCGTCACCCGGGCCGCCCACCCGGCGCACCTGGGGTGGCAGGTCGATCTCGGCCCAGCCGGGTCCGGCCGCGAACAGCGGGACCCGGCCCTTGGTCCGGTGGAAGAAGCGCGGCTCGGCCTGTTCGGGGCAGCCCGCCCAGAGCAGGATCGCGGCCGGGGACAGCCTGCGCACCAGCGCGGCCAGCGCCTCGGCCGGGAAGGCGGCCAGCAGTATCGTGCGCGGGATGCCGCGCTGGGCCAGCGCGGCGGCCAGCACCTGCGGCGGCAGCGCGCCGGGGTCGGCGCAGAACAGCAGCACCGGGTTGTCGGTGACCGGCAGCGGGGCGCCCACCTCGGCTGCGGCCAGCGCGGCCCGCACGCACTGCCCGGCCAGGTGGCTCACCGGCGGCAGCCCGCGGTCGGCCAGCGCGGCCAGCACCGGCCCGGCCAGCAGCTCCCAGGTGCGGGTCACCCCGTCCTCGGCGATCGCCTCGGCCAGCACCTCCTGCGCGGCGGCGGCGTCCATGGCCAGCAGCGCCCGGCCCAGCCCCCTGGCCCGGCGGCCTGCCCCGGGCAGCCGCAGGCCGCGGCCGATCCGGTGCGCCGAACTCCGCGGGGTCTCGGCGGGCGGCTCGATGTCCTCGGCGGTGCTGCGGGCGTAGCGGGCGGCCTCGGCCGGGGCGGCCCCGCGCAGCAGCGCGCGGTGCATCCGCTCCAGCCGGGCGATGTCGGCCGGGCCGTAGCGACGGTGCCGTCCGGTGGTGTGCCCGCCGGGGCCGAGGCCGTAGCGGCGGTCCCAGGTGCGCAGGGTGGCCGGGGCCACGCCGAGCCGGGCGGCCATCGCGGCCACGGTCAACCGGAGGGAGGACTCCTCGTCGCCAGTTCTCGGGACGAGTTCGGGCGACGTGGCATTTTGCCGCGTCGGCCGGGGTATACCCGGACCTGTCGATCTCGTCACGTGTTCAGTTTCGGGTCGGGGTCACCCGGTCGGCAACCTGAGTCAGGTGGCGCAGGCCGTTGACATGCCATTTCGATCACCCGGCGTTCAACAAGGTCTGACGAGCCGAGCGATTGAACAAGTTTTGGCGCGGTTCTACGGTTGATCAAGGTTAGATCCGGGCACCCCACGGCACGACGACACATCAACTCCGGCAAGAAGGTGGTCGCGATGGCTGACACCCGGCGACTCCCCGGCCCGAACGCGGACCTGTGGGACTGGCAATTGCGCGGCTCCTGCCGCGGTATGGACAGTGCGTTCTTCTTCCACCCCGACGGTGAGCGGGGACCAGCAAGGGCACGGCGCGAGGCCAAGGCCAAAGCGGTGTGCGAGGCGTGCCCAGTGCTCGCCCAGTGTCGTCGGCACGCCCTCGCCGTCCAGGAGCCGTACGGCATCTGGGGCGGTATGTCGGAGGCCGAACGAGAGTCGATCATCAGCAACCGCCGGCGCAAGCTGGCCCTGACCCCAGCTTCGGCCTGATTCCGCCGAAGTCCGCCGCCGCACCCAGCGCAGCCACCGCTCAACACCTCTTGACGACTTAGGGCGACACCCCCGGATCCGGGAGGTGCCGCCCTTGTCGTTTGTCAGCCGTGCTTCGTTACCTGGTGAAGGTCAGTGGCCGTGCCCGTGCCCGTGGCCGTGGCCACCGGCGGGCTCGTCGTCCCGCTTCTCCACCACGGACGCCTCGGTGGTGAGCACCATCCGGGCGATGGAGGCGGCGTTGGCCACCGCGGAGCGGGTGACCTTGACCGGGTCGACCACACCGGCGGCGATCAGGTCGCCGTAGGTGAGGGTGGCCGCGTTGAAGCCCTGGCCCCACTCGCCTTCCTGGACCTTGTGCACCACGACCGAGCCTTCCAGCCCGCCGTTGGCCGCGATCCAGTACAGCGGCGCGTTCAGCGCCTCGCGCACGATGGCCACACCGGTGGCCTCGTCGCCGGTCAGGCCGAGGTTGCCGGCCAGCTCCTTGGCCGCGTGCACCAGGGCGGAACCGCCGCCGGGCACGATGCCCTCCTCGACCGCGGCCTTGGTGGCGGCGACCGCGTCCTCGATGCGGTGCTTGCGCTCCTTCAGCTCGGTCTCGGTGGCCGCGCCGACCTTGATCACCGCGACGCCACCGGCCAGCTTGGCCAGCCGCTCCTCGAGCTTCTCGCGGTCCCAGTCGGAGTCGGAGGCCTCGATCTCGCGGCGGATCTGCTCCACCCGAGCCTCGAGGTCGGCCTTCTCGCCACCACCGTCGACGATGGTGGTGGTGTCCTTGGTGACCACGACCCGGCGGACCTTGCCGAGCACCTCGAGCCCGACCTCGGACAGCTTCAGGCCGACCTCGGGGGCCACGACCTGACCACCGGTGACGGCGGCGAGGTCGTCCAGGAACGCCTTGCGGCGGTCGCCGAAGTACGGCGCCTTGACCGCGGTGACCCGCAGCGTCTTGCGCAGGGAGTTGACCACCAGGGTGGACAGCGCCTCGCCCTCGACGTCCTCGGCCACGATCAGCAGCGGCTTACCGGCCTCGACGGTCTTCTCCAGCACCGGCAGCAGATCGGCCAGCGCGGAGATCTTGTCGCGGTGCAGCAGGACGAAGGCGTCCTCCAGCACGGCCTCCTGCGCCTCGGCGTCGGTGGCGAAGTAGGCGGAGATGTAGCCCTTGTCGAACTGCACCCCCTCGGTGACCTCGAGCTCGGTGAGCAGGCTGGAGGACTCCTCGACGGTGATCACACCGTCCTCGCCCACCCGCTCGATGGCCTCGCCGAGCAGCGCGCCGATCGACTCGTCGCGGGAGGCGACGGTGCCGACCTGGGCGATGTTGTCGCGGCCCTTGACCGGGGTGGCACGCGCCTTGAGCGCCTCCACCACGGCGTCGGAGGCGGCCTGGATGCCACGGCCCAGCGAGGCCGGGTTCGCGCCGGCGGCCACGTTGCGCAGACCCACCCGGACCATGGCCTGGGCGAGCACGGTGGCGGTGGTGGTGCCGTCGCCTGCCACGTCGTTGGTCTTGGTGGCCACGGTCTTGGCCAGCTGCGCGCCCAGGTTCTCGAACGCGTCCGGCAGGTCGATCTCACGCGCGATGGTCACGCCGTCGTTGGTGACGGTGGGCCCACCGAACTTCTTGTCCAGCACGACGTGGCGACCACGCGGGCCAAGGGTGACCTTGACCGCGTCGGCCAGCTGGTTCACCCCACGCTCGAGCGCGCGGCGAGCCTGCTCGTCGAAGCTGATGTGCTTAGCCATCTTCTTCCCATCTCCTTCTCGTGCCCTGCACGTAAAACCGCCCCGTGACCCCGGAAGGGGCCGCCGGGGCGGATCACATGCTCAGCAGCAGGTCGTCACTTCTGGATGACGGCCAGCACGTCGCGGGCGGAGAGGATCAGGTACTCCTCGCCGTTGTACTTGACCTCGGTGCCACCGTACTTGGAGTAGATGACGACATCGCCGACGTTGACGTCGACGGGGACTCGGTTGCCCTTGTCGTCCACGCGACCCGGCCCAACGGCCAGGACGGAGCCCTCCTGGGGCTTCTCCTTGGCGGTGTCCGGGATGACGATGCCGGACGCGGTCGTCGTCTCGGCCTCGCTCGCCTGGACGAGGATCTTGTCCTCGAGCGGCTTGATGTTCACGCTCACCGGTTTGACCTCCGTAGGTCTTCGAAAGCGTTGGCAGGTAGTTGAGTTACGGCTCCTACCATCCCGTCGTCGCGGGTGCCGGGGCGGTGAAGCGCCGTTCGATTGGCACTCTACCCCTGAGAGTGCCAACGCTCAACGACGACCCCTGGGAATGAGTGAGCGGTATCTCTCCGCCTCCGCTGCCAGCCCCCTGGCCGTGGCGAGTTCCGCGAGGTCACGATACGCACCCGGCTCGCCCGCCGTGACCAGACCCAGCAGTTCGGTCTCGGCCTCGGCCAGCCTGCCGTCGGCCCAGAGCAGGTGCGCCAGGTTGTACCGGGCCAGGTCGTCCCCGCCGGCGATGGCCGTGCGGTAGATCTCCTCGGCCGCGGCGGAGTCGCCGAGGTGCTCGCTGTAGTAGTTGCCGAGGGAGTTGACCGCCTCGCTCTCCCCGGCGGCGATGCCCGCGCGCAGCAGTTCCACCCCGGCGGGCTCGCGGCCGGTGTCGATGAGCTGGTCGGCCAGCTGCACCCGGGCCATGGCCAGGTCGCCGGGGTGCACCAGCTCGGCCATCGCCCGCCACAGGATCTGCTCGGCCTCGGTGCGCCGGTCGTCGAGTTCGGCGATCTCGGCCGCCTCGAAGAAGGTCTCCGCGTCGCCAAGGCCCATGCCCAGGTCCAGGGCGGCGAACATCTCCTGGCGTTCGCCCAGGTCACGGTGGGCGCGGGCGAGCTGGGCGTAGGCCTCGGACAGTCCGGCGGTGGCGGCCTCGGTGAAGACCGCGACCGCGTCCCTGGCCCGGTGGTTGCGGCGGAGCAGGCGGCCGAGCTTGAGCAGGGCCTGCCGCTCGCCGAGGTCGATGGCCCGGCGGAAGGCGGGTTCGGCCCGGTCCGCGGCGTGCCAGTCCTCGTCCAGCAGCAGCGCGTACTGGTAGGCGGAGTGCCGCTGGCCACCGGCGGCGCCCTCGGCGAGCAAGGTCTCGGCCTCGGCGGCGCGGGTGTCGAAGCGCAGCACGATGCCCAGTTCGGCGCGGGCGCAGTCGGCCAGCACCGGGTCCTCGTCGGCGAGCAGCCCGCGCAGCAGCCGCTCCTGCTCACCGGGTTCGCCGTCGGCCTCGGCGAGCTGGGCCTGGCCCATCACCGCCCACCGGTCGCCGAGCCGGGCGGCCACGGCGAGCTGTTCGCGGGCCTCCTCGGTGTACTGGCCGAGTTCGATCAGCGCCATGCCCAGTGCCTGGTGCGCCTCCAGGCAGCCGGCCACCACGGCCTTGCGGTAGCTGTGCACGGCCGCGCGCAGCAGGTCGCGGTCCCGGCCGGGCAGGTAGCGCTGGCGCAGCACGTTGCCGAGGTTGTAGTGGGCGTGCTCGCCACCGGCGGCGATGGCCCGGCGGAAGCAGTCCTCCGCGGCGGGCCAGCGCTTCTGGTCGGCCAGCGCCATGCCCAGTTCGTTCCACTGCATGGCGGTGGCCCCGTCGCGCTCTGCCCGGCGCAGCCGGTCATCCAGCCAGCTCATGGCTCAACCGTAGGCCCGGAGTTGCCGGAAATTAACCTCGCCGTGCCGATGTGGCTACCGATCGTGGCTGGCGGATGTCATCGCCGTGGGCATGGGATCAGGAAGTTCCCTGACCCGGAGGTTCCCACCATGCGAGTGACCCGACGCACCGCCTTGCTCGGCAGCGCCGCGACCCTGGCCCTGACCACCGCGCTACCCGCGGTGGCCGCCCCCTCCCGCAAGCTGATCGGCCCGTTCACCCTGGGCATCGCCTCCGGCGACCCGACCCCCGACGGCGTGGTGCTGTGGACCCGGCTGGCGGTGTCCCCGCTCAACGAGGACGGGCTGGGCGGCATGCCGGACCGGGTGGTCCCGGTGCACTGGGAGGTGGCCGAGGACGAGCGGTTCCGCCGGATCGCCCGGCGCGGGGTGGCGCACGCCCGGCCGGAAGCCGCGCACACCGTGCACGTGGAGGTCGGCGGCCTGCGCGCGGGCCGGGAGTACTGGTACCGGTTCCGCACCGGCGGCGAGATCTCCCCGGTCGGCCGGACCCGCACCGCGCCAGGTCCCGAGGTGCTGCGCACCGAGCTGACCATGTGCTTCGCCTCCTGCTCGAAGTACGAGGACGGCCACTTCACCGCCTACCGGCGGCTGGCCGAGGACCACCCGGACCTGGTCCTGCACCTGGGCGACTACCAGTACGAGTACCAGGGCAAGGCGGGCGACATCCGTCAGGTGCTCGGCCCGGAGACCACCACCCTGGCCGGCTACCGGCAGCGGCACGCCCAGTACAAGACCGACCCGGACCTCCAGCTCGCGCACGCCACCGCGCCCTTCCTGGTGGTCTGGGACGATCATGAAACGGAGAACAACTGGGCCGACGAGGTCCCCGAGCAGCCGGACCCGCACTTCCTGACCCGCCGCGCGGCCGCGTTCCAGGCCTACTACGAGAACATGCCGCTGCGCCGCGGTGCCAAGCCCAACGGCATCGACCTCCAGCTCTACCGGCGGATCCGCTGGGGCGGGCTGGTCGACTTCCACATGCTCGACACCCGGCAGTACCGCGACGACCAGGCCTGCGGCGACGGGGTGCGGGTGGACTGCGCGGCCCGGCTGGACCCGGCCCGCACCATCACCGGCGCGGCCCAGGAACGCTGGCTGCTCGACGGCCTGCGCGGGTCGAGGGCGCGCTGGAACGTGCTGGGCCAGCAGGTCTTCTTCGCCGGGCTGGACTACACCGCCGGTCCGCAGAAGGGGTTCCACATGGACTCCTGGGGCGGGTACGTGGCCAGCCGGAACAAGATCGCCGCCGGGCTCGCGCAGACCCGCAACGGCGTGGTGCTCACCGGCGACGTGCACCAGCACTGGGCCGCCGACATCCCGGTGGTCTTCGACGAGGGGTCCTCGAGGACGGCGGGCGTCGAGCTGGTGACCACTTCGATCACCAGCGGCCGGGACGGCAGCGACAAGGTCAACGAGACCACGCTCGCGGAGAACCCGCACGTGAAGTTCAACAGCAACCGGCGCGGGTACGTGCGGACCAGGTTCACCGCCGACGAGCTGCGCGCGGACTTCCGCACCCTGCCGTACGTGACCAAGCCGGACGCCCCGGCCACGACCGCGGCCAGCTTCGTGGTGCGGGACCGGGAGCCCGGTCTGCACCGCGCCTGAGGCAGGATCCCCACCCCGTCTGGTAGCAGTGGGGGCGTGGACTTCTGGGAACGGCTGATCAGTGTGCAACCGGCGCCGCCGCAGTGGGTCGTACTGGTGACGGCGTTGGTCGCGCTGATCGTCGTGCTGGCCAACGGGCCGTGGCTGCTGGCGCGCAACGTGGTGACGATCGTGCACGAGGCCGGGCACGGGCTGATCGCGGTGCTGGTCGGACGGCGGTTGAGTGGCATCCGGCTGCACTCGGACACCTCAGGGGTGACCACCTCCAGGGGCAAACCGACCGGCCTCGGCATGATCCTCACCGTGCTGGCCGGCTACATCGCGCCGTCCCTGCTCGGCCTCGGCCTGGCCGCACTGCTCGGCGCGGGCATGATCACGCTGTTGCTGTGGGTGTGCACCGCGTTGCTGCTGCTGGTGCTGATCATGATCCGCAATGTCTACGGCGCACTGTTGCTGCTGGTCACCGGCGGCGCGCTGGTGGCGATCTCGGTGCTGGCCGACAGTGCGGTGCAGGCCGGGTTCGCCTACCTGGTGACCTGGTTCCTGCTCATCGGCGGGGTGCGGCCGGTGCCGGAGCTGCAGCGCAAGCGGCGGCGGGGCCGGGCCAGGGACTCCGACGCGGACCAGCTGGCCCGGCTCACCGGCCTGCCCGGGATCCTCTGGGTCACCGTGTTCGGGCTGGTGGCGCTGGGTGCGCTGGCCCTTGGCGGGAGCTGGCTGCTGGCCGAGGTGCTGGACGGCTGGTCGCTGCGGCCGTGACCGCCGCGGCGAGCAGGCCGAGCACCAGCACGGCCAGTGCGGTCAGGGTCAGCGCGTCCGGGCGCAGCAGCGGCTGGCCGCGCAGGGCCTGCCAGGTCACCAGGGCGAGCAGGCCGAGGTAACCGGCCCCGGCGACGAGCACCAGCCGGGCCCGCAGCAGCGCGGGCAGGCCCAGTGCGGTGAGCAGCAGCAGGAACAGCGGCAGCGCCTGTAGCGCGTGCATGCCGAGGAAGTGCGGGATGCGCAGGTCGCCGCCGGTGCTGCTCCAGCCGGTGAGCGCCAGACCTGGATCGCTGTCGGGCACGCCGACGCTGTGCGCGCCGATCACCGGGCCCGGCACGGACTGGCCAGTCCTCGGCAGCACCATCAGGCCGCCCATGGCCAGGCCGAGCAGGGAGATTCCGGTGCCCAGCCGCAGCGCCCAGCGCCGCCCGGGGTCGGCGATCGGCGTGCGCAGCACCTGCAGGGTCAGCGCGGCCGTGCCCAGCCAGAGCACCACCACCGCGAGGCCCATGGCCACGTAGAGCACGGTGTCCAGCGGGGTGGCCAGGTTGAAGTGACTGGGCCGCCCGCGCAGGGCCTGGCCGAGGATGATCGCGAAGTCGAAGACCATGATCACCGCGGCCAGCACGCACCAGCGGTGCGCACCCCTGCCCAGCAGCGAGGCCAGCCAGGCCCAGGTCACGCCGTAGAGCGCGTTGGACACCGCGAACTTGAACGGTTTGAGCCACAGCGGCGCGCCCAGCACGGTCCGCTCGTCCAGGACCAGCCCGGCCAGGCAGACCACCGCCAGCACCGCCATCGCGGCCGAGCAGATCAACAACGGTCGGTGCCAGCCGGTCATGTCCCCTCCAAATGGAAAGTCTCACTTTCCGTTTTGGAAAGCTACGCTATCCATATGGCGCTGACAAGTAGGTTGACCGGCATGCGGATGGCGGAGCTGAGCGCCGAATCGGGGGTCCCGGTCGGGACGATCAAGTTCTACCTGCGCGAACAGCTGCTGCCGCCGGGTGAGCGGACCAGCCCGAACCAGGCCCGCTACTCCGCCGAGCACGTGCGCAGGCTCAAGCTGGTCCGCGCGCTGATGGAGACCGGTGGCTTCTCCGTGGCCGAGGTGCGCAGGGTGGTCGACTCGCTGGACAACAGCGCCGGGCTGTTCGACACCCTGGCGGTGGCCCAGTACGGCCTGACCCACCCGGCCGCCGAGGACGCGGACTGGGCCTACCAGCGACTGCGGGTGGCCGCCGCCGACCGGGGCTGGGTGATCGATCCGGCCGATCCGGCCGGGCGCACCGCAGCCGGGCTGCTGAACACCTTCCGCGAACTCGGCCACGAGCGGTTGCTGGACCGGCTGGAGCGCTACGTCGAGCTGGCCGAGGGCGTGGCCAAGGCCGATCTGGACCAGCTCGACGGGCTGAGCAGTCCGGAGGCGGTGGTGGAGACCGCGGTGGTGGGCACCGTGCTCGGCGACGCGCTCTTCGCCGCGCTGCGCCGCCTCGCCCAGCAGCAGGAGGCGGCCAGGCGGTTCGGCTCAGGCGAGCCGGTTCAGGAGCCGTAGACCAGCGGCAGCGACGGGTCGGCGGACAGCGTCAGCGGTGACGGGTCCGCGCCCGCGGCCACCACGTGCGCGCCGAGTGCGGCGATCATCGCGCCGTTGTCGGTGCACAGCCGGGGCCGGGGCACCCGCAGTTCGATGCCGGCGGCCGCACAGCGTTCGCGGGCCAGTTCGCCGAGGCGGGAGTTGGCCGCGACGCCGCCGGAGATCACCAGCGTGCCCACGCCCAGTTCCTTGGCCGCGCGCACCGCCTTCATGGTGAGCACGTCGGCGACGGCCTCCTGGAAGCTGGCCGCGACATCGGCCACCGGCACCGGCTCGCCCGCGCGTTCGCGCTTCTCCACCCAGCGGGCGACCGAGGTCTTGAGGCCGGAGAAGGAGAAGCCGTGCCTGGCGTCCCTGGGGCCGGTGAGGCCGCGCGGGAAGTCGATGGCCTTGGGGTTGCCGGTCCGAGCCAGCTTGTCGATGGGCGGGCCGCCCGGGTAGGGCAGGTCGAGCAGCCGGGCCACCTTGTCGTATGCCTCGCCCGCGGCGTCGTCGATGGTGGAGCCGATCTCGGTGATCTTGCTGACCAGGTCGTCCACCAGCAGCAGCTGGCTGTGCCCGCCGGAGACCAGCAGGGCCAGGCAGGAACTCGGCAGCGGGCCGTGGTCCAGGGTGTCCGCGGCCACGTGTCCGGCCAGGTGGTTGACGCCGTAGAGCGGTTTGCCCGCCGCGCTGGCGTAGGCCTTGGCCGCGGCGACGCCCACCATCAGCGCACCGGCCAGGCCGGGCCCCGCGGTGACCGCGATGGCGTCCACATCGGACAGTGACATCTTCGCCGTGTCCAGTGCCCTGCGCATGGTCGGCACCATGGCCTGCAGGTGCGCGCGGCTGGCGATCTCGGGCACCACACCGCCGAAGCGGGCGTGCTCCTCGACGCTGGAGGCGACCTCGTCGGCCAGCAGTTCCAGGTGGCCGTCCGGACTCCGGCGCACGATGCCGACGCCGGTCTCGTCGCAGGAGGTCTCGATGCCGAGCACGATCATGCGGTCCTCCCCGCGGTTTCCGTCTTGGCCAGTCGCCGCATGGTGAAGGCGTCCGCGCCGGAGGGCTGGTAGTAGCGCCTGCGCACACCGAGCTTCTCGAAGCCCTGCCGCTCGTACAGTGCGATGGCGGCCTCGTTGTCGGTGCGCACCTCCAGGAACACGGTGGCCTCGACCTCCGCCACGTGCGCCAGTAAGTCCAGCAGCAACGCCTTGCCGATGCCGTTGCCCTGCCAGTCAGGGTGCACCGCGATGGTGTGCACCTCCGCCTCCGCCTGCGGTGGGCTGACCAGCAGCGCGATGCCCGCGTAGCCGATGAGTTCGTCCCCGGCGTAGGCGCCGACGTAGTGGTGCCCGCCGTCGATCTCACCGGCGAAGGCGGCTTCCGACCAGGGGTCGTCCCCGGCGAACAGCTCGGCCTCCAACTCGGCACAGCGCTTGAGGTCCTGCTTGCGCAACGGTCCGATGTGGACGGTCATGCCGGGCTCACCCGCTTGCGCGCGGCGGGTTCCACCGCGTCGGGGCGGCGCAGGTAGAGCGGGATCAGCGGAGCTGGCTCACCGCCGAGCGCGGACTCGGCGGCGCGGAGCAGGCCGAGCGGGGTGGGGTAGTCGGCGTCCAGCGGCTTGAGGCCGAACAGGTCCGCGTGCTGGGCGGCCACGTGTCCGGCGACCTGGGTGATGCCCAGTCCGGCCAGTTCCCCGGCGAGCAGTTCGGCGATCACGTCGGGGCGTTCCACCCTGGGGCCGGTGACGTTGCGGCCGTCGGTGTCGTAGGCGGAGAAGTACAGCTCGCGGCGGCGGGCGTCGGTGACCACGAGCAGCCCGGCCTCGGCATCGGCGCCGGCGGCGATCGCGTCCAGGGTGCTCACCGGGTGCACCGGCTTGTCCAGGGCGTGCCCGAACGCGGCCGCGGTGACCATGCCGGCCCGCAGGCTGGTGAACGGGCCCGGCCCGACGCCGGTGACGATGGCGGACAGCTCGCTCAGCGCGATCCCGGCGGCCTCGGCGGCCTGGTGGATCTGCGGGGTGAGCAGCTCACCGGCGGCCCTCGGGTCGACGGTCACCCGCTCGGCGAGCAGCCGCGGACCGGAGCCGGCCAGCGCGAGCACCCCCGCGGTGATGGCGGGGGTGGCGGTGTCCAGGGCGAGCACGAGCACGCGCTCAAGCCTACGACCACCTGGGTGTCGAGGGCCCTCCGAGGTCTTGACCAGCCGATCGGCCAGCGGCTAAGCACGACCCGACATCCGGACTTTGGGGAGGCGAATTCGTGCTGACAAGCCGTAGAAGACACCGTTTGACGGTGTTGGCCGCCGCGGTGCTCACCGCGGGCACCGCCCTTTTGGGCACACCTGCCGTCAACGCCGCCCCCGCCCAGCCGGAGCGGGTGACCAAGGGCGAGGACCCGGCCAACGGGCCGGAGCGCAACGAGATCGCGGCCACCGACACCGCGACCGGGCGCAGCGGGCTGCGGGCCTTCGGCGAGAACAAGGTCACCAAGAAGGACGGGTACCCGCGGCAGACCCAGCTCCGGGTCTACCCGGAGGACCCCAGCGACTCCTCGATCAAGCTCGGCCTGGCCCCGTACCACTCGATCGCGCCCAAGCTGAACGAGATCCAGCAGCGCAGCGACCGGGTCTCGGTGGAGGTGGTCGGCCAGTCCGGCCTCGGCCGGGACCTGTACCTGGTCACGCTGACCGCGCCGGAGCGCGCGCACGAGACCCGGCAGCAGGATGCCTGGCGCGAGGAGATCGAGAACAACCCGCGCTCGGCGGCTCGGGACAACCGGCTGCGCCGGGAGTACAAGGCGCCGGTGTGGATCAACGGAAATATCCACGGCGATGAGTACGAGGGCACCGACGGCGCCCTGCGGATGATCGACTACCTGGCCACCACCGGCGATCGCAAGGCCCTGGACCTGCTCAAGACGCACCGGGTCTACTTCAACGTGACCGCGAACCCGGACGGCCGGGTGACCGGGGTGCGGCCGAACGCGAACAACTTCGACCTCAACCGGGACTTCGTCACCTCCTCCCAGCCTGAGGGCCGGGCCATGCGGGACATCGCGATCCGCACCCAGCCGGTGGCCATGCTGGACGAGCACGGCTACGTCGGCGGCACCCTGATCGAGCCGACCGGCCCGCCGCACGGCCAGAACTACGACTTCGACCTGTTCATCAAGCACGGCTACGCCAACGGCCTGAAGATGGAGCAGGGCGTCAAGGCGCTCGGCCACGCCGAGGCGCAGAACGTGCAGATCCCGTTCCGGGACTACCCGGTCGGCGAGTGGGACGGCTGGGCGCCGGTGTTCACCGCGCAGTACGCCATGTTCCACGGCGCGGTCTCCTACACCATCGAGATCCCGTTGCAGGTCAACCGCGGCGCGTACCAGAGCCTGCCGGTGAGCGAGCTGCGCCGCCGGTCCGCGATCAACACCGACGTGGTCGAGTCGACCATCCGCAGCACCCTGGACTACGTCTCGGCCAACCGGAGTGACCTGGTGGCCAACCAGATCGAGATCTTCCGCCGCGGCGCGGCCGGTGAGGCACTGCGGCCGATCCCGGACGGGTTCGTGCCCGGCTTCGGCCCGGAGGACCGCTACAGCACCAAGTTCCCGCGCGCCTACGTCATCCCGGCAGGCGGCACCCAGCGCTCCGGCTCGGCCGCGGCCCGGCTGGTGGACCACCTGGTCGCGCACGACGTCAAGGTGACCAGGGCCGAGCGGGCCTTCCAGCTCAACGGCCGCGGTTACCCGGCTGGCTCCTACGTGGTGGACATGCACCAGCCGAAGCGGGCGCTGGCCAACGTGATGCTGGAGCAGGGCGGGGACGTCTCCGAACGCGCGCCGCTGATGTACGACATCTCCGGCTGGAGCCACCGCCTGCTCTGGGGCGCCTCGGTGGACGTGGCCGTCTCCGGCGACCTGCGGGTGCAGGGCAAGCCGGTGGTCGCGGCCTCCCCGACCGGTGGCGTGGACGCCGCGCCGGGCAAGGACCTCACGCTGACCGTGCGGGACGGCAAGGACGCGAGCGCGGTCAACGACCTGCTCGGCCGGGGCATCGAACTGCGCCGCCGCGCGGACGGTTCGATCATCGTGCCCGCCGCCGCGCGGGTGGACGCGATCCAGGTGGCCGACCGCCACGGCGTGCGCTTCGGCCTGGCCGCCGCCGGTGAGCCGGGCAGCCCGCTGCGCAGGCTGACCATTGCCGCCGCGGTGGGCCCGGACGAGCTGTTCGCGTTGCGGGACATGGGCTTCGACGTGCGACCGGTGTCCACCACGGTGCTCAACAACGGCTTCGACCTGAGCCGGGTGGACGTGCTCTTCGCCTCCTCCGGCCTGTCCTTCACCGGCCTCAACCCGGCCGCGAAGACCGCGCTGCAGGCGTTCCTGGCCAAGGGCGGCGTGGTCACCCGCGGCGCCACCGGCAGCGCGTTCAACAGCCAGGCCGGCCTGCTGCCGGTCAAGGCGGTGCAGGGCAAGGGCGATGCCAACGGCGTGGTCACGGTGACCAACAACGCGGCCGGGGTCATCGGCGCCGAGGCGCTGCCCAACTCCTTCATCTACTCGCCGCAGTGGTTCACCGAGATCGGCGCCGGGGTGAGCGTGGAACAGCGCTACGGCAACGGGAACCCGCTCGCCTCGGGGCACTGGACGTCCAATGAGGACGGTTCGGGCGGCCCGACGGCGGCCGGTGGCCAGGCCGCGGTGGTCTCGGGCACCGACGAGTCCGGCGCGCGGGTGGTGCTCTTCGGCACCGAGCCGATGTTCCGGGCGCACCCGAAGGGGCTGTACAGCCAGGTCGCCAACGCCATCTACTGGTCGGCGACCCGCTGAGTGATCCGGGCTCCGGTGGGGCTCAGCCCTGCCGGAGTCCGGCCAGCAGCCGGGGTGTGCCGGAGACGGTGGCGATCCTGGTCTCGTCCTCGCGGCGGTCCAGCCGGATGAGCAGGTGCTGCTCGGCCAGGCCCTCGGCCACGCCCTCGCCCCACTCGACCACGACCGCCGAGCTGGTCAGGTCGGTCTCCAGGTCGAGGTCCTCCAGCTCGTCGAAACCGCTGAGCCGGTAGGCGTCCACGTGCACCAGCGGGATGCCGCGCTCGCCCGGCTTGTGTGCCCTGGCGATCACGAAGGTCGGCGAGCTGACCTGCCCGCGAACCCCGAGTCCGGCGCCGATTCCCCTGGTCAGCGCGGTCTTGCCGGCGCCGAGCGGCCCGGCCAGCAGCACCAGGTCACCCGCGGTCAGCAGCGCGCCCAGCCGGGCGCCGAACGCCTCGGTGTCGGCCACTTCAGGCAGTTCGATCGTCCACAGTGCACTGTCCACAGTGGTCATGCCCTTCGCCACCAGCGCTTTCCGCCGCCGCTGCTGGCGCAGCGCCGGATGAGTTCGGTCAGTTTCCCGGTCACCAGGTCGGCCTGTTCCAGCATCACCATGTGCCCGGCACCGGCCGCCCGCACCAGTTCGGCGTCGGGCAACTCGGCCGCGA
This sequence comes from Crossiella cryophila, assembly GCF_014204915.1. Classification (NCBI taxonomy): domain Bacteria; kingdom Bacillati; phylum Actinomycetota; class Actinomycetes; order Pseudonocardiales; family Pseudonocardiaceae; genus Crossiella; species Crossiella cryophila. Next base: position 434,265 of record NZ_JACHMH010000001.1, read on the forward strand.
TGGCCTCGGAGTGCGAGAACGGGGTCAGCCGGTCCGCGTCGCCACCCAGCACCAGCACCGTGCAGTGCCGCAGCCCGGCCAGTGCCGCGTACCGGTTGTGCGTTTCCAGGGTGGGCAGGAAGTCGGTCATCACCTCGACCGGGGTGTCATCGATCATCCGGTCCATGAAGTCGACCAGCGAGGGGCTCACCTGGCGGTCGCCGAAGGCCAGCCGCCGCACCACGCTCCAGGTGATCTCGCCGCCCACCCTGCGCACCCACTCGACCATGCCCGGCAGCGTGCCGGCGATCTTGCCGACGCCCAGGGTCACCGGGTTGTACCGGGACAGCACCGGGCGGGGCAGGCCGGAGCTGCCCACCTTGCCGGCGGCGGTGCCGATCAGCGCGACCCCGCGCACCCGCTGCACGAACAGCTCCGGCTGCTGCTCGGCCAGCGCCATGATGGTCATGCCGCCCATGGAGTGCCCGACCAGCACCAGCGGACCGTTGGGCGCGATCGCGCGCAGCACCGCGTCCAGGTCCCTGCCCAGCTGCTCGATGGTGGCCAGGTCTCGGCCGGAGCGGCCGGAGTGGCCGTGCGAGCGCTGGTCGTAGAGCACCAGCCGGACCCGGGGGTCGACCAGTTCGGGCAGGTCACGACGCTGGAAGTGCCAGCAGCGGCGGTCAAGGGTGTAGCCGTGCACCAGCACCACGGTCAGCTCGGCCTTGCCGCCGTCGGCCGGGTCGATCTCCTCGACCACGATCGGCGTGCCGTCGTCGGCGGCCACCGTGGACTGCCGGTCCGGCCGCAGCTCGCCCAGCGGCTCGTCGGCGAACGGGTCGTCCTCGGCGCCGTCCTCGCGCTGGGCCTTGATCCGGCGGGTCTGGGTGGCCGCGCCGACCGCGCCCGCGCCAACGGCCGCGCCGATCACGCCGCCCGCGATGCCGACGGCGCGCCAGATCCGGTTCATCCGCGGCCCCGGTAGCTGCGCCGCACCCGCGGCCGGTACATGCCGGTGACGATCTCGTAGTGGATGGTGCCGATCTTGTCCGCCCACTCCTGCGCGGTGGGTTCGCCCGCCTCGCCGGGGCCGAACAGGATGACCTCGTCGCCCTCGGCCACCTCGGCCTCGCCGCAGTCCACCACGATCTGGTCCATGCAGACCCGGCCGACCACCGGCAGCCGCCTGCCGTTGATCTGCACGTCCATCCGCCCGGACAGCGCCCTCGGCACGCCGTCGGCGTAGCCAACCGGCACCAGGGCCAGGCTGGTCTCCACCGGCGCGGTCCAGGTCAGGCCGTAGGACACGCCGGTGCCCGCGGGCACCCGCTTCACCCTGGCCACGCTGGAGCGGAAGGTCATCGCCGGGCGCAGCTGCTCGCCGCCGTGGCCGGGCACTGGGTTGAGGCCGTAGCCCGCGATGCCCACCCGGACCAGGTCGAAGTGCAGATCGTCGCGCAGCAGGGTGGCGGCGGAGTTGGCCAGGTGGCACAGCGGGGTCAGGCCCAGCTCGACCGCGAGCCGGTAGGCGTGCAGGAAGATCTGGTACTGCTGACCGGTTGCCGAGCTGTCCGGCTCGTCCGCGCTGGCCAAGTGCGACCACAGACCGATCACCTTGAGCGCGCCGTCGGCCTGGGCCTTGGCCGCGGCCTCGAACAGGCCCCGCCAGCGGCCGGGCTCGGCCCCGTTGCGGGACAGGCCGGTGTCGACCTTGAGGTGGATCCGCGCGGTGCGCCCGGTCGCCGCGCCCGCGGCGAGCACCCTGGCCAGCTCGGCCATCGAGGACACCGACAGGTCGATGTCGGCCGCGACGGCCTCGGTGAAGTCCTGCTCGGCCGGGTAGAGCCAGCACAGCAGCGGTGCGGTGATCCCGGCGGCCCGCAGTTCCAGGGCCTCCTCGATGGCGGCCGTGCCCAGCCAGGTGACCCCGGCGGTGAGCGCGACCCTGGCCACCTCGACCGCACCGTGCCCATAGCCGTCGGCCTTGACCACGGCCATGGTCGCCGCCTCGGACTCGGCGGCGAGCGCGGACAGGTAGGCGTAGTTGTGCCGCAGCGCGTCCGTGTCGATCACGGTCTCGGCGCGGGCGGCGCGCGTCTGGTCAGCCATAACACCCTCAATGGTGTCACAAGGAGCGGTCGGGCTTCCCGGCGAAGGCGGCCCGCGCGGCCTTGGTGTCGAGTCCGTCCTCCCATTTGGCGACGACGAAGGTGGCCACGCAGTTGCCGAGCAGGTTGGTCACCACCCGCATGGTGTCCATGATCCGGTCCGCGCCGAGCAGCAGCGCGACCGCGCCGGCCGGGATGACCCCGACCGAGGCCGCGGTGGCCGAGAGCGCCAGGAAGGCCGAGCCGGGGATGCCCGCCATGCCCTTGGAGGTCAGCATCAGCACCAGCAGCACGGTGAGCTGCTGCCCGATGGTCAGTTCGATGCCCACCGCCTGGGCCATGAACAGGGTGGCCAGCGAGAGGTAGATGGAGGCGCCGTCGAGGTTGAAGGAGTACCCGGTGGGCAGCACCAGCCCGACCGCCTCCGGTTTGCAGCCGGCCGCGCGCAGCTTGTCCATCATCCGCGGCATCACCGACTCACTGGAGGCGGTGCCGATGGCCAGCACGAACTCCGCCCGGGTGTAGCGCACGAAGGCCCACAGGCTCAGCCCGGTGAGCACCCGCAGCAGCAGTGCGAGCAGCACGATGAACAAGGCGGCCGCGCCGTAGCTGACCCCGATCAGCTTGCCGTAGGTGACCAGCGAGGACAGCCCGTACTGGCCGATCAGGTAGGCCAGCGAGCCGAACACCGCGATCGGGGCCAGCCGCATCACGTAGCCGACGATCTTGAAGATCACCTCGCCCGCCTGCTCGACGAAGCTGAGCACCAGCGGCGCCCGCGTCGGCCCGAGGTGCACCAGCGCCGCGCCGAAGAGCACCGCGAACAGCAGCACCTGGAGCAGCTGGTTGTCCGCGAACGCGCCGACCACGCTCTCCGGCACCACGTGCAGCAGGAACCCGCCGACCCCTGGCAGGGCCGCGCCGCCGGTCTTCTTCTCCACCGCCGAGGAGTCCAGGGTGGCCGGGTCCACGTTGAGGCCGTCGCCCGGCCGGACCAGGTTGCCCAGCACCAGGCCGAGCACCAGGGCCAGGGTGCTGACCACCTCGAAGTAGATCAGCGCCTTGAGCCCGATCCGGCCGACCGAGCGCAGGTCGCCTGCCTTGGCGATGCCGGTGACCACCACGCAGAACACCAGCGGCGCGATGATCATCTTGATCGCCCGGATGAAGGCGTCGCCGAGCAGTTTCAGCGCCGCGCCGAACTCCGGCCAGAGCACCCCGACCAGGATGCCCAGCACGGCGGCCACCAGCACCTGGAGGAATAACGAGGACAGGATCCGACGGGTCCTGGAAGCGGTTTCCACAGGGGTGTCAGTGGCCATGGGCGGACCCTGCCTTTCCCACGTTGCGCTCAGGTTTCGACTGTGAGAACCAGCCGGTCGGCAGGAGTGGCTCAGCCCACCCGGCGCCGGGCCAGCGCGTCCAGCTCGGCCCGGTCCGCGCCCACCGCCGCGGTCACCTCGGCCGCTTCCAGCGCCCCGCAGTCCAGGCCGCGGACCAGCGCGATCGCCATCGCCTGCGCGGTGGCGGGCTCGTCGAGCACGGTCCCGGCGATCCGCTCCCGGTAGGCGCGCAGCCGGGCGGCCGCGGCCGGGAAGGCGTCCCGGTAGAAGGCGTAGGTGGCCAGGAACCGGGTCGGCAGCTGGTGCGGGTGCAGGTCCCAGCCCTGGTAGTAGGCGCTGTCCAGGGAGCGGCGGATCAGCCGGGCGTGCAGCCGCCAGCCCGCGTGCACCTCGGCCGCCCCGCCCACCGGCAGGATGTTGGTGGATCCGTCCGAGAGCCGGACCCCGGTGCCCGCCGCGGCCAGCAGCATCACCATCTTGGCGTGGTCGGCCACCGGGTGCGCCATGCTCTGCAGCGCCGCGGTGACCCCGCAGGCCGCGCTGTAGTCGTAGGTGCCGTAGTGCAGGCCGACGCAGCGGCCCTCACTGGCGTGCACCATCTCCGCGACGGTGGCCCGCCCGTCCGGCCCGAGGATGGCCTGGGTGGTCTCGATCTGCAGCTCGAACCGCAGCTCGCCATCGGCCAGCCCGAACTCGCGTTCCAGCCGCGCGCACAGCCACACCGCGGCCGAGACCTGGGTGACCGAGGTGACCTTGGGGAAGGTGATCACGAACCCGGGCAGCCCGGTCCCGTCCAGCAGCTCGGTCAGGAACAACGCCAGGCTGCGCAGCCCACGCCGGCGCAACGCCGGTTCCAGGCCCTTGGGCCGCACGCCGAAGAACGGCGGCGCGGTGCCCGCGGCCAGGTCCTCGCGCAACGCCCGCCCGGCCGAGCGGGCCGCCGCGTCCTCCTCGGCCTCGCCGGGCGCGCCGAAGCCGTCCTCCAGGTCCACCCGCAGGTCCTCGACCGGCTCGGCGGTCAGCTTGGCCAGCACCCGGCCGCGCAGCTCGGCCGCGCCGTCCACGCCGGTGGCCGCGGCCAGCGCGGCCCCGTCCGGCGCGTGCTCGGCCAGCACCGCCCTGGCCTGAGCGCCCCAGGCGGCGGCCAGGCCGGGCCGGACCCGGTCGGCAGGCACGTAGACGGTGTGCACCGGCTGCCGCCCGCCGGGATCGCCCGGATATGCCTGTTCCCGCTCATAGTCCACAGTGGACAGTTGCTGGTCCAGCTCGCCCGCGATCCCGTCCAGGTCCACTGTGGACTCTCCCCTAGCCGGTCACGATGCGCCGGTAGGCGGGCAGGGTCAGGAAGTCCGGGTAGTCCTTGCCCAGGGTCACCTGCTCGAACACCTCGGCCGCGGCGTCCAGGTTGGCCAGGTGCTCCCCGCGCAGGTGCGCGGTGACCTCGGCGAGCACCCGGCGCACCAGGTCCGCGGTGACCGGCTCGCCGGTGTCGAGGCCGACGTCGTTGTAGATCCACTGCCAGAGCTGGGACCGGGAGATCTCCGCGGTGGCCGCGTCCTCCATCAGGTTGTGGATGGCCGCCGCGCCGTTGCCCGCCAGCCAGGAGGCGATGTAGCGCACGCCGACGTCCACCGCGCTGCGCAGCCCGGCCAGCGTGGCCGAGCCGTCCGCCGAGGCCACGTCCAGCAGCTGCTCCGCCTTGACCTGCACGTCCTCCCTGGTCCTGGCGAGCTGGTTGGGGGCATCGCCCAGCTTGGCGTCGAAGACCTCGCGGCAGACCGGCACCAGGTCCGGGTGCGCCACCCAGGACCCGTCGAAACCGTCCTCGGCCTCCCGCTGCTTGTCCGCGCGCACCTTGGCCAGCGCGGTCGCGGTGACCTCGGGATCGCGCCGGTTCGGGATGAACGCGGCCATCCCGCCCATGGCGAACGCGCCGCGGTGGTGGCAGGTGCGCACCAGCAGTTCGGTGTAGGCACGCATGAACGGCGCGGTCATGGTGACGCTGTCCCGGTCGGGCAGCACGAACTCGGGCCCGGAGTCCCGGAAGGTCTTGATGATGCTGAACAGGTAGTCCCAGCGGCCCGCGTTCAGCCCGGAGGCGTGCTCACGCAGTTCGTAGAGGATCTCGTCCATCTCGAAGGCGGCCGGGATGGTCTCGATCAGCACGGTGGCCCGCACGGTGCCCAGCGGGATGTCCAGCTCGGCCTGGGCCTGGGTGAACACGTCGTTCCACAGCCGGGCCTCGAGGTGGCTCTCCAGCTTGGGCAGGTAGAAGTAGGGGCCGCTGCCGCGGGCGATCAGCTCGGCCGCGTTGTGGAAGAAGTACAGCCCGAAGTCCACCAGCGCGCCCGCCACCGGCTCGTCGTCGACCAGCAGGTGCGCCTCGTCCAGGTGCCAGCCACGCGGCCGCACCACGATCACCGCGTGCTCGCCGTCCTCGCGCAGCGCGTACCGCTTGCCCTCCGGCGTGCTCAGCTCGATCGTCTTGCGCACCGCGTCGGCCAGGTTGACCTGCCCGGAGACCACGTTGCGCCAGTGCGGGGTGTTCGCGTCCTCCAGGTCGGCCAGCCAGACCTTGGCCCCGGAGTTGAGCGCGTTGATCGCCATCTTCCGCTCGGTCGGCCCGGTGATCTCCACCCGCCGGTCCCGCAGATCAGCGGGCGCCTCGGCGACCCGCCACTCCGACTCGCGGATCTCCCGCGTCTCCGGCAGGAAGTCCAGCCGCCGGTCCCCGGATGCCTGGGCCCGTCGTTCGGCCCGCCGGGCGAGCAACTCGGCCCGCCGCGCCCCGAACGCCCGGTGCAACCCCGCCACGAACTCCAATGCGGCAGGGGTGAGCACCTCCTCGCCCCGCTCCACCGACTCGCCCAAGACGCGGACCTGACTCATCCACTCACCCCGCTGTGTCCGAAGCCGCACACCTGGGCTCACCCTATGGACATCGGGGGTCCCTCGGCACCCTTAAAGGTCATCGAACTGCCGGTTTTCTACCTGAATCCAGCCGCTAGCCGCAGGGTTCGAATAGCTTCAGGCAGTACCTCGACCAGCACCGAGGCCGAGGTGGGCGCATCGCGTGCGGCCAGCTGACCGGCCACCTCGTGCGCGCGCACCGCGCAACCGGCCGCCAGCAAGGGGTCCAGCCCGCTGGCCAGCAGGGCGCCGATCAGGCCCGCGAGCACGTCACCCGATCCAGCGGTGGCCAGCCAGGCCGAGCGGGCCGGGTTGACCAGCACCCGGCCGTCCGGGGCGGCGACAACGGTGGCGTGGCCCTTGAGCAGCACTACCGCGCCGGTCCGGGCGGCGGCGCGGCGGGCCGCGGCGACCCGGTCGGCGCCGACCGCACCGGCGAAGCGGGCGAACTCGCGGTCGTGCGGGGTGAGCACCATGGGGGTGTCCGGATCGCGGTCGTCCCAGCGCGATTCCTCGGCCGCCAGCAGGGTGATCGCGTCCGCGTCCGCGCACACCGGGACCCCGGCGGCCAGCACCCGGCGCAGCACCTCCGCACCCGCCTTGCCGGTGCCGAGGCCGGGGCCGACCACCCAGGACTGCACCCGGCCGGTGTCGGTGACCGAGCCGGTGGCCACCACCTCCGGCCAGCGGTCGCGCACCGGATCGGCGGCCTCACCGGCGTAGCGGACCATCCCGGAGGTGGCCCGGATGGCCGCGCCGACGGCGAGCACCGCCGCGCCCGGGTAGACCGCGGAACCGGCCGCGATGCCGGTGACGCCCTGGGTGTACTTGTCGTCGGTGGGTCCGGGCACCGGCCAGCGGGCGCCGACCTCGGCGTCGGAGAGCACCACCAGCTCGGGTTCGCCCAGTTCGGCGCGGATGCCGATGTCCACCAGGTGGATCTCGCCGCAGTGCCCGGCGGCCAGCACGTGCACCGGTTTGAGACAGCCGAAGGTGACCGTGGCGTCCGCGTGCACCGCGGGCCCCGCGACCACGCCGGTGTCCGGGTCCACGCCACTGGGCAGGTCAACGGCCAGGATCGGGGCCTCGACCTGCTCGACCAGCCCGGCCGCGGCCGGGCGCAGCGGGCCGCGGGCGGACAGGCCGACGATGCCGTCGAGCACCAGGTCGGCCGAGCGCACCGCGGCCAGGTGGTCGGCCGCGATCCGGCCGCCGGAGCGGCGCAGCGCGGCCAGTCCGGCCGGGTGCGCGCGGTCCGGGCTGAGCAGCACGGCCTCCACCGCGACCCCGCGCCGCCGCAGGAAGTGCCCGGCCCACAGCGCGTCGCCGCCGTTGTTGCCCGCGCCCACCAGCAGCGTCACCCGCCGCCCTGCCACCCCACCGGTCAGCTCGGCCAGCATGGTCATGGCGTGATTGGCCAGGCCGAAGGCGGCCCGGCGCATCAGCGCGCCCTCGGGGACCCGCTTGAACACCTCGTCCTCGGCCGCCCTGACCCGGTCGGCGCCCCAGACCCCGCTCACTCGACGGTGACCGACTTGGCCAGGTTGCGCGGCTTGTCCACGTCGTAGCCGCGGGCGCGGGCGATCTCGGCCGCGAGCACCTGCAGCGGGATGGTGGAGACCAGCGGCTGCAACAGGGTGGGCACCGCGGGCAGTTCGATCAGGTCGTTGGCGAAGGGCCGCACCGTCTCGTCGCCTTCCTCGGCGATCACGATGGTGCGCGCGCCGCGGGCCCTGATCTCCTGGATGTTGGACAGCAGCTTGCTGTGCAGCACCGCCCGGCCCTTGGGCGAGGGCATGACCACCACGACCGGCAGCCCCTCCTCGATCAGCGCGATCGGCCCGTGCTTCAGCTCACCGGCGGCGAAGCCCTCGGCGTGCATGTAGGCCAGCTCCTTGAGCTTGAGCGCGCCCTCCAGTGCCACCGGGTAACCCACGTGGCGGCCGAGGAAGAGCACCGCCTTGGAGTCGGCCAGCTCCCTGGCCAGCTCGCGCATCTTGTCCACAGTGGACAGAACCTGGGCGACCGCGGCCGGCATGGCCTCCAGCTCGTGGAACTCGCGCGCCACCTCATCCGGGTACTTGGTGCCGCGGGCCTGCGCCAGGGCCAGGCCGACCAGGTAGTTGGCCGCGATCTGGGCCAGGAACGCCTTGGTGGAGGCGACCCCGATCTCCGGTCCGGCGTGGGTGTAGAGCACCGCGTCGGACTCGCGCGGGATCTGCGCGCCGTTGGTGTTGCAGACCGCCAGCACCCTGGCCTTCTGCTCGCGGGCGTGCCGCACCGCCTCCAGGGTGTCCGCGGTCTCGCCGGACTGGGAGACCGCGACCACCAGGGTGGAGCGGTCCAGCACGGCGTCCCGGTAGCGGAACTCGCTGGCCAGCTCGACCTCGACGGGCAGCCGGGTCCAGTGCTCGATGGCGTACTTGGCGACCAGCCCGGAGTGGTAGGCCGAACCGCAGGCCACCACGAACACCTTGTCCACGTCCCGGAGGTCCTGGTCGGACAGGCGCTGCTCGTCGAGCACGATCCGGCCGTCCTGGAAGTGCCCGCGCAGCGTGTTGGCCAGCGCGTCGGGCTGCTCCTCGATCTCCTTGAGCATGAAGTACTCGTGGCCGCCCTTCTCCGCGGCCGCGAGGTCCCAGTCCACGTGGAACGGCGTGCTCGGCGCGTCCTCGCCGTGGAAGTCGGTGACCCGGTACCCGGCGCGGGTCAGCTCGACCACCTGGTCCTGGCCCAGCTCGACCGCGTCCCTGGTGTGCTCGATGAAGGCGGCCACGTCGGAGGCGACGAAGTTCTCCCCGTCGCCGACCCCGACCACCAGCGGCGATGACCGGCGCGCGGCGATGATCAGGTCTGGGTGGTCGGCGTGCGTGACGACCAGGGTGAAGGCGCCCTCCAGCCGGCGGCAGACCAGGCGCACCGAGGCGGCCAGGTCACCGGCGGTCGCACCGTCGAGGTAGGCGGCGGCGATCAGGTGCGCCGCGGTCTCGCTGTCGGTGTCGCTGGCCGGTTCGATCCCGGCGGCCTCCAGCTCGACCCGCAGCGCGATGAAGTTCTCGATGATGCCGTTGTGCACCACGGCCAGCCTGGCGCTGGTGTCCCGGTGCGGGTGCGCGTTGCGGTCGGTCGGCGCGCCGTGCGTGGCCCACCGGGTGTGGCCCATGCCACTGGTCCCGGCGAAGCCGTCCCTGCCGACCTCGTCCAGCCTGGTCTCCAGGTTGACCAGCGGCCCGGCCTTGCGCTCCACAGCCAGTCCGCCGTCACCGTCGAGCACGGCCACGCCTGCCGAGTCATAGCCCCGGTACTCCAGCCGCCGCAACCCGTCCAGCACGACGGTCAGGGCCGGCCGATGTCCTACGTATCCCACGATCCCACACACTCGGGACAGGGTAGGCGCTGCCGTCGGCGGAGTCGGATTGGTCCAAACCTCGGGCCGACACCAGCCCGACTGGCCGGTATCCACTACCGTCCGGGGCATGGCACGCGCGGTCAAGGCCCTGACGGCCAAGCAGGCGCTGGTGACGTTGTCCCGCCCCGGTCCGCACAAGGTGCTACGCGGGGACCTGGGCCTGATCGGCCTGCCCGGCGTGATCGTCACCCCGGCGCAAGGTCTCGGCCTGCCCGCGGTCGCCTTCGGCCACGGCTGGCTGCAGCCCACCCGCCGCTACCTCGGCCTGTTCAAACACCTGGCGAGCTGGGGCATCGTGGTCGCCGCCCCCGGCACGCACACCGGCGCGCTGCCCAGTCACCGGCTCTTCGCCGCCGACCTGCGCACCGCGCTGGACGTCTGCACCGGCGTCCGCCTCGGCGAGGGCGACATCAGCGTGCACCCGGAACGACTGGCCGTGGCCGGGCACTCGATGGGTGCGGGCGCCGCGGTGCTGGCCGCGGCCGAGGACACCCGGATCCGCGCCGTGGTCACCCTGGCGCTGGCCGAGACCCGGCCCTCCGCGCTGGACGCCGCGCACGACTGCGCCATGCCCGGCCTGCACCTGTCCGCGGCGCAGGACCTGGTCGCGCCCACCGTCGGCCACGTGGAGCCGGTCGCCCAGGCCTGGGCCGGACCGGTGCAGCTGCGCGGGATCACCAAGGCCACCCACCTGGCCTTCACCGAGGGCAGGCACTGGAGCGACCTGCTGCTGGACGGCCGCTCGCACCACACCACCCAGCGCCTGACCAAGGCACTGGCCACCGCGTTCCTGCTGCGCATCCTCACCGGCACCCGCGCCTACAGCGCGCTGCTGGAGGAGGAGGTCCGCGGCTGCACCATCGACTACACCCGCGGCCCGCTGCCCACGCCCGCGCACCGCTGACTCAGCGCGGCGGCGGCCAGCCGGGGTTTCCGCCAGGGGGCTGCTGCGGCGGCGCGCCCCAGCCCGGCTGCCCGCCGAACTGCTGCGGAGGGAAGCCCGTCGGCCGCGGCCTGCCCAGCGCCCGGTTCACCGGCGGCAGCAGGTACAGCAGCAGCCCGATCAGCCAGAACGCCACGAACCAGATCCGGGTCACCAGCTCCAGCACGTCCAGCCCGCGCGGCAGCAGCTCGATCAGCCGCCACAGGTGCACGCCCGCGAAGACCAGGCACGGCCCGAGCAGCACGAACCTGGCCCAGTTCTGCCGGAACAGGGTCAGCACCGCCAGCACCACGGTGAGCAGCATCGCGCCGGGGATCGCGTAGTAGCCCAGGATGTCGTTCTTCACCTGGCCGACGCCGAGGTGGAACCCGCCCTGACGGCTGCCGCCGGCCGCGCTGAGCCCGAAGCCGACCTCGACCCCGGCGCTGACCAGCACCCAGACGAACGCGATCACCACCGCGACCAGCGAGGGTTTCCGCTGAGCCGGGGCGAGGCCGGGCGGCGGGTAACCGCCCGGCGCCTGACCCCACTGCGGCACCGGTCCGGTCACCGGTCGCGGAACCCGTCATCCCCGAGCACGGGGTTGACCCACTTCCGCTTGCCGTCCTCGTCGATGGAGAAGTACTGGCCCTGCGTGCGCCAGTTGCTGGCCTGCCGCTCCTGGTCGCCGCCCTGGCCGCCACCGGCGCCCGCGCCACCGCCCATCGGCATGCCGCCACCCATCGGCGCGCCTGCCGGGGGCTGACCGCCCATCTGCTGCTGGTTCCACGCGCCGCCGTCGGGCACCGAGGCCAGCCCGGCGCCACCGGAACCGGTGGCCTGCGGGCTGTTGGTGTCCGACAGGCCCGCGCCACCGGCGGAGGGCTGGTCCGGCCCACTGCCGAAGGCACTGCCCGCGGACGGGTTGCCGCCTGCCGAGGTCGTGGTGTGTCCCATGTCGTAGCTGCCCGAGGCGGCCGAGGCCGTCCCGGTGCCGTCGATGAAGCCCTGCGGCGGGAACGGCCCGCCGGCGAAGCCGGGCTGCGGCCCACCCCAGTTCGGCGGCGGCGGGGGCGGCGGCTGCCACCCCGGCGGAGGCGGCGGCGGGCTGCCCTGCGGCGGCCCACCCTGCCAGCCCTGCTCGTGGCCGAACTGCGGCGGCGGCGGCATGTGTGGCGGGGGCGGCGGCTGCCAGCCGGGCGGCGGAGGCGGCGGCGGACCGCCGTGCTGCATCGGCATCGGCTCGGGCTGCCAGTGCGGCATCCCCGGCGGCGGACCCATCGGCGGCCCCTGCGGCGGGAACCCTGGCGGCGGACCGCCCTGCCAGCCAGGCGGGGGCGGCGGCTGCCAACCGGGCGGCGGCCCCTGCGGCGGGCCACCCTGCCAGCCCGGCGGCGGACCACCCTGGGCGCCCTGCGGCATCATCGGCTCGCCACCGCGCCCGAAGGCCGGTTCCGGCTGCATGTGCTGCCCCGGCGGCAAGTGCTGCCCCGGTTCCATCCGCCCGAAGGCGGGTTCGGTCTGGTACGGCCCCTGCTGCTGGAACGGCATCGGCTCGGCCCGCATCGGCCCGCCCTGGCGGATGTCGCCGGGCTCGCCACCGATCAACGGCATCGGCCGCGGCATGCCGCCCTGGCCACCGGGACCACCGGGACCACCGGCGCCACCCTGGCCGCCAGGGCCGGTCTGGCCCGGTCCGCCCTTGGGCGCCTCGTCCTCGAAGTTCACCGTGTACGTGGTCGGCGGCTTGCCGTCCATGTTGTCGATGGTGACCTTCATCTGGTCGGTCGACCCCGGCACCAGCTGGGTGGTGATCAGCGAGTTGCCGTCCCGGAAGGAGGCGGTGCCGTCCGGCCCCGGCTTGATCTGGGTCGGCTGCTCACCGCCGGGCTTGCCGGAGACGTCCAGCCGCTCGTGCGGCACGCCGGGCTGGCCACCCTGCTGACCGGGTCCGCCGGGCTGTCCGGGCATCCCCGGCTGACCGGGCTTCTCACCCGGCAGCTGGAAGTCGATCTCGTAGGGCTTCGGCTTGCCGTCCGGCCCGGTGATCATCAGTTTGACCTTGCCGTCATCGGTCGGCTCGGTCACCTGGATCTTGCGCCCGCTGCCGTCGTCGATGGTGACGGTCTGCTGGTCGTTGGGCACCGGCACCTTGGACGGGTCGGTCTGGTCGAGCAGCTTGGACGGATCCTGCGGCCCGCCCGGCAGCTCGGACTTGGGCAGCTCCGGCATGGACGGCGGCTTGGGCATGCCGCCCCCGCCACCGCCGCCGGAGCCCGTGCCGCCCCCGCCGCCACCACCGGTGCCGGTGCCGCCACCGCCGTTGCCGCCGGTGTCACCACCACCGCCGGTGCCGTCCTTGGGGAAGTTCGGCGTGTAGCCCTTGAGGAAGTTGTTGACCGAGTCCCACTGGGCGTTGACCGTGGTCAGCGCGGCGTTGCAGGAGTTCTCGAACTGGGTGAGCCTGCCGCCGAACTCCTTGTCGAAGGGACCGTCGGCCCACTTCTTGCAGGTGTCGCGCACCATCGTCTTGGTGGACTCTTCGAGGTCACCGCAGTCGTCGTCGTCCAGCGCGCGCGAGGTGGCGCTGCCGGTCGTACGGTCCAGCCAGCTCGCCACCTCCTTGATCTGGTTGCGCTGCGCGTCGTCGTCGCCGGTGAGGCCCTGCATCGCGATGGTGACGATCTTCTTGGCCATCTCCGGCGGCGCGCCACCGATGTTCAGCGAGAAGGAGTTGGTCAGTTCCTCGCACTTGAGCTTGCACGCCCGGTAGATCTCGCCGACCGCCTTGGACAGCGTCTCGCCCGCGCCGCCGAGCTGCTTGACCAGCTGGTCGAGCTGCGGGCGCACCGCGCTGCTGTAGTGCTGGCTGGAGGCGCTGGCGGCCTTGCCGTCCCAGGCGCCGTAGAGGCCGATCAGCTGGCCGTCGACATCGTCCACGTACTGGTCGACCGCGGCCTTGGCCTTGGTGAACTCATCGGCCTCGGTGAGGAACTTCTGGAAGTCGATGCCCTTCTGCTCTTCCCACCGGAGCTGGATCCCGGACTGGAAGTCGACGTGCTTGACGCCGCGCATGTTCCAGGCTGGCAGATAGCGCTTGAACATCTCCAGGTTGCTGACCGCACCGTCGAACAGCTCGTTGGAGTTCTTGGTGCCGACCCCGCCGAGCGCGGGCGGCTGGGCCTTGCCGATCTTGTCCTTCGCCTGGTTGTTGGCGTCGGTGGCCTTCTTGTCGCTGCCCTCTTTGTTGTCCGCGTCCGAGGCTTCCTGCTTGCCCTTGGCTACGGCCTCGTCGAGTTCCTGTTCCTCGTCCTCGTCGTCATCGTCGCCGTCGAACTCGCTCTCGTCCTCATCGTCGAGTTCGTTTCCCGGCGAGTATTCCTTGATGTACTTCTTGTGCTCGTCGTCGATCCGGTCGTCATCGCGCGTGTCGAGGTATTCGTCGAGAATCTCGCGCTTGGTGTCCGGATTGACGTTGGGGTTGTCCAGGATCGCCTTGACTTCGTTCCAGTCGGCCTTGGCCATCACTTGCCCCCGGAGTTACGCACGGTGCTGGCATTGCTCGACTCGGAACCGCGGTAGGTGCCCGCCGACTGCTTGACCTTGTTGGAGAAGGCGGTCATCGACTCGACCATGCCCTTGACCCCGTCGGCCAGCTTCTGCACGCCGTCGCGGTACGGGCCGCCCTTCTCCTGGTGCTTGGTGCCGAAGTCAGCGGGATTGGCCTGGCTGGCCACGAAGTCCTTGACCCCGTCACTGGTCTTGGTCGCGCCGTCTGCGATGGAGCCGGCGACCCTGTTCATCGTCGCCGGATCAGATCCGTAACCTGCCACGGTCCCTTCCTCCCCATTGGAGTGTTCACAACGCAGACGTCGCCGCTCCGCCCGCCGTTCCCGGCCGCGGTCAACGGTTTGCGCGCGCACACCGCACGCGGCGCCTGGCCCGCCTCGGGCCAACGCTCACTGTGGCATACCGGCCTGCCCGGCACACACGGTTCGCCGGTTCCGCCGACCGGGCGAGTACTCCGGGTAGGGAGCCCCGGGTCGACTCAGCCCTGCGGCTGACCCCATCCGGGTGGGGGCTGCTGGCCGGGGTGGGCCTGCGGCTGCGGCGGGAAGGGCTGTCCCACCGGTCCGGGTGGCCCCGGCGGCGGGCCGAAGGACACGGGAGGCTGACCGACGCGACCGGTCTTGCCGAGCTTGGCCAGCACCAGGATGGAGATCACCAGCGCGCCCAGCGCGGCGGCCGTGGTCACCATCAGCAGCACGTCCGACACGTCGGTGGGCAGCACCCTGGCCAGCACCTGCGTTGTCCTCGGCATCTCATCCCCACCCCTGTTGACGTCAGCGCGGGCACCCTACCGCGGGAAGGCGCGGGGCGTAGTTGAATGGGCCCCGACGTCGGCGCATCGGAGGAAGGCGGCACACCCCGTGGAGGACCAGGTCGAACGCATCCGCGCGGTGATCAGCAGGGTGCTCGGGGTCGAGCCGGAGCGGGTCGGGCCGGACACCTCGTTCCTGGCCGAGCTGGGCGCGGACTCGATGATGCTGATCGAGCTGCTGGCCAATCTGGAGATCGAGTACGACATCGAGGTGGACGAGTCCGAGCTGGCGCACCTGGTCGATCTGCGGTCGGTGCTGGACGTGCTGGCCAGGGCGCGCCAGGCGTGACCGGGCGGCGGGTCGCGATCACCGGGATCGGCGTGGTCTCCAGCATCGGGATCGGCGCCGGGGCCTTCCGGGACGGCCTGCGCGCGGGCTGTAGCGGGGCCAGGCCGATCACCGCCTTCGACACCACCGGCTTCGACCGCACGATGGGCTGCGAGGTCACCGGTTTCGATCCGGCGGACTGGCTGCGGGTGGCGGATCCGGCCGCGCTGGGCCGGGCCGGGCAGTTCGCCGCGGCCGCCGCGACCATGGCCGTCCGTGACGCCGAAGCCGACCTCGACCGGCTGCGCGCCGGGCACGGGCTGATCTCGATGGGCACCACCGACGGCGGCGCGCCCACCCTGGAACGGCTGGTGGCCGCGGATCTGGCGGACGAGCACGGGCACCGGGACCCGCTGCTGGCGGCGCAGGTGCCGGCCGCCCGGCTGGGCCTGGACATCGCCACCGAACTCGGCCTGCGCGAGGTCGAGCTGTGCACCCTGGGCACGGCCTGCTCGGCGGGCAACTACGCGATCGGCAACGGCTTCGACGCGATCCGCTCGGGCGAGGCGGACTTCGCGCTGTGCGGCGGCGCGGACGCGATGTGCCGGCTCACCTTCACCAGCTTCTACCGCCTCGGCACCATCTCCCCCGACGTGTGCCGCCCCTTCGACGCCGACCGCCAGGGCATCCTGACCGGCGAGGGCGCCGCGGTGCTGCTGCTGGAACCCTGGGAGACCGCGGTGGCCAGGGGCGCGCGGATCCACGCCGAACTGCTCGGCTACGGCCTGAGCTGCGACGCCTACCACCAGGTCGCGCCGGAACGCACCGGCATCGCGCTCGGCATGACCCGCGCGCTGGCCAACGCCGGGATCGCGCCGGCACAGGTCGACCTGATCTCCGCGCACGGCACCGGCACCAAGGCCAACGACGTCACCGAGACCGCCGCCATCCGCGAGGTCTTCGGCGCGCGCCCGCCGCGCACGATCTCGCTCAAGTCGATGCTCGGACACACCATGGGCGCGGCCACCGCGCTGTCGGTGGCCGCCTGCGCGCTGGCCATCACCGAGGGCTTCATCCCGCCGACGATCAACCACCGGGTCACCGATCCGGACTGCCCGATCGACTGCGTGCCCAACACCGCGGTGCCCGCCCGGCTGCGCGTGGTGCAGAGCAACGGCCTGGCCTTCGGCGGCAACAACGCGATCGTGCTGCTCGGGGCCGCCTCGTGAGCGGCCTCGCGCTCACCGCGCACGCCGCCGCCTCGGCCTACGGCCTGGCCACCCCGGCACTGCTGGCCGGTCTCCGCACCGGCCGGGCGCCAGGGGGATTCGCCGTGCCGGAGGTGGACATCCAGGCGTTACTCGGGCTCAAGGGCACCGCCTCGATGGACCGGGCCGCCGCGCTGGCCGTGCTCACCGTGGGCGAACTGCTCGCCGCCCACCCCGGCCTGGCCGATCCGGACACCGCGCTGGTGCTGGGCACCACCAGTGGCAGCGCCGGCACCCAGGCCAACGTGGTGCGCGGTTCGCTGACCCGGCGCAGGCCCTACTTCATCGAACCCTCGCTGGTGCCGTTCGCGCTGATGAACGGCCCGGCCTCGATCTGCGCCATCCGGCACGGGCTGCGCGGCCCGAACGCGACCGTGGCCGGTGGCCGGGCCGCGGTGCTCAGCGCACTGCGCTACGCGAGCAGGCTGATCGGCGGCGGCCAGTGCGCGCGGGCCCTGGTCGGCGGCACCGAGGAGCTGACCCCGGAACGCGAGTGGCTGGAAGGCCAGTACCCGGTGCAGGCAGGCCCACTCGGTGAGGGCGCCGGGGTGCTGCTGCTGGAACCGCCGGGCCCGCGGCCGGTGCTGGCCGAGGTGCTCGGCTTCGGCTCCCGGCTGGTGGCCGGGGACCCGGTCCAGGAGGCGGTCGCCGACTGCGTGCGCGGGCTGCTGGCCCGGCACCGGATCGAACCCGGCGAGGTCGGCCTGGTCAGCGCGCCGGTCGAGCTGTCCGGCCTGCTCGGCGCGGCCACCGTGGTCGACCCGGCCGGACTGCTCGGCGACACCGGCGCGGCGGCCGGCCTGTTCCAGCTGATCGGCGTGCTCACCACCGGGATCGGCGGCCCGGCCGTGGTGGTCTCGGTCGACCAGGACCACACGGTGGTCGCGGCCCTGCTCCGGCTGCCCTGAACCAGCCCGCCCTGAGTCAGCTCAGCCAGGACTGCTGTTCGTAGTCGTCATCGTCGTCCGCGGGCCGCCGGGCGGGTGCCCGCCTGGTCACCGGCGGGGGCGCCACCGGCGGCGGGGGCGGAGGCGGCGGCGGTGCGGGCGCGGAGTAGGCGGGCGGGGGCCGGTAGCCCTCCTCCTCGTCCTCACCGCCGAAGCGGAACTGACCGTCCCCGCGGTCCATCACCGACTTGGTGGCCCAGCCACCGCCCTGGCGCTGCCGCTTGGCCAGCTCGGTGATGTGCGCGGTGACCCGGTCGGTGACCTTGCCCTGCTGGTCCAGCTCCTCCTTGGCCGAGGCGGTCGCCTTGGCCACCTGCGACTCGCGCATGTCCCGGAGCAGCTCGTTCTCCCGGGTGGCCTCGTACTGCTGCCGCAGCGCGGCGGCCAGCCTGTCCTCAACACTCATCTCACGGCCCCCAGGGTCTTTCCACGTCCGGGAGAGAAATGTACCCGGCCCCCGTCAGCGCCGTGCGGCGTCAGTACGGACCGGGCCCCTGCTGCGGGTACTGCTGGGGCGGGTACTGCCCGGGTGGCGGCGGCTGCTGACCCCAGCCCTGCTGCGGACCGGGCTGACCCCACTGCTGCTGCGGCCCGGGGCCAGGCTGCCCCCACTGCTGCGGGTAGCCCTGGGCCGCACGCTTCTTCTTGGCGCTCGCGGACAGCACGATGACCAGCACGATCGTGCCGACCAGCAACAGGATCACCAGCAACAGCAACACCGGCACGCCGATACTCATGCCAGCGACCCTAGCGGTGCACCACTCAGCGCACCGCGGAAACCACCCCGGCCAGCCGCTGCGCCGCATCCTGGGCGGCGTCCTGACTCGGCGCCTCCACCATCACCCGGACCAGCTGCTCGGTGCCGGACGGGCGCAGCAGCACCCGGCCGTTGCCGGCCAGCTCGGCCTCGACCGCGGCCACCGCCTCGGCCACCGAGGGCGCGGTGGCGACCGCGGCCTTGTCGGTGACCTTGACGTTGATCAGCACCTGCGGCAGGCGGCGCATCACACCGGCCAGGTCAGCGAGGGACTTGCCGGTCAGCGCCATCCGGGCCATCAGGCGCAGCGCGGTGAGCAGGCCGTCGCCGGTGGTGGCGTGCCCCGGCAGCACCACGTGGCCGGACTGCTCGCCGCCCAGGGTGTAGCCGTTGGCACGCAGCTCCTCCAGCACGTACCGGTCGCCGACCGCGGTGGTGCGCAGGTTGACGCCGTGCTCGCGCATGGCCAGGTGCAGGCCCAGGTTGCTCATCACGGTGGCGACCAGGGTGTCCTCGGCCAGCTCGCCCGCGTCCTTCATGGCCAGCGCCAGCACGGCCAGGATCTGGTCGCCGTCGACGATGTTGCCGTCGGCGTCCACGGCCAGGCAGCGGTCGGCGTCGCCGTCGTGCGCGATGCCCAGGTCGGCGCCGTGCTCCAGCACGATCTTGCCGAGGCCGTCGATGTGGGTGGAGCCGCAGTTCTCGTTGATGTTGAGGCCGTCCGGGTCCGCGTGCACCGCGATGACCTCGGCCCCGGCCCGGCGGTAGGCGTCCGGGGCGACCGCGGCCGCGGCGCCGTTGGCGCAGTCCACCACGACCTTGATGCCCTCCAGCGGCTGACCGGTGGCCAGCAGCAGGTGGTCCACGTACCGCTGACCGGCGTCGGCGATGTCCCGCACCCGGCCGACCCCGGCGCCGGTGGGCCGACCCGCCGTGGTGTCGGCGAGCTTGGCCTCGATCTCGTCCTCGACGGTGTCCGGCAGCTTCAGCCCGCCCGCGGCGAACAGCTTGATCCCGTTGTCCGGCATCGCGTTGTGCGAGGCGGAGATCATCACGCCCAGGTCCGCGCCCAGCTCGGCGATCAGGAAGGCCACCGCGGGGGTGGGCAGCACGCCGACCCGCAGCACGTCCGCGCCAGCCGCGGCCAGGCCGGCGGTGACCGCGGCCTCCAGCATCTCGCCGCTGGCGCGCGGGTCACGGCCGACCACCGCGATCGGGCGGTGGGAGCGGTCGTGTTCGGCCAGGACCTGCGCCGCGGCGGCGGCGATGGAGAGCGCTAGCTCCGGGGTCAGGTCAGCGTTGGCGAGTCCGCGAACGCCGTCGGTGCCGAACAGTCGAGCCATGACGAGGGGTCCTCCGGGAACTGGGGGCGGCGGATGACAAAAAAGCGGGAGCAGCTCTCCGTATACGGATGGCTGCTCCCGCTGGTTGCCTTGCGGCTGAAAAATCAGCGCTTGCTGTACTGAGGCGCCTTACGGGCCTTCTTCAGACCGTACTTCTTGCGCTCCTTGACCCGAGGGTCACGAGTCAGGAAGCCGGCCTTCTTCAGCGGGGGACGGTCCTCGCTGTCGACCTCGATCAGGGCGCGGGCGATCGCCAGGCGCAGCGCGCCTGCCTGACCGGAGGGGCCACCGCCACGCAGGTTCCCGAAGATGTCGAAGGCCTCGACCTTCTCCAGGGTCACCAACGGCTCCTTGATGAGCTGCTGGTGCACCTTGTTCGGGAAGTAGTCCTCAAGGGTCTTGCCGTTGAGGAGGAACTTGCCGCTGCCCGGCACCAGGCGGACCCGGACCACGGCTTCCTTGCGACGGCCGACGGTCTGGACCGGCTTGGACAGCACGGGGATCGTGCGGACCGGCGCGGCGTCCTCGTCGGACTCGGTGTCGCTCGCCTCGGCGGCAGCCTCGTCGGACTCGGTCACCTCGGCGGCGACCTCCTCCGCGGACTCCTCGACCTCGGGCGCGACAGCGTCCTCGACGACCTCGGCGGCAGCGTCGAATTCCTCGACGGCTGCGGTCTCTTCAGTGCTCACGCTGGCTTCCTCGAAGTTCTCGTCGGCCGCGGTCACTGGGCGACCTTCTTGATCTCAAACGGCTGCGGCTGCTGGGCCGCGTGCGGGTGCTCCGGGCCTGCGTAGACCTTGAGCTTCTTACCCATCGCGTTGCCGAGCTTGTTCTTCGGCAGCATGCCCTTGATGGTCTTCTCGACCAGCTTGGTGGGGTGCTTGTCGATCATCTCGCCGAACGAGCGCTTGCGCAGGCCGCCCGGGTAACCGCTGTGGCGGTACACGAACTCCTGGTCGCGCTTCTGGCCGGTGAGGGCCACCTTGTCCGCGTTGATCACGATGACGAAGTCGCCGGTGTCGATGTGCGGAGCGAAAATGGGCTTGTGCTTGCCGCGCAGCAGAGTCGCGGCGTGGGTGGCGAGCCGGCCGAGCACCAGGTCCTGGGCGTCAATGACGTGCCAGGTGCGCTTCACCTCGCCGGGCTTCGGGCTGTACGTGCGCACGGGTCTACCTCGTCGTCCTCACATCACGGGATGTCACTGCGGTGATGCGTTTCAGCTGGAGGACCAACTCGAAAACGCGCGGCGGACCCTAGTCGCACCGTATACCGCACAACAGCGGATCAGGTTACCCGCTGGCCCTGCGTAGGGTCAAAACGGCCGCTAACGGGCGTCGTGATCCGGACTGCACAGGTGTGACCGGGCCCGACCAGTGTAGATGACGCCGGAGATGATCCTGACGGGTGGGGGCGCTCCGGCCGGTGAGCAGCGTCACCGGCCGTTCACCGCTGGTTCAGACGGTGGCCGGGGCCCGGCGCAGCTCGGTGGACAGCGCGAGCAGCTCGCGCACGTCGTCGTCCAGCCCGTCCCCGGCCGGCAGCGCCAGCGACATCGCCTGCGGGGCCACCTCGGTGCCCTCGGCGTGCGCGCGCAGCCCGGCCCGCAGCGCCTCGGCCAGCGAGAGCGCCTCGGACTCGGCGCGCACGTGCGCGAGGTAGGGGCTGATCCGCACCAGCCCGTCCCGGCACTCGATGACCCGCCGGTAGTAGCGGCGGTGCACCCCGCGCAGGCTCAGCGCGTCCCGGACCGGCCGGACCGGGCCGCGGGTCAGCGAGTCCTGCGGGAAGGCCCGGTGCAGGGTGGTCCACAGCGGCCGGAGCTGGTGGTAGACGCGAAGGTGCTGCCACCACACCCGGAAGGCGGCCAGCCGCATCAGCACACCCGGGTAGCTCACGCCGATGATGAACATCAGGATGCCGGGGAAGAGGATGAAGGTGGACAGCGTGCGGGTCCAGTCCGGCATCGGCACGCCGGCCCACATCAGCGCGACGGTCAGGCAGGTGCCGCCCGCAGCGGCGATCAGCAGCACCTCGCCGATCGAGGTGATCAGCAACCCGGTGCGCAGCCTGCCGGTGGCGCCGCGGGCGTAGCGCCGGGTCCAGCGCAGCGCCACGGCCACGCCGTAGGCCAGGTAGGCGTCGGCGAAGAGGTAGAAGCCGGCCACGGTGGCGATCGAGTAGCCGCCGGGCCCAGGGTCGGCGGGCGCGGAGAAGGTGACCGCGGCCAGCCCGGCCAGGCAGACCAGCAACGGCAGCGCCTGCCACCAGGCCCGCACCCTGGCCCGCGCCGGGTCCAGCGCGGTGAACATGAAGAACAGCACCAGGGTGTAGATCACCGTCATCAGCAGGCTGTACTGCGCCCAGCTGTAGAAGATGACCGCGATGGTCGGTTCCGCGGTGCTGCCGGCGAGCAGGCCAAGCGGGTAGGCGAACCCGGCGGCCACCAGGCAGACCGTCACGATCCGCAGTGAGCGGTCGTGCGGGGCCCGGCTGAACTGGTAGAGCTTCCAGAACAGGGCGCCGTAGAGCAGCACGCCCTGGAGCACGGTCATGACGATGGTGGTCGGGTTCACAACCAGCCCAGCCGGTCGCCGAGCGCGTTCTCGATCCGCTTGGTCGGTACGTCGGCCGAGTCCCCGGGCGCGACCCGGTCCAGCACCGATGCCCATTCCAGGATGATCGTCGCGACGGTCTCCGCCTCGAGTTCCTGCGAGTCGTCGTAGCTGGTGCGGCGCAACGCCCTGCGCACCGCGTCCGGCTCGATGTCCGGGTAGAGCGCGGTCAGCATCGGGTCGTCATGCCCCTCACCACTGCGGTGACCGGCCAGCAGGTGGCCGAGTTCGTGCAGGATGATGTGGTTCTGGTGGGATTTGGTGGTGCGTTCCTGGTACAGGATGTAGTCGGCCGTCTCGGTGGCGATCCACACCCCGAAGGGCCCCGGCACCGGGATCGGGTGCGCCACCAGCCGGATCGGTTTGCCGCGCCGCTCACCCACGCGACGGCACAGCTCGGTGACGTCCAGCGGTGGCCGGATGTCCAGTTCGTTGAGCAACCGCCGGCACCGACGTCGTAGATCGCGTTCCCGCACGGGACCGCCCCTTTCACCCGCCCGCGTTCTCGCCCCGCTCGGCCTGTTCGAGCCGGTAGACGACGTCGAGCAGGTCCATGACCTGTCGGCGTCCCTGTGGAGAAAGTTCTCCAGCACGCATGGCCATGAGCTGCGCCTCACTGCTGCCCGCGAGCTGGCGAAGCCTGTGCCGCTCTTCCTTCAGATCGGCCAACTGGCGATCGACCCTATCCGTAACCTCGTCATCAAAGAAGTAGCTGACAGGAACTCCGAAGAAACCTGCCAGAGCTTGCAGATGTTTGAAGGTCGGATTGTCCTTGTTTCCCTTGCGCAGCTGCCAGATGTAACTCTGCGAGATCGTCACACCACTGGCCGTGATGGCAGCTGCCACGTGCTCGTTGCTGTACTCCTGCCCCGCCCTCGGCGCCGACACGGCGAAGAGGTGGTTCAGCTTGCCGGCCAGGCTCTGACCTGCCCGCTCAGCCATGGGGCCTCCACTAGACCACTTCGAATATTTTACTGATAGAAAGGGCCATCCGGGTGACGGCTTTTTCCTCAGTTGAAACCCTGGTACACCAACCATAGACTTCGGAAGTGACCAAGCTCAACCGTCGTCCAGCAGGTTGATGACCGCAACACGTGCCCGGCATACGAGATGAACTCGGTGGGGGTCGATCCGGCGATGTACTCAGGAACCACTGCTGACACAGCCCACGGCCTCAGCTGCCATGCCTGCGGCCAGCCGTACGGCTACTGGGCGACGGACCCGCTGACCGGCCTGCTCGACCGCAGGGGCTGGGCCGAGCAGGCGCCAGCGGCCTTGCACCACGCGGGCAACCGGGAAAGCGTCCTGCTGGTGGTCGACCTGGACCGGTTCAAACTCGTCAACGACGAACACGGACACCTGGCAGGGGACTCGGTGCTCCAGGCGGTTGGGCAGGTCTTACGGTCTGTCGCCCACGACAGCGGTATCGCGGCGCGATACGGCGGTCACGGCGGCGATGAGTTCCTGGTCTTGTTCCCGGCGAGCGACCGGCAACGGGCGATAAGGGCAGCGCGCCGGATCCGGGCCAAGATCAGGGAAATGGCCGTCCCGGTGATCTCTACCGACGGGAGGCCGGTAGTGATCACTGGGATGGCCGCCTCAATCGGTGTGGCAGTCCACACCCCCGACCAGGGCCACGACCTGATGTCCCTGGTCCGCCGCGCCGACGCCGCGGTCCTCCAGGCCAAACGCAGCGGCCGCGACCAGATCGCCCTGGCAGGCGACTGACCCCAGGCCACCGGCGCCGACCCTGGTTAGCATCACAGCATCTCGACAGGGGGGCTGTTGATGAGACCCGCATTCGGCGTGCTCGGACCACTACTGACCCCAGCAGGCCCGATCGGCGCGACCAAACACCGGATCCTGCTGGCCTGCCTGCTGCTGCGGGCAGGCGAGGTCGTCCCGGTCGAGGAGCTGACCGGCCACCTGTGGGAGTTCGACCCCCCGGCCCAACCCCGAGCCGCGATCCAGACCTACATCCGACGCCTGCGCCAGTCCCTCGGCCCAACGGTGATCCAGACCGCGGGCCGCGGCTACCTGGCGGACATCCCACCGGAGTCGGTGGACGTGTTCCGCTTCCGCGACCTGACCCGGTCGGCGGAGACGGCGGATGCGGCGGACCGATCCCGGCTGCTCGGCGAAGCACTGGGGTTGTGGCGGGGCCAGCCGTTCGCGGACGTGCCATCGGCCTCGTTGCGGGCGGACTACGGCGTCCGGCTGGCAGCGGACCGGGTCCAGGCGCTGGAACTGCGGTTCGCGGCCGAGCTGGAACTGGGTCACAGCGGGGACCTGGTGGCCGACCTGCGCGCGGCGACCACGGAGAACCCACTGCACGAGGAGTTCTGGGCGCAGCTGATGCTGGCGCTCTATCGCGCCGACCGGCAGGCGGAGGCACTGGAGGCTTTTGCCGAGGCGGGCACGGTGCTGACCGCCGAACTGGGCGCCGGGCCGGGTGCCCGGCTGCGCGAGCTGCACCAGAAGGTGCTCACCGCGGACCGGTCACTGGCACCGCGGGCGGCCAGGTCGTTCCAGTTGGCCGCCGTACCCACGCAGCTGCCCCCGGCCATTCCCGACTTCGTCGGCCGGACGAGGCTTCGCGCCGAACTCGCCGACCTGCTGCGCCGATCGGCGTCGGTGGTCATTTCCGGCCCACCGGGAGTCGGGAAGACCGCGCTGGCGACAAATGTCGGCCACACGGTTCGCGGCGAGTTCCCCGATGGCCAGCTCTACGTCAACCTCCGTGGCTTCGCGGCAAGCCCACCGATCCCCCAGGCTGAGGTGCTGTCCCAGTTCCTCCGCGGCTTCGGCATGCCGAGGGAAATGCCGCCCATCGCGCCGGACCGGCTTGCCAAGCTCCTTCGCGAACACCTGACCGGACGGCGAGTGCTGGTCGTACTGGACAACGCCGCGTCCGCGGAACAGGTCCGAGACTTGTTGCCGCCGCTGGCCGGCTGTGCGGTCATGATCACAAGCCGGAACGAGCCAGCCGGGCTGACTGATGTCGAACACCGTCGGCTGGACGTGCTCACCGATCCGGAGGCCCAGTCACTGTTGATCTCAATGCTGGGCCGATCCGCCATCGAGTCAAACCCGGACTCGACGCGGGAACTCACCGGCCTGTGCGGTTACCTGCCACTCGCCCTGCGCATTGCGGCCGCGAATGTGACCGATCCGTCCGCGACGGCTCTGCACGACACGGTGGCCGCTCTCCGCGCGGGCAGCCGCTTGACCGCCCTCGCGGTCATCGGCGACGAGCAGGTCGCCGTACGCACCGCTTTCGACCTTTCCTACGATTCCCTGGACGCGGATGCCCGGCAGTTGTTTCGCTTCCTCAGCCTAGTTCCAGGACTCGATTTTGACGCGCGGGCAGCGGCGACACTGCTGGACCGGGACAACACGGAATCCACCCGGCTACTCCAGGTCCTGCACGCCGCGAATCTGATCCTGCACCAGCATCATGATCGCTACCAGTTCCACGACCTCCTGCGCGAGTACAGCACTGAACGCCGAAACTCGACCGATCCGACGGAAACGCAGTTCAACGCCAGCGGGCGGCTTCTCGACTACTACCTGGTCAACACGGACGCGGCCACCAGACTGCTCAACCCCGGCACCTCCCGGCTGCCGCAATCGGCTGACAGGGTGCGTGCCCTGACCCCGCGGAACCCGGAGGAGGCGGCGAACTGGCTGGCCAGGGAGCAGTCGAACCTGGTCGCGGCGACAACCAGGGCGCAGGAGTTCGGCCATTCCAGAAAGGCATGGGAGCTTGCCGACGCCTTGCGTCCACATCTCCTCAATCGATCCTCACACGCCGACCGGACGGCCGTCTCAGAGGCCGGGCTTTCCGCGGCCGAAGCAGACGGAAGCCCAACAGAGACCGCGGCGATGCTCTACTCCCAGGCACGCACCCACTTTCTCGCCAATGAATTCCACGAATCCCGTAAACTCGGCGAAAAAGCCCTGAAAATATTCCTTGCCGCCGACCTGAAGGACAACGCGGCCCATGCTCTGCTGACTCTCGGTTCAGCGCATGGCAGACTGGGAAATATCAGAACCGCACTCGATCTTTTCCTCGAAGGCGCCAGGCTCTTCACTGATACCGGCAATTCCCTCGGCCACGCCGTGACACTGACCAGCCTGAGCGCCTGCCACTGGTACCTCGGCGAACTGGAGGAGATGGTCGCGGAGTGCCACAGCGCCATGGCCATCAATTCGGCGACCGACAACCCGAATCTCCGGATCGAAGCCGTGGCCAGGCTGAACCTGGGTGGGGCTTATCGAGAGATGGGCATGAATGAGAACTCACGGGTGGAACTCGACCAGGCCCTGCGAATATACCAGCAGTTCGAGCTGGTCAACGAGGTAGCCGTCGTCCTCGCTTCGCAGGCGCAACTCGAACTCCAGATCGGAAACTATTCCGCCGCAGTCCGTATCGCCGAAGAGTCCATCCAGGCCGGGAGTGAATCCGGTACCCACTGGGCGCTCACCCGGGCACTCAACGTCCTGGCGGCGAGCTATCGGAACACAGCCAGGGACCGGGACGCACTGTACTCGGCATTTCGCGCACTGAGGCTGGCCAGGACTATCCAGCACCTGGAAGGCGAGCTCGATTCGATGATCGAGATCGCCACCTGCCACCTGAAAGCACGAAAGTACCGGCAGGCCGCGCGCTACCTGACCATCGCCCGCAGCCGGGGCCACGGGGGCGACTTGAGATTCCTGGCGCAGAAGGCATCGGTTCAGCTGGCCCATGCGTTGTGCGGAATCGCGGAATTCGCCGCGGCCACCGTCCACGCTCGGCAGGCACTGGAATTCTTCGAGTCCACGAAGAGTGGCCCAGGCGCCGCGCGGGCCCACCAGGCTCTCGGCGTGGCGATCCTCGGCACCGGAGCAGTCGCCAAGGCGCTGCCCCACCTGGAGGCGGCGGCGAGCCTGTTCGCCGAGCTGGGCATGCCCGAGGCAGTCGAGGCGCAGGCCATGGTCACCACCACGCACCTCGGCTGACGGACATGACTTGGCCCCGAGGCGAAATCGCCTCGGGGCCAGAAGTTCGTCAGGTCAGAGCCTGGTCACCAGGAGCCGGCGGACTTCGACTCGTTCTGCTGGTATGCCTCGGTGGCGGTGCCCAGCGCGATGCCGATCTTGGCCAGGATCTCCTGCAGCTTGACCGCGGAGGTGTCCCACGCCTTCTGGTGGACCTGGTACGCCTCGGCGGCGCCACCGGTCCAGGTGTTGACGAGCGGCTGGAGGTCCGACTTCAGGTCGTCGAGCTTGGTCTGCAGGTTGCCCGCGGCACGCTGGCAGCCGGACTGACCCTCCTGGAGGGCGCCGAAGTCAATGTTGATTTCCACGTTCAATCCCCTTTTGGCAAGTCTTACGAAGAATGTGTGCGAAACAGCGGAACTGGAGCAGGAGGTCAGCCGTCGAGGCCAGCGGCAATGCTGGAGATGTTCGACGAGGCTTCCTCTTCCTGGAGCATGTAGCCGCCGGACTGCTCCTTCAGGGTGGAGGCAATGCCGCCGAGAGCCTGGTTCAGCTTCTCGGTCTCGGCGCCCCACTGCTCCATCAGCTTGCCGAAGGAGGTGGCGGCGGAGCCCTTCCAGATGCCGATCAGGGGCTCGAGGCCGCTGCGCAGCGAGCGGAGCTCGGAGGTGATGTCGTTGTTCACCTTGTCGACGTCGACTGCCGCCTTGGCCATGCCTTCGGCGTCAAGACCGTATCCACTTGCCATTTTGAGGAACCCCCTGGTTGGGTCGTTCTTGTCGGACATCGTTGTGACGCTGACACTGCCATGGTCGGTTCCATCGCGTTGTCAGGTTTCCGGAAGCCGTTGCGACAGTAAACGTCGCGGGGCGGAACCCGGGGTCAGTAGAGGATTTGCTCCTGGGAAAAGTCCTCGTCATCGCCGGTGCGGCGGGGGTTTTGCATTCGGGATGGCCAGGCGTTGGCGCCCTTTGTTTGCTTTTGCGTTCCCCGTTCGGGGGATGGTTCTGGGGGTGGGGCCAGTAATTGTTCGCCATCGGGAAGGTCTTCGACCGGGAGGCGCTGGGCGGTGCGGAAGTCGGTGGCCTGGGTGCGGGCTCCCGGCTTGGTGAGGTCCTCGCGGGCTGGGGTGAGCTGGCCCTTGCGGATCTGCTCGGTCAGGTCGCGGGTCTGGCCGCGGAAGGTGTCGCTGTGTTCCCTGGCCTCGGCGGCGGCACGGCCGCCCCGGTCGACGGCGGCGTTCACCTCGGCCCGGAAGCGGGCGATGACCTCGTGCACCGGTACCTGATCCCCCATGACGCTGTTGCCCTTCTGAACCGCTCTCAACCTGCGACCGACAGGGTCGCGACCACCTGTTCGCAGCCGGCGCGAACCCGTTCCCGTCCTCCGCCCGAGGACTGGCAACCGACCGTGACCTGGGCCTTGCCCTGGAAGACCACGTAGAAGTCCACTGTCGCATCACCGGCGGTGCGCCGGTAGTAAACGACGTCCTTTCCCGCGAAGCGGTGATTCTGGTTGAACCCGGAGTAACCGTCGGCCTCGACCTTCTGGTACTCCGACCGGAGTTCGCGCAGGGCGCGGCTACGGTCCGTGTTGCTGTCGTAGGTCAGGGCGCGTTCCTCCACCGCCACCACGTCCGAACCCGCGGTCTCGCCGTCCGGGCGGAGCTGGACCTTGCGGGTCGGGCCGTCGCCGCCTGCCTGGTACCAGCCCGCCGGCAGGCTGAACCGGTAGCTGTACTGGGCGATCTGCTGGTCGGACGGGGTGGTCGACTGGCTGGTCGGGGTGGGGGTGCCGCCGGTGCTCGCCTGGGGGTTGCCGGTGGTGGTCAGGGCGACCGTGATGGCCACCGCGGCGACAGCCGCGACCACCGCGGCGCCGATCAGCCAGGGTGCCTTGGACGCCTTGGCCGGGGCGGGGGGTGGCGGCTGGGGTGGGGAGTAGTGCGGCGGTGGGGGCAGGCGTGGGGGTGGCTGGGGTGGGAGGTTGGCGGTGCGGTGTGGGTCGACGGCCACGGCGCGCAGGGCGCCGCGGGCGACCACGGTCTCCGGCTGGTCCAGGGTCGTGGGGACTATTCCGGTGGCTTCGTGCACCAGGCGGGCCACCAGTGGGATCCGGCTGGAGCCGCCGACCAGGAAGACCGCGCTGAGCTGGGCCGCGGTCAGGCCCGCCGACTGCACGGTGGCCTGGACCAGTTCGGCGGCCCTGGCCAGCGGGGTGTGGATCAGGCGTTCCAGGTCGGCCCTGGTGACGTGCGCGTCCGGGAACGGGGGCGGCAGCGGCACGTCGGTGTAGGCGTGCCGGGACAGCGTCTCCTTGGCGCCGCGCACGTCCTGGCGCAGCACCCGCCTGCGCCGCCGGTCGGCCAGTTCCCTGCCCTCGACCAGCGAGCGCCAGCCGTCCGGGTCGACCGCGCGGACCAGCACGCCGACGTGTTCGAGCAGCAGCTGGTCGATGTCCGCGCCGCCGAAACCGGGATCGCCCCTGGTGGCCAGCACCTGGAAGGACTCGCCCTGCCTGCGCACCACGCTGGCGTCCACCGTGCCGCCGCCCAGGTCGAGCACTGCCAGCGCCGCCCCGTCGGAGAGCACGTGGCCTGCCGAGTGGAACACCGCGGCGGCCACCGGCTCCGGCACCAGCACCAGCTCGTTGGCCAGCCGGTTGCCCGCCTGGCGCAGCACCCTGGTGCGGATGGCGCCCCAGTCCGCGGGGTGGGTGAGCACCAGCAGGTCCACCGGGGCCCCGCCGGCCAGTCGCCTGGCCTCGGCGACCGCCCTGGCCAGCACCGCGCGCACCACGTCCAGCACCGGCAGCACCGCGCTGCCCAGCAGCAGCTCGCCCTCGTCGATCCGGCGCTTGGGGTTCGGCTCGTAGCGCGAGGGGTCGACCGCGGCCTGCCGTTCGGCCTCGTGACCGACGAACAGGGTGCCGTCCGCGGCGGCGTACACCGCGGACGGCATCACCGAGTCGGCGCCGTCCACCACCACGAGCTGCGGTTCCCGCCCGTCGACGGACACCGCGACACAGGTGCTGGACGTCCCGAAGTCGATCGCGACGCGCAGGCTCAACGAGCCCTCACTCTCAGTCTCCTGGCAGGTAGGCGACCTGAACGAGCGCCTGACCGGCCTTGCGGCTGACCAGGGTGCCGCGTCCCGGCGGCATCTGGGACGGTTTCACGTTGCCCAGCAGCGCGCCCTCGTCCCGGTTACCGCTCATCACAATGCCCGGACTGGCCTGCTCGCGCAGCTTGCCGATGATCGGGTCGAACATCGCCCGGCTGGCGCCGCCTGCGTTGCGCGCCAGGATCACGTGCAGGCCGACGTCCTTGGCCTGCGGCAGGAACTCCGAGAGCGGGGCCAGCGGGTTGTTGCCCTGCGGCGCGACCAGGTCGTAGTCGTCGACGATCAGGAACAGCTCGGGGCCGGTCCACCAGGACCGGTTCTTCAGCTGTTCCTGGGTGACATCCGGACCGGGCAGCCGCTTGGTCATCGACGCCTTGATGTCGTTGACCATGCCGCCGAGCTGGTTGGACGAGGCCGCGTAGGCCAGCAGCAGCTCGTCGGGGACGAAGCCGAGCATGGTGCGCCGGTAGTCGACCATGATGATCCGGGCCTGCTTGGGCGTGTACCGGTCGCAGATGCCCTTGGTGATCGCACGCAGCAGCGCGGTCTTGCCGGTCTCCCGTTCGGCGAAGGCCAGGAAGTGCGGCTCCGCGTCGAAGTCCAGGTACATCGTGGCCAGCTCGTCCTCGTTGATGCCGATCGGCACCAGGTGACGCGGCAGCTCCGGGTTGACCTGGAGTTCCTCGTAGTGGAGCACATCGGGCAGCATCCGCACCCGCGGCGCGACCGGACCCCGCCAGCTGGCGGTGACCTTGGCCGCGGCGTCCTGGATGCCGGCGCCGACGTCCTCCGCGTTGGGCATCGCGTCGATCCGCGGCAGCGCCACCAGGAAGTGCAGCTTCTCCACCGACAGACCGCGGCCTGGCCGGTTCTGCGGGATGTTCACCGCCACCCGACGGTCCACTTCGGACTCACTCGGGTCGCCGAGGCGCAGCTCGAACCTGGTGCCGAGCAGGTCCTTGAGCGCGGGCCGGATCTCCGCCCAGCGGGTCGCGCCGATCACCACGTGCACGCCGAAGGACAGACCCTGGGAGGCGATGCTGACGACCTGCATCTCCAGGTTCTCGAACTCCTGCTTGAAGTTCAGCCAGCCGTCGATGACCAGGAAGACGTCGCCGTAGAGGTCGCCGGGGATCTCCCCGCGCCGCTTGCGGTTGCGGAACTCCACCATCGAGTCGATGCCGAGATCGCGGAAGCGCTGCTCACGCTCGTTCATCAGCGAGGTGACCTCGGCGATGGTCCGGCGCACCTTGTCCGGGTCCAGTCGCCCAGCCACGCCACCCACGTGCGGCAGGCCCTGCAACGAACCCATGGTGCCGCCACCGAAGTCGAGGCAGTAGAACTGCACCTCCTGCGGGGTGTGCGTGAGCGCCATGGACATCACCAGGGTCCGCAGCACCATCGACTTGCCCGACTGCGGGCCACCGGCCACCGCCATGTGCCCGGCGCCGCCGGACAGGTCGGCCCACAGCAGGTCCCGGCGCTGCTCGTACGGCTTGTCCACCACGCCGATCGGCACCGTCAGCCGCCCGTTGCCGAAGAAGCCGGGCGAGGTGAGCCCTCGGTCCTCGGTCGGGGCCAGCATCGGCAGCAACTGGTCCAGGGTGGGCGGTTCCACCAACGGCGGCAGCCACACCTGGTGCGGTTTGGGGCCCTGGTTCTTGGTGCGCTGCACCACGATGTCCAGCTCGGAGGGCTCCACCGGGGCGTCCGGCTTCTTCTCCTCCTTGGGTTTCTCCGCGCTGATCGGCCGCACCGGCTCCTTCGGGATCTCCACGAAGTCCGGCACGAACAGCTTCGGCCTGCGGTCGCCGCCGACCGGCGCGGAGGTCTGCACGGCCTGCATGCCCGGCGGGCGGTACGGGCCGGAGACGTAACAGGCCTTGAACCGGATCATCGGTTCGGTGGCGCCGTACTTGAGGTAACCCGAACCCGGGATGGACGGCAGCTCGTAGGCGTCCGGGACGCCGAGCACCGCGCGGGATTCGGAGGCGGAGAAGGTCTTGAGGCCGACCCGGTAGGACAGGTGGGTGTCCAGACCGCGCAGCTTGCCCTCCTCCAGCCGCTGCGAGGCGAGCAGCAGGTGGATCTGCAGCGAGCGGCCCAGCCGGCCGATGGCGACGAACAGGTCGATGAAGTCCGGCTTGGCCGAGAGCAGCTCGGAGAACTCGTCGATGACGATGAACAGCGCGGGCAACGGGTCGAGGTCGGCGCCCTTCTCGCGGGCGGCCTCGTAGTCCCAGACGTTCTTGAAGTTGCCGCCGTTCTTCAGCGACTCCTGCCGCCGGTTCATCTCACCGGCGATGGCATCGCGCATCCGGTCGACCATGGTGAGGTCGTCCGCCAGGTTGGTGATGACCGCCGCGACGTGCGCCGCGCCGTCCAGACCGGCGAAGGTCGCGCCACCCTTGAAGTCGATCAGGATCAGGTTGAGCTGCGCCGAGGAGTGCGTGGCCATCAGGCCCAGCACCAGCGTGCGCAGGAACTCCGACTTACCGGAACCGGTCGCGCCGATGCACAGGCCGTGCGGGCCCATGCCGCCGACCGCGGCCTCCTTGATGTCCAGCTCCACCGGCTGACCGAACTCGCCGACGCCGAAGGGCACCTTGAACCGGTCGCTGATCGGCTTGGGCCGCCAGGCCTGGGCGATGTCGAAGGTCATCGGGTCACGCAGGCCGAGCAGCTCGAACAGGCCCACGTTGGAGCTGAGCAACGGCTCGTCCTCGTTGGCCTCGCCGCCACCGGTCGCGGTGCGGTACGGGGACAACCGGCGGGCCAGCGCCTCGGCCTCCGGCACGCTCAGCGCGTCCGGCGCGCCGAACCACTCCACCCCGCTGGCACTGCGCGCGCCGAGCCGGGTGGGCTCCACGACCAGGCGCAGGCCGCGCCGGGAGGCCAGCGAGCCGAGGCTGTCGGACAGGTCCAGCAGCGTGACGCCGGTGAACCCCTCCGTCATCAGGATGTTCTCTTCCCTGGTGACGTCGCCGTCGTCGATGACGATCACGATGTGCGGCTCGTCGGTGCTCGGCGGCGCGTTGCGGGTGAACCGCTGGCGGTCCCGCAGCGGCTGCTCGAGCTGGTCCAGCCACTCCTCGACCTGGGCCAGCGAACCGGCCATCATGCGCAGCTGGCCGATGCCGTCGACCAGCTTGGGGTGCTGGGCGTGCGGCAGCCACTTCGCCCATTCCCACTCGGCCTTGGTCTTGCCCGCGGTGACCACCGCGATGAGCAGGTCCTCCGGGGTGTGGAAGGTGGCCAGCTGGGCCAGCATGGCCCTGGCCAGCGGCCGGGTCAGCTCCCTCTCCCCGTGCAGGCTGATCGCGGCGAACCCGCGCATGGTGATCGAGATCGGCAGGTCCGGCACCAGCGAGTGCGCGCGCACGAAGCGGCGCAGGGCCAGCGTGGAGATCGGCTCCAGCTCGTCGACCGGGCCGGTCTGCGGCGGGACCAGTCGGGTGGCCAGCCGCTGGGTGCCGACGCAGATGCGCACGTGCACGAAGTCCGGGTCGTTGGCCCGGCGCTCCCACATGCGGCGGCTCTTCTTGGCCGTGAGCGACCACAGCATCTTCGGGTCCGGGTGCACCCACTCGCGCTCGGCGCGCTGTTCGGCGATGGCCTCCCTGGCCCGCTGCCGCATCTGACCGAGGTAGCGCAGGTAGTCCTTGCGGTCCTCGTTCATCTCGGCCTTCTTCTGGCCCTTGCCGCCCCCGCCCATCCCGCCGCCGGCCATCATGCCGATGGTCGAGATCAGGAACATGCCGCCGAAGAGCAGCGACTGGGGGTTCTTGCCCCCGGTCTGGAACATGAAGATCATCATGCCGACCGAGGCGACGATCATCACGAACGGCAGCACCTTCATGAAGATGTTGCCGGGGATGACCCTGGGCACCTCGGGCGGCGGCTCCAGGTGAACCTCGCCGCCGGGGGGTCGCGGCGGGCTGAGCCGCGGCGAACGCTTGAACTGAAGCGTGCTCACCGAACGGATACCTCTTAGTCGCTCGTCATCGGCCAAACCGGTCACCCGCCACCCAGACGGGGGCCCAGGGAGACTTTCCTACCCCATTCCACCCGAACCCGGGGTGCCGGGAACACCGGTGCGGCCATACTAGGGGCGCTCGCCGACCGCTAGGGCCAGTTCGGGCAATGCGCCCCGAACCGGGTACGAATGACGCGGCACGAGCCGAGACCGACCCAAGTACACGAGCAAGGGGGCGCCTGGTGGCGACCGGGACGACGGTGTTCAGCCGAGTGACCGTGGTGGCACCGCGAACGCGCATCGACGTCGCGCTTCCCGCGGATGTCGCGGTGGCCGACCTGCTGCCGATGCTGCTGGAGATGGCCCAGGAGAACAGCCCGGACGGTGGCGTGCGCCACGGCGGCTGGTGCCTGGCCAAGATCGGCCAGGACCCGCTGGAGCCGGGCCGCACGCTGGCCTCGCTGGCCGTGGTCGACGGCGACATCCTGCAGCTGCGCCGCCGGGTGGAGAACCCGCCCAAGGCGCTCTACGACGACGTGGTCGACGCCATCGCCGACGCCGACCCGGACAGCTTCCGGGCCTGGGACGCCGACACCGCGCGCCGCCTCGGCCACTGGGCAGGCGGCCTGGCCTTCATCGCCGCCGCGGCCACGGTCTGGCTGGCAGGCGCGGCCTTCCCGCTGGCCGCCGCGATCACCGCCGGCGTGGCCGCGATCGTCTCGGTGATCGTCGGGGCGGTGGTCGTGCGCTCCTACGCCGCACCCACCACCGGCCTGATCATCGCCGCCACCGGCGGGCTGCCGATGGCCTTCGTTGCCGGGCTCTACGCGGTGCCGGGGGTGCCAGGCGCGGCCAACCTGCTGCTGGCCTTCGCACTGGTCGCGGTGGTCGGCGGCGCGGCGCTGATGGTGATCGGCGCGGGCGTGTCGGTGTTCATCGCCGCGGTCACCGTCGGCGTGATCGGCCTGCTGACCTCCACCGTGGCCATGTTCGTGGACTACCCGCCGCACGGCTTCGGCGCCGGCGCGGCGGCGGCCGCGCTGGTGGTGCTGTCCACGCTGCCGCAGATGACCATCAAGATGGCCAAGATCCCGCTGCCGCACGTGCCGAGCAACGCCGAGGACCTCAAGGAGGACCAGGGGTTCCCGGACTACGAGGTGATCGAGCGCCGCGCGGGCCTCGCCCACGAGTACATGACCGGCATGATCATCGGCTGCGGCCTGATCGCCGCCGGTGGCGCGGTGCTGGCCGGGACCATGCCCAAGTTCTGGGGCCCGATCTTCGGCGCGGTGGTCACCGCGGTGCTGCTGCTGCGGGCCCGCACCTACGCCAACGGCAGCCAGGCGGTGGCGCTGCTGTCCACCGGCATCCTGTCCGCGGGCGGTCTGCTGGTCGGCTGGATGCTCACCGCCAGCCCGCTTGGTCAGCTGCTGTGGGTCTTCGGCACCCTGATCGTGCTGGCCACGCTGGGCCTGGTGCTCGGCGTGGTGTTCCCGAACCAGCGGTTCTCCCCGCCGATGCGCCGCTCGGTGGACATCGCCGAGGCGGTCTTCATCGCCGCGGTGCTGCCGCTGGCCCTCGCGGTCATGGAGCTGTACACCGCGATCCGGAGCCTGTGATGCGGCGGTCGCGCCGCGCCGCGGCGCTGACCGGCGTCGTGGCCGCGATGCTCGCGATCACCCCGGTCTGGGTGGCGCAGGCCCAGCAGCCCTCGACCTCGGCCGCCGCCCAGCCCGACGACGTGTTCCCGAAGCCCCCGGACCCTGGCGCGCCTGCCGGGTTCGCGGCCGCGACGAAGGACATGCCGTACGAGCAGAAGCAGAACTGCATCGTGCCCGGCAACAACGGGCTGACCGTGGAACCCCGGCCGTGGGGCCAGATGGTGCTGCAGTTCGAGAAGGCCTGGCGCTTCGCCACCGGCAAGAAGCAGAAGGTCGCGGTCATCGACACCGGCGTCAACCCGCACCCTCGGCTCAAGGGGCGGCTCGAGGGCGGCGGCGACTACGTCCAGGACGGCAGGAACGGCACCGAGGACTGCAACGGCCACGGCACCCTGGTGGCCGGGATCATCGCCGCGGACAACGACGACAGCACCGAGGGCTTCAAGGGCGTCGCACCGGACGCGAAGATCCTGGCCTTCCGCCAGACCGACCCGTTCTGGAAGGCCAAGGACGCCCGGACCGGGCAGGAACGCTCCGCCGGCAGGCTGGACACGCTGGCCCAGGCCATCCGCCGGGCGGCCGACGACCCCGAGGTCACGGTGATCAACATCTCCGAGACCATCTGCGGGCCGGTCGGGTCGCTGGCCGACCAGACCACGCTGCGCGGCACCGTGCGCTACGCGGTGAAGACCAAGAACAAGGTCATCGTGGTCGCGGCCGGGAACACCTCCGAGGGCGACGAGTCCAGCAGCTGCAAGCAGAACAACTCGCCGGGCCGGGCGAACGTGGTGGCCAGCCCGGCCTTCTTCGACGATGACGTGCTCACCGTCGGCGCGGTCACCTTCGAGGGCGAGCGGGCCAACTTCTCCATCGGCGGCCCGTGGGTGGACATCGCCGGGCCGGGCACCAGGATCACCTCGCTGGACCCCGGCAAGGGCGCCACCAAGCTGGCCAACCGGATGCTGGACAACAGCGGCAAGCCCACCGAGATCCAGGGCACCAGCTTCGCCGCGCCGTACGTGGCCGGGGTGGCCGCGCTGGTGCGCGAGCGGTACCCGAATCTCAGCGCCTACCAGGTGATGTCCCGGTTGCAGCAGACCGCGCAGCACCCGGCTGGCAAGGGCGGCCGGGACTTCTACCTCGGCTACGGCATGGTCGACCCGATCGCGGCGCTGACCGCGGTGCTGCCGGAGGAGGCAGGTGTGACGCCGGTGCCGCCGGTGCGCGACACCATGCCGCTGAACCCGCCGCTGGAGAAGGACTGGACGCCCATCGTGGTCGCGCTCGCGGGCGCGGGCGGTGGGCTCGGCCTGCTGTTGCTGACGCTGTTCATCGTGCACACGGTGCAACGGGACAAGAAGGGCGAGGAGGAGTCCGCACTGCGGCCTCTGCACTAGCCCCGCGAAACGACAACGGTGGCCGTCCCCCGGTTCGGGGGGCGGCCACCGTCGTTCATGGACAGTCGAGTGTGGACTCAGTCCTCGCCGATGACCGGCGGCGCGGCCTTCTTCGGCTTGCCGAACAGCTCACTGGAGCTGGCCGTGACCCTGGTCTTGGACTTGTGCTCCTGGTCGCCGCCCTGACCGCCGCCACCCGCGCCCATCATGCCGCCCATCGGCATCATGCCGCCCATGCCACCGGCCGCGGGCGCGCCCGCGCCAGGGCCGATCGGGCCTGCCGAGGCCGCCGCGGGCAGCGGACCGCCCGCCGGGCCCTGCACCGCGGAGGCGGCGCCACCGGGGGCCAGCGGCGCGGCGGGCGCGGCGCCCGCACCACCACCGGCCGAACCACCGCCACCCAGGCCACCGCCACCGCCGCCGAAGCCGCCACCACCGCCACCCGCACCGCCGCCGCCCTTGGCCGCCTTGGTGCCGTCCTCGGTACCGGTGGGTGGTTTCGGGGCGTCGAAGGACCAGTTGCCCGCAGGCATGGTGTGGGTGAGCTTGAGCGCGGCGAAGGCATCCGCCTGCTCGAAGCCGTCGCACAGGCCGACCAGGGCGGAGAGCACCTGGCGGGCCGCCTCGAACAGCTCCTTGGTCGGACGCTGCTGATCGTCCAGGTACTTCTTGGCCCTGGCCTCGCCCTGCACCGGCACGATCATCGCGGCCGAGACGTTCTCCGCGCTGTCGGCGAGCACCTCGACCAGGTCCCGCACGATCTGGCGCAGGCCGTCCGCGGTGGCGTCCAGCGCGTCGGCCAGCGCGACCATCGCGTCGGAGACGCCGGTCCCGGCCAGGCCGACCTTGCGCATGTGGTCCAGGAAGGCGTCGGAGTCCGCGCCGTCCCACACCGAGTCCAGCCCGCCCAGCGGCCCGGTCACCCGGACCGAGACGTCCTCAAGGCCACGGGCCGCACTCCGCCAGCGGGCGGCCTCGGCGTGCATGTCGTTCCACTGGCCGACCACCGGGCCGAAATACTCCTCGACCGGATCGGACACCCCGAGCTGGCGGGCGGTGCTGGACAGGTAGTTCAGGTGATCGTCCAGGCCACGGGCCACCGCCCGGCCGTCCGGACCGCTGCCCGCCGAGGAGACGGTGAGCGGCTCGGGGTGCGCGCGCAAGGAGTTGAAGTCCACGGTCACCGCCCGCCCTCGGTGCGGCGCAGGCCGGCGGTGCTGTCGAACTCGCCGCCCTTGTAGTGGCTGACCACCTCGCCCAGCTCCACCCCTGCCGAGCGCAGCAGCTCGGCAGCCCGGTTGAGCTGACCGCGCAACAACTCCGCGGCCCTGGCGTAGGACTCCGCGCTGCCCACCTCCCGGCCCAGCTCACCGAAGGCGGCCGGGCCGAGCGGGCTGGTGTTGAGCGAGCCGGCGGCCCGGCCCAGTTCGTCACCGGCCGCCGTGACCTGCTTGGCGTACCCGTTCAGCCAGTCGGTGTCGACCCTGACCTTGCCGGCCATTCCAGCCCCCATTCCCGGTGCTCGTCCGCACCGGATCGGACGGCGCGCCCGCGTGCCCGGTTCCCTCTCCGGCCGAAAGCGGCTCAGCCGCCCGCGGCCGGATTGGCGGTGGGAGTCACCCGGCGCTTGCCACCGGTGTCCTCCAGCTCGACCGCGTCGAACATCCGGGCGGCTTCCTTCGGGTCCAGGGTGGGCCCGGTCGGCAGTGTGCGCAGGATGACCTCGGGCGCCGGCGCGTAGTTGGTGCCAAGGCCAAGGCCCTCCGCGGTCTTCTTGTCCGGGATGCCGAAGCGCACACCGCGGTCGGAGACCAGGAAGATCGGGCCCTTGTCGAAGTTGTTCTCCGAGGTCGAGCTGCGCACCACCGCGGCCTTGCCCGGCGGCATGAAGAACTTGTCCACCTTGTCCCCGCTGCCGTCGGCCTGGGCCAGTTCGACCGCCCTCAGCTTCGGGTCCGGGGTGGGCGTGGCGTTGGCCAGGCCGACCCAGGTGACCGGCTTGTTGTTCTGCACACCCCAGTTCAGGCAGGTGGTGGTCTGCTCGGAGATCGGCACGATGGTCGGGACGACCTTCGGGAAGTCCTTCATGGCGACCGGGTTCTGGGTGTTCGGCGCGTTGTTCACATCGGCAAGGGACACCGTCGG
The DNA here is from genome assembly GCF_014204915.1 of Crossiella cryophila. NCBI lineage: Bacteria > Bacillati > Actinomycetota > Actinomycetes > Pseudonocardiales > Pseudonocardiaceae > Crossiella > Crossiella cryophila. The sequence goes on from NZ_JACHMH010000001.1 coordinate 473,796, forward strand.
CCAGCCGCCGCTGGTGCTGGAGGCGGTCTGCATGAGGTCGGCAACGGCCTGCTGGATCTGCTGCACGCCGTCCTTGAGCAGCAGGTAGTAGGCGTAGCTGGAGTCCGCGCGCTGGGTGCGCACCACATCGCCGACCTTGCGGCCGCCGGTCATGGTGTACGCGCTGATGCTGCTGCCCTTGTCCGGGACCTCCAGCGCCTTCAGCTCGTTCACCTCGGGGATCGAGTTGATCAGCGCGGTGGAGGCCAGTCGCGGGGTGGGGTTGCTGATCCGCAGCGCGCCGGTGATCACCTTGTTGGTCAGGTCGATCTTGGCGCGCACCGCGCCGGCGCCGGGCAGGCCCTTCTCCGGGTCGCTGGCGAAGACCAGGTAGGTGGTGCCGGTGGGGGACTTCAGCAGCAGCCCCTCACTCTCCTTGAGCCTGCGGCCCAGGTTGGTCACGCCACCGAAGGCGGTGGTGTCCACCGCTGGCTTCTCATCGCCGCGCACCGCGCTCTGGTCCACGGTCAGCTGATCGCAGACCCCCCAGTCGGGTGAAACCAGTTGTTCCGGCGTGGGCAGCAGCTCGGGCGCGCCGGGGATGCCGGTGAAGGCACCCCTGGAGACCCCGGTCAGCGCGCCCTCGTCCACCGTGGTCGGCGTGGCGCCCTGACCGGCTGCGCCACCGCCCATCGCCAGCAGCAGCAACTTCGCCGAGGCCATGTTCGGCGTCGCGACCAGCATCTTCGTCGGGTTGTTGATCGCCACGTACACGGCGCCCGACTGCTTGCTGATCACGATGCCGTTCTCCGGCGGCACCTTGCCGGTGGGGTCCAGGTAGCCGTAGACGAGGAACCCCAGCACGCAGACCGCGGCCAGGATCGCCCCGACCACGGTGGCCCGGGTCTGGGTTCGGGTGGGTTCGTGCAACATCACCGCGTCCTTGCGGACCAGCGCGGATTCCATCCTGCGAATCACGAACTGGTACGCGTGAACCTGGGACTTGGTGGTAGGTGTTGAGGGCATTCTCGGCCTGCTGCTCTCCCGGTCGCGGTACGGTTCGGCAGGATAGCCGGATCGGCGGGTCGCGTGGGTGCTGTTGGGGGAACCCGACACTCCTTCGGCGGAGCCCGGCGCACGCACATAGTCCACCGGCTGCCACATGCCAGGTCCATCAGGGGAGCGTTTTCGTGCCCACGAGGGGAACTACAGAGGGCGGATGTCCGTGACCACACCTCAGTCTGCCCAGCAGCGTCCGCCCGCGCCGCCGAACCCGGCGGCCATGGCCGGCGCCGTGCGCACCGTGATGCGGGCCCGGCGGCGCGAGGTCGGCGCCACCCTCGGGGCGCTGCCGGTGGCCAACCTCATCGTGCTCGAGGTCGGCGTCGCGCTCGGGCTGGTCGTGCTGGCCATCAACACCAGCCTGCTGCCGGTGGGCGCGGGCGTGGCCGGGCTGGCGCTGATCCTCGCGCTGACCCGCTGGCGCGGGCGCTGGCTCACCCAGTGGATCAGACTGACCACCAGTTTCCGCTTCCGCTCGCACACCAGGGTCGCGCACCCGGTGCCGCCGGAGCTGGCCGTCTCGGCCGCCGACACCGACGCCAAGGTCACCAGCACCGAGGACGTCCGGGTCGGGCTGCTGCGGCTGGCCTTCCCGGACCTGGTGGTCGCGCACAGCAAGGACCACGAGGACCGGCCGATCGGGCTGGCCTGGCACGAGGGCACCTGGACCGCGCTGCTGCTGGTCGACCCGGCGCCGCAGATGGTCTCGCACGTGGGCGCCACCCCGCCGCTGCCGCTGAGTTCGCTCGCGCCCTGCCTGGAGGACCGCGGCGTGGTGCTGGACTCGATCCAGGTCATCACGCACTGCTACCCGGGCAGCGCGGCGCTGCCGCCGTCCTCGCCCGCGCTGGCCTCCTACCTCGAGGTGCTGGGCCCGCTGCCCGCGGCCGCCCGGCGCACCACCTGGATCGCGGTCCGGCTGGACCCCAAGCGCTGCCCCGCCGCGGTGCGGGAACGCGGTGGCGGCGTGGTCGGCGCGCACCGCGCGCTGATCGGCGCGGTCTCCCGGGTGCGCAACGCGCTGGAGTCCAGGGGCGTGCCGATCCGGCCGCTGGACGCCGACGAGCTGCTGCGCTCGGCGACCTCCGCGGCCGAGCTGAGCAGTGCCACCGGCACCGGCAAGCCGGTCAGCCTGGTCGAGGGCTGGACCGGGGTCACCGCGGCAGGCATCGGGCACGCCAGCTACGCGATCACCAGCTGGTCCAACAAGGGTGTGGCGCAGAGCCTGAACGTGCTCACCGGCATCCGCGCGCTGTCCTCAACGGTGTCCGTGGCGATCGCGCCGAGCGGGGAGACCGGTCAGGTCGGCCTGCGCGGGCTGGTGCGGGTCAGTGCCCGCAACCCCGCCGAGCTTGAGGCGGCCGACGCGCGGTTGCAGCAGGTCAGCAACCACATCGGCATCACCTTGACCCCGCTGCGGGGCCAGCAGCTGGACGCCTTCGCCGCCTCGTTGCCGCTGGGAGGGAACACATGAGCAGCCGCATGATGGAGAACAAGGCGGCCGACCTCGGGGTCGCGCCGGAGTTCCTGGTCGCCCCCGAGATGCTGGACGCGATCAGCCCCTCCGGCGACCGCGGCGGCATGGTGCTCGGCTCGGGCATCAAGGGCGAGCCGCTGACCGTCTCGGTGCTGCGCAACCAGCCCACCCGGATCGTCTCGGTGGGCGGGCTCTACCTGGCCCGCCAGGTGGCGCTGCGCGCGATGGCGATCGGCGCCTGGGTGGTCATCGCCACCGGCCGTCCGCAGGCCTGGCAGATGCTGACCAGGGCAGCCGGACAGGGCCCTGAGGCGCAGCAGATGCCACTGGTGCAGATCCGCAGGCTGTCCCCGATCGAACTGCCGAGGGCCTCGGAGGACGGGCCGCTGCTGGTGGTGCACGACGGTGGCGCGGTGCCGCAGGAGATGTTCCCGCCCCGCTCGGCCTGGCAGACCACGCTCTACGTGCTGCCGTACCTGCACCCGCAGGCCTCGGCCACCGCGAACAACGCCGACCTGGTGCTCATGCAGCGCCTGCCGGTGGGTCAGGCCCAGCTGGCCGGGCGGATCTGGCGGCTGCCGCCGCCGATGGTCAACCAGCTGACCCAGCTCAAGGACGACGGTGTGGTGGCGCTGGGCGCGAACCTGTGGCGTCCGCTGCGACTGGTGACCACGCCGAAGGAACAGCAGATCCTCGGCCCGGTCCGCCGCGGCGACTGACGTGGACGACCGGCTGCCGCGGGAACTCAGCGGCAGCCGGGCACCACGCGCACGTTGCGGGTGATCTCGGCCCTGGCGGCCAGGTCGGCGTCGGCCGGGTAGTCGACCCGCACCAGCACCAGTCCGTGCGCGGGGGCCACCGTGACGCCGTTGGCGCGTTCGCTGGACCGGAGCAGTTCGGCCGGCCAGCCCACCGGCTTGCGGCCCTCGCCGACCGCGAGCAGCGCGCCGACCAGGCTGCGCACCATCGAGTGGCAGAAGGCGTCCGCGGACACGGCCGCGACCAGCACGTGCTCGCTCTCGGCCCGCCATTCCAGCCGTTGCAGCTCGCGGACGGTGGTGGCGCCCTCGCGGCGCTTGCAGAAGGCGGCGAAATCGCGTTCGCCGAGCAGCAGCGCGGCCGCCTCGTTCATCGCGGCCAGGTCCAGCTGTCGCGGCACCGAGACGATCCGGCGGGCGTCCAGCGGCGGCACGCCGTAGGGCGCGGTGCCCACCCGGTACTCGTAGTGCCGTCGCAGCGCGGAGAACCGCGCGTCGAAGTCAGGGGTGAGCACCCTGGCGGCGTAGACCCGCACATCGGCGGGCAGCAGCCGGGCCAGCCTGCGCGGCAGGCCGGGCACGTCGTACTCGGCGGGCAGGTCGAGGTGGGCCACCTGGCCGGTGGCGTGCACCCCGGCGTCGGTGCGCCCGGCCACCGTCAGCGTGATCTCCCGGCGCAGCACCCGGGAGATGGCCTCCTCCAGCACCCCGCACACGGTGCGGCGGGCAGGCTGCTTGGCCCAGCCGGAGAAGTCGGTGCCGTCGTAGGCAAGGTCGAGGCGGACGCGCACGAGCCCGCCATCCCCAGCGGGAATGGCGGGCTCGGCGGACTGAAGTTCAGTCGTCACTTCTCGGACTTGGCGTCCTTGGCCTCGGTGTCCTCAGCCTTGACCTCTTCGGTCACCTCGGCCTCGGCCTTGGTGTCCTCGGTGGTCTCGGCCTTGGTCTCCGCGGCCTCCTCGGCCGTGGTGTCCACGACCTCGGCGCCGGTGGTGGCGTCGACCTTGGCGGCGTCCTTGGCGAACTTGGTGCCGCGGGCCTTCTCCGCCTCAGCGGTGACGGTCTTCTCCCCGACCAGTTCGATGATCGCCATCTGGGCGTTGTCGCCCTTGCGCGGCATCGACTTGATGATCCGGGTGTAGCCACCGGGACGCTCCGCGAAGTGCGGACCGATCTCGGCGAACAGCTTGTGCACAACGTCCTTGTCGCGGACGGTGCGCATGACCTCGCGGCGGTTGTGCAGGTCGCCGCGCTTGGCCTTGGTGATCAGCTTCTCGGCGAGCGGACGCAGCCGCCGCGCCTTGGCCTCGGTGGTGGTGATCCGACCGTGCTGGAACAGCTGGGTGGCCAGGTTGGCCAGCAGCAGCCGCTCGTGGGCCGGGGACCCACCGAGCCGGGCTCCCTTGGTGGGCGTGGGCATCGGTTACTCCTCTAGATCAAGCTCAACGCTGTGACGTGTCAGCGTCCACAGTGGACGGACAGCTCAGAGCTGCTCCGTCTCCGCGTAGTCCTGGCCATCGTCGTGGCCCGTGTCAACGTGCCCACTCGCCCAGCCCTCACCGGTGTACTCCGAGGCCGCCGCGGACGGGTCGAACCCAGGCGGGCTGTCCTTGAGCGCGAGCCCAAGGCCTGCCAGCTTCAGCTTGACCTCGTCGATCGACTTGGCACCGAAGTTGCGGATGTCGAGCAGGTCCGCCTCGCTGCGCGAGACCAGCTCGCCAACGGTGTGGATGCCCTCGCGCTTGAGGCAGTTGTAGGACCGGACGGTGAGGTCCAGGTCCTCGATCGGCATCGCGAAAGCCGCGATGGTGTCCGCCTCGGCTGGCGAGGGGCCGATCTCGATGCCTTCGGCGTCGACGTTGAGCTCACGGGCCAAGCCGAACAGCTCGACGAGGGTCTTACCGGCCGATGCCACCGCGTCGCGGGGGGTGATCGACGGCTTGGTCTCCACGTCCAGGATCAGCTTGTCGAAGTCCGTGCGCTGCTCGACACGGGTGGCCTCGACCTTGTACGTCACCTTCAGCACCGGCGAGTAGATCGAGTCGACCGGAATCCGGCCGATCTCGGCGCCGGCCTGCTTGTTCTGCATGGCGGGGACGTAGCCGCGACCGCGCTCGACAACGAGCTCGATCTCCAGCTTGCCCTTGCCATTCAGGGTGGCGATGTGCAGGTCGGGGTTGTGCACGGTGACACCGGCCGGCGGCACGATGTCGCCAGCGGTGACCTCACCGGGGCCCTGCTTGCGCAGGTACATGGTGACCGGCTCGTCCTCTTCGGAGCTGACGACCAGCTCCTTGAGGTTCAGGATGATGTCGGTGACATCCTCCTTCACGCCGGGCACCGTGGTGAACTCGTGGAGCACGCCGTCGATGCGGATGCTGGTCACCGCTGCCCCCGGAATGGAGGACAGCAGCGTGCGCCGCAGCGAGTTGCCGAGGGTGTAGCCGAAGCCCGGCTCCAGTGGTTCGATGACGAACCGGGAGCGGGTCTCGTTGACCGTGTCCTCGGCCAGCGTGGGCCGCTGGGAGATAAGCACTGTGGAACTCCTTTACCTGTCGGCGCCCGCTATTTGACGCCGTACTGGGCTTGCACCACCGGCACACCATTCGTGCCGATGGTCAGACGCAGTACCGGGGCGACCGTCGAAACGGTCGCCCCGGGTCACGTCACTTCGAGTAGAGCTCGACGATGAGCTGCTCCTGGACCGGCGTGTCGATCTGCGCGCGGACCGGGAGCGAGTGCACGAGCACACGCAGCGTCGACGGAACAACCTGGAGCCAGGCCGGCACCCCACGGTCGCCGAGGGCTTCCTTCGCGGCCAGGAACGGCAGCGTCGGCAGCGACTTCGGCTTCACGTCGATGATGTCGTACTGGGACACCCGGAAGCTCGGGATGTTGACCTTCTTGCCGTTGACCAGGAAGTGGCCGTGGTTCACCAGCTGGCGCGCCTGGCGCCGGGTGCGAGCCAGGCCGGCCCGGTAAACGACGTTGTCCAGCCGCGACTCGAGGATGATCAGCAGGGCCTCACCGGTCTTGCCGGTGACGCGCCGAGCTTCCTCGAAGTAGCGACGGAACTGCTTCTCCAGCACGCCGTAGGTGAAGCGAGCCTTCTGCTTCTCCTGCGACTGCAGCAGGTACTCGGACTCCTTGATGCGAGTCCGTCCGTGCTGACCCGGGGGGTACGGACGGCGCTCGAAGGAGCGGTCGCCGCCGATGAGGTCAACCTTGAGCCGACGAGACTTACGAGTCGCGGGACCGGTGTAACGAGCCATCGTGAATTACTCCTTCCCGCGCTTAGACCCGGCGCCGCTTGGGCGGGCGGCAGCCGTTGTGCGGCTGCGGGGTCACGTCCTGGATAGTGCCGACCTCGAGGCCGGCGGCCTGCAGCGAACGGATCGCGGTCTCCCGGCCGGAGCCAGGACCCTTCACGAACACGTCGACCTTGCGCATGCCGTGCTCGGCGGCCTTGCGGGCCGCGTTCTCGGCGGCCATCTGGGCGGCGAACGGCGTCGACTTCCGGGAGCCCTTGAAGCCGACGTGGCCTGCGGACGCCCAGCTGATCACATTCCCGGCCGGGTCCGTGATCGAGACGATCGTGTTGTTGAACGTGCTCTTGATGTGGGCGAACCCATGAGAGACGTTCTTCTTTTCCTTGCGCCGGATTTTCTTGACCCCGGCGCCCGTACGGGACTTCGGTGGCATGTTGCGGTGATCTCCTAGCTAGCGCGAGGTTACTTCTTTCCGGCCTTCTTCTTGCCGGCGACCGTCTTCTTCGGGCCCTTGCGGGTGCGCGCGTTGGTCTTGGTGCGCTGGCCTCGCACGGGCAGGTTGCGGCGATGCCGCAGCCCCTCGTAGCAGCCGATCTCGATCTTCCGGCGAATGTCGGCCTGAACCTCGCGGCGGAGGTCACCCTCGACCTTGAAGTGGTTCTCGATGTACTCGCGCAGCTTGACGACGTCGTCGTCAGTCAGTTCGCGAACACGCAGGTCGGCGCTCAGGCCGGTGGCGCCCAGGATCTCCCGGGAGCGGGTCCGGCCAATACCGAAAATGTAGGTCAGCGCGATCTCCAACCGCTTCTCGCGGGGAAGATCGACGCCAGAGAGTCGTGCCATGCGGCGACTTTCTCCTTCGTCGTATCTCCAGGTCTTCTCCCCGACCGCCCCGCGAGTCGACTCAACTGCTCACGGGCCCCGGCCTGAAGTCCGGGGGTCAGTCGCGGTACCGCGGTACCGGACAGGTTCGGGAAGGCTTGTGGTTGCTTGTCGTCCGGGATCAGCGAACGAAAGTGCGGGTGATCAGCCCTGACGCTGCTTGTGACGCAGGTTCTCGCAAATCACCATGACCCGCCCGTGACGGCGGATCACCTTGCACTTGTCGCAGATCTTCTTGACGCTCGGCTGGACCTTCACGGTCGTGCACTCCTGCTTGGCCGCGTGTCCTGGGGGCACCAGGACACCGTGGAGGTCACTTGTAGCGGTAGACGATGCGGCCACGGGACAGGTCGTAGGGCGAAAGCTCCACGACTACCCGGTCCTCGGGCAGGATGCGGATGTAGTGCTGCCGCATCTTGCCGCTGATGTGTGCAAGGACCCTGTGGCCGTTCTCCAGCTCGACGCGAAACATCGCGTTGGGGAGCGGCTCGACTACGCGGCCCTCGACTTCAATGGCCCCGTCCTTCTTGCCCATGTCCTCCGCGTTTCGTGACGGTGATGATCTGGCAAACCCAACCAGGGCGGAAAAACCCCTGATCAGGCGGTTCACGGGCATCCCGGCAACCCGCTACCTTCGAGACCCTGGATGACCGCCGGATGCGCACAGAAGTGCGGAGAACCGGTCGCCAGGCGGCTGAAGAACAGCCACGGGCACGTCGGAACGGGCACAACGAGATGCGCCGTTGCTCCAGTGTAGGCGCAGTATGCGCTGGTCTCCAAACCGGGGCCGGTCAGCCGGGCCGCCGGCCGTCCCGCTTGCTCATCCAGCTGAACAGTTCGATGGCCCCCCAGATGCCGATCGGCCAGAGGAACCAGGGGTAGACCGCGGCGGCCGACAGCAGCGAGGTGCCTGCCCACACCGCGACCATGACCGCGCTGGCGATGAGCCAGACCCGCACTGATTCGCTCACGCAGGCCAGCGTGCCAGCGCGGTCGGTCCCCGGTCGTCATCCGCGATGCGGATTCGAGGGGGTCCCGTGGGCGTAGCCCGCCCGCGCGTCAACGCCCGTCCGGCGGAGTCCGCCCGAGCAGGTGCAGGGTGAGCACCACCACTCCCGGCGGCCCGGCCACCCAGAGGAACCAGGGGTAGGCAGGCTCCAGCTCGGTCACACTGACCAGGCCCCAGATCACCAGGTTGATCAGCACCGCGAACAGGTACACCCCGAGCACCGCGCGGAAGAACCGGCGCGGCCTGCGCGCGGGCGCCGGCACCGCGGGCACCGGGGACTGGGTGGCCAGGTCGGGCAGGTCGGCGGTGACCGCGGCCAGCTCCCCGTAGGTGCGACTGGCCCAGACCAGCCGGACCCGCTCGTCGAACTCGCCGAGGGTGAGCCGCCCCTCACCCTGGGCGTGCCGTAGCCGCCCGGCCACCGCCTCCCGGTCGGCGTCGGAGATCCGCATCCGCTCGTACGGCACCGGCTCACTCACACCGGTGATGTTCGCAGATCCGGTGGATCGGTTGTTATGGCCGTGACCGGTCCGGACACAGACTGCGATGAAAGGGGGTGCGATGACCGAGCCCGAACAGCGCTTCACCGCGCTGTACCAGCTGCACTACGAGGACATCGCCCGGTATGTGCGCCGCCGGGCGCCGGAACTGGACTGCCGGGACACGGTGGCCGAGGTGTTCCTGACCGCCTGGCGCCGCTTCGCCGAACTGGAACGCAGCCCGCTGCCGCTGCCCTGGCTGTACGGGGTGGCCCGGCGGGTGCTGGCCAACGCCTTCCGCGGCGCGGCCAGGGCGGAGGCCCTCATCGAGCGGGTGGCCGCGCACGCCGGTCCGGGCCAGGCGCCCGACCACGCCGAGCAGACCGAGACCCGGCTGGCCGTGGCCCGGCTGTTCGACCAGCTGCCCGAACCCGACCGCGAGGCGGTGCGGCTGATCGCCTGGGAGGGCCTGACCAGCCGGGAGGCCGCGGCGGTGCTGGGCTGCAACCCGGCCGCGCTGGCCATGCGCCTGCACCGGCTACGGCGACGGCTGCGGGCCAGGCACATCGAGCTGATCCCGGCCATGCCGGGGACTGGAGGAACACGATGAGGGGCGTCGAGGACGAGCTGCGCCTGCACTACCAGGCGCTGGACCCGGCGGCGGGGGACGCGCTGCCCACGCCGGAACAGCGGGCGGCCGACCTGCGCCGCATCCTGGCCGAACCGGCGGGCCTCACCCAGCTGCCCGTGCGGCAACCCGCGGCCCGTCGCGCCTCGATGCCCCGGCGCCGGCTGCTGGCGGTGGGACTGGTGGCGGCGACCGTGGCCGCCGGGACGGTGGTCGGGGTGAACCTGCTCAGTCCCGACCTCCAGTCCGCGGCGGGACAGTGGCCCAGGCCGCTGGTGGTCGAGCCCCTCGGGTCCGGTCAGCCACCGGCCGCGGAACTGCTGCGCCGGCTCGCTGTGAAGGTCGAGGCCCTGCCCGACCCGGTGGGACCGGGCGCGTGGGAGGAAGTGCGGTCGGTGACCCAGGTCCTGGAGCGCCCGGTCGATCGCTCCACCGCGACCCAGCAGCGCACCATCGACCTGGAGGTGTTGACCGAACCGGATGGGACCCGCCTGCTGGGCCGCCCGCACGGCAGTGCCCCGCCCACGTTCGACCACTACCGGCCGGGTGGCAAGGAGGACGCCTACGTGGGGACTATTCCCCAGGACGAGGCCGCCTTCGGCCCGTGGCTGTGGCAGGGGCCGGTGCTGCGCGGCTACAGCTTCTACCGGGTCGCCGAGCTGTTCGGCACCCGGGCGCTCAACCCGCGCCAGCGGGCCTGGGCGCTGCGCCAGCTGGCGACCGTGACCGACCTGAACAGCCCCGGCCGGGCCACCGACCGTGCGGGCAGGCGGGGCCTGGCGATCACCATCGACGACGTGGACGCCCCCGGTGGCTTCGGCAAGCCCGTCCGGATCACCCTGGTGATCAATGAGAACGACGGCAGCCTGCTGGCCAGGGAGACGGTGCTGACCGAGGACCCCGGCCACTTCGACGACGTGCCGCTGCCGGCGGTCTGGGTCTACCAGGAGTTCAAGCCGGCGGTGCGCCGGATCCCGGCCAAGTGAACGACGAAGGGCGCCCCGGAGCCGAGACTCCGGGGCGCCCTTCGTGCGTTCAGATTCAGTCCTCCAGGGCGGTGAGCACCCAGGGGCCGTTCTCGGTGACCGCGACGCTGTGCTCCCAGTGCGCGGCCCGGGAACCGTCGTCGGTGATGACGGTCCAGCCGTCCTCGAGTTCGACGGTGTCGTCGCTGCCCAGGGTGACCATCGGTTCGACCGCGATGGCCATGCCCACCTTGAGCTTGGGGCCCTTGCCCGGCTTGCCTCGGTTGGGCAGGAAGGGCTCCATGTGCATCTGGGTGCCGATGCCGTGGCCGCCGTAGTCGGCGACGATGGCGTACTCCAGGCCGTCGCGCTTGGCCGCGGCCAGCACGGCGGTCTCGATGGCGTGGCTGATGTCGCTGAGCCGGTTGTCCGGGCGCACCGCGGCGATGCCGGCCAGCATCGACTCCCGGCAGGCGTTGGACAGCTTCACTTCCTGCTCGGTCACCGTGCCGATGGCCAGGGTCACCGCGGAGTCGCCGTGCCAGCCGTCCAGGATCGCGCCGCAGTCCACCGACAGCAGATCGCCGTCGGCGAGCACCTGCTCCCGGTTCGGGATGCCGTGCACGACCTGCTCGTTCACCGAGGCGCAGATCGAGCCGGGGAAGCCGTGGTAGCCCTTGAACGAGGGCACCGCGCCGGCGTCCCGGATGGTCTGCTCGGCCAGCTCGTCCAGCTCACCGGTGCTCACCCCGGCCTTGGCCGCCGTGGCGACCGCGGCCAGGGTGCGTGCCACCACCAGGCCGGCGGCCCGCATGGCCTCCAGCTCGGTGTGCGTCTTGATCTCGATTCCGCGTCCGCGCCTGAGCACGGGTCCCGCCCTTCTACCTACGGTTGTTGAGCGCGTCCAGCGCGCGGCCGGTGATCTCCTCGACCGTGCCCACCGCGTCCACCTTCAGCAGGATGTCGGCGTAGTAGTCGAGCAGCGGGGCGGTCTCCGAGCGGTACACCTGCTGGCGCCGCCGGATCACGTCCTCGTTGTCGTCGGACCGGCCGCGGGCGAGCAGGCGCTCGACCACGACGTCCTCCGGCACCGCGAACTCCAGCACCGCGTCCAGGCCCTCGTCGTTCTCCTTGAGGATCTGGCCCAGCACGTCGGCCTGCGCGGTGTTGCGCGGGAAGCCGTCGAGCAGGAAACCGTTCACCGCGTCCGCCTCGGCCAGCCGCTCGCGGACCATGGAGTTGGTGACCGAGTCCGGCACCAGCTCACCAGCGTCCAGGTAGCGCTTGGCTTCCTTGCCCAGAGCGGTCTCCTGGCCGACGTTGTACCGGAACAACTCGCCGGTGGAGATGTGCGGCACGCCGAGCTTCTGGCTGAGCACGGTGGCCTGGGTACCCTTGCCCGCTCCGGGCGGGCCGACAAGAACGAGTCGCACTAGCGGAGGAACCCTTCGTAGTTACGCTGCATGAGCTGGCTCTCGATCTGCTTCACCGTGTCGAGGCCGACGCCGACCATGATCAGCACAGCGGTGCCGCCGAACGGGAAGTTCTGGTTCTGCCCATCGCCGGTGACACCGAGGAAGAAGTTCGGCAACACGGCGATGATGCCCAGATAGAGCGAGCCCGGCAGGGTGATCCGGCTCAGTACGAACTGCAGGTACTCCGCCGTCGGACGGCCGGGACGGATACCGGGGATGAAGCCGCCGAACTTCTTCATCTCGTCCGCGCGCTCGTCCGGGTTGAACGTGATCGCGACGTAGAAGTACGTGAAGAAGATGATCAGCATGAAGTACAGCGCGATGTGCACCCAGCTGCGCTGGTTGACCACCTGGTCGCGCAGGAAGATCTGCCACCAGCTCGGGTCACCGGTGGAGGCGGTGAGGCGGGTGATCAGGTCCGGCAGGTACAGCAGCGAGGAGGCGAAGATGACCGGGATGACACCGGCCTGGTTCACCTTCAGCGGCAGGTAGGTCGAGGTGCCGCCGTACATCCGGCGACCGATCATGCGCTTGGCGTACTGCACCGGGATCCGGCGCTGCGCCTGCTCCACGAAGATGACGCTGGCGATGATCACCAGGCCGAACACGCAGATGATGGTGAAGGTGACGCCACCCTGGCGCAGGATGTTGGCGCCCTCGGCCGGGATCCGGGCCGCGATCATGGTGAAGATCAGCAGCGACATGCCGTTGCCGATGCCGCGCTCGGTGATCAGCTCACCCAGCCACATGATCACCGCGGTGCCCGCGGTCATCGTGATGACGATGACGATCAGGCCGAAGATGCCCTTGTCCGGGATGATGTCCAGGGTGCAGTTCTGGAAGAGCTGACCCCGCACGGCGAGCGCGGTGAACGCGGTGGCCTGCAGGATGGCCAGCGCGATGGTGAGGTACCGGGTGTACTGGGTCAGTTTGCCCTGACCGGCCTGACCCTCCTTGCGCAGCTGCTCGAACCGCGGGATGACCACGGTGAGCAGCTGGATGATGATGCTCGCGGTGATGTACGGCATGATGCCCAGCGCGAAGATCGACAACTGCAACAGCGCACCACCGCTGAACAGGTTCAGCAGGGTGTAGATGTTGTTGGCGTTGTCACCCTCAGCCTGCCGGATGCATGCCTGGATGTTCGGGTACGACACCCCAGGCGAAGGCAGGGTCGCGCCAAGGCGGTAGACCGCGATGAGCGCGAGGGTGAAGAGGATCTTGCGGCGTAGGTCAGGCGTCGCAAGAGCCGAGCGGAAGGCGCTGAGCACGCAAGACCTCCTCGGCGTGGCCGGCCCGGTTGGCCGACTACTGACGGACCCGGCCTCGCTGGCCGGCTGTGCACCACCTGGCGAGCGAACTCGCGCAGTCCAGGGACGCATCGCACCACCACAGTACGAAGCGTGCTGACGACTCTAACAGCCGGGATCTCCGTGCCCACCCCTACCGTCGGATTGACCTTGGGAATGGGTGAAACGGAGTATCAACCGTCTATCCGCGAATCCACTTGCCTTGTAAAGCAGGAACGGGCCGGCAGGTCGCCCTGCCGGCCCGTCCACGAGCTAACAGCTCACAGCTCGGTGACCGAGCCGCCAGCCGCGTTGATCTTGTCCATCGCGCTCTGCGAGAACTTGTGCGCGGTGATGTCGAGCTTCACCCCGCCGAGGTCCCCGTTGCCGAGCACCTTGACCAGCTTGCCCTTGCGGACCAGACCGGCGTTGACGATGTCCTCGACGCCGATGCTGCCCCCCTCGGGGAACAGGCGGGCCAGGTCGGTCACGTTGACCGGCTGGTACTCGGTGCGGAAGGGGTTCTTGAAGCCCTTGAGCTTCGGCAGCCGCATGTGGATGGGCATCTGCCCACCCTCGAGGCGCGCGGGGACGTTCTTGCGCGCCTTGGTGCCCTTGGTACCACGACCGGCGGTCTTGCCCTTGGAACCCTCACCACGACCCACGCGGGTCTTCGGGGTGTTGGAGCCAGGGGCCGGACGCAGGTGGTGCAGCTTGATAGTCATCAGTCAGCGACCTCCTCGACCGCCACCAGGTGCCGCACGGTGTGGATGAGTCCACGAACCTGCGGAGAGTCCTCGCGGACCACCGACTGGCGGATCTTGCGCAGACCCAGGGTGCGAATGGTGTCGCGCTGGTTCTGCTTGCAGCCAATGATGCTGCGCGTCTGGGTGACCTTGAGCTTGGCCATGGGGATCAGGCCCCCTGTCCAGCACGGGCCCGCAGCATGCCGGCCGGAGCAACATCCTCCAGCGGCAGGCCACGACGCGCGGCAACCTCTTCAGGCCGCTGCAGCATCTTCAGCGCGGCGACGGTGGCACGCACGACGTTGATGGCGTTGTCGCTACCCAGCGACTTGCTCAGCACGTCGTGGATACCCACGCACTCCAGCACGGCGCGCACCGGGCCACCGGCGATAACACCGGTACCGGGGCTGGCCGGACGCAGGAGGACGACGCCCGCGGCGTCCTCACCCTGCACGGGGTGCGGGATGGTGCCGGCGATACGAGGGACGCGGAAGAAGCTCTTCTTCGCCTCCTCGACACCCTTGGCGATGGCGGCCGGAACTTCCTTGGCCTTGCCGTAGCCGACGCCGACCATTCCGTCGCCGTCACCCACGATCACCAGCGCGGTGAAGCTGAAGCGACGACCACCCTTGACCACCTTCGCGACGCGGTTGATCGCAACCACGCGCTCGATGTGCAGGCTCTTCTCCTGGGGAGCTCCGCCACGACCGGAGTCGCGACGGTCGCGGCGGTCACGCCGCTCGCCACGCTCGTTGCCCTGGCCACCCGGACCGCCCTGGCCGCCGCCGAATTGCCGTGTACGTCCCGGCATCAGGCGTTCCTTCCTTCAGTGCTCTGCATGACTCTCAGAACTCCAGCCCGTGCTCGCGCGCGGCATCGGCCAGCGCGGCGATACGACCGTGGTAGTCGTAGCCACCCCGGTCGAACACGACCTTGGCGACGCCGGCTTCCTTGGCCCTGGCCGCGACCAGCTCGCCCACCTTGGCGGCACGAGCCTTCTTGTCGCCGTCCAGCGCACGGATGTCCGCTTCCAGCGTGGAGGCGGAGGCCAGGGTGTGACCGGCGAGGTCGTCGATGACCTGCGCGACAACGTGCCGCGAGGACCGGGTGACCACCAGACGCGGGCGATCCGGGGTTCCGCTGATCTTCTTGCGGAGCCGGAAGTGCCGACGCGTACGGGCCACGCGACGCAGGGTGGAGACGTCCTTGCCTGCGCGCTTGCGCTTGACGGTTGCTGTCTCGCTCATGCTCACTTACCCGTCTTTCCGACCTTGCGGCGGATGATCTCGCCCGCGTAGCGCACGCCCTTACCCTTGTACGGGTCCGGCTTGCGCAGCTTGCGGATGTTCGCCGCAACCTCGCCGACCTGCTGCTTGTCGATGCCCACGACCGAGAACCGGGTCGGCGACTCGACGACGAAGGTGATGCCCTCGGGCGGAGTCACCTTCACCGGGTGGCTGTAGCCGAGCGCGAACTCCAGCTCGGAGCCCTTGAGCGCCACGCGGTAACCGACGCCGTGGATCTCGAGCTTCTTCTCGTAGCCCGCGGTCACGCCGACGACCATGTTGTTCACCAGGGTGCGCGACAGACCGTGCAGCGCGCGGCTGCGACGCTCGTCGTTCGGGCGCTTCACCTGGAGCACGCCGTCCTCGTCCCGCTCGACCAGGATCGGCTCGACGAGAGTGTGCGCGAGGGTGCCCTTGGGGCCCTTCACGGTGATGCTGGGGCCGTCGATGTTGATGTCCACACCGGCGGGCACGGGGATCGGGAGCTTACCGATACGCGACATGTGTACTCCCCTCCCTTACCAGACGTAGGCGAGGACTTCCCCGCCCACACCCTGCTTGTTGGCCTGCCGGTCGGTCAGCAGACCGGTCGACGTGGAGATGATGGCAACGCCCAGTCCGCCGAGCACCTTCGGCAGGTTGGTGGACTTGGCGTAAACCCGCAGACCGGGCTTGGAGACCCGCCGGAGGCCGGCGATGCTCCGCTCACGGTTGGGGCCGTACTTGAGCTCGACGACGAGATGCTGGCTCTTCTCGCCCTGCTCGGTCCGGTGACCGGAGATGTAGCCCTCGCGCTGCAGGATGTCGGCGATCGACGCCTTCAGCTTCGAGTGCGGCATCACGGCCTGGTCGTGGTACGCCGAGTTGGCGTTGCGCAGACGGGTGAGCATGTCTGCGATCGGATCGGTCATCGTCATGGTGACCTTGTCAACCTTTCTCGCCGGGGTTCCCGCACGGGCCTACGGCGAAGTGGAAATCAGTGGGGCGTGGGCCGGCCGACCTGGATTACCAGGAGGACTTGCTCACGCCGGGAAGCTCGCCCCGGTGCGCCATCTCGCGGAGGCACACCCGGCACAAGCCGAACTTACGGAAGACCGAGTGCGGACGGCCGCAGCGCTGGCAGCGGGTGTAACCCCGAACCTTGAACTTCGGCTTGCGCGCGGCCTTCTGGACAAGCGCCTTCTTCGCCATGGATCAGTTCTCCTTGAACGGGAAGCCCAGGAGCTTCAGCAGCGCCCGGCCCTCCTCGTCGGTGCCGGCGGTGGTGACGACGGTGATGTCCATACCACGCGGGCGGTCGATCGAGTCGGGGTCGATCTCGTGGAACATCGACTGCTCGTTCAGACCGAACGTGTAGTTCCCGTTGCCGTCGAACTGCTTCGGGGACAGACCGCGGAAGTCACGGATACGCGGCAGCGCGATGGTCAGCAGCCGGTCCAGGAACTCCCACATGCGGTCGCCGCGCAGGGTGACCTTGGCGCCGATCGGCATGCCCTCGCGGAGCTTGAACTGCGCGATGGACTTGCGAGCCTTGCGCACCTCCGGCTTCTGGCCGGTGATGGTGGCCAGGTCGCGGATGGCGCCCTCGATCAGCTTTCCGTCGCGGGCGGCGTCACCGACACCCATGTTCACGACGATCTTCACCAGGCCGGGGATCTGCATCCGGTTGGCGTAGACGAACTGCTCCTGCAGCGCGCCCGTGATCTCCTCGCGGTAGCGGCCCTTGAGCCGCGGAGCGATCTTCTCTGCGGTCGTCATGATCAGATGTCCTTACCGTTCCGCCGCGAGATACGGACGCGACGACCCTCGTCGTTGGTGCGGTAACCAACGCGGGTGGGCTTGCCGTCGGAGTCCACGACCATCACGTTGCTCACGTGGATCGAGGCCTCCTGCGTCACGATGCCACCGGTCTGGGCGCCACGCTGGGTCTGCGAGACCCGCGTGTGCTTCTTGATCCGGTTGACACCCTCGACGAGGACGCGGTCGTTGTCCGGGTAGGACTGAATGACCTTGCCCTTGGCGCCCTTGTCCTTGCCAGCGATGACGACGACCGTGTCGCCCTTCTTGATCTTCATGTCAGAGCACCTCCGGCGCCAACGAGATGATCTTCATGAACTTCTTGTCCCGCAGCTCACGGCCGACGGGCCCGAAAATACGGGTCCCGCGGGGCTCGGTCTCGTTCTTGATCAGAACGGCCGCGTTCTCGTCGAACCGGATGTAGGAACCGTCCGGACGGCGACGCTCCTTGACCGTGCGAACGATGACCGCCTTGACGACGTCACCCTTCTTCACGTTGGCCCCGGGGATCGCGTCCTTGACGGTGGCGACGATGACGTCGCCGATACCCGCGTAGCGACGCGCCGAACCACCGAGAACGCGGATGCAGAGGATTTCCTTCGCACCCGTGTTGTCGGCGACGCGCAGTCGCGACTCCTGCTGAATCACTTACCTTCTCCTTGACCCATACTGGCGTGCCAGATTTCCGACCTGACACGCGCGGTCCCGCCCCGCTCGCGCCGGGCGGTGGTGTTACTTGGCCTTCTCGAGGATCTCGACGAGCCGCCAGCGCTTGGTCGCCGACAGCGGCCGGGTCTCCATCAGGAGGACGCGGTCGCCCACACCAGCGGTGTTGGCCTCGTCGTGCGCCTTCACCTTGGTGGTGGTGCGCAGGACCTTGCCGTACAGCGGGTGCTTCTTGCGGTCCTCGAGCGCGACCACGATCGTCTTGTCCATCTTGTCCGCGACAACGTAGCCCTCGCGGGTCTTACGGTTGTTGCGGTCTTCCGTGCTCTCGACATTCTCGCTCATGCTGCACCTTCACCTTCAGCGGATGCCGCGACCTCGTCCGGCGAGACGGACAGGCCCAGCTCACGTTCCCGCATCACGGTGTAGATACGGGCGATCTCGTGCCGGATGGCACGCAGACGCCGGTTGTTGTCGAGCTGCCCGGTCGCCATCTGGAAGCGGAGGTTGAACAGCTCCTCCTTGGCCTCCCGAAGACGCAGCACGAGCTCCTCGTTGGTGAGCTCACGCAGCTCGGAAGCGGTGTTCGTCGCTGCCATCAGAACTCACCACCCTCACGCGTGACGATGCGGCACTTCATCGGAAGCTTGTGGATCGCGCGGCGGAGCGCCTCGCGGGCCACGGTCTCGTTCGGGAAGCTCATCTCGAAGACGACGCGACCCGGCTTGACGTTGGCCACCCAGTACTCCGGCGAACCCTTACCGGAACCCATGCGGGTCTCGGCAGGCTTCTTGGTGAGCGGACGGTCCGGGAAGATGTTGATCCAGACCTTGCCGCCACGGCGGATGTGCCGGGTGATGGCGATACGAGCGGACTCGATCTGCCGGTTGGTCACGTAGGCCGGCTCCAGCGCCTGGATGCCGAACTCGCCGAACGTGACCCTGGTGCCACCCTTGGCGGCGCCGGAGCGACCGGGGTGGTGCTGCTTGCGGTGCTTGACCCTGCGCGGGATGAGCACGACTCAGCCCTCCGTCTTCTCAGCCGCGCTGTTGCCAGCCTCGGCCGCGGCGGGGGTGGTGTCGACCGGCTCGGTCGCGGCCTCAGCCGCTGCCCGCCCGGCCTCGGTGCTGGTCGGCGTGGTGCCCGACGCGCCGGAGCGACGACGGCTCGGACGCTCGCGCCGCGGGGCGCGGTTGTCCGGTGCCGCGGCGGCGACTGCCTCGCGACGGCCACCGATGATGTCACCCTTGTAGATCCACACCTTCACGCCGATCCGGCCGAAGGTGGTGCGCGCCTCGTAGAGGCCGTAGTCGATGTCCGCGCGCAGCGTGTGCAGCGGGACGCGACCCTCGCGGTAGAACTCCGAGCGCGACATCTCGGCACCGCCGAGGCGGCCACCGCACTGCACCCGGATGCCCTTGACCTGCGGCGAGCGCATGGCGGACTGGATGCCCTTGCGCATCGCGCGCCGGAAGGACACGCGGTTGGACAGCTGCTCGGCGACCATCTGGGCGACCAGCTGGGCGTCCGACTCGGGGTTCTTGACCTCGAGGATGTTCAGCTGGACCTGCTTCTTGGTGAGCTTCTCCAGCGCACCGCGAATCCGGTCGGCCTCAGCGCCACGGCGTCCGATGACGATGCCGGGACGAGCGGTGTGGATGTCGACGCGAACCCGGTCACGGGTGCGCTCGATCTCCACCTTCGAGATACCGGCACGCTCCATGCCGCGGGCGAACATCTTGCGGATCTTGACATCCTCCGCGACGTACTCCGCGTACTGCTTGTCTGCGTACCAGCGGGACTTCCAGTCGGTGGTGATCCCCAGCCGGAAGCCGTGCGGGTTGATTTTCTGGCCCACTACCGGCCACTCCCCTTCACGCTGGACTTACGAGCCTTGCTGACCACCTTCGGACGGGACTCCACCTCGACGGTGATGTGGCTGGACCGCTTGAGGATCCGGAACGTGCGCCCCTGGGCGCGCGGCTGGATCCGCTTCATGGTCGGGCCCTCGTCAACGAACGCCGCGCTCACCCAGAGGGTGTCGGGGTCGAGTTCGAGGTTGTTCTCGGCGTTGGCCATGGCACTGGCGAGCACCTTCGCCACCGGACCGCTTGCGGCCTGCGGCGCGAACTGGAGCACGGCCAGGGCGTCCTGGGCGTTACGGCCCTTGATCAGCTCGACCACGCGACGCACCTTCATGGGCGTCATGCGGACGTAGCGGGCCCGCGCCACTGCGCGCGGAAGCTGCTCCACGCCTGCGGCATCGTTACCCATTGCTGTTACCCCTTGCTCTTTGTTCGTGTCACTGGCCGCGGTCAGCGGCGACGCGACTTCCGGTCATCCTTGATGTGGCCCTTGAAGGTGCGGGTAGGGGCGAATTCGCCCAGCTTGTGCCCGACCATGGACTCGGTGACGAACACCGGGACGTGCTTGCGGCCGTCGTGCACCGCGATGGTGTGACCCAGCATGTCCGGGATGATCGTGCTGCGACGGGACCACGTCTTGATCACCGTCTTCTTGTTGCCCTCGTTCTGCGCGTCCACCTTCTTGAGCAGGTGGTCGTCAACGAAGGGGCCCTTCTTCAGGCTGCGAGGCATCCTTCACTCCCTTCCTGCTCAGCGCTTCTTACCGGTGCGACGACGCCGGACGATGAGCTGGTCGCTTGCCTTGCGGCGGCGGGTCCGGCCTTCGGGCTTACCAGCGGGGTTCACCGGGTGGCGACCACCGGAGGTCTTGCCTTCACCACCACCGTGCGGGTGGTCGACCGGGTTCATGGCCACACCACGGACGGTCGGGCGCTTGCCCTTCCAGCGCATGCGGCCTGCCTTGCCCCAGTTGATGTTCTGGTGCTCGGCGTTGCCCACCTCGCCGACGGTGGCGCGGCAGCGCACGTCGACATTGCGGATTTCGCCCGAGGGCATCCGCAGCTGGGCGTACGGACCGTCCTTGGCCACCAGCTGAACGCTGGCGCCCGCGGAACGGGCGATCTTGGCGCCGCCACCCGGCCGCAGCTCGATCGCGTGGATCACGGTGCCGACCGGGATGTTGCGCAGCGGCAGGTTGTTGCCCGGCTTGATGTCGGCCTTCGGGCCGTTCTCAATCGGGTCGCCCTGGCGCAGGTTGTTCGGCGCGATGATGTAGCGCTTCTCGCCGTCCAGGTAGTGCAGCAGCGCGATGCGTGCGGTGCGGTTGGGGTCGTACTCGATGTGCGCGACCTTGGCCGGCACGCCGTCCTTGTCCGCCCGGCGGAAGTCAATCAGCCGGTAAGCACGCTTGTGACCGCCGCCCTTGTGCCGCGTGGTGATCTTGCCGTGCGCGTTACGGCCGCCATGGCCGTGCAGCGGGCGGATCAGCGACTTCTCCGGGGTGGAACGAGTGATCTCGGCGAAGTCCGAGACGCTCGAGCCACGACGACCCGGGGTCGTAGGCTTGTATTTGCGGATGCCCATCTCTAACGCGTCCTCAATCCCTTAGGCGGCCGGGCCGCCGAAGATCTCGATGGCCTTGCTCTCGGCGGACAGCGTCACAATCGCGCGCTTGGTGTCCTTGCGCTTGCCATACCCGGTGCGGGTCCGCTTGCGCTTGCCCTGGCGGTTGATCGTGTTCACAGACACGACCTTCACACCGAAGACCTTCTCGACAGCAATCTTGATCTCGGTCTTGTTGGCATCGGGGGAGACGATGAAGGTGTACTTACCCTCTTCGAGCAGCCCGTAGCTCTTCTCCGAGATCACCGGAGCGAGCAGGATGTCGCGGTAATCGGGGATCACTTGTCACCCTCCTCTGCGACAACCTCGCTGGCGCGAGCGCTGGCCTTGACCGAGTGGCCCGAGGTCGGACCGGCGATGTAGAGCGCCAGTGCGTCCCTGGTGAACACCACGTCGTCGTTGACGAGCACGTCGTAGGTGTTCAGCTGGTCCTGCACGAGCACGTGCACGTTGTCCAGGTTGCGCAGGCTGACCCAGGTCAGCTCGTCCGCGCGAGTCACCACGACAAGCGTGCGCTTGCCGGTGCTGATGGACTCGATGATGCGGCGAGCGCCCTTGGTCGACGGGGTGTCACCCTCGACCAGGGAGGTCAGCACGTGCAGCCGGCCGTTGCGCACCCGGTCGGAGAGGGCGCCACGCAGAGCGGCGACCTTCATCTTCTTGGGCGTCCGCTGCGAGTAGTCCCGCGGCTTCGGGCCGTGCGAGACGCCACCACCGGAGAACTGCGGCGACCGGGTCGAACCCTGACGGGCGCGGCCGGTGCCCTTCTGCCGGTACGGCTTCTTGCCACCGCCGGAGACCTCGGCACGCGTCTTGGTGCTGTGCGTGCCCTGCCGCTTGGCGGCCAGCTGCGCGATCACGACCTGGTGCATCAGCGGGATGTTCGCCTGAACGTCGAACAGCTCCGCGGGCAGCTCGATGGTGCCGTCGGTCTTGCCGTCCGGAGTCCGGACGTCAACGCTCGTGGTCATCACGCACCACCCTTCGCGGCCGTCTTGACCAGCACCAGTCCACCCTTGGGGCCGGGAACGGCACCCTTGATGAGCAGCAGGCCGGCCTCGGCCTCGATGCGGTGCACGGTCAGGTTCTGGGTGGTCACGCGAGCGCTGCCCATCCGGCCGGCCATGCGCACGCCCTTGAACACGCGACCCGGGGTGGCGCAGCCACCGATCGAGCCGGGCGAGCGGTGCTTGGCCTGAGTGCCGTGGGAAGCGCCGAGGCCAGCGAAGCCGTGCCGCTTCATGACACCCGCGTAGCCCTTGCCCTTGCTGGTGCCGACCACGTCGACCACGGCGCCGGCCTCGAACAGCTCAGCGGTGATCTCCTGGCCGACCTCGTACTCGGCGGCGTCCTGGGTGCGCACCTCGACCAGGTGGCGGCGCGGAGTCACGCCGGCCTTGCTGAAGTGGCCGCTCTCCGGCTTGTTGACCTTACGAGGGTCAATCGCGCCGAATGCCAGCTGGACGGCCGAGTAGCCGTCATTCTCCTGCGTACGGACCTGAGTCACCACGCACGGCCCGGCCTTCACGACGGTAACCGGAACGATCCGGTTGTTCTCGTCGAAGACCTGGGTCATACCGAGCTTGGTGCCCAGAATCCCCTTGATCTGCCTGTCAGACATGGGTCTCGTTACTTCCTCGCCCCAAAAATCGAACGGTGCGTCCGGCTATTACTGGATGTTGACGTCGACGCTCGCCGGCAGGTCGATGCGCATGAGCGCGTCCACCGTCTTCGGCGTGGGGTCGAGGATGTCGATCAGACGCTTGTGGGTGCGCATCTCGAAGTGCTCCCGCGAGTCCTTGTACTTGTGCGGGGAGCGGATGACGCAGTAGACGTTTTTCTCCGTGGGCAGCGGCACCGGCCCGACCACGCGAGCGCCGGTGCGCGTCACGGTTTCCACGATCTTGCGTGCGGACGCGTCGATCGCCTCGTGGTCGTAGGCCTTGAGCCGGATGCGGATCTTTTGTCCCGCCATGGTGGCTTGCCGTTCCTCTTCTCGTACCGCTGCGGTGCTGGCCAGCTGTGCCTTGGCCCGCTCTGGGGTCTTGGCCGCGCCAGGCGCCGCCTCTGTTGAGATGTCACGGTTCCCGGTCCACGCGGTCGGGCGTGTCGCGCCCTGAGGCACAGACCGGTCCCACTGACTTGAACCTGTGGGATGGGCCGCTAGGCCCGGGTCCTACTGTCCTGGCTACGTACGTAAAGCAGCTAAACCTCACGAACGCGGGACTACTCGTGGTGGGGCGGCCAGACGATTTACCCTTGCCTGGCCGCCCCAACGAGCAACCCGTACAGAATGCCACACCGGGGTATGGCGATCCAAATCGGGGCCGTGACGGGGAGAGGCAGCTCACGCCACCTCTCCCCCGGACATCACTTGATGATCTTGGTAACCTGGCCGGCGCCGACGGTCCGGCCACCCTCGCGGATGGCGAAGCGCAGGCCCTCCTCCATGGCGATCGGCTGGATCAGCGCGACCGTCATGGAGGTGTTGTCGCCCGGCATGACCATCTCGGTGCCCTCGGGGAGGGTCACCACGCCGGTCACGTCCGTGGTCCGGAAGTAGAACTGCGGACGGTAGTTGTTGAAGAACGGCGTGTGCCGGCCACCCTCGTCCTTGGACAGGATGTAGGAGGTCGCCTCGAACTCGGTGTGCGGGGTGACCGAACCCGGCTTGCAGATGACCTGGCCGCGCTCGACGTCCTCGCGCTTGATGCCGCGGACGAGCAGACCGACGTTGTCACCGGCCTGGCCCTGGTCCAGCAGCTTGCGGAACATCTCGACACCGGTGACGGTGGTCTTCGCCGACTTCTCCTTGATGCCGACGATCTCCACCTCCTCGTTGACGTTGACGACGCCACGCTCAACACGACCGGTCACCACGGTGCCGCGGCCGGTGATGGTGAAGACGTCCTCGACGGGCATGAGGAACGGCTTGTCGATCTCGCGCTCCGGCTGCGGGATGGACTCGTCCACCGCGTCCATGAGCCCGATGAGCTTCTCGCCCCACTCCTTGTCGCCCTCCAGCGCCTTCAGCGCGGAGACGCGGACCACGGGGAGGTCGTCGCCCGGGAACTCGTACTCGGAGAGCAGCTCGCGCACCTCGAGCTCAACGAGCTCCAGGATCTCCTCGTCGTCCACCATGTCGGCCTTGTTCAGGGCGACCACGATGTACGGCACACCGACCTGGCGGGCCAGCAGCACGTGCTCCTTGGTCTGCGGCATCGGGCCGTCAGTCGCGGCCACCACCAGGATCGCGCCGTCCATCTGCGCAGCACCGGTGATCATGTTCTTGATGTAGTCCGCGTGACCCGGGCAGTCCACGTGCGCGTAGTGGCGCTTCTCGGTCTGGTACTCGATGTGCGCGATCGAGATGGTGATACCGCGCTGCTTCTCCTCCGGCGCCTTGTCGATCTGGTCGAACGGCGTGAAGGGGTTCAGGTCCGGGTACTTGTCGTGCAGAACCTTCGAGATGGCCGCGGTCAGCGTGGTCTTCCCGTGGTCAATGTGACCGATGGTTCCGATGTTGACGTGCGGCTTCGTCCGCTCGAACTTCGCCTTCGCCACTGGATTGTCCTCCTGGACTTCTTGTCTTGCCGCCGTGCCAACTGATCGTGGTCGGTCCGGCGATATCAGGGCCGGAGTGCGGACCCTGGGGAAGGCTCCCCGTTTTTGGCCCGCACGGGACGTGCGGTTCCGGCTGGAGCCCGCCCGGCCTCACCTGGAGGCCGGGCCGGCTCCCGGGGTCATTCCCCCGTCGCCTTCGCGATGATCTCCTTCGCCACGTTCTGCGGAACCTCGGCGTAGGAGTCGAACTGCATCGAGTAGTTGGCGCGACCCTGCGTCTTGGAACGCAGGTCGCTCACGTACCCGAACATCTCCGACAGCGGCACCAGCGCGTTGACCACGCGGACACCACTGCGCTCGCCCATGGACTGGATCTGCCCACGGCGGGAGTTCAGGTCGCCGATGACCTCACCCATGTAGTCCTCAGGGGTGGTCACCTCGACCGCCATGACCGGCTCAAGCAGCGCGGGGCTGGCCTGACGGGCAGCCTCCTTCAGCGCGATGGAGCCCGCCACCTTGAACGCCATTTCCGAGGAGTCGACCTCGTGGTAGGCGCCGTCCGTCAGGGTCACCTTCACCCCGACGAGCGGGTAGCCCGCGAGCACGCCGTACTGCATGGCGTCCTGCGCGCCCTGGTCCACCGACGGGATGTACTCCCGAGGGATGCGACCACCGGTGACCTTGTTGTCGAACTCGTACATCGCGCCCTCGGAGGTGTCCAGGGGCTCGATGTTGATGATGACCTTGGCGAACTGGCCAGAGCCACCGGTCTGCTTCTTGTGCGTGTACGAGTACTTCTCCACCTTGCGGCGGATGGTCTCGCGGTAGGCGACCTGCGGCTTGCCGACGTTCGCCTCGACCTTGAAGTCGCTCTTCATCCGGTTGACCAGCACCTCGAGGTGCAGCTCACCCATGCCGGAGATGGTCGTCTGACCGGTCTCCTCGTCGAGCTTGACCTGGAAGGTCGGGTCTTCCTCGGCGAGCTTCTGGATCGCGATGCCCAGCTTTTCCTGGTCAGCCTTGGTCTTCGGCTCGATGGCGACCTTGATGACCGGGTCCGGGAAGGTCATCGACTCAAGGACGATCGGCTTCTGCGGGTCGGCCAGCGTGTCGCCGGTGGTGGTCTCCTTGAGACCGGTCACGGCGTAGATGTGGCCAACCGCGGCGTCGTCGACCGGGTTTTCCTTGTTCGCGTGCATCTGGAAGAGCTTGCCCAGACGCTCCTTGCGGTCCTTGGTCGCGTTGATGAGCTGCGCGCCCGCGGCGACCTTGCCCGAGTACACCCGGATGTAGGTCAGCTTGCCGAAGAACGGGTGCGTCATGATCTTGAACGCGAGGGCCGCGAACGGCTCGGAGGCATCCGCGTTGCGGACCGCCTCGGTGACGCCGTCCTGCAGCGTGCCCTTGACCGACGGCACGTCCAGCGGAGTCGGCAGGTAGTCCACCACGGCGTCCAGCATCGGCTGCACGCCCTTGTTCTTGAAGGCGGAGCCACACAGGACCGGGTAGGCCTGGCTGTTGATGGTGATGTGCCGGATGCCGGCCTTGATCTCCTCCACGGTGAACTCGCCACCGTCGAGGTACTTCTCCATCAACGCGTCATCGGTCTCGGCGACGGCCTCGACCAGCGCGAGGCGGTACTCCGCGGCGCGCTCGACCAGGTCGGCCGGGATCTCCTCGACCGCGTAGTCCTCACCCTTCTTGGTGTCGCCACGCCAGGTGAGGGCCTTCATCTGAACGAGGTCGACAACACCCTCGAAGTCGCTCTCGGAGCCGATCGGCAGCTGGATGACCAGCGGCTTGGCGCCGAGACGCTCGATGATGGTCTTGACGGTGAAGTAGAAGTCCGCACCGAGCTTGTCCATCTTGTTGACGAAGCAGACTCGCGGCACGTCGTACTTGTCGGCCTGGCGCCACACAGTCTCGGACTGGGGCTCGACGCCTTCCTTGCCGTCGAAGACCGCGACGGCGCCGTCCAGGACGCGCAGCGACCGCTCCACCTCGACGGTGAAGTCGACGTGACCCGGCGTGTCGATGATGTTGATCTGGTGGTCGTTCCAGAAGCAGGTGGTCGCGGCGGAGGTGATCGTGATGCCGCGCTTCTGCTCCTCCTCCATCCAGTCCATCGTCGCCGCACCGTCGTGCACTTCACCGATCTTGTAGTTCTCACCGGTGTAGTACAGGACGCGCTCGGTCGTGGTGGTCTTGCCCGCGTCGATGTGGGCCATGATCCCGATGTTGCGGACCTTGGCCAGGTCAGTCAGCACGTCGCGTGCCACGGGTCTTCCTCGTTTCCTGATTGCGTGAGGCGCGCGTTGTCAAGCGCGGGAAGGCGGATGGCGCCGAGTGGGCCCCATCCGCCACGTCATCACCAGCGGTAGTGCGCGAAGGCCTTGTTGGACTCGGCCATCTTGTGCGTGTCCTCGCGGCGCTTGACGCTCGCCCCGAGACCGTTGCTGGCGTCGAGCAGCTCGTTCATCAGGCGCTCGACCATGGTCTTCTCGCGGCGCTGGCGGGAGAAGCTCACCAGCCAGCGGAGCGCGAGAGTGGTGCTCCGGCCGGGCTTGACCTCGATCGGAACCTGGTAGGTGGCGCCACCCACCCGACGGCTCTTGACCTCGATCGTCGGCTTCACGTTGTCGAGCGCGCGCTTGAGCGTGACAACCGGGTCGGCGCTGTTCTTCTCGCGGGCGCCCTCGAGCGCCTTGTACACGATCTTCTCCGCGACCGACCGCTTGCCGTCGACAAGCACCTTGTTGATCAGCTGGGTGACCAGCGGGGAGCTGTAGACCGGGTCGGAGATCAGCGGCCGCTTGGGGGCAGGACCCTTGCGAGGCATTAGCTCTTCTCCTTCTTCGCGCCGTACCGGCTGCGAGCCTGCTTACGGTTCTTCACGCCCTGCGTGTCGAGCGAACCGCGCACGATCTTGTAGCGAACGCCGGGGAGGTCCTTCACACGACCGCCGCGCACGAGCACCATCGAGTGCTCCTGCAGGTTGTGGCCCTCACCGGGGATGTACGCCGTGACCTCGATCTGGCTGGACAGCTTGACGCGAGCGACCTTGCGCAGCGCCGAGTTCGGCTTCTTCGGGGTAGTGGTGTAGACGCGGGTGCACACACCGCGCCGCTGCGGGCTCCCCTTGAGCGCCGCGGTCTTGGTCTTCGTGACCTTGTCCTGCCGGCCCTTGCGGACCAGTTGCTGGATCGTGGGCATGGACCGTCTTTCTCTGTTCGCCTCTGATGTGTCCGGGGTTCTGCGGGGCTCCTCCGTAACCCGAGGTCGGGCGTGTCGCCCGATTCCGCGCCCCATTTCCACCTGAGACGTCCCACTGGGATTGGGAGGATTCCGCGCGTGTCACCTGGAGGTCAGCCCGGCTGCGACACACGGGCTGCGCCTCTCAGGCACGCGGAGCGGCCCGACGCAAGTCGGGCACGAGTAGCAAAGATACCTGGCGTCCACCGGGAGGGTCAAAACGGGGGCCGCCCCGGCTGTGGATACTCCCCGCGCAGGTGGTGACGGGTGTGGATGGGATGGATCAGCGCACACCGTAACCGGCTTCACGGTAGCTTCCCTGTGACCACGCGGCCCACCCGCGCCAGGCCCGACCTCGGGAGCACCCGCATGTTCGACTTCGACGCCGAGAACGCCGAGCTGGAGTCGCGCAACGCCCAGCTGCGCGATCGCGTCGACGACATGATGCGTGACCTGCGGGAGAAGACCGACAACCTGCGTGAGGCGCAGGCCAGGATGGCCGCCGTGGTGGGTGAGGCCAGCTCACCCGATGGTGTGGTGACCGCCACGGTCGGGGCCAACGGCGTGCTGAACAAACTGACCCTCGCCCCGCGTGCGTTCGAACGGGTCACCCCGGAGAGTCTGGCCCGGACCATCACCGGCGTGGTGCGCGAGGCCGCGGCCAGGGCGCAGGAGCAGATCCAGGAGGAGCTGGCCCCGCTGGCCACCGAGGACGAGCCCATGATCGACCTGCCGGACCTGCTGCCCGGCGCCCCCTCACTGGCCGACCTGCTCCGGATCCCGCCGCTGGAAGAAGTGACGGAGAACACGAAACCGGCGCACCGCCGGCCGGAGTCCGAGGAGGACGAGGAGGGCTACGGCTCGGTGTACCGGAAGGACGGTTGGTGATGTCGGGCAAGACGAGGCAGAACGCCGACGGCATCCGGGCCGGGGCCGGCAGGCTCAGCCGGGCCGGCGACGACCTGGCCAAGGCGGCCACCGCGCTGCAGGCCTCGCTCACCGGTGAGGGTCCGTGCTGGGGCAACGACGAGTCCGGCCAGGCCTTCAGCAAGGACTACGTGCCCGCCGCGGACGCGGTGAGCAAGGGCATCGCCGACGTCGCCCAGGGCCTGATCAACGTGGCCAAGGGGCTCAACGACCAGGCGACCACCCTGGAGCAGGCCGACACCGGCAGTGCGGCCGATCTGAAGGCAAGCGGCAGTTGAGCAGGGGCGCGCGCCGCTAGCGGCGGGATGGGGAGCACAGGCTCGTGGGAATCGAACTGCCCGGCTGGCTGCAGTGGCTGGCGCCGATCGTGGTGGGGTCGGAGTGGCCGGAAGGCGACGAGACCGCGCTGATGCGGCTCAGCCAGAGCTGGGAGAAGGCGTCGGGGGACGTCGAGACCGCGCTGCGCAACGCCGAGAACGCCGTCCGTGAGGCCCGCGCCAACATGGAGGGCGAGGCCGCCCAGAAGTTCGACGAGTTCTGGAAGAAGATCGCCCAGGGCGGTGAGGGCGCGCTGCCCAAGCTGCAGGAGCTGACCAAGACGCTCAGCTCGGCCTGCAAGAACTGCGCGTTGCAAGTCGAGTACGCGAAGTTGTCGATCATCGCGGCGCTGATCCTGCTGGCCGCCCAGATCGCGGCGATGATCGCGGCCGCCTTCGTCAGTTTCGGCGCGAGCACCGCGGGCATCCCGGTCGCCCAGATGGCCACCAGGGTGGTCGTGCAGGGCATCTTCCGCAGGCTGATCCAGACCATCATGCAGCGCTTCGGCACCAACCTGCTGCGCCGGCTGGTGATCAACGTGGGGGTCGAGGTGGCCGCGGGCGTCGCCATCGACGCCGGCGTGCAGCTGGTCCAGATGGCCAAGGGCAGCCGGGACTCCTGGGACACCAGCCTGACCCTGGACGCGGCCAAGTCCGGCGCCATCTCCGGTCTGGTCGGCGGCGCGGTCAGCGGCGGCATGGGCAAGGCCTTCGGCGAGGGCATCGGCGACGGCATCGGCAAGACCATGGGCAAGAACGCCCTGGAGGAGGGCGTCACCGGAGCGGTCTCGGCCGCCGCCGAGGGCGTCATGAGCGGCAACTTCAACCTCAAGGACGTCGCGCTCGGCGGCACCTCGGGCGCGGCCTCCGGCGCGGTCGGCGGCGCCAAGGAGAACTTCGACGCCCGCAGCATGGCCAACCTGGCCTCACTGGACACCAACCTGGGCAACGTCGGCGGCACCGGCGACGGTGGCGGCCGCTCGGCGCCCCCGGCCGCGCCACCGGTCCCCGACCTCTCGAGTGGGTCTGGTCACTCCGGCGGCTCGGCCGACTCCGGCAGCGCGCACACCGGCGGCACCGGCGGCTCGGGCGGTGGCTCGGGCAGCACCGGCGGTCCCGGCGGCTCCGGTGGCGGCTCGGGTGGCTCGCACAGCGGGGGCTCGGGCAGTGGCGGCTCGGGCGGCGGTTCCGGCGACGGGCCGGTGCACCGCGGCAACCAGGACAGCACCGCGACCTCCGGCGTCGCCCCGCCGGAGGCACCGCCGGTGCGCCCGCAGGCCGACGGCGGCGGGCAGGGCCAGCCTCAGCAGCAGGGTCCGGCGCAGCAGCAGCAGCAGTTCGGCCCGTCCGGCCAGCAGCAACAGGGCGCCCCGCCGCCCGGCGGCCAGCCACCGGCAGGCGGTGGCGGCGCGCCCGCACCGCGCGCGCCGATGGGTGGCGCACCGCCGATGGGTGGTGGCGGCGGCCCGGTCGGCGGCGGTGGGCCGAGCCACAGCCCGGCGGGCGGCTCGACGCCGGCCGGGGCCGGACCCGCGCACTCACCGGGTGGCAGCTCGACGCCGAACACGGGCGGACCGACGCCCGGCGGCGGTTCGCCGACCAGCCCCACCCCCGGCAGCCCTGCTCCGGGCGGCCCCACGCCAGGTGGTTCCACGCCGGGCGGCTCCACTCCGGGTGGCACTGGCCCGGGTGGCACCGGTCCGGCGCACGGTCCCGCGGGCGGTCCGCCGCCCGGCACGCCCGGCGGCCATCCCGGTCAGCCCGGCACGCCGCCCGGACAGCAGCCGCACGGCGGTCAGCCCGCCGGTCAGCACCAGCAGACTCCCGGCCAGCAGCCGGTCGGCGGGCAGCCGCGCGCCGGGTTCGGCCCTGGTTTCGGGCCCGGCTTCGGCCCCGGCGCCGGTGGCCCGCTGCCGGGTGGCCCGCCGCCCGGCGGTCCGCTGCCGCACCACGGCACGCCGCCGCCCGCGCCGATGCCGCACCACCAGCAGGCTCCCCCGCCGCCGATGCCGATGCGCGCGGACGGCTCCCCCGCCATGACCCCGGACGTGGCGCTGGTGTCCACGCCCACGCCGATGGACACCGGCGGCGGCCAGCAGCACCGGCCGGCCGGTCCACCGCAGCACGGTCCGGTCACCCAGCCCGAGGCGCCGCCGAGCAGGCCCGCGCCGGCCGCGGCCGCACCGCCGCCCGCGCCGCGTCAGTCCGCACCACTGCCCGAGCACCTGGCCGGGCTGGAGCCCAACATCCGGCGTTCCGGCGCGGGCATCGTGCTGGACACCTTCGACCACAAGTTCCCCGCCCAGTCCAACGCCGGCATGCGGGTCGCGCCCGACCCCGGCCGGTTCACCGTGGACATGCACGGCGCGGCGGACCGGGTGCGGGTCGGCGATCAGCGCCTCTCCGCCAAGGACCTGGCCGACATCATCCGGGCCAACCCGGACTGGGACGGCGAGCAGCCGATCCGGTTGATCTCCTGCCAGACCGGCCGCAACGACGACGGCTTCGCCGCCCAGCTCGCCCAGGAACTCGGCGTGGACGTGCTCGCGCCGACCAAGGACGCCTGGATCGACGCCGACGGCAACGTCTTCGCCAGCAGCGCGCACCTGGACGGGCGTGGCCAGGACTTCCGGCCGGGCTGGCCGCCCAACGGCGAGTGGGCCACCTTCCGCCCGGACGGCACCAGCACCGCGCACAACCAGTCCCACCCGCCCGGCCACACCCCGACCTGGGGCAGCGATCTGCCTGATCGCGGGCCGCGCGATGTGTGGCGGCGCGGTGAGCACGAGCCCGCGGACTCCTCGATGGATCCGCGGCGATTCCAGCCGCCGCAACCACATTCGACCGCCCCGCCCGGCACACCGCCGCCGTCGCCGACCTCACCTGTCCACAGTGGACAGTCCGAGTCGCGGCCGCAGCGCACCGGCGAGGGGCAGCGCCCGGCCGCGGCCGCCACACCGCAGCAACGGGTGCACGCGACAGTCGACCCGCCCGCCGCTCGCGATCTGTCCACTTCGGACAGTCCAGCCGAGCGGACCGGTCCGCTGCCAACGGAATCCGGTCCGACGCTCCGCGACAACGAGTCCACTGTGGACTTCCCGAGGGATCCGGACTACCTCGGCAACCCGGGCCAGCGGGCCACCGAGGCCGATCTCGCGCACATGCGGAACTCGCCCTACGTCCAGTCGGGCGCCTTCGCCGAGGACCTCGCGACGCTGGAGGACGTGCTCCGCCGCAAGCCCGAGGTCGCGGCCGCGCTGGAAGGCGTGCCGCGGGAGCACCTGGCGGCGCTGGTCGGCTACGCCATGTCGCAGTCCGCGGACCTCAACACCGCCCTGCGCACCGGCGATCCGGCCAAGCTGGCCGAGCTGGACGGGCAGATCCGCCTGATCGCCTCGGTGCTCAACGAGTTCCCGCTGCACCAGGGCACGGTCAACCGGGCGATCTACCTGCCGGACGCCGTCGACCTCGACGCCGCGCTGGACCGCTACTCCCCCGGCTCCACGGTCACCGAACGCAACTTCACCTCCTCGGCCGCGGTGGAGGGGCGCAAGCTCAAGGGCAACCTGAAGTTCGTCATCGAGTCGGTCTCCGGCCGGGACATCTCCTCGATCGCGCCGCGCAACGAGTCCGAGGTGCTGTTCCCGCCGGGGACCAGCTTCGAGATCACCAACAAGTACCAGGACGCCAGCGGCACCTGGGTGATCGAGATGCGCGAGGTGCCGACGCCGCGCCTGCCCGACGGCAGCCTGGCCGACCCGCCGCTGGGCACCACGGAGCGGCCCACCCGCGCGCTCAGCGCCGAGCTGGGCGGCGGCGACCCGGTGCCCGCGCCGGTGTCCCGGCTGGACGCCATGTCCCGGCTGGACAACCCGCCACCGCCGCCCGCCCCGCCGGTGCGCCAGGACCCGCCGCCCCCGCCCCAGGCCCCGCCCGCTCAGGGCCTGCCGGACCGCCGGTTCGACCAGCAGCAGCAGGTGGACCCGAACGCGGCGACCCCGCCGCGGGGTCTGCCCCGGCAGGACGAGCCGGGTCCGGTCCGCACACCCGAACCACCCCTCCGGCCGGTGGATCCGCACGCGCCAACGCCACCGCAGGGCCTGCCCCGGCAGCAGCCGGGCGGGTTCCCGCCGGTGCGTCCTCCGCAGGACCTGCCGCCCGCTCCCGGCCCTCGGCCGCAGCCGGATCCGGCGCTGGGCCAGCACCGGCCGCTGCCGGAGGCCGGTCAGGGCAGGCCGCAGTTCGACCCGGCCACCGGTGCGCCGAGCCGGTCGGGGCAGTTCCCGCCGCCCCCGGCCGCGGGCAGCCAGCCCGGCAGGCCGCCGCAGGACGTGCCGCCCGGCCGGGTTCCGCAGGATCCGAACCAGTTCCCGCCGCAGGGCAGGCCGCAGTTCGACCCGTCCCGGAGCCGTACCCAGCCGAACCTGCCTGCCGCCGACTTCCAGGGCAGGCCGCCAAGGGTGGAACCGCCGCCGGGTCCTCGCCCGCCGCAGTTCGGCCAGGGTCAGCCGCCGATGGGCGCGCCGGTGCGCCGCCCCACCGGGCCGATGCCACCACCACCGCCGCCGCGGGGCTTCCCGCCGGGTGGTCCGAATCCGATGGGCCGTCCCAGCGGCCCGAACCCGATGCCGCCGCCCGGTGGCCGGCCGATGCGGCCTGCCCCCGGACCGCGCTGGAACGGGCCGCCGCCCGGCGCCCCGCCGATGCGTCCCGCGCCCGCGCCGGAACCCGCCACCCCTCGGGACCCGCGGAACAGCTGGGGCCAGACCGAGGGCGTGCGTTTCGGCCCCACCGGTTCGGCCTTCCCCGAGGCGCACACCCGGCCCGAACAGGCCAGGCCGGTCGAGTCCACCGCGGACTTCCGCAAGCGGATGGACGACCTGGAACTGCGCTACGACAACGGCGAAGTGCTCTCCACCGGTGAGCAGGTCGAACTCAACCGGCACCGCGCGGAGATGGCCCAGCTCAAGGCCGAGCGCATGCAGGCGGCCGAACAGCGCAGGCTGGGCGTCTCGCCGATGCCCGATCCCGGACGTGGCCGTCCGCTCGGCGACCGGCTCGGACTGGACGACAACGACCCGCGGTCGGGGCTGCGACCGGGCGACCTCAGCCGGATGTACTCCACCCCGGCGGGCATGTCGGTCTTCCCGGACGCCGAGGGCGCGCACCGGGCCAGTGCCGCGCAGGTGCGGCCGGATCCGCACAGCTTCACCGTCGACCTGCACGGCTCGCCGAACGGGGTGATGTTCGGCGGCCACAACGGCGGCCGGGTCGACCCGCACACGCTGGCCTCGGTTATCCGGGCCAACCCGGACTGGGCGGCCAACCCTCGGCCGGTCCGGCTGCTGGCCTGCCAGACCGATCCGCAGTTCGCCGCGCAGCTGGCCGCCGCACTCGGCCAGCCGGTGACCGCCAGCCGGTCCGACGTGTGGGTGGACAACAGCGGCAACGTCTTCGCCAGCAACACCACGGTCGACAACGGCATCCGCCGCCCTGGCTGGCCGCCCAACGGCGAGTGGGTGACGATCAACCCGGACGGCTCCCTCGCCAGGGTGCACGGGCCGTACCCGCCTGGCCCCGCGCCGACCTGGGGACCGCACCAGCCGGACTTCGCGCCGGAAGCACACCAGCGCGGCGCGGAGGGTCCGCCGACCGAGGACAATTCGGTGCCGCCGGACAGCCCGGCCGATCCGGGCAGTACCACCGACGTCCCGGCGGTGCCCGGTCAGCAGGTGGTCTTCGACGACGGGACGCCGTACCAGACCCAGTTCGCGGACAACCAGCTCGACGCCTCGACCGGGTTCCCGGCCAACCTGGACGAGATCCTGGCCAACGCGGGGGTCTCGCGGGCGGACTTCGACCGGATGCGCGCGCAGTCCATCGAGGACTTCGTTGGCAACACCGCCGACATCCAGGCGATGACCCGGATCCGCGAGCAGGTGCAGGCCCAGCCGGGCGAGATGCTGCAGCGGGCGCTGACCGCGGAGGCGGCGGCGAACCTGCTCGGCAACGCCTGGGTGCCGGGTCCGCCGTTCACCGACGACGGCGGCCGGTTCGGCAGGCCGGACCAGACCAAGGGCTTCACCGCGCGCTACGCCGACGTGGCGGACCTGCGGACGCCGAGCCAGGTCATCGAGGGCCTGCGGCTGGACTACACCGACAACGGCTACCTAGACCGCAACGGCAGGCCGCCGTATGACTTCGGCGATGAGTTCGTGGCCACGCTGCGGTTCCCGTTCGACCCAGGCTCGGTCGACCTCGGCCCGAACCACACCGGTCCGGTGACCCCGGACCAGGCGATGCCGATCGCCTACGGCAACCACGACGCGGCCGACCCATTCCCGATGGGCGGCAACGGCCGCAGCAACCCGGCGCCGTTCGCCGGACACGGGTTCACCGCGAGCCGGGACAACCCGGTGCCCGAGTTCGAGCTGCACCCGCACCGGTTCGACCAGGCCGAGATCTGGCTGACCGACCGCGCCGGCAACTCCGTGCTGCTGGGGGCCTACGACCCGAATCTGGACAACGGGCCGGGTAACCCGGCTGGCGGCTGGCGGCTGACCGACGACGGCCAGACCTACACCGGCGACCAGCAGCAGCTCGCCGCCGATCACGCGGCAGCCAAGGCCGCTGCCGCCGCGGCGGCCAGTGCCAAGCCGGACAGCGACCCGCCCGCGGCCGCGGCTCCGGCCGGACCGCCACCGAGCGATCCACCACCGCCACCGCCCGCCGCGACGGCCACCAGCGGTGACCGGACCGAGCCGGGTGAGACGGTTCCGGCCGAGACCGAGCAGGTCCCGCCCGACCAGCCGACGATGAACTTCGCCGCCGACCAGCCCACCGACGCGGTCCCTGATCAGGGTGCGGACGTGGCCGAGGACTCCTCCCCCGACGCGGCCGCCCAGCCCGGCGAGGGCCTGCCCGGCGCGGGCGCCGAGTTCCGGATGGATCCGGCCGAGGAGGGGCTCAGCGACGCCGAGCGGGAACTCCGGTCGCGGAATGTCATCGGGTACGAGGAGTTCGGCGACACCGACCACGTGAACCCGGCCTTCGAGGTCTACTTCGACAACGACACCTCGGCGATGTACAAGCCGTCCGACGGCGTGCCGGAGGGGCTCCGCGAGGGCATCCCGCACACCGAGCTGGCCGAGCGGGAGGTGGCCGCCTCCCGGGTGGACGAGCTGCTCGGATTCGGGCTGGTGCCGACCACCACGATGGTGACCGGTCCGCTCGGCGAGGGCTCGCTGCAGGACTTCGTGGTGGCGGGTCCCGGTCGGCAGGCCGCGGACTATCCACTGGCCCAGCAGGAGCGGATGGCGGTGCTCGACTACATCGCGGGCAACACCGACCGGCACCCCGGCAACTACCTGACCGACCACGACGGCAACCTGGTCGCGATCGACCACGGGTACTCCTTCCCGGAGTCCCCCGATCCCGAGTACGGCATCCGCTCCGACTTCACCGCGGCCCTGTTCCAGCAGCCGCTGAGCCCCGAGGTGATGGCCCAGGTGCGCGCGATCGAACCGGACGCGCTGCGGGCCGTCCTGCGCGGGATGGGCCTGAGCGAGGACAGCGTCGAGGGCGCGGCAGGCAGGCTGGTCGAGGTCCAGGCGCACGGCATGATCAACGGCGAGGCGTGGTCCGGGCGGTTGAAGAACGCCGGACTGCTGACAGTGCGGGGGTCGAGGCATTGAGCGAGAACCGGACGCCGAGCCGGGTGGCGTTGCACATGCGGGTGCCCCGCGGCTGGGTGCGGGTGGCCGAGTACCGACTACTGGCCGACGGATCGGTCGGGCTGACCGTGCTGGACGCCGAGCGTGGCGAGATCGCCCGGCACTTCTACACCAACGGCGTCGACCTGCACGCGCAGCGCCGGATGGTGCGCCCGGACGAACCCGCGGCCTACCTGGGCGCGCTGTTGAACCAGACGAACATGAGCTACTACCGCTTCACCGACGAGAGCGACACGCCGGAAGCCTCCGCGCCCTGACCGGGGGAACACGCTGAGGTGGTCCAAGCACGGAGGAGGTGACATGGGCCCGCACACCGCGACACCCGGCCTGCCCGTGGTCATCGACACCGACGCGGGCGGCGACCCGGACGACGCGCTGGCGCTGGTGGCCGCGGCAGGCCTGCCCGAGCTGGCGCTGGTGCTCACCGGCGACGAGCTGCCCGGCGGGTATCGGGCCCGGTTCGTCCGGCTGCTGCTGGACCTGCTCGGCCGCCCCGAGGTGCCGGTGGTGGCCGGTCGCGACCTGGGCAACACCCGGCTGAACTGCGTGCGCGACCTGGTGCCGGACACCGTCCCCGCCCAGTCCGGCGAGCTGCTCGCCGCGGTCGAGGCGGTCTGCACCGGAGGGGTGCGCTGGGTGGGTCTCGGCCCGATGTCCAACCTCGCCGACGTGCTCACCGCCCGTCCCGGACTCGCCGAGCGGATCCGGCTGACCCAGATGGGCGGCGCGCTGCACTACCGCGATCCGAGCCGGGCCGAGCACAACGTCCGGGTGGATCCGGCCGCCGCGCACACCGTGCTGGCCCTGGCGCACCGGCCGCGGCTGGTGCTCTCCGACACCACGTTCACCCCAGAGCTGGAGATCAGGGTCGCCTCGGCCACCCACCGTCGGCTGGCCGATCCGGCCGCGCCCGCCTGGGCCGGGCTGCTCGCCGCGCACCTGGCGCAGTGGTTCACCGACTTCCACCCCGGCACCATCCAGCACGACGCGCTCACCCTGTCCGCGGCGCTGGAGCTGCCCTTCGTCGGCTTCACCGCCGAGCGGGTGGTCCTGGACGAACTCGGCCGGATGAGCCGGTCCGGGCGGGGCACGCCGGTCGAGCTGAGCGGCCCCGCCGACCACCACGCCTTCCTGGACTGGCTGGACCGGCAGCTGGACCCGGCGGCTCGGGCGGAGGTGGCCTGAGCATGCTGCACACGATCGAGATCGCCGCCTTCCGGGCGGACACCGTCTTCCTGGACGCCGGGACCACGCAGGCCAGGGCGGAGTACCAGCGCGGGCAGGACGAGGACGCCCTGGTCCGGGTGCACGGCCCGTGGGGCACCGGCGAGGCGCGCGCGCACGATGTGTACGAGGCGCTGCTGCGGGTGCGCCGGGACCTGGAGGAACTGGGCTGGTTCCTCGCGGTGAACGGGGCCCGGCGGGACGTGGTCTGCCTCGGGCAGACCCGCAACTGGTCCGGCGGCACCGAGGTGCACCGGCCGGACACCGAGACGACGACCACGCTGGCCCTGTTCGGCCCGGCCGATCCGGCGCTGGTCGGTACGGTGGCCGAGCAGGAGGAGCTGACCAGGGAGCACAGCCCGGCAGCCGATGAGCCACCGGAGATCACCGAGGAGATGCGTGCGGTCGCCAGGCACCAGCCGAACAGCTGGCTGTACTCGATCGACGCGGAGTTCGACCCCAGCAGCGTGGTGCCGCCGTGGGGCGTGCGCGGTGGCTACCGGGTGGACGAGCACGGGCACTTCGGCGAGTACGTGCCCAACCCCGGCTACCGGCCGGGCCCGCAGGCGCTGGGCTGGCCGCGGCCGACCAACCAGCTCGAACGCGATCTGGAGCTGGCGTTGAGCGGCTACGGGCCGAGGGAGACCGCGCTGGCCACCCTGCTCGACTGGGAACTGACCATGGCCGAGTACCCGGACCACCCCGGCGAGCTATTCCTCTCCGAGGAGGCCGGTGGTTCGGTGCTGGACGCGTGCACCTCGCCGGAGCGGCGGCCCGAGGAGTGGACCAGCTGCCAGGCGGCCCAGGGCAGGGCGCTGCTCGGCTTCGGCGGAGTGCGGCTCCGCCTCAACGCGGGGGTGACCGGCGCGCTGTCGGCGACCATCCCGCTGCAGGACCTGATCGACTTCGCCGCAGGCGAGCAGACCGCGGGGCGAGCCCGTTCCAGGGGAGAACTGAGCACATGATCATCAATCAGCACCCGCACAACGGCGCCTGGGCGTACTGGCAGGACCAGCTCTTCCAGTACCGGACCCAGCCCGGCAAGCCCGCCTACCTGGTCGCGCCGCCAGGGGTGGTGCCGACCGGTGACTTCGAGCAGTCCGGCGAGACCTTCCTCAAGCAGGTCGGCCCCGGCGAGGCCGAGTCGATCTTCACCAGCCAGGCGTACGGCTTCGTCGACGACGAGCCCTACGAGGTGACCTACGACGTCGAGGGGCTGGCCCCCGGCCTGGCCAGGGTGGTCTGGCCGCGGCAGGGCGGGCTCACCCAGGAGCAGGTCGCCCAGCGCGGCCTGCAGACCTACGACCGGCTCACCTTCGGCGGCGAGAAGCCGCTGGCCGAACTCGCCAAGGTGATCCAGGTCCGGGGCACCCAGGTGCGCTCCCGGCCCGCACTGGACGGGTTCCCCGCCCCGGCCGACGCGGGCCCGGCCGAGGAGGCCGAACCGGACTTCACCGCGGTGCTGGACGGCCTCGCCGCCGCGGTCACCGCGACCGCGCCCGAGGGCTGGCAGGGCGCCGGGATCGTCGCCCGCGCCCTGGGCGGCAGGCTCGAACTGACCGCGGTGCTCACCCTGGCCGACGGCCAGGAGTACTACTGGGCGCCGCCGCCGCGGGTCGGTCAGTGGCTGCACCGGCTGCGCCTGAGGACCTACCGGCCGGAGACCGGCGCCTGGTTCACCGCAGACTTCGGGCTGGTGCCCGGCGGCGAGCCCACCATCGAGTTCGACTTCCAGACCGCACCGGACTGGGCGCTGGAGTTCACCGAGGGCGAGGCCGCGCTGACCGAGCTGGCCATCCTGCCCCGCTCGGCCGCGGCCACCCCGCCCTGGCTGTTCCAGCAGGCCTGGCAGGCCTACCAGGACCAGCTCCACCACGACCGGATCCGCACCGAGCAGGCCGTGCGGAAGGGCGAGAACGCCAAGCCCGTGCCGCAGCCCGAACTGGCGCTGGCCCGGTTGTTCGACCAGGTCGTCGAGGGCAGGCCGCCGGTGGCCTACCGGACCCGGCTCAGCCACACCGAATGGCTGGCGGTGCAGACCTACCTGCAGGCCGCGCCGGTGGTGCTGTCCTCCCGCGGTTACGCGCCCGACCTGCTGCACCCCGAGCAGGAAAGCCTGGTGCCGATGGCCTACCACACCGACGGGGTGTGGGTCTGGAGCGCGGCGCTGGCCTACTACCTGCGCGAACACGATGTGGTGCCGCCGCTGGAACTGCTCGACCACCTCCGCGGCCAGGGCTACCGGCCGCCGGTCACCCTGCCCAAGCGGGTGCTCCAGCGAGCCACCTCCCTGGTCATGGACATGCCGGAGACCCATCCCGGCGCCAAGGACGACTGGGAGCGCGCGGTGTTCTCGGTGCGGGACTTCGCCATCCGGTTCAGCGTCAGCCGCCGGTACCTCAGCTTCGGCGACTACGCCGACCAGGCCTGGTGCCTGTTCCGCGAGGCGGACGAGCGGTTCACCGTGTTCTGGTGGTGGGCCGATGAGCAGCGCCGGGAGCTGGAGGCCCGCTTCGACGACGTCTCCCAGGCGGCCACCTACCTGATCGGCCAGCTCTACCTGAACTACCCGAACCTGCAGCGGGCCGAGGACGAGCCGCTGCTGCCGGAGGAGTCGCCGATCCAGGCGATGGGCAACGACCCGGCGATCTCGCACTACGACGAGATCGACTCGGTGATCGTGCCCGAGGGCCACCAGGTCGAGCGGTACGGCCCGCCGGACGGCAACACCCTCTTCGACGCGGGCACCGGCTTCGAGCGGACCACGCTGCCGCCGGAGTTCGCCCAGGGCCCCTACGGCCGGTTCCGGCTGGTCGGCGACTGGAAGATCATCGGCGCCCGCACCCGGCCGGGCGAGACCCAGCCGGGCGGCGCCAGGGTGTACCTGCTGCCGCAGCCGCTGTCGGACTACCTGGCCCGCGGCCTGCTGGTGGAGATCCCGCCAGGGGAGGTGCGGCAGTGAGCACGCCCGTGCGCCCTGCCGACACCGGCATGCCGCTGGACGGCAAGTTCGGCCTGGCCAAGGACCGGCTCATCGGCTGCTACGTCGGCCAGGCCATCGGCGGCTCGATCGGCGCCGGGGTGCGGACCCTGGACCGGGCCGAGCTGTCCACGGCCGAGGGCGCGGCCTGGCCGGAGGAGTATCCCCCGGTCTTCGGCGGCCACGGACTGATCACCGGCGAGACCCAGGTGTCGCTGTTCGTGCTGGACGCGGTGCTGCGCGCGGGCATCCGGCGCAGGCGCACCGGGGTCGCCGACCCGCTCGGCGAGGTCCGGCTGGGCCTGCGCCGCTGGGCGCAGACCCAGGAACCGCGGCTGGACGGCCCGGCCGACGGCTGGTGGCCGGGCAGGCCCGGTCTGACCGCCAAACGCTGGCCGGACCACACCACGCTGACCCTGCTGCGCGCGGACACCCTGGGCACGCCGGAGCAGCCGGTCAACGACGCCCGCTCGGCCACCGTGCTGCCAAGGGCCGCCGCCGCCGCGCTGTGGAGCGCGGACCCGCGGCAGGTGTTCGACCTGGGCGCGCAGATCGCCGCGCTGACCCACGGCCACCCGATCGCCTGGCTGTCCGCGGGCGCCTACGCGGTGCTGGTGCACACCTTCCTGCGCGGGCTCAGCAACCCGTCCAGGGCGGTCTACGCGGCGCTGGACGAACTCGCCAGGCACCCCGGCCATGAGCCGGTCAGCGAAGCCCTTGCCGAGTCGCTGCGGCGCTTCGACGATGGCGACGGCGAGCAGGTCACCGCGGCCCAGGTGGCCACGCTGGGCACCGGCTGGGACGCGCACGAGGCGCTGGCGATGGCGGTGCACGCGGCCTTCTCCAGCCCGCGCTTCGACCTGGTGCTGGCCTGCGCGGTCGGCCACCCCGGCAACACCGGCACCGTGGGCTCGCTCGCGGCCAGCCTGCTGACCTCGGTCTACACCTTCACCTCGGTGGTCCCGGTCCCGCTGATGCGCGATCTGGAGCTGGGTGCGGAGATCGCCACCCTGGCCGACGGCGCGGCCACCGAGTTCGGCCCGGAGCCCTTCACCGGCTCGGACTGGTTCACCAACTTCCCGATCAGGTACTGACCCCCGGCAACGCGGAAAGGCCCCGCCACCGGAATCCGGTGGCGGGGCCTTTCCGCTTGTACTGGCTTCGTCAGCGGTAGTCGCGGCCGAAGTCGTAGTCGTCGAGCGGCACCGCCGCACCCGTGCCGGCGCCGAAGACGTCCGGGGTGTAGTAGCCGTCGTCGTAGGACGGGATCGCGTAGGCCGCGGCCCGTGCCTCCTCGGTCGGCTGCACCTGGATGTTGCGGTACTTGTTGATGCCCGTACCAGCCGGGAT
The DNA here is from genome assembly GCF_014204915.1 of Crossiella cryophila. NCBI lineage: Bacteria > Bacillati > Actinomycetota > Actinomycetes > Pseudonocardiales > Pseudonocardiaceae > Crossiella > Crossiella cryophila. The sequence goes on from NZ_JACHMH010000001.1 coordinate 516,398, forward strand.
CAACTTACCGATGATCACGTTCTCCTTCAGGCCGATCAGCTTGTCGCTCTTGCCGTTGATGGCGGCGTCGGTGAGGACACGCGTGGTCTCCTGGAAGGAGGCCGCGGACAGCCACGACTCGGTGGCCAGCGACGCCTTCGTGATGCCCATGAGCACCGGACGGCCAGAGGCCGGCTCGTTGCCCTCGGCCACCATCTGGCGGTTCTGGGTCTCGAAGTCGCTGCGCTCGACGGGTGCACCCGGGAGGAACTCGGTGGCACCGGAGTCGATGATGATCACGCGGCGGAGCATCTGGCGCACGATGGTCTCGATGTGCTTGTCGTGGATCGACACGCTCTGCGTGCGGTACACGTTCTGCACCTCGCGGACCAGGTGGAGCTGAGCCTCACGGGGACCCATGACGCGCAGCACCTCGTGCGGGTCGACCGCACCTTCCAGCAGCTGCTGGCCGACGCTGACGTGGTCGCCGTCCTGCAGCGCCCGCTCGGAGTCGTCCACGCTGATCGTCGCGAGCCACTGCCGCTTGGACAGCTTGTCGTAGACGATCTCCTCGCCACCGTCGTCCGGCACGATGGTGATCTTGCGGAACCGGTCGCCCTCTTCGATCTGCACGCGGCCGTCGGCGTCGGCGATGGGCGCCTTGCCCTTCGGCACGCGAGCCTCGAAGAGTTCCTGAACACGCGGCAGACCAGCGGTGATGTCATCGCCCGCCACACCACCGGTGTGGAAGGTACGCATCGTCAGCTGGGTGCCGGGCTCACCGATGGACTGCGCGGCCACGATGCCGACGGCCTCGCCGACGTCCACCAGCTGGCCGGTGGCCATCGAGCGGCCGTAGCAGGTCGCGCAGACACCGACCGCGGACTCGCAGGTCAGCACGGAGCGGACCTTGGCCTTGGGCACGCCTGCCCGGACCAGGGTCTCGATCGCCGGGTCGCCGAGGTCGGCGCCCTTGCCGATCAGCAGGTTGCCCTCGCCGTCGAAGATGTCCTCGGAGGCGTTGCGGGCGTACACGCTGGTCTGCACGTGCCGGTGCTTGACGTAACCGCCGTCGGCCGTGGGCTCGGTGAGCGGCATGATGATGCCCCGCTCGGTGCCACAGTCGATCTCACGGACGATGACGTCCTGCGAGACGTCCACCAGACGACGGGTCAGGTAACCCGAGTCGGCGGTGCGCAGCGCGGTGTCGGCCAGACCCTTGCGGGCACCGTGCGTGGAGATGAAGTACTCCAGCACGGAGAAGCCCTCGCGGAAGTTCGCCTTGATCGGCCGCGGGATGTACTCGCCCTTGGTGTTGCTGACCAGACCCTTCATGCCCGCCAGCTGGCGGACCTGGGTCATGTTGCCGGCCGCACCCGACTTCACGATCACCGAGATCGGGTTGTCGTCGGGGAAGTTGTCCTCCATGACCTGGGCGATCTCGTTCGTCGCCTGGGTCCAGATCTGCACCAGCTCGTTGTTGCGCTCGGTCTTGGAGAGCAGACCACGCTGGTACCGCTTCTCGACCTGGTCGGCCTTGGCCTCGTACCCGTCCAACAGGTCCTGCTTGTTGTCCGGCACGACCACGTCGGAGATCGCCACGGTCACACCGGAACGGGTGGCCCAGTAGAAACCGGCGTCCTTCAGCTTGTCCAGCGTCTGGGCGACGGTGACCATCGGGTACCGCTCGGCGAGGTCGTTGATGATCTCGGCCTGGCTCTTCTTCGGCAGCTGCCGGTTGATGAAGGCGTAGTCCGCGGGCAGCAGGTCGTTGAACAGCACCCGGCCCAGAGTGGTCTCGGCCAGCCAGATCTGACCCGGCTCCCAGCCCTCCGGCTCGCTGCCACGGGTGGGCAGGCGGTCGGTCAGCCGGATCCGGATCTTGGCCTGCAGGTGCAGCGCGCCCAGGTCGTAGGCCATGATCGCCTCGGCCGGGGACGAGTACACGTTGCCCTCGCCCTTGGCGCCCTCACGCAGCTTGGTGAGGTGGAACAGCCCGGTGACCATGTCCAGACGCGGCATCGCCAGCGGCCGCCCGGAGGCGGGCGAGAGGATGTTGTTGCTGGACAGCATCAGGATGCGGGCCTCGGCCTGCGCCTCGGCGGACAGCGGCAGGTGGACCGCCATCTGGTCGCCGTCGAAGTCCGCGTTGAACGCCTCACACACCAGCGGGTGCAGCTGGATCGCCTTGCCCTCGACCAGCTGGGGCTCGAAGGCCTGGATGCCGAGGCGGTGCAGGGTGGGCGCGCGGTTCAGCAGCACGGGGTGCTCGGTGATGACCTCTTCGAGGACATCCCACACCTGCGGGCGCTGGCGCTCGACCATCCGCTTGGCGGACTTGATGTTCTGCGCGTGGTTGAGGTCGACCAGCCGCTTCATCACGAAGGGCTTGAACAGCTCCAGCGCCATCTGCTTGGGCAGACCGCACTGGTGCAGCTTCAGCTGCGGGCCGACCACGATGACCGAACGGCCCGAGTAGTCGACGCGCTTGCCGAGCAGGTTCTGACGGAACCGGCCCTGCTTGCCCTTGAGCAGATCGGACAGCGACTTGAGCGGGCGGTTGCCCGGTCCGGTCACCGGCCGGCCGCGGCGGCCGTTGTCGAAGAGCGCGTCGACAGCCTCCTGCAGCATCCGCTTCTCGTTGTTGACGATGATCTCGGGCGCGCCGAGGTCGATCAGTCGCTTGAGGCGGTTGTTGCGGTTGATCACGCGGCGGTACAGGTCGTTCAGGTCCGAGGTGGCGAAGCGGCCACCGTCGAGCTGCACCATCGGGCGCAGGTCCGGCGGGATGACCGGGACGCAGTCCAGGACCATGCCCTGCGGGTTGTTGCGGGTGGCCTGGAAGGCCGCCACGACCTTGAGCCGCTTGAGCGCGCGCAGCTTCTTCTGGCCCTTGCCGCTGCGAATGATCTCGCGCAGCTTGTCGGACTCGGCGTCCACGTCGAAGGTGCCCAGCAGCTGCTGGATGGCCTCCGCGCCCATGCCGCCGGTGAAGTACTCGCCGTAGCGGTCGATCAGCTCGCGGTAGAGCATCTCGTCCGCGATCAGCTGCTGGACGTCCAGCTTGACGAAGGTGTCCCAGATCTCGTCGAGGCGGTCGATCTCGCGCCCGGCCCGGTCCCGGAGCTGGCGCATCTCACGTTCGCCACCCTCCTTGACCTTCCGGCGGACATCGCTCTTCGCGCCCTCGGCCTCAAGCTCGGCGAGGTCGGTCTCGAGCTTCTGCGCGCGGGTCTCCAGATCGGAGTCGCGCTTGTCCTCCATGCGCTTGCGCTCGACCTGGATCTCGTTCTCCAGGGTCGCCTGATCGTTGTGCCGCATCTCCTTGTTCACCGACGTGATCACGTAGGCGGCGAAGTAGATGATCTTCTCGAGGTCCTTGGGTGCCAGGTCGAGCAGATAGCCCAACCGGCTCGGAACGCCCTTGAAGTACCAGATGTGCGTAACGGCCGCGGCCAGCTCGATGTGGCCCATCCGCTCACGACGCACCTTGGCGCGGGTGACCTCGACGCCACAGCGCTCGCAGATGATGCCCTTGAAGCGGACACGCTTGTACTTACCGCAGTAGCACTCCCAGTCCCGGGTGGGACCGAAGATCTTCTCGCAGAAGAGTCCGTCCTTCTCGGGCTTCAGGGTGCGGTAGTTGATGGTTTCAGGCTTCTTGACCTCGCCGAAGGACCACTGCCGGATGTCGTCCGCGGTAGCCAGTCCGATGCGGAGCTCGTCGAAGAAGTTGACGTCTAGCACGTCGGTTCTTCCCCTTGATAGTTCGGGTTCAGAGGCTGAGTCGGGTCGGGGCGGGACGGGCTGGGCTCACACTCAGCCCGTCCCACGCCGACGGCGAGGTCAGTTGACGATGTCGTCGACCGAAGGCGACTCGGACCTGGACAGGTTGATGCCCAGGTTCGCGGCGGCGCGCTCCAGGTCCTCATCGTCGCCGTCGCGCATCTCGATGGCAGCGCCGTCGCTGGAGAGCACCTCGACGTTGAGGCACAGCGACTGCAGCTCCTTGAGCAGCACCTTGAACGACTCCGGGATACCCGGTTCGGGGATGTTCTCGCCCTTGACGATGGCCTCGTAGACCTTCACCCGGCCGATCACGTCGTCCGACTTGATGGTCAGCAGCTCCTGCAGCGTGTAGGCAGCGCCATAGGCCTGCATGGCCCAGCACTCCATCTCGCCGAATCGCTGGCCACCGAACTGCGCCTTACCACCCAGCGGCTGCTGGGTGATCATCGAGTACGGGCCGGTGGACCGGGCGTGGATCTTGTCATCGACCAGGTGCAGCAGCTTGAGGATGTACATGTAGCCGACCGAGGTCGGGTACGGGTACGGCTCACCGCTGCGGCCGTCGAAGAGCTGAGCCTTGCCGTCACCCTTGACCATCCGCTCACCATCGCGGTTGGGCTGGGTCGAGGAGAGCAGACCGGTGATCTCCTCCTCGCGGGCGCCGTCGAACACCGGGGTGGCGGTGTTCGTGCCGGGCTCGGCCTGGAACAGCTCCTCGGGCAGCTTGCGCGCCCAGTCCGGGTTGCCGTCGATGCTCCAGCCCTGCTTGGCGATCCACCCGAGGTGGGTCTCCAGGATCTGGCCGATGTTCATACGACGAGGCACACCGTGGGTGTTCAGCACGATGTCGACCGGGGTGCCGTCCTCGAGGAACGGCATGTCCTCCACCGGCAGGATCTTGCCGATGACGCCCTTGTTGCCGTGCCGGCCGGCGAGCTTGTCGCCGTCCTGGATCTTGCGCTTCTGGGCCACGTAGACGCGGACCAGCTCGTTGACGCCCGGGGGCAGCTCGTCGTCGTCCTCGCGGGAGAAAACCCGGATGCCGATGACCTTGCCGGTCTCACCGTGCGGCACCTTCAGCGAGGTGTCGCGCACCTCGCGCGCCTTCTCACCGAAGATCGCGCGGAGCAGGCGCTCCTCCGGGGTCAGCTCGGTCTCGCCCTTGGGCGTGACCTTGCCGACCAGGATGTCGCCGTCGCGGACCTCGGCACCGATGCGGATGATGCCGCGCTCGTCCAGGTCGGCCAGGACCTCCTCGGAGACGTTCGGGATGTCCCGGGTGATCTCCTCGGCGCCCAGCTTGGTGTCGCGGGCGTCGATCTCGTGCTCTTCGATGTGAATCGAGGTGAGCACGTCGTCCTGCACCAGGCGCTGGGACAGGATGATCGCGTCCTCGTAGTTGTGCCCCTCCCACGGCATGATCGCGACGAGCAAGTTCTTGCCCAGCGCCATCTCGCCGTTCTGGGTGCACGGACCGTCCGCGATGACCTGCCCGACCTCGACCCGGTCGCCCTCGTTGACGATCGGCTTCTGGTTGATGCAGGTGCCCTGGTTGGAGCGGCGGAACTTGTGCAGCCGGTAGGTCTGGCGGGTGCCGTCATCGGCCATCACGGTGATGTAGTCGGAGCACAGCTCCTCGATCACACCGGCCTTGCTGACCACGACCACGTCGCCGGCGTCCACCGCGGCTCGCAGCTCCATCCCGGTGCCGACCAGCGGCGACTCGGAGCGGAGCAGCGGCACGGCCTGACGCTGCATGTTCGCGCCCATGAGCGCGCGGTTGGCGTCGTCGTGCTCGAGGAAGGGCACCATCGCGGTCGCCACGGACACCATCTGCCGCGGCGAGATGTCCATGTAGTCGACGTCGTTCGGCGGGATCAGGTCCAGTTCGCCGCCCTTACGGCGGACCATGACCTTGTCCTCGAGGAAGTTCCCGTCGGCGTCGATCGGCGTGTTGGCCTGGGCCTTCACGTACCGGTCTTCCTCGTCCGCGGTCAGGTAGTCGATGTTGTCGGTGACCCGACCCTCGATGACCTTGCGGTACGGGGTCTCGATGAACCCGAACGGGTTGACCCGACCGAAGGAGGACAGCGAGCCGATCAGGCCGATGTTCGGGCCTTCCGGCGTCTCGATCGGACACATGCGGCCGTAGTGCGAGGGGTGCACGTCACGGACCTCAAGACCGGCCCGCTCACGGGAGAGACCACCGGGGCCGAGCGCGGACAGACGCCGCTTGTGCGTCAGGCCGGCCAGCGGGTTGGTCTGGTCCATGAACTGCGAGAGCTGGGAGGTTCCGAAGAACTCCTTGATCGCCGCGACCACCGGGCGGATGTTGATCAGGGTCTGCGGCGTGATCGCCTCGACGTCCTGAGTGGTCATCCGCTCGCGGACCACGCGCTCCATGCGGGAGAGGCCGACCCGGATCTGGTTCTGGATCAGCTCACCCACGGTGCGCAGGCGCCGATTGCCGAAGTGGTCGATGTCGTCGACCTCGACCGGGACCTCCACGCCGCCGGGGGCGGTCATGGCGGTCTCACCCGCGTGCAGGCGCACCAGGTACTCGATCGCGCAGACGATGTCGTCCTCGGTGAGCACGCCGGTGGTGAACGGCTGGTCGAGGCCCAGCTTCTTGTTCACCTTGTACCGGCCGACCTTGGCCAGGTCGTAGCGCTTCTCCTTGAAGAACAGGTTCTCCAGGAGGGTCTGCGCGCTCTCCTTGGTGGGCGGTTCGCCAGGGCGCAGCTTGCGGTAGATGTCGAGCAGCGCCTCGTCCTGGCCCGCGGTGTGGTCCTTCTCCAGCGTGGCCATGAGGGTCTCGCTGAAACCGAAGCGCTCGCGGATCTGCTCGGCGGTCCAGCCGAATGCCTTCAGCAGGACGGTGACGGGCTGGCGGCGCTTGCGGTCGATGCGGACGCCGACGGTGTCGCGCTTGTCGACGTCGAACTCCAGCCAGGCGCCCCGGCTCGGGATAATGCGGACGCTGAACACGTCCTTGTCGGTGGTCTTGTCGACGTTAGTGTCGAAGTAGACACCCGGGGACCGCACCAACTGCGACACCACGACTCGCTCGGTGCCGTTGATGATGTACGTGCCCTTGTCGGTCATCACGGGGAAGTCACCCATGAACACCGTCTGGCTCTTGATCTCGCCGGTGTTGTGGTTGGTGAACTCCGCGGTGACGAACAGCGGGGCCGCGTACGTCATGTCCTTGTCCTTGCACTCCTCGACCGAGGCCTTGACCTCGTCGAAGCGCGGATCGGAGAAGGAGAGGGACATGGATCCCGAGAAGTCCTCGATCGGCGAGATCTCGTTGAGGACCTCAGCGAGGCCGCCAATCGGATCCTCATCGCCGGCATCAATGCGGCGCTGGAACCACTCGTCGGCGCCGACGAGCCATTCGAAGGACTGAATCTGCAGGTCAAGCAGATCGGGCACCGTCAGGGGTTCGCGAATCTTCGCGAACGAAACCCGCTTCGGCGCCCCAGGGATCCCCGACGTGGAGTTGGTCGCAGCAGTGGCCTTGGTCGCGCGGGAGACTGCCAAGATGCGTCCTTCCAGGGACTGTTGCTGGCTGGAAGCTGCCCCGACGCGCGAGCGCCGTGGCAGTTGTCAAGGGTGCGGCGCGGCCATCATCTCGGGACCCTGGGCAGGGTGAACAGAAAATGGACAGCGCAAAGTGGCAGTCTAGCCACACAGACGGCGGCTGTCGAGCGGGGTCCAGAGCGGACACCCGAACTCGTGCTTACGGACAGAGTGAACCCGCAGGCGCTCACAGTCAAGATGCCGCGCGGTGATCACTCCCATGGCGCAAGCCCAACTCACCTGGCGTAACCGTTTGACCAGGTCATCCAGTGGGGTAGCACCCGAAGAGCGGGATTTCTATACCCGATTCCGGCCTTGCCGAGAGGGGTTGAGGAACGTCACACTGGTCCGCTTGCCGACCAGAACGACCACTCACCGCATGAATTCCCCTGGTCACCGAGCGTTCCGACTTTGCGGCGAGAACACTTCGCCGTCACCAGCGACCGCTCATCGCAGCCACGACCGGGTGACCAAGGTCCGGCCAACTCCACAGACCTTGATCAACCTGTGACCCAGACCCCGGCACAGCGGGTCCGACCCCGCGACAGTGCGGAGAACGAGCACTCCGCGTCGCCGAACGGCGACTCCCCGCGATCTCCCACACGGCTGGCACTGCGCTGTCCCCACCGCGGAAACCCGGGTCGCCGAACTTGATCAAGGATACCGGTTTCCGGCCCCGGCGGCCATGAGCCGATCGGCGCTGACCCACGGTCCCCGGTGGGCCGATCGGCCTCGCCCCGGCCGCGCGGAACGCACGCGGCCACGTGTCCGGCCCGGTCACTGTGGCCTCCCGCCCGCGGGCACGGGACCGGCGATCGGGCGGGCGCGGGTGACCCGGTCCAGCAGGAAGTGCGCCTCGGTCTCGTGCCGGTGGCACCAGGCGAGCATGATCCCGCTCTCCAGGGTCAGGTCGCTGACCACGCGCGGGGCCGGGACGCCAGCCGGACCCCGGTAGACGATCTCGACCGCCCCACCGTCCCTGGCCGCGGCGGCCAGCCAGCCGCGGTCGGCCGCGGGCAGCTCGGGAGCCTGGACGCGCAGCTGGGTGTCCGGGTCGAGCGGTTCGTCGGCGTCGGTGGAGTCGGCCAGCACCGCGGCCAGCGCGGCCGGGCTGGTGACGTGGTCCTCGGGCCGCCACGGGGCCGGCTGGGCCCTGCCGCGCCGGGGAGTCTGGTCCTCGGGCACCTCGTTGCCGGTGAAGTCCTCCCCGACCGGGGTGAACCCGGCCCGCCGCAACAACGCGAGCGTCTCCGGCCGCGGCCTGGGACTGACCAGCACCGCGGGCGCCACCTGCCGCAACGCCAACCGCGCCAACGGCCGCGAGTTCAGGATCTCCAGCGCCTGGATCTCATCGGCGGTGTGCAGCACACAACCGGCGTCGACCACCCGGATCGAGCCATGCCGCCGGGACACGTCGTGCACCAGGTAGGCCAGCGGCTGCGGAACCCCATCCGGCGCCACCGCGGCCAGATCGGCGAGCAGATCCTCGGCGGTGGCCCCGGTGTCCAGGGCCCGGCGCACACTGGCCGGGGAGAACCGCCAGACCCGGGCGGCACTGCTGGACTCCAGGTCGGCGACGGTGTCGAGCAGCCGGACCAGGTGCTGGGCCGGGTCGCCGGTGACGATGGCGGTGAGGTCGGACTGGAGGCGCGTGGTTTCGGAGGTGGCCGGGAGCAGGGCGGTCACGGCGGCGAGGAGCGCGGCCTCGGGGTCCGGGGGGACGGCTGGGGCGTCCGGGGTGGGGGCGGGCTCCGGGGTGGGGGTTGGGGGCGGGGTGGCGGACTCGGGCGGTGGGGGCGGGCCGGGGATGCCGGTGGCGACCGCGGTGGTGGGGGCAGTGGCGGTGGGGCTGGTGGGGAGATGGGTGGCGTGCAGGAGAGCCGCGCCGGGTGGGGTCAGTTGGTCCTCGGCGAGGATGCCCAGGAGTTGGGCTTCGGTGATGGCGGCCTGGGTCAGGGCGGTGTTGTGGTCGGAGGCGGTCAGCAGGGGGAGGTGCCAGGTGAGGGCCTGGAGGACCGCGGTGGGGGTGGCTCGCCGGTGTGGCGGGAGGGCGGCGTAGGTCGTCAGGACGGCCTGGCGCTGGGTCTGGGCGGGGCCGGGGTTGGGCACTGTGGGCGGGATGGGGCGGCCGTCGGGGGTGTACCGGTGGGTGGGGGCTTCCTGGAGGGTCAGCCAGGTGCGGGCGAGGGTGGTCCAGCGCTGGGCCGCGGGCTGGGTGCGCCAGGTGTCGTAGGCGGCGGTGGGGGCGTAGCTGTCGACGTGGTGTCCGGCGTGGTGGTGACCCAGCAGACCCGCGGCGTGCACCAGGTCCAGCCAGAGCGCGGCCTGTTCCGGCGGACAGGCGAAGGACCTGGCGAGGCGGCGCAGCTCCCTGGTGCCGATGCCGCCGGAGAGCAGGGCGGGGATGGGTTCCGCCTCGGCGTTCTCGAGCAGGGTGGTGGCACTGCGCACCGCCTCGGCGGCGGCCACCGCGGCCTGGTTCTCGGCTAGTTCCGGGGTGGCGGGGCTGGTGACCACCTGGGGTGCGCCGGTCAGGCGGTGGCGGTGGTGGTCGAACAGGGCCAGGCCGACTTCGCGGGGGACCTCGGCGGCGGACTTGCCGCGGCGCAGCAGGAGGCCGAGGTCGAGCAAGAGGGCCGCGGCGGGGGTCAGGGCCTCGTCGGTGAGGTCCAGGTGGGGGGAGCCGGCGCGCAGGGTGGTCAGCAGCTCGGCTGCCGCGGGCGGGAGGGAGTTCAGCAGGCGGGTCAGGTGGGGGCGGTCGTTGAGGCGGGCGGCGAGCTGCTGGGTCAGGGCGGCTCGGGTGCCCTTGGCGGGGAGTTTGTGCCGGGCGGCCAGGGCGCGGATCTCGGGGAGGGGGTATTGGGCGAGCAGGTCGGCTGCCGGGGCGCCCAGGCCGAGTGGGGTGGGCCACCAGGTGGCGAGGCGGGGCGGGTAGGCCAGGTGGGGCTCGGGGAGGAGGGACTTGGGGAGGTGAGGCTCGGCGGCGGGGTTCGCGGACCAGTGATTTGCCGCGGTGCGGGTCGCGGGCGGGTGGTTCGTGGCCGGGAGGTTCACGGCCGAGTGGCTTGCCGGGCCGCGGTTCGCGGTGAGGTCGTCCGCCGCGGTTCGATTCGCGGCCGGGAGATTCGTAGCGGCAGGGCTCGCGGTGGCAGGGCTCGCGGTGGCGTCATTCCCCGTGGCGTGGGGCGCGGCTGGGTGGCTTGTGGTGGGGGGCTGCTGGGTGGGGGTTGGCGTGGTGGGCCAGGTCAGGGCGCGTTCGGTCAGGCGGGACAGGGCGGCGTTGACCAGGGGTTGGGGGGAGTTGAGGGTGGTGGCCAGGGCGGTGGGGGTGGCGCCGGGGCCGAGGACCTGGAGGGCCTGGGTGAGGGTCAGGGCGTCCTGGTCGAGGTGTTGCAGGGCTTGGGCCAGGGAGGTTTGGGTGGTCAGGGCTTTGACCAGGCCGTCCCAATGGCGGGGGGCGGGTTCGACCAGGATGTCGGGCCGTAGCTCGAGCAGGCGCAGCAGCGCTGTCCGGTCGAGGCCGCGCAGGTACTCCTTGAGGTTCATCCGCCTGACTACTCCCGCCGTATCGTGATCACTCCTCCCCTGCCCTGCGCATGTAGTCACCGGCAACCGAGCTGAGTTCCACGGCGCTGTCGACGTCGTCCCTGGCGAAGGCCCGGCCCGACTCGGCGATCAACGCCAGTCCGGTGAGCAGGTCGGTGAAGGACTCCTTGGCCTCCTCGCTCGGCTGATCGCCAAGCTCCGCCTGCATTTCGCCGACCAGTTCGTCCAGTCGATCGGCGAAGCGTTTGCCGTCCTCGCGAAGCGCCACCAGCGCGGCTCGCCGGGCATGCCACCAGTCGAGCAACTCGTGCCTGCGCTCCGAGGGCAGTTCGGCGAGGAACGCCAACTGCTCCTCGGTCAGCTCGGTGATCCCGTCGGGCTCGGAGTCACGCATGGGCGACGACTATGCCACAGCCACCGTTAGCGTTTCGTGACCGATTGGGACTTCACAAAACCGAGCTGGCACTACCAGGCACGACCGCGAGGAACTCACCCAATTGTCGTAGCGCGGCGGGGGTCTGGCGGTTGTGCGGGGCGGGTGGGCCGGTGGGGGTGGGTACACGGGGGGTCTCCCTGGGGTGTGGTTCGACATCACGAGCGTGCGCTGTGCCGGGTTGGCACAGCCACTGCGGCGGGTGACACGAACGGATGAAACGGCGGGGAGGGCCGTGACCTGCGGGAATGTGGGGGTGGGTGGCGGGTTTGGCGGGTGGTTGGGGGAAAGCGGTGCGGTGGGTGGGGGGGTTTGGGGTCGCGTGATTGTGCCCTGTGACCGGGTGGCAAACAGGGTTGGTGGGTCACACGATGGGGGGCAAGTGAGTGGGGTGGGTCAGCGGGGCTGGATCTCGGTGATCTTCCACTTGCCGTCGACCTGCTGGAGGTTCACCACGACCTGCAGCGCGGTGTCGCCGCGGTAGCCGTCGCTGGCGCGTTCGCTGTGCTGGTCGGCGAAGACCAGGACCATGGCGCGGTCCTCCTCCAGCACGCGCACCGCGGCGGAGCGGACAATGGTGCTGTACACCAGTTTCTGCTCAGGGCCACTCCTGCGCAGGCCGGTCAGGATGGTGTCGTAGTCCTGGGTGGCCTTGCCCATCAGCACCGCCTTGGCGGCGTCCTCGTTCTTCTGCGGCTCGGCGAAGTTGTAGGACAGCACGGTCTGGATCGCGCTGGTCACCTGGCCGACCACCTCGCTGGTGCGGGCGTTGTCGACCAGGGCCTGGTTGCTGCCACCGCTTTCGGCCTGGAGCGATTCACCGCGGAACCAGAAGCCCAGCACGGTCAGCACGGCGGCCGCCAGGATCAGCGCCGCGGGCAGCAACCAGCCGACGGACCGTTGGGGCGCAACGGGTTCCGGGACGGGCTGCGGCTCGGAGGCGGGTTGGGGCTTGGCCGTGGACTTCGCGCGGGCTGCGGCCCGGGGGCGTGGTTCGGCCGCGGGCGGTTCCGGCGCGGGGGCCGGTTTTGGCTTGGACACAGGCTTTGTGGCGGTCGCCGGAGCCGGTTCCGGGGTGGCGGGGGCCTCGGGTTCCAGGACGCCCTGCTCGGACAGCTCGGCGGCGCTGGTGTCCGCGAAATCCGCGGGGGCGGCGGTGGGGTCCTCGAACTGGTCGGTGGCCGGGCGAGTGCGGCTGCCCGCGACCTTCGGGTGGCGGACCGGACCGCCGGCTGGGCGGTGACGACGGATGGGGGGCACGGGGTGGGTCTCCTCCTCAGACGGCCGGGGCGGGGCGAACGGCGTCCAGCGCGGACAGCCGCCAGCCGTCGGGGGTCCTGGTCAGTTCCACGGCCACCCGGCCGGTGGACACCTGCGGCTGCTCCTCGCCGGACTTGCCGGTCAGCTCGACGATGGCCAGCATCTTCGCCTTGCCCGCCCGCAGGTCCAGCTCGGTGAGCGCGCTCTCCCTGGCCTTGGCGGTGGTCACCAGTTTGCGGTCGTTGAGGTACTTCTTGGTGGCCTCCTTGTCGGCGGCCAGCGCCTCGCTGAGCGGGCTCGTGGTCGCCGACTTGAGCTGCTCGAAGATCTCGTCGTACTTGCGGTAGTCCTGGTGCAGCAGGTTGATCACGTGCTGCTGGCCGACCAGCACCACCTCGTCCCGCTCCCTGGCGAAGTCCAGCCCGTCATCCGACCCGGCCACCGCCCACGACACCCCGTACCAGCCGGCGAACAGGGTCGCGAGCACGACGAGCACGGTGGCGCCCAGCACGAGCACGCGGCGCGGATCCGCGCCCTGCGGTGGGTCCGTGCTGAGGTCGGTGGTCGATCGATCGGTCATGACGCTCCAAAAACTCGCTCAGCCGGGCAGGCCGAGCATCTGGGCCAGACTGCGCGGCGCCTGGCCTCCTGGCAACTGCAACAGCGCGAGCAGGCCGGAGGCGGCGCCTGCCTGGGGCTGCCGGGCCGGGCCGACCAGCCTGGTCGACGGCGGCGGGGTCATCGGCTTGCCGCCGTAGGGCGCGTTCTGCGCGCCGCGCACCTCGATCGGGCTACCCGGCCCCTCGGCGCAGTACGCCTGGCTGTTCAGCGCGATCGGCGCGGTGACATCGCCCGGCCTGCGCTTGGTCTTCTCATAGCCCTTGGTGCACGGCGGCGGGTCGAACAGGTTGATCGCCAGCCCGAAGTGCGCGGTGCCGTCGCCCGGTGCCACGGTGAACGCGCCGCCGACGACCATCGGGTAGGTCACCATGGCCTGTTCCAGGCCGTCCTTGCGCGGCAGTGCGATGTCCACCGTGGTGAGCAGGTTCGCGGTCAGCTCGGAGATGCCCTGGCCGGACTCCCGCAGCAGCCCGCTGACCTGCCCGGCGGCCTTCGGCGCGTTCTCGATCAGCTTGCGCAGGTCCGGATCGGACTTGCCGAGCTGTTCGGCGATCAGCTTCAGGTCCCGGCTGAACGAGGTGATCGAGGATGCCTGCTGGTTCTGCGTGCCCAGCACGGTGCGTGCCTTGCGCAGCAGCTCCAGGGTCTGCGGCAGGTTCTTCACCGCGTCCTTGGTGAACACCGAGGTGGTGTCCAGCAACCGCTGCAGCTGCGGGCCGGTGCCGTCGAAGGCGGTGCCCAGCTCGTCCACCACGGTGCGCAGCGAGTCCAGCGGCACCGAGGTGGCCAGCCCGTCCAGGTTGGCCAGCAGCGTCTCCACCGGCGGCGGGGTCGCGGTGCGATCCACGCTGATCACCGAGCCGCCCGCCAGGTACGGCCCGGCGTCGACGTTGGGCCGCAGGTCCACGTACTGCTCGCCGACCGCGGACCGGTTGGTCACCACGGCCTTGGTGTCGGCCGGGATGCGATCGTGGTCCCGCTCGATGTCCAGCTCCACCTCGAGCCCGGTCTCGGTCAGCCGCAACTGCCCGACCCGGCCCACGGTGACCCCGCGATAGGTGACCTCGGCGTTGGTGAAGATGCCACCGGAGTCGGTCAGTTTCATGGTCACCAGGTAGCCGCGCGGGCCGAAGAGCCGGTCCAGCCCGGCATAGCGGGCCCCGGCGTAGCTCACCCCGACCAGCGCGATCACCACGAAGGCGATGATCTGCAGGCGGATCCGGCGGGTCATCATCAGCGACCACCACCCAGCAGCGAGCCGATCAGGCCGCCGAGGCCGCCCTGCTGCCCGCCGCCGCCCGGCCGGTTCGGCGTCGGCGGCGTTGGCAGGCCGGGCAGTCCTGGCAGCAGCGGCGGGGTGGCGCCGGGCTGCGGCGTGCCGGGCGAGGGCGGGCCGAGCAGGCCCTGCCGGGAGCTGCCCAGGTTGTCCAGGATGCGGCTCAGGTCCAGGTCGATCTTGGCGTGCAGGTTGGTGTAGTCACCCTTGACCGCCTCGGTCGCGGAGTCCGGGAACGGGAAGGTGAACAGCATCTCCAGGCCCTTGGGCAGGTTCTGCCCGGCCTCGGCGAGCTTCTGCAGGGTGGGCGTGAGCGCCTTGAGGTCGTGGATGATGTCGTCCTTGCTGCGGTTGACCACATCGGTGGCCACCCCGGAGAGCCGGTCCAGCGCCTGCAGCATGCCGACCAGCTGTTGCCGCTGCTCGGCGAGCACCTTCAGCCCCGGTTCCAGCCCGTCCAGCGCGGTCTTGATGTTGCCGATCTGGCCGACCAGGGTGGCGGAGAGCCGGTTGAGCCCGTCCAGCGCGCGGGCGATCTCGCCCTTGTGCCCGTCCAGGGTGGTCACCAGTTTGTCCACATTGGACAGCAGCTCGCGCAGCTCAGGCTCACGCCCGGACAGCGCCTTGTTCAGCTCCTTGGTGATGGTCTGCAGCTGGGCGACGCCACCGCCGTTGAGCAGCAGCGACAACGCGCCGAAGACCTCCTCGACCTCCGGGTTGCGGTTGGTCCGCTCCAGCGGGATCAGCGCCCCGTCGGCCAGGCTGCCCTGCGGTGACTTGGGCGCGGCCAGCTCGACGAACTTCTCCCCCAGCAGGCTGGACTGGCGGAGTTTGGCGTCGGTGTTGGCAGGCAGTTTGACCTCGCCGTTGACCAGCACGGTGACCTCGGCGGTCCAGCCGTCCTGGGCCAGCGCCACGTTCTCCACCCGGCCGACCGCCACGTCGTTGACCTTCACCCCGGCCTGCGGCACCAGGTCGAGCACGTCCTTGAACCGCACCTTGACCCGGTACGGGTGATCGCCGAGGTCGGCGCCGCCGGGCAGCGGCACGTTGTACAGCCCGGTGAACTCACCGATGCCGCAGCCGGCGAGCAGGCAGCCGGTCAGCGCGAGTCCGGCCAGGCGCAGCGCGGTCCTCATCGTGACCCCTTCCCGCCGGGGACGCCCAGCAGCGGTGGCAGCTGCGGCAGTTTCCCCTGCTGCAGCGAGGAGATCACCTCGGCCACGCTGGGCAGCTTCACCACCCCGTCGACCACCCCGGCGAGCTTGCCGCAGACGTCGGCGAGCACCTGCGGGAGCTGCTTGGGCGTGGTCTGCCGGAGCAGCTCGCAGACCATCACGATCGGCGGCCTGGTCAACTCGTTGATATTCGTCCGGGTATCAAGGGTGCCACTGGAGGCGTTATAGGTGTTCTGCAGGTTGCCCAGGGCCAGCGGGGCCACGTCGAGCACCTCGGCCAGTGCGGCCCGCTGGTCCACCAGCACCTTGGTGATGCTGGCCAGCTTGTCCACATTGGACTTGAGCTGCTCGCGGTTGTCCCGGATGAAGCCCTCCACGCTGCTCAGCGCGCCTGCCAGTTCACGCACCGCGGCGCCCAGGTCCTCGCGTTCGGCGGCCAGGAACCGGTTCACGTCGGCGAGCTGGGTGTTGAAGGTGCGCACCTGCGAGTCGTTGGCGGCCAGCATCGAGGTGAACCTGCGCAGGTTGTCGATGGTGCCGAACAGGTCCTCGCGCGCGCCGTTCAAGGTGCCGGCGGCGTCGCCCAGGCCGCGGATGGTGTCCTGCAGCTTCTTGCCGTTGCCTGCCAGGTTGTCCGCGCTGACGTCGAGCAGCTGGGACAGCGCACCGTCCTTGTTGGCGCCCTTGGGTCCCAGCGCGGTGGTCAGCTTGTCCAGGCTGCCGTAGACCTCGTCCAGCTCCATCGGGGTGACCGTGCGCTCGCGCGGGATCACCGTGTTCTCACCGAGTTTGGGGCCGCCGGTGTAGACCGGGGCGAGCTGCACGTACCGATCGCTGACCACGCTCGGGTTGACCACGGCCGCGTTCGGCCGCTCGGGCAGCTCCACGTCCCGGTCCACCCGCATCTCGACCTTGACCTGGGTGCCCTGCGCCTCGACCTTGTCGATCACGCCGACCCGCACGCCGAGCACCCGCACGTCGCCGCCCTCGTACACGCCGATCCCGGCGGAGAAGTACGCGGTGACCAGCCGTCCGGCCGGCCGGGCGAGCACCCACCACAGGGTGGCGGTGAGCAGCAGCACGACCACCGCGCCGAAGGCGATCAGCCGGGCCAGGTCCGGCCGGGTGTTGACCGAGGTGCTCATGGGCGGCACCCCTCCGGGTTGACCGGGCCGAGCGAGGGCGGCAGCAGCCCGCAGATGTAGGTGTCGAACCAGCGCCCGTTGCCCAGGGTGTTGGCGAAGACCCGCACGAACGGGGCCAGCAGGTTGATGCTGCGGCCGAGGCTGTCCTGGTTGCGCTGCAACATGGTGGTCACCCGCTCCAGCTGTTCCAGCGCGGGACGCAGCTGGTTCTTGTTGTCGGCCACCAGTCCCTGCAGCTCCCTGGACAGCTTCTGGGTGCCGGTGAGCAGCGAGCTGATCGCGTCCTTGCGCTTGCGGATCTCGGCCAGCAGCCGGTTGCCGTCGCCGAGCAGCTTCTCGAACTCGGCGTTGCGGTCGGCCAGCGTTTTGCTGATCTTGTTGGTGTTGGCCAGCAACGCGGCCAGCTGGTCGTCCCGGCTGGAGATGGTCTTGGACAGCGCGTTGAGCCCGTCCAGCGCGCCGCGCACCTCATCCGGGGTGTCCCGGAAGGTGGTGGCGATGGTCTGGAAGCTCTTGGCCAGCTGTTCGGTGTTGATCTGCCCGACCGTGCTGGCCAGGCCGGTGAACGCCTCGGTCACGTCGAAGGGCGACATGGTGCGCTCACGCGGGATGGCCTCGCTCGGTTTGAGCGGGGCGCCACCCTGCGGGTCCAGCGCGAGGAACTTCTGCCCCAGCAACGTTTTGATCTTGATGGCCGCGGTGCTGCGGTCGCCGACCCAGGCGTCGTCCACCCGGAAGGTGACCAGCACGTGGTCCTTCTCCAGTTCCACGTCGGCCACCTTGCCGACCTTGACCCCGGCCACCCGCACCTCGTCGTCCGGTTTGAGCCCGGCGGCCTCGGTGAACTGGGCCCGGTAGCTGGTGCCGCCGCCGATGATCGGCAGGTCCTCGAAGAAGAACGCGCTGAGCAGGCCAAGGGTCAGCACGGTGAGGCCGACCAGGCCGATGGTGATCGGGTTGCGCGCGCGGAAGGGTTTCATGCCTTGCACCTCGGCTGGGTGCTGGGCAGGACCGGGATCTCCACCGGCTTGTTGATGATCGGCACGGTGACCTGGCCGCTGGCCTCGCACAGGAAGAAGTTGAACCAGGAGCCGTAGGTCGCGGTGCGGGTGATCGTCTCCAGCTTCTTCGGCATCCGCTGCAGGATGCCCTCCACGATCTCGTTGCCATCGCCCAGGTTCTTGGCCAGCTTGCCGAGTTCGCCGATGTCCTTGCGCAGTGGCTCGCGCGCCCCGTTGAGCAGTCCGGCGGTGGCGTTGGTCAGCGAGCCGAGCGCGGTGATCGCCTCGCCGATCGGCTGGCGGTCCTTGGCCAGCCCGGAGACCAGCTGCTGGAGCTGGACGATCAGGCCGGTGAGCTGCTGGTCGCGGTCGTTGACCGTGCCCAGCACCTGGTTGAGGTTGTCCACCACCTCGCCGATCACCTTGTCCTTGCCGGCGATGGTGGTGGTCAGCGAGGCGGTGTGCGCGAGCAGGCTGGTGATCGTGCCGCCCTCGCCTTGCAGCACCTGGACGATCTCGTAGGACAGCTTGTTCACGTCCTCCGGGTTGAGCGCCTGGAACAGCGGCTTGAACCCGTTGAACAACGCGGTCAGGTCCAGCGCCGGCCGGGTGCGCTCCAGCGGGATGACCCCGCCGGGCGGCAGCGTGCCCGCCCCGCCGGAACCCTGCTCCAGCGCGATGTAGCGCTGGCCGACCAGGTTGCGGTACTTGACCGTCGCGGTCACCGCGGCCGGGAGTTTCCGTTGCTGCTCAACGGAGAACCGGACCTCGGCCAGCCGCCGGTCGGCGACCTTGACCTCCTCGACCTGGCCGACCTTCACCCCGGCGATGCGCACGTCGTCACCGGGATTGAGCGAGGTGACGTCGGTGAACCGGGCCAGGTAACCGGCGGAGTCACGCAGGTCGGAGTTGGCGATGGTGATCGCCAGCAGCGTGGTCGCCAGCACGGTGACCAGCACGAACGCGCTGAACTTGATCAGCGGGCCGGTGAGTCCCCTCATCGC
Source organism: Crossiella cryophila (assembly GCF_014204915.1). Lineage (NCBI taxonomy): Bacteria > Bacillati > Actinomycetota > Actinomycetes > Pseudonocardiales > Pseudonocardiaceae > Crossiella > Crossiella cryophila. Next base: position 535,212 of record NZ_JACHMH010000001.1, read on the forward strand.
AGCGTCACCTCCGTGCCACGCAGTGCCGGGCCGAGCACCAGGCTCGCCCAGCTGGGCACCTCTTGCGGCGCGACGCCGAGCTGGCCGGCGATCAGCGCGGCCAGGAAGTCCTGTTCGGCCGGGGAGTTCGCGATCCCGAGGTCTGCCACCCCACCCGAAGCCGCGGACGGCGCGACATAGCCGCCGTTGGCCGCGTTGATCGGCGGGTTCAGCCCGTCGTTGACGCTGCGCGCGGCGGGCGGCGGCTTGCTGCCGTCCTTCACCGGGCCGTCCGGCGGGTACTGCGGGAATGGCTCCGGCCGCGGGTGGATGTCATAACAACGCGGTCCGCGCTTGTCGGCGTAGCGGGGCTCGTCCTGGTTCGGCACGTACTTCCCACGGTTCGCGGTGATCTCCATGGTGATCCGCAGGCCCGGCGTGCTGGTGCCCTTGCCGAAGGCCTTGTCCAGCCGCGGCGCCAGCTCGGTCATCCCCTTGAGGAAACAGGGATATTCCGGCGCGTACTTGGCCAGCACGTCCAGCAGCGGCCCGCTGTCGGCGGCCACCCTGATCAGGTTGTTGCGGTTGGCGGCCAGGAACCCGGTGAGGTCGGTCGAGGTGTTGCCGACGCTGGTGTAGAGCGTCTGCAGGTTGGTGCGCTGCTCGGCCACGGTCTTCGTGGTGGTGGTCAGTTCCGCCAGCGCCTGCAGCAGGTCCGGCGCTGCCTTGTCGTAGACCGAGCTGACATCGGCCAGCGCGGAGATGTCCGCCTTCAGCTCCGGCAGCGCCGGGTTCAGCTCGCGCAGGTACCGGTTGAGCAGGGTCAGCGTCTCGCCGAGCTTCTCGCCGCGGCCGTCCAGCGCGGTGGCCATCGAGCCGAGCGTGCTGGCCAGCTTCTGCGGCTGCACCGCCTGCAGCACCGGCATCAGGTTGGACAGCACCCGCTCCAGCTCGATGGCCGAGCTGCTGCGGTCCTGGCTGATCACATCGCCCTCGGCCAGGTGCCCGCCGCCGGGCTTGCCAGGCACCAGCGCCACGTAGCGCTCGCCGAAGAGGGTCTTGGGCAGCAGTCGCGCGGTGACGTCCTTGGGGATCAGCGCCAGCTTGTCCGGTTGCAGGGCCAGCTCCAGCTCGGCCCCGTCGCCCCTGCTGGAGATGCGTTTGACCTCGCCGACGATCAGCCCGCGCACCTTCACGTCGGACTCGGTCATCAGCTGGTTGCCGATGTGGTCGGTGCGCAGGGTGACCGCCGCGGTGTGCTCGAACACGCCGCGGTAGACCGACACGGTCAGGCCGAGCACCAGTGCGATGACCGCCAGGAACACGACGCCGAGCAGTCGGCGGCGCAGCACGGACAGGGTGGAGCGAGCGGTCATCCAGCGATCCTCACCGTGGTCGTCGTTCCCCAGATCGCCAGGCTGAGGAAGAAGTCCAGCAGCGCCGTGGTGACGATCGCGGTGCGCACCGCGCGGCCGACCGCGACGCCGACACCCGCCGGTCCGCCGCTGGCCCGGTAGCCGTAGTAGCAGTGGGTCATGATGATCACCACGCTGAACACGAGCACCTTGCCGAAGGACCAGAGCACGTCCTCCGGTGGCAGGAACAGGTTGAAGTAGTGGTCGTAGGTGCCTGCCGACTGCCCGTAGAACTCGGTCGTGATCGTGCGCGAGGCCAGGTAGGAGGTCAGCAGGCCGATCACGTACAGCGGGATCACCGCGACGAACCCGGCGATGACCCGGGTCGTCACCAGGTACGGCAGGCTGGGCACGCCCATGACCTCCAGCGCGTCGATCTCCTCGGAGATGCGCATCGCGCCGAGCTGGGCGGTGAAGCCGGAGCCGACCGTTGCGGACAACGCGAGCCCGGCCACCAGGGGCGCGATCTCGCGGGTGTTGAAGTAGGCCGAGACGAACCCGGTGAAGGCCGAGGTGCCGATCTGGTTCAGCGCCGCGTAGCCCTGCAGGCCGACCACGGTGCCGGTGAAGACCGTCATGCCGATCATCACGCCGATGGTGCCGCCGATGACCGCGAGCGCGCCGCTGCCGAAGCTGACCTCGGCCAGCAGTCGCAGTGTCTCGCGCATGTACCGGCGCAGCGCGCGGGGCACCCAGGCCAGTGCGCGCAGGTAGAAGGAGAGCTGGTCGCCGAGTGCGTCCAGGCCGTGCAGCGGCGCCTTGGCCGCGCTGCGGAGCTTGTCGCCGACGGTCGCCATCACATCCCCTTCGCCGGGACCAGCTGCAGGTACACCGTGGTCAGCACGAAGTTGACGAAGAACAGCAGCAGGAAGGTGATGACCACGGACTGGTTCACCGCGTCACCCACGCCCTTGGGCCCGCCTGCCGGGTTGAGCCCGCGGTAGGCGGCCACGATCCCGGCGATGAAGCCGAAGATCAGCGCCTTGATCTCACTGATCCACAGGTCCGGTAGCTGGGCCAGCGCGGAGAAGCTGGCCAGGTAGGCCCCTGGCGTGCCGCCCTGCATGACCACGTTGAAGAAGTAGCCGCCGAGCACGCCGACCACGCTCACCATGCCGTTGAGCAGCACCGCGACCAGCATCGCGGCCAGCACCCTCGGCACCACCAGGCGCTGGATCGGCGAGACGCCCAGCACCTCCATCGCGTCGATCTCTTCCCTGATCTTGCGCGAGCCGAGGTCGGCGCAGATCGCCGAACCGCCGGCGCCCGCGATCAGCAACGCGGTCACGATCGGGCTGGCCTGCTGGATCACCGCGAGCACGCTGGCCGCGCCGGTGAAGGACTGGGCGCCGATCTGCCTGGTCAGCGAGCCCAGCTGCAACGCGATCACCGCGCCGAACGGGATCGCGACCAGCGCGGTGGGCAGGATGGTGACGCTGGCGATGAACCAGCACTGCTGGATGAACTCGCGGAACTGGAACGGCCGCTTGAACATCGCCCTGGTGGTGTCCAGGCCGAGGGCGAACAACCGGCCGGTCTCGGCCAGCGCGCCCGCGCCGGGGAAGTTCGGGGCGGAGCGGGTCATGCCTCGCCTCCCGGCCTGGTCCACGGCGAGGGGGTCCACGGCTCCCTCGGCTGCGGGCTGGGCGGCGCGATCGGCTGGGTCATCCGCTGCGGCGCGCCCGCGCCGGCGTAGACACCGAAGTAGGCCTGCTCGTCCGGGGTCAGGCTGGCCACGATGGCCTGCTGCGCGGTCGGCGGCAGGGTGTGCAGGATGCGCATCACCCGCTCCTTGCGCCTGCGCACCGCGGCCCGCACCGGCAGCCCTGGGCTGACCTCGATCTGCGGCACGATGCCGGTGCCGCCACCGCCCTTGGGCCCGCCGAGGGTGCTGCCGCCGTTGGCGGCCAGCGCGGCGAGTTCGGCGGCGGCCTGGGCCGCGTCCTTCTCCTCGCTCATGCCGATCGGGCCCTCACGGCGGCCGTTGAGGAACTGCTCGACCACCGGTTCGGTGGAGGTGAGCAGCACCTCGCGCGGGCCGAACATGACCAGCTCGCGGCGGAAGAGCATGCCGATGTTGTCCGGCACCGTGCGCGCGGTGCCGATGTCGTGGGTGACGATCAGGAAGGTGGCGTCGATCTGCGCGTTCAGGTCGACGATGAGCTGGTTGAGGTAGGCCACCCGGACCGGGTCGAGGCCGGAGTCCGGCTCGTCGAAGAGGATGATCTCCGGATCCAGCACCAGCGCGCGGGCCAGCCCGGCGCGCTTGCGCATACCGCCGGAGATCTCACCGGGCAGCTTCTTCTCCGCGCCGATGAGCCCGACCATCTCCATCTTCTCCAGCACGATCCGGCGCACCTCGGCCTCGGTCTTGCGGGTGTGCTCACGCAAGGGGAAGGCGATGTTGTCGAAGAGGTTCATCGAGCCGAACAGCGCGCCGTCCTGGAACAGGACGCCGAAGAGCTTGCGGGTCTCGTACAGCTTGTGCTCGGAGCAACTGCAGATGTCGACCCCGTTGATCATCACCCGGCCGTGTTCGGGCCGGAGCAGACCGACGAGTGATTTGAGGAAGACGGATTTTCCGGTACCCGAGGGACCCAGCAGCACGCTGATCTCGCCCTGCGGCAGTGTCAGCGTGACATCGCCCCAGATGGTCTGCCTGCCGAAGGACTTGCTCAGGCCTTCGACGACCACCTCGACGCCCATCGCACCTCCCGCTTCACTGCGGCTCGTCCGCGCCGGCCCAGGACAACTGACGCCGGAGCGACCGGCGTCACACTGGTGCAACGAGCGTTGCCGCAGCAAGTTACTGCCCAGTTGGGTTAGCGGTCACAGGTGCATAACGTGGTCGGACAAGGTGCGCACAACCTGACAGGCACAGACGACGGCGGGGCGGGCTCCCGAATGGGAACCCGCCCCGCCGTACGGCTAAGCGGCTGTGCTCAAGCGGCCGAGGCCGCTCAGATCACTTGACAGAGATCTTGGCGCCAGCGGCTTCCAGCTTCTCCTTGGCGGCCTCGGCGGCCTCCTTGGCGACCTTCTCCAGGACGGCCTTCGGCGCGCCCTCGACGAGCTCCTTGGCCTCCTTCAGGCCCAGGCCGGAGACGATCTCACGCACGACCTTGATGACCTGGATCTTCTTGTCACCGGCGGACTCGAGGACGACGTCGAACTCGTCCTGCTCCTCGGCGGCCTCAGCCGGCGCAGCGGCGCCACCGGCGACGGCGACGGCGACCGGCGCGGCAGCGGTGACCTCGAAGGTGTCCTCGAACTCCTTCACGAACGCGGAGAGCTCGAGCAGGGTCATTTCCTTGAAGACGTCGAGCAGCTCTTCGGTGCTGAGCTTCGCCATGGTGGCGTTCCTCTCATACATTGCGCCGCGGTGATCGCGCGAACGCGGATTTCGGTTTGGTCAGCTCTCGGCAGGCGCGTCGGCGGCGTCGGCCGGCGCCGCGGCGCCACCCTCCGCAGCACGCTTGTCCGCCAGGGCCTGCGCCAGACGCGCGACCTGCGACGCCGGAGCGGCGAACAGACCGGCGGCCTTGGCCAGGTTGCCCTTCATCGCGCCCGCCAGCTTGGCGAGCAGCACCTCGCGGGACTCGAGGTCCGCGATTCGGTTGACCTCATCAATGGAGAGCGGCTTGCCCTCCATGAAGCCACCCTTGATGACAAGGGCCTTGTTGTCCTTCGCGAAGTTGCGCAGCGCCTTCGCGGCGTCGACCGGCTCACCCTCGATGAAGGCGATCGCGGTCGGGCCGACCAGCAGCTCCGTGAGCGAGGCCATGCCTGCGTCCTCGGCGGCACGCTTCACCAGCGTGTTCTTCGCGACGGTGTACGTGGTGCCCGTACCGAGGGCACGACGCAGCTCCGTCAGCTGCGCCATGGAGAGCCCGCGGTACTCGGTGACAACCGTGGCCGAGCTACCACGGAACTTCTCCGTGATCTCGGCGACGGCCTGAACCTTGTCGGGCTTCGCCATGGTCGCCTCCTCTCCAAGCTCTGATGAAATGGGGCCCGGAGACGACGAACGCCCCGGCGCACAGGCACGGGGCGTGAGAGAACGCGCGAAAACGCGCGAAGCTAGCCTCGTCCTCCTGCGCGGGCCGCCCTCGTAGTCACGGGGCCTTCGTCTCCCTGACCGGAGAACCGGAAAGGGAAAGACCAGCGGTCTTTGGTGGAACTGCGAACAGACTACGCGACGGCCTGTCAAGGCTCCAAATCAGCCCGGCGGTCGCACATGACGGGTGACCGAGACGGCACCATGTGTCAGGACAGGAGGTAGTGGTGGACCCAAAGTTCGATGACCAGGGCGCCGCGGACAAGCGGGAACTGGAGTTGCGGCAGGTCGAGGACCGCATCGTGCAGCGCCTGGAGAAGCGCCTGCCCAAACAGCGGACCTGGCGCAACCGGCTGATCAAGTACGGCGTGCTCGCGGCGGTGCTGATCTTCGCCTACTTCTACTTCTTCAGCTGCGAGGACAGCCCGCTACGCGGTGGCGGCGGTGGTGGCGGCGGTGCCGGGCAGCAGGACCAGACCGTGCAGCAGACCTCACCCAAGGAGGCGGTGCGCACCGTCTACCACTACGTGGCCGGTGATCCGAAGCAGGCGTGCGCGGTGTTCTCCGCGACCGGCAAGGCCGCCTTCGCCAAGAGTTTCGGCGTGCCGGACTGCCTGCAGGCGGCCCAGGCCGCGGCGGCGAAGGTGACCGACAAGTCCCGCTACGCCAACCCGGACTTCCCCGAGAACGCCGCCTTCACCAGCGGCAGCACCTCGGAGATCCGGTCCTGCGACCTCGGCGTCACCGGCGGGGACCGGCTCGGCGTGTTCATCCTGACCAAGCAGGGCGACGGGGGCTGGGTGATCACCGGGCACGAGAAGGAGCCCGCGGACTGCCTGACCGGCTGAGCTTTCCGGAGACGCGAAAAAGGGGCGCCCTCCTCGCGGAGAGCGCCCCTTTCGCTGCTTGCGAGCCGATCAGGCAGTGGCCTCGTCGGTCAGCAGGTTGCGGGTGCGGGCCGGGTCAACCGGGATACCCGGGCCCATGGTGGTGCTGAAGGTGACCTTCTTGACGTAGCGGCCCTTGGCGGCCGAGGGCTTGGCCCGGAGGACCTCGTCCAGCGCGGCCGCGTAGTTCTCGACCAGCTTGTCCTTGTCGAAGGAGGTCTTCCCGATGACCAGGTGCAGGTTGGCCTGCTTGTCAACGCGGAAGTTGATCTTGCCGCCCTTGATCTCGTTGACGGCCTTGGTCACGTCCGGGGTGACGGTGCCGGTCTTCGGGTTCGGCATCAGGCCACGCGGGCCGAGGATGCGGGCGATCCGGCCGACCTTGGCCATCTGGTCCGGGGTGGCAATCGCCGCGTCGAAGTCGAGCCAGCCGCCCTGGATGCGCTCGATCAACTCTTCGGAGCCGACCGCGTCCGCGCCTGCGGCTTCGGCCTCAGCGGCCTTGTCGCCGACGGCGAAGACGATGACGCGGGCGGTCTTGCCGGTGCCGTGCGGCAGGTTCACGGTGCCGCGGACCATCTGGTCGGCCTTGCGGGGGTCGACGCCCAGGCGGATGGCGACCTCGACGGTCGCGTCCAGCTTGACCTTGGAGGTCTGCTTGGCCAGCTCGGCGGCCTCGAGCGGGCTGTACAGCCGCTCGCGGTCGACCAGCTCGGCTGCCTGGCGGTAGGCCTTGCTGCGCTTCATGGTGCTGTCCTTTTCTTCAGGTCAGTTGTGGTAGCGAGCCAGCGCGTGGCTCTCCCACGGGGTGATCAGGTGATGCGAAGAACGGCGGAACTCAGCCCTCGACGGTGATGCCCATGGAACGGGCGGTACCGGCGATGATCTTCGCGGCCTGGTCGATGTCGTTGGCGTTGAGGTCGACCATCTTGGTCTGGGCGATCTCGCGCACCTGGTCCATGGTCACCTTGGCGACCTTGGTCTTGTGCGGCTCGCCGCTGCCCTTCTCCACACCGGCGGCCTTGAGCAGCAGGCGCGCGGCCGGCGGCGTCTTGAGCGCGAAGGTGAAGGAGCGGTCCTCGAACACGGAGATCTCGACCGGCACCACGGTGCCACGCTGCGACTCGGTCGCGGCGTTGTAGGCCTTGCAGAACTCCATGATGTTGACGCCGTGCTGACCCAGCGCGGGGCCAACGGGCGGTGCCGGGTTCGCCTGACCGGCGGTGATCTGCAGCTTGATGATCGCTGTCAGCTTCTTCTTCTTGGGCGGCATCTCGTCTTTCCTTCTGCCGTGTTGAGGTGGGCTCCGTGCCACGGCGCCCACCGGATGTCCACGTCGAGGTTTGCCTGACCCCGGCGCGGCCGCCGCGCCTCCTGCCGAGGCGGCGCGGTCAGATCTTGGAGACCTGGGTGAACGACAGCTCGACCGGAGTCTCGCGGCCGAAGATCGACACCAGGACCTTGAGCTTCTGCGCGTCCGCGCTGACCTCGCTGATGGTCGCGGGCAGGGTGGCGAACGGGCCGTCCATGACGGTGACCGATTCGCCGACCTCGAAGTCCACCTCGATGGTGGGCTTGGCGACGTTCGCGGCGGTCTGCTTGCCGCCCTTCTCGGGCTTGGCCTGCTCGACCCGCGGGAGCAGGAACTTCAGCACCTCGTCCAGCGTCAACGGGGACGGCTTGGAGGTGGCGCCGACGAACCCGGTGACACCGGGGGTGTTGCGCACCGCGCTCCACGAGGTGTCGGTCAGCTCCATGCGGACCAGGATGTAGCCGGGCAGCACCTTGCGCTGGACCAGCTTGCGCTGGCCGTTCTTGATCTCGGTGACCTCTTCGGTCGGCACCTCGACCTGGAAGATGAAGTCTTCCTGGTCCAGGGTCTGGATCCGGGTCTCGAGGTTCGCCTTGACCTTGTTCTCGTAGCCCGCGTAGGAGTGCACGACGTACCAGTCGCCGGGCGCGTGCCGCAGTGCCTCACGCAGCTCGTCGGCGGGGTCGCCTTCCTCGGCGACGGGCTCGGTCAGCTCCGCCTCTTCGGCGGGCTCCGCGGCCTCGTCTTCCGAGTCTGTGACCTCAGCGGCCTCCTCGGCGTCCGTACCAGCGTGCTCGACCTGCGCGGAGTCACCCTCGATGCCGGGGGCTTCCTGCTCGTCGGTCACGCCGGCCACTTCCTGGCCGCCGTCGTGTGAGGTCACAGTGGGTCTCGCTTCCTATCGAACGTTGCTCGTGTGGCCGACGACCTCACGCCGACCCCAGCGGGCGGGCGTCACTTGTTGTCGAACAACCACGTCACGCCTTGCACGAAGGCCAGGTCAAGTCCGGTGACCAGCGCCACCATGAAGGTGACGAACACCAGGACCACCGCGGTGTAGGTGACCAGCTGCTTGCGCGTCGGCCAGATGACCTTGCGCAGCTCGGAGAACACCTCGCGGAAGAAGCGCCCGAGCCGCTTGATCGGGTTGCCCTTGCGCTCCTTGGTGCGCCGGGCCGGGGTAGCCCGGCCCTTGGTGCCCTTGGTCTCGGCCTCGCCGGCCTTCTTGCCAGGGCGAGTCCGTTCCGGCCGGGCGGAGGCGCGACGTTCACGCCGCGCAGCGGCGGTAACAGGGCGGGAGGAATCCTTCTTCTCTTCCTCCGGCCGCGTTTCCTGCTCGCGGTCTTCGCTCACGCCGCCGCCCTCCGCTCGACCGACCACTTTGACGCAGGGGCGACAGGAATTGAACCTGCAACCTGCGGTTTTGGAGACCGCTGCTCTGCCAATTGAGCTACGCCCCTTCGCAATCCGGCACTCAGTTTACAGACTGCCCAACCGCGATTTAGGCCGCCCTCCACCACCCCCACGTGGGGCGTGGGGCTCGGTGTTCGGACGTCCCAGTTCGATGAGTGTAGAGCACACCTCACCGAAGTCCCCAACCGCGTGGTCGGAGGGGGTGTCGGCGGCGAAAAGCAGCCGGTTCCGGCGGGTGTCCTCTGCCACGATGCCTCTCATGGGCGCACGCATCTCAGCGCGGATCGGCGGCATCGCCCCCTCCGCCACCCTCGCCGTGGACAGCCGGGCCAAGGCCCTGCAGGCCGCGGGCCGGCCGGTGATCGGCTTCGGCGCGGGTGAACCCGACTTCCCCACCCCCGAACCCATTGTCGCGGCGGCCGAGGCGGCCTGCCGGGACACCCGCAACCACCGCTACAGCCCGCCGGGCGGCCTGCCCGAGCTGCGCGCGGCGATCGCGGACAAGACCCGCAGGGACTCCGGCCTGGAGATCCAGCCCAGTCAGGTGCTGGTCACCAACGGCGGCAAGCAGGCCGTCTACACCGCCTTCGCCACCCTGCTCGACCCCGGCGACGAGGTGCTGCTGCCCGCGCCGTACTGGACCACCTACCCCGAGGCGATCACGCTGGCAGGCGGCCTGCCGGTGGTGGTGCCGACCGATGAGTCCACCGGCTACCTGGCCACCGTCGAACAGCTGGAGGCCGCGCGCACCCCGCGCACCAAGGTGCTGCTGTTCTGCTCGCCGTCCAACCCCACCGGCGCGGTCTACCCGCCGGAGCAGGTGGCCGCGATCGGCCGCTGGGCGGCGGCCAACGACGTCTGGGTGCTGGCCGACGAGATCTACGAGCACCTGGTCTACGGCGGCGCCGAGCACGTCTCGATGCCGGTGGTCGCGCCAGAGCTGGCCGACCGCTGGGTGGTGGTCAACGGGGTGGCCAAGACCTACGCGATGACCGGCTGGCGGGCAGGCTGGCTGCTGGGCCCCAGCGATGTCGTGACGGCCGCGACCAACCTCCAGTCACACCTGTGCTCCAACGTCGCCAACGTGACCCAGCGGGCCGCTCTGGCCGCGGTCTCCGGCCCACTGGACGCGGTGCTACGCATGCGCGAGGCCTTCGACCGCCGCCGCGGCCTGATGGTCGACCTGCTGAGCAAGATCCCCGGCATGACCTGCCCGACCCCCCAGGGCGCGTTCTACGCCTACCCCTCGGTCCGCGAGATCCTCGGCAAACAGATCCGCGGCCGCCGCCCCGCCACCAGCCTGGAACTGGCCGAACTGGCCCTGGAAGAGGCCGAGGTCGCGGTGGTCCCCGGCGAGGCCTTCGGCACCCCCGGCTACTTCCGCCTCTCCTACGCCCTGGGCGAGGAAGACCTGGTCACCGGCGTGACCCGCCTCGCCGACCTGCTGTCAGAGGCCCGCTGACCAACTCCCGAAAACGCCGACGGGGCGCCCCGGTCGCACAGACCAGGGCGCCCCATCAGCGTGTCAGCTTCAACCCACCTCAGGCCAGACGCACGATGGCGTAGGCCCGCCCGAAGATCGACTGCCCACCGAACCGGGCGGTGATGTCCACCCGCACGGTGTTGTCGTCCCGCTTCTCACCGATCTTGGCGGTGACCTCGACGGTGGCGCCCTCGTCGTCGTCGGGCACGACCACCGGGCGGCCGAAGCGCACCTGGTAGTCGATGATCGCGGCCGGGTCGCCGGTCCAGTCCGAGACGATCCTGGCCACCATGGCCATGGTCAGCAGACCGTGTGCGACCACCCCTGGCAGCCCGGCGGCCTTGGCGGCCCGGTCGCTCCAGTGGATGGTGTTGCAGTCGGTGGACACCCCGGCGTAGCGCACGAGGTCGCGGCGGGTGATCCGCAGCTCCAGCGAGGGCAGCTGGAGGCCCTTCTCGACGTCGCCGTAACGCGGCAGCGTGGTCGCGATGCTCATGCGGAGTCCCCCTCCTGGGCGGCAACCGGCTTCTCGCCGCGGACGATCAGGGTGGCGATGGCCGAACAGATCGCCTCGCCGTCCTCGGTCAGCAGCTCGGAGCGCAGGGTGATGTAGTCGTTGCCCATGCGCGAGGAGATGTCGTCCACGTGCACCTCGCAGACGAGGCGGTCGCCGGGCTTGATCGGCCGGTGGTTGATGAACCGCTGACTGCTGTGCATCATCCGGCTGTAGTCCATGCCCAGCTCGGGGTCGTCGGTCACCACGTGGTGGGAGCGGACGGCGAGCACGGTAGCGAAGGTCGGGGTCGCGACGATGTCGGCGTGCCCGAAGCTCTTGGCGACCTCGGGGTCGCGGTAGGCCCGGTTCAGGTCGCCGATCGCGTACGCGAGGTCACGGATGCCCTCGCGGCCGACTTCGTAGACCCAGGGAAGCCGGTATGAGCGTCCTACGAAAGACTGGTTAAGCGCCACGGCGGGCAGAGTACCCGGAAACAAAGAAGCTGCCCTGCTCCGAACAGGGCAGCCTCTCAGCCAGCAGTCTTGAATGTCTTATAGCCCACAAGCAGGGACTACGCTCAGCGAGTTTCCTTGTGCGCACGGTGCGTGCCGCAGTTCGGGCAGAACTTCTTGATCTCCAAGCGATCCGGGTCGTTGCGCCGGTTCTTCTTGGTGATGTAGTTCCGGTGCTTGCACTCCTCGCAAGCCAGAGTGATCTTCGGCCGAACATCAGTAGCAGCCACAGGGCAGCCCTCCCAAACCAACTCGGAAAACCGGCCCCGCCACGGAAGCGGGGGGTCCGGGGGCACACCCCCGGCTGGGGGTCTGGGGGCTCGGCCCCCAGTGTGATGCGGAAGCGAACCCGCCTGCAGCCCCAAGGGCGGCAGGCACAGTCCAACCATTCGCGTAGCGGTGGCCGGACTTGAACCGGCGACACAACGATTATGAGCCGTTTGCTCTACCAGGCTGAGCTACACCGCTATCCGAGGAGACTAGGTCCCCTCACACGGACAGGCCGTGGCGATCATTGGATGATCACCCCGGCCCACCCGTAGAGCCCCAATACGGAATCGAACCGTAGACCTTCTCCTTACCATGGAGACGCTCTACCGACTGAGCTATTGGGGCGTTGCGCTTGTCCCGCTTGGAGGTTGTTGCCCTCCCGGCTGGACGTGGAGAACTTTACAACAGGCCTCCCCCAGAAGCGAAATCGGGGGGTGGGTCAGCGGACCAACGTGAGCACCATCTCGTCGTGCCTGCCCCGCGCGCGCACCGTGCGCGCCCGCAACCAGGCCTCGAAGCGGTCCTCGGACAGCGGCCGGGAGATCAGGTAGCCCTGGGCGATGTCGCAGCCCATGCGCACCAGCGCCTCCTTGGCCGCGTCCTCCTCAACGCCCTCGGCGACCACCTGCAGGCCGAGGGAGTGCCCGAGTTCGACGATGGAGCGGACCACGGCCAGGTCGCCGAGGTCGGTGCCCATGCCGAGCACGAAGCTCTTGTCGATCTTCACCTCGTCCACCGGCAGCTGGCGCAGGTAGGCCAGCGAGGAGTAGCCGGTGCCGAAGTCGTCAACGGCCAGCACCACGCCGAGCCCGTGCAGCCTGCGCAGCACCGGCAGGCAGCGTTCCGGGTCGGCCATCACGCCGGACTCGGTCAGCTCGAAGGTGAGCAGCCTGGGCGGCACGTCGTGCCGGCGCAGCGCGTCGGCGACCTTGTCCGGGAAGGTCTCGTCCTCCAGGTTGCGCACCGAGAGGTTGACCGCGACGGACAGCCGCAGCCCGCGGTCCAGCCACTTGCGGATGCGGATCAGCGCGCATTCCATGACGAACCCGGTGAGCGCGTCCACCAGGCCGGTGGCCTCCACCGCCGGCACGAACTCGTCCGGGTCGACCCGCCCGAACTCCGGGTGCACCCAGCGGACCAGCGCCTCCACCCCGACCACCTCGCGGCTGGGCAGGGCCACCTTGGGCTGGTAGTGCACCTGCACCTGACCGCTGTCCAGCGCGTGCCGGAACTGGGTGACGAGCTGGAAGCGGCGCAGGAAGCCCTGGGTCATGCTGGGCAGGTAGCTGCGCACCGCGTCCCCGCTGGAGCGGGCCGCGCGCACGGCCACGTCGGCGTGCTGGAGCAGGGTGTCCACGTCCTGCACCGGGCTGCCGTCCTCGGCGATGGTGGGCACGTAGCCGACCACCGCGGTGGCCTCCACGGTGAGCCGTTCCACCGGGTAGGGCGCGGCGACCTGGGCGCGCAGTTTCTCCGCGATGCCGTGCGCGGCCTCGGTGGTGCAGTCCACCAGCAGCGCGGCGAAGGTGCCGCCCTCCAGGCGCGCGAGCGGCACCTCGGCGCCGAGGGCCTCCCGGATGCGGCGGCCCGCGGCCACCACCATGCGGTCGCCCCAGGCATGCCCGAGGGCGTCGCTGACCTGGCTGAGCACGTCGAGGTCGAGCCGGATGACCACCGAGCGCGGGGACTGCCGCAGTGGTTCGGCGGCGGCCTCGCGCAGGCCGGGCCGGTTGAGCAGCCCGGTGAGCGGGTCGTGGTAGGCGTCGTGCCGGAGCCGGGCGAGCAGTCGCCGGTTGTCCAGCGCGGTGGCCAGGTGGCTGGCCAGGGTGCGCAACAGCCGCACGTCGGCCCGGCCGAACCCGCGCCAGCGGCTGAGCCGGTCGTGCGTCTCGACCGCGCCGAGCAGCTGGTGCGCGCCGCGCAGCGGGACCACCAGCGCCTCGTGCGCGCCGCGCCGTTGCAGGGCCTCGCGCACGTCGTCGGCGGCGTCCACGGTGCGGAAGTAGCGGACGTGGCTGCCGGGCAGCTGCAACATGGGGTCGTCGCGCAGTTCGACCGCGTCGCTGGCCGGGGCGCCCTCGGGCAGTGGTTCGCCCGCGACCAGGGTGCGCACGCCGGCGGGCGGGTCGGGGCGCAGGTGCAGCACCACCCTGGTGGCGTTGAGCTGCTCGCGGATCCGCTCGGCGATCTGCTGCCATTCGACCGTGCTGGTCGGGGTGTGCAGTTCGCTGTAGTTCTGGTCCGCGCCCGCGGGTCTGCTGACCGCCTGCTGGCCGGAGCGGGCGACGGTGAGGCTGACGTCGCTGAGCGCCTCCAGGTCGCGCTGATCGCGCAGCAGGCCGGAGTAGGCGCGGTAGAGCAGCACCAGCGCGGCCGAGACCAGGACCACCAGCACCCAGCCCCAGGCGGTGCTGCGCACGATCTCGTAGCCGACCAGGCCGGTCGAGGTGTTGAGCAGGCCGATGACCAGGGTGCGCAGGCCGAGCCGGGCGGCGCCGGCCACCCGCATCTCGCCGCCGAGCACGTACACCGCGGCCAGCGCGAAGATCACGCTGACCAGGGGCGAGGTGACGGTGCCGAAAACCGCGCCGAGCCAGGCCGGGCCGTCGGTGATGGCGCGCTGGACCAGGGTGGCCACGGTGAACGGGACCGCGATCTCCAGGCACATGACGCCCGCGTTGTAGAGCACGTGGTCGCCGCCGCGGCGGCCGAGCTGGGCGCCGAGCCCGGCGACCAGGTGCGCGGCCAGCACCACTTCGAAGGGGGCCACCAGCAGGCCGATGACGAGCGGGATCTCGGTGAAGGAGATGGTCCAGCCGACGGTGCGCACGTCGACGTCGATGGTCAGCTGTTCGGCCAGCAGGAAGGCGGCGGCCAGCAGCGGGCCGATCCAGAGCAGCTGCGGGTCCAGTTCGGTGGGCAGCCACCAGGACACCGCGGCGGCCGCGGCCAGACCGACGAAGAGCACGACAAGGGAGAACCGGGTGAATGCCCGGCCGCGGGCGGCGTGGTCCAGCGGGCTCGCCAGCGGACGCGGGGCGTCAGGGGGCGAGTCCGGGTCCAGTGGCCGTCGGCGATCCGACATCCACCCTCCTTACACCTCGATTTGCAGCTTGCAAACCGCATCAACAGCCGATCGTGACTGACGTACGGCCGCTTGACCAGAGCGATGACGGAGCGTTCTCACCCACCTGGCGAAGGCGCCCGGGTAGTGGTGTCACAGATGGGGGATCAGCGCAATGACAGCGGTAGCTTTGACCTGCAACTTAGCCCGATCAGATGAAGGTCAACCGGCCCAGAGTGTGAACATTCGCCCACCGCAAGGGTCACTCCGCGTGGTTTCGCCCACAGCTCCAGGCCGTTCCGTACGCCCGTACTCTCATCACGCCAGCTGCTGAATGGCATCTTTTTCCTCTATTGGACTGCGTGAATGTCTCGAAGAAGAATCGGCGACATGACAAGCGGAGCACTTCCCACCGTCCCCCTCGGCAGCACCGGTCTGGACATCACCAGGGTCGGCTTCGGCGCATGGGCCATCGGCGGCGCGGACTGGGCCTACGGCTGGGGTGCCCAGGACGACGCGGATTCAATCGCGGCCATCCGGCACGCGATCTCGGCCGGGGTGAACTGGATCGACACCGCCGCGGTCTACGGCCTCGGCCACTCCGAGGAAGTGGTCGCCGCGGCCCTGCGGGACATCCCGGAGAACGAGCGGCCGTACGTCTTCACCAAGTGCGGCATGGTCTGGGATCCCGCGAACCCCGGCGAGGAACCGGCCAGGGCGGGCGCGCCGGCGAGCATCCGCCGGGAGGTCGAGCAGTCGCTGCGCCGCCTGCGCGTGGAGCGGATCGACCTGTACCAGATGCACTGGCCGGCCGATGACGGCGCGAGCGTCGAGGACTACTGGCAGACGCTGCTGGACCTCAAGGCGGAGGGCAAGATCCGCGCGGCCGGGCTGTCCAACCACAGCGCCGAGCAGCTCGCCCTGGCCGAGAAGCTCGGGCACGTGGACACCCTGCAGCCGCCGTTCTCCGCGATCCGGCGCGGGGTGGGCGCGGCCGAACTGCCGTGGTGCGCCGAAAACGGCACCGGCGTGATCGTCTACAGCCCGATGCAGGCCGGTCTGCTCACCGGCGCGTTCAGCGCCGGGCGCGCGGCCGGGCTGCCCGCCGACGACTGGCGCTCCCGCAGCGCCGACTTCACCGGCACCGGCCTGACCGCCAACCTCGCACTGGCCGAAGCCCTACGGCCGGTGGCACAGCGGCACGGGGTAGGCCAGGGCGCGGTCGCGGTGGCCTGGACGCTGTCCTGGCCGGGGGTCACCGGCGCGATCGTGGGCGCCCGCAACCCGGCGCAGATCGACGGCTGGCTGCCGGCGGGATCGCTGGAGCTGACCGCGGCCGACCTGGCCGAGATCACCGCGGCGATCGAGCGCACCGGCGCGGGCAGCGGCCCGGCCCAGCCCTGACCCCGCCGTACTGACGCGGAACGGCCACGGTCCGGACACGGTCGACTACAGCACGGACACAGGACGATGACGCCGGTTAACCGAGCCACGACTGTCCACGATGGACAGACCACCTGGAGATCACAATCAACAGGAGGTCCGGCTCGTGGAGGTTCGCATCACGCACATCCACCTGAGCGGTGGCGAGACCTACCGGCACATCCAGTCCGTGCGCTGGCAGAACGCGGACAACAGCAGTGAGTGGGACACCGACAGCACCGCGACCATGGTCGGCCGCCTCCGGCGCGGCTGGCGGGTGTTCGTCTGGAGCGGCTGGTCCAAGGTCGAGGTGGTCGCGGTCGGCGGCAGGTACCTGAGCACCGAGACCGGCGGTCAGCTGAGCCAGGAACTGCTGAAGCTGCCCCGGTTCTAGCCGGTGTTCTGCCCGTAGCGGCGGCGCAGGTGCACCTCGACCAGATTGAGGAAGGCATCCACCTCGTCGGGGTCGTAGCCGGTGCCGGGGTGCTCGGTGAAGCGCACCCGGCGCACGTCGTGCGGGGTGAGGGTGTCCGCACCGAGCAGGGTGCCCTCGATCCGGTCGAGGAAGCCGTCCACCTCGTCCTCGTCGTAACCGCGGCGCCCCGCCCCGGCCCCCACCAGGTGGAACCCCACGTTGTGCACGTCCGCCGCGGTCAGCGTCGCGGGCGAGGGCCCACCGCGGACGGGAACCAGCTGCGGCCGGGGCGCCGCGGCGGCCCGTTGCAGGGTCAGCGCCACCTGGTCGAGGAAGGCGTCCACCCCACCCCGGTCATACCCGCCCAGCCCCACCGTCGCCGCCGCGAACTCCACCGCCTGGACATCCTGCGGCGTCAGGTCATCCGCCCCACGCAACGTCGCCTGCACCCGCGCCAGGAACGCGTCCACCTGCCGCTCGTCGTACCCGATGACCCCGGGTTTGGGCCGCTGGAACCCCACCTCGGCCACATCGGCGGCGGTCAGCCTGCCCTGCTCGGCCAGCGCCCGCTGCTCCAGCACGGTGGCCACCAGATCGAGGAACAACTCGACCTCGTCCCGGTCATACCCGTTGCCATCCACCACCGCGGGCGGGAACCGCGCTTTCAGGACATCCTGCGCGGTAATGGTGTCCCGCCCACGCAACGTGCCGGCGATCCGCTCCAGGAACGCGTCCACCGGCGGCTCGTCATACCCCTTCGCATCCGGCGGCGGCCGGTGGAACCGGACATCACGCACGTCCTCGGGAGTCAGCGTCATGGCGCCTCCAGGAGACTTGGTGCGGCCATAGTGCCCGGGTTCGGGCATGGCGGAACTCCGCCTGACGGCCCAGCCACACACCCCCGTACGGATGTGCGCGGCGGATGGTTCAGGTGGTTCGGGATTTCGAGCGGTGCAGCGACCAGTGGTAGGCGAGCTGGGCCAGGTCGATGGCGTGCTGCGGGATCCGGTGCAGGTCGAAGGGCATCACGTTCTCCTGGTGCACCTTGAGATCCTGGCCGATCACGATGCCGCCGAGGTCGAACAGCGTGTGGCAGTTCGGGCAGAGACAGAGGATGTTCTCGATCCGGTCCGGGCCCTCGTGCCTGCCACCGAGCGGGCGGATGTGCGCACCCTCGGCGTAGGCGCGGCCCGCCGCGACCAGCCGGGTCCGGCAGACCTGGCAGGTGTGGTTGTAGAAGACCTTCACCTGCTCCGCCACGGCGGTGGAGCGGATCCGGCGGGTGACCACCGCGGTGCGGGTCTCCGGCTGGTCCGTGCCCGCCTTCGGCTCAGCCAGCCGGGACAGCACGTGGTGGGTCTCGGCGCCTCCCGCCTGGTGGACCAGGTAGTTGTCGACGACCTGGTAGAGGCCGAGGTAGCGGAAGCCGCCGGTGGAGGGGCTCAGCACCCGGACCGATTTGCCGTTGTCCCGGCTCTTGGTCAGCACGGCGTTGGCGGTGGCGGGGGCATCGGGGCCGACGACGTGGACCAGGTCGGCCTCCGGTTGTGCCGGGTCGGGTTCCGCCGCGAGTACCAGGGACTCCGCCCCGTCGGTCCGGTCCCCGCACACCACGGCCACCGGGTCCCGGTGGACCTTCCGCTGCTCCCAATCCGCCAGGGTGGGCAGCTCCAGCCCCGGCCGGACCTCGCGCACCTGGCCGTACCGCTGGGTCCGGTGCGTGGCGGGAACTCCGGTCAGCGGCGGCGCCGAAGTGGTGATCCGGGGGAACTCGCCGAGGTACCCGACTGCCCGCAGCCCATCGCCGGGCACCAGCAGGCCGATCCGGTTCGCCGACTGCCGCAGCGCCTCGAGCGCGCCGTCGCCGAGTTCGGCGGCGGTGAACGAGCCGGAGTGGTCGACCAGGAACTCCAGGTCCATCCGGTGCGGGAACTCACCCGGCCAGACCGGCCGGTCGTCCTGGTAGAGCGGCCGGACGACCGTGGCCAGCACCATCCGGGTGAGCGTTGCCTCGTCCCGGTAGCGCTCGGTGGAGATCCGCGGATTCGGGCCGCCTGTGCCGAACACCACGTAGTCGCCGAACTCGAACGGGCGGATCTTCGACGTCCCGTCCTGGCGGGCCATCGCCTGGTCTTTCCACCCCCACACGCCTCGGGCCAGTCCGATTTCCAGGTTGTCCCTGGATTCCTGCGGGATGTAGATGAACCCGGTCCGCCGCATGGCTCCCCTCCACGTTCAGCCGACGCCAAAAAGAACAGCCCCCGGCCTGGTGGGGCCGGGGGCTGTTCTGGCTGTTGTGGCAGGTGAAGGATTCGAACCTTCGAAGCTTTCGCGACGGATTTACAGTCCGTTCCCTTTGGCCACTCGGGCAACCTGCCGTGCAGCTGATCTCTCGGCTGCGGGGACAAGCTTACATACCCCTGGGCAGGGGCGTGCAAGCGGGTATCCAGCGGGTAGCGTCTTGCCCGCGAGGAGCCTCGATGGAGGCTCGGGTTCACGGCTGGGAGAGGTGCGGCAACGTGGCGGACCCGTCATTCGACGTGGTGAGCAAGGTCGAGCGGCAGGAGGTGGACAACGCGGTCAACCAGGCCGGGAAGGAGTTGACCACCCGGTTCGACTTCCGGGGTGTCGACGCGAAGGTCACCTGGGTCGGTGAGGACGGGATCGCGATCCAGGCGGAGACCGAGGAGCGGTGCCTGGCGGCGATCGAGGTGCTCAAGGAGAAGTTGATCAAGCGGGGGATCTCGCTCAAGGCGTTCGAGATCGGCGAGCCGCAGTTGTCGGGGAAGATCTACAAGGTCACCGGCAAGGTCATCGAGGGGATTGCCTCGGACAAGGCCAAGGAGATCGCCAAGGTGATCCGCGATGAGGCTCCCAAGGGGGTCCAGGCGCAGATCCAGGGCGATCAGCTGCGGGTGACCGGCAAGAAGAAGGACCATCTGCAGGACGTCATCGCGCTGCTCAAGTCCAAGGACTTCGGCATCGCGCTCCAGTTCACGAACTACCGGTAGGGAAAAGGCGGGGGCGATGAAGGGGATCATCCTGGCGGGGGGCAGCGGCACGCGGCTGCACCCGATCACCCAGGCGGTGTCGAAGCAGCTGTTGCCGGTCTACGACAAGCCCATGGTCTATTACCCGTTGTCGACGCTCATGCTCGCCGGCATCCGGGAGATCCTGCTCATCTCCACCCCCGCCGACCTGCCGATGTTCCAGCGGCTGCTCGGTGACGGGTCCCAGTTCGGCCTGCGCCTGTCCTACGCGGAGCAGGCGCAGCCCAACGGACTGGCCGAGGCCTTCGTCATCGGCGCGGACTTCGTCGGCGACGACGACGTGGCGCTGGTGCTCGGCGACAACATCTTCTACGGCCAGGGCTTCTCCCGGCAGCTCCAGCAGCTCGTCGGCAACCTGGACGGCTGCGTGCTCTTCGGCTACCCGGTGAAGGACCCCGAGCGCTACGGCGTCGGTGAGGCGGACGAGGAGGGCAACCTCATCTCCATCGAGGAGAAGCCCAAGCGTCCCCGCTCCAACCGGGCGATCACCGGGCTCTACTTCTACGACAACGAGGTGGTGGAGATCGCCAAGGGGCTCTCGCCGTCGCCCCGGGGTGAGCTGGAGATCACCGACGTCAACCTGGCCTACCTCAAGCAGGGCCGGGCGAAGTTGCTCGACCTGGGCCGTGGTTTCGCCTGGCTGGACACTGGCACGCACGACTCGCTGCTGGAGGCCGGGCAGTTCGTGCAGGTGCTGGAGCACCGGCAGGGCGTGCGGATCGCCTGTCTCGAGGAGATCGCGCTGCGGATGGGCTACATCGACGCGGACGCCTGCTACGCGCTGGGCGCGGGGCTGGCGAAGTCGGGTTACGGGCAGTACGTGATGGACGTCGCGCTCAACGCGGGGGCCGGTCCGGCCGCCCAGTAGCCCGGCGGCGGGTCAGTAGCCGCCGTAACTGCCGCGCTTGGCCATCTCCTCCAGCCGCCGGATCCGATCCTGGATCGGCGGGTGGGTGGAGAACCAGCGTGCCATCGACTCGCCTGCCCGGAACGGGTTGGCGATCATCAGGTGCGACTGGGACATCAGCTGCGGCTCGGGCGCCAGCGGCGCGGCCTGGGTGCCCAGTTCCAGCTTGCGCAGGGCCGAGGCCAGGGCGAGCGGGTCGCCGGTGAGCGCGGCGCCCGACTCGTCGGCCTGGTACTCCCTGGAGCGGCTCACCGCGAGCTGCACCACGCCCGCGGCCACCGGGCCCAGGATGGCGATCAGCAGCACGGCCAGCGGGCCGGGCCGGTCCTCGTCGCTGCCGCCGAAGAGCCCGGCGAACATGGCGATGTTGGCCAGGAAGGTCACCACGCTGGCCAGCGCGCCGGCCACCGAGGAAATGAGAATGTCCCGGTTGTAGACGTGCGCCAGCTCGTGCCCGAGCACCGCGCGCAGCTCGCGTTCGTCCAGCAGCTCCAGGATGCCGGTGGTGCAGCAGACCGCGGCGTTGCGCGGGTTGCGGCCGGTGGCGAAGGCGTTGGGCGCGGCGGTCGGGCTGATGTAGAGCCGCGGCATCGGCTGCCGGGCCGAGGTGGCCAGCTCGCGCACGATCCGGTACATCCCCGGCTGCTCCCACTGGGAGACCGGCCTGGCGTGCATGGCGCGCAGCGCGAGCTTGTCGGAGTTGAAGTAGGCGTAGGCGTTGAAGGCCAGCGCGCCGAAGAGCGCCACCCACAGCCACGGTCCGCCGAAGAGCGAGCCGATCAGCACGATCAGCGCGCTGAGTCCGCCGAGCAGCAGGGCTGTCTTGAGCCCGTTGAAGTGCTTGTGCATGGGTCCCTCGACCTCCTCCTGGCCTGGTCGGACAAATCGGCCTGCCAATGAAGTCAACGTGTGAAAGAGGCGTCAGGTTCCTGGGCGGCTGCCCCGACCGCCCCTGGACGCTGCCTCCGGGGCCACTTCGGCGGCCGGGTCCAGCGGCGGGGGCGGCGGCGCGGCGGCCACCCACTCCCCCAGCCGGTCCCGCTCGTGCACCAGTTCGGCCACCGCGCCGGCCCCCTCCGGCGAGCCGGTGCCGGGGTAGCCGAAGTCCGGCGCCCAGTGCAGCGCGTCGAACGGGCAGACCTCCACGCAGATGCCGCAGTAGAGGCACTGGCCGTAGTCGATGGCGAAGCGGTCCAGCACGTTGCGCTGCCGGGCCCGCGCCGAGCCTGGGGTCTCCACCGTCTCGGTGTGCGAGGTGATGTGGATGCACCAGTCCGGGCACTCCCGCGCGCACAGCATGCACACCGTGCAGTTGGCCTCCAGCAACGCGATCACGCCTCGGGTGCGCGGCGCCAGGTCCTCGGGCTGGGTGGTCACTGGGCTCCCTCTTCTCGGCGCGGTCCCCACTCGGGGCCGGGCACTCCTGGTGGCGCGATCCGCCTGCGGCTGGGCGCGCCGGTGCCGTCCTCGCCGGGTTCCAGCGCACCGGGCCAGGGCCGGACCACGCGGGCGGCCAGCACGAAATCCTTGCGCAGCGGGTGCCCGGAGAACGAATCCGGCAGCAGCAGCCTGCGTGGATCGGGGTGCTCGGCCAGGTCCAGGCCGAACATCTCGGCCGCCTCCCGCTCGTGCCAGGCCGCTCCGGCCCACACCGCGGCCACGCTGGGCAGCGGCTGGCCGGCCGGCACCTCGGTGCGCAGCAGCAGGCCGGTCCACGGGCCCGGCCGCAGCACGTGCAGGGTCACCGCGTGCGTGCCGCCGAGGGCGCCGGGACGGCCGGCGTCCTCCGCGCCCAGCCAGTCGAACAGGGCGCAGCCCAGCTCGTCCCTGGCCTGCCTGGCGGCGGTGGCCCAGGCGGTGACCGGCACGTGCGCGGTGCTCTGGCCGAAGGCCGTCTTCACGGTGACCTCGGGCGACAGCGCGGCGAGCTGCTCGGCCAGGGCGAGGCTGGTCACGACCGCACCAGCTTGTGCAGCGCGACCATGCCCTCCAGCAGCGCCTCCGGGCGCGGCGGGCAGCCGGGCACGGCCACGTGCACCGGCAGCAGCTGGTCGATGCCCTTGGTGACCGCGTAGGAGTCCCAGTACGGGCCGCCGGTGTTGGAGCAGGCGCCGACGGAGAGCACGTATTTCGGTTCGGGCAGTTCGCGGTAGGTGGCCAGGATCGCGGGCAGCATCACGTCGGTGATCGTGCCGGAGACCACCAGCACCTGGGCCCGGTCCGGGCCGCCTGCCGGGTCGATCCCGTATCCGGCCAGGTCGGAGCCGTTCAGGGCGGCCATGACCTCGACCCCGCAACAGGCGAGGCCGAGATCGAGCACGGTGACCTGGTAGGTGGTCCCCCAGTCCAGCTCAACAGCGGTGTTCACAGCTCCCGAGGGTAAAAGACCGCCCACTTGGAGCAGCGATTGACCTGGGTTTTGTAGGCGGAACGTAGCTAGTTGATTACGGAAAGAGAGTACTCTGACGATCGGCAACTGCGACTCGAGAGGGGCCGATCCAGTGGCTGAGGCGGGCTCTGCGTACCGGGTTAAATTCCGCGGCATAGCCGATGAACTCCGAACCGCCATCTCCTGCGGCAAGTACCCGCCCGGCGCGCGTTTGCCCGGCGAGAACGAGCTGATGGAGCGGCACGGCGCGGCGCGGATGACGGTTCGGGCGGCGTTGGAGGTACTGAAGAACGAGGGTCTGACCTGGTCCCGCCGGGGTTCGGGGGTTTATGTCCGGGACGACCGGCCGATCAGGCGCAACTCGCCGCAGCGCCTGCGCGGGGACCGGAGCGCGTCCTGGCCGAGCCGGTGGGAGACCGATCTCACCGGTCGCACGCTGACCATCGACAACGTCGAGGTGGCCGAGGAGCAGGCGCCGCACTACGTGGCGCGGGTGCTCGGGCTGCACGAGCCTGCCCGGGTCTGGGCCCGGCGGCGGCGCAACCTGGTGGACGGTCACCCGGTGATGCTGTCGGTGTCCTACTTCCCGGCCTCGCTGGTCGCCGGTTCCGCGCTCACCAGGGCCAATCCCGGCCCCGGCGGCGTGTACGCCCGGCTCCGCGAGCTGGGCAAGCCCGCCGCGGCCTTCCGCGAGGAGATCAGGGCCCGGATGCCGCGCGGCGAGGAGGCCAAGGCGCTGCGGCTGGAACCGGGCACCCCGCTGGTGGTGATCGTGCGCACCGCCTTCACCACCACCGGCGAGGCGATCGAGGTCACCGAGATGACCCTGGACGCGGGTTCCTACGTGCTGGAGTACGAGTTCCCGGCCTGAACGGCACCGGGTAACACCGGCCACGGCGGCCGCGAATACAGGCTCAGCTCATTTTCCGGTGAGACGGGCCGCGGCAGCCGAGGGGACACGTGGCAGACAGGGAGAGTCCCGGGGAACCGGGACGGGGGACGGCACTGGCTTTCGCCGACGTGCGCAAGGAGCTGCTGACCGCGATCGGCGTGCTCTTGTCGGTGGTGGGCCTGGTGGTGCAGGCCAGACTGGCGCTGTGGCAGGGCGTCCGGGTGCTGGCGGCGGTAGTGCTGCTGCTGGCCGGGCTGTTCCTGCTGGTGTGGCTGGTCTGGGGCCGCAGGCATGGCGGTCACCGCGGGCCGGCGAGCGCGCTGCTGGCGCTGAGCTGCGTGCTGGCGGTGGGCGCCGGGTCGTGGCTGTGGCTGGCCGTGCCCGGCGACACCGCAGGGCCATCGCCCACCGCGCAACCGGCAACCGGCGCCGGGCCGTCGAGCGGTCCGGCCACCGACGCCCCGCCCAGCTCGTCGACGGGCGCCTGGTCCAGTCCGACGCCCAGTCCCAGTGGGCTGTCCGGGCGGCCACCGCCCGGGACCACGCCGGCGGGCGGCTCGGCGACGGAACGGCCACCGCTCCCCCCGGCCACCACCGGCGAGGACCGGCGGGACACCCCTGGTCCGAGCACCGGGCAGGCGCCGCCGGTCAGCGAGCAGCGCGAGGTCACGCTGAACACGACGCCGGGCGATGACTCGGTGTGGATGGACTACTGGCGGCAGCAGCACCAGCGGGACGGCGACCTGAACATGGACGGCACCGGGATCGCCACCGCGCTGGGCGCGCAGCTCGCGGTGATGACCGGCGGCGAGCCGGACTGGTCAGCCTGCCGCAACGCCAAGGGCATGACCGGCAGGGCGAACTTCAGCGCGCTGCGGGTCGGCACGCACCTGTGCGCCCGGAGCCGGGAGGGTCGCTACGCCCGGCTCCGGGTGATCGCACTGCCGTCCTCGCCCTCGGCCAACGGCCGGTTCGTCTTCCACGGCCTGGTGTGGCACAAGGGCCCGTGAGGGCTCAGCCGCGCAGCTCCATCGTGCGAAGCTTGGGCAATGAGCTGATCATAACCCTGACCTGCGGCTGCCGCCTGTCGGCTTCTGCGGGCGCACTCTGTTCCACACATGTTCCGTGGGCAAGACTGTGGGCTCGTCGACGCCGTCTAGGCGGCGAGCTGTCCACAGGCGCGGCAGGCAGCCGGGCTCAGCTCGACCAAACTGCCTAGCGGGGACCGATCAACTCGACGGTCTACACCCACGAGTGGGGGCGGGTTCGTGAGCTCGCGCTCTCGCCGGAGCAGGTCTAGTCGCCGTTGGCGGACACCCCGTGCTCGCTCCGCCACGCGGCAATCTCCACGTGGCTCGCGGCGGCCTCCGGCTGAGGTCGCGGAGCGGGCTGGGCACATGGTCGACGTCCTGTTGAAGGTCTACGCGAAGGTGCTGGACGGGCAGCAGGAGAAGTCAAGTCAGAAGATCGACGCCATGTTGAACGGCAACGCGTGACGAACCCCCACTACACGGATGAGAAGGCCCCTCGGAACTGACTGTCCCCGGAACCTTCGCGTCCGGACTCCTGTTTCTCAGGCGAAGCACCAGGCATCACGCCCAGTACGCCGGCCGCGGAATCGCAACCCCACCCGAGGTCGTAACAGTCGCAGGCAACTGCGCCTGGCGGATCTTGGCGTCGCCGATGGTAAAGGAGCCATCGACAGCCCGTGCGAGGTCGCCGGAGTGACGCTTCGGCGGGAAGGCCACGATGATCCGCTTCTCCGGACACATCCGCTTAACCGCGCGAACTCCAGGGCACAGGTCACTGTCGCCTGAGATCAGAAGAGCCACGTCGTAGCGGTCGCACGCGGCGTCCTCGACCATCGCCACGGCGATGCTGACGTCCGTCTCCTTCTCCTCGTACACGTTCCAATGGGAGTTGCAGGTCCGGCAAAAACGGTCCTTCAGCTGGAAACGGCCGTTGACCACCGTCAACCGTGGGCAGTGATGCGTGAGAGCGTGAAGGTAGTCCGACTGACGCTGGAGGCCGGTCGGATCGTTGCGGACGGCCGCGGTGAAGTACTGGACGCCCTCCAGTTGCTGGTCAGGACGGAGCAAGCTGGTCGCCAACGACTCAAGGTCCAGCCACAAGTGCTTGCGGCCGGACGCGGCCTTGAGGCCGTAGTAGAGGTTGAAGCCATCGACGTAGGCGGTGACTCGCACCACGGGGTCCTCCCTGGCGATCAGCCCTACGTCTCCGGTAGGGTATGGCCATACCACGCCAAGGTGAGCAGCCTTGGCCCGACGGCCCCGGCAACGGGGCCGTTTCTATTTCTCCTGCTTCGCGCAGCAGGCCACGCCGCGCGACGAAGCCCCAGTCAGGTGTGCACCCGGCACACCTGCACCGTCTCCCCAACCGCGGATACAACCTTCCCGTGCGCGCCGTGCAGCTCGTGGCGCTGCGTAGGCCCGTAGAGTAGACCGAAGCAGCAGCGGGACGCAACACGCCGCGCAATGCCTCCCCGCAGTTCGCAAACACGAGCGTGCGGGGTTGCGAGCGAGCGCCAGCGGCCCTATGGTCGAGACGCATCCAGACCTGGGCCTCAAGCCCTTCCTGCACGACAAGGAGCCCCTATGGCCGCCATGCACGAGGGCGTACCGGTACATCTGATGCTGTTCAGGGACCAGGCAGCAATCGGTGTCATGAGCTGGGGCACCCTGCTGACCCTCGTCCCGGATCCCATCCTCGAAGAAACGAAGGGCGCGCTTCGCTTCGACCGCCGGCTTCGTGAGCACGCCGAGCTTCGCGCGACCGTGCAACGCCTCCTCAAAGGAACCCAGAAGGGGCGTAATGTTGCGTCGTACGCGTCGTACATCGCAGCAGGAATTCGAGGCGACCTCGGCAAGGCGTGGTCGACACCGCCTCTATGCCTCTGGTCTTCACGTCCCCTCCGGATCGCTGGCGAGGACTCAGAAGAACCAGGACTTGGCCGCCCAGTAGTTGCTTCACTCCCGCTTGGAAACCCGGTTATTGCGATCGATGCAGAAACTCAAGTCGCGGCCATGCATAAGATCATGAACGACCCTGATGCATTTGATCTTGACGACTCCGAACTCACAGATATGGCCGTACCCTACGAGCTTTATTGGGGAATCTCAAGCGAGGAAGCGCGGCAGATCTTTCATGACCGAAACCTGTTCGGCGTGCCCGTCGCGAAGACCCTCGCACTCTCGATGGACCAGCGCGACTTCGGCACTACAGTGGCCCAACATGCTATGGCCATGACCAGGGTTCAGGTCGACGGCAAGCTCGTGGACTTCGCGAAGTACGTGAACACCAAGAAGCGTCAGCTCGCCAAGACCGATGAGGAGTGGGTCACCCTGTCGGCGCTGCGATCGCTCGCCGCCACGGTCATGCTAGGGAAGCCTGGAATCGAAGAGACCTCAGGGACGATCGATTCGAGTCGAATTCCCAACTTTCAGTCGACTGAAGTTCGCGACCAGGTTGCAGCGACAGTGTCTCTGATCATTTCCACCTTCTCGGACGAGTTTTCCAGGCGAACCGCCATTACGACACCAGCGGTGTTGGCCGGCGTCGGCGCGGCCGCACATACCACGATGCCGTGGTCTGCCGACGAAGCCCCGATGAAACGTGAAGAATTCGTCTCAATTCTTAAGGATATCCGCTGGGATCGCGAGCCCCAGTACTGGGAAGGCGTAGCCGCGAAGCGGACCGCCAAAGGAGATCTGTCGTTCGCCGGTGGCGCCAAGGACTCCGGGCACCGCGTTTGTGACGCGATCCTTCGGCCCGACTCACCGCTGGGCCTACGGATTCGCGGGAAGTAACCACGCGACAGCGCCGACGTGAGGCTCAAGGCCCCGCGAGCGTCGCAGCGAGGTCGCTCGCCGTCTTAGTAGAGCCGTCGGCCCGACCAATAGTGTTTGCGCAGGTAGACTGGCACGAAGTAGCCCCGGCGATGATCGCGCCGGGGGCTCTTCTTGTTCCACATATG
This sequence comes from Crossiella cryophila, assembly GCF_014204915.1. Taxonomy (NCBI): domain Bacteria; kingdom Bacillati; phylum Actinomycetota; class Actinomycetes; order Pseudonocardiales; family Pseudonocardiaceae; genus Crossiella; species Crossiella cryophila. The sequence continues at coordinate 563,169 of NZ_JACHMH010000001.1, forward strand.
TTCCGCAGACACCCGCAGAAGGCCGCAGTCAGCGGCAGACCGTGACCTGCCGACACTGACGCCATTGGCAGCATCGGGGCGGGTCAACCCACGTATGAGGCCTTCAAACTGGGACTACGGAACGGCACTGCGTGGGCGAGGTCAGCCGCGCAGCTCCATGGTGCAGCACTTCGGGCCGCCGCCGGACTTGCGGAGTTCGGAGATGTCCACGTAGACGGGCTGGAAACCGCGCAGGGCCAGGCGTTCGCCCAGTGCGGTGGCCTCGGTGGGCAGGATGACGTTGCGGCCGTCGGAGACGCCGTTGAGGCCCAGGCAGGCCGCGTCCTCGGCGGTGGCCAGCACCGCGTCCGGGAACAGCCAGCGCAGGACCTGCTGGGAGCCGGTGGAGAAGGCCTCCGGGTAGTAGACGACCAGGCCCTGTTCCGGGCGGTCGTCGAGCACCGCGAGCGCGGTGTCCAGGTGGTAGTAGCGCGGGTCGACCAGCTGCAGGGAGACCACCGGGACGCCGAGCACCTCCTGGGCCTCGGCGTGCGCGCCGGCGTCGGTGCGGAAGCCGGTGCCTGCCAGCAGCAGGCGGCCGGTCCAGGCGAAGTCGCCCTCGGCCTCGTTGATCCGGGTGGGCATGACCACGTCGCGGTAGCCGTGTGCCAGGAACCACTGGCGGAAGTGCTCGGCCTCGTCCGCGCGCTGTTCGGCGCGGAAGCGGGCGCCCAGCACCCTGCCGTCGACCACGGTGCCGGAGTTGGCCGCGAAGACCATGTCCGGCAGGCCGGGGGCCGGTTCGATCACCTCGACCTGGTGGCCGAGGGACTCGTAGGTGGTTTTGAGCGCAGTCCACTGCTCCAGCGCCCGGTCCGCGCTGACCGGCTGGCTGGGATCCATCCAGGGGTTGATCGAGTACTCCACCGTGAAGTAACGCGGCGGGCACATCAGGTAACGACGACGAGTCGGCGTGCGCACCGCCGGGGCGGCGATCGCGGAGGTCTCCACCGAGGCGGCGGGCGAGACGTCGAGAGCGGAGGACATGATTCGAAATGTAAATGGCCACATGACGTTCGTTCAACACCGCATCGCGCCCGGAATGGGGCAGAATGTTGCGCATGGACACCATCGACCATCGAATCATTTCGTGCCTGGTCGCCAACGCCCGATCCAGCTACGCGGAGATCGGTTCCAGCGTCGGTCTGTCCGCTCCCGCGGTGAAGCGCCGGGTGGACAAGTTGCTGGATACGGGCGTGTTACGTGGCTTCACGGCGGTGGTCGACCCGGAGGCGCTCGGCTGGGGCACCGAGGCCTTCGTGGAGGTGCACGGACAGGGCAACGTGACCCCCGGCAAGATCCGCGCCGGGCTGGAATCCCTGCCCGAGGTGGTGGCCGCCTACACCGTCTCCGGCTCGGCCGACGCGATCGTGCACCTGCGGGCAGGCGACATCCACCACCTGGAGACCGCGCTGGAACGGCTGCGCGCGCTGGACTTCGTCGACCGCACCGTCTCCACGGTCATCCTCTCGACCCTGCTGGAGCGCCCGCCCGCGCCGGAACCGCCTCGCTGAAGAGGCGGAAATCACCGCCCGGATGGGCACTTTGCCAACCCGATGCGGCAGGATCACGGCCATGTCAGCTGAGGTGCTCCTGGAGCAGCGTGGCCGGGTGGCGGTCATCACGATCAACGCGCCCGACCGCCGCAACGCCCTGACCCCGGCCATCTCCACCCGGCTGGCCGAGGCGGTCACCGCCTGCGAGCACAACGGCGAGGTGAACGCCGTGGTGGTCACCGGCGCCCCGCCCGCCTTCTGCGCTGGCGCCGACCTGACCGCGCTCGGCGAGTCCCGCGAGGCCGGCCTGCGCACCATCTACGCCGGTTTCCTCGCCGTGGCCGACTGCGCGCTGCCGACCATCGCCGCGGTCAACGGGGCCGCGGTCGGCGCCGGGCTGAACCTCGCACTGGCCTGCGATGTGCGCCTGGCCGGTCCGCTGGCCCGCTTCGACGCCCGCTTCCTGCAGCTGGGCATCCACCCCGGCGGCGGCATGACCTGGATGCTGGACCGCATCGTCGGCCCGCAGACCGCGATGGCGATGGCCCTGTTCGGTCAGGTCCTGGACGCCGAGGCGGCCGAGAAGGCCGGTCTGGTGTGGGCACGGACACCCGGCGAACCGGCAGATGTGGTCGACGCGGCGGTAGAGCTGGCCGCCGCTTCTGCCGGGGCGCCGCGCGAACTCGTGCTGGCCACCAAGCAGTCCATGCGCCGCACCGCCGCGGTGGCCGAGCACGCCGAGGCGGTCGAGGTCGAACTGGTCTCCCAGCTCATCTCGATGAACAGCCCGGCCTTCGCCGAGCGACTGGCCGCGATGAAGGCCCGGATCAGCGGGAAGTAGCCAGCAGTCGCGGGTTACGCCTAGAGCCGTTGTGCGCTTTTGGAACGACGCGTGTGACCTGCGTCTCTATCCCGAGAGTGCGCCAAGGGCACCCTTACCGTGTTCACAGCGTTGTCAAGGTAGTTCCAGCAAATCCGAAGCGTGAGTTCCCCGACGCTGATGGCCCCCGACCCGGACTACCCTCGCTGGGGGAGCATCGGCGTTAGTAACGGCCGATCAGGCGCGTGAGGTAAGAGAGGGATCGCGAGCCCATGAGTGTGAGCACCCCGGGCCACGAGACCGCTGAGGTCCGCAAGCTCGACCGAGTGGTCATCAGGTTCGCCGGCGACTCCGGTGACGGTATGCAGCTGACCGGCGACCGGTTCACGTCGGAGGCGGCGGCCTTCGGCAACGACCTGGCCACGCTGCCCAACTTCCCCGCCGAGATCAGGGCGCCCGCAGGAACCCTGCCCGGGGTTTCCAGCTTCCAGCTCCACTTCGCCGACTACGACATCCTCACCCCGGGCGACCGGCCGGACGTCCTGGTCGCGATGAACCCCGCGGCACTGAAGGCGAACATCGAGGACCTGCCGCACGGCGGCATCCTCATCGTCAACACCGATGAGTTCAACAAGCGCAACCTCAGCAAGGTCGGCTACGCCGCCGACCCGCTGGAGGACGGCTCGCTGGAGCCGTACGCGGTGCACAGGGTGGCCATGGCCACCCTGACCCGCGGTGCGCTGGAGCCCACCGGGCTGTCGAAGAAGGACGCCGAGCGCGCGAAGAACATGTTCGCGCTGGGGCTGCTGTCCTGGATGTACCACCGGCCGACCGAGGGCACCGAACGCTTCCTGCGGGAGAAGTTCGCCAAGAAGCCCGACATCGCCGAGGCCAACGTGCTGGCCTTCCGCACCGGCTGGAACTACGGCGAGACCACCGAGGCGTTCGCGGTGACCTACCAGGTCGCCCCGGCCAAGCTGGCCGAGGGCACCTACCGGCAGATCACCGGAAACACCGCGCTGGCCTACGGGATCGTGGCCGCCGGACAGCGTTCCGAGCTGCCCGTCTTCCTCGGCACCTACCCGATCACGCCTGCCTCGGACATCCTGCACGAGCTGTCCCGGCACAAGCACTTCAGCATCACCACCTTCCAGGCCGAGGACGAGATCGCCGGCATCGGCGCGGCGCTGGGCGCGGCCTACGGTGGCGCGCTGGGCGTGACCACCACCTCCGGCCCCGGCATCGCGCTGAAGTCGGAGACCATCGGCCTCGCGGTGATGACCGAGCTGCCGCTGCTGATCATCGACGTGCAGCGGGGCGGTCCGTCCACCGGGCTGCCGACCAAGACCGAACAGGCCGACCTGTTGCAGGCCATGTTCGGCCGCAACGGCGAGGCTCCGGTCCCGGTGCTGGCCCCGGCCACGCCCGCGGACTGTTTCGAGATGGCCGTGGACGCCGTCCGGATCGCGCTGAAGTACCGCACCCCGGTGCTGCTGCTCTCCGACGGCTACATCGCCAACGGGTCCGAGCCGTGGCTCATCCCCGACGTCGACACCCTGCCCGACCTGCGGGTCACCTTCGCCACCGAGCCGAACGCGCCCGATGGCTCCGGTGAGTTCTGGCCGTACCTGCGCGACCCGGAGACGCTCGCGCGTCCGTGGGCCGTGCCGGGCACGCCGGGGCTGGAGCACCGGATCGGCGGGCTGGAGAAGGGCGACGGCAAGGGGAACATCTCCTACGACCCGGACAACCACGACAAGATGGTCCGCCTGCGCCAGGCCAAGATCGACGGCGTGGACGTGCCGGACCTCGTGGTGGACGACCCGACCGGCGACGCCGAAGTGCTCGTGGTCGGCTGGGGCTCCACCTTCGGACCGATCGGCGCCGCCGCGCGCCGGGTGCGCAGGCTGGGCCTCAAGGTCGCGCACGCCCATCTGCGGCACCTGAACCCGTTCCCGAACAACCTGGGTGAGGTGCTGGGCAGCTACAGCAAGGTGCTCGTCCCGGAAATGAACCTCGGCCAGCTCGCGTTGCTGTTGCGGGCCAAGTACCTGGTGGACGCGATCAGCCACACCAAGGTCGCGGGTACCCCGTTCAAGGCCGAGGAACTCCAGGACGTGTTCATCGAGATCATCCAGGGGGTCAAGGCATGACCGCGGTCGACATCGGGTTGCCGATCATCGGCGGCCTGGACGGTGTTCCGACGACGGATGAGAAGCAGACCGCCAAGGTCTTCAAGTCCGACCAGGAGGTGCGCTGGTGTCCGGGATGTGGTGACTACATCATCCTGAACGCGATGCAGAGCTTCCTGCCGGAGCTGGGGCTCAAGCGGGAGAACATCGTCTTCGTCTCCGGCATCGGCTGCTCCTCGCGTTTCCCGTACTACATGAACACCTACGGGGTGCACTCCATCCACGGGCGGGCGCCCGCCATCGCCACCGGACTCTCGGTGTCGCGGCCGGACCTGTCGGTGTGGGTGGTCACCGGTGACGGTGACGCGCTCTCCATCGGCGGCAACCACCTGATCCACGCGCTGCGCCGCAACGTGAACCTGAAGATCCTGCTGTTCAACAACCGGATCTACGGGCTCACCAAGGGCCAGTACTCGCCGACCTCCGAGGTCGGCAAGGTGACCAAGTCGACCCCGATGGGTTCGCTGGACCACCCGTTCAACCCGATCTCGCTGGCGCTGGGCGCGGAGACGAGCTTCGTGGGCCGGGCGCTGGACACCGACCGGGCCGGGCTGACCGACGTGCTGCGGCAGGCCGCCGCGCACCGGGGCAGCGCGCTGGTGGAGATCTACCAGAACTGCCCGATCTTCAACGACGGCGCGTTCGACGTGCTCAAGGAGCCGGGCGAGAAGGAACGGCGGATCGTGCCGCTGGAGCACGGCAAGCCGATCCGGTTCGGCGCCGAGCAGGAGTACGGCGTGATCCGGGAGGGCCAGCACGGCTCGTTCGTGGTGCGCAAGGTGGACGAGGTCGGCGAGGACGCGCTGGTGGTGCACGACGCGACCCTGCAGGACCCCAGCTACGCCTTCGCGCTGTCCCGGCTGGGTGGGCAGAACCTGGACTACACCGTCACCGGTGTGTTCCGCTCGGTGCCCCGCCCGACCTACGACGACCAGGCCCGCGCCCAGGTGGAACAGGCCAAGCAGGGCAAGACCCCCGACCTGGCGGGTCTGCTCCGCGGCAAGGACACCTGGACCGTACTGGCCTGATGTCCTGACGTAGCAACGAGAAAGGCCCCCGGGGAACGTTCCCCGGGGGCCTTCTCCATGTCACTGCCGGTCGGGATCGATCACCGGCTCGAACAACGACCGGGACCGCTCACCCTGCGGTGCGGGCGGTTCGGCGGGCGCCACCGGGGGCGGCGGCTGCTCGGCCGGGGTCACCGGCCGCGGCGGCGCGGGCGGCACCGGCGGCATCTGGCGCGGCGGTGCGGGCACCGAGGGCGGGTTGCCAGGACCGCTGGAGGCGGCCAGGTGCTGGAAGTAGGCGGTGTCCCTGGCCTGGAGGTCCTGCGGCGGCAACGGCCGCGGCGGGAACTGCGGCGGCGCCACCCGCTGGGCCGGCCGCGGCGGCCGGGCCGGGCGGTGATCGGCCAGCTCGGTGTCGGTGACGTCCAGCTCCGGCGGCGCGCTCACCTGCGGCGCGGGCGGTGCGGGGGCAGGCACCGGGCGCTGGGCCTGGCGGGGTTCCGGGTCCTCTTCCAGGGCGTTGAGGATCTCGTTCTTCGGGATGCCGTAGGCCGGGGTCTCGGCCTCGAAGAACAGCGGCCGGTCGTCCGGCTCGGGCTGGGCTTCGGCGGGCTCGCCGACCGGGGCGAAGAGCGCGGTGGTCGGTTGCTCGGCGGGGCGGGTGACCGGGGCCGGGGGTTCGGGGTGGGTGGCCGACCAGGGCTGCTGGTCGTCCGCCTCCAGGTGGGAGGCCGGGGCCTCCAGGTGCGCGGTCACGGGCTCGTCGGCCGGGGGCTGGGCGGACCACTGCTGGGTCGGCGCGGGCTCGGACCGGCGGAAGTCCTCGTCGGCACGCTGCGCGGACCACTGCTGGGTGGGAGCCGGTTCGCGGCGGGTGTCCTCTGGGCGCTCGGCGGACCACGCCTGGGTGGGCGCGGGCTCCGCGTCGGCCGGCCACTGCGGGGTGGCGGCGGGCTCGGCGCGGCGGGAGTCCTCGGCGCGATCAGCGGACCACTGCTGGGTCGGGGCGGGCTCCGCGCGCTGGGTGTCCTCGGCGCGATCGGCCGACCATGCCTTGGTCGGTGCGGCCGCGGGCTCGGCGGGGCGGGAGGAGGTGTCCTCGTGCCACTGCAGGGCGGGTTCCTCGTCCTCGGTGCGGGGGGCCGACCACTGCTGGGTGGCGGCGGGCTCGGCGGGCGGGGTGTCCGCTTCGGCGCGTTGCGCGGACCACTGCTGGGTCGGGGCCGGTTCCGGGCGGCGGGTCTCCTCCGGGCGCGGGGCGGACCACTGCTGGGTGGGCGCGGGCTCGGCGGGCTGGGACCAGGTGGGTTCGCGGCGGCGTTCCCACGGGGCGTCGGCCTGGGTGGTGGTCTCCTCGGCCGGGGTGAAGATGGAGGTGCGGGGTTCCGGGGTGGAGACGGGGGTGAACAGGGCGGTCTTGGGCTGCTCCGCCTTGGGCTGGGTGGGCAGGACCGTGGTCTCCTCGCCGGTGGCGATGGGACGGACCGGCTTCGGCGTGGGGAGGGGTTCGAAGACGATCTCGTCGTCCTCGTCGTGGCGGATCACGGTCGGGGCGACCGGGTCCGGTCGGCGGGTGGCGCGCTCGTCCTCCAGCGCGGCCAGCTCACGGCGGGCCGGGGTGACGAAGAGCACCCAGGTGGCCAGGCCACCGATCACGAATGCGAGCAGGCTCCACAGCCAGACCTGCCCGAACAACGACGACACCGCGACATCCCTCCGGCCTTTTCCACTTTCTTTGGCGCTTTCCGCGCGCAGGTGAAACCTTGCCGAACCCTAACCCGCGGGGCCGCCCGCCGCGTCTGGTTGACCAGGTGGCGACAGTTGATGTGACGAAGTTACTTGTCGGGCCGTCAGCGCCGCGGCGTAGGCTCGATCCGTGCCGTCGTCGCCTTCCTCCTCGGCCGGCGCGGCCGGCCTGGCGTGCGGGGCGGGCGCGTACGTGCTCTGGGGTTTCTTCCCCGCCTTCTGGCCCCTGCTGGCACCCGCCGGTCCACTGGAGATCCTGGCACATCGCCTGGTCTGGACCCTGGCGGTGATGGCCTTGGTCACCCTGGTGCTGCGCCGCGGCAAGATCCTCTGGCGGCTCTCCCCCGGCGGCTGGCTGATGGCAGGCGCCGGTGCGGTGCTCATCGCGATCAACTGGGGCGTCTACATCTACGGGGTGACCAGCGGGCAGGTGGTGGAAACCTCGCTGGGCTACTTCATCAACCCGCTGGTCTCGGTGCTCTTCGGGGTGCTGGTGTTCAACGAGCGGCTGCGCGGGGCGCAGTGGGCCGCGGTGGCCGTCGGCGGCGCCGCGGTGTGCGTGCTGACCTTCGAGCACGGCGACGTGCCGGTGCTCGCGCTGGTGCTGGCCGCGAGCTTCGGCACCTACGGGCTGATCAAGAAGACCTCGAAGCTGGCCGCGGTGGACTCGCTGACCGCGGAGAGCCTGGTGCTGGGCCTGCCCGCGATCGGGTTCCTGGTCTGGCTGGGCGCGCAAGGCACCTTCACCACCGGGCTCACCGGCCACGATCTGCTGCTGATGGCCTCGGGGCCGATCACCGCGCTGCCGCTGCTGATGTTCAGCATCGCCGCGCGGCGGGTGTCCATGACCACGCTGGGCATCCTGCAGTACCTCGCGCCGATCCTGCAGTTCGCCTGGGGCGTGCTGGTGCTGCACGAGCCGATGTCGCCTGCCCGCTGGGCCGGGTTCGCGCTGGTCTGGGTGGCCGTGATGGTCTTCACCGTGGACGGCGTGCTGGCCGCCCGGCGGGTGCTGCGGAGCCGGGCCGAACCGGCTCCGCAGGTCACCGTGGGCTCCTGAGCTACTGGGAGCGGGCCACCACGAAGTTGGCCAGCGCGGACAGCGCGGAGCGGGCCGGGCAGTCCGGCAGGTCCACCAGGGCGGCGTGCGCGCGCTCGGAGTACTCGCTGAGGGTCTTGCGCGCCTCTTCCAGGCCCGAGGACGCCCGGAGCAGCTCCAGCGCCTCCTCGACCTCGACGTCGGTGTCCAGCGGCCGGGACAGCAGCTCACGCAGCCGGGCGCCGGAGACGTGGTCCTCGGCCAGCGCGTAGAGCATCGGCAGCGTGCGCACGCCCTCGCGCAGGTCGGTGCCGGGGGTCTTGCCGGACTCCACCGCGGGCGAGGCGATGTCGATGATGTCGTCGGAGATCTGGAAGGCCGCGCCGATCACGTCGCCGTACCGGCACAGCGCCTCGACCTGTTCCTCTGGCACGCCGGAGAACATGCCGCCGAAGCGGCCCGCGGTGGCGATCAGCGAACCGGTCTTCTCATCGATCACCGAGAGGTAGTGGGTGACCGGGTCGGCGCCCTCGGCCGGGCCGACGGTCTCCCGCATCTGGCCGGTGACCAGTTCGGCGAAGGTGTTGGCGATGATCCGGGCCGCGTCGGTGCCGAGGTCGGCCACCAGCCTGGACGCGTGCGCGAACAGGAAGTCGCCGGTGAGGATGGCCACCGAGTTGTTCCAGCGGGCGTTCGCGCTGAGCGCGCCGCGCCGCATCGGGGCCTCGTCCATCACATCGTCGTGGTAGAGCGTGGCCAGGTGGATCAGCTCCACCACGACGGCGGAGGTGATGACCTCCTGGCGGCCCGGGTCGCCGAAGTGGGCGGCCAGGAGGGCGAAGAGCGGGCGGATTCGTTTTCCGCCCGCCTCCATCAGGTGCAGGGATGCCTCGGTCGCGAAGTCGAGGTCGCTGCGGACCGAGTCCTGCAGCAGCTCCTCGACCGCGGCCAGCCCGGCCAGAACCGTGGCCTCCAGGTCGGGGTCTGCCAGCACGATGCCGGCGCCCCGACCGGCCTGCTCACTCGTCGTCACACTTGCAGCCTACGTAGCACTCAGAAGGCGAACACTCCGAGGTCCGCCCAGTCGAGGGCGAACTGCGGCACGACTCCGAGCAGCAAGGTCACGGTCACACCGAGTGTGATGGCCATGACCGTGAACGCCCCAGGCACGGTGACCGTGGGACCGTCCTCCGCGGGCTCCTGGAAGTACATCAGCACGATGATCCGCAGGTAGAAGAACGCCGCGATCGCACTGGTGACCAGGCCGACCACGACCAGCGGAGCGGCCCCGTCCTCGATCGCCGCCGCGAACACCACGAACTTGCCGATGAACCCGCTGGTGAGCGGGATGCCGGCCAGTGCGAGCAGCAGGAAGGTGAACACCGCGGCCACCAGTGGCGACCGCTTGGCCAGACCGGCCCACTGGGAGATGTCGGTGGCCTCCCCGTGCGAATCCCGGACCAGGCTGATCACGCCGAAGACCGCCAGCGTGGTGAAGCCGTAGGCCAGCAGGTAGAACATCGTGCCGGACAGCCCCTGCGGGGTGAGCGCGATCGAGCCCACGAGCAGGAAGCCCGCGTGCGCCACCGAGGAGTAGGCGATCATCCGCTTGATGTCGCTCTGCGTGAGACCGAGCACAGCGCCGATGACCATGGACACGATGGCCACCGCCCACAGCACGTACTGCCACTCCCAGCTGCTGGACTTCAGCGCCACCTGGAAGACCCGCAGGATCGCGCCGAAGGCCGCCACCTTGGTGCAGGCGGCCATGAACGCGGTCACCGGAGTCGGCGCGCCCTGGTAGACGTCCGGGCTCCAGGTGTGGAACGGGCCGACCGCGGCCTTGAACAGCAGGCCGACCACCAGCAGGCCGACCCCGGCGTAGAGCAGGGTGTCGGAGCGCTCGTTGCCCGCGGCCGCGTTGGCGATCGCGGCCAGGTTGACCGAGCCCGCGTAGCCGTAGAGCAGCGCCAGGCCGTAGAGGAAGAAGGCCGAGGCGAACGCGCCGAGCAGGAAGTACTTGACCGCGGCTTCCTGCGAGATCAGCCGCCGGCGGCGGGCCAGCGCGCAGAGCAGGTACAGCGGGAGGCTGAGCACCTCCAGCGCGATGAACATGGTCAGCAGGTCATTGGCCGCGACGAAGGTCATCATGCCGCCGAGGGCGAACAGCGCCAGCGGGAAGACCTCGGTCTGCATGCCGGTGGTGGCCGCCTGCGCCCGGTCCTGGATGGTGCCGGGGCGGATCGCGGCGTGCGCCACGAAGTAGCCGCCGCGCTCCACCGAACGGTCCGCGATCAGCAGGATCGAGCCGAAGCCCAGTGCCAGCAGCGTGCCCCACAGGAACAGCGTGGGGTAGTCCACCGCCAGCGCCTTGGCCATCGGCAGCACCCCGGTGCCTGCCTCGCCAAGGCCCTTGGTGACCAGCACCGCACCGGCCGCGGCGATCGAGAACAGGCTCAGGAACACCTGTACCGACCAGCGCAGATGCCGGGGCAGCAGCGCTTCGAAGAGCACCGAGACACAGGCCGCGCCGAGGATGATCAGCACCGGCACCATGTGCTCGAGCAGGAAGTCCGGCAGTTCCAGCAGCGGTTGTTGCTGCGGCTGCGCCAGGTGAATCAGGGTCACCACGTCACTTGCCTTCCTTCACCAGGTCCTGCTGCCCGGCCTCGGTCATCGTCGCCGTGACGGACGGGTTGATCACGTCGAGCACCGGCTTGGGGTAGACCCCGAGCGCGATGATCAGCACCACCAGCGGAGTCAGCACCGCCAGCTCGCGCTTGGACAGGTCGGCCACCTTGGTCTTGGCCGTCTCCGAGGCGGGATCCACCGCGGAGCCGGGACCACCGGCCAGGCCCACCAGCGCGTTGCCGCGCACCGGGCCCTGCATGACCCGCTGGTAGGCCCACAGCACGTACAGCGCGGCCAGCACCATGCCGACGGTGGCGATGATGGTGAACACCGGCTCCCTCGGGAACGACCCGATCAGCACCAGGAACTCGCTGACGAAGGAGTTGGTGCCGGGCAGGGCCAGCGAGGAGAGCCCGGCGATGAAGAACATGCCGCCGAGCACCGGGGTGAGCTTGGCCATACCGCCGTAGTCGCTGAACAGCCGGGAGCCACCGCGCGCCATGACCATGCCGACCACCAGGAACAGCATGCCGGTGGAGAGGCCGTGGTTGACCATGTACAGCACCGCGCCGGAGATCGACTGGGTGCTGAAGGCGAAGATGCCCAGCGCGATGAAGCCGAAGTGCGCGATCGAGGTGTAGGTGACGAACCGCTTCATGTCGGTCTGTCCCGCGGCCAGGATCGCGCCGTAGATCACGCCGATCACGGCCAGCGTGAGCACCCACGGCGCCAGGATCCGGCTGGCGTCGGGGAACATCGACAGGCCGTAGCGCAGGAAGCCGAAGGTGCCGACCTTGTCGAGCACGCCGACCAGCAGCACGCCGACGCCCACCGGGGCCTCGCCACCGGCATCCGGCAGCCAGGTGTGCAGCGGCACCAGCGGCGCCTTGATCGCGAAGGCGATCAGGAAGCCGAGGAACAGCCAGATCTGGGTGCTCTGCGGGATGTCCTTGGCGATGCTGACCAGGGTCGCCCAGTCGAAGGTGCCCTTGCCCAGCTTGCCGCTGGCCACCACGTACACCCCGATCACCGAGGCCAGCATGACCAGGCCGCCGAAGAGGGAGTACAGGAAGAACTTGACCGCCGCGTACTGCCTGCGCGGTCCGCCGAAGCGGCCGATCAGGAAGTAGGCGGGCACCAGCATCGCCTCGAAGAAGACGTAGAACAGGAACACGTCGGTGGCGGCGAAGACCCCGATCATGAAGGTCTGCATCACCAGCAGCAGGGAGAAGAACCCGGCGACCGTGCGGCCCTCGGGCAGTTTCTCCTCCCAGGAGGCGCCGATCACGATCGGCACCAGCACCGCGATCAGCGCGATCATCACCAGCGCGATGCCGTCCACGCCGAGGGCGAAGCGCACGCCGAAGGCCGGGATCCAGTCCACCCCGAAGGCGAGCTGGATCCGGTCGCCGCCGGGGGTGAACCCGGCCCAGGCCACCGCGGCGAGCACCAGCTCGGCCAGGGCGAACCCGAGCGCGGTCAGCTTCGCCGCGCGGTCGTTGCCGCGCAGGAACGCCACCACCAGGCCGCCGAGAAGCGGCAGCAGCAGAAGTGCGAGCAGCACGAGGCCGTTCATCCCGCCAACCTCACCATCAGCAGGGCGGCGATCAGCAGAACCGAACCGCCCAGCATGCTCAGCGCGTAGGAGCGCACGAAACCGGTCTGGAGCCGGCGGACCCGGCTCGAGACGCCCCGGAGCAGCACGGCCGTGCCGTTGACCACCCCGTCGACGCCCTTGTTGTCGAAGAAGAGCAGGAACCTGGTGAGCAGGAAGCCCGGGTTCGCGATGAGCCCCTCGTTGATCGCGTTGGCGTAGAGGTCCTTGCGGGCGGCGCGCACCGGGAAGGAGACCTTCTCCGGGCGTTCCACCGGGACCGGCTTACGGCCGAAGATCAGCCAGGCGGTGAGCGCGCCGAGCGCGGCCAGTGCCACGGTGAGGATCGGCACCAGCGAGTGCGGCAGCACCCCGTGCTCGGACTCGACCAGCTTGCCCAGCGAGGGCTCCAGCCATTCCGCGAGCCGGTGGCCCTGGCTGAAGAAGAAGCCGGCGCCGACCGAACCGACCGCCAGCACGATCATCGGCACGGTCATGCTGGCCGGGGACTCGTGCGGGTGGTAGTCGCGGCCGTCCGCGGACTTGAGCTTCTGCCAGCGCTTCTCACCGAAGAAGACCAGCAGCATCAACCGGGTCATGTAGAACGCGGTCAGCCCGGCGCCCAGCAGGGCCGCGCCGCCGAAGACCCAGCCGCGCCAGCCGCCCTGGCCCAGCGCCGCCTCGATGATGGCGTCCTTGGAGTAGAAGCCGGACAGCAGCGGGAAGCCGATCAGGGCCAGGTAGCCAAGGCCCCAGGTGACGAAGGTGACCGGCATGTGCCTGGCCAGCCCGCCCATCCGGCGGATGTTGCCCTCGTCGTTCATCCCGTGCATCACCGAACCGGCCCCGAGGAAGAGCCCGGCCTTGAAGAAGCCGTGGGTGAGCAGGTGCATGATGCCGATCGCGTACCCGGCCGGGCCGAGGCCGACGGCCAGGATCATGTAGCCGATCTGGCTGACCGTGGAGTAGGCCAGCACCTTCTTGAAGTCGTCGTAGGCGCAACCGATGATGCACCCGATCACCAGCGTGATGGCGCCGATGATGACCACGACCAGGCGGCCGTCCTCGGTCAGGTTGTAGATCGGGTTGGACCGGGCCACCAGGTAGACACCGGCGGTGACCATGGTCGCGGCGTGGATGAGCGCGGAGACCGGGGTCGGGCCCTCCATCGCGTCCGGCAACCAGGCCTGCAGCGGGAACTGACCGGACTTGCCACAGGCGCCCAGCAGGAGCAGCACCGCGATCGCGGTGACCACACCGGGGGACAGCTCGCCCGCGCGGGCGAAGACCTCGGTGTACTGGGTGGTGCCCAGGTCCCGGAACATCAGGAAGATCGCCAGCGCCAGGCCGACGTCACCGACCCGGTTCATCAGGAAGGCCTTCTTCGCCGCGGTGGCCGCGGCCGGCTTGTGCTGCCAGAAGGCGATCAGCAGGTAGGAGGCCAGACCAACGCCCTCCCAGCCCAGGTACAGCGTCACGAAGCTGTTGCCCAGCACCAGGACCAGCATCGCCGCGACGAAGAGGTTCAGGTAGGCGAAGAACTTCCGCCGGTCCGCGTCATGGCTCATGTAGCCGATCGAGTAGATGTGGATCAGCGAGCCCACACCGGTGATCAGCAGCACGAAGGTCATCGACAACGGGTCGATGCGCAGGCCGAACTCGACCTTGAGCGCGGCCACGTTGAACCACTCGAACACCGGCAGGTCGGCGACTCGCGAGCCGGCGTCCTTGCCGATGGTCTGCACGAACAGGACCGCGCCGTAGACGAACGACAGGATCGCCATCGCGGAGCCGAGCAGGTGACCCCACCCGTTGACCCGCTTCCCACCGACCAGCAGCACGGTGGCGCCGATCAGCGGGAGCAGGATCAGCAACCAGGCGTACTGGGCCGCGCCGGTAGCCTCCACCACCTCGGCGGCGGCCATTACATTTCCCTTCACCGTCTGCACCTCAGTACTTGAGCAGGTTGGCGTCGTCGACCGAGGCCGAGCGGCGGGTGCGGAAGATCGACATGATGATCGCGAGTCCGACGACCACCTCGGCCGCCGCGACGACCATCACGAAGAAGGCCATCACCTGGCCGTCCAGCGCGCCGTTGATCCGGGAGAAGGTCACCAGGGTCAGGTTCACCGCGTTGAGCATCAGCTCGATGCACATGAACACGACGATGGCGTTCCGCCGGACCAGCACGCCCACCGCGCCGATGGAGAACAGCAGCGCGGACAGCAAAAGGTAGTAGGTGGGGGTCATGCTGTTCCGCCTCCCCGGAATTTAACTGCTGTGGTTGCGTTGGCTGGGCGCTGTGCGGTTTCGCTCGTGCTTGTGGCTGGGTTGCGTCCCGTTCCCCTTAGGTACGGCTGGCAGCCACTCGGGGGTGACACAAGGGGGGTCATGCCTTCCCCTCCTCGGTACCGGACTTCTCGTCCTTCTTCTCGGACCGTCCGGTGAGCGCGTGCGCGTCCGGCTGGGCGCCGGTGCCCGCGACCTCGGTGATGTCGTCGGCGAGGCGCTCACGCGAGGTGGCCTCGATGATCTTGGACAGCGATTCCGGTGCGACCGAACCGTCCGGCAGCAGCGCCGGGGTGGCCACCGAGTTGGCGGTGGCGAACACACCGGGGCCGGGCAGCGGCGAGGGGCGGTCGTGCTCGCCACGCAGGCGGGCGCCGACCAGCTCGCGCTGGCTGCGCTTGGTGGAGTGTTCCTTGTCCACGAAGGCCAGCAGCATCGCGCCGAGCGCGGCGGTGATCAGCAGCGCCGAGGTCAGCTCGAAGGCGAAGACGTAGTCGCGGAAGAGCAGGTGCCCGATGCCGCGCACGTTGCCGGGGCCGCCCTCGCCGTTGACCTTGGCCAGGCCGGTGGATGGCACCGAGGTGAGCGCGCGGGCCAGTGCGGAGACGATCAGCGCGGCGAAGCCGAGGCCGAGGAAGGTGGCCGCGAGCCGTTGCCCGCGCAGCACCTCCACCACCGAGTCCGAACTGTCCCTGCCCACCAGCATCAGCACGAACAGGAACAGCATCATGATCGCGCCGGTGTAGACGATGATCTGCACCACGCCCAGGAACGGCGCCTGCTGCGCGATGTAGAGCACGCCCAGGCTGAGCATGGTCAGCACCAGGAACAGCGCCGAGTGCACGGCGTTGCGGGCGAAGAGCATGCCCAGCGCGCCGGCCAGCGCGACCGGCCCGAGCACCCAGAACAGGATCTGCTCACCGAGGAACATGGTGTCCGGCGCGGCAGGCGGGGCCTGGGCGAGGATGGCGATGACGGAACTCAACGCACAGCCCCCTCGGTGGGCTTCTCGGTGGGCTTCTCGCCGCGGGCCAGCTGCGGCCCGTTGACGTAGTAGTCCTGCTCGTTCTCACCGAGGCGCATCGGGTGCGGCGGCTGCTCCATGCCTTCCAGCAGCGGCGCCATCAGCTGTTCCTTGGTGTAGATCAGGTTCTGCCGGTTGTCGTCGGCCAGCTCGAACTCGTTCGTCATGGTCAGCGAACGGGTCGGGCAGGCCTCGATGCAGAGACCGCAGCCGATGCAGCGCAGGTAGTTGATCTGGTAGATCGCCCCGAAGCGCTCGCCCGGCGAGAAGCGGGCCTCCTCGGTGTTGTCACCGCCCTCGACGAAGATCGCGTCCGCCGGACAGGCCCAGGCGCACAGCTCGCAGCCGACGCACTTCTCCAGGCCGTCCGGGTGCCGGTTGAGCTGGTGGCGACCGTGGTACCGCGGCGCGGTGACCTTCATGACCTCGGGATATTCCTCGGTGACGACCTTCCGGAACATCGTCGAGAAGGTGACGCCGAAGCCCTTGATGGGATCAAACAGTCCCATCGCCAGCCTCCTTTCCGCCTTCGGTGCCGATCGCGGCCGGCGTGGAACTCTGCTGCGCGGCGGCCACGGGGGTCCGGCGCTTGGGGGGCTTGGGCACCGCGAGGTCCAGCGGCGGGATCGGGTAGCCGCTGCCGGCCACCTGGATCCGTTCCTCCGGCAACTCGCGCTCCGGGATCAGGAAGACCAGCAGGATCAGCACGGCGAGGCCGGCTCCACCGAAGATCAGGTACTGGGTGGTCGAGATGTCCGGGGTGGTGTTGATGTACTTGACCACGGTCACCGCGACGAACCAGACCAGCGCGCTGGGGACCAGCACCTTCCAGCCCAGCTGCATGAACTGGTCGTAGCGCAGCCGGGGCAGGGTGGCGCGCAGCCACACGAAGAAGAACAGGAACGCCAGCATCTTGCCGAGGAACCAGAGCACCGGCCACCAGCCGGTGTTGAGGAACCCGTCGCCGATGAGGTGCAGCCCGAACGGCGCCTGCCAGCCACCGAGGAACAACGTGGTGGCCAGCGCCGAGACGGTGGCCATGTTGATGTACTCGGCGAGGAAGAACATGGCGAACTTCAGCGAGGTCGAGTACTCGGTGTGGAAGCCACCGACCAGCTCCGACTCGGCCTCGGGGAGGTCGAACGGGGCCCGGTTGGTCTCACCGACCATGGAGATCACGTAGATCACGAAGCTGGGCAGCAGGGTGACCACGAACCAGACGCCATGGGACTGCGCGGCCACGATGTCGGCGGTGGACAGCGAGCCGGCGAACAGGATCACCGAGACGATCGAGAGGCCCATCGCGATCTCGTAGGAGATCACCTGGGCGGCCGAGCGCAGCGAGCCGAGCAGCGGGTACGGCGAGCCGGAGGCCCAGCCGGAGAGCACGATGCCGTAGACGCCGACCGAGGCGCAGGCCAGCACCACCAGGATGCCCACCGGCACGTCCGCGATCTGCAGCGCGGTCTTCTCGCCGAAGATCTCGACCTCGGGCCCGAACGGGATCACCGAGAAGGCCAGGAAGGCGGGCACGGCGGAGAGGACCGGGGCCAGGAAGTAGACCCACTTGTCCGCCATGACCGGCCGGATGTCCTCCTTGAAGGCCATCTTCAGCGCGTCGGCCAGTGACTGCAGGATGCCCCAGGGGCCTGCCCGGTTGGGGCCGGGCCGCTGCTGCATGAACCCGACCACCCGGCGCTCGCCCCAGACCAGGCCGATCACCAGGACCACCAGGAAGATGAAGACGGCGAGCACCTTGATCAGGCTCAGCCACCACGGATCGTCGGCGAGCAGCCGTCCGACATCGCCCGGGTTCATGCGTTTCCTCCGTCGGTGACGGTGACGAGAGCGCCGTGACCGGCGCCAAGGGTGCGGCGCACGGTGGACGTGCCCGAGTTGCCGGGCAGCCACACGACCTGCTCGGGCAGGTCGGCCAACTCCAGCGGCAGCGTGATCGAACCGGTTTCGGTGGCCACGCTGACCGGGGAGCCCTCGGTCAGGCCGAGCTTGTCCGCGGTGGCCGGGGCCAGCCGGGCCACCACCGGACGGGCGGTGCCGGCCAGCGCCGGCTCGCCGTCCTGCATCGAGGAGTTGCCCAGCATCTGGGTCCAGCTGGCCAGCACCAGGTGACCGTTGGTCAGCAGCGGGGCGCCGGGGTCGGCGGCCGGGGTGAACACCGGGCGGGCGCCGCGGTGCGCGCCCAGCCGGGCCAGGTCCGCGGCCGCGGCGGCCGGGGTCTGGGTGAACAGGTCGGAGTCCATCTCGATCGCCAGGGTGTCCAGCACCCGGCAGTCCGGGACCACGCCCGCCACGTCCAGCGCGGCCTTGAACTCGCGGCGGCGGCCCTCCCAGTTGAGGTAGCTGCCCGCGCGCTCGACGGATGCGGCCACCGGCAGCACCACATCGGCGTGCTCGGTCACCGCGGAGTGCCGAAGTTCAAGGGAGACAACGAAACCAGCGGCCTTGACACCGGCCAGCGCGGCGGCCGGGTCACCGAAGTCACCCGGGTCCACGCCACCGATCAGCAGCGCGTCCAGCTCCTCGGCCGCGGCGGCGGCCAGGATGCCTGCCGCGTCCCGGCCGGCGGTCGCGGGCAGCGAGCCCGCGGCCACGCCCCAGGCCAGCTCGATCTCGGCGCGGGCTTCGGAGTCGGTGACCGGGCGGCCGCCGGGCAGCAGCGTGGGCAGCGCACCGGCCTCGACCGCGCCGCGCTCACCGGCGCGGCGGGGGATCCAGGCCAGCGTGGCGCCGGTGGCGGTGGCCAGCTCGACCGCGGCCGAGATCAGGCCGGGCACCTCGACCGCGCGGGCGCCGAGCAGCAGCACGGCGCCGCCACCGCGCAGCGCGGTGTCCGCGTCACCGGGCAGCGCGCGCAGTGCGGCGGGTTCGCCGCCGGGCACCGCGGGGATCAGGGTGCCGAAGGTCTTGCGCACCGCGGGGGTCGTGTACTGGCCGAGGTGGAAGACCTTGGTCCGGCCCGTGCGCGCGGCCTTGCGCAGGCGCAGGAACAGGATCCCGGCTTCCTCCTCGGGCTCCAGGCCCACGCAGAGCACCGCGGGCGCGGCCTCGACCGCGCCGTAGGTGACCCCGGTGTCCGGGGTGACGCCCACGATCGAGGAGGACAGCAGCGCCAGTTCCTCATCCGAGTGCGGCCGGGACCGGAAGTCGATGTCGTTGGTACGCGCGGCGACCCTGGCGAACTTGCTGTAGGCGTAGGCGTCCTCGACGGTCAGCCTGCCGCCGGGCAGCACGCCGACGCCCTTGCCGTCCCTGGCCTTGGCCAGGCCGTCGGCCGCCACCCGCAGCGCCTCGGTCCAGGATGCCTCGACCAGCTCGCCGTTCTCGTCCCGGACGAGCGGGCGGCGGATCCGGTCGGGCAGGGTCGGGTAGACGAAGGCGAAGCGACCCTTGTCGCACAGCCATTCCTCGTTGACCTCGGGGTCATCGCCCGCCAGCCGGCGCATGACCTTGCCGCGCCGGGTGTCCACCCTGGTCGCGCAGCCGCCGGCGCAGTGCTCGCACACGCCGGGGGTGGAGACCAGGTCGAACGGCCGGGAGCGGAACCGGTAGGCCGCGCTGGTGAGCGCGCCGACCGGGCAGATCTGGATGGTGTTGCCGGAGAAGTAGCTCTGGAACGGCTTGCCCTCGGCGATGCCGATCTGCTGCTGCGCGCCGCGTTCGAGCAGTTCGATGAACGGGTCGCCGGCGATCTGGTCGGAGAAGCGGGTGCAGCGCTGGCAGAGCACGCAGCGCTCGCGGTCCAGCAGCACCTGGGTGGAGATCGGCACCGGCTTGGGGAAGGTGCGCTTGGTCTCGACGAAGCGGGACTCGGTGCGACCGTGCTTGAGCGCCTGGTTCTGCAGCGGGCACTCGCCGCCCTTGTCGCAGATCGGGCAGTCCAGCGGGTGGTTGATGAGCAGCAGCTCCATCACGCCCTGCTGGGCCTTGTCGGCCACCGGCGAGGTGTGCTGGGTGCGGACCACCATGCCGTCGGCCACCGTGAGCGTGCAGGAGGCCTGCGGCTTGGGCATCGGCCGCCCGCCCATCTCCACGTCCACCAGGCACTGGCGGCAGGCGCCAGCCGGCTCCAGCAGCGGGTGGTCGCAGAAGCGCGGCACCACGATGCCCAGCCGTTCGGCGGCGCGGATGACCAGTTCGCCCTTGGGCGCGATGACCTCGCGCTCGTCGATGGTCAGCTTGACGTGCCCGGCGGGCACCGGTGCGGTCTCGGCGTTCTTCTCGGGTGCGACGGTCATGTCAGTGCGCTCCTGCTCCGGCCAGTGCGGCCTGCGCGTTGCCGGCGTTGCTCGCACACAGTTCGAGGAACTCGTGCCGGAAGTACTTGATGGCGCTGGTGATCGGGCTGGTAGCGCCGTCGCCAAGGGCACAGAAGGACCGGCCGAGGATGTTGTCGCAGATGTCCAGCAGGGTCTCCACGTCGGCGGGGGTGCCCTCGCCGCGGACCATCCGCTGCAGGATCTGCACCAGCCAGTAGGTGCCCTCCCGGCAGGGGGTGCACTTGCCGCAGGACTCGTGCTTGTAGAACTCGGTCCACTTCATCACGGCCCACGGCACGGACACGGTCTCGTTGAAGATCTGCAGCGCCTTGGTGCCCAGCATCGAACCGGCCTCGGCCGCGCCCTCGAAGTCCAGCGGCACGTCCAGGTGGTCCGCGGTGAACAGCGGGGTGGAGGAACCACCCGGCGTCCAGAACTTCAGCGGGATGCCGTCCTTCATGCCACCGGCCAGCTCCAGCAGCTCGCGCAGCGTGGTGCCCATCGGCGCCTCGTACTGGCCGGGGTTGGTGACGTGCCCGGACAGCGAGTAGATGGTCGGGCCGGGCGAACGCTCGCGGCCCATCTCGCGGAACCAGCCGGAACCGCCGTTGACGATGTAGGGAACCGAAGCGATGGTCTCGACGTTGTTCACCACGGTGGGCGAGGCGTACAGACCCGCGGTGGCCGGGAAGGGCGGCTTGAGCCGGGGCTGGCCGCGCTTGCCCTCCAGCGAGTCCAGCAGGGCGGTCTCCTCACCGCAGATGTACGCGCCTGCGCCGGCGTGCACCACGATGTCGAGGTCGAACCCGCTGCCCAGGATGTTCTTGCCGAGGTACCCGGCGGCGTAGGCCTCCTGCACCGCGGCGTTGAGCCTGCGGATGCAGTGCAGGACCTCGCCGCGCACGTAGATCGCGCAGAAGTTGGCCCGGATCGCGTAGGAGGTGATGATGCAGCCCTCGATCAGCGAGTGCGGATCGGCCATCATCAGCGGGATGTCCTTGCAGGTGCCCGGTTCGCCCTCATCGGCGTTGATCACCAGGTAATGCGGCTTGCCATCGCCCTGCGGGATGAAGCCCCACTTGAGGCCGGTGGGGAAGCCGGCGCCACCGCGACCGCGGAGACCGGAGTCCTTGCACAGCTGGATGAGCTGGTCCGGGTGCGCGGTGAGCGACTTGCGGAGGGCGGTGTAGCCCTCCAGCTGCTCGTAGGTGCGCAGCGTCCAGGATGTCGGCGAGAGCCAGCGCTTGGTGAGCACCGGCGTCAACGGCTCGGGCATGCCACCCTCACTTCTTCTCTGGGACGGCAGGCAGCGGGACGTCCTCCGGCATGACCGGAGCGGTCCAGCCGCGCTCGTGGGCGATCTTGGCTCCGCGCAGGGTCTCCACCGCGGCCGACGGGCCGGCCACGTCCGGCTCGCGGCCCTCGAAGAACCCGGCGAGCTGGAGTTCGGCCTGCTTGAAGTCGGTCAGCGGGGCGCCGCGGGTGGGGTTGGGCTTCTCCCCGCGCTGCAGGGCCTGCACGAGTTCCAGCGCCGATTCGGGCGTCTGGTTGTCGTAGAACTCGTAGTTGACCTGGAGCACCGGGCCGAGGTCGCAGGCGGCCAGGCATTCGGCGTGCTCGATGGTGACCGAGCCGGGAGTGCCGGGTTCACCGGCGGTCTCCTCGTGGCCGACGCCGAGGTGCTCGCGCAGCTTGCCGTAGATCGCGTCGCCGCCGAGGGCCGCGCACAGGGTGTTGGTGCAGACACTCACCAGGTGCTCGCCGCAGGGCTTGCGCTTGTACATGGTGTAGAAGGTCGCGACCGCGCTGACCTCGGCCTTGGCCAGGTCGAGCTGCTCGGCGCAGAAGGCGATGCCGGCCTGGCTGACGAAGCCCTCCACCGACTGCACCAGGTGCAGCATCGGCAGCAGCGCGGACCGGCTCTGCGGGTAGCGCGCGATGATCTGCTGCGCCTTGTCAACGATGTCCGCGAACAGCGCGGCATTCGCAGTGTCCACTTCGGACAGTCGTTCTGGAGTCGTCGTCATCGGTCCACACCACCCATCACCGGGTCGATCGAGGCCACCGCGGCGATCACGTCGGCGACCAGGCTGCCCTCGCTCATCGCGGGCATCGACTGCAGGTTCACGAAGCTGGGTTCGCGCACGTGCACGCGCAGCGGGCGGGTGCCGCCGTCGGAGACCAGGTGGTAACCCAGTTCACCGCGCGGGGACTCCACCGGCACGTACACCTGCCCGGCAGGCACGTCGAAGCCCTCGGTCACCAGCTTGAAGTGGTGGATGAGGGATTCCATGGACTGACCCATGATCTTGCGCACGTGCTCCAGCGAGTTGCCCATGCCGTCGGAGCCGATGGTCAGCTGCGCGGGCCAGGCGATCTTGCCGTCGGCCACCATCACCGGGCCGGGCTCGAGCTTCGCCAGGCACTGCTTGACGATCTTGAGCGACTGGTGGATCTCCTCCACCCGCAGCAGGTAGCGGGCGAAGCAGTCCGCCTCGGTGGCGGTGGGGACCTCGAAGTCGTATTCCTCGTAGCCGCAGTAGGGCTCGACCTTGCGCAGGTCCCACGGCAGGCCGGCCGACCGCAGGATCGGGCCGGTCATGCCCAGCTGCATGCAGCCGTCCAGCGGCAGGTAGCCGACGCCTTCGAGGCGGCGGCGCCAGATCGGCTGGCCGGTGAGCAGCTTGTCGTACTGCGGCAGCCGCGAGTCCATCACCTTGAGGAAGTCGGTGATCTTCTCGTGGTAGTCATCCGGCAGGTCCTGGGACAGCCCGCCGGGCCGGATGAACGCGTGGTTCATCCGCAGGCCGGTGAGGTGCTCCAGCAGGTGCAGGACCTCTTCGCGCTCGCGGAAGCCCGCGGTCATCGCGGTCAGCGCGCCCAGTTCCATGCCGCCGGTGGCCAGTGCGACCAGGTGCGAGCTGATGCGGTTCAGCTCCATCAGCAGCACCCGGACGGTCTGCGCGCGCCGGGGCGCTTCCACGCCGAGCAGCTTCTCGATGGCCAGGCAGTAGGCGGTCTCGTTGTGCAGCGGGGCCAGGTAGTCCATCCGGGTCACGAAGGTGACGCCCTGGGTCCAGTTGCGGTACTCGACGTTCTTCTCGATGCCGGTGTGCAGGTAGCCGATCACCGAGCGGGCCTGGGTGACGGTCTCGCCCTCCAGCTCCAGCACCAGGCGGAGCACGCCGTGCGTGGAGGGGTGCTGCGGACCCAGGTTGATGACGATGCGCTCGTCGTGGGTGGCGTCCTCGAGCACCTCGTCCCAGTCACCACCGCTGACGGTGTAGACCGGGCCCTCGGTGGTGAGCCGGGTGTCCGCGGCGTAGGGATCGTTTGCACCAGCGGCGATCTCGGCGCTGTCGCTGCCCTCGGGGCTGGTGTCGGTGCCGTCGGTGACGTCGGCGAGACGTTCGTGGCTCATGAGTAAGACCGCCTCTGGTCCGGCGGAGGAATTTCCGCGCCCTTGTACTCGACCGGGATCCCGCCGAGCGGGTAGTCCTTGCGCTGGGGGTGGCCGTCCCAGTCGTCCGGCATGAGGATCCGGGTCAGCGCGGGGTGGCCGTCGTAGACGATGCCGAACATGTCCCAGGCCTCGCGCTCCTGCCAGTCCGCGGTCGGGTAGACCTCGACCACGCTGGGCAGGTGCGGGTCCTCGATGTCCATGGCGACCTCGAGCCGGATCCGGCGGCGGTAGGTCATCGAGGTCAGGTGGTAGACCGAGTGCAGCCGCTGCGGCACGTCCACGCCGTAGTCCACGCCGGAGACCGAGCTGCACAGCTCGAAGCGCAGGGCCTGGTCGTCGCGGAGCAGCCTGCACAGTTCGAGCAGGTGCTCGCGGCGGATGTAGAAGGTGATCTCACCGCGGTCGACGGTGATCTGCTGCACCGCGTCGGCCGGGATGCCCTTCTCCGCCATGGCCATGGACAGCTCGTCGACGAACTCGTCGAACCAGCCGCCGTAGGGCCGCTCGCTGGGCGCGGGCGCGTAGGCGGGCAGGACGAGACCACCGAAACCGGAGGTGTCGCCCGAACCGCTGACGTTGAACATGCCCTTGCGGTTCTTGCCGGCCACGACCCCGCCGGAGGCCAGGTGCTCCTCGTGCTCGGCCTGGGTCAGGTCCGCCGAGCTGTGGGCCGGGCCCGTGGGCTCGGGAAGCTTCGCGTCAGTCACTGCCGATCACTTCTTCTTGGCGTACCGGACGGAGGACGGGATCATCTCGGTGCGCGCGCCGCTGGCGGCACGCAGCGCGGCCCGCTTGGGCCCGAGCGGCTCGTCCATGATCTTGGCGTGGATCTTCAGGATCGCGTCCAGCAGCATCTCCGGCCGCGGCGGACAGCCCGGCAGGTACATGTCCACCGGCACGATGTGGTCGACGCCCTGGACCACGGCGTAGTTGTTGAACATGCCGCCGGAGGAGGCGCACACGCCCATCGCGAGCACCCAGCGCGGTTCGGGCATCTGGTCGTAGATCTGGCGCAGCACCGGGGCCATCTTGTTGGTGACCCGGCCCGCGACGATCATCAGGTCGGCCTGGCGCGGGGAGGCGCGGAACGCCTCCATGCCGAAGCGGCCGAGGTCGTAGCGCGGGGCGCCGGTGGTCATCATCTCGATCGCGCAGCAGGCCAGGCCGAAGGTGGCGGGCCACAGTGAGGACTTGCGCGACCAGTTGACCAGTTTCTCCACGCTGGCCAACAGGATTCCGTTGGGCAGCTTCTCCTCAAGACCCATGACTCAGCTCCAGTCCAGGCCGCCGCGCCGCCACACGTAGACGTAGGCGAAGCCGACCGTGCCGATGAAGAGGGCGATCTCTACCAGGCCGAACAGACCGAGCTGGCCCGCGGTCACCGCGAAGGGGTAGAGGAACACCATTTCGATGTCGAACAGGATGAACAGCATCGCCGTCAGGTAATAGGCGACTGGCATCCGCCCACCGCCGACCACTGGCTGGGGCGAGGGCTCGATTCCGCACTCGTACGCGTCGAGCTTGGCCTTGTTGTACCGGCGGGGCCCGATATAGGGCGCCACGGTCACCGAGCCCAGGGCGAAGACCAAGGCCAGCAAGAACATCAGCACGAGGGGGAGGTATGGGTGGAGCACTGTCCCGCCGCCGTCCTTTCCACATCCGCGCTCGTCAGCAGCCTTCACGGCCGCCGTCCGATGGCACCCTAGGCACCCGGTGCGGCACCCCTTGTAGTAAGGTTCACCTAACTACCTCGGGAGCCGCTGCCGGAGCTTGTGAACTCGTTCACGAACTCCAATGGGCAAGTGTATGACCTGTCGCACTACCCCTGCGCGCGGGGACCGAGGGCGTGTTCCCGTTCGCCGGAGCTGGTCCGTCAAGATCAGTGGGTACCACCGAACGGCCCAGCCCGCAGCGCAAAGCGGCCCGGCTCGCCCCCGAAACGGGTGCGAACCGGGCCGTTTTTTCGCGCGGTCGGCTCAGGCGCTGGGCGCCAGCTTGGTGGCGGCGTTGATCACGCGGTCCATCGCGTCGCCGTCCTTGGGGTCGTACAGGCCGGCCAGCAGCTTGAGCACGAAGCGCATCAGCGGCTTGATCGGCATGCCGTACTTGGTGGCGGTGCGCATGATCGTCGGGTTGCCGATGAGCTTGCTGAAGATGTTGCCGAGCCGGTAGTAGCCGCCGAGGGCCTCGGAGACGGCCACCGGGTACCGGTGCAGGGCCCGCTCGCGGCTGAGCCCCTCCGGCCGGGCCAGGGCGTGCACCACGCACTCCGCGGCCAGCCGGGCGCTCTCCATGGCGTAGCCGATGCCCTCGCCGTTGAACGGGTTCACCATGCCGCCGGCGTCGCCGACCAGCAGCAGGCCGTTGCGGTAGTGCGGGGTGCGGTTGAAGCCCATCGGCAGTGCGGCGCCGCCGACCTTGCCGATCGCGTTGGCCTCGCGCAGGCCCCACTCCTCGGGGGTGCCGTCCAGCCAGGAGCGCAGCAGCTGGCGGTAGTCGACCTTGCCGTATGCCTTGGAGGTGGACAGGATGCCCAGCCCCACGTTCACCGTGCCGTCGCCCATGCCGAAGATCCAGCCGTAGCCGGGCAGCAGTTTGGGCTCACCGGGCGTGGCCTTGTCCCACAGCTCCAGGTGCGATTCGAGGTAGTCGTCCTTGCTGCGCGGGGAGTCGTAGTAGCGGCGGACCGCGATGCCCATCGGGCGGTCGTCCCGCTTCTCCAGGCCGACCGAGAGGGCCAGCCGGGCGGAGACGCCGTCGCAGGCCAGCACCAGCGGCGCGCGGTAGGTGACCGGGGTCTTCTCCTTGCCCGCGTTGGCGGTCACGCCGATCACCCGGCCGGTGCGCTCATCGGTCACCGCGCCGGTCACGTGCGTGTTCTGCACCAGCCGGGCGCCTGCCAGCTGCGCGGTCTGGGCCAGCATCTCGTCGAAGTCCTGGCGCGGGCGGACCACGCCGTAGGGCGGGAAGGTGGCCAGGTCCGGCCAGTCCAGCTCCATGGTGACGCCGCCGCCGATCACCCGCAGGCCGCGGTTGTGCAGCCAGCCTGCCTCTTCGCGGGTGTCGATGCCCAGGTCGATGAGCTGCTTCACGCCGCGCGGGGTGAGGCCGTCACCGCAGACCTTCTCCCGCGGGAACTCGCTCTTCTCCAGCAGCAGCACGTCCAGCCCGGCTCGGGCCAGGTAGGTCGCCGCGGTGGAGCCGGCCGGGCCGGCGCCGACCACGATGACCTCGGCGTCCTCATGCGGCTGACGTCGGCTGGTCGGGGTGGTCATCGAGGCTCCTCAGTCGTCCGTGGCGAGCTTGTGAACTTCTTCACGAAGTCCCTGGTGAGTGTAGTCGGTGGTCAGGGCTTGACCGCGCGGTGCAGGGCGACCACCCCGCCGGTGAGGTTGCGCCAGGCCACGTCCTCCCAGCCTGCGGCCGAGATCAGCTCGGCCAGCGCCCGCTGCTCCGGCCAGTCCTTGATGGACTCGGCCAGGTAGGAGTACGCGGTGGAGTTGGAGGAGAACCGGCGCGCGATCAGCGGGAAGGTGCGCAGGTAGGTGTGGTAGCCCAGCCGCATCGGCGCCCAGCTCGGCCGGGAGAACTCGCAGATCACCATCCGCCCGCCGGAGCGGGTGACCCTGGCCAGCTCGCTCAGCGCGGTGGCGGTGTCCTGCATGTTCCGCAGCCCGAAGGAGACGGTGACCGCGTCGAAGACCCCGTCGGCGAAGGGCAGCCGCAGCCCGTCGGCGGCCACCATCGGCAGCCCGCGCCGCTGGCCGCGCTGCAGCATGCCGAGGGAGAAGTCCGCGGCCACGCACCAGGCCCCGGTGCTGGCCAGGTCCGCGGTGGAGGTCGCGGTCCCGGCCGCCAGGTCCAGCACCCGGTCGCCGGGCTTGAGGTCCAGCGCGCGGGTGGTCTTGACCCGCCAGCGCCGGTCCATGCCCATGGCGAGCACGGTGTTGGTGAAGTCATAGCGCCGCGCGACGCCGTCGAACATCTCGGCTACTTCGCGCGGGTTCTTGTCCAAACCAGCCCTGACCATAGGGGCAGCGTACTTACGGGCTTACCTGCATCGCCGCCAGCATCCCGTCAACCGCCCTGGGCCAGGGGAACTGCTCGGCGCGGGCGCGGGCGGCGGCGCGGCGGCCGTCCTCCGGCTTGTCCAGCAGTTCGGTGACCGCGCCGGCGAAGGCGCGGGCGTAGTCGGGCACGGCCGCGCCGCAGCTCGGGCGGACGATCTCGCGCAGCGCGGAGGACTGGGAGACCACCACCGGGGTGCCGGAGGCCAGCGCCTCCAGGGCGGCCAGGCCGAAGGTCTCGTGCGGGCCGGGGGCCAGTGAGACGTCCGCGGTGGCCAGCAGGTCGGCCACGTCGGTGCGCGAGTTCACAAAACCGAGGAAGGTCACCGGCAGGCCGGCCGCCCTGCGTTCCAGGGACTCCCGGCGCGGGCCGTCCCCGGCGATCACCAGGCGCACGTCGTGGCCGGACTCGTGCAGCTCGGCCAGGGTGTCCACGCTGCGCTCCACGTGCTTCTCCACCGACAACCGTCCACAGTGGACAAGCAGGTTCTCCGCGCCGCCGGCCAGTTCGGTGCGCAGCGCGGCGTCGTGCCGGGCCGGGGTGAAGGTCTCCAGGTCCACGCCCAGCGGCACCCGCAGCACGTTGTTCGCGCCGATCCGGTCGAACTCCTCGCGGGCGAACTCGGTGGTGCAGACCACGGTCTCGTAGCCGGCGGCCATCCGGGTGTTGGCCCAGTCGGCGACCCGGCGGGCGGCCGGACCGGGCAGGAAGAACTGCTCCAGCAGCCGGTCGAAGCGCTCGTGCGAGATCACCACGTTGGGCACCCCGCGCTTGCTGGCCCAGCGGCCCATGCCACGCAGGGTGATCCGGTCGGAGACTTCCAGCCGGTCCGGCCGCAGCCTGCTCAGCAGCGACTGCACCCGGACCGGGTCGACCACCCGGTAGCCGCCCATGAACGGCACCTTCGGCGCGGGCAGGGTGATCCTGCGCACGCCGGAGGCCAGCAGCTCGTCGTCCCGGCGCGGGCCGGGCACGATCAGCACCACCTCGTGCCCCGCGGCCACGTACCCGGCGCCCAGGTGGTTCAGCGCGGTGCGCAGGCCGCCCGAACGCGGACCGTAGAAGTTCGCGAGCTGCACGATCCGCATGGGCACCGGTCCTTG
Source organism: Crossiella cryophila (assembly GCF_014204915.1). Taxonomy (NCBI): domain Bacteria; kingdom Bacillati; phylum Actinomycetota; class Actinomycetes; order Pseudonocardiales; family Pseudonocardiaceae; genus Crossiella; species Crossiella cryophila. Next base: position 591,957 of record NZ_JACHMH010000001.1, read on the forward strand.
TTAGTCGGGAGCTGAACCCCTCCAGGGTGCCCTACGCGGCGTGGCTGTCCGCCGCCGGCAGGGATGTGACCTCGGCGTAATGGCCGAGGAGTTCGTCACATACGGCAGGCCAGGTGCGCCGGAGCACCGATTTCCGGGCCTCCGCGCCGTACTTGGCCCGCAGCACCGGGTCACGCAACGTGTTGATCGCCGCGCACATCGCCTCGGCGTGCGCGTCGGCGTCGAATGGCGGCAGCAGGAAGCCGGTGCGACCGGGGGTGACCAGGTCGCGCGGTCCGCCAGCGTCCGGGGCCAGTGCGGGCACGCCGGAGGCCAGCGCCTCCTGCACGGCCTGGCAGAAGGTCTCATACGGCCCGGTGTGCACGAACACGTCCAGGCTGGCGTAGGCGGTGGCCAGTTCGTCGCCGCCGCGGAAGCCGAGGAAGTGCGCGTCCGGCAGCAGCTTGCGCATGTGCCCCAGTTCGGGACCGTCGCCGACCACCACCACCTGCACACCCGGCATGTCGTGCAGCGGGCCGAGCCGGTCGACGCACTTCTCCAGCGCGACCCGGCCGACGTAGCCGACCAGCAGCTCGCCGTTGGGGGCCAGCCGGGCGCGCAGGGCGTCATCGCGCTTGCCGGGGTTGAACCGGACCGTGTCCACGCCGCGGGCCCAGCGGTGCACCCGCGGGATGCCGTGCTCCTCCAGGGCCTGCACGGCCCAGGTGGAGGGGGCCAGCGTGCGGTCGGCCATGGTGTGCAGCCACTTCGTCCACTTCCAGGCGGCGCGGGCGGTGAGCCCGAGGCCGTAGGAGGAGGCGAAGCCGGCCACATCGGTCTGGTAGACCGCCACCGCCGGGATGCCCAGCTTGCGCGCGGCCACCAGGCCGCGGGCGCCGACCACGAACGGCGAGGCCAGGTGCACCACGTCCGGGCGGAAGTCCTGCAACGCCTTGAGGATCTTGCGGCTGGGCCAGCCGATGGGCTGGGCCTTCAGCACGGGCAGCTGTAGTTCGGGCACCCGCACGACCGGGTAGCCGCAGTACTCGTTGACGCCGTTGCCGGGCGCGATGACCAGCGCCTCATGCCCCGACCGACGCAGATGTTCCAGTACCCGCATGACGGAGTTCGTCACGCCGTTCACCTGCGGCAGAAAGCTCTCGGTCACGATCGCGACTCGCACAGGTGTCACGGTGCCGCCAGCTCCGGCCCAAGGACCGACACCGGCATGACGCCCCGCGGAACTGTTGTCGAACTCCTCGTTGTCCTGCTCGCTCACGGTGCCGCCACCTCGCCTGCTCAGCTCCCTTCCGAACTACCCCGGCAGAAGGCCGAACCGCAGTCTTGACCTGGTGATCCCCGACACGTCACCTTCGCTTCGCGTCACTGACACCGTACGCGGTCAGGCTAGGTCGGCATGACCGTCGTGCCCCCAGCGCCACCACACCCCGTCGAACCAGGGCTTTTGTCCCGGGCGCTGGAGGTGGCCGGCCGGCTGGCCAATGACGCGGCCGACGTGATCACCGCCACCGCGGGCCGCGGCGCGCACCCGGAGACCCGGGCGAATCCATTCGACTGGGTGACCGACACCGATCACACCCTGGAGCGGCACACCCGCCGGGTGCTGGCCAAGGAGTTCCCCGGCATCCCGGTGATCGCCGAGGAGTTCGGCGCCGAGGCGCACCCGCCCGGCGCGGAGTACCGCTGGCTGGTCGACCCGGTGGACGGCACCGCCAACTACGTGGCAGGCATCCCCTGGTGCGCCTACAGCCTGGCGCTGATGGACAGCGCGGGCCCGGTGGTCGGTGTGGTGGCCGATCCCTACCGGGGCCAGATCTACGCGGCCGCCAGGGGCCGGGGCATCCGGGCCAACGGCGCGCCGGTCCGGCTGGACCCGCACGCCGGGGTGGCCGGCGGGATCGTCTGCGCCGAACTCACCCGCGCCGGCCCCTGGCCGGGCATGGGCGAGTTCATCACCGCCGCGGCCCAGGCGCACACCGGGGTGCGGGTGCTGGGCTCGGCCGCGCTGGCGGTGGCCCAGGTCGCGCTCGGGCACGCGGTGGCCGCGGTGCTGGACAGCTACCGGGAGTGGGACGTGGCCGGGTCGATCGCGCTGGCACTGGAGTCGGGGGCGGTGATCCTGGACCGGCACGGGCGGCGGCGCTCGCTGCCGGCGGACGGGATGCTGGTGGCCACCCCGGCCGCGGCCGCCGACGTGCTGTCCTGGTGGCAGGGCGGGGGCTGATGTGATCAGCTCGGCGAGCAGTCCGCGGGCTCGGTCCGGTGCCCGGTGACCAGCCACCCGTCCGGACTCCGCTCAAGTGCGAACTCGCCAAGTCTCGGCCCCGTCGTCACGGCCAGTGCGCAGGAGAAGGCGGTGGACTTGCCCCCGCTGGCAAGAACCGCCTGCTCGTCCACCTGGATGTTCTTGTAGCGGATCTTGTCGGTGACCTGTTTCGCCAGGTGCGTGATTGCCTCGGGGCAGTCCGCCTTGCCGAAGTTGGCGGCAAAAGCCTTCCCGGCCTCCGGGCTGAACATCGTGCAAGCCAACCGCGTGTCCTCGTTGGCTACAGAGGCGTACACCACCCGGATGACCTCGCGTGGGTTGTCCGACGTCCGGACCACCCCACCCGGCGAGACGACTTGCGGTGAGGCGGTCGGCTGGGACTCCCCTGTCCCGGCCTCCTCGGGTCCGCTGACGATCTGCACGCAGCCACTGGCCAGCAGCAGGGGCAGCAGTACAGGCACGCCGAGTTTGGCGCGGCTACTGCGGCCCACCTCCGAGGTCGACCGTGCCGATGTCCCGGCCGCCCACATAGTTGCCACTGACGTCGCCCCCAACAAAGTTGATCACGTCTCCGGTGCGGATCACGTGCAGGTTGATGATCTGGTTCGCCTGGCGCTGGAAGGCGGTGACCGAAATGCCGTGCGCGGTCAGGAACTCACCGATGGCCCGGAAAGCCCTGGTCTCCAGCACTTGGACGTAACGCTCGACATCCCTGCGCTGGAAGTAGTTGGACACGTTCTCGTCCGCGGCCAGTTCACGGATGCTCCTGGCCGCCCCGTACTTGGCCGGACGCGGCCGGGTAGGCAGATGCGGCTGCGGGCGAAGCCGCCTGGTCAGCCTGCCCGCGCGACGGAAGATCGTCACCGGCAGGCTGATCCAACAGGCGGCAGCATGACGGACCGCTCCCCAGAACGTGTGCAGTTGATCATCGATCGCCCGGAAGTGCTCGGCCACCGGCAGCAGGACGCAGGGTGTCCACTCCAGGTACAGCACCCGTTCGCCCACCCCGATGTGCAGGTAGACCGACACGCCAAGCTGCCGGTCCCAGGTCTCGACCTGGAAACACCGGTAGTGCCGCATCCACTCCAGCGGTCGCTCGCGAATCTCGGTGACCAGCGCCGGTGGCACGTCGTGGGCGGGCGGACCGTCCAGCCGAGGAAGCACAGCCCTGGTTCGCAGGTCGGACAGGTGGGTGAGCAGTTGTTCGGCGGAGGCCACGACCTGGTCGTGTGCGGTCAGCTTCCGCAGCCTCGCTCCCGGCGACAGCGAGACCGCCTCGCCGAGCCCAGCCAGCTCCCTGGTGATGTGGTCATGCAACTCCGACACCGTGAACGGGGTCATCGCGGGGTCCACGAGGCTGTCGGCACTCACTGGCCGCTTGGGCGACTCATCGGCGGGGTCCAGCGGTAAGGCCATCGACCAGGCGTTGAACCCGGTCCCGCTGCCGACGAAGGGCCAGTACTCGCGATGCACCACCAGGTTGCCGGGACTCCGCATGGTCATGGCACGCCGCAACGCCCGCCGCCAGCGTGGCGGGGCGAGGTGACGGAAGAACACCTCCAGCGGCCAGGCGGACCTGGCCGGATGGGCCATGAAATCCGAGCGCTGGAAGCTACGGCCCACCAGTCTGGCGAGAACGAGTTCGTCGATCAGCAGCACCAGGAACGCCGTCACTATGAGCAGCAGGGACCAGACCAGCAGGTCGAGCCGAATGACCAGGGTGAACCGGTCATGCGCCGCGGCCGTCGCCGCCCCGCCCGCCAGCAAGATCAGCAGCAGGACGAGTGCCAATCGCCGAAACTTGCGCACGGTGTCGCGGTGAACCAGTCCGTTCCACTCTCGTAGCAACGAGCGCTGTTTTCCGGTCGGTTGCGCTGAGGCGAAATAGGCCCAGACGAGCGCGGCAGCCAGCCACGGCAAGAACGTCCAGGTGCTGACAGCGATCGATCCAGCGACCAGGAGCACCAGCAGGAGATCCCGGACACGTCGCCGAGTCCGGGCGGCGACCGCCTCACGCAGCACCGAATGCACATCTCCGCCCGGCACCCCGAGCGCCGGGCGGAAGGGCTCAGCCAGCGACTCCCTGATCGCCTCGTCCGCGAACTCCTGGTCGAGGTGCGCTGCGGCCGCGAGGTAGCGCGTGGTGTTGTCCGCGATCGGGCCGGTGGCCTCGCTCGCCGACGCGTGGCTCGGGCTCGGCCGGCGCGGCTGCTCCTCCGGCAGGCCGCCGGTGGGAACGGCGAGGTCTGTCATGGGCGCTAGTCCTTAGCCCCACCCTGGCTGACCCCGCCGACATCCCTGGCCTGCACCGACTTCCCGTCCACGTTGCCGCCGACGAAGTTGAGGCTGCCGCCGGTGTTGTCGATGTGGTTGTTGATCACCTGGTTGGCCCTGGCCTGGAACTCGACCACGGACAGGCCGCGGGCGGTGAGGAACTCGCCGATGGCGCGGAAGGCCCTGCCCTCCAGCAACTGCAGGTAGCGCTCCAGGTCCTTGCGCTGGAAGTAGTTGGCCAGGTCCTCGTCCGCGGTGAGTTCGCGCAGGCTGGTCGCGGCGCCGTACTTGTCCGGCACCAGCATGCCGTGCGGTTGCGGCAGTGGGCGCAGGGTGCGGAACAGGGACTGGGCCCGGCGCGGGGCGGTGACCGGGAGGCTGAGCAGGCTGCCGATGGCGTGCCGGATCGGCGCCCACGGGGTGGCCGGGCGGCGGTCGGCGATCCGGTAGTGCTCGGCCACCGGGCGCAGCACGCACGGGGTCCACTCCAGGTAGAGCATCCGATCGTCCGCGCCCAGGTGCAGGTAGATGGAGACGACCAGGTTGCGGTCCCAGGTCTCGACCTGGAAGCAGCGGTAGTAGCGCATCCACTCCAGTGGGCGTTCGCGCAGTTCGGCGACCTGGTCGGCGGTCAGCGCGCGCTTGGGGGCGGCGTCCACGTCGGGCAGCACCCAGCCGGCGCGTTCGTCGTGCAGGTGGTCGAGCAGGGTTTCCGCGGAGACCACGACCTGGTGCCGTGGGGTGAGGCCGCCGAGGCGGCGTTCCGGGGACAGCGAGGCGGAGCCGCCGAGTTTGCCCAGTTCGGCGGTGACGTGCTCGTACAGCTCGGTGAGGGTGAACCCGGCCGGCACGGTCTGGCCAGCCGGATCCAGCGGCAGTGCGATGGACCAGGGCTGGAACGGGACGCCGCTGCCGACGAAGGGGTGGTAGTCCCGGTACACCAGCACATCGCTGTCCTGCTCGTCCTGCTGGAACCGGGTCAGTTCCCGGCGCATCCGGGGCGAGCCCAGGCTGCGGAACAGCTTCTCCCCGGACCAGGTGTCCCTGGTGGGGTTCGGCTGGAAACCAGGCCCAGCACGGAAACTGCGGCTGAGCAGCGCGGCCAGCACGAACTCGTCGGCCAGCACCACCAGCAGGCCGGTCAGCACGAAGAACCAGGGCAGCAGGCCGCCGTCGATCAGCTCGGGGGTGGCCGCCGCCCTGCGGGTCTGCGCGGGCGCGAACTGGCTGGCCGCCAGCAACGCGGCCAGCACCAGGAACAGGATCAGCGCCCAGCGCCGGGTCCGGCGCACCACCTGGAGTTTGATCACCCCGCTCCACTCGCGCAGCAGGGTGGAGCGCTGGCCCGCGGCGTGCCGGGGCGCGAGGTAGCTCCAGGCGATGGCGTAGAGCAGCCAGAACACGAACAGGTAGGTGCCGGTGAAGAACACGCCGAGCAGGCAGAGCAACAGGATGGCGTCCCGGATCCGGCGGCGCATCCTGGCCGCCACCGCCTCCCGCAGCACCGCGCCGAGGTTGACCCCAGGCGTCGGCGGCACCGCGCGCAGCGGTTCCACCAGCGTCTCCCGGATGGCCTGGTCGGCGAACTCCTGGTCCAGGTGGGCGGCCGAGCACAGGTAGCGGGTGGTCTCGTCCTCCCGCCGCCAGGGCGCCCGCGCCGCGTGGCGGGTGGCGGCACTGACCCAGGGCAGCACGCTCTCGGTCACCGCTGGCCTCCGAATCCACCGAATCCGCCGGCGGTCGTGGGGGTCTCGCTCGGAGTGGTGCCGAACCAGCCAGGGGTGGTCACCGTGGTGGGCGTCGTTCGGCGGGTGGTGGTGGTCCGGATGGTGGTGCGGAAGGTGGTCGGGAACTGCTCGGTGGTCCGCAGCGAGGTCTCGACCGGGTATTCCTCGTAGTTGTCGCCGGTCAGCGTGACCAGCGCGATCGCCGCACCGCTCGCGGTGAGCCAGCCGAGCGCCAGTAACGCGCCCAGCGCCAGCGAACTGAGCTGCCGGGGATTCCCGTCTGGAGGCACCCGAGGAAGCTAGCCCCGGCGGAGCAGCCCCACTGCGTCATAGGTCACAGAACATTCGACCGTTATCGCGACACTTCACCCATGACCACCGAAGTCCAGCCGGACCGGCTGCGGACCATCGTGCGGAGCAAGTGGCGGCCGGACGGGTCAGCCGACTCGCCGGCGTTGGCGCAGGTGCTGGCGGCCGACGAACTGGCCATGGCCGGGGACCACGCGGGCGCGCTGACCGGCTACCGCACCGCGCTGGCCAAGGACCCCGGCTGCGAGGTCGCGGCACTGGGCGAGGTGGTGGCGCTGCTGGCCACCGGTGCCACCCAGCCGGCGCTGTCCATCATGGAGTCCCGGTTCGCCCGGCAGCACGGCGATCCGGTGACCCGCTTCCACCTCGGCCTGGCGCTGTGGGCGCACAGCCTGGACGTCCGGGCGCACACCCGCGGCGGCGCGCCGATGATCATCTCCCGGTCGCAGGCGGCGACCTGCCGGGCGCTGGCCGAGCGGATCATCGGGCTGGGCCTGACCGATCCGCCGCTCACCCAGGCCGCCGCGGCCCTGCGTGCCGAGGCCGAGGCCGGCGAGTCCTGGGTGTGGAGTCCCGGCGTGCGCTACGCCCCGGTGATCGTCGGACTCGGGGTGAGCCTGCTGTTGCTGGTGCTGGGGATCTGGGCCGAGGAGGTCGGTCCGCTGGTCCTCGGCGGGCTGCTCGGTGCGATCACGCTGTTCCTGCACGTGCTGCTGAACCGGCGGCAGCGCCTGGAACTGCGCGGCCGCCGGTACGCACGTCTGCTGACCCACAAGGGGGCTTAGAGCCCGGACAACACCAGTTCGGTCGCCTGGTTGACCGGTCCGCACGGGGCCGGGGGCACCGGCTTGCCGGTGGCGGGCTTGCTGAAGTCCATGGACACATCGGCCTCCACCTGGACCAGGTGCGCGCTGAACTTCACGTCCTTCTCGCCCGGCTTCACCGTGAGCGAGGTGAAGCAGGCGCCGCCCCGGCCCGAATCGGCGGAGGTACGCCGGATCCCGGTCAGGCCGCCCATCTCCAGCCGCTCCACCTTCTGGCTGCCGAAGCTGGTCAGGCTGGGCTCGTCATCCCGGTCCCAGGTCACGCTGACCTGCAGCTTCACCGGCTCGTCGCCCTTGGCGAAGCGGAGCCTGCACTCGTACGGGTTGAGGTACTCCATGATCTGGAACTGGTACTCCGGGTACAGCGCGACGATCTGGTCCTTCTTCGCGCACGGGTCCTTGCCCAGCAGCTTGCTCTCCGCGGCCGCGGTGCGGGCAGGCGGGGACTCCAGCTTCGGCGCGAGCAGGGCCAGGTAGGCGCCCGCCTGCTGGCAGCGCTCCGGCCAGGGCGCGGGCTTGCCGGTGTTGGGCACCATCCGGGCGCGCAGGGCGGCGCCGAAGTCGGTCTGGCCGAGCTGGATCTTGGCGTGGCAGGTGTCGTCGTTGGTGCCGCTGATGGTCGGGAAGTAGACCTTGCGGCCGCCGACGTCCTCGAACTTGTCCTTGTTCCGGTCCTTCGGCTCATACGGCGCGCCGAGCACCAGCTCGAACAGCCAGAAGTGCTCGGCGTTGGGCGTGCCGCCGATCCCGGCGCAGCCGTTGAAGCCCGGCCCGTTGGTGCTGACCACCTTGGGCCCGAACTTCTTCAGGAACTCCTGGTCGTGCAGGGCGCAGATGTCGGTTTCCTGGATCTTCTTCATCAGCGCGAGCACGGTTTCGGAGGACTTGTCCGCCTCCGGGGGCGCGCCCGGCCGACCGGTGCTGCTGGGCCGGGCGGCGCCGGTGGGCGCCTGTGCACCCGCCATCGGGGTGCCGGGGACGGCGGTGGTGCACCCGGCCGCGAGCATGGCTAGCGCGAGCACTCCGGCGAGCAGGCGAAACTTGGCTGACATGAGGTCCTCTGACGCACTCGGTCCGGCCCTCCCCCCATTCGGCCGAACCGTAACAGCGGGACCGGTCCTTCCGCCGGGAAACGAACTGATCAGGCGACGCGGGCTCAGTCGGCCGGACGCAGGTGCGGGAGCTGCTGTTCCAGCAGCTGCAGCTGGCTGTCCACCCGCTTGAGATCGGGCTGGGCGACCAGCTGGGTGATCACCTCGCCGATCCGGCGCTCGGTGGCGGCGAACTCCTGGGTGGCGGCGAAGAGCCTGCGGTAGAGCGGGTGCTCGTTGAGCCGGGACTGCCGGTCCAGCTGCAGGCGGCGGCCGGTCTCGGCCAGGCCGCGTGCGGTGGGCAGCTCGGCCCGCATGGTGGCCACGATCTGGCCGAGCCAGTCCTTGGCCGGTGACGGCGGCACCGCGGCCAATGCCTGGTCACAGCGCTGCACCGGCTGCTCGCAAGCGTCCAGTAGCCGGGACCAGGCGTCGTCGACCCTCGGCGGCGGCAGCGGCATCCGGTAGGGCTGCGGCGGTGGTGGGGGCAGTGCGGGGCGCTGCCGACCGGAGGCCGAGGTGACGCCCATGACCACACCGCCGATGAGCAGACCGGGCAGCCCGCCGACCAGGAACGGGCCGACCATCAGCGCCATGAACGCGTAGATCGCCGTGCTGCCCACGAAGGACCCGCTGATCAGCAGCACCAGCAGGAACGGCAGGAAAACCACGCCGTAGCCGACGAGGAACCCGGTCACGACCGGATTGCTGGGTCGGCGGTTCCGGTCAGTCATGGTGGTTCTGACGCAGCAACGGGAGCTGCTGTTCCAGCATGCGCAGCTCATCACCCACCCGATGCAGCTCGGGCGCTCCGGCCAGTCGCACGATGATCTCCCCCAGTTGCCGTTCGGCGGCGGCGAACTCCTCGACCGCCGTGGCCAGCCGCACCCTGGCCGGATGCTCCGCACCGGCGTGCAGCCGCCGCCCGGTCTCGGCCAGCGCGCGGGCCACCTCCAGTTCACCACGCATCGTGGTCATGATCCGCAGCAGCCAGTCCCTGGCGGGTGAGGCGGGCACCGCGTCGGCGGCGTGCCGGACCCGGCGCAGCGAACCGGCGCAGGACTCGAACATCGCGGTCCACACATCCGGCGGCGGCGCGCGGAACTCCGGCGGCCGGGCCATCGAGGCCCTCGGTGGCGGGACCGGCTTCGGCGCGGGCATGAGCTCGGGTTCAGGTTCGGGTTCCGCCACGAGTTCGGCCGGGGCCACCGAGACCGGGCCGGTCAGGCCGAACAGGCCCAGCGTGGCCCCGGCCAGCATGCCCACCCCCGCACCGACCAGTCCGGCCAGCATGAGCAGCGCCGACACCGAATCCCCGACCACCGAGACGGGCATCAGCAGCACCGTGGCCAGCATGCAGATCAGCGCGCCGCCGGCCGCGCCGAGCAGCATCGGGGATCGCAGCCGTGGATTCCGCACGCGGGCCACCGGGCCGGACGAGACGCGCTCGGGCAGCCCCGGGATGCCGGGCAGTGTGCTCACCCTCCCAATTTACGGCCGCGCGCAACCCGGTCAGGCGTCGAAGTCCACCGTCACCTGTTCGGTCACCGGCAACGCCTGGCAGGTCAGCACGAACCCGGCGTCGATCTCGTGCTGTTCCAGCGCGAAGTTGCGCCGCATCCGGACCTCGCCGACGGTGACCTTGGCCCGGCAGGTGCCGCACACCCCGCCCTTGCAGGCGAAGGGCAGATCGGCCCGCACCCGCTGCGCGGCGTCCAGGATCGGGGTGTCGCGGGGCAGCGCGAGCACCGTCTCCCGCCCGTCCAGCAACACCACCACCTCGGCCGCGTCACCGTCCACAATGGACTCCTCCACCCGGTTCAGCTCGGGCGGCGGCTCGTCGACGTAGAACAGCTCCTGGTGCACCCGCTCGGTCGGCACCGCCCGGTCGAGCAGCACCTGCTGGGCGGCGGTGACCATGCCGTAGGGCCCGCACAGCCACCAGTGCGCGATATCGGCCACCGGCACCAGCAGGTCCAGCAGCTTGCCGATCCGCTCGGCGTCCAGCCGCCCGGCGAACAGCTCCACGTCGCCGCGTTCCCGGCTGAGCACGTGCACGAGTTGCAGCCGGCCGCGGTAGGCGTCCTTGAGGTCGGCCAGCTCCTCGGCGAACATCACCGTGTCGCTGCGCCGGTTGCCGTAGAAGAGGGTGACCCGGCTGTCCGGGCAGTCGGCCAGCAGGGTGGCCGCGATGGAGAGCACCGGGGTGATGCCAGAGCCCGCGGCCAGCAGCACGTGGTGGCCGCCGAGTTCGGTCGGGCTGAACCCGCCGGAGGGCGGCAGCACGTCGATCCGGTCGCCCGCGCGCAGTTCGTCCACCAGCCAGGAGGAGAACAGCCCGCCGTCGACCCGGCGCACACCGATCTGCGGGGCCCGCCCGCGCGGGGCGCAGATCGAGTAGGAACGCCGTTCCTCAACGCCGTCCGGGCTGATCCGGCGCAGGGTCAGGTACTGGCCGGGCCGGAAGGCGAACTCGGCGCGCAAGTCTTCCGGCACCGCCAGGGTGACCGCGACCGCGTCCGCGCAGAGCTGGTCGACCCTGGCCACCTCCAGGTTGTGGAAGGCCGCGCGAGGACGCGACATCGCCGGAGCGGCCATCAGATCTCCTTGACGTGCTCGAAGGGTTCGGCACAGGCCGAGCAGCTGCGCAGGGCCTTGCACGCGGTGGAGGAGAACCGGGACAGCTCCACGGTGTCCCGTGATCCACAGCGCGGGCAGGGCACCACCGCGCTGGGCGGGTCCAGCCGCAGCGGCACCGGTCCGGCCAGTCGCGGGCCGATCCGCCGGGGCGGGGCAATGCCGTGTTCGGTGAGCTTGCGGCGGCCGTCCTCGCTGATCCAGTCGGTGGTCCAGGCCGGACTCAGCACGGTGCGCACCTCGACGTGCGCGAACCCGGCCTCGCGCAGGCCCTTGCGCAGGTCGGCGCGCATCTCGTCCAGGGCTGGGCAGCCGGAGTAGGTGGGCGTGATGGTGACCAGCACGGTGTCCCCGGCCAGTTCGACCGCACGCAGCACACCCAGTTCGGCCAGGGTGAGCACGGGCAGCTCCGGGTCGAGCACCTGCTCGGCCACCTGGCGCGCGTAGTCCACTGTGGACGGTGCCATCGCGGTCACCAGACCGCGTCCGGCTGGGAGCGGGCGATGTGCTGGAGTTCGGCCAGCAGGTAGCCCATCGGCCGGGAGTGCACGCCGTCCCGCCCGGCCCGGCCGCTGACGGTGGCCATCGGGGCGACGTCGGGCCTGGTCAGCGTGGCCGCGGTCAGGACCTGGTCCAGCACCGCGTCCACCTCGGCCCGCAGCTCGCCCGGGTCCACCGCGACACCCGCGGCGGCCAGCCGCTGCTCCACCGGATGCGCGGTGAACAGCTCCTCCAGGTAGGGCCAGACCCGGTCCAGCCCGGCCTGCATCCGCCGGTGCGACTCCTCGGTGCCGTCACCGAGCCGGACGGTCCACTGCGCCGCGTGATCGCGGTGGTAGGCCAGTTCCTTGACGCCCTTGGCCGCGACCGCCGCGAGGACGGGGTCGGCCGAGGCGGAGAGCCGGACGAACAACGCCAGCCGCGCGCTGGAGAACAGCAGCAGCCGGGCGATGGTCTGCGCGAAGTCGCCGTTGTCCTGCTCGACCAGGCGCACGTTGCGGAAGTCGATCTCGTCCCGGAAGTAGGCCAGCCGATCCTCGTCCCGGCCCGCGCCCTCGACCTCGCCAGCCCTGGTGAGCAGCAGCCTGGCCTGGCCGAGCAGGTCGAGCGCGATGTTGGCCAGCGCCACGTCCTCCTCCAGCTCAGGGCCGTTGGAGCACCACTCGGCGGTGCGCTGGGACAGGATCAGCGCGTCGTCGCCGAGCATCAGCGCGTACGCGGCCAGGTCCGCCCGGTCCACAGTGGACGGAATCTCCCTGTCCACAGTGGACATCTCGTCGTGGAAGCCGGAACCGTAGGCCCACCGGGCGTCGTCGTGCTCCGCGGTGAGCCCCTCGTAGGCGTTGTCGAAGGACATCAGAGCCTCACAGGTGCGGAACGCCGTCGGGGATGTCGTAGAAGGTGGGGTGCCGGTAGACCTTGTCCCCGGCCGGTGCGAAGAACGGGTCCTTCTCGTCCGGACTGGAGGCGGTGATCGCCTCGGCCTGGACCACCCAGATGCTCACACCCTCGTTGCGCCGGGTGTAGAGGTCGCGCGCGTTGCGCACGGCCATGTCCGCGTCCGGGGCGTGCAGTGAGCCGACGTGCACGTGGTTGAGGCCGCGGCGCCCGCGCACGAAGACCTCCCACAGCGGCCAGGACGAACGCACCTCGGCCATCACGCAACACCCTTCGCTCGCGCCGCCCGCTTGGCCGCGTAGGCCGCGGCCGCCTCCCGCACCCAGTCGCCGTCCTCATGCGCCCGCCGCCGGTGCTCGATCCGCTCGGCGTTGCACGGCCCGTTGCCCTTGACCACCCGCATCAGCTCGGCGAAGTCCGGCGTGCCGAAGTCGTGCTGCCCGCGCTCTTCGTTCCAGCGCAGTTCCGGGTCGGGGAAGGTGACCCCGAGTGCCTCGGCCTGCGGCACGGACATGTCCACGAACTTCTGCCGCAGCTCGTCATTGGTGTGCCGCTTGATCCGCCAGGCCATGGACCGCTCGGTGTTGGGCGAGCTGTCATCCGGCGGCCCGAACATCATCAGCGACGGCCACCACCACCGATCCACCGACTCCTGCACCATCCGCCGCTGGTTGTCGCTGCCGCGCATCATGGTCATCAGCAGCTCATAGCCCTGCCGCTGATGGAAGGACTCCTCCTTGCAGACCCGGATCATCGCGCGGGCGTAGGGCCCGTAACTGGTGCGGCACAACGGGACCTGGTTGCAGATCGCGGCGCCGTCCACCAGCCAGCCGATGACCCCGACGTCGGCGAAGGTCAGCGTGGGGTAGTTGAAGATCGAGGAGTACTTCTGCCGCCCGCTGATCAGCTTCTCGGTCAGATCGGTCCGGTCGGCGCCCAGCGTGGCCGCCGCCGCGTACAGGTAAAGCCCATGCCCGGCCTCGTCCTGGACCTTGGCGAGCAGGATCGCCTTGCGCCGCAGACTGGGCGCCCGGCTGATCCAGTTGCCCTCCGGCTGCATGCCGATGATCTCCGAGTGCGCGTGCTGGGCGATCTGCCTGATCAGGGTGGCCCGGTAGGCGTCGGGCATCCAGTCCCTCGGCTCGATCCGGCCGTCGGCGGTGACTGTGGCGGTGAACTCGGCTTCCAGCTCTGGCGATTCGGTTTCGAGCACGGCAGACACCTCCGGCCGGTTCGGGGAACAGGCTAGATGTTACACCGAATCGCCGAAATTGGGAGAAGGTGTCACATTGCCGGTCCGGGGCAGCTCAGGGTTGCCAGGGCCGGAGAGAGTGGTCAATCACTCACATTCGATGACCGCGGGCTCGCGGGGGATGCGCGGACGGGTTGCGAAGGTGCGGCGGGCCGGTCAGGTGCGGCGTTTCTCCAGCCGACGGACCAGCGGATACGCGATCACCCAGGCGCCGGCGATGACCGCGACCACCGGCCACACGTTCATCCAGGCGTTGCGGCCCTCGACCCGGACCAGTTCGTCCGGGAAGTACAGGTCGTACTCGACCTTGACCAGGTTGCCCTCGGCCAGGCCCGAGGGGTACAGGATGCCGCGGGTGGGGCTGTGGATGGCGCCGTCGGGGGTGTTGTAGCGGACGATGGTGCGGGCGAAGGTGACTGCCTGGACCTCGGCCACCGCCGTGCCGGTGCGTCTGCCGATCTTGTAGTCGTTGACCAGCATGGCGCCGAAGAGCACCAGGCACATCAGCGTCAGCAGGCTCGCCACCGCCAGTACCGCCACGGACGTGCGGCGCAGCCTGCGCGGCTTGGGCAGTGCCGCCACGCGCCGGCGCAGCCGGTCCAGTAGTCCTGCGTTCTCCGCCACAGCACGAACTCTAGTGCGCGCGTTCCGGTGGGCGCGGGCCATACGCTGCTGGGGTGACCTTCGCACCGTCTCGCAGCAGTGCGCGCGCCGTGCGGGTGCGCACCCGGGAGCTGCCCGCCGGGGTTGACCTGCTGGCACAGCTTCCCTCATCCGAGGATGTGCTCGCCTGGGTCCGGGGTGGGGACGGGCTGGTCGGGTGGGGAGTGGCGGCGGAGTTCCGGTGTTCCGGGCCGGATCGGTTCGCGGCGGCGGATGCCTGGTGGCGGGAGTTGCAGGGCAGTCTGGACGTCGAGGACGAGGTGGGGCTGCCGGGGACCGGGGCGGTGGCGTTCGTGAGCATGGCGTTCGCGGCCGGGGCCGCGGAGTCGGTGCTGGTGGTGCCGCGGGTGATCCTCGGGCAGCGGGGCGGGCGGGTGTGGCGGACCGAGGTTGGCGGGGCCTCGGCGACGCCGGTGCTGCCGGTGCGTGGGCCGGGGGTGGTGCGGTACGCCGAGGGGCGGCATTCGGTGACGCGGTACCGGGAGGCCGTGCGGACCGCGGTGCGCCGGATGCGGGACGGCGAGCTGGCCAAGGTGGTGCTCGCGCACGATCTGCTGGCCACTGCCGCCGAACCGTTCGATCCCCGGTTCCTGCTGGCCGGACTGGCCAGGCGGTACCCGAGTTGCTGGGCCTACGCGGTGGCCGGGCTGGTTGGAGCCACGCCGGAGTTGTTGTTGCGGCGCAACGGGTCTGACTTCTCCTCGCGGGTGCTGGCCGGGACCATGTGGCCGCGGCCGGGGATCACCGAGGACGAACTGGCCGCCGAACTGCTGGCCTCGGGCAAGAACCGGGAGGAGCACGCCTACGCGGTGCGCTCGTTCGTGGACCGGCTCGGCCCGTTGTGCGCCGAGCTGGACGCGCCTGCCACGCCGGAGGTGTTGCGGCTGCGCAATGTGCTGCACCTGTCCACCGATGTGCGTGGCCGGCTGCACGATGACGGCTCGCTGTTGCGGCTGGCCGAGGCGGTGCACCCGACCGCGGCGGTCGGCGGCACGCCCACCCCGGACGCGGTGCGGCTGATCGCCGAGCTGGAGGGCATGGACCGCGGGCGCTACGCCGGACCGGTGGGCTGGATCGACGGGGCGGGCGACGGGGAGCTGGGCGTGGCGTTGCGGTGCGCGCAGCTGGCCGGGAACACGGCCCGGTTGTTCGCCGGGTGCGGGATCGTGGCCGATTCGGATCCGGACACCGAGGTGGCCGAAGCCGGGGCGAAGATGATCCCGGTGCGGGACGCCCTCGAAGGCGCATAAAGAAAGGCGGGATCCCCTTCGCGTGGAAGGGAATCCCGCCGTCCTTCGTGGATTTACTTGCCCGCGCGGGCGGACAGGTCGTGCAGGATCTGCTGGTTCTCGATCGCCTTCTTGGCGTTCTTCGGCTCCTTCACCTTGGCCGAGCGCTCGGTGCCCTGGGTGGAGACCTCGGGGGTGAGCTTCGGCTTGCCCTTGGTGAACAGCCAGGTGTTGAAGACCTCGTCCAGCTTCTTGCCGGAGAGCACCTCGGCCAGGGCCTTGAACTCCTCGATGGTGGCGTTGCCGTACTTCTTGTTCTCGGTCCAGGTCTTCACCGTCTGGAAGAAGACCTTGTCGCCGACGGTCTTGCGGATCGCGTGCAGGGCCATCGCGCCCCGGTCGTAGACCGCGCCGTGGAACTCGTTGCCCGAGCCCGGCGCACCGATGACGACCTGCCAGAACGGGTCGTTCTCGGCGTAGCGGGCGTAGGTGAAGTCGAACCACTCCTGCGCGGTGCCCTCACCGGCGTGCTCGGACCACAGCCACGGGGCGTAGGTCGCGAAGCCCTCGTTCAGCCAGATGTTGCGCCACTTGGCCACCGACACCGAGTCGCCGAACCACTGGTGCGCCAGCTCGTGCACCACGACGTTGATGTTGTTGCCGTTGCGGAAGAACCCGGGCGCGTAGGTCGGCCGGGTCTGGTTCTCCAGCGCGAAGGTCAGGCCCTCCTTGGGCACCACCCCGCCCTGGGCCTCGAACGGCCACTCGCCGAAGACGGTCTCCAGGAACTCGATCACCTCGGGGGTGCGCTCCAGGGAGGCCTTGGCCGGGCCCTCGATCTCGCCGAGGCCCTCGGAGTAGGCCGTGATGAACGGCTGCCCCTTGTGCCCGGTGCTCTGGTGGATCTCGAACTGGCCGATGGTCAGGAAGGCCAGGTAGGTCGCCTGCGGCTTGGTGGAGCGCCAGTTCCAGCGGGTCCAGCCGCCCGGCTGCACCGCGCGGCTCTTCAGCGCGCCGTTGGAGATCACCTCGACACCGGTGGGCACCGCGACGCTGACGTCGAAGGTGGCCTTGTCGGTGGGGTGGTCGTTGCTCGGGAACCACCAGCGGGCGATGTGCGGCTCGTTGATCGCCACCGCGCCGTCGGAGGTCTTCTTCCACAGCGTCTGGCCGTTGACCTTGGTCTGCGAGGGGATGCCCTCGTACTCGACCACCACGGTCAGCAACGAGCCCTTGGCCGCGGTGCGCGCCGGGGTCACCACGACCTCGGCGTCCGCGGTCTGGCTGAACGTCGCCTTGGCGCCGTTGACCCGCACCGACTTCACCGGCAGGGCGAAGTCCAGGTTGAACCGGCTCAGCTCCTGGGTGGGCGAGGCCACGATGGTCGTGGTGCCGGTCAGCGTGTCGCTGGCCGGCTGGTACTTAAGGCGGATGTCGTAGTGCGAGACGTCGTATCCGCCATTGCCGTCGTTCGGGTAGTACTCGTCACCAATCCCCGGAGCCCCGGTGGAATCGGTGCCAGCCGACGCCGGCCACGCGAGCAGGGCCACGGCCGCCGCCGCTGCCGCCGCCACGCGGAAGCTGTGTCGTCGAAGCACGGTTGTCCCCTCCTGTTGAGAGCGACCAGCGGGCGGTCGCGCTGGCAGGGAACATAGCCACGTGCGCAGGTCAGCACCAGGGTGTTACACGTATGCCCACGGCTTGGGATCAGGCGAAATGGAAAAACTGAACAGGATCAGGGCGCGGTGATCACCTGACGCACCCTGGTTCGCAACCGCTCGTGCACGGTGCGCAGCCGCTGCCGGTCCGCGCGCACCTCCACCACCCGGATCCCCGGCCCCGGCCGCAGCGCGTCCCGGAAGTCCGCCCCATCGGCGGCCAGCCGGTACGGCACCCGGTACCCGGCGCACAGCGCGCCGAGGTCGGAGCCGTGCGGGGTGCCGAAGACCCGCTCGAAGGAGGCCGAGTGGTCCGGCGCGCCCTGTTCCAGCAGCGAGAAGATGCCGCCACCGTCGTCGTTGAGCACCACGATGGTCAGGTCCGGCCTGGCCTCCAGCGGGCCGAGCAGCAGGCCGTTGAGGTCGTGCAGGAAGGTCAGGTCGCCCAGCAGCGCGTAGCCGTGGCCGACCCTGCTGTCCGCGCTGACCGCGCCGAGGGCCGCGCCGATCGCGCTGGAGACGCTGCCGTCGATACCGGCCACGCCCCGGTTGGAGATCACCACCGGCCCTGACCGGCGGGCGCCGACCAGGTCGATATCGCGCACCGGGTTGGAGCTGCCCAGGAACAGCACCGCGTCCTCCGGCAGTTCGGTCATCAGCGCGCGGGCCACGTGCAGGCCGGTCGGCCAGGTCTGCTCGGCGAGCAGCTCCTCCACCGCGACCGAGGCCAGCGCGTCCGCCCGCTGCCAGTCGGTGAGCCAGGCCGGGTCGCCGGGGTAGGTCTCGGTCCAGGTGCGGCTGGTCAGGTCCGCATCGTCCATGGCGGCGAAGTTGAGGTCGTCCAGGCCGAGGTGGTCGGAGACGTGCGTGGCCACGTGCTGCGGGTCGGCCCAGCCCTGGCCGCTGCGCACCACGTGCACCACCGGGGCCTGCTTGAGCAGCCGCTGCACCCCTCGGGAGAGGGTCGGCCTGCCGATCACCACCACCGAGTCCGGGTGCAGCCGCTCGGGCAGCTCGCCGGAGTTGAGCAGCAGCGAGCCGTGCTGGAGCACCACCGCGCCGGAGGCCACCGGGCCGCCCATCGCGGTGGGTTCGGTGACCACCGGCCAGCCCAGCTTGGCCGCCACCTCGCCCGCCGCGTGCCCGGTGCCGAAGTCGGTGTCGCCGACCACCACCAGGGTGCGCGGGCGCAGGTGGAAGATCGGCCCGCCGCCCAGCGGATCACTGCTGATCACCCCGGGCCGGACCGAGGTCCAGCGCTCCTGCTCCGGCCGCCCGGCCAGCGCCTCCGGCCAGTCCAGCAGGTCGCCGTCGGGCACCAGCGGCTCGCGGAAGGGGATGTTCACGTGCACCGGCGCCCCGGCGTCGGCCTGGGCCACCGCGCGGCAGACCAGCCCGCGCCACACCCCGTTCTGCCCGGCGCGGCGCTCGGCCACCGGGAAGTCGATGGTGGTGGCCGCGCTGGCGTAGACGCCGTTCTGCTGGATGGTCTGGTTCGCGCCGGTGCCGTAGACCTCCGGCGGCCGGTCCGCGGTGACCACCAGCAGCGCGGCGCCGGAGTGGTACGCCTCCAGCACCGCCGGGTGCAGGTTGGCCACCGCGGTGCCGGAGGTGCACACCACGGCGGCGAACCCGCGCCGGTGTGGCCGGTGCGCCAGTCCCTTGGCCAGGCCGAGGGCGAGGAAGCCCGCACCGCGCTCGTCGATGCGCACGTGCAGGGTGAGCCTGCCTGCCGTCGCGGCCTCGTAGAGGGCGAAGGACAGCGGAGCGTTGCGCGAGCCAGGGCAGAGCACGACATGACGCACGTCGTTGCGGATCAACTCGTCAACGACGACCCTGGCCTGCGCTGTGGAAGGGTTCACGGTCGCTTCGGGAACTTCCCGAAGTCGGGCTTGCGCCGCTCGGTGTAGGCGTTGCGGCCTTCCTGCGCCTCTTCGGACATGTAGAAGAGCAGGGTCGCGTCACCGGCGAGCTGCTGGATGCCGGCCAGGCCGTCGTCGGCGGCGTTGTGCGAGGCCTTGAGCATGCGCAGGGCCAGCGGCGAGTGCTGGAGCATCTCGCGGCACCACTGCACGGTTTCCTTCTCCAGGTCCTTCAGCGGCACGACGGTGTTGACCAGGCCCATCGCCTCGGCCTGCGCCGCGTCGTACTGCCGGCACAGGTACCAGATCTCGCGGGCCTTCTTCTGCCCGACCATCCTGGCCAGCAGACCCGAGCCGTAACCACCGTCGAAGGATCCGACCTTGGGTCCGGTCTGGCCGAACTTGGCGTTGTCCGCGGCGATGGTCAGGTCGCACACGATGTGCAGCACGTGGCCGCCGCCGATGGCGTATCCGGCGACCATCGCGATCACCGGCTTGGGCGTGCGCCGGATCTGGATCTGCAGGTCGAGCACGTTGAGGCGGCCGATGCCCTTCTGCGCGACCTCGTCCTCGCCGATGTAGCCGTCGTTGCCGCGGATGCGCTGGTCACCGCCGGAGCAGAAGGCCAGATCGCCCTGCCCGGTCAGGATGATGACGCCGACCTGGTCGTCGTCGCGCGCGCGGTTGAAGGCGTCGGCAAGCTCGAAGAGGGTTTGCGGCCGGAAGGCGTTGCGCACCTCTGGCCGATTGATCGTGATCTTGGCGATGCCCTCGGCGGTCTCGTACCGGATGTCGCGGTAGTCGCCGTCGGACTTCCAGTCGGCGGCAAGCTCGATCGAGGAGTGGGCGGGGTCGGTCGCGGTCACAAGATTAGGCTAACCCTGATGCGCCCCCGTCCGATTCTGACCCTGACCTGCGACAACAGCGCGGGTTGTGCACGTGATGCTCACCACGCCCTGCGCGCCGCGCTGGAAGGCGGTCCAGCGCTGTTGCCGCTGGCCCCGGGCTTGGCCGGGGAGAGGGTGGCCGCCGCGCTGCGCCCGGAGCAGGGTGAGCAAGACCTCGATGTGGCACTGATCGTGCCCACCTCCGGTTCCACCGGGACACCCAAGGGCGTGCTGCTGACCGAGGCCGCGTTGCGCGCTTCGGCCGCGGCCACGCACGAGCGGCTGGGCGGTCCTGGCCGCTGGCTGCTCGCGCTGCCGGTGCACCACATCGCCGGACTCCAGGTGCTCACCCGGTCGCTACTGGCCGGTTTCGACCCCTGCGTGCTCGATTCGGCCGAGGGTTTCCGCCCGGACGCCTTCGCCGCCGCGGCCGGTCCGGCACTGGCGGCCGGGCGGGCTTACACCGCGCTGGTGCCGACCCAGCTCTCCCGGCTGATCGCCGAGGGCGGCGCCGGGCTCGCCGCGCTACGCGGGTTCGCCGCGGTGATCGTCGGCGGTGCGGCCACTCCCCCGGCCCTGCTGCGCGCGGCCAGGGCCGCCGGAGTCGCGGTGACCACCACCTATGGCATGAGCGAGACCGCGGGCGGCTGCGTGTACGACGGGCGGCCGCTGACCGGCGCGCGGGTCCGGCTGGGCCAGGGCAACGCGGTCGAACTGGGCGGGCCGATGCTGGCCAGGGGCTACCGGCTGGCGCCGGAGGTCACCGCGGCTGCCTTCGCCGACGGCTGGTTCCGCACCGGTGACCTGGGCCGGTTCGCCGCGGACGGGCGGCTGGAGATCCTCGGCCGGGCCGACGACGTGATCATCACCGGTGGCGAGAAGGTGCCACCCGCGCTGGTCGAACGCGCGCTTACCGACTGTCCAGGCGTGCGGGAGGCCTGCGTGGTCGGGGTGCCGGATCCGGAGTGGGGACAGGCGGTCGCGGCCGTGGTGGTGCCCGCCGAGTGGGGCGAACCGCCGTCGGCCGACCAGCTCCGCGCGGCGGTCCGGGAGGTCGCCGGGCGGGCCTGCACGCCGCGCCGGGTGCTGTTCCTGCCCGAGCTGCCGCTGCGCGGACCGGGCAAGGTGGACCGGCGCGCGGTGTCCGAACTCCTGGGCGAGGACGACTGATTACTCCGAACTGGTTACCAACTTTCAACTGATTCATGTGATTCGTTGACAGATCACCACTTGTCCGGCTTCCCTGTTCGAGCGATCCGGACATGCGGCCCCTGCTGCGGTTGATCCGCTCCGCGTGCTCCGGGGAACGGAGCGATCATGCGCGCCCCGAACACGGCCGGAACCCGATTACTCGGCCTCGCAATGCCAACGATTGCCCTGCTCGCCCTGCTCAGCGCCCCAGCCGTCGCGGCCCCCGCCGGACCACCGACGTGGACCCCTGACCTGACCGTCATCGACGAGGACGACAGCAACGTCAGCACCACCGGCGGCGCGGTCACCCTTGGCGGCACCGCGGCCGAACACGCCAGCGCCCGCACCGGCCTGGCCACCGGCTTCCTGCAGCTCACCCCGCACACGCTCGACCAGCCCGTCAACCGCGTCGCGGCCGCCGTCCGCAGCGAGGTCCCGGCGGGCGCCGAACTGGCCATCGACATCCGCGGCCGGCTCGGCGAGGACGAGTGGACCGAGTGGGCCGAGGCGAAACCCGGCGAGCCCGCGGTGATCTCCGCGCCCGCCAAGGTGATCCAGGTCCGGGTGGCACTCACCGCGCCCAAGGGCCAGACGCCGAAACTCACCGCGCTCACCCTCAACGCCGACCTCGCACCGAGCGCGCCGTCCGCACAGGGCGCTGCGGGCCTGAGCTACCGGGTGTTCGCCACCAGGGAGGGCCTGGTCGGCGGCACCACCGCGAACGGGCACGTGATCGTGGCCAGGGACCACTTCGTCGCGCTGCCCTCCCGGCGCGGCCTGGCCAGCAAGGGCACCGGCACCTACAGCGTGAAGGTGTGCGCGGCCAACGGGCGCTGCGAATGGGCGCCGGTGTGGGACGTGGGCCCGTGGAACATCAAGGACGACTACTGGAACCCCTCGGCCACCAGGGAGATGTGGAAGAACCTGCCGCAGGGCAGGCCACAGGCCCAGGCGGCCTACCAGAACGGCTACAACGGCGGTAAGGACGGCTTCGGCCGGACCGTGGCCAACCCGGCCGGGATCGACCTGGCCGACGGCACCTTCTGGGACGGGCTCAAGCTCACCGACAACTCCTGGGTGACCGTGGAGTACCTGTGGACCGCCGGCGGGACCTTCGGCACTGTCCGCACCGGCGGCGACGCCCTTAACGTGCGCACCGGCGCGAGTTCGGCCAACGCGCAGGTCGGGTTGGCCGCCAACTTCGCCAGGGTCAAGGTGGAGTGCCAGGTGACCGGGGAGAACGTGACCGGGACCCAGGGCACCAGCAATGTCTGGTTCCGGATCAGCGCCGGGAAGTTCGTGTCCAAGGCCTACCTCGCCGGGGTTGGCACGGTCGGTCGCTGCTGACCGGACGGCGCGTGCCCGCCCGCGCGGGGGCGGGCACGCGTTCCCACCAGCCGTGTTGCAGGATGGCGGCATGCCGACAGTCGCCCAGTGGGTTGAAGGTGCTCGTCTGCGGACCCTGCCGAACGCGGTCGCGCCGGTGGTGGTCGGCTCCGGGGCCGCGGTCGCGGTGGACGGGTTCAACGGGTTGCAGGCCGGGCTGTGCCTGCTGGTCGCGCTGAGCCTGGTGATCGGGGTGAACTTCGCCAACGACTACTCCGACGGCATCCGCGGCACCGACGACAACCGGGTCGGCCCGCTGCGACTGGTCGGATCCGGCGCCGCGGAGCCGAAAACGGTGCTGCGCGCGGCGCTGGTCTGCTTCGGCCTGGCCGCGGTCACCGGCCTGACCATCGCGGTGACCTCGGGCAACTGGTGGTTCATCCCGGTCGGCGCGATCTGCATCGCGGCGGCCTGGTTCTACACCGGCGGCAAGCGCCCCTACGGCTACGCGGCCATGGGCGAGATCGCGGTGTTCGTCTTCTTCGGCCCGGTCGCGGTGCTCGGCACGCTCTACATCCAGGCTGGCGAGATCAGCGGCGCCGGCATCGGCGGCGCGGTGGGCGCCGGCCTGTTCTCCGCCTCGGTGCTGGTCTCCAACAACCTGCGGGACATCCCCTCGGACCGGGAGACCGGCAAGCGCACCCTGGCCGTGCTGCTCGGCGACCGGGACACCCGAGGGCTCTACACCGCGCTGGTGGTGGTGCCGTTCCTGCTGACCACGCTGGTCGGCTTCCGGCAGCCGTGGGCGCTGCTCGGCTTCCTGGCCGCGCCGCTGGTGTTCTTCTCGCTGCGCCGGGTGCTGCGCGGCGACACCGGGATGCAGCTGATCCCGGTGCTCAAGGACACCGCACTGGCCATGCTGGTGTGGTCCCTTGGCACCGGGATCGGGCTCACGCTGGGCTGATCACCAGGAGTCGTGCCGCAGCACGATGTTCTCGCCGCCGTCGTCGTCATCATCGTTGTTCCGGCGCTGGGACTGGCGGTGCGCCTCCAGCACCTCGTCCAGGGTGTGGCCCTCCTGGAAGAGCTGGTAGGTGGTGCCCATCCGGCCCAGATTGGGCTCCAGCGCGGCGCGCACCTCCGGATCGTCGTAGGCCCGGCCCTCCAGCACGTCCCGCCAGCTGAGGTCACCGGCCTCGACTTTGGCCCGCAGCGCGCGGAGTTCGGCCGGCGCGTCCGGCTTGGCGGCCTCCCGCTCGATCGCCCTGATGTCCTCCTCGGTGGCGGTGATCTCGGCCGGGCGCAGGCTGTCCTGCAGTTCCTGGGCCGAGCGCAGCACCTCCTCCATGGCATCCATCGAGGCGTCCAGCTCGGCCTCGGCGCGGCGGACCTCCGGGGTGCGCCAGTCCTGGTCGGGAGTGCTCATCGCGGGTTCGCTCCAGCCGGTTTCCGCAGGTGGTCGTTGAGCGCCTTGGCGTCCTTGCCGGTCTCCCGGCCTGCGGCGCGGGCTTCCTTGGCCGAGTCACCGATGCCGCGGGCGTCGTCGCGGATGCTGGTGGCCCCGTCCTTGATGTCGGTGGCGCTCTGCTTGAGGTCCTTGCCGACCTCGATCGCGTCGCCGACGCTGCGCACGTCCTTGATCTTGCCGAGCTGGGAGGGCACCTGGGAGATGGTGTCGTGCAGCTGCTTGGCGGTCTCGATGATCCGCTTGACCGCCTCGACGATCTCCATGATCTTGCGGTAGATCTGGTAGGCGTCCCAGATCAGCTCGGCCGCCTTGATCCAGCCGTAGGCCGGGATCCACGCCTTCTTGATCGCGTCGATCAGCTTGTTGACCAGGAACTTGATCAGATCCAGGGCCTTCTGGCAGAGCTTCTTGGCGCCCTCGGCGACCTTGTCGAAGCCCTTGGCGATCAGCTTGGCGACCTGGGCCTCGGCCAGCAGCCCCGCCTTCCACACCGCCTTGACGAACACCTCGTGCGCGACGGCGGCCGCGCCCTCCCAGGACTCCCTGACCTGGTCCACGCCCGCGTTGAGGTTGGCGGACATGACGTCCATCGCCTCGGCCCCGGTGCGCCAGGCGTCGCCGTTCATCTGGATGCGGGTGTAGTCACCGGTGATCGGCATGATCACCTTCTGCACGATGCTCTCGCCGGTGACCTTGGTGAAGGCCCAGTCCACGGCCTGCACCTGCCAGCCCTGCTCCTTGATCAGCTCCTCGATCTTGGCGCCCGAGGTGTCCTCAGGCGCCTTGAGCACGCCGCCGAGGTCGGTCTTGTCCGCGTAGCCGGTGGCCATCAGGCACGCACCTGCCCGAGCTGGTCGTTGATCCGGGCGAAGACCTGCGCGACCTGCTGGTCGGTGCGCTCGTAGTCCGCCGCGATCTGGGCCATCCGCTCGGCCGAGCCGTGCATCCGGTCCTGCCCGAAGTCCAGCGCCAGGTCGTAGGCCCCGCGTACCAGGTCCACCCCCGGCTGCAGGATGGTGAGCAGGCCGGTGAAGCCGCTCTTGTCGCAGCCGTGCTGGTGCAGGTAGTTCTTGACCTGGTCGAACTGACCGGCCACGGTGCCGAGGTAGGCCGCGTAGGCCTTCAGCTCCTCGGTGTTGTGCCGCTGGACCATGTGCTGGACCCCCGATGCGCGCCGTCACTGACCGCGGTTGGACGGCGCGAGGCTACCCAGGGTTCCCGATCAGTCGCGGACGGCCCACTCGCCACTGCGGTGGAACTCGGCCACGGTCGCCGTCGGCTCGGTCAGGTCGAGTTCCTGGGCGGCCAGCCACTCGTCGTTGTAGTAGGTCGGCGCGTACCGCTCGCCGCCGTCGCACAGCAGCGTGATCACGCTGCCCGCCCTGCCCTGCGCGCGCATCTCGGCCACCAGCTGGAAGGCGCCCCACAGGTTGGTGCCGGTCGACCCGCCGACCCGCCGCCCGAGCAACTCCTCGGCATGCCGGATCACCGCGATCGAGGCCGCGTCCGGCACCTTGATCATCCGGTCGATGACCTGCCCGACGAAGGAGGGCTCCACCCTGGGCCGCCCGATGCCCTCGATCCGGGAGCCACGCAGGCCGGTCAGCTCCGGATCGCTGTCCCGCCAGGCGTCGTAGAAGACCGAGAACTCCGGGTCCACCACGGCCAGCCTGGTGCGCAGCTGCCGGTAACGCACGTAGCGCCCGATGGTCGCCCCGGTGCCGCCGGTGCCCGCGCCGACCACCACCCACTCCGGCTCCGGGTGCCGCTCCAGCCGCATCTGCTCGAAGATCGACTCGGCGATGTTGTTGTTCCCGCGCCAGTCGGTGGCCCGCTCGGCGTGGGTGAACTGGTCCATGAAGTGCCCGTCCAGCTCCGCGGCCAGCCGCCGGGACTCGTCGTAGATCGCACCGGGCGAGTCGACGAAGTGGCAGCGCCCGCCCTCACGCTCGATCAGCGCGATCTTCTCCGCCGAGGTGGAGCGCGGCATCACCGCGATGAAGGGCAGGCCGAGCAGCCGGGCGAAGTATGCCTCGGAGACCGCGGTGGAGCCGGAGGACGCCTCGATCACCGGGGTGCCGCCGACCACCCAGCCGTTGCAGATGGCGTAGAGGAACAACGACCGGGCCAGCCGGTGCTTGAGCGAGCCGGTGGGGTGGGTGGACTCGTCCTTGAGGTAGAGGTCGATGCCCCACTCCGGCGGCAGCGGGTAGGCGAGCAGATGGGTGTCCGCGCTGCGGTTGGCATCCGCCTCGATGATCCGGACTGCCTCGTTGACCCAGCTCCGGGTCTTGTCACAACAACGATCCACCACGGCCATGCCCGCAGCTTAGGCGGCCATGGTGAACGGCCGGTTCAGCCCTCGCCGCGGAGCTGGGCGCGCAGCCGGGCGCGCTCGTCCTTGCGCTGCACACCGCGTTCGGCCAGCCCCTTGGCCACCCGCTGGCGCAGGCTGCCGAAGAGCACGAAGGACAGCGGCAGCGCGGTCACGAAGGCGACCGCCAGTGCGACCAGCAGCGGCACGCCGACCGTGGCCAGGATCGCGGCGAACAGGACCACCAGGCCGAGACGGGCGACGGTGTAGAGCGCCAGGTCTCGGTTCAGGGTGCCGCTGGTGTCCGGCGTGTCGGTGACCTCCACGGGACTGAGGCTACGCGCCGCGGTTCGGGCTGTCGCCGGGTGGCGGGTCGGCGATGGAGCCCGGGGTGTTCGGGCGGCCCTCGAACCGGGTGCTGAGCACCACGGTGGTGCGGGTGCGGGCCACCCCGTCGATCCGCCGCAGCCGGACCAGCGAGCGCTCCAGGTCGTCCACGGTGGACACCCGGATCTTGACCACGAACGCCTCGTCGCCGGCCACCGCGTAACAGGACTCGACCTCGGGCAGGGCGGCCAGGCTGGCCGCGATCCGGTCCTCGTCGCCGGTGTCGGAGGGGTGGATGCCGACCAGCGCGGTCACGCCCAGGCCGACCGCCATCGGGTCCACCATGGCGTGGTAGCCGGTGATGACGCCGGAGTTCTCCAGCTTGCCCACCCGCTCGTGCACCGCCGAGGCGGACAGCCCCACCTGTCGGCCCAGGTCGGCGTAGGTCGCCCGCCCGTTGGCCCGAAGCGCCGCGATGATCTGCCGATCCACGAGATCCATGGCAGCAGACCCTATGTGCTCCGATGATGGGCCGTTCGAGTGACCGATTCGTCCCTTACCTGCCCATTACCTACAGACAAACGTTCGAGTACCTGAAGGGTGAAATGCCACCATTCCTCCGAGTACGGACCCGAGGATCTCGGGCCCGTGGTGAGGAGGGAAAAGTGACCACCATGCGTCCGGCGCCCCGTCCCGCGGGAGCGGAGCGTCTGCTTACGCCAGGTGAGGTCGCCGGTCTGTTCCGGGTGGACCCCAAGACCGTGACCCGGTGGGCCACCGCTGGCCGCATCGGTTCGATCCGCACGCCTGGCGGACACCGTCGTTTCCGGGAGTCCGAGGTCAACGCGCTGCTGGCGGAACTCACCACGCCGGGACCAGCACTGGGCTGAGCTGCCAATGGTGACCAGGATCACCGCGGCGAGAACGGCCGGAGACGGCCCGTTCTCGCCGATCGGCTTTTAGCTCTCTTTACCTTTCGGGTGAACCTCGGGGTGCGCCGCCCACCAGGCGGCATAGCTCGGGTTGGCCCCCACCAGGCCCAGGTAGGCGTCCACCGCGGCCTCCCTGGCCAGCGGCTCGTCCACCGGGCCGGTCTCGCTCCAGGCCACGTCCAGCCGCCGCACCAGCGGGTCGCCGCGCAGTGGCCGGATCACCAGGCCGAGTCCTTCCCTGGCGGTGGCCTGGGCCAGGCTCACGCACAGGCCGCTGGAGACCGCGCCGCGGGCCGCGCTGGTCTCGGTGGCGTGGTGCCTGATCAGCGGCTCGAAGCCGGCCTCCTGGCAGCGGCGGCGCAGGTGCGCGGTCTCGCCGGAGTCCATCAGCGGGTCCACGATCCAGGGTTCCTTGGCCAGATCGGCCAGGTCGATCACGGTCTCGGCGGCCAGCGGGTGGGTCTCGGCGACCGCGACGAAGACCGGTTCCACCGGCACCAGCGGGGCCCGGCGCACCCCGGCCACCGCGGGCAGGTCGTGGCCGCTGAACTCCTCCACCACGGCCACATCCATCCTTCGGCCGCCGAGCAGGCCCAGCATGGCGAAGCTGGATTGCTCAGCCAGGCTGTGCACCTCGATCTCGCCTGGGTAAAGACGTTGCAATGACAGCGCGAGCCGGGCGGCGATCGGTCCGGGCACGCTGCCGACCTGGACCTTGGTCACCCCGGCCGCGGTGCCCGCCTTCCCGGCCCAGGACCGTAGCTCGTCCAGTTCGGCCAGCACGGTGCGCGCCTTGGCCAGCACGAAC
Organism: Crossiella cryophila; assembly: GCF_014204915.1. NCBI lineage: Bacteria > Bacillati > Actinomycetota > Actinomycetes > Pseudonocardiales > Pseudonocardiaceae > Crossiella > Crossiella cryophila. Next base: position 620,400 of record NZ_JACHMH010000001.1, read on the forward strand.
CGGCCGACCGCGGTGGGCGCGACGCCCTCGGCCGAGCGGTCGAACAGCGGCGCGCCCATGCTGGTCTCGATCCGCCTGAGCTGGGCGGACAGACTCGGCTGGGACAGCCCGAGGGTGGCGGCGGCCTTCGAGACACTGCCGGCATCGGCGACGGCGAGCAGCACCCGGAGGTGACGGACCTCCAGTTCCATAACCCGCATGCTATGGCCAGCCGGGATGTGTGCAAGGTCATTCCGGGCTGCCAAGGTTGAGCCACAGCGGCAGGCAGAAGGACAAGAGCAGCCTGGGAACCAAGGTGGCCTGGAACCCACGGCGCCCCTGCCGCAGGACCCCGGCGGGGTCGGTTGGATCACTAAGGGCGATCCACCGGCCTCACCGGGGTCTTCTTCTTGTCCTTACGGCGCCCTTTCGCGGCCAACCCCACTACGCCGGCTTCCGTTAACCTCGGTGTCGGGTATGTGAGAGGAGGCAGCGTTGCTGTACCTGTACCTGCTCGCGGTCATCGGGGCGGTCACCGTTGGCGCGCTGATGTGGCGGGCCTTCGGTCCGGAGAAGCGCCCGCGCAGCTACCGCGCGGCGGGTGGTCCGCTCGCTCCGGATGACGACCCGGACTTCCTGCGCAGGCTGGATGAGAACCGCCGGGACCAGAAGCGCAAGGACACCGACGAATGAGGTGAGACCAGCCGGGGCGACTGCCAGCCGCCCCGGCGCGGGTCAGTGGTTCCGGAAGCTCAGCGGGCCCGGGAACGGGCGACCGCGTGCGGGAAATCGTCGGCCACGGTGGCGGCCAGTTCCAGCATGGCGATCCGGGTGTTCGGCGCGAGGCGTTCCAGTTCGATCTCCGCGCCCTCTTCCAGGTGCGGGTCGAACGGGATCCGGCAGACCGCGCGGCAGCGGGCCGCGAAGTGCTCGCTGAGCCGGTCGAGGTCGACCTTGCCGGAGCCGGGCCGGACCGAGTTGATCACGGCGACCGAACGGGAGACCAGTTCGCGGTAGCCGTGCGCGTCCAGCCAGTCCAGGGTGGCCGAGGCGCTGCGGGCGCCGTCCACCGAACCGGAGGAGACGATCACCAGCGAGTCGGCCAGTTCCAGCACGCCCTTCATCGCGGAGTGCATCAGGCCGGTGCCGCAGTCGGTGAGCACGATGTTGTAGAAGACCTCGAGCAGCGCGACCGTGCGGCGGTAGTCGTCCTCGCTGAACGCCTCGGACACCGCCGGGTCCTGCTCGCTGGCCAGCACCTCGAGGCGGCTGGGGCCCTGGGAGGTGTAGGCGCGCACATCGCTGTAGCGGCGGATCCGCTGCGCGTCCCGGAGCAGGTGCCGCACGGTGGCGGTGGTCTCCAGCGGGATCTTCTGCGCCAGGGTGCCGCGGTCGGGGTTGGCGTCCACCGCGACCACCCGGTCCCCGCGCAGCGAGGAGAAGGTGGAGCCGAGGCTGGCCGTGGTGGTGGTCTTGCCGACCCCGCCCTTGAGGCTCAGCATGGCGATCTTGTAGCAGCCGTGCACCGGCTGGTTGACCCGGGTGATCAGGTCCCGGCGCTGGATGTCGGCCGGGCTCTCACCGAGGTTGAGCAGGTGGCCGGATGCCTTGTAGACCGCCCGCCGCCAGCCTGCCGATGGCGGCCGCTTGGTCTGCCGGAGCAGCTGCTGGGAGGACAGGTCCTGCTGGCCGCCGGGGTGCTGCGGGCGCGGCTGGGCCAGCGCCTGCTGCGGGTAGCCGGGCGGCGGGGCCTGCTGCGGCTGGTACTGCTGCTGCGGCTGGGGCTGGTACGCCTGCTGCTGCGGCTGCGGGCCGGAGGCGGTCTGCTCGACGTAGTAGGCGCCGGAGGTGTTCGGGTCGACCTGGTGCGGGCCGGAGGGGCCACCGCTGACCGGGTAGGGCCCGGAGGGGCCGCCGCCGACGGAGTACGGACCGGACGGGCCGCCGCTGACCGGGTACGGGCCGGAGGCGCCGCCACCGACCTGATAGGCGCCGGACGGGCCGCCGCCGACCTGGTTGGGGCCGGAGGTGGACGGGTCGACCCGGTAGGGGCCGGACTGACCGCCACCCACCTGGTAGGCGCCGGAGGTGGACGGGTCCACGTACAGCGGTTCCTGCTGTTGTCCCTGCTGCTGCTGCTTTTCCGGCGGCACCCACTGGACGTTCTGGGTCTCGGGCTCCTCGTACCGTCCGGTCACCGTTGGAGTCCTCCATCGCCGGCATCGCGTTTGTCAACTCCTGCGACGGTAGCCGCCAGGGCGGGGGACGTGCGAGCCGGGGTGGCGGTGTGTCGGGTCAGACTCCCGCGTAGGAGTGCAGGCCGGCCACCACCATGTTGATGAAGAACAGGTTGAACACCACGGTGACCCAGCCGAAGATGTTGATCCAGGCGGCGGGCTTGCCGCGCCAGCCCGCGGTGGCCCTGGCGTGCAGGTAGGCGGCGTAGACCACCCAGGAGACGAAGGCGACGGTCTCCTTCGGGTCCCAGCCCCAGTAGCGGCCCCAGGCGGATTCGGCCCAGATCGCGCCGGCGATGATGCCGAAGGTGAGCAGCGGGAAGGCGAACACGGTCACCCGATAGGAGATCCGGTCCAGCGCGTCGGCCTCTGGCAGTTTGCTGGCGACCCGGACGAAGCGGGCCGGGTTGGCGTCGTGGGCCTTGCGCACCAGGTACAGCATGCTGGTCACGCCGGGCAGGATCAGCAGCCCGCTGCCGATGACGATCACCGAGACGTGGATGACGATCCAGTACGAGCGCAGCGCGGGCACCAGCGGCGCGGCCTTGGCGTAGAGCACCGCCCAGGCCAGGAACAGCAGGATCACCAGTGGCAGCAACACGAACAGCCCGAGCCTGCGGATGTTGTGCCTGCGCAGCAGCACCAGCCAGGCCACCACGCCGACCAGGGCCACCGCGGAGACGTACTCGTACATGTTGCCCAGCGGCATCCGCTCGGTGGCCAGCCCGCGCAGCAGCAGCGAGGCGAAGTGGAACACCGCGCCCAGCCCGGTGAGCAGCACCGCGATCCGGCCTGCCCGCTCGGGCACGGTGGCCCGCGGCGGCTCCACGATCACACCCGGCCGCGGCGGCTCCGGCGCGACCGGCGCACCCGCGCCGACCAGCTGCCCGGCCTCGGTCCGCGCCGGCTTGCGCCCGAAGGCGTACTCCGCGGCGTAGGCGCCCATGGCCAGCACGTACACGGCCAGGCCACTGGCGTAGGACCAGTCGCTGTAGGTGGACAGGGTCTCGTTGACCGCCATCACTTGTCCTTTCCACGTGCCGCGAACAGCTCGGTGGCCACTCGGGTGAACTCCTCGCCGTACCCAGCCTGGTCGGTCCGGGCGAGCCCGCCGACCTCAATCAAGGTACGACCATCCCCGGCCGGGCTCAGCCGGACCCACAGCCGCCGCCGCTTGATGATCAGCGACAGGCCGAGTCCGACCAGCACCGCCAGCCCGGCCAGCAGCACCGCGAACTGGGCCGGGTCGGAGGAGACCTGCAGCGAGACCCACTGCTCGACCCCGTCGAAGCGGACCTTGGTGCCGTCGTCCAGGGTGACCTCCTCGCCCATGGCGAGGTTCTTGCGCAGCACCTTGGTCAGCCTGCCGGAGTCGACCATGGACTTGTCGATCTCGAAGATGGACTGGCCGCGGCCGGACTCGTTGCCGAGGTCGCCGCGGTAGATGTCCACCGCCACCGCGGGGTCGCGGGCCTCCGGGAAGATCGAGGTGAGCACCGAGCCGTGGTAGCCCGCGGTGGGCGCGAACAACCCGGTGATCGCGAGCTGCTTCTTGCGCCGTTCCTCGGAGTCGGTGACGCCAGGCGGGTCGAACTTGGTCGCGCCCTCCGAGAGCAGGGTGACCATGTCCATCGGCTTCCACTGCACCTGCCCGACGCGCTGCTCACCGCCGGGGAAGGTCACCACGAAGCGGGGCGCGTAGCCGGTGCCGAGCAGGTAGACCCGGTCACCGGAGAGGCGCACCGGGGAGTTGACCTCCAGCTCGGCGGTGCGCCAGTTCGGGCCGGACAGCTCGTGCGCGTCCTGGTAGGCGACCTGGGCCCGGTAGCGGTCCGGCTGCAGGTCGTCGAAGTAGCGGCTCTCCATGCTGTCCACCCGCACGCAGAACGGGTTCAGCTCGGTGCCGTCCACGGTCAGGCCCGGCCGGAAGGAGTCGTAGGCGTAGATGCCGGAGTTGCAGAACTGGGAGCCGTTGGCCAGCACGATGACCTGGCCCTCGTAGCCGAACAGCTTGCCTGCTGCCATCCCGAGCAGCAGCGCGACCAGGGCGAAGTGGAAGACCAGGTTGCCTGCCTCGCGGGTGAAACCGCGTTCGGCGCTGACCGTGGCCACGCCCTCGTCCTCGGTGCGCTCGATCTTGCGCCAGCCGCGCAGGGTGCCCTTGGTCGCGGCCAGCACCTGCTCGACCGAGCCGTCCACGGTGGTGCTGCCGTGATGCGGCATCCGGGACAGGTTGCGCGGCACCAGCACCGGCTGCTGGCGGAGCTGGCGGGCGTACTCCACCGTGCGCGGCAGCAGGCAGCCGATCAGCGAGACGAACAGCAGCACGTAGATCGCGGCGAACCAGGGCGCGCCGTAGACGGCGAAGAAGCCGAGGTCGTCCAGGATCGGGCCGAGGGTGGGGTACTGCTTGATGTACTCGGCGACCTTGACCGCGTTCAGCGAGTACTGCGGCAGCAGCGCGCCGGGCAGCGCGGCCACCGCGAGCAGGAACAGCAGGATCAGCGCGGTGCGCATGCTGGTCAGCCCGCGCCAGGTGTTGCGGCCGAAGGCGAGCACGGCGGCGGCGCGGCCCTGCCGCTGGGGAGTGCTGGACTCGGTCATCTCTTCGCTCACAACGGCAGGGTGAAGTCGGCGACAAGGCTGATCTGGATCCAGGACACCAGCTGCCCCCACAGGCCGGTGACCAGCAGCACGCCCACCAGCACGAGCATCCCGCCGCCGAAGAGCTGCACCCCTCGGGTGTGCCTGCGCAGCCAGCCGGTGGCCCGCACCGCCCAGCGCGCGCCGAGCGCGAGCACCAGGAACGGCAGGCCCAGACCGAGGCAGTAGGCCAGGATCAGCACGATCCCGCGCAGGCTGCCGCCGCCGGTGCCGGCGGCCACGGTGACCACGCCGGTGAGCATCGGGCCCATGCACGGCACCCAGCCCAGGCCGAACAACGCGCCCAGCACCGGCGCGCCCGCCAGGCCGAGGCGCGGCACGTGGTGCGAGCGCACATCGCGTTGCAGCATCGGCACCAGGCCCATGAAGACCAGGCCCATGAAGATGGTGATCACCCCGCCGACGCGTTGCAGCAGCGGGCCGTTCTCGATCAGCGCGTCGGCCAGGCCGAGCACGCCGAGCATGCCGATGGCGAAGACCACGGTGAACCCGGCCACGAACAGCAGCGCCGCCCCGGCCACCCGCCAGCGACCGCGGCGGGCCTCGGCTGCTTCGTCGGCGTTGATCGGCGGCTGGTCGGCGCCGACGAGTCCGGCCAGGTAGGAGAGGTAACCGGGGACCAGCGGCACCACACACGGAGACGCGAAGGACAGCGTCCCGGCGAGCACGGCCACGAGGGCCGCGAGGAAGAGCGGCCCCGAGATGGCTAGCTGGGTGGCGGGGTCCACGAGTAGCCAGAGTACGTAACTCGACCGAGGACCTGCTTGCCAGGGTCCGACCATGGACGCAGCTGCTGTTTTCCCCGGGTTGGGTCATGACCCTTGACACACTGTCCAGTTGGGACGAACGGAGTCTGGTTCCGGCGGCCCAGGGCACCTAGCGTCTACCCGTGCTTCGCCCTCTCGCCGCACTCGCCGGCGCGCTTTCCAGTGCCGCCCTCCTGCTCTCGCTGACCCAGCCGGTGGCCGCCGCGCCCCAGCGGTTCGAGCTACGCGAGGTCTTCTCGCCGGACGGCACCATCAGCAAGGTCCGGGTGCCGGTCGCGCCGAACCAGCCCGAGGTGGCCGACGAGATCCTGGCCCAGATCGGCATCGTGCATAACACCGGACCCTCCGACCAGCGCTTCGACCTGGTCTTCGTCGGCGACGGCTACACCATGGCCGACTTACCCGCCTACGAGCAGCACGTGCGGGAGAAGTGGGCCGAGCTGGCCCAGGTGGAGCCGTTCAAGTCGCTGACCGGGCACCTCAACGTGTGGCGGGTGGACGTGGTGTCCACCGACTCCGGCGTTGACCACGACCCGGCCCAGGGCGTGCTCAGGGAGACCGCGCTGGACATGGGCTTCTGGTGCCAGGGCCGCAGCAGCACCGAGCGGCTGCTGTGCGTGAACGAGGGTGCGGCCCAGCAGTACGCCGCGCTCGCCCCGCAGGCCGACCAGGTGATCGCGCTGGGCAACACCGCCAAGTACGGCGGCGCGGGCGGTCCGGTGGCCACCGCGGCCGGCGGCAACCCGCAGGCCGGGCAGATCGCCATCCACGAGCTGGGCCACTCCATGGGCGGGCTGGCCGATGAGTACTTCTCCCCCGGCGACCCCTACGCGGGCCCGGAGCTGGCCGAGCCGAACGCCTCCGTGCTGACCGAGGCGCAGATGCGCGAGCAGCGGGTGAAGTGGCACGCGCTGATCGGCCAGCCGACCCCGGACGGCGGCGTGATCGGGGTGATCGAGGGCGGGCGCTACCAGGAACGCGGCATCTTCCGGCCCAGCCAGGACTCGATCATGCGCACCCTCGGCCGGGAGTTCAACCTGATCGGGCGCAAGGCGATGACCGACGCCATCCTGGCCAAGTCGCAGCCGCCGGTGGACCCGCTGGCCCTGCTCCGGCAGCTGCGACTGCTGCCAAGCTAGCTATTTCTCCGCGGCGATCTCTTGGACCACCGGCAGCAGCTCGCTGTCGGTGAGCTTGCTCAGGAACACCGCGGCCACCCGGTGCTGGCGGTCCAGCACCAGGGTGGAGGGCACCGCGTTGCGCGGGTAGCCGCGCAGGCCCAGCAGCGACCGGCCCGGCGGGTCGTAGATCGACGGGTAGGTCTGCTTGTGGTCGCGCACGAAGTCGGCCGGGGCGCTGCGGATCTCATCGCGCACGTCGATGCCGAGGAACTGCACGCCGGAGTCCTTGGTCTGCTCGTAGACCCGCTCCAGGTCGTCCACCTCGTCCCGGCAGGGCGAGCACCAGCTGCCCCACAGGTTGAGCACCACGACCTTGCCGCCGAAGTCGGCGACCTTGAGCGTCTTGCCCTGCTCCAGCAGGCTGTCCCCGCTGATCTCGGGCACCTTCTGCCGCTGTTCGGGCGCGTACCGGATCCGGGACTGACCGCCGGGGGCGACGAACTGGAACTCGCCGCCGCCCGCCACCACCGCGTCGGTGCCGGTGGCGCATCCGGTGAGCGCCAGGGCCGCCACGAGCACGGCCGGGAGCAGCCGCCTCATGCCCCGGTCACCCTCGGGTCGGTGCGGCCGACCGGTTCGCTGTAGACGATCCGGACCAGTTCCTCGTCCTGGAAGACCAGGCTGGTCAGCGAGGCCAGCGAGCACTGGCGGCGGCGCGGGTCGTGCCACATCCGGCGCCCCTCCAGGAACCGGCGCACGGTCCAGATCGGCAGCTGGTGGGACACGCAGACCGCCTCGTGGCCTGCCGCGGCCACCCTGGCCCGGTGCACCGCGCCGAGCATCCGGTGCGCGATGTGCAGGTATGCCTCGCCCCAGGACGGGCGGAACGGGTTGTACAGCTTGGGCCAGTGCCGCGGTGAGCGCAGCGCGCCGTCGCCGACGGAGACCTTGAGGCCCTCGAACTTGTTGCCGGACTCGATCAGCCGGTCGTCCACCGCGACCTCGAGCTGGTGCGAGTCGGCCAGCGGCCGGGCGGTCTGCTGCGCGCGCTCCAGCGGCGAGGCGACCACGTGCGTGATGTCCCGCTCGTTGAGGTGCTCGGCGACCAGCTTGGCCTGCTGCTGCCCGGCGCCGGAGAGCCGGAACCCCGGCAGGCGGCCGTAGAGGATGCCGTTGGGGTTGTAGACCTCGCCGTGCCGGAGCAGGTGGACCACGGTGCGCGTCACGAGTTCTCCTTGGCTGCCGCCGCGGCCGCCGCTGCGTGCGGCAGGGCCTCGGTGATCCGCTCGAAGGCCGCGTCATCCAGTGCCGCGGAGACGAACCACGCCTCGAAGGCGCTGGGCGGGGCGTACACGCCACGAGCCAGCAGCTCGTGGAAGAACGGGGCGAACCGCCAGGTCTGGGCCGCCTTGGCGCCCGCGTAGTCGCGGACCGGGTCCTCGGTGAAGAACACGCTGACCAGGTTGCCCGCGTACTGCACCCGGTGCGCGACACCCTCGGCGGTGAGCGCGTCGCCCAGCAGCGAGCCGAGCTTGCGCGCGTTGGTGTCCAGCGCGGTGTAGACCTCGGCGGTGGCGTTGCGCAGGGTGGCCAGGCCCGCGGCGACCGCGACCGGGTTACCGGAGAGCGTGCCCGCCTGGTAGACCGGCCCGGCCGGGGCCAGCTTGGCCATCACGTCCGCGCGCCCGCCGAAGGCCGCCGCGGGCAGCCCGCCGGACATGACCTTGCCGAAGGTGTAGAGGTCGCCCGCGACCCCCTCCACGCCGAACCAGCCCGCCGAGGAGACCCGGAACCCGGTCATCACCTCGTCCATCACCAGCAGTGCGCCGTTGGCCGTGCACAGCTCCTTCAGCAGGGCGTTGAAGCCCGGCTCCGGCGCGATCGCGCCCATGTTGCCGGCGGCCGCCTCGGTGATCACACAGGCGATGTCCGCGCCGTGCGTCTCGAACACGGTCCGCACCGCGTCGAAGTCGTTGTAGGGCAGCACCAGGGTGTCCTCGGCGGTGGCCCCGGTGACACCCGGCGTGGTGGGCAGGCCCAGCGTGGCCACCCCGGACCCGGCCTCGGCCAGCAGCGCGTCCACGTGCCCGTGGTAGCACCCGGCGAACTTGACCACCTTGCGCCGCCCGGTGAACCCGCGGGCCAGCCGGATCGCGCTCATGGTGGCCTCGGTGCCGGAGTTGACCAGCCGCACCTGCTGCACCGGCGCCACCCGGGAGATGATCTCCTCGGCCAGCTCGATCTCGCCCTCGGTCGGCGTCCCGAAGGACAACCCGCTGGTCGCGGCGGTGCGCACGGCCTCGACCACCGCGGGATGCGCGTGCCCGAGGATCATCGGCCCCCAGGAGGACACCAGATCGACGTACTCGAAGCCGTCAGCGTCGGTGAGATAGGCGCCCTGGCCCGACACCATGAACCGCGGCGTGCCGCCCACCGACTGGAAGGCCCGGACCGGCGAGTTCACCCCGCCCGGCGTGGCCTTGGCCGCCCGGTCGAATAGCGCGCGGGAGGTGGCGACGGAGGCTTCGTCACTGCGTTTGCTCACTGGCGTCGACGTCACCGGTCCAGTGTCGCAACCCCCGGTCGGGTGGTGTCGTGGGGGCTGTCAGCACTCGACCGCCATGATCACGATGACGTGGACCGATTCGGTCCGGTGCTCCACCCTGGCGAACGCGTTCCCACCCGGAACATCGATCCGGTGTTTGGTGTGGTTCCCGGACGGCGGCGGATTCCGCGCCCACACCGAGATGGCACCCCGGATCTGCTCACGACGCGGGGCACTCAGCATCTCTAGGGTTTTCCGGGCTCGTTCTTCGTACTCGACTCGGTAGCCAGCCATGACCATTGCCCCCTGTCTTCGGGCGTGACGCCCTCTTCAAACCATTCCGGCGCGGGATTCATCCTTGACGCGACGGTGTCGTCGTCGCCGTCCTCGATCGCTTCCAGGATTTCCTGGGTCGAGGTGTCATGCAGGATTACCGCGGTTTCTCCCCATTCAGCGGCGAGATCCGCCAGCCGGTGGAATGGGACCTCGAGCATCTCCTGACGGAACTTGGACGCGAGGCCGGGCGGCAGCAGGGCGAGGGTGTCGCTGATCGTGGTCGGGTAGGTGTGGAACCGGAGGTCGGGCGGGGTCGGCGGCAGGGGCTCCGACAGGTCGCGGCGCAGCTGGGAGCGCTCGGCGTACTTCGAGACCCAGCCGTTCTTCTCCCGGACCTCCGGGGGATGCCACTCGAATGCTCCGGCCATGTCCGCCATGGTCGCAGGTGGCTTTCATGAACGCCAGGCCCCGGTAATCACTCCACTACTGTGGGTGACTACCGGGGCCCGGGGTCACGGAATGTCACTCGTGGCGCAAAGCCTGGATCGGGTGCAATTTGCTGGCCCGGTTGGCCGGAAGCGCACCGAAGAACAGGCCGATCAATGCCGAAACCCCGAATGCCAGCAATACCGAGCCCGGTACCACGGTCAATTGCAGGCCACGAATACTGAACTGCCCGGCGATGACGCCGACCACCACGCCCAGGAATCCGCCGAACATGCTCAGCATGGTCGCCTCGGCCAGGAACTGGCCCATGATGGCGCCCCTGGTGGCGCCGATGGCCTTGCGGATGCCGATCTCGCGGGTCCGCTCGGTGACCGTGACCAGCATGATGTTGGTGATGCCGACCCCGCCGATGAGCAGCGCGATGCCGCCGATGGCCAGGATCAGGTAGGTCAGCACCGTGTCGATCTGCCTGCTGCTGCGGGTCAGCTCACGCGGGTCGCTCACCTCGAAGTCCGGGGGCTTGTCCGCGTCGATCCGGTGCTTGGCCCGCAGCACCTGGTTGATCGCGGCCCTGGCCGCGTCCATCTTCTCCACCGACTGCGCCTGCACCATGAACTGGCTCAGCGGCTGCTGCGGCCCGGTCAGCGTGTTCTGCAGGGTGGACAGCGGCATGGCCAGCATCTCGTCGGTGGAGCGGCCGCGGCCACCCTCACCGGCCTCCTCCAGCACGCCGACCACCACGAACTGCATGCCGCTGATGATCACCTGGCGGTTGACCGGATCGGCGCCGTTGAACAGTTCCTTGGCCAGCTTGCCGCCCATCACGATGACCTTGCGGGACTCGGTGACGTCGGCCTTGCTGAAGTAGGTGCCCTTGGCCAGCAGGGCGTTGTTGAGCTGGAAGTAGTCCGGGTGCGTGCCCAGCACCTGGGCCTGGTCCTTGGTGCGCACCCCGTCGTTGACCGAACCCGAGGTCCACACCCCCGGCACCACGGCCTTGATCCGGTCGGCCAGCTCCGGCGCGGCCAGCGCCTCGGCGTCGTCCAGGGTCAGCGGGCGGCCGGGGCCGGCCTCGGAGTAGCGCTGGTAGACGCTCAGGGTGTGCGCGCCCAGGCTGTTGATGCTGTTCATGATCATGTTGGAGGCGCCCTGGCCGACCGCCACGATCACGATCACCGAGGCCACCCCGATGAGGATGCCCAGGGTGGTCAGGATGGAGCGGAGCTTGTTGGCCAGCAGGCCGCGCACCGCGGAGAAGAGGACCTCGCCCATTCTCATCGGGCCACCCCCACCGCGTGCCGGGCGGAGTTGTTGTGTTCCTCGTGCACGATCTTCCCGTCCACCATGTGCAGCACCCGGCGGGCGTGCTCGGCCACATCGCGCTCGTGCGTGATGATCACGATCGTCCGTCCGGCCGCGTTGAGGTTGTCCAGGATCGCCAGCACCTCGGCGGTGCTCTTGGAGTCCAGGTTGCCGGTGGGCTCGTCGGCGAGCAGCAGCGCCGGTTCGGTGACCAGCGCGCGGGCGATGGCCACCCGCTGCTGCTGGCCGCCGGACAGTTCGGTCGGCAGGTGCTTGACCCGGTCCGCCAGGCCGACCGTGGCCAGCGCGGACAGCGCCCTGCGGCGGCGTTCGCCCTTGCGCAGCCCCGCGTAACTCATCGGCAGCTCCACATTGGACAGTGCGTTGAACCGGGGGATCAGGTTGAACGACTGGAACACGAACCCGATCTTGTGGTTGCGCACCCTGGCCAGCTGCTTGGGCCGCTGCTCGGCCACGTTCACGCCGTCGAGGAAGTACTCGCCCTCGGTGGCCGGGTCCAGGCAGCCCACGATGTTGAGCAGGGTGGACTTGCCGGAGCCGGAGGCGCCCATGATCGCCACGTAGTCACCGGTCGGCACGATGAGGTCGACCCCGGCCAGCGCGTGCACGGTGGCCTCGCCCTTGCCGTAGGTCTTGCGCACCCCGCGCAGCTCGATGACCGGGCGGATCCCGGGCGCGGGCTGGCTCACCGGCCCACCCGCACCGGCGCGGACTTGCCGGGGAACCCACCCTCGGGGAAGCGGCCGGGGCCACCGGAGTCGCCAAGCAGCACCACATCGCCCTCGCGCAGACCGGAGGTGATCTCGATGATGTGGTCGCTGCGCACGCCCAGCTGCACCGGGGTCGGCTTGGGCTGGCCGCTCTCCATCACGGTGACCGTGCTCTTGCCGTCCACGGTCTGCACCGCGCCGGAGGGCACCTGCAGCACCGAGTCCGCCTTGGCGGTGGTGACCACCACGTTGGCCGACTGACCCGGCTTGAGTTCGGGCGAGGTCTCGTCCAGTTCCAGCAGCACGCCGTACTGGACCACCCCGGAGGAGCTGGCCGGCATCAGGTCGACCTGCACCACCTTGGCCGGGAACTTCTTGCCGCCCAACGCGTTCACCGCGACCTGGGCGTTCTGGCCGACCTTGACCTTGACGATGTCGATCTCGGAGAAGGTGGCCGCGATCTGGTAGCCGTTGAGGTCGGTGACGGTCAGGAAGCCGCTGCCGGAGGAACTCTGGTTGGGCACCGAAGGGACGTCCGGGATGCCGCTGGGGCCGCCGCGGCCACCGCCGCCGGACCCGCCCTGGCCGCCAGAGCCCGCACCCGAGCCGCCGCCGGTGTTGCCCGCTGAGGTGCCGCCACCGCCGGAGCGCTGGCCGACCGCGCCGTTCATCGCGGTGACCGTGCCGGCGAAGGGGGCGTAGATGGTGGTGGAGCGCACGGCGTCCTGCGCCGTCTCCACCTGCAGCTCGGCCTGCTTGACCTGGGCGTTGGGCCCGGTGGTCGGCTGCTTGGCCTCCTTGGCCGCGGCCACCGCGGCCTTGGCCGACTCCAGCTGCGCCTTGGCCGCGTCCAGCTGCGCCTTGGCCTGCCGGTCGTCCACGGTGGCCAGCTTCTGGTTCTTGCTGACCTTGTCGCCGAGCTTGACGAAGACCTTGTTCACGATCGCGCTGGTGCCGAAGTCGACGTTGGCCGACCGGGACGCGCGCAGACTTGCCGCCGCCGACACACTGTCGACGACCGAACCCCGGCTGACGGTGGCCGTCGGCGGACCGGACGGACCGCGCTCGGCGGCCGAGGTCGGCGACAGCATGCGGTACCCCAGGTATCCGCCACCGGCAACTACGACGAGAGCGACGACGCCGACAATGATCCACCTACGGCGTCGTGGACGTGGTGACATTTCGCCACCCTATCCACACAGTTCATAGCCGGATCAGGGGAATACCCTGATTCCCGCCTTCTGTGACGTGGCTATTACAAACCGGCGGAAATCGCGTGCTCAGGCGCGGCGCCTGCCACCGGCGCGCAGGGCCAGCATGAGCTGCCGGATCGAGTCCAGCACGGCCAGCACGGCGAACATGCCCAGCAGCGCGGACAGGCCGAGCCAGGGGCCGACGTACCTGGTCAGCTCATACGGCGGGCCGCCGGGCTTGGCGTTGGGCAGGGTCATGTGCACCAGGCCGCGCTGCCAGGCCCACAGCGCGCCGAGCACCAGCAGCACCGCGAGCAGGAGTTCCCCCAGCACGATCAGCGCCCGCCAGGGCTGGTGCAGCCGGGGCTGGACGGGCGCGGCCTGCGGCTGGCTCGTGATCTCGGGAGAACTCACGCCGGACAGCTTCTCACGACCGCGCGTCCAACCGCCGTCGCAGTGCGTCACGCAGTGCCTCGGCGTCCCTGGCCCAGGCCAGCAGCACCGAGCCGTCGGCCAGTCGCACCGGCAGTTCGTGGCAGCCCTTTGGCGCGCTCCACCCGCCGCCGAGCACCCGCGCGCCCGCGGGCACGCCCACCTCGCCGACCTCGGCCACCTGCTCGACCGCGAGCACCTCGCGGCCGCAACGCAGGTGGTACGGGGTCAGCGAGACCGAGCACAGCCGCCGCCTGGCCTGGGTCCAGACCAGTGCGGCGACCGCGAAGCCGCCGCCGACGAGCAGCCAGACCGGCCAGTTCACCCGGCCGCCGGTGAGCAGTTCCACCCCCAGCGCGACCGCGGCGAACCCCGGTCCCCAGAGCACCGGCCAGTAGCTGGAGCCTGGCTCGGCGAAGAGGACCGGGGCCGGTTCGTCGGGCTGGATCACCGCGCGGTCTTCACCGCCAGCAGCCAGTCGGTGCTGGTCCGCCACCAGGAGGTGAGCAACGCCCCGGCGAGCAGGACCGCGACCAGCAGTCCCTCCGCGGTCAGGCCCTGTCGCAAGGTGAAGATCAGGTGCAGCACGGCGGCGATGGTCAGCGCCAGCCGCGCCCAGCTCCGGCCCTGCCGCAGCAGCAGCCCGAAGGCCACGTAGAGCACGCCGAAGAACACCATCGTGGTGCTGTGGAAGGTGAGCAGGGTGGTGGCGATCTTCTCCGCCTCCGCCACCTTCTCCCGGATCAGCGCGTCCCGCACGGTGTCGTACTGGGTCCAGTAGAAGATCGTGTTCAGCACGCCGAAGGTCGCGGTGGCCAGCCAGAGGCCCACCGCGACCCTGATCGAGGCCGGGTGCGGGATCCCAGCCGCCATCAGCTCTGCTTGAAGTAGTAGTTGGCGTTGCGGTGGAACATGAAGATGATGCCCACGATCGCGCACACCGGCGGCACGAAGCCGAGGTAGGTGCCGATCGAGGTCAGCCCGGCCGCCTGGATCGGACCGTCGGCGGGCAGGCTGGCCAGGAAGCCGATGCCGGCGATGCTGATCAGCATGCTCACGATGCCGAGCCCGCCGAGCACGGTGAGCACGACCCGCGCCCAGTTCCGGCCCTTGCGCATGAACAGCGTGAACATCACGAACAGGCCGGCCATGACGATGCCGAAGATGAGCGTGGCGACCAGGGTCGCGCCGCCGATGGACTCCGCGGTCTGCTGGATCCGCTGCTGGAGTTCCGGCGGCAGGTCGGGGTTTGCCGCGCGCTGGTTCTCCACGATCGAGGCGATCTGCTGGCGGGCGCCGACGAAACCGAGGATCGAGCCGATCACGCTGAACACGGCGCCGGCGATCCAGGCCCAGAAGGCCAGTTCGACCTGCTGCGGCTTGGCCACCGGGCCGCCACCGCCGGGCATGCCGGGCGGCAGGTACTGGCCACCGGGCTGCTGGCCGTACTGTGGCTGGCCGTAACCGGGCTGCGGCTGCTGGCCGTAGCCCGGCTGCTGCTGCGGGAAGCCCTGCGGAGTGGACGGGTACCCCGGCTGCTGGGGGTACTGCGGTTGACCCTGGCTGGGGTCGTACGGGTTGCTCACGCGCTCACGCTAGGGCCGACCACCGACCCTGTCCAACGGCTATGCCGGTGTGTTACCTGGTCGGGTCCTGCGCACGCCGATGAAGTAGGCCCTGGAGTTCGGGTGGAACATCATCGCCAGCGCGGCCACGTCCAGTCCGAAGACCACCACGGACAGCGTGACCTGGATGATCCCGAGCTGCGCGACCACCGTCGCGGCGGATCCCGCGACCAGTCCGAGCACCCCGAGCAGACCGAGGCCCACGCTCATCCCGCCGAGCACGGTGAGCACCACGCGGGCCCATTCCACGCCCTGCACGGTCCGGGTGGACAGCCACCAGAACAGCGCGATGACGCCGAGCCGCAGGGCCACCGTCATGACCACCGCGAGGTTCACCGCGCCGTCGACCTGACCGAGGGTGAGCTGCGGGGCGAGCTGGCCGAGCATGTCGTTGAGCCCGCGCCGGTCGGCGAGCCGGAAGATCACCGCGACCAGCCCGGCCACGCAACTGGCGATCCACAGCCGCCGGGACAGCAGCAGCTGGCGGGGCGGGATGAGCACCTCGGTCATCCGCGGTCCAGCCACTGCGCGGCCTCGGTGGCCCAGTAGGTCAGCACGATGTCCGCGCCGGCCCGCCGGATCGAGGTGAGCATCTCCAGCACGGTGCGGTCCCGGTCGATCCAGCCGTTGGCCGCGGCCGCCTCGACCATCGCGTACTCACCGGAGATCTGGTAGGCCGCGACCGGCACGTCGCTGTTCTTGGCGATCTCACTGAGCACGTCCAGGTAGGGCAGCGCGGGCTTGACCATGACCAGGTCGGCGCCCTCGGCCAGGTCAAGGGCCAGTTCGCGCAGGGACTCGCGCAGGTTGGCCGGGTCCTGCTGGTAGGTCTTGCGGTCGCCGACCAGCTGGGACTCCACCGCCTCGCGGAACGGGCCGTAGAGCGCCGAGGCGTACTTGACGGTGTAGGCCAGGATGCCGGTGTCGGTGAGCCCGGCGCCATCGAGGGCCTCCCGGATGAAGCCGACCTGGCCGTCCATCATGCCGCTGGGCCCGACCAGGTGCGCCCCGGCCTTGGCCTGGGCGATGGCCATCTCGCCGTAGACGGTCAGGGTGGCGTCGTTGTCCACCGAGCCGTCCGGGGCGAGCACCCCGCAGTGGCCGTGGTCGGTGAACTCGTCAAGGCAGCAGTCCGACATCAGCACGGTTGAGTCGCCGAGTTCGGCGCGCAGCTCGCGCAGCGCGGCGTTGAGGATGCCGTCCGGGTCCACCGAACCGGAGCCGGTGGCGTCCCTGGTCGCGGGCACGCCGAAGAGCATGATGCCGCCGACGCCGGCCTGCACGGCCTCCACCGCTGCTTTGCGCAGCGAGTCCATGGTGTGCTGGTACACGCCGGGCATGGAGCTGATCGCGACCGGTTCGGTCGCACCCTCCTTGACGAACATGGGCAGCACCAGGTGCTGCGGGCGCACGGTGGTCTCGGCGACCAGGCGGCGCAACGCCGGGGTGGTGCGCAGGCGGCGGGGACGGTGGGACGGGAACACTGCCGGTACTCCCTGGGAACGTGGCCAAGGTACAGAACACACGCTACGCGCCCCGCACCAACGATTCACGAGAAGGCTGCCGGTGCCACAACCACCACGCCACGAGTTGCGAGAGGTCCTGGCCAGAGCCGACTTGTTGCGAAAAGGCGTGGCGCGCCAGCGACACGGCGAGCCCTTCGCCCTCAGTGCGGTTGTGTTTTCGCGTTGTGCGTTCGTGACCTCGACACTCCGAAGCTTGCTTCGTGTGTGTCGAGGTCACGAACGTGCGACTTAGAGCGAAAACACCCGCGCGCGGAGCGCGCCAATGTGACAGCTCAGCGCCGCGCACGCTTGGTCTTGCGGGGCGGCGGCAGCGCGCCCTCGGCGCGCAGCCGGGCCGCGTGGTCGGCCAGCGCGTCGACCAGGGCGGGGACCTGGGCGACCTCGGGCTGCACGTCCACCCGCAGGCCGAACTCGATCGCGGTCTCCGCGGTCTGCGGGCCGATGCAGGCCACGATGGTGCGGGTGTGCGGCTTGCCCGCGATGCCGACCAGGTTCCGCACGGTGGAGGACGAGGTGAAGCACACCGCGTCGAACCCGCCGGTCTTGATCATCTCGCGGGTGTCCGCGGGCGGCGGCGCGGCGCGCACCGTGCGGTACGCGGTCACGTCGTCGGGCTCCCAGCCCCGCTCGCGCAGGCCGGCGGCCAGCGTCTCGGTGGCGATGTCCGCGCGCGGCAACAGGATCCGGTCCACCGGGTCGAAGATGTCGTCGTGCGGCGGGAAGTCGGCGAGCAGGCCCTCGCTGGACTGGTCGCCGGAGGGCACCAGTTCCGGGGTGATGCCGAAGGAGCGCACCTTCTCCGCGGTCGCCTCGCCGATGCAGGCGATCTTGACGCCGGAGAACGCGCGGGCGTCCAGGCCGAACTCCTCGAACTTCTCCCACACCGCGCGCACCGCGTTGGTGGAGGTGAAGATCACCCACTGGTAGCGGCCGTCGACCAGGCCCTTGACCGCGCGCTCCATCTGCGCGGGGCTGCGCGGCGGCTCCACCGAGATGGTGGGCACCTCGACCGGGATGGCGCCGTGCGCGCGCAGCCGGTCGCTCATCTCGCCAGCCTGCTCCTTGGTGCGCGGCACCAGCACCCGCCAGCCGTAGAGGGCGCGGGACTCCCACCAGGAGAGCTTGTTCCGGTTGCCGACCGAGCTGCCGACGGTGACCACCAGCGGACCGGTGAGGTCACCGGCGTCGGCGGCCAGTCCGGCCAGCGTGGAGTCGATGGTGCGCTGGGCGCAGCTGGTGCCCTCGGTGGTGACCGCGGCCGGGGTCTGCGGCGCCAGGCCGTACTCCACCAGCGAGGAGGCCGCCTCGGCGAGGTGGCTGGCCGAGGCGTGCAGCACCAGGGTGCCGGGGGCGCCCGCCAGTGCGGCCCAGTCCACGCTGCCGCGGACGTCGGCCTCGGTGTGCACCGCGCCGAGCGCGACACCCGCGTAGGCGGGCACCGCGGTACCGGCGGCGACACCGGGGATGACGTCGAAGGCGACGTTGGTCCTGGCCACGGCCTGGGCCTCGGCCACCACCGCGTCGGCGGTCAGCGGGTCACCCGCGACCAGGCGGATCACCGAACGGCCGTTGCGGGCCTCGGTGGCCAGGTCCTTGGCGACATCGGCCGGGTCGCCGACGGCCGGGCGGACCTCGATGCCCTCGGGGGCCAGCGCCAGCACTTCGGCAGGCACGTCGGGGTCGGTCACCACCAGCTCGGCGGTGGTGAGCAACTGCTGTGCCCGGACGGTGAGCAGGCCCAGGTCACCGGGACCGGAGCCGACGAAGGCGATCCGTCCGGGGGTCTTGCGTGCGCGGGTCATCAGGCACTCCCCATCTCGTTCACTCCCCTGGGGCCGCTGAGCGCGGCGGCGCCAAGGTCGAGCAGCTCAGCGGCCAATGCCTTGCCGAGCTGCTCTGCTGCGGTCATCTCTCCGATGGCGGATGCGCGCAGCAAATCGTTCTGCGGCGTCGCGGCCACCCCACGCAGGGACAGCCGTTCCACCACGCGACCGTCCGCGTCGAGGTCCTCCACCACATCGGCCAGCGCGCCGATCGGCGCGCTACAGCCCGCTTCCAGAGCAGCGAGCATCGCTCGCTCCGCGGTGACCGCGGCGCGGCTGGCCTGATCGTCCAACGTGGCCCGGAGCAGGTGCTCGGTGTCCACGTCGGCAACGCGGCATTCCACCGCGAGGGCGCCCTGTGCGGGCGCTGGCAACATCTGCAACGGGTCGAGCGATTCGGTGATCGCGTCCAGCCTGCCGAGCCGGGCGAGCCCGGCCCTGGCCAGCACCACCGCGTCCAGCTCGCCGTCGACGACCTTCTTCAGCCGGGTGTCCACGTTGCCGCGGATCGGCTTGATCTCCCAGCCCAGGCCCAGCGCGTTGAGCTGCGCGGTCCGCCGAGGCGAACCGGTGCCGATGACCGCGCCAGCGGGCAGTTCGCCCAGCGTGAGCCCGTCCCTGGCGCACAGCGCGTCCCTGGGGTCCTCGCGCCGGGGCACCGCGGCCAGCGACAGCCGGGGGTCGGGCGCGGTGGGCAGGTCCTTGTAGGAGTGCACGGCGACGTCGATCTCGCCGGCGGCCAGCGCGTCGCGCAGGGCCGAGGTGAACACGCCGATGCCGATCTCCGGGATGGGCGCGGAGGAGCGGTCACCGGGGGTGGACACGGTGACTATCTCCACGGTTGCGCCTGCCTGCTCCAGAGCCTGCGCGACAGTGCCGGTCTGGGCGAGGGCGAGGGCGCTGCCCCGCGTGCCGATGCGCAAGGTCCGCTTCACCGGGCCTCACCGTCCACTGTGGACATTGCAATGTGGTGGTTGGTCACACTCTCTGCTTCCGTTGCAGGCGTTGCAGGCGTAGCGCTCACGGCGGCGGCGGATTGCGGGTCCAGGGCGAAGAGTTCGCGGAGCGCGTCCGCGTAGCTCGATCCACCCGGCGCGGCGGCCAGTTGCTTGACCCGCACGGTCGGCATGTGCAGCAGCTTGTCGACGACCCGGCGCACGGTGCGGGACAGCTCGTCCCGGACGGCGGAGTCGAGTTCGGGGAGCCGGGAGTCCAGGCGCAGCAGTTCGCTGTCGACCACCTCGGCGGCACGGCGGCGCAGCGCGGTCACCGTCGGGGTCACCTCGGCCGAGCGCTGCGCGGCCAGGTACGCCTGCACCTCTTCGGCGACCAGCTCACCGGCCCGCCGGGTGTCCAGGCCGCTGGGGGCCTCGCGCAGCCGCTGCTGCATGGTCTCCAGGTCGACCACGTGCACGCCGGGCAGGTCGGCGACCGCGGCCTCGACATCGCGCGGCAGACCGAGGTCGCACACCACCAGGGCGCCCGGCCCGGTGCGCGCGGCGCGCACGGTCTCGGCGTCCAGCACGGGACTGGACGCCCCGGTACAGGCCACCACGACATCGGCCAGTGCCAGCTCGGCCAGCAGCGACTCCAGTCCGATGGCCACCGCGGGGGTGCCGTCGGCGGCCAGCGCGGTGGCCAGCCGTTCGCCGTTGGCCGCGGTGCGGTTGGCCACCGCGATCCGGCCGATGCCCGCCCTGCGGAGCTGGGCGGCGGCCAGGCCGCCCATCGAACCGGCGCCGATGACCAGCGCGCGGCGGCCGGTGAGGCCACCGAGCACCCGCTCGGCGTCGGCGAGCGCCTCGGTCACCACCGAGGGTCCGGCGTGGTCGATGCCGGTCTCGGTGTGCACGCGCTTTCCGACCCGCAGGCCGTGCTGGATCAGCTCGTGCAGGGTGCGGCCGACCGTGCCCGCCTCGCAGGCGGTGGTGTAGGCCGCGCGCAGCTGGCCGAGGATCTGGGCCTCGCCGACGACCATCGAGTCCAGGCCGGACGCGGCCCGGAACAGGTGGTCCACCGCGCCGGCGGCGTAGTGCACGTAGAGGTGGTTGCACAGGGTGGGCACGTCAACGCCGGACTGGCGGGAGAGCACCCCGGAGATGTCGGCCAGGCCGCCGTGGAAGGTCTCCACCACGGTGTAGACCTCGACCCGGTTGCAGGTGGAGACCAGCACGGCCTCGGAGACGTTCGGGCACTCCAGCAGCTCGGCGAGCAGCTTGGTGATGTCGTCACCGCTGACCACGGCGCGCTCCAGCAGCGACACCGGCGCGGTGCGATGCGACAGGCCGACCACGAGCAGGCTCACCGGCGCACCCCCACCTGGTCGGCGGCTGCGACCCGGGCCCCGTTGGCCCTGGTGGCGGCGTCGGCGGACGCCTCGTGCTCCGTCGCCTCATCGGCGCGACGGGCCACGTGGAAGGACAGGATCTGCATCTCCACCGCCAAGTCGACCTTGCGCACCTCGATGTCGTCAGGGACCTGGAGCACGACCGGTGCGAAGTTCAGGATGCATTGCACACCGGCGGAGACCAAACGATCACAGACGAGCTGGGCCGCGGCCGGCGGCGTGGCGATGACCCCGATGGTCACCTCGCGCTCGGCGCAGACGGTCGGGATGTCGTCAACGTGCTCGACCGGGATGCCGCCCACCGGGACGCCCATCAGGTCGGGGTCGACGTCGAAAAGGGCGGCCACCGGGAACCCCCGGCCGGGGAACCCGCCGTAGTTGGCCAGCGCGTGGCCCAGGTTGCCGATGCCGACCACCGCGACGCTGTGCTTGCGGGTCAGGCCGAGGATGCGCTCGATCTGGTCGACCAGCACCTCCACGTCGTAGCCGACGCCGCGGGTGCCGTAGGAGCCGATGTAGGAGAGGTCCTTGCGCAGCTTGGCCGAGTTGACCCCGGCCGCCGCGGCCAGCTCCTCGCTGGAGATGGTGGTCACACCCTGTTCGGCCATGGTGGAGAGCACGCGCAGGTAGACCGCGAGCCGGGCGACGGCCGCCTCCGGGATGGCCCTGGCGCGTTCACGGGCGCTGGGCACCTCGGGGGCGAGCGAGTCCTGAGCGACCGTCTCGGAGCTGCCGGCCGGGGCCGTTCGCCCCTCGTTCCGCTGCGCCGTCACGCGTTAACTCCCTCACCGAACACACTGAGGTCACCGACACAGGTGCCTGAGCGCACTGAGCCCCGAACTCGCACGTCCACCCGGGTGACTGCTTATACGGTAGCCACTTGTGAACGCATGCACAAAGTCGCCGAACAAGGGCGTGACCAGCGTCCTTCGGAGTTGTGCTATAGGGGCCCGCGCACACTGGGGCGGATGTGCCCTCGCTCACGAGGTCGGCGCGTCTACCTGGGCTGTCAAGCCCCCGGCCGGGTGTCCGGCGAACCCGGCCGATCGGGGGCGGGCGGAGACCTCCGCGACAACGACCCGCATACCGCCGTCCGGCTGTCACCGGATCCGGTGATCTGCGCCTTTGCCCGATTTATCACGATCAGGTCACGGTGAAGAATTTCGAATGCCAGCCGGTCGCCCCGTCCGGCACCACATCGGCCCGCTGCGCGGTCTGGGTGTAGCCGGAGCGATCGGTGGCCCGGCATTCCACCGTGTGCCCGCCGGGCGCGAGGTCGAACTCGGCCCGCCACATCCGCCAGGTGTCCACAGTGGACTCAGCGCTCAATGTGGCCGTGCGCCAAGGACCACCGTCCACTCGAACCTCCACTGTGGACACTCCGGTGTGCTGGGCCCATGCCGTGCCCGCGACCACCACCCGGCCTGCGGGCACCTTGGCGAACCCGTTCGGCCGGTCCACCCTGGACTGGGTCTTGACCGGTCCGAGCCTGCCCCAGCCGCGGCGGATCCAGTACGGCTCGAAGTCGGCGAAGGTGGTCACCTCGGCCTCGACGATCCACTTGGTCGCGCCCACGTACCCGTACAGCCCTGGTGTGACCATCCGCACCGGGAAGCCGTGCTCGGCGGGCAGTGGCCGCCCGTTCATGCCGATGGCCAGCAACGCGCCCCGGTCCGGCTCCAGCAGCACCGAGAGCGGGGTGCCGCAGGTCCAGCCGTCCGAGCTGGTGGTGGCCAGCTGGTCCGCGCCGGTCTTGACCCCGGCCTCCAGCAGCAGGGCGCGCAGGTCCACGCCGGTGAAGGTGGCGGTGGACACGTAGGGCCCGCCGACCTCGTTGGACACGCAGGTCATGGTGATCGTGCGCTCCACCAGCGGCCGGTTGACCAGGTCGGCGAAGGAGATCCGCAGTTCCCGCTCGACCATGCCGTGGATGCGCAGCTCCCAGTCCTCCGCGCGCAGCCGGGGCACCGAGAAGGCGGTGTCGATCCGGTAGAAGTCGGCGTTGGGGGTGAGGAAGGTCGGGGTGCCGTCG
Source organism: Crossiella cryophila (assembly GCF_014204915.1). Taxonomy (NCBI): domain Bacteria; kingdom Bacillati; phylum Actinomycetota; class Actinomycetes; order Pseudonocardiales; family Pseudonocardiaceae; genus Crossiella; species Crossiella cryophila. The sequence goes on from NZ_JACHMH010000001.1 coordinate 643,447, forward strand.
GCGGCGAAGTCCGCGCCGGGCGGGATCGGGGTGGCCTTGGCCGCCCTCGGCAGCACCGGGGCCACGGTGTCCTGCGAGGCGGCCACGTCGACCCGGCGGCCCAGCAGCTGCCCGGCCAGGCCGCTCAGACCGGCCCCGGCGGCGATGGCGACCGAACCCAGCAGGAACCGGCGGCGGTCCTGGGCGAGGCCGTCAGTGGCCCGCACATCCAGCGCGCGGCCGTGCAGCCAGGTGAACGCGCCCAGCCCGGCGAACAGGCTCACCGCGGGCGCCAGCAGGGCGAACTGGCCGAGGTCGGGCCGGGTGTACACGGCGAGCATGCCCAGCGCGCCCAGCCCCACCGCGAGCGCCTGCCCGGCCCGCGGCGCCCGCCGGGACAGCAGCCCGGCCAGCACGCCCAGTCCGGCCAGCACCACGGCCATGCCGATCAGCAGCACCAGCTTGTCCGCGGTGCCGAAGGTGCGCACCGCGAAGTCCTTGACCACCGCCGGGGTGGCGTCGATGGCGGCGTTGCCCACCGCCAGCAGCGGCGAGGCGCCCGGCTCCAGCACCCCGGCGGCCAGGTGGCCCGCACCCAGCGCGGCGAGCACGCCGAGCAGTCCGATCAGGGCGGCGGCCGGCGCCGGGATGCGCGGGGTGTCCATGTCCTCCATTCGACGCCTGTCGCGACCCGGTTCACATCAGGTAACGGCAGGCCGTCAGAAACCGGTAAGCATTGGCGAAGGCACCATTCTCGGGGGGAACCACCATGGACCAGCACGAACCAGCCGCGCAGCTACCGCCCTCACCCGTGTTCGGCACGGGCATGAACCCGCTGCCGCCGGAGTACGAGGCCACCGGTCCGGCCAGGAAGGGCAAGGCGCTGCTGGTCTCGCTGATCGTGGCCTGCGCGCTGCTGCTCACCGGCACCACGGTGGTGGCCATCATGCTGACCCAGGCGGAGAACCGGGCCGAGATGCTCGGCATGCAGGGCGAGCAGGCCCAGCGCAGGCTCAAGGACGCCGACAAGCGGATCAGCGCCGCCCGCGCGGAGGCCGACGCAGCCCGCGACGAGGCCAGCGCGGCCCGCCGAGAGGTGCTGGAGATGCACCTGAAGCGCCTGCAGACCAGCGAGTGCGAGATCGCCGCCAGCGTGGTCAAGGACGCCCTCAACGGCCGCGACAAGCTCTACCTGGACGCCACGCTCAAGCAGCTCGCGGAGAAGTGCAAGAAGTAGCCACAAGCGGCAGCCACCGGCCACCTGTTGCGAAACAGGCGTGGCGCGCAGCGACACGGCGGGCTCTTAACCAGCAGCGCGGTACCGATTTTTCGCGTTGCCTTGCCGCGTGCCCGACGCATCCGAAGCTTGCTTCGCGTGCGGCGGGTACGCGGCGAGGCGACTTAGAGCGAAAAATCCAGCGTGCGGAGCACGCCAATGTAACTAGCCCCAGCTTCGCAGGGCTGCCCGGAAGCGCTCTTCCTCGACCTTCCAGTACCCGTGTTCCTCGCCGTTGATCAGGATCACCGGCACCATGTCGCCGTACTCGGCGCGCAGTTCGGTGTCGGTGTCCACATCGACCACGGTCAGCTCGATGCCGATCTCACCGCAGATGCGTTCGAGGTCGGCCTTGGCGACCTCGCAGGCGTGGCAGTCGACCCTGCCGAGCAGGGTCACCTGGTGCGCGCTCACCGCTGCTTGACCAGCGCGCGGCCGATGACCATGCGCTGGATCTGGTTCGTACCCTCCACGATCTGCAAGACCTTCGCCTCCCGCATGTACCGCTCCACCGGGTAGTCCTCGACGTACCCGGCGCCACCGAGCACCTGCACCATGTCCGTGGTGACCTTCATACAGGTGTCGGTCGCGATGAGCTTGGCCATGGCCGCCTGGGTGGCGAAGGGCAGGCCGGCGTCCTTGCGGCGGGCGGCGGAGAGGTAGAGCTGGCGGGAGGCCTCGATGCCGGCCGCGGCGTCGGCGAGCAGGAACGAGACGCCCTGGAACTCCGCGATGGGCTGGCCGAAGGCGCTGCGTTCCCTGGCGTAGTCCACGGCCACGTCCAGCGCGGCCTGGGCCACGCCGACCGCGGCGGCGGCGATGCCGAGGCGGCCGGAGTTGAGCGCGTCCATGGCGATGGCGAAGCCCTGGCCCTCCGCGCCCAGCCTGCGGCCTGCGGGCACGACCGCGGCGTCGAAGATCACCTGGGCGGTGGTGGATGCCTTCATGCCCATCTTGCGTTCCGGCGGCGCGGCGGTGACGCCGGGGGTGTCCGCGTCGACCAGGAAGGCGGAGATGCCCTTGGGGCCGTCCACGCCGGTGCGCGCGAGCAGGGTGTAGAAGTCGGCGACGCCGCCGTGGGTGATCCAGGCCTTGGTGCCGGAGACGGTGTAGTCGCCGGACTCACCGGTCTTGGCGGTGGTGCGCAGCGCGGCCGCGTCCGAACCGCAGTGCGACTCGGACAGGCAGTACGCGCCGAGCAGCTCGCCGCCGATCAGCTCGCCCAGCCAGCGCTCCCGCTGCTCGGTGCTGCCGTAGCCGGCCAGCGCGTGGCAGGACAGGGTGTGCACGCTGACCCCGAGGCCGACCGCCAGCCAGGCCCGGGACAGCTCCTCCACGACCTGCAGGTAGACCTCGTAGGGCTGGGCGCCGCCGCCGAACTCCTCCGGGTAGGGCAGGCCCAGCAGGCCGGCCCGGCCAAGGGTGCGGAACGCCTCGCGCGGGAACGCGCCGGTGGACTCCGCCGCGGCGGCCCTCGGCGCGAGTTCCTTGTCCGCGATCTCCCTGGTCAGCTCGAGCAGCGCGGTCGCCTCGTCGCCCGGGAGCTGTCGATCGATCACGGGAGCACCCATGTGTTGCCACCTCCGAGTGTCGGCACGGCTGTGTGCCAGGGGCTTTCCACCCTGCGAGACCAATTGTGGGGTCTCCGACACTCGGAAGTCCAACTAACAGATCAGTGACCGCCGCCACGCCTGTTCGGGCTAGTTCAGCGCAGCGAACGCCGCGCGAGTTTGCCGGTCACGGAGTGCGGCAGGGCTTCGACGAACTCGACCCTGGTGGGCACCTTGAACTTGGCCAGCAGGCTCGTGCAGTGCGCCACCACGTCCGCCTCGGTCAGTTCAGCGCCCTCGCCGCGGACCACCACGACCTTGACCGTCTCCCCGGTGCCCGCGTCCGGCACGCCGACCGCAGCGGCCTCGACCACCCCCGGCAGCAGGCCAAGCACGTGCTCGACCTCGTGCGGGTAGACGTTGAAGCCGTTGACGATGATCAGGTCGTTGGCCCGGTCGACCAGGTGCAGGTCGCCGCCCTCGTCCAGGTAGCCGACGTCGCCGGTGCGGAACCAGCCTTCGGCGTCCGGGCCGTGCGCGCCGTCCGGCCAGTAGCCGCTGAACAGGTTCGGGCCGCGCACCGACACCAGGCCGGCGCCGCCCTCGTCCTCCTCCTCCAGCGGGGTGCCGTCGGAGTCGACCAGGCGCAGTTCCACCTCGGGCAGCGGCTGGCCGACCGAGCCGGGTTTGGGCGCCCCGGTGACCAGGGTGGAGGTCAGCACCGGGCCGGTCTCGGTGAGGCCGTAGCCCTCGAAGACGTCCAGGCCGGTGGCCGCCTTGACCCGGCGCAGCACCTCGCCGTCCAGCGGGGCCGCGCCGGAGGTGAGCAGCCGCAGCGTGGCCAGGCCCTCGCGCAGCTCCTCCTCCGGCAGGCCGAGCAGGGCGGTGTACATCGGCGGCACGCCGACGAAGGTGGTCACCCGGTGCCTGCGGATGGCGGCCAGCGCGCCCTCGGCGTCGAAGCGCTCCAGCAGCACGCCGGTGGCGCCCGCGGCCGCGGTCTGCAGCAGGCCGGGGCCAAGGCCGTAGGCGTGGAAGAGCGGGATGGCCAGCAGCACCCGGTCGGCCGCGGTGACCGGGGCCGGGCGCAGCCGCGCGCACTGGCGGGTGTTGGACACCAGGGCGCGGTGGGAGAGCATCACGCCGCGCGGCACCCCGGAGGTGCCAGAGGTGTAGGCCAGCACGGCCAGGTCCTCATCGCCGCCCGCGGTCTCGAACGGCTCGGCCTCGGCCAGCGCGGGCGCGGGCAGCACCTTCACGGTCCCGGCGATCCCCGGCACCTCGCCCTCGGCGACCAGCAGCCGCGCACCCGAGTCGGCGAGCACCCTGGTCAGTTCCGGCCCCGGCAGGCCGGGCGCCAGCGGCACCACCACGCAACCGGCGCGCAGCGCGCCGAAGAGGGCGACGCAGAACTCGATCCCGGTGGGCAGCCGGACGGCGACCCGGTCCCCGGTCAGCGCACCGGCCATCCGCAGCCGGTGCGCCTGCGCGTCCACCGCGGAATCCAGCCTGCCCCAGCTCACCTGGCTGCCATCGGCGGCATCCAGCAGCGCGGGGTGGTCGGCTTCCCGGAGCGCCGCTGACCTGATCAGGTCCGCGACGTTGCCGACGGCGGTCATCTGTCCTCCCGGTGGCCAAGGCGAACGGACCCGAAGTCTGACACGGGTGATGTTCGTCATGCATCCGCCTGCGGGGCGTCTGGGAGAAGGGCCGGGAAATACCGACGACCAACGCTACCTACTTTGGAGTAACAAAAGGTATGGTTCGGTCAATCCCCGGTCCGACCGCCGCCAGGACCGGGAACCGCGAGCAAGGGAGCCGCGCATGCCCCCACCGATGGGTTGGCCCTGCTCACCGGGGCGCCCTTCGCAGGCCGAGGTCGTGCAGTCGCCGCCTCCGGCCGGGGAAGCATGGGCATTGGTACAGGCGGCCCAGGCCGGGGACAGCGAGGCCTTCGGCCGGCTCTACGACCAGTACGTGGACGTGGTGTTCCGCTACGTGCTCTTCCGGGTCGGCGACCGCAGCCTGGCCGAGGACTTCACCAGTGAGACCTTCCTGCGCGCGCTGCGCCGGATCAGCTCGGTCAGCTACCAGGGCCGCGATGTCGGCGCCTGGTTCGTCACCATCGCCAGGAACCTGATCCTGGACCACGTGAAGTCCAGCCGGTACCGCTTCGAGGTGCCCACCGCCGAGCTGTCGGACAACTCCGAACCGCTTGCCGGGCCCGAGCAGGCGGTGCTGGCCGAGGCCACCAACGCCGAGCTGCTCAAATGCGTCGGCCAGCTCAACACCGACCAGCGGGAGTGCATCGTGCTGCGCTTCCTGCAGGGCCTGTCGGTGGCCGAGACGGCCGAGGTGATGGGGCGCAACGAGGGCGCGATCAAGGCCCTGCAGCACCGCGCGGTACGCCGGTTGGCCCAGCTCCTGCCTGCCGGGCTGCGTTAACCCGTACGGACGTACGCGTAACTCATCGGGTCACTGCTTCGTTGTTGTGCTGAGAGTGCGGGCCTGCCGGGGCCCGTGCGCCGGCCAGCCGAAGGACACACGTGAGCACGGGTGAACCGCCCTCAGGGCCATCCGAAGGACCTGCGCAGTTCGCGCGTGTGCTGCCCGCGCTGGCCGCCTACGAACAACACCTCAACCCGGACCCGGCGGCCAGAGATCGGATGCGCGCCCGCCTGCTGGCCGATTTCCCGGCCGCGGTGCGCGAAGCCCAGTCCCGCCCTGATCCCACGGCCAGGCGACGGCGTTTCGCCGTGGCACTGGCCGCCAGCGTGGCCCTGATCGGCTCGGTGACCGGGATGTCGGTGCTGCTCAGCCGGGACGCGGTGCCGGGGGACGCGCTCTACGCGGTCAAGCGCAGCGCGGAGAGCGCCGAGCTGGGCCTGATCTTCCGCGAGCACCCCAGGGCGTTCAAGCACCTGGAGTTCGCCGACGCCAGGGTGACCGAACTGGGCGCGCTGCTGGACCGGCCGGGCGCCCCGGCGGCGGATTTCGCCAGGGCGCTGGCCGACTTCGAGTCCGACGCGGCCGCCGGGTCCCGGCTGCTCACCGAACTGGGTGCGGACACCGACGACCAGCTCTTCGCCGCGCTGGCCGACTGGACCACCAAGGAGATCAGCCGGTTGAAGACGGCCTCGGTCGCGCTGCCACCGGCGGCCCGGCAGCGGCTGGAGATCACCATGGCGCTGCTGGAGCGGATCCGGCAGCGGGCCAGCGAGCTGCGCCAGCGCGCGGGCTGCCTGACCATCACCTCCGGCGCGGCCGACGACATCGGCGCGCTGCCCGCCACCGAGCGCTGCGTGCCGGTCCCTGCCAGGGAGGTCGGCCCGCTGCCGAGCACCGGGGCGAGCGGCCGGGCCGTGGTGAGTTCCCCCACGTCCACCCCCTCGGTCGCGGACACCCCGGCGAGCACCCCGTCCGCACGGGCGCCGGTCCCGCCGCCGATCCCGCTGCCGCAGCCCAGCCTGCCCCAGGTCAGCACCCCGCCACCGGTAGAAGTGCCCGCGCCGCCGACAGGTCTGCTGCCGGGTCTCCTCGATCTTCTGAAACTCCCCTTCGGCCTGCTCGGTCCGAACCGGTAACGTGCGGCGATCGCTACCCTGGGGCGGGTGAACCCGCTGACGCAGGAGGACCTGGAGGGGACCGCGGTGGCCAACCGGCGGGCGAACGAGGACCGGCCCGAGCACAAGAGCAGCGCGGCACTGGCCGGGGAGGCATCGGCCGAGGCCGCGGTGGCCGCGGCGGCGGAGTACGACGCGGCGGTGCCGCAGGACCTCACCGCGGCCGCGTTCTTCGACGTGGACAACACCATGATGATGGGCGCGTCGATCTTCCACTTCGCCCGTGGCCTGGCCGCCCGCAAGTACTTCGCCAGCTCCGACCTGCTCGGTTTCGCCTGGCAGCAGCTCAAGTTCCGGATCGGCGGCAAGGAGAGCCCTGAGGGCATCCGGTCCAGCCGGGAGCAGGCGCTCTCCTTCGTGGCCGGGCGCGAGGTCAGCGAACTGGTCACCCTCGGCGAGGAGATCTACGACGAGCTGATGGCCGACCGGATCTGGGACGGCGCCAGGGCACTGGCCCAGATGCACCTGGACGCCGGTCAGCGGGTCTGGCTGGTCACCGCGACCCCGGTCGAGCTGGCCACCATCATCGCCCGCCGGCTGGGCCTCAACGGCGCTCTGGGCACGGTTTCCGAGCATGTGGACGGGGTCTACACCGGCAGGCTGGTCGGCGATCTGCTGCACGGCCCGGCCAAGGCGCACGCGGTGCGCGCGCTGGCCGCCCGCGAGGGCCTGGACCTGCGCCGGTGCACCGCCTACTCGGACTCCTCCAACGACGTGCCGATGCTGTCGGTGGTCGGCACCTCGGTGGCGGTCAACCCGGACCAGCGGCTGCGCGATATCGCCAGGGCCCGCGGCTGGGAGGTGCGCGACTTCCGTACCGGCCGCAAGGCGATGAAGATCGGCATCCCGGCCCTGCTCGGCGCGGGCGCGCTGGCCGCGGCCTTCGCCGCCGGCGTGGCCTACCGGCGCAAGCGCCAGGGCTAGGGCTGTTCGTCCTCGACCCACTCCAGCAGGTCGCCCGGCTGGCACTCCAGCACCCGGCACATGGCCTCCAGAGTGCTGAAGCGCACCGCCTTGGCCCGGCCGTTCTTCAGCACGGCCACGTTGGCCGGGGTGAGCCCGACCCGCTCGGCGAACTCGCCGACGCTCATCTTGCGCTTGGCCAGCTCGACGTCGATGCGCACCACGATCGGCATCAGATCACCGCGTCCAGGTCCGAGCGCAGCGCGGTGGCCTGACGGAGCAGCTCGCGCAGCACCAGCACCACCAGCCCCAGCACGGCGACCCCGATGGAGAGCAGGAACAGCACCATCGGCAGTCCTGGGTCATCGGCGTTGAGCACCACCACCGCCGCGATGCCCACCAGCACCAGCCAGCCCGCGAAGATCGCCCAGACAATGGCGTCCACCCACTTCAGGGACGCCGTGGTGAAGATCCGGTCGGTGCGGACCAGGGTGAGCAGCTTCCAGGTGGCCACGATCACCACCTGCACGCACAGGATCATCAGCGCCGCCACCGCGGTCAGCGGCCAGCGCAGCCACGCCTCCTCCGGCCGCTCCTGCGCCATGAAGGCGAACTTGCCCGGAAAGGACAGGGTCTGGAAGACGAGCAGGATCCCGAAGAACAGCACCAGGAACACCCGGAGCGGCAACACCACTCGCTGCATGGTCAACATGCGTCGAGTATCGCCAGCTACCTATCGAAAGTCAATCGGTAGCTATCGCTTCATGATCGACCTTGCGGGCCAGCAGGTATGCCTGCGGGGTCCGCTCCTCCGGATCGCGGGCCCGCCGCAGCACCGCGCGCACCTCGAACCCGGCCGCGGTCAGCAGCTCGCCGATCCGGTCCGGTTCACCACGGTGGAAGTCCAGGCCGACCTGCTTGCCCAGCGCCTCGGCCAGGTGCAGGGTGCCCTCGCCGACCTGGAAGGCCAGCTGCAGGTGCCCGCCGGGGCGCAGCACCCGGTGGAACCCGGCGAAGAGCGCGGGCAGTTCGGCAGGCGGGATGTGGATGATCGAGTACCAGGCCACGATGCCGCCGAGCGCGCCGTCGGGCAGGTCCAGCTCGGTCATGGTGCCCACCTCGAACCGCAGGCCGGGGTGCTCGCGCCGGGCGATCGCCACCATGGCCGGGGACAGGTCGATACCGAAGACGTCCACGCCGAGTCCGTGCAGGAACGCCGAGACCATGCCGGGGCCGCAGCCGAGTTCGGCCACCGGGCCCTCGACCAGCTCGGCGAAGGCGGTCAGCGCGGCCCTGGCGAAGGGTTCCCTGGCCAGCGCGACCCTGGCCAGCTCGGTGTATTCGGCGGCCACCGCGTCGTAACCGGCGCGGGTGGCCGCCTGATAGACCGGTTCGATCACTGCTGGGGCGGCTGCTGCTGCTCGGGGACGATGAACACGGCGGTGCCGTAGGCGGCGATCTCGGTGCTGCCTGGCACCACCTCACCGCTCTCGAACCGCATCGCGATCACCGCGTTGGCGCCGCGCTGGGCGGCCTCGGCGCGCATCCGGTTGATCGCCTCCCAGCGGGAGTCGCTGAGCAGCTTGGTGTAGCCGACCTGCTCACCACCGAACATGCCCTTGAAACTGGCGCCGATGTCGGAGAAGGCGTTCCGGCTGCGCACGGTCAGGCCGAAGACCTCGCCGAATACCTGGACGACCCGGTAGCCCGGGACGTCGTTCATCGTGCTGACCAGGATCGGCGGCGGCTGCTGCGGCTGCATTGGGTGTCCCACGCGGCGCAGATTAGCCGAGGAAGACGTTCCTCCGCTGGGTCAACAGGCGATAGAGGGTCTGCTGGATGGTCTCCCGGACCTGGTCGGTCAGGTTGAACACCAGCATCGGGTCCTCGGCGGCCTGCTGGTCGAACCCGTCGGTGCGGATCGGCTCGCCGAACTCGATGTGCCACTTGGTCGGCAGCGGCACCAGGCCGAGCGGGCCCAGCCAGGGGAAGGTCGGGGTGAGCGGGAAGTAGGGCAGGCCGAGCAGCCGGGCCAGCGGGCGCAGATCGCCCAGCATCGGGTAGATCTCCTCGGCGCCCACGATCGAGCAAGGCACGATCGGCACCCTGGTGCGCAGCGCGGCCGAGACGAACCCGCCGCGGCCGAACCGCTGCAGCTTGTACCGGTCCCGGAACGGCTTGCCGATGCCCTTGAAGCCCTCCGGCCAGACGCCGACCAGCTCGCCGTTGCGCAGCAGCCGCTCCGCGTCCGGGTTGCAGGCCAGGGTGTGCCCTGCCTTGCGGGCCATGGTGCCCAGCACCGGCAGCCGGAAGACCAGGTCCGCGCCGAGCATCCGCAGGTGCCTGCGGCCGGGGTGGTGGTCGTGCACGGCAACGCCGGTCATCAGCGCGTCCATCGGGAACATGGTCCCGGAGTGGTTGGCCACGATCAGCGCGCCGCCCTCGCTTGGCAGGTTGGACAGCCCGGTGGCCTCCACCCGGAACCACTTCTCATACAGCGGGCGCAGCGGGGTCATCAGCAGGTTGTCGGTGAGGTCGGCGTCGAAGCCGAACTCGTCCACCTCGTACTCGCCGGTGAGCCTGCGGCGCAGGAAGGCCATCGCGTCGGCCAGCCGCTGCTCGAGCACCGAGGGGTCGTTCTGGGTGACCGGGATCGGCCCCTGCGTGCTGCCGTTGTTGCCGCGTGGCTCGGCGGTCCGCTCGCGTCCGCCGCCCCTGATCGGGATCACCCGTGCCTCTGCCACCGCTTCGCTCACCTCATCCTCGCCCGCTGCGGGAGAACATCGACTTCAAAGTCCGCTCCACGCCGGTGATCATCTCCGGGTCCAGCACCGGCCGCAGACCGCGGCCGCGCACGTAGTCGTCGAATGCCTGCTGGGTGGTCCAGCGCGGCTGGAAGCCGAACTCGCCGACCAGCCTGCCGGTGTCCACCACCCGGCCGAAGTTCAGGAAGCGCATCTGCTCGGGGGAGAAGTCCACCAGCCGCGCGCCGCGCACCAGCTGCCCGAAGGAGGGCACCAGCGCGCTGGGCACCGGCAGCGGCACCCGGCCCGCCCGGCGGATGGCCTGGGAGAGCATCAGCACGCCGTCCCCGCCCACGTTGTAGACCCCCGGCAGATCGTGCATGGTGGCCCGCTCCAGCACGGCCAGCGCGTCCTCGGAGTGCAGCAGCTGCATCCTGGCGTCGTAGCCGAACACGGTCGGGATCACCGGCAGGGCGAAGTAGCGGGTCAGCACGGTGTCGATGCGCGGACCGATGAAGTTGGTGAAGCGCAGCGTGGTGACGTCCACGTCCGGGCGGCGCCTGCCGAAGCCGCGCACGTAGCCCTCGATCTCCACCGCGTCCTTGGCGTAGCCGCTGGACGGCAGGTCCTTGGGGCCCATGTCCTCGCTGAAGACCGCGGGGTCCCGTGAGCTGGCGCCGTAGACCGCGCTGGTGGACTTGACCACCAGCTTGCGCATCGACGCCGACTTCTGGCACGCGGCCAGCAGCTGCATGGTGCCGATGACGTTCATCTCCTTCATCGCGGTGCGCCCGGTGGAACCCGGGTTCGCACTCACCGAGGCGTGCACCACGGTGTCCACCTTCGCGGTGGCGATGACCTTGGAGATGAGCGGGTTGCGGATGTCGGCGCGCACGAACTCGGCCCGGCCCATCCGGCGCAGCAGATCGCGCGGCGGGGGCACGGTGTCGACGCCGAGGACCCGTTCGATGGACGGGTCGGCGGCGAGGCGGGCGGCGAGGTGTCCGCCGAGGAAACGGCTTACCCCGGTGACGAGAACGATGTTGGGCGCCATGCGACTCCCTGGGCACGGGCGGTGACGGAAGGCGATGCTACCCGCGCCACGGGCTCCGGCATGCCGCCTTGCGGGGCGTTCCTGGTGAAGTTCCCAGGTCAGCCCGGTAACGCGAACCGCCGCCGGTATCGAGGCTCACACCTCGGACCCGGCGGCGGTTCGTTCGGTCTCAGGCCATCATCAGCACAACGAGCGAGAAGCGACCTCAGACCCGAAGGTCACTTGCCCTGCTTGCGACGCGCGTGACGCGTCTTGCGGAGCAACTTGCGGTGCTTCTTCTTCGACATGCGCTTGCGGCGCTTCTTGATGACCGAGCCCATACGGGTTCCTCTTCACTATCGATGTTGGTGTGCTGAGCTTTCGCGTGTCGTCAGCGCGCGCTGCGGCCGCCGGCCGGGCGGCCGAATGACACGAACGGTCTACCAGGGTACCCGGGGGGTGAAACCGCCCCTCAGCCCGCGTTGTAGTACGCGTTCTCCAGGTAGGCGTGCACCTCGTTCTCGGGCACCCGGAAGGACCTTCCGACCCGGACCGCGGGCAGTTCGCCCGAGTGCACGAGCCGGTAGACCGTCATCTTGGAGACACGGATGAGCCCGGCCACTTCGGCAACCGTGAGAAACCGAACCTGACCGAGTCCAGCGTGATCCGTCTCCTTCTTCGCCGGCATGAGTCACCGTGTCTTTCGGCACGTGGCGCGCCGCCGGCTTCCCCACCGACGGAATCGACACGCACGTGCTGCCTACGAGGGTAGCCGCCCTGCCCGCACGCTGCGAGGACTCGACTTCCGATACCATTCCGTGATAACGCGCTTACTTCTCGTGCGCCTTGCCGAGCTGCACCGACCGGTCCCTGGCCGCCTCGATGGCCGCGATCAGGGCCGCCCGCACCCCGTGCTTCTCCAGTTCCACGATGGCCGAGATGGTGGTGCCTGCCGGCGAGGTGACCGCCTCCCGCAGCGCCACCGGGTGCTCCCCGGAGTCCCGCAGCATGGCCGCCGAGCCGACCGCGGACTGGATGATCAGATCCGCCGCGACCGCCCTGGGCAGCCCGAGCAGGATGCCCGCGTCGATCATGGCCTCGACCAGGAAGAAGAAGTAGGCCGGACCGGATCCGGACAGCGCGGTGACCGCGTCCTGCTGCGCCTCGGGCACCCGCACCACCTTGCCGACCGCGGCCAGCATGGCCTCGGCCAGCGCGAGGTGCTCCGGCCTGGCGTGCCGCCCGCCGGAGATGGCGCTCATCGCCTCGCCGACCACCATCGGGGTGTTCGGCATGACCCGCACCACCGGGACGCCCTCGGGCAGCCTGCGCTCGAACAGGGCGGTCGGCAGACCAGCGCACAGCGACACGATGAGCGTGCCGGGGCGCAGCACCGCGGCCAGCTCGTCCAGCAGCGGCTCGATGTCCTGCGGCTTGACCGCGACGACGAGCACATCGGCCAGCCCGGCCGCGGTCGGCACGTCGACGCCGCGGACGCCGTAACGCTTGGTCAGCTCGGCACTGCGTTCCGGGTAGCGCTCGGTGAACAGCAGGTCATCCGGACTGCGGCCGGACTGGAGCAGCCCGGACAGCAGCGCCTCGCCGATCTTGCCCGCGCCGAGTACAGCGGTGGTCGTCATGCGCGAGAGCTTAGGACGGCCACCCAAACCAGTTGCGAAACAGGCGTGGCGCGCAGCGACACGGCGGGCTCTTCACCTGCGGCGGGGTTGATTTTTCGCGTTGCCTTGCCGTGCGTCCGACGCATCCGAAGCTTGCTTCGCGTGCGGCGGATGCACGGCGGGGCGACTGAGAGCGAAAAATCCCGCGCGCGGAGCGCGCCAATGTGTCAGTCCAATGGCGTCAGCGCCAGTTGCCGGGTCTGGCACACGAGTCGGCCGGTGGAGTCGATGACGGTGGTGTCCTCGTCGAACCACTGCCCGTAGACGGCCTTGGACTCCACGGAGAGGCGCAACCAGCCCGGGGCCGGGCGGGAGCGCAGCAACGCGGTCAGTTGCACGGTGGGCGACCAGGACAGGCGGCCCAGGTTGAAGGTGACCGGCATCGAGATGTCGCCGGCGACCAGGGCGAAGAGGGGGTCCGGCTGCCCCTCGCGCGGCCGGACCCACAGGCGCAGGCGCAGCGGGCTGGTGTGGTTGTCGGTGAGGAAACCGGCGCCGTCGGGGTCCAGCATGAGCTGGCAGGCCTTGGCCACCCGGAAGACCTTGGCGGCCTGGGTGGCGCCGACCTCGATCGCCCTGGCCGGTGGTTCGGCTGGCAGGTCGGGCAGGTCGGTCCAGGCGGCTGGTTCCTCGGGCAGGCGGCCGGTGGTGACCATGGCGTGCACGCACACCCGGCCGCGCTGTTCCAGTTCGGTCTTGACCACGGTGACCGTGCGGCCGGACTTGAGCACGCTGGTGCGCAGCAGCACCGGGCCCAGTTCCGGCGGGTGCAGGAACTCAGCGCTCACGCTGAGCGGGTCGGTCGCGGCCGCGCCGCCGGTCTCCGCGGTGGTGATCGCGGCCCTGGCCAGCAGGGCCAGCAGGTAGCCGCCGTGCGGCTTGCCCGCGATGGTCCAGTCCGCGGCCAGCTCGGCGGTGAAGGTGCCATCCCCCATCGGGCGGACCGCGGTGGCCAGCCCGAACGGGGTGATGCGCAGTGGATCCGTCCGGACCCTCACCGCTTGCTTGCCAGAGCCCGCAGGAAGAACGCGGTGTTCGCCGGTCGTTCGGCCAGTCGTCGCATCAGGTATCCGTACCACTCCTGGCCGTACGGGATATAGACCCGGACGGTCTCGCCCGCCTGAGCGAGACGAAGTTGTTCTTCCGGCCGGATGCCGTAGAGCATCTGGTATTCGTACGTGCCCGGCTTGCGATCGTGCCAGCGGGCGCGTTCGTCGATGATGCCGACCAGCCGGGGGTCGTGGGTGGCGAACATCGGGTAGCCGTCGCCCTGCAGCAGCGTGTTGGCGCAGCGCACGTAGCTCAGGTCCACCTCGTGCGGGGCCTGGTAGGCCACCGACTCCGGCTCCTTGTAGGCGCCCTTGCACAGCCGCACGCGGGAACCGGCGCCTGCCAGTTCGCGGCAGTCGTCCAGGGTGCGGCGCAGGTAGGCCTGCAGCACCGCGCCCACCCACGGCCAGCTGCGGCGCAGTTCGCCGAGCACGCGCAGGGTGGAGTCGGTGGTGGTGTGGTCCTCCATGTCCAGGGTGACCGTGGTGCCGCACTGCTCGGCGGCGGCGCAGATCCGGGAGGCGTTGTCCAGCGCGAGCCGCTCGTCCAGCGCCTGGCCGACCGCGGACAGCTTCACGCTGACCTCGGCCGAGCCGGACAGGCCTGCGGAGTGCAGCTGGTCGAGCAGCTCCAGATAGGACTGCACGGTGACCTCGGCCAGCTCCCGGTCGGTGGTGTCCTCGCCGAGGTAGTCCAGGGTCACGGTCAGCCCGTCGGCGACCAGGGCGCTGGTCGCGGTGACGGCTTCCGAGGTGGACTCCCCGGCCACGAAACGGCGCACCACGTCCCTGGACACGGGAGCGGTGCCGACCAGACGCCGGATGCCGTTGTTGCCGGCGGCGGCGAGGATCAAGGCGCGCAACGGGTTCACAGGGCGGAACTGTACGTGAACCACCCGGATGGGTCAGGTCCTGAACAGCCTGTTCACGGCTCCGATATGACCGAAGACACGTTCCGTGACATACACCGATTTACCGACCGAGGTGCAGCCGGGCGAACAGCAGTGCCTCGGCCAGGTCGGCCACCCGGTCCTCCCTGGTCCTGGCCTTGCGGGTGCTGACCTCCAGCACCACCGTGCCGGCGAACTGGTTGGCCACCAGCTCCTCGCACAGCTTGGCGCAGGGCTGGTCGCCGCGGCCGGGCACCAGGTGCTCGTCCACCGGGGCGCCGGTGCCGTCGGCCAGGTGCACGTGCCGCAGCCCAGGCCCCATCCGCTTGGCCAGTTCCAGCGCGTCCATGTGCGCGGCCGAGGTGTGCGAGGTGTCCAGGGTGTAGTTGCGGTAGCCCACGTCGGTGGGGTCCGGCGACGGCCGGAAGCCGGAGACCCGGACCTGGCGTTTCCGGCCGAGCGGGCGCAGCGGGAACATGTTCTCCACCGCCACCGCGATGCCGCTGACCTCCTCCAGTTCGCTGACCAGCGCGCTGAAGGTGTCGGCGTAGCGGCGCTGCCAGCGGAACGGCGGGTGCACCACCACGGTGTCCGCGCCCAGCGCGCCGGCCGCGGCCACCGAGCGGCGCAGCCGGACCTCGGGATCGGCCGACCAGACCCGCTGGGTGATCAGCAGGCAGGGCGAGTGGATGGCCAGGATGGGCACGTTGTGCGCGGCGGAGAGCTTCTCCAGCGCGCCGATGTCCTGGCTGACCGGATCGGCCCAGACCATGACCTCGACGCCGTCGTAGCCCAGTTCGGCGGCCAGCTGGAAGGCGGTGGCGGCAGGCTGCGGCCAGACCGCCGCGGTGGACAGCCCGATCGGGATGTCCCGGCGCCACTGGCCTGCCGGATGCGCGCGGGCCGGCGTCACTTGCCGACTAGCAGCAGCGCGGCCGGGGACACCGTGACCACCAGGCCGACCAGCACGGCGAGCAGGATGGTCTGCAGGTCATCCGCCTTGCGGATCTTGCGGACCAGCCAGACCATGCCGCCGATCACGGCCAGCGCGAGGAAGAGCGTGATGGACGGGATGGCCCGCCACAGCCACTGGAAGCCCAGCCACAGCCCGGCGCCGCCGAGCACGCCGCCGCCCAGCTGGAGGGCCATCATCAGCCATTCCTTGGCCGGTGAGCGCGGCTCGTCGTCCTCGTCCTCGTCGTAGTCGTCCGGGACCTCGGCGTCCTCGTCCAGGCCGGCCGGACCGCGTGCCGGACGCGGGTGTTCGTCCTCGTCGTCCTCGGTCTCCGGCTCCGCCTTGGGCGCGGACGCGCGCAGCGCCTGGTACTGGGCGGTGTGCTCGGCGTCGTCCTCGACGTAGGGCTCCTGGTACCCGGTGTCGGTGAACCAGTCCTCGCCCTCACGCGGCGGCGCGTCCGGATCGACCGGTGGGGCGTCCGCGATCACCGGGAGCACCTCGGTGACCGGGTCCGGCTGCACCCTCGGCTTGCTGCGCGGGGCCGGTTTCGGCGGCACCGGCGGCGCGTCCGGGCGCGGCAGGCGGCCGGACGTGGAGGTGCCCGGGGCCACCGGCGGCTCGGTGAGCGCCTGGTAGGTGTCGGTGATCGCCGGGACCTCGGTGGTCAGCTCGGCGGCGTCCGGGGCGGACACCGGCGGCGGCGCCTGCGGGGGCACCGGCCGGGTCGGCGTGGCTGGCCGGGCGAACCGGCCGCTGGGTGTGTCGTAACTGGGCAGGTCGCGCCGGGAGGGGGTTTCCAGGCCGGCCCCGCGCGGTGGCGCGGCCGGTGGCTCCTCGACCGGCGGCTGCTCCTCCCGCAGCGCGCGCATCTGGCCCGAATCGGAGTTGATCCGGTCGATGATCTGCTGCGGTGCGGTCTCGTTCGCGTCCTCGGCACGACGACGGCGGCGCCTGGGCGCGGCGTTGCCCGACCCCTCGCCGTACTGCGCGAGGAGATCCGCAACGGTGCGCTGGCTGTCGCGCTCCGACTCGTTGTCCCGGTTCATTGATTCCACCGTGCCCCGTGCTGGCCCATCCGTCCAGTGTTGTGACCTTGCTCCTGCCCAGCGTCAGGCCCGGAGCCGTTGGTCGCAGCGGCTCCGCCAGGGTCGGACACAGTGTGGTCGTCGCCGTCCGTCTGGTCCAGCCGCCGCAGAATGACACCCTCGCGGAGGGCCCATGGGCAAATCTCCAGTTGCGGGAGTGACAACGCTCGCATCGCGGCCTCGGCCACCAGCGCGCCCGCGACCAGCTGGTGGGATCGGCTGGCGCTGACGCCCTCCAGCTCGGCCAGGTCGGCCGCTGACATCCGCGAGATGAACGCGGTGAGCTGGCGCAGGCCGCTGTCGGTGAGCACCCGGCTGACCCTCGGCCCGGCCGAGGATGGCGCGGCCCCGGTCAGCCTGGCCAGGGTGCGGAAGGTCTTGGAGCTGGCCACCGCCCGGTCGGGGGCGCCGCTCTTGCGCAGCACGCGGGCCACCTCGGCCAGCTCCTCGGTCAGCCAGTCCCTGGTCGCCTTGATCTCGCGCTGGGTCGGCGGGTCGTGCCGGAACCGGGTGCGGGTGAGCCGCCCGGCGCCCAGCGGCACCGAGAAGGCCAGTTCCGGGTCCTCGTCCATGCCGGTGGCCAGCTCCAGCGAGCCGCCGCCGATGTCGACCACCAGCAGCCTGCCGGCTGACCAGCCGAACCAGCGGCGCACCGCGAGGAAGGTGTATCGGGCCTCGTCCGAGCCGGAGAGCACCTTGAGGTCGACGCCGGTCTCCTTGCGCACCCGCTGCAGCACCGCGGCGGAGTTGCCGGCCTCACGCACCGCGGAGGTGGCGAAGGCCATCAGGTCGTCGCAGCCCAGCTTGGCCGCCTCGCGCTTGGCCGCGGCCACGGTGCGGACCAGGTTGTCGGACCCGGCCCTGGTCAGGCGGCCGTTGCGATCGAGCTGCTCGGCCAGCCGGAGCATGGTCTTGATCGAACTCATCGGGGTCGGATGGGCACCCCGATGCGCGTCCACCACTAGGAGATGGACGGTGTTCGAACCCACGTCGAGCACCCCGAGCCGCACCAGAGCACGGTACCTGGCGGGATCGGCAGGTTCACCGGCACCGGTCGGATCTGCACCGATCTCGGGAAAAAGCACGCTCAGCAAGATCACTAAGCGTGCTTTTTCCCATGATCATTACGCCGAACGGCTCAGCTCTCGAACTTGTAGCCGAGGCCGCGCACGGTGACCAGGTGCCGGGGGGCGCCGGGGTCGGGTTCGATCTTGGAGCGCAGCCGCTTGACGTGCACGTCCAGCGTCTTGGTGTCGCCGACGTAGTCCGCGCCCCAGACCCGGTCGATCAGCTGGCCGCGGGTGAGCACCCGGCCGACGTTGCGGAGCAGGTACTCCAGCAGGTCGAACTCCTTGAGCGGCAGGCTGACCTCGCCGCCGGAGACGGTCACCACGTGCCGTTCCACGTCCATCCGCACCGGGCCGGCCTCCAGCACCTGGGGCAGCAGCTCCTCGGACTCGCCGCCGCGGCGCAGCACCGCCCGGATCCGGGCGATCAGCTCCCGCGCGGAGTAGGGCTTGGTGACGTAGTCGTCGGCGCCCAGTTCCAGGCCGACCACCTTGTCGATCTCGCTGTCCCGCGCTGTCACCATGATCACCGGCACCGCGGAGCGCTGCCGCAGGGCCTTGCAGACGTCGGTGCCGCTCATGCCGGGCAGCATGAGGTCCAGCAGCACGATGTCCGCGCCGTTGCGGTCGAACTCCTCCAGCGCCTCCTGCCCGGTGGCCGCGACCGCGGTCGCGAAACCCTCCTTGCGGAGCAGGAACGCCAGCGGGTCGGCGAAGGACTCCTCGTCCTCCACGATCAGCACCCTGGTCACTGAACTCCTCCATGCTCGACGCTGCCCGCGTTGACGGGGCGCGGCTCCTCCGCGTCCCGTACGTCCACTGTGGACGAATTCGGGGTTCCGCCACCATGGTCGGCCCGGTGTGCCGGGATGCGCATGGTGAACGTGGAACCGGTGCCGGGGCGGCTCCACAGCCGCACCTCACCGGCGTGGTTGGCGGCCACGTGTTTGACGATGGCCAGCCCCAGTCCAGTGCCGCCGGTGGCCCGGGAACGCGCGGGATCGATGCGGAAGAACCGCTCGAAGACCCGGCCCTGCAACTCGGCTGGGATGCCGATGCCCCGGTCGGTGACCGAGATCTCGACGAAGCTGTCGACCAGTCGCCTGCTGATGGAGACCGGGCTGTCCGGCGGGGAGTAGGCCACCGCGTTGTCGATCAGGTTGGCCAGCGCGGTCACCAGCAGGGTCCGGTCGCCGTCCACGATCAGGCCGCTGCCCTCGTCCACCGCGATCTCGATGCCGAGGGACTCCGCGGCCAGCCTGCACCGGCCCAGCGCCTCGGTGACCACCGCGTCCAGTTCGACCGGGGTCAGCTCGGGCAGCCGTTCGGCGCCCTGCAGCCGGGACAGCGCGATCAGCTCGGTGACCAGGGTGCCCAGCCGGTTGGCCTCGTGCAGGATCTTGCTGGCGAAGCGGCGGACCTCGTCCTCGTCGTCCACCGCGTCCAGCACCGCCTCGGCCAGCAGCGCGAGCGCGCCGACCGGGGTCTTCAGCTCGTGGCTGACGTTGGCCACGAAGTCCCGGCGGATGGCCTCCAGGCGGACCGCGTCGGACTCGTCGGAGGCGTCCACCACCACGAAGCCGTCGCCGAGCAGCCTGGCCTCGCCGAGCACCGCGGCGGGCTGGCGGCTGGACAGGGTGGCGCGCTCCAGCGGGGAGAGGTCGACCTCGAGCACCTCGCCGGTCTCCAGCACCACCTCGGCGGCCTTGCGGGCCCTCGGATCGGCCCGGCCGTCCTGCACCACGCCCAGCTCCTCCGCGCGCGGGTTGTGCAGCACCACGTCGCCGAAGCGGTTGAGCACCGCGACCGCGTTGTGCGAGGCGTGCACCACCCGTTGCATCAGGTCGGCCACGGTCAGGCCGGGCGGTTTGCGGGTGGCCCTGGCGGTGACGGAGCGGCCGAGGAGAAAGCCGAGGACCGCGGCGACTACGGCCGCGCAGATCGACAGGGCGAGCAGGCCCGTTGCGGTCACGGCCGCATGGTAAGCAGCCGAACGGCCTCCCGGCCTACTCTCGGAGGGCTATACGTGACCGTGGTGACACCAGAATGGAGTGACGTACACCGCACGTTGGGCAGGGTGTCATCCGGTGTTCATCCAGGCCACTCCAACGGGCGAAATCCGGGCCGAAATGAAGAACGCGCCCGGACCTGGTCCGAGCGCGTTCTGCCGGTGTGCGGAGGGGGTCAGCGGCCCTGGTTGGCCACGGCCTTGATGGCGTCCTCGGCCGCGGACGGGTCGAGGTACTCACCACCGGCCTTGACCGGCTTGAGGTCCTCGTCCAGCTCGTAGCGCAGCGGGATGCCGGTGGGGATGTTCAGCCCGGCGATGGCCTCGTCGCTGATCCCGTCGAGGTGCTTGACCAGCGCACGCAGCGAGTTGCCGTGTGCCGCGACCAGCACCGTCTTGCCGGCGCGCAGGTCGGGCACGATCTCGCCCTCCCAGTACGGGAGCACCCTGGCGAGCACGTCCTTGAGGCATTCGGTGCGCGGCAGCGCGGCGCCGATGCCCGCGTAGCGCGGGTCGCTGTCCTGGCTGTAGGTGCTGCCCAGCTCGATCTCGGGCGGCGGGGTGTCGTAGGAACGGCGCCAGAGCTTGAACTGCTCCTCGCCGTAGGTCTCCAGGGTCTGCTTCTTGTCCTTGCCCTGCAGCGCGCCGTAGTGGCGCTCGTTGAGCCGCCAGTCCCGCTTGACCGGGATCCAGTGCCGGTCGGCCGAGTCCAGCGCGAGGTTCGCGGTGGAGATCGCCCGGCGCAGCAGCGACGTGTGCAGGATGTCCGGCCGCAGTCCGGCGTCCCGGAGCAGTTCACCGCCCCGGCGCGCCTCGCCCTCCCCCTGCTCCGACAGCGGGACGTCCACCCATCCGGTGAACAGGTTCTCGGCGTTCCAGACGCTCTGGCCGTGACGGAGCAACACCAACGTGCCTGTCATGGGCCACAGCCTGCCAGATCACCGTTCGTGGTGACGTCGCCACCGAATGCCGGTTCCAGACCGCCTGCCAGCCGATGCAGCAGGTCACGGGACTCCTCCGGCCCGAGGCTGAGCCGGCGGAGGGTGTCGAGGACGGTCTCGTAACGATCAAGCGAACTCGGGTGCTCCAGGAACAGGCTGGCGGTCTCGGCCTCCACGTGCACCACCGGGCGGTGATCGCGGAAGGTCAGCCGGGTGAAGGCGTTCACGCTGGCCCTGGCGGCCGAGACGGTCAGCGGCAGCACCCGGATCCGGCAGCGCGCCCACTCCACCCGGCGGGCCAGCAGTTCGAGCTGGTTGCGCATCACCAGCGGGCTGCCCACCTGGGCCCGCAGCGCGGCCTCGTGGATGTAGAAGGTGGCCATGGCCAGGGTGGGCAGCACCGCCTGGCGGGCCAGCCGTGGCCGCGGGTCGGCGTCCGGGCCGAGCAGCGCCCTGGCGTAGGACTCGGTCTGCAGCAGCGGCGGCACCACCGCGAGGTCGTAACTGGTCAGCGTGCGGGCGGTGGTCTCGTGCAGGAGCAGGGTGCGCAGTTCGTCGGCGAACCGGCCGGAATGCGGCCGGGCCCAATAGCCGGTGTCGGGTTCGCGGAGAATGCCGAGCAACCGGTCGACCTCGTCGTTGTCGGTCCGGCAGTAACCGAGGAACCGGGTGACATCGCTTTCCGAGATTCCGCGTTTCCCGGCCTCCAGCCGGGAGAACTTGCTGGCCGACCAGTCGAAGTGGGCGATCAGTTCGCCACGGGTGATCCCAGCCAGTTCCCGCTGGATCCGCAGGGCTTCCCCCAGTTCGCGCCGCTGCGCGGTGCTGTCCTCCTCCACCACGTGCGCAAGATATCCACACCGGAACCGATTTCCGGCCGATTTCCGGAAAGAGTCACCCCATAGCGGAATGTCGATCTGTATTGTTGCCGAGCCGGTTTGAAATTTGCCATCAGACCCCCCGAATTAAGCGGATTGCCACCAGTCACGGAGGGATTCGACGGCCATTCGGTATTCGGCCGCGCGGGCGGTCATCCTGGCCACCCCGGCCGCCTCGGGCTGATGCGCGCGGACCACCTCGGCGGTGGCCGCGGCCTCGGTGAGTCCAGCGAAGCGGCCGAGGCCGATCCCGGCCAGCAGGGCCGCGCCGCGGGCCCCCGGTTCGGCGCCAGCGGTGACCTCCAGTGGCAGTTCGGCCGCGTCGGCCAGCAGCTGGCTCCAGGCCGGGCTGCGCGCGCCGCCGCCGGATAGCCGGGCCGCGCCGGTGATCGGGAAGGCCGAGCGCAGCGCGCTCAGGTGGGTGCGGTGGTTGAGCGCCACGCCCTCGCACAGCGCGCGCAGCAGGTCGCCTCGGGTGTGCCAGCCACGCAGGCCGAGGAACCCGGCGGAGGCGGCCGGGCCGTGCTCGACCGGGGCGCCGAAGAGGAACGGCAGGTACAGCGGCAGGTCCGGCCGGGTGCTCGCGGCGATCTCGGCGGCGACGAACCCGAACGGGTCCGCACTGCCGGCCGCGGCCTCCGGGCAGAGGGTGCGGACGAACCACTCCAGGTTCGAGGAGGAGGCCGGGCTGGTGGACATGGCCAGCCAGCGGCCGGGCGCCAGGAAGGCGCGGGCCTGCCAGCGGTGGTCGAGCCGGACCTGCTCGGTGACCACCTGGTTGATGCTGAAGGTGCCCATCACGATCGAGGCCGCGCCGGGGGTGACCGCGCCCATGCCGAGCGCGCCGGCGTCCACATCGTGCGCGCCGGTGACCACCGGGGTCCCCGCGCGCAGCCCGGTCAGCCCGGCCGCGGTGGCGGTGACCCGGCCGGCGATCTCGGTGCTGCCCAGGATCGGCGGCTGCTTCCCGGCCAGTCCGGACAGGCCGTACAGCTCGAAGGCGGCCGGGCTGTACCGCTGGGTGCGCACGTCGGTGAAGGAGGCGGATGCCTCGGTGGGGTCGGTGGCCACCTCACCGGTCAGGCCGAGCCGGAGCCAGTCCTTGCAGAAGAGCAGCCAGCGGGTCCTGGCCATGGCCTCGGGTTCGTTGGCCAGCAGCCAGGCCTGCACCGCGGCCGGGCTGGCCGCGAACGGGGACTGGCCGGTCAGCGGCAGCGCGGCCGCGGCCACCCCGGAGTCCTGGTAGCCGCGGACCTGCTCGTGCGCGCGGGAGTCCATGGCCAGGATGGCGGGCCGGACCGGGCGCAGGTGCTCGTCCACCGGGTAGCAGCCGTCGTTGTGCCCGCACAGCCCGATCGCGGCGATCCGGCCGCCGTCGATGCCGGTCAGCACGGCCCGGATGGCCCGCACGCAGCCGTCCCAGACCTGGTCGAGGTCGCGTTCCACCCAGCGCGGGTGCGGGGTGGACACCGGCACCCTTGCCTGGCCGACCGCGATCTCCCGCCCGGTGTCCGCGGCCACCAGCACGGCCTTGGTGACGGTCTGCCCGGCGTCGATGCCGAGCAGCAGATCGGTCATCACCAGCCCAGCAGGTCCGCGTTGGCCGCGGTGCGCACCCGGCCGGTCTCGGCGAACTCGGCCACCGCCTCGGCCACCAGGGCGGCGGAGGTGCGGTTGGTCTGCTCGGTGTCGCCGCCGAAGTGGGTGGTCAGGGTGACGTTGTCCAGCCGCCGCCACGGCGAGTCCGCGGGCAGCGGCTCCTCGTCGAAGACGTCCAGGCCGGCGCCCGCGATCCGGCCGCCTGCCAGCGCGTCGTAGAGCGCCGCGGTGTCCACCACCCGGCTGCGGGCCACGTTGACGAAGTAGGCGCCCGGTTTGAGCATGGCCAGTTCGCGGGCGCCGATGAACCGGTCGGTCTCCTTGCTGTGCCTGGCCTGCACCACCACGAAGTCCGCGCCGAGGAGCAGGTCGTCCAGGCTGGCGGCCCGGCGCACCCCGGACTCGGCCAGTGCCACGTCCGGCGCGTACGGGTCGTAGGCGACCAGGGTGCAGCCGAACCCGCCGAGCTTGCGGGCGAAGTGCCTGCCGACGTGCCCGAAGCCGATCATGCCGACCGTGCTGCCGCCGAGTTCGACCCGGCGGCCGGGGAACTCCTTGCGCCAGCCGCCCTGCTTCACCGAGGCGTCCGCGCGGGCGATGTCCCTGGACTCGGCCAGGATCAGCCCGATCTGGAGTTCGGCCACCGCGGAAGCGTTGCGGCCGAAGACCGGCACCACGCCGATGCCGCGGGCGCTCGCCGCGTCCAGGTCCACGTTCTCCAGTCCGGTACGGGCCACCGCAACCAGCCGCAGGTCCTCGGCCGCGGCCAGCAGGTCAGGGCCGACCGGGGCGAAGTGCACGCACAGCACCTCGGCCCCCGGCACCGCGGCGAGCAGTTCCGGCGGGGCGGGCACGGCGGCCGCGCCGCGCACCTCCATCACCTGCTGGGCCTCGTGCTGCTCGGCCTTGGCCCCGGCCCAGTCCGCCACCGTGATCGGGCTGCCGGGCAGCCGGGCCTCGATCTCCTCGGCGAAGGTGCGGCCGGGGATGAAGCGATCGCCCGCGATGAGGACCTTCATCGGCGCTCCTGTAGTTCGGTGGTGGTGACCAGCTCCGGTGCGACCGGGTGGTCCGGGAGTTCGGCGGTGCCCTCGGCCAGGCAGGCGCTCGCGCCCCAGGCGACCGCGCGGGCCAGCCGGGCCGCGGCCGGGCCCTCGGCGGCCAGCCAGCCCGCCAGCAGCGCGTCCCCGGCCCCGGCGGTGTTGACCACGGTGATCGGCGGCGGCACGGCGTGCATGGCGGTGCCGTCCGGCCGGATGAGCACCGCGCCCAGTTCGCCGAGGCTGACCAGCGCGGTGCCGGGACACAGGTCCGCGGCCACGTCCGCGGCCTGGTCCGGGCCGGTGACCGGCTGCCCGGCGAGTTCGGCCAGCTCCTCGGCGTTGGGCGCGACCAGGTCAGCGCCCGCCCGCACCGCCTCGGCCAGTCCGGCCCCCGAGCTGTCCACCGCGACCGCGGCCCCGGCGGCGTGCCCGGCCGCGACCAGCCGGGTGACCAGGCCCGGCGGGGTGCCCGGCGGCAGCGAACCGCAGATCGCCAGCCAGCGGGCCCGGCTGTCCCGGACGGCCCGGCCGGTGGCGGCGACGAGTTCGTCGAGTTCCCGCTCGGTGAGTTCGGGGCCGGGTTCGTTGAGCTTGGTGGTGCCCGAGCGCGAGCCGAGCACGGTGATGTTGCTGCGGATCCGCCCGGCGATGGGCACCGCGGTGAACGGCACCCGCTCGGCGGTCAGCAGCGCGCGCAGCTCAGCCCCGGTCGCGCCGCCCAGTGGCAGCACCGCGGTGGAGTCGATCCCGTTGGCGCGCAGCACCCTGGTCACGTTGACGCCCTTGCCGCTGGCCTCGGTGGCACTGCCGGTGGCCCGGTGCACCCGGCCCGGCCGCAAGGGGCCGGGTAACCGCAGGGTGCGGTCCAGGCTGGGGTTCGGGGTGACCGTGACGATCATGGACGCACCGCCTTCCACAGGCTTGCGAATCTGCCCGCTCCGGCCCGGCTCGACAACTCGAACCCACCGGGTGGATCAACCGGGTGCGCCCGCCCTGGCCTTCGCGGGCACCCGGCCGGGCAGCAGCAACGCGGTGAGCAGCGCGCCGAGCAGGGCGGCCGCTGCGGCCGTCCACACCGCGGCGGCCATGCCCTCGGCGAAGGCACGCGTGGCGGCCTCGACCAGTTCACCGGCGCGGTCGCCTGCCTGGGCGCGCACCGCCAGGGTGGCGCCAAGGGAGTCGGTCGCCTCGGCGCGCACCGCCGCGGGCAGCAGTTCGGCCGCCGGCCCGAGGCCGTCGCGGTAGCCGACCGAGAGCACCGAGCCGACCAGCGCGATGCCCAGTGCCGCGCCGAGCTGCCGGACGGTGCTGTTCACCGCGGACCCGGCGGCCGCCTTGGCCGGGGGCACCACGCTCATCGCGGCCGCGGTGGCCGGGCCGAGCACACACCCGAAGGCCAGTCCGAACACGCCGAAACCCAGTTCCAGCAACCAGATCGGCGTCGACGGGGTCCAGAACGCGCTACCGGCGAAGAACAACCCGGACACCGCGAGGCCGCCGCCGACCACCGCGTTCGCGCCGAAACGCTGGGCCAGCGCGGCACCGCGGGTGGAGGCGATCACGGTGCCGACGGCGACCGGCAGGAACAGCAGGCCGGTCTCCAGCGGTGAGTTGCCCCGGACCAGTTGCAGGTGGAAGACCAGCGCGAAGAAGCCGCCGGACTGCACGAAGAAGCCGATGGCCACCGCGCTGGACCCGGCGGTGAACACCGGGTCCCGGAACAGGCTCAGGTCGATGGCCGGATCCGCGATCCGCCGCTCGGCCAGCACGAACAGCACCAGCAGCGCGATCGCGCCGCCCAGTGGCAGCAGCACACCCGCGCCGAGCCAGTCCCCTGCCTCGCCGCCGTGGATGATCGCGTAGACCAGCAGGCCGATGCCGCCGATGGAGAGCAGGGTGCCCAGCGGGTCGACGGCCCGGCGGCCGGGGCTGCGCGACTCCGGCACCAGCCAGGCGATCAGCACCAGTCCTGCCAGCACCACCGGCACGTTGACCAGGAACACCGAGCCCCACCAGAAGTACTCCAGCAGCACCCCGCCGACCACCGGCCCCAGCGCCACGCCGAGCCCGGACACGCCGGACCAGATGCCGATCGCCCGCGCCCGCTCCTGCGCGGGGAAGACGTGGGTGAGGATGGCCAGGCTGGTCGCGGGCATGGCGGCCGCGCCGATGCCCTTGATCGCCCGGAACAGCACCAGCTCGCCCGGACTGCTCGCGAAGGCGCACAGTGCGGAGGCGATACCGAAGGCGAGCAGCCCGAACAGCAGGATCCGCCTTCGCCCGAACGCGTCGGCCAGCGCGCCGGTGGCGAACAGCAGCGCGGCGAAGACCAGCGTGTAGGCGTCCACCGCCCATTGCAGTTCGGACTGGGTGGCGCCCAGCTCGGCCTGGATCCGCTGCAACGCGACCTGGAGGATCATGGTGTCCAGCACCGGGATGAGCAGACAGATGCTCAGCACGGCGAGAATGCCCCACCGCCGCCGGTGCGTCAGCTCGTCCATGACTGCCAGTGGGCCAGTGCGCTCGCCGCGGCACAAGGCAGCCCTCGGGTTTTTGATATGCCGCCCCAAAGTGCAGGTGGATGAGCGCCGTTCAGCCCACGCGGACCCGCCCGGCTGGCCCCTACCGTCGAGGCAGGGGTACGTCATCGTCCACAGGGGGTTCCATGGCTCTGCCCAGGTACGCGCGCGCCTGCACACCGGTGCTGGCGCTGTCCCTGCTCTTGTTCGCCACACCCGCCAACGCCGCGCCCGCGCCGGAATCGGTGGCCTCGTACCAGGGCGCCTCCGAGGTGGGCGGCCACATGCTGCACCGCTACGACGGCGGCTGGGCCGCCGAGATGGGCTATCCGAAGGAACGCGAGTTCAACGGGGTGACCTACAAGTCCCGCATCGTCGGGGCCTCCCTCGGCGGCCGTCAGGCGCTGTTCCAGGCCGATGGCACGGACACCGGGACCACCCTCACCCTGGGCCTCGGCGAGCCGGGGTCCACCAGCCTGCGGTCCTGGCAGCAACGCTTCGGCGTGGGCGAGTGGCCGTTCGACCTGACCCCGGACGGCCGCGGCGTGGTCACCGCCCAGCGGGTGGGCGAGAGCGAGACCGTGCTGCGCCGCTATCCGGCTGGCCGCGCCGGGCAGGGCAGTGTGCTGGCCCGGCTGCCCAGGGCCAGTCAGTACCCGGAAAGCGTCTCGTTCCAGTACAGCGGCAGCTATTACCTGCCGGACAACCAGAACGTCAACATCAACATCGGTTACGGCCAGGACCGGCTCTACGCCAACGGCCCGAGCTGGGCCCGCTACGGCGGGACCTTCGGCCCGATCGTCACCCCGGACGGCGCCACCGCGGACCGGATCCTGTTGAGTGCCAGCGGAATCGCGGTCGTGCGCACGCCCAAGAGCTTCTGGCGGATCAGCGCGGGCAAGATGGAACGACTGTCTCCGGCCATGTTCGGCGCGGACCGCGGCAACCGGGTCTTCGGCGAGAACTTCGGCCGGGAGAGCCACTACTCGGCACTGTCGGTCAACGGCGACAAGATCGCCTACGCCTCACCGGCGGAGGGCGAGTCGCGCTTCGAGCCGCTCAACGTGCTGGACCTGCGCACCGGCAAGCACAACCGGTACCCGCTGCCACCCAACGCCGAACCCGCTCCCTTCGAGCCCCTCGTCATGGGCTCGGCGGCCTGGTCCTGGCGGGACGATTCGGTCTACGTGCTGCGGCACGCGCGGTGGCTGACCCCGCACCAGCCGCACAAGCTGACCGTGCAGTCGGTGAAGATCGCCGACGGGTCGGTGGAAACCAAGTGGCCGCACGACGGCCGCAGCGTGCCGGCCAGGGGTCCGCGCCTGCTGGCCGCTGACGTGCACCCCTGATGGGTCCAGCGTCCGAAGTCATCTCTCCAGGGGGTTCCATGGTCAGGTCCACGTTCACCCGCGCCTGCACACCGGTGCTGGCGCTGTCCCTGCTGCTGTTCGCCACACCCGCCAACGCCGCGCCCGCGCCGGAGTCCATCACCTCGTTCCAGGGCTCGGACGAGATCGGCGGCCACGAGCTGCACCGCTACGACAACGGGTCGGGCACGGTCGCGGAGAGCGCCTATCCCAAGCCACGCCGGTTCAACGGGGTGAGCACCGAGTCCCGGCTGATCGGGGCCTCGCTTGGCGGCCGCCAGGCGCTGTTCCAGGCCGTGGCGGCCAACCCGGACGGCACGCTCGCGCTGGCGGTCGGGCTGCCCGGCGCCACCGAGCTGAAGTCCTGGAACCAGCGCTTCGGCGCGGGTGAGGTGCCGATCGACCTCACCCCGGACGGCCGCGGCGTGGTCACCACCCAGCAGGCCGGACCGGCCGAGACCGTGCTGCGCCGCTACCCGGTGCACCGGGCCGGGGCCGGGATCCCGCTGGCCAGGCTGCCCGAGGCCAAGCCGTACCCGGACCAGGCGGTGTTCCAGTACGGCGGCAACTACGACCGGGTCAACGGCAAGCACGTCAACGTGGACCTGGGTTACGGCCAGGACCGGCTCTACGTCCGGGGCGCGTCGGGTCCGCTGTGGGCGCGCTACGGCGGCACGTTCGGCCCGATCAGCACCCCGGACGGCGCGGTGGCGGACCGGATCCTGTTGAGCCCCAGCGGGATCGCCGTGGTGCGCACGCCCAAGGGCTTCTGGCGGATCAGCGCGGGCAGGATGGAACCGCTGCCGGCCGGGATGTTCGGCGCGGACCGAGGCGAGCGGGTCTTCGGCGAGAACTTCAACGGCAACGAACACCGCTCGGCGCTCTCCATCAAGGGCGACAAGATCGCTTACGCGGTGCCGCCGCCCACGCTGCCGGACTTCGAATCCCTTGCCGTGCTTGACCTGCGCACCGGCGCCACCAGCCGGTACGCGCTGCCGCCCAACTCGATGACCTTCCCGTTCATCCCGTGGATCCTGGGCTCGGCTGCCTGGTCCTGGCGGGATGACTCGGTCTACCTGATGCGGCACAACCAGTGGCTGTCCCCGCACCAGCCGCGGATGCTCACCGTGCAGTCGGTGCGCCTGAGCGACGGCGTGGTCAGCACGCTGTGGCCGACCAACGGCGGCAGCGTGCGCGGCTTCCGGCCCGCCCTGCTCGGCGCGGACGTGCACCCCTGACGGGCCGGGGCCGACCCCGGCCCGTCAGGGAAGGGGTCAGCCCCGCTCGCGGGCGCGCAGGTCCTTGCGCAGGATCTTCCCGCTGGCGGACTTGGGGATCGCGGTCAGGAACTCGACCACCCTGACCTTCTTGTGCGGGGCCACCTGCCCGGCCACGAAGGTCATCACCGCGGTCTCGTCCAGCTCCTCGGCGCCTGCCTGGCGCACCACGAACGCCTTGGGCACCTCCTCGCCATCGGCGTCCCGCACGCCGATCACCGCGGCGTCGGCGATCTGCGGATGGGTCAGCAGCAACGCCTCCAGCTCGGCGGGCGGCACCTGGTAGCCCTTGTACTTGATCAGTTCCTTCACTCTGTCCACAATGGACACAACGCCGTGCTCGTCGATCACCGCGACATCGCCGGTGTGCAGGAAACCCTCATCGTCCAAAGTGGACTTGGTGGCCTCCTCGTTGTTCAGGTAGCCCTTCATCACGTTGGGCCCCTGGCACCACAGCTCACCGGGCTGACCGGGCAGCGACTCCTCATCGGTGGCCGGGTCGACCAGCTTGCACACCATGTTCGGCAGGATCAGCCCGACCGTGCCCACGTTGATGTCCGGGCGGTCGCTCGGGATGGCGTGGCTGACCGGGCTCATCTCGGTCATGCCGTAGCCCTGCCGCACCGCCACGCCCAGCCGCTTGGCCACCGCGTTCGCCAGTTCGGCGTCCAGCGGCGCGGCGCCGGAGAAGAGCATCTTCATCGCGGACAGGTCGTAGTCGTCCACCATCGGGTGCTTAGCCAGCGCGACCGCCACCGGCGGGGCGATGTAGACGTAGCTGGTCCGGTGCTCGGCGATGATCCGCAGGAACTCGGCCAGGTCGAACTTGGGCATGGTGACCACGGTCGCGCCCACCGCGAGCGCGTGGTTCATGGTCACCTGCATGCCGTAGATGTGGAAGAACGGCAGCACGGCCAGCACTCGATCCGCCGAGTTGATGTGCACGACCTGCTTGAACTGCTCGATGTTGGCCACCAGGTTGCGGTGGGTCAGCATCACGCCCTTGGCCCGGCCGGTGGTGCCCGAGGAGTAGGGCAGCACGGCGAGATCCTCGGCCGGGTCGAACTCGATCACCGGCGGCGCGGCCTCGGTGGCCAGCAGCTCGGCCAGCGCGGGGTGGCCGTCCAGGCCGTCCAGGAAGATCACCTCGGCGATGCCGGCCGCCTCGGCCGCGGCCAGTGCCCGCTCGGCGAAGGCGGAGACGGTGAACAGCAGCTTCGCCCCGGCGTCGATGAGCTGATGGGCCAGCTCCTCGGCGGTGTAGAGCGCGTTCACCGTGGTGGCCACCGCGCCCGCCCGCAGCACGCCGTGGAATACCACCGCGTAGTAGGGCGTGTTCGGACTGAAGATGCCGACCACATCACCCTTGTTGATACCGCGGGCGGCAAGTCCGGCAGCGGCCTTGTCGATCAGCGCGGCCAGCTCGCCGTAGCGCAGCGTGCGCCCGCTCGGCCCGTCGATCAACGCAGGCGCGGCGGCCTGTTCCGGGCTCAGCGCCCCGAACAGCAGCTCCGGCAGCGAGACGTCCGGAACCGCGACATCGGGGTACGGACTGCGAAATGCCATGGGTGTTCCCTCCAACGGCGGACGCCAATCGGGCGATCAATCGTGACTACGCTCACAGGCCCCAGTCAAGTTGTTGTCAACAGCGGCCGACCAGACATCATCCCGTTATCCCACCGAGCTAAGTACACTCGAATGGAGCAGTGGGCCAGGCTTGTGATTGCCACATCGAATCTGCCAAGTTGACATCACTCTTTCAGATCGGCTCCCACGCACTCCCCGATCTCGAGAGGGTGTCCATCGCGGTTCATATCCCCCGTTGAACCGCGGCCCGCCCGGACCCAGGGCTCCCCCCGCCCGCAGTGGTCCGACGTAGCGGGAGCTTGTGGACGCGGGGCGGCTCGAGCTCGCGACTCCCCCTCTCTCCCGGGCCGCCCCGCGCGACACCCTTCAGCCCACCGGGTTCTCGGTGGCCACCGGCTCGGCCGGGGCAGTGGCGTTCTTGCGGCGGCGCAGCACCAGGAACACCAGCGCGCCCACGATGCCCAGTGCCACCAGGAACGGCAGCGTGGCGCCCAGCGCGATCAGCAGTCCGTTGACCGTGCTCAGGAAGGCCCGCCAGCCCGCGGCCAGCGCGTCCAGGAACCCGTCCCCGCTCGGCGCGACAGCCTGGTCCTCGCGCACCAGGGACACCGACACGGTGGCCATGGCGACCTGCTTGGACATCGACTCCAGCCTGCGCTGCAAGGACTCCAGCTCGGCCTGCCGCTTGGTCAGCTCACCCTCGACCTGCACGATCTCGCTGACCGAGTTGGCCCGCTCCAGCAGCGCGCGCACCCTGGCCACGCTGGCCTGCTGGGACTCCAGCCTGCTCTTGGTGTCCACCAGCGCGTCGGTGACGTCCTGGGAGCGCTGCTCGCGCACGATGACCTTGCCGAGGTCGTCGAGCCGGTTGAGCACCTCGTCCAGCTTGTCCGCGGGCACCCGCACGGTCAGCGTGGCCCGCTGCTCGCGCGCGTTCTCCTCGCTGGCGAACCCGCCGGCCGCCTTGGCCTCTTCTTGCGCCTTGCGCACGGCCTCCTCGACCTTGGCCACGCTCAGCTCGAGCCGCGCGGTCCTGATCAGCTGCCGGGCCTCCAGCGAAGCCGGTTCCGGGGCGCTGGCGCCCTTCTCGACCACCGCGCCCGGGTTCTTCTGCTGCGGGACCTTGGCGTCGCCGGGGCCGCCGCTGAAGCCCTGCTGGGCGGAGCCGCCCTGCGCGGGTTCGGCGACGCCGACCGCCGTGTTGGCCCGCTCACCCGCCCCGGAGCACCCGGCCACCAGCACCAGGCCCAGTGCGCCGAGGGCGAGTAATGATCGTCCTGCCATGTCGTCCGACCCCCATCGTCGTCTGCGATACAACGATCGGACGGAGTGCGGGGTGACGGCCGTTGCCCGGCGCCGGTCACGATCAGGACTCGGCGTGCACCGGGCCCTCGTGCGGGGAGGTCACCAGGTGCTTGAACGCCTGCAGGTTGGCCAGTGACTCGCCGCGGGAGACCCGCCAGTCCCACTCCCGCCGGATGGCCCCGGCGAAACCCAGTTCCAGCAACGTGTTGAAGTCCCCGTCGGCGGCCTCCAGCACCTGGCCGAGCACCCGGTCCAGCTCGTCCGCGGTGACCGCGTGCAGGCCGATCCGGCCGATCAGGTAGATGTCGCCAGCCGGGTCCACGGTGTAGTGCACGCCGTAGAGCCGGGCGTTGCGGCGCAACAGGAATCGGTAGACCTGCTCGTGGCCCTCGTCCGGGCGGCGGCACACGAACGCCTCCACCAGCAGCGACTGGCGGCCCAGGATCAGCCACAGGTTGGTCTGGAGTTTCTTCACCCCTGGCAGGGTGACGAACCAGCGGCCCTGCTCCCGCTTGGCGTACTTGAGTTCCTGACTGTCCAAAGTGGACTCGATCAGCTGGTCGAGGCTCATACCGCGATCTCCAGGGTGGTGCGCAGCGCGGCGGCCGCCTGGCCGTACACCGCGAGCAGCCGCTCGGCGGTGTGGTCCCAGGAGAACGCCGCGGCGTGCGCGGGGGCGGCGGCGGCGAACTCCCGCCACCGGGTGGGCGCCAGCGCCAGGTGCCCCAGCGCGTCCGCCCAGGAACTCGCGCGGTGGTCGGGGACCAGCAGGCCGGAGACCCCGTCGGCGACCGCGACCGGCAGCCCGCCGACCGCGGCGGCGACCACCGGGGTGCCGCAGGCCTGGGCCTCCAGCGCGACCAGGCCGAAGGACTCGGAGTGGCTGGGCACCGCGACCACGTCGGCGGCCCGGTACACCGTGGCCAGCGCGGCGCCCGGCCGCGGCGGCAGGAAGCGGACCAGCTCGGCGATGCCCAGCCGGGCGGCCAGCTCGTGCAGCACGGTCGGCCGGTCCAGGCCGGTGCCGGAGGGTCCGCCGACGATCAGCACCACCAGCCGGGCCCGCAATCCAGGATCGCGGTTGATCATTTCGGCGGCGGCGTGCAGCAGGACGTCGGGCGCCTTGAGCGGCTGGATCCGGCCGACGAAGGCGAGCACCACGGCGTCCGGGGCCAGGCCCAGCTCGGCCCGTGCGGCGGCCCGGCCGTCGGGGGTGAAGCGCTCCAGGTCGACCCCTGGCGGCACCACGGCCACCTGGTCCGGCCGGGCCTGGTAGAGCCCGGTCAGCTCAGCGGCCTCGACCTCGGTGTTGACCACCAGCTTGTCCGCCTCGGCCACCACCTGCTGCTCGCCGATCACCCTGACCTGCGGTTCCGGCGTGTCGCCCGCGGCGAGCGCGCGGTTCTTGACCTTGGCCAGGGTGTGCGCGGTGTGCACCAGCGGCACCCCCCAGCGGTCCCTGGCCAGCCAGCCGACCTGGCCGGAGAGCCAGTAGTGCGAGTGCACCACGTCGTAGTAGCCGGGCGCGTGGCTGGCCTCGGTGCGCAGCACGCCCGCGCTGAACGCGCAGAGCTGGGCGGGCAGGTCGTTCTTCTCCAGCCCCTCGTACGGCCCGGCCGGCACGTGCCGCACGGTCACCCCCGGCGCGAGTTCGGCCGTCGGCGGCAGCTCGGAGGAGGTGGCCCTGGTGAAGACCTCGACCGCGGTGCCGCGCTGGGCCAGCCGGATCGCGGTCTGCGCGATGTAGACGTTCATGCCACCGGCGTCGCCGGTGCCTGGCTGTTCGAGCGGGGAGGTGTGCAGGGACAGCACGGCTACCCTGCCCGCTCGACCGATGCCTCTGCGTCTCACAGACCCATTTTGCCGTGCTCCACGTGGCAGCGCGTCAGGAAGTGGGCCAGCTCAACGTCGAAGTCCGCCGGACGCTCCAGGAACGGGGCGTGCCCGCAGCCCGGATACCAGCTGGCCGCCGCGCCGGGCACGGTGTCCGCGGCGTAGCGACCGGCCACCGGCAGGACCACCTCATCGGAGTCCCCGTGCAGCACCAGGGTGGGCACGGTCACCTTGCTCAGCGCCTCGGCACTGCCGATGTCCCGCTTGAACACGGCCTTGCGCACCGCGGCCGGGGTGGCCAGCGCGGTGCCGAGCTGCCGGTCCTGCTCGTCCTGGGGCAGCGGCACCGCGGTGCCGCCGGCGATGAACTCGCGCAGTGCCGGGCGGGCCACCTCGTCGTCAGGGGAGAGCATCTCGCGCAGCCCGGTGGTCAGCACCGGGCCGGTGGCCCCGCCCGGCCGGTCAGGGCCGATCTCGGTGACCGCGCCGACCAGCACGATCCCGGCCAGCGCGGCGTCGCCACGCACCCGCAGGTAGTCCGCGATCACCAGCCCGCCGTAGGACCAGCCGAGCACCACGGCCGGTCCGCTGGCGTGCTCGAGCACCGCGGCCAGGTCGCCGGCCCAGGCGGCCGGGTCGTCGTAGCCGCCGTCGGGGGCCTCGGACTCGCCGTGGCCGCGCAGGTCCGGCGCGAGCAGCCGGTACCGCTCGGTCAGGCCGGGGTCGGCCAGCAGCCGCCGCCACACCGCCGAACTCTGCGCCCAGCCGTGCAGCAGCACCAGCGCGGGCGCGCCCACCGGCCCGGCGGTGCGCAGCGCGAGCCGCGTACCGCCGTGGCCGGTGATCGTGGTGGTCACTTCAGGGCCGACTTCGACAGCCAGGTCGGCCAGTCGATCCGCCAGTCGTAGGTGTCCGACACCGCGCCCTTGGTGCCTGCGGAGCCGGAGATGATCACCGGGTCGCCGATCAGCGAGCTGTCGAAGTACCTCTTCGCGTCCGCCTCGCTCAGGTTGATGCAACCGTGCGAGGTGTTGCGCTTGCCCAGGTTGGCCGCGTTGTCCTGGTTCTCGTGGATGAACTCACCGCTGTTGGCGATGCGCACCGCCCACTTCTTGGTGACGTCGTACTTGTACTTCTCGTTGACCATGCGCTCGGTGGCGTTGCGCTCGGAGACCATGTAGATCCCGTTCGCGGTGCGCAGGTCCGGCTTGCTCTCATCACCAAGGCTGGCAGGCAGGTTCATCAACTCCCGGCCGTCCCGCTTCACGATCATGCGCTTGGTGGCCACGCTGGCCTCGACGATCTGCGCCCGGCCGATGGTGAACTTGGTGCTCAGGCTGGCCCGGCCGAAGACGTTCTTGCCATAGGGCACCGCGAACAGGTCCGCGCTGACCTTGACCTGGGTGTTGGCCGGCCAGAACTCCTTGGGCCGGTAGTGCACTTCCTTGGGGTTGAGCCAGGCCCAGGCCCCCTCCACCGGCACCGAGGTCTCCACCTTGAGCGCCTTCTCCACCGCGGCCCGGTCCTGCGGGGCCTCGTCGAACTCGACCTTGACCGGCATCGCGATGCCCACGGTGGCGTTGTCCACCGGGTTGATCGTGGCCCGCATCAGCTTGCCCGCGGCCTGGGTGGCGAAGCCGCCCTTGATGTCGACCTTCTTGCCGTCGGTGCCGGTGGCCGAGCCGCCGAGGGTGTAGCTCTTGCCGAACTCGAGCACCTTGTCCGGCGCCCAGGTCTTCTTGTCCGCGGCGATCTTGCCCGCGACCGCCTTGCCGTCCGCGGTCAGCGTCACCTCGTCCAGCGAGCCCTCGGCGACCGAGACCTTGACCGGCGCGCGCGGGCTGATGTCCTTGGCGCCGTCCCCAGGCTCCACGCTGACCTTGGCGACCGGTGGCGCGTCAGCCTTGCTGGTGCCGCCGCCATCCCCGCCCGCACCGCCGGTACAGGCGGAAAGCAGCAGCGCACCCGCGGTGAGCAACCCCATCAAGCCGAGCAGGGACCGTCCCCGTCCCCGTCGTTGAGCAACCACAGTCGACCTCCACGCATCCGGCACCCCGTCAAGGGTGCCCTCATCTCCAGGACGCCCCATGCCCGTAAGGGGGTGCCCGAAGTCGATGTGTCACTTCTCACATTGGGGTTGCGGGTGAACCGGATGATCAGGATGGGCCGTTCTAGGCCAGCACTACGTCCAGCTCATCGAGCACCCGGTTGATGGGGTTGGCGAAGCCGCTGCCGCCGCCGAGGGTGCCCGCGCAGTGCAGGCCGACCACCTGGTTGTCCGGGTCCACCAGCACCGCGCCGGAGTCGCCCCGATCGCCGAAGACCCCCTCGGCCGTGGTGACCCTGATCTGGTCCCGCAGCCGCCGCCTGCCCAGGCTGTCGCCGTAGTCCAGGCAGAGCGTGACGTCGGTGGAGACCACCACGCCCTGGGTGAGCCCGGTGGTCCGGCCGCGTTTGCGCACCAGGCTGCCCAGCAGCGCCCGCGCGCAGCCGCCCGGCCTGCCGAGCTGGGCGATCTCCCGCCGCCACGCCCGCTCCGGGGTCAGCGCGATCAGCGCCGCGTCCACCGAACCGGACAGCGCCGAACTGGCCAGGCTGCCCACGATGTCCTGCGGGCAGCGGCCGCCGTCGACCCTGGAGGGGTGGGTCATCGCATCGCCCACCGCCCAGGCGTCGTCCACGCAGGCGATGTGGAAGTTGGTCAGGCCGAACACCCGCCGCCGGTCGGCGCGGGCGGCCACCAGCAGGCCAAGGGTGCCCACGGTGACGTACTCGCCGGGCTCGGGGGCCTGCGGCGGGACCATCTGGATGGACCGGCAGGGGCCGACGCTGATCCCGCCGACCAGGGCCGGGTAGGACTCGCCGGAGCGCTCAGGGGCGGCGTCGGCGCGCAGCAGCGCGGGGTGCAGCAGGACGTCCTCCTCGATGACGTCCACCGGCACCCCGTCGATCTCGGCAGGCAGCAGCTGGCCGTGCGCCACGGTGACCGCGGGCCGCTTCACCCGCACCGACACCACGATGGCCGGCCGGCCGGTGCGCACACCACCCGTGGTCTGCGCGCCGATGTCCACCGCGACGACGCCGGGCAGGTCGAGCAGGGTGTCCTCGTGCCGCCGCTTCACCGGCCGGATCGCCGCCCTGCGCCTGTCGTCCTCCGCGCTGGTCATGCGAACTCCTCGATCCGGTACTTCACCGTCCATGAAACACTCGGGGTGAGGAGCCCGTCACTTGGCGTCACTCGTTTGGCCGGTTGCCCAGCGCACACGAGTTTTGTTCCCGCAGGTCAGAGGTTGCAGCCCACGAAGACCGGTTCCGGGTGCAGATCGACCTCGAACGCACCGCGCACGCCGTCACGCACCTCACGGGCCAGCGTCAGCAGGTCCTCGGTGTCGGCCTTGCCGCGGTTGGTCAGCGCCAGGGTGTGCTTGTGCGAGAGCGAGACCCGGCCGTCGGCGGCCTCGTGCCCGCGCAGGAACCCGGCCCGCTCGATCAGCCAGGCCGCGGACAGCTTCACCCGGCCGGCGCCACCGGGGTACCGCGGCACCTTGATCTCCGGCCCGAGCCGGGCGTGGATCAGCGAGAGCACCCTGGGCAGGTCGGCCTCGGCCACGATCGGATTGGTGAAGAAGGACCCGGCGCTCCAGGTGTCGTGGTCCTCGGCGTCGAGCACCATGCCCTTGCCGGTGCGCAGGGCCAGCACCGCGTCCCTGACCTGGGCGGCTGGCACCCTGGCGCCCAGCTCCACGCCAAGGGTGTTGGCCAGTTCGGCGTAGCGGACCGGGGCGGACTGGCCGCCGGTGCGCAGCGCGAAGGAGACCCGCAGCACCACCGCGTCGTCGGTGCCCTTGAGCACGCTGGTGCGGTAGCCGAGGCCCAGTTCGGCGGTGCTGACCTGGCGCACCTGGCCGCTGCGCCGGTCCAGCAGGTCCACCGAGAGCAGCAGATCGGCCACCTCAACGCCGTAGGCGCCCACGTTCTGCACCGGGGTCGCGCCGACCAGGCCGGGGATGCCGGAGAGCGCCTCAAGGCCGCCGAGATCATTGGCCACCGCGTCGGCGACCACGTCGTCCCAGTTCTCGCCGGCCTCCACGGTCAGCCGGACCAGACCGTCGCCGAGCGGGTCGTGCCCGCGGCCGCGGGTGGCGATGCGCACCACGGTGCCGTCGAAGCCCGCGTCGCCGATGACCAGGTTGGACCCCCCGCCCAGCACGAGCAGGGGTTCACCTGCCTGGTCGGCGGCCCGCACGGCCTCGATGACCTCGGTGGACTTCGTTGCTTCCAGGAACACCGAGGCCGGGCCGCCAAGGCGCAGGGTGGTGTAGCCAGCCAACGGCACGGGTGTGGTCACGACGTTCAACGGTAGCGTGACACCCCGTGGCAACCAGCACCGAGACCTCGCACGGCTACTCCTTCCCCGCCGCGGCGGTGGCCGCGACCATGGTCGACGAGACCTATCTGCGCGACCGGCTGGCCGCGGTTGGCGGCCCGAAGGGCGAGTTGATCTCGCTCGCGGTCAACGGCGCCGAGACCGTGGTCAAGCTGCGGCAGGGCATCCCGGCGGACAAGCTGCCCTCCTTCGTGCGCTCGCTGATCCCCGGTGACCTGGTGATCGAGCGGGTGGAGACCTGGCGGCCCAGCGGCGAGGGCGCCACCGCCTCGGTGCACGCCACCGTGCCCGGCGCGCCCGCGACCATCGAGTGCTCGATCGCGATCAGCGCCGCGGGCGAGGGCTGCCGGGTGGCCGGGCGGTTGCAGGTGTCGGTCTCGCTGCCCTTCGTCGGCGGCAAGGTGGAGCGGGCGGTCATCGAGCAGGTGGCCAGGCTGCTGGACACCGAGCACGAGTTCACCCAGCGCTGGCTGTCCGAACGCTCGTGAACCAGGTCCGCAAACGGGCCCCGCGCTACGCCGCGGGCCGGGCGCGCACGCTCGGCCTGCCCACCAGGGGCACCACCAACCCGAACCGGCTGCGCAAGGTGGACCGGTGGATCGCGGGCACCGCGCTCACCGCGGACGCGCTGCGCGCCGCGCCGGATCCGCTGGTCATCGACCTTGGCTACGGGTCGTCGCCGATCACCGCGGTGGAGCTGGCCGACCGGCTGGGCGGGCTGCGGCCGGACCTGCGGGTGCTCGGCCTGGAGATCGACCAGGAGCGGGTGGACGCGGCCAAACCGGCCGAGCGGCCTGGCCTGGAGTTCCGCCGCGGCGGGTTCGAGCTGGCCGGGCGGCGGCCCGCGCTGGTGCGCGCGTTCAACGTGCTGCGCCAGTACGAGGAGGCCGCGGCCGCGGAGGCGTGGGCGACCATGCAGTCCCGGCTGGCCCCCGGCGGACTGCTGGTGGAGGGCACCTGCGATGAGATCGGCCGCCGCTGCTGCTGGGTCACCCTGGACGCGCAGCGACCGCTGACCTTCACCCTGGCCTGCCTGCCCTCGGACCTGGAACAGCCCTCCGACCTGGCCGAACGACTGCCCAAATCGCTGATCCACCACAACGTGCCCGGCGAGCGGGTGCACGCGCTGCTGGCCGAGCTGGACGCCTGCTGGGCCACCGCGGCCCCGTTCGCGCCCTACGGTCCACGGGCCCGCTGGGTGGAGGCGGTGCGGTTGCTCGCCGAACGGGACTGGCCGGTGCTGGACCGCCGGAACCGGTGGCGGCTGGGCGAGGTCACGCTCAATGCGGACGCGGTCTACGGGCCGAATCCGTAGGCTCTGTGGGGTGGAGCACACCGACTTCATCGAGCAGATCAGGATCCACTCCGAGGCCATGCGCGCCGCCGCGCTCAAGGCCGGTCCGGACGCGCGGGTCCCGACCTGTCCGGACTGGACCGTACAGAAGCTGGTCGCGCACCAGGCCCGCGCGCAGGCCTGGGCGGCGGACAACCTGACCGCGGGACTCGTGGACGTGCGGCCGGATTTCCCGCCTGCGCCCCGGGACTGGGCCGAACTGCACGCCTGGTGGGTGACCGAGCAGGAGCGGCTGATCGGCCTGCTCGTTGACAAGGGCCGCACCGCACCGGCCTGGGCCTTCGGCATGACGCTGGCCGAGCCCGGCGCGATGTGGGCCCGGCGGATGGCGCACGAGGTGGCCATCCACCGGCTGGACGCCGAACACGCGCTCTACGAGGTGGCCGGTGGCGTGGACCCGGGCAGGGAGTTGCGGTTCGAGCCCCGGTTCGCCGCGGACGGCATCGAGGAGGCGCTGGTCATGGCGCAGGTGTTCCGCGAGCACGAGCAGCGCACCGAACAGGGCACCATCCTCTTCCACGCCGCCGACGCCGGCCTGGCCGTGGTGCTCACCCTGGCTCCGGGGCAGGTCGCCAAGGTGGGCCCGGTGCAGGGCAGTGGCACCGACACCGACGCGGTGGTCGCCGGCACCGCGGACGCCATCTACCGGCGGCTGTGGAACCGGCCGAACACCGCCGTGGTGACCGGGAACGCCGCGTTGCTGGACCGGCTGGGCACCCCCTGACCAGGTGAACGCGGGCGCAGCGGGCAGACTGACCAGCCATGTCCGCCCGTGAACGACGTTATGTGATCACCCTGGGCTGCCCGGACCGCACCGGCATCGTGGCCCGGATCTCCACCTTCCTCGCCGAGCAGGGCGGCTGGATCGTGGAAGCGGCCTACCACACCGACACCGACACCAACTGGTTCTTCACCCGCCAGGAGGTGCGGGCCGACTCGCTGCCCTTCGACGTGGCCGAGCTGCGGCACCGCTTCGCCTCGGTGGCCAGGGAACTGGGTGTGCAGAGCGACTGGCGGGTCACCGACACCGGCCAGAAGCGCCGGGTGGTGATCCTGGTGTCCAAGGCAGGGCACTGCCTCTACGACATCCTGGGCCGGGTGGCCTCCGGCGAGCTGGACGTGGACGTGCGCGCGGTGATCGGCAACCACGCCGACCTGGCCGGGATCACCAGGGCGCACGGCATCCCGTTCCACCACGTGCCGTTCCCGGTGGCGGGCAAGGATCCCGAGGGCAAGCAGGCGGCCTTCGCCCAGATCCGCCAGCTGGTGGACTCCCAGCGCCCGGACGCGGTGGTGCTGGCCCGGTTCATGCAGGTGCTGCCGCACGAGCTGTGCGCGGCCTGGTCCGGCAAGGCACTCAACATCCACCACAGCTTCCTGCCCTCCTTCATGGGCGCCCGCCCGTACCACCAGGCCTACGCCCGCGGCGTGAAACTGGTCGGCGCGACCTGTCACTACGTCACCGCGGACCTGGACGCCGGGCCGATCATCGAGCAGGAGGTCGGCCGGGTGGACCACACCGACTCGGTGGCCGACATGGTGCGCAAGGGCACCGACATCGAGAAGGTGGTGCTGGCCAGGGGACTGCGCTGGCACGTGGAGGACCGGGTGCTGGTGCACGGCAACAGAACTGTCGTTTTCCACTAGCCGGTGCCGTCCGGGCCTACCCTTGACCGGGTGCGGATCGAGATCGGTGAGCTGGAAGCGCTGCGGGAGCACCGGGCGGCCGGGCGGGACCTGCGGCACACGGTGCTGGTCGGGCTGGACCTGACCGGCCCGGCGGAGAACGAGTTGCTGCGCACCAGCCTGGACGGCGCCCTGCTGCTGGGCTGCCGGCTGGCCCCGGCGGCCCGCGACCGGGCCGAGGCCAGTGGCGCGCTGGTGTTCCCGGACATCCCGGAACTGCCCTACCGCGCCTACCGCGCCACGCTGTACACCGTCGCGGAACTGTTCACCGGCCTGGACCCACGCCACCCGGAGACCTACCGGGACACCCCCGACGCCCGGGTGTACCGGCACAGCAGGTCCATCGGCGGCACCACCGGCCACCACCCGGACCCCCTGCACGCCCTGGCCGAACGCCTGCACGACCACGCCATCACCGAGGCCCTGGAAGACCTGCTGGCCGCCTGCGCGGTGGCGGGCAGGGCAAACCCGGTCGCGGTGATGGGCGGCCACGCCTTCCGCCGGGACAGCCCCGAGTACCGCCAGGCCGCCGAACTGGGACGCGCCATCGGCCGCAGTCCCGCCAGGTTCACCGTCCTCACCGGCGGCGGCCCCGGCGCCATGGAAGCCATCCCGCTGGGCGTACGACTGTCCACAGCGGACGACGACCAACTCGCCAAAGCCTTGTCAGAACTGGCCGCCGCCCCCGCCTTCCACGCCACCGATTCGTCCACAGTGGACGATGAAACCATCGGCCGCTGGGTACACGCAGGCCTGTCCCTCGACCTCCCGGAACCGGAAGATCTGCCCCGCACCATCGGCATCCCGACCTGGTTCTACGGCCACGAACCGCCCAACCCCCTGTGCGAACTACACGCCAAGTACTTCGCCAACTCCGTCCGCGAGGACGGCCTGCTCACCGTGGCCACCGGCGGCGTCCTGTACACCCCAGGCCGCGCGGGCACCGTCCAGGAGATCTTCCAGGACCTGACCCAGAACTACTACGAGAGCGTCGGCCCGGCCGCGCCGATGGTGTTCCTTGGCAAGCGGTTCTGGACCGAGGAGATGCCGGTGGCGGATCTGCTGCACCGGCTGGCCAGTGGGCGGGCGGCGGAGCGGTGGATCCTGATCACGGATGATCTGGCGGAGGCGGTCGCGCTGCTGGAGGACTACGCGGGCACCGGCTGAGCCAGCCCCGGCAGCACCTCGGCGTTGGGCAGCTTGGCCAGCAACGCCCCCGGCACCAGCAGCTTGCTGTGCCGGACCCCGCTGCCGATCACCAGTTCCGGCGCCTCCGCGACCTCCGCCGACAACAGGATCGGCCAGTCCGCGGGCAGCCCGATCGGCGTGATCCCGCCGTAGGCCATGCCGGTCCGGCTGACCGCCTCATCCATCGGGGCGAAGCTGGCCTTGCGGGCGTCCAGGCGTTTGCGGACCACGCCGTTGACGTCGGCTCGGGTGGTGGCCAGGACCAGGCAGGCGGCGTAGCGGACCACGTCGCCGCGGCGGCCCGCGACGACCACGCAGTTGGCCGAGGCGGACAGCGGGGAGCCGTACTCGGCGCAGAAAGCCGCCGTGTCGGCCAGGTCGGGGTTGATCTCGGTGACCCCGCAGTGCTCGGCGTCCAGGGTCCGGAGCAGGGTGGACACCGGGGCGGCGAGCAGGTCGAGGCGGTCCAGGGCGGGGTGCACGGTGAGGGTGCCTGCGATGGTCCAGCCGGTCATGGTCGCAGGCTAGCCGAGCGGGGAGGCGGCCCAGTCGGCGAGCAGGGCGCGTAGTTCGCGGCGGTGGGTGACCAGGGGGATCAGCGAGGGCAGGACTTCCAGCCTGGCCTGTGGCAGGGCGGCGGCCACCGACTTGGCCACGTGCTCGGAGTGCAGTGGGTCGCCGGTGGCCGAGACCACCAGTACCCGGGCGGTCACCTCGGCCAGCGTGCGCACATCCGGGACCGGGACCTGGGCCGGCAGGCCGGTCAGCGCCTCGCGCAGGCGCAGCAGCGCGGCCACCCGCTTGTCCACGTAGTCGGCAAGGTCCTGGCCTGGCGGCAACTCGCCCGCCACCACGGCCTGCAGGCGGCTGGTGTCGCCGGTGGTCAGCGCGTGTTCGGTGGCCTCGGACATCCGGGCCAGCGGATCAGTGCCACCTGCCGTGCGGGGCTGGTCGAGTACGGCGGGGATCAGCAGGGCCAGGCGCTCGAACCGGGTGGGGTGACCGGCGGCGATGGTGAGCAGGGCGCTGGCGCCCAGGGAGGTGCCGATGGCGGCGGTGGCGCCGACCTCGTCGGCCACCGCGAGCACGTCGGCGGCGATGGTCTGGTAGCGGAAGTAGCCGGGTGGCGCGTCCGGGGACTCGCCGTGGCTGGGCAGGGTCAGCACCACCCTGGTCCCCGCCAGGCCGACCGCGGGCAGCCGGGCCTCGCCGGGGGTGGCGCCCAGGCCGGGGATGAGCAGGGTGACCGGGCCGCCGGTGCCGTGCACGCTCCAGCGCACGCCGTTGGCCACGGCCAGGGCCGGACTCACCAGCGCGGACCGCGCTGGGCGTCGGACACCCTCGGCCGGACGTCGACCAGGTAGACCAGCACGGCCACCATGCCCGCCATCCAGAACAGCGAGCCGGGGCCGCCGAAGGCGAACAAGGCCAGCGCGGCGGTGCCGCCGCCGGTGATGCCCAGCCAGGCGGGCTTGCTGAGCTTCTCCGCGGCGGTGAAGGCGTCCGCGCGTTGCATCACGGCGTGCACGAACGCGAACAGGCCGACCGGGATGGCGGCGAAATGGATGATCGTCATGATCCACATTGCTGGCGCGAGCACACCACCAGGGTACGGCGAAGCGCGGGCGGTGCGGACCGGGTCGGAGACGAAAGCCACCGCCGACCAGTTCGGGGCAGGTCGGCGGTGGCAGGTTGTGCGGTTGAACCAGGTCAGCTGGTGGTCTTGCGGGCGCCGGTGGTGCTGGGGCCGGTGGTCTTGCGGGCGCCGGTGGTGGGCTTGGCGGCCGGCTTGCGGGTGGCGGTCTTGGTGGCGGCGGCCACGTTCGCGCCTGCCTCCTCGACCTTCACCGCGACGTCCTCGATCTTCTCGGCGGCCTTCTCCGCGGCGGCGGCGGTCTTCTCACCGGCGACGCGGGTCCGGCGGGTGACCTTGCCGAGCACGTCGTCGGCCAGCTCGCGAACCTCGGCCGCGGCCTCCTCGACCCGGTGCTGGGCGGTCTGCACCTGCGGGTTGCTGCGCAGCTTGTCCAGGGTGGCCTCGCCGCGCTCGGCCAGGTAGCCGTAGAGCTGCTGGGCGGCCTGGGTGTAGGCGTCCACGATCTTGCGGAACTCGGCCGGGTCCAGCTTGTTGCGCAGCTCGC
The DNA here is from genome assembly GCF_014204915.1 of Crossiella cryophila. Classification (NCBI taxonomy): domain Bacteria; kingdom Bacillati; phylum Actinomycetota; class Actinomycetes; order Pseudonocardiales; family Pseudonocardiaceae; genus Crossiella; species Crossiella cryophila. Next base: position 688,396 of record NZ_JACHMH010000001.1, read on the forward strand.
CAAGCTCGGCGGGCAGGTCGTTCACCGCGGTGGTGGCCTTCTCGGCACGCTCGCCGACGGTCTCGCGGGCCTTGGTCAGCGCGTCCACGACGGCCTTGGCGGCCAGGTCACCGGCGCCGAGGGCGGCCAGCAGCGGGGTGCGGGCCTGCTCGATGGCGGTGTTGAACACGATCGCGGCCTGTTCGGTGGCCTTGCGGACGTCTTCGGCGGTGGGCAGTGCGGGCATTACCGGATCACTCCTTGGATGAATCGGCTGGCGGGGTCGCGGCGGCGTTCTCCCGCCGGAACGACTCGTAGACGTCGAGCAGCACCTGCTTCTGCCGCTCGTTCAGGTCGGTGTCGGCGAGCACGGCGTCGATGACGGGCCCACCTGGGCGCTCCTCCAGGATTCCGGCCTGGACGTAGAGCGCTTCGGCGGAGATCCGCAGCCCCTTGGCGATCTGCTGCAGGATCTCGGCGCTCGGTTTGCGCAACCCGCGCTCGATCTGGCTGAGGTACGGGTTGGACACACCGGCGAGCTTGGCCAGCTGGCGCAACGAGATCTGCGCGTTCGCCCGCTGGGTGCGGATGTAGTCACCGATATCACGGCCGAGATCAGCGACCACCTGGTTGACCGACTTGTTGTTGTCCTCGCCCATGAGGGTCACCTCCTCTCGCCTGTCTTCGACCGTACGCAAGAGTGCTAGCTGTTGCAAGCAGACTGCTAACAGTTCCCCGGTGGCCTCGCACACACCCGATCGGGCCAACGCCTACCGTGGTCGGATGCCGGTTCTGCTGCTCATCTCCGCCGGTGGCGCTCTCGGCGCCCTGGCTCGCCACGCCCTCGGGCTGGCCCTGCCGGGCCCCTGGCCGACGGTCGGGATCAACGTGCTCGGCTGCTTGCTGATCGGCCTGCTGATGAGCCTGACCGCCGCGGATTCCGCGCTGCGCCCGTTCCTGGGCACCGGGGTGCTCGGCGGCTTCACCACCTTCTCCGCCTACACCGTGGACGCGGTCCGGCTGGTGCACGCGGGCCAGGCCGCCGAGGCCGCCGCCTACCTGGCTATCACCCTGCTCGCCGCGCTGGCCGCGGTCTGGGCCGGGCACCTGCTCGGCGAGCGGATCGCCCGGTGACCGCGCTGCTGGTGGTGCTGGGCGCGGCACTCGGCGCCCCGCTGCGCTACCTGGTCACCCGGTGGGCGACGCGGCGCTTCCCCGGCCTGCCCTGGGGCACCTTCGCGGTGAACACCGCGGGTTCGCTGCTGCTCGGCTGGCTGGCCGGGGCCATGGTGGCCGCACCGGCGATGGCGCTGCTGGGCACCGGCTTCTGCGGCGCGCTGACCACCTACTCGACCTTCGCGCAGGAAACCCGCCTGCTGCCAAGGGGCAGGGCGGCGCTCAACGTGGCAGGCAGCCTGGCCGCCGGAATTCTGGCCGCCACCACCGGCTTCCTGCTGGGTACGCTGGTCTGGTGATCTGCCCGAAGTGCCAGGACATCATGCAGACCGTGGACCGAACCGGTGTGCACATCGACGTGTGCCAGGACTGCAAGGGCATCTTCCTGGACCGCGGTGAGCTGGAGCGCCTGATCGACGCGGCGCTGATCTACCACCAGGCCGCCGAGGCCCGCGAACGCGAGGCCGCGGCAGCCGCCGCCGCGAGCACCGCGACCAGCGGCGCCAACCCGGTGCCGGTGGATCAGCCGGTCGCCGCCCAGCCGCCGCCGTACCAGCCGGAACCGGGCTACCCGCCACCGCCGCCCGCCTATCACCAGCCGCCGGGTTACGCCCCGCCGCCGGTGCCGCCGGGCTACGGCCAGCCCGCGCCCTACGGCCACGATCCGTACGCGCACGACCCGTACTACCGGCGGCGCAAGAAGAAGGACTTCCTCTCCGAGCTGTTCGACTAAAGCGCTCAGACCAGCTCGTCGGCGATCTTGGCGATCAGCGCGACCGAGTCCTTCTGACTCATCGCGGCCATCGTCAGGTGGTCCATGGCCAGCTTGTACCGGCGCACCTCGGCCGCCTTCTTCATGCCCTGCCAGCCCGCGGAGTTCTCCAGGAACACCACCGGCGGGTCCACCGGGTCGGGGAACTCCAGCAGCGCCACGTTGTCCCCGATCAGCGGGTGCGCGCCTGCCGAGTTGGGCAGCACCTGCACGGTCACGTTGGCCCGGTAGGCCAGGTGCAGCAGGTGCCGGAGCTGCTGGCGCATGGCGTCGGCGGGCACCACCAGCCTGCGCAGCGCGGCCTCCTCCACCACCGCCCACAGGCTGAGCGGGTTGACCCCGGTCAACCGCTCCTGCCTGGCCAGCCGCAGCGCCAGGCTGCTCTCCACGTCGGTGCGCTCCACCGGGGACCAGGCGTTGAGCAGCTCGTAGGCGTACTCCTTGGTCTGCAGCAGGCCGGGGATCAGGCCGCTGCTGAAGGTGCGCAGCGAGCTGGCCGCGGCCTCCAGGCCGAGGAAGGTGTCGAAGCCGGGCGGCACCGCGCCGGTGCCGTAGGACTGCCACCAGCCCTTCTGCTTGGAGTCCTTGGCCAGGCCGAGCAGGATCTCGACCCTGTCCTCGGCCGCGCCGTACAGCTCGGCCATGGCCCGGACCTCCAGGGTCCGCACCGGGACCCGGCCGGTCTCGATCTTGGAGATCTTGCCCTGGGAGCAGTCCAGCGCCTCGGCGACCTGGACGTGGGTCAGCCCCGCGGCCTCGCGGAGCTGACGTAGTTCGGTGCCGAGTCGACGGCGCCCCACGGTCGGGCTTTGCACCTGGGCCACGCGTCAGCTCCCCTGTTCGGCTCTACTGCTGGCCGCAGTGTCGCGCGATCGGGGACCAACCCTCAACAGGGCTCACCGTAGGTCACGAAAACGACCCGCATTCGGCGCATCGCCGCGCTGAATATTCTCATCTAGCGTCGAGGTGGCCGGGCGGTGCGCGCGCCCGCACCGCCCGGTCACCTGGAATATGTGCGGCTCAGAAGCCCCAGTCCATGCTCCCGAGCAGGCTGCCGCCGCTGGCCAGCACGCAGAACCGGGCCACCCGGCCGATCAGCGCGGCAGGCAGCAGCACCTTCAGCGGCAGCCGCCCGGCCCCGGCCACCACGACCAGGATCGTGTACGGCGGGATGCCGACCGAGGCGCTGAGCAGCACCACGAAGAAGCTCCACCACGGCCGGTGCGCGCAGGTGTCCTGGAAGTGCCGGAACCAGCCGGCGAAGCGTCCGTTGGAGGCGTTGATCCGCCGGGTGATCCAGGGCAGGTTGAGCACTCCGCGCGCGGCGTAGTAGTGCACCATCTTGCCCAGCACGTGCCCGGCGCCGGTGACCAGACCGGCGGCGAACCAGTGCAGATCCGGCCGGACCGCGGACAGTCCGACCAGGTACAGCTCGACGCTGAAGATCGGCAGGATGCCACTGCCGACGGCCGCGCCGAACAGGGTGAGCAACGGCCAGCTCATGCCAGGGTCACTCGAAACGCAAGCCGCTGGGCCGGACCGCGGAACGCAGGGCCGGCAAGGTTGACAGGGTCACCAGGAAGATCAGCGCGGCGCCCGCGCCCAGAATCATGGCCACGTCTCCCCAGTTCACCACAATCTCGCGGACCCGGGAGCCGCTGTTGCTTATGACCCGCAACACCAGTGCGGCCAGGCCCACCCCGGCGGGCGCGGCCAGGGCCAGTCCGATCGCGGTCGGCACCGCGTTCTGCCAGAGCGTGGCCCAGCCCAGGGTGCGCCGCGGCACACCGCTGGCCGCCAGCACCGAGTACTGCCTGCGCCGCTCCTGCAGCTGGTCCACCGCGGCCACCACCAGGCTCAGCACCGCGAGCAGCACCACCACCACGGTCCCGGCCAGCACCCCACTGCGCACGCTCTGGAAGACGCCCATGGCCGAGTTGCGCGGGACAGGCAGGTCCAGGGCCCTGATGGCCAGGTCCACCCTGGTCGCCGCGGCCAGCACCCGCTCGCCCAGCTCCGGGTCGTCGGTGGGCCCGCGGACCCAGATGTAGCTCACCGGCATCGTGTCCAGCCGAGGGTCGGCCCCGGATGCCACCAGCGTCGAGGCCAGGTTGCGGCCCTGCCAGCCATTGCCGCTCTCGGCCCGCTGCACCGCTGGCACCCGCCAGTCGAAGGCGGCCCCGCTGCCGTTGGGGCGCATCCGCACCACGGTGCCGGGCCGGAACTGATCCCGCGAGCTGTTCGCCTGGTACACCTTGCCTGGCTGGCAGTCGGTCACCCCGAAGAGCTGGCGGATGGTGGCGCAGTCGGTGACCTGGATGGCGCGGTTGTCGCCCTCGCTGTAGGCCGAGCGCAGCTCGCCGATCTGGATCACCCCCGGCACCTTCCCGACCTCGGCGCGCACCCGGGCCGCATCGGGGCGGCCCCCCGACCCGTAGAGCATGACCTCGCCCGGCATGCCGCTCTGGCTGTAGGAGGAGGCGGGGAACTCGGTGCGGGCGATGGTGGTCAGCAGCACCTGCAGCGCGATCGCGCCGATCAGCACGGTGACCACACCGGCGGCCACCCTGGTGGTGGCGTACTCGAAGCGCAGCCTGCGCACCGCGAGCAGCGCGGCCACCCACGGCGGCCGCCAGTTCTCCGCCACCCGCTCCACCAGCCAGGGCAGCAGGGCGGCGGCCCCGGCCAGCACCAGCGCGATGCCGATGGCGAGCAGGGTGCCGCGCCAGTCCTCGGCCACCCGGCCGAAGTTCCGCAGCGGGATGTTGGCGGCCAGCACCAGCACGCCCAGCCCGGCCAGGGCCAGCCGCCAGTTCAGCCTGCGCGGCGGCGGATCGGCCCGGCGGACCACGCCGAGTGGGCCGATCTCCAGTCGCCGCAACGCGAACAGCGCCGCGGCCACCGCGGTGGCAGGCACCCCGAGCACCAGCAGCGTGGTGATCGGCGCGCTGGGCACCACATCGGCGGGGTGGAAGCCGATCTGGTCGATCTCCACCACCGCGGCCAGCGAGCGGGCCAGCAGGAACAGCGCGGCGCCCACGCCGAGGCCGAGCAGTGCCGCGGCCAGCGACTCCCCGGCCGCGATCCGCCGCGCCTGCCCCGGATCCGCGCCGACCAGCCGGATCGAGGCCAGTCGCTGTTCCCTGGCTCCCGCGCCGATCTGGGTGGCGACCAGCACGAACACCCCGATCGGCACCAGCAGCGCGGCCGCGGCCGCGGTGAGCAGCAGCTGGAACATCTCGTCCATCGGCGGTGTGTCCACGGTGTTGCCGATCCGCAGCACCGGGGAGGCCTGCGCGCGCTGCTGCTCGGGCAGCCCGACGTAGAAGAACAGCTCGCCGGGCCGGTCGAGGCCGGCATCGCCGATGTGGCCGATCTCCTTGGCTGGCAGGCGTTCCCGCAACAGCTCGTTACCGGGCTGGGCGAGCAGCCGGGACAGCGCGGGCGAGGTCACCAGCTCCCCCGGCCCCGGCAGCCGGTCCAGGCCGGGCGGCAACCGCGGCGCGTCACCGTCGGCGCCCAGCTCGGCCCCGGCGATGTACTGCCCGCGCCAGTACTGGCCGACCTGCCTGGCCAGCAGGTGGGTCGGGTTGCCGGCGCCTGTCTTGCCCGGCTCCCCGGTGGCCAGCTCGCGGGCGGCGATCCGGTCGGCCTTGCCCTGCTGGGCGTTGCCCACCGAGGCGGCCAGCAGCAGCACCATCACGCCCAGCCCGATGCCGACCGCGGAGAGCATCAGCCGGGCCCAGGCCGCGCGGCCGCCGGTGAGCGCGAGCCGGGTGCCGAGCAGCAGCTCACCCAGCCACTGCCCGATCCGGACCTCGTCCACAGGCGACCGCTGCGTCATGCCAGTGCTCATTCCGCTCGTAGGCCCTCCGGCCGCATGGCCCGCAGCACCGACGGTAGCGTCAGCAGGCTCACCACGAGCGCAGCCAGCACCGCCGCGCCCGCGGACACCCCGACCGAGGTCCAGTCCAGCAGCAGCGGCCGGTTCACGGTGCGCAGCAACAGCGCGCCGAGCCCGATCCCGGCCCCGGCCGAGACCACCGCGGCCAGCAGCACCGGCACCGCGTTCTGCCACAGCACCGAACCGGCCAGGGTGCGCCTCGGCACCCCGTTGGCCGAGAGCACCGCCAGCGGCCTGCGCCGTTCCCGCACCTGCTCGAAGCCGATCACCAGCAGGCTGGCCGCGGCCAGCAGCAGCGCGACCAGCACGCCGATGAGCACCCCGCGCCGCACGGTGCCGTAGCTCTGCGCGCGCTCCCGGTTGTAGGAGTTGTCGTTGTACTGCGGGTGCACCGAGGCCCGCCAGTTGTACGGGCCCAGCACGTTGCGCACGTGCTCGGCGGCGTCCGGCTGGGCCGGGTCGATCCGCAGGTAGGCGGACAGGTAGAGCTGCTTGGCCAGTTCCGGCGGCAGGCCACCGGTCGGCAGCAGGATGCTGGCGCCGAGTGAGTATTCGCTGCCCACCCGGGCCTTGGCCGGGCCGAGCTTGGCAGGCACGGTCCAGTTGGGCTGCCAGGCCGGGCCCCGGCCGGTCCCGTCGACATCGATCATGAGCTGCTGGCCGGGGACCGGCGGCGGGCTCGGGTCGGAGGTGCCGGGATTCGGCGCCACCCGCCAGGCCTTGCCAGGCCCGCAGTCGGTGATGTCGGTCTGCCTGCTCAGCTCCGCGCAGTCGGCGAGCACGATCGAGTAGAAGTCGTTGACGCCCGGTCCACGTGCCAGCGTGCTGGCGATGCCGGTGACCGAGAGCAGACCGGGGGCGCGGCTCAGCTGCCCGAGCACCGCCGGCGGATCGATGGCGCCCGAGCGCACGCTCACCAGCAGCCTGGCCGCGTCGCTGGGCCGGTCCGCTGGCGGGAACTCCCGCTGGGCGGTCATCAGCACGGTCTGCAGCGCGATGCCACCGGCCAGCACCACCGCGAGGCCGCCGATCACCCTGGCCGAGGTGCCGCTGTCCAGCTGCATCCGGCGCACCGCGAGCTGCCAGGCCGGGTGGCCGCCACGGAAGTAGCCGACCGTCTTCTCGATCGCCCACGGCAGCAGCAGTGGGATGCTCACCAGCAGGAGCATCACCCCGGCCGCGATCACCACGATGGCCCGGCCGGAGGTGCCGCTGCCCGTCTGGTCGATCAGACCGCCTGCCTGCACGGCCAGCAGCCCACCACCGAGCAGCAGCGGGACCAGCCGCCAGGCGAGCCTGCGGGTGATCGGCCTGGCCTGCCGGACCGAACCGAGCGGGTCGACCAGGGTGTTGCGCAGCGCGGCCATGGACACCGCCACCGCGAGCACCGGCACGCCGAGCGCGATCAGCGCGACCAGCCAGAGCGAGGGCCGCACGTCCGCGGCGAAGATGCTGGTGCCCCACAGCTCGACCAGCTCCACCAGCTGCCTGCCGAGCAGGAACACCGCCCCGCCGAGCAGCACCCCGAGCACCGCGCCGATCAGCGTCTCGCCCGCGGCCACCCGCCGGGTCTGCGCCGCGTCCGCGCCGACCAGCCGCAGCGCGGCCAGCCTGCGGTCGCGGGCGGCGGCGGCCAGCCGGGTGCTGGTGGCGATGAAGACCACCACCGGGATCAGCATGGTGCAGGCCCCGACCAGCACCAGCAGCAACAGCAGCGGTTCCAGCTCCCGTGGCGATTTCGCCTCGCCGAAGGAGTACACCGCCCTGGCGTCGCCTGCCCAGCTCAGGTCGGCCACCCCGGCGTAGAAGAACAACTCGTGCGGCCCGACCAGGCCGGCACCGGCGATCAGCCGCCGGGGACCGTCGAACCGGGGCCGCAGCAACTCGCCCTCGGCCGAGTCCAGCAGCTTGTTCAGCGCGGGCGAGACCAGGAACTCACCGGCCTTGGGCAGCACGCCGACCCCCGGCGGCAGCGCGGTCCGGCCGCCGGTGGACTGGAGCAGCACGCCCTGCACGCTCTGCCCGCGGAACTCGGTGCTGGTCCGCACGGCCACCAGCGGGTCGAGCCCCGGCACCGGTTGCTGCGCCGCCGTGGGCACCGCCCGGCCGGACCGGCGGGCGTCGTGGTCGTCCTTGATGTTGAGGAAGGAGGCCGCGAGCAGCAGCACGGCCACCCCGATGCCGATGCCGACGGCGGTGAGGGAGAGCCTCGCCCAGGAGTTCCGGCTGCCCCCGACAGCCAGCCGGACCCCCAGGGCGAGGTCGTCGACCCAGCGGCGCACAGCCGTGCGCGTGTCCATTTCGCCCTTACCCATCAGCCGCGACTCCCAAACCCGGGCCCGCGCATCAGCCGACCAGCTCGACGTCGCGGGTCCGCCCGTCACGGACGACGACCTCGCGGTCGGAGTAGGCGGCCACCCTGGCCTCGTGCGTCACCAGCACCACCGCGGCCCCGGTGTCCTTGGCCGCGGTGACCAGCAGTCGCATCACCCGCTCGCCGTTGAGCGAGTCGAGCGCCCCGGTGGGCTCGTCGGCGAAGATCACCCGCGGTCCGGTGACCAGCGCGCGGGCCACCGCGACCCGCTGGCCCTGGCCGCCGGAGGTCTCGCCGGGCCGCTTGTCCCGCACGTCGGCGACCTCCAGCCGGTCCAGCCACTCGGTGGCCCTGCGCTCGGCCTCCCGGCGCTTGGTCCCGCCCAGCCGCAGCGGCAGCGCCACGTTCTCCACCGAGGTCAGTTCCGGCACCAGCTGGCCGAACTGGAAGACGAAGCCGAACTCGGTGCGCCGCAACGCACTGCGCTCGGACTCGCCCATCGCCGACATCTCCCGGCCGCGGAAACTGACCCGGCCGGAGTCCGGCACCAGGATCCCGGCCAGGCAGTGCAGCAGGGTGGACTTGCCGGAGCCGGACGGCCCCATCACGGCCACCACCTCGCCCGGACTGACCTGCATGCCCGCCCCGGCCAGCGCCGGGGTGGGGCCGAAGGTCTTGTGCAGGTCGAATCCGGCCAGCAGTGGCCCGTTCACGTTGTTCATGCCCCGACTTCCTTGGCTAGCTGGTCCAGGCGGGCGGCGGTCAGCTCCAGCCACCGCAGGTCGGCTTCCAGGTGGAACAGCGCGTGATCGCAGATGAGCTGGTCGGCCAGGTCGCCCGCGCTCTTGCGCTGGGTCAGCTCACGCATCAGCCGCAGGTGCTCGGCGCGCTGGGTGTCCAGCAGGTCGGCGGCGCCGCGACCGGACAGCAGCGCGAGCACGACCTTGGTGTACAGCGTGTTCTGCAGGTACGGCTCCGGCTTCTCCGGCGTGGCCAGCCAGGCCCCGACATCGGTGATCCCGGCGCCGGTGATGGCGTAGCGCTTGCGCTCCGGCCCCTCGCCCTGCTCGACGCCCTCGACCTGCACCAGCCCGTTGCGGAGCAGCCGGGACAGCGTCGAGTAGACCTGCCCGTAGTGCAGCGGGCGGTCCTGCCCGAAGCGCTCGTCATAGGCGCGTTTGAGGTCGTACCCGTGCCGGGGGCCGCCTTCCAGCAGCCCGAGCAGGGTGTGCCCGATTGACATGGGAGCGACTCTACACGGCGGGTATACACACGGTCTATACATGGCCTGAATAGGACATTCGGGTCAACGTGCAACCCGCCACCCGGCTGCCCGCGTATCAGCGGTGGAGAGGAGGTCGCGCGTGCGAAGGAAGATCATCGGTCTGACCCTGGCGATCGGCCTGACCGGGGCGCTGATCGGCGTGCTGGGCACCACCGGGGTGTGGCAGAACGCGGCCGAGTGGGCCGGTCTGGACGCCGCGGCGAGCACCACCACCAGCCGCACCAGTCCGCCTGCGGAGACCTCGGTGGAGGTGGTGGCGGTGCCGACCAACCCGGCCCGCCCGCCGAACACCCCCGGCCCGCAGCCCGAACCCAAGCTGGACCCGAACGGCAAGCCGATCTGCGCGGTGGACCCGAGCTACTTCGACAAGAAGGTGGACGGGCTCAAGGACGCCGCCGAGGCGGCCTGGAAGCACGTCCGGCAGGTGGCCTGGGAGGCCGGGCTGACCCTGTGCGTGCACGACGGCAAGCGCAGCACCGCCGCCCAGCAGGCCGAGTTCGACGCCGCGGTGGCCTTGCACGGCAGTGTGGCCAAGGCCAAGCAGTTCGTGCTGCCGCCCGGCAAGTCCCTGCACGTGCAGGGGCTGGCGGTGGACGTGCAGCCGCGCCCGTCGGCGGCCTGGCTGGAGCGGACCAAGGGCGAGTTCGGCTGGTGCCGCCGCTACGCCAACGAGCCATGGCACTTCGAGTTCGACGCCAGGTACAAGACCCAGGGCTGCCCGGAGCTGTTGCCGCACCCGTGATCCGCCGTCGGCGTGTTCGCCCCCCGACATGCCAGCGGCAGGGCTGGACCGCCCGGACCCTGCGTCCGGGCGGCCCGGCCGCTCAGTCCGCGATCAGGCAGAACGGGTGCCCGGCCGGGTCGGCGTAGACCCGCCAGCCCTTCTTCGAGCTGCCCTGCACCTCGCCGAGGACCACCGCCCCGCAGGCCAGCGTGCGCTCGTGCTCGGCGTCCAGGTCGTCCACCCGCAGGTCCAGGTGCAGCATCTGCGGCCGCTCGCCGGTGGGCCAGGTGGGCGGCCGGTAGTCCTGGACCCGCTGGAAGCCGAGCCGGGCCACCCCGTCGTCGTCGTAGAGGGCCAGGAAGTCCTCCCGGCCCTTGATGAGCTGCCAGCCGAGCAGCCTGCCGTAGAACTCGGCCAGCTCCCTCGGGTTCGGGCAGTCGATCGCGGTCAGTTCGATCCGCACACCGGAAGCCATCTGCCTGTTCACCTCTCCCTAGAACAGCAACTGGGACACAGTGTGGATACCCAGTCCGGCCAGCGCGCCCACCACGGTGCCGTTGATCCGGATGAACTGCAGGTCCCTGCCGACCTGGAGTTCCACCTTGCGCGCGGTCTGCTCGCCGTCCCAGCGGTCCACCGTGTCGGTGATCAGCGTGACGATCTCGGCCTGGTAGTTGGTGACCAGGTAGACCGCGGCGCCCTCCAGCCAGCCGTCCACCTTGGCCCGCAGCTCCGGCTCCGCGCCGAGCTTGCGGCCCAGGGTGCGCAGGCCGTCGCGGACCCGGACGCGGAACTCGCTGGAGGGGTCCTCGGCCGCGGCCAGGATCATCTTCTTCGCGGTGCCCCAGGCCGAGCCGACCAGGTTCTGCACGTCCGGGTGCTCCACGACCTGCTGTTTGACCGCCTCGGCCTTGGCCATGGTGTCCGGGTCGTGCTGCAGGTCGTGCGCGAACTCGGCCAGGAACTTGTCCACCGCCAGCCGCACCGGGTGTTCCGGCTCGGTCTTGACCGCCCAGGCGAAGGCCAGCAGCTCGTTGTAGACCTTGTCCGCGACCATGCCTTCCACGAACTTCGGCGACCAGGACGGGGCGCGGTCGGAGACCAGCGACTTGAGCGTGTGCTCGTTGGTCAGCACGTAGTCGTAGGCGCGGTCGAAGAGCAGGTCGACCAGCTTGTGGTGGGCGCCGTCGGCGAAGGTCTGGCCGAGCAGTCTGCCCAGCGGCGGCCCCCACGGCCGGTCCACCAGCTTGCGCACCACGGCCTGTTCCAGCACGGCCTGCACGTCCTCGTCACGCAGCACGGTGACCGCGCCGCGCACCGCGGTGGCCAGCTCCTCGGTGACCCGCTCGGCGTGCCCAGGGGCGGCCAGCCACTGGCCGAGCCGCCCGGCGATGCCGACCCGGCTGAGCTTGTCCCTGACCACCTCGGTGGAGAGGAAGTTGGCGCCGACGAAGTCGCCGAGGCTGGTGCCCAGCTCCTTCTTGCGGGTCGGGATGATCGCGGTGTGCGGGATCGGCAGGCCAAGCGGCCGCCGGAACAACGCGGTCACCGCGAACCAGTCCGCGAGCGCGCCGACCATGCCGGCCTCGGCCGCGGCCCGGACGAAGCCCACCCAGGCCGGCGCGCCCACCGACTCCTGCCAGCGCGCGAAGACGTAGATGACCACCGCCCCGAGCAGGAACGAGGTGGCCACGGCCTTCATCTTGCGCAGTTCGGCGCGCTTGACGGTCTCGGCGGGTGTCAGCGTTTCCACAACTCCGATTGTGGCTCAGCCCGGTGAAGTTGCAGGATCTCTGACGTGACCATTCCCGCTCTCGTCTCCCGGCTCCAGCCGTTCACCTCGACGATCTTCGCTGAGATGACGGCGTTGGCGCAGCGCACCGGCGCGGTCAACCTGGGTCAGGGTTTCCCGGACACCGACGGTCCGGCCTCGATGCTCGCCGCCGCCCAGCAGGCGATCGCGGACGGGATCAACCAGTACCCGCCCGGCCCCGGCCGCCCCGAACTGCGCGCGGCCATCGCCGAGCACCGCGCGGGCCAGTACGGCCAGCAGTTCGACCAGGACACCGAGATCCTGGTCACCGTCGGCGCCACCGAGGCCATCGCGGCCAGCCTGATCGCCCTGGTCGAACCGGGCGACGAGGTCATCCTGATCGAGCCCTACTACGACTCCTACGCCGCCTCGGTGGCCATGGCCGGCGGCGTTCGCCGTGCGGTCGCCCTGCGCCCCGACCCGGACACCGGCCGGTTCACCCTGGACGTCGAGGCCCTGCGCGCCGCGGCGGGCCCCAAGACCAAGGCCCTGCTGCTCAACACCCCGCACAACCCGACCGGCACCGTGCTCACCGACGCCGAACTGGCCGAGATCGCCGACCTGGCCCAGCGGCACGACTTCCTGGTGATCTCCGACGAGGTCTACGAGCACCTGCTCTACGACGGTCGGAAGCACCACCCCATCGGCACCTTCCCCGGCATGGCCGAGCGCACCCTGACCATCTCCAGCAGCGGCAAGACCTTCAACGCCACCGGCTGGAAGATCGGCTGGGTGTGCGGCCCGAAGGAGCTGATCGCCGCGGTCCGCGCGGCCAAGCAGTTCATCACCTTCGTCGGCGGTGCCCCCTTCCAGCCCGCGGTCGCGCACGCCCTGCGCAACGAACTGCCCTGGGTGGAAACCCTCCGCCAGGACCTGCAGCGCAAACGCGACCGCCTGTCCGAGGGCCTGGCAGGCGCCGGCTTCAAGGTCCTGCCCAGCGAGGGCACCTACTTCATCTGCACCGACGTCCGCCCCCTCGGCTTCGACGACGGCGCCACCCTCTGCCGCGAACTGCCCGAACGCATCGGCGTGGCCGCGATCCCGGTCCAGGTCTTCTGCGACGACCCGGCCACCGCCCGCCACCTGGTCCGCTTCGCCTACTGCAAGCGGGACGAGGTCCTCGACGAGGCCCTGCTCCGCCTGGGCAAACTCACCGCCTGACCAACACACACGAACCCCCGGTGCCCGTGCAGCCGCGCAACGGCGGCCAGCGCGGCCGCCGGGGGTTCGTGCCGCAACCGCTCGTGCAGGGCCAGCATCATCGCCCCGGTCCCGGCGTCGGCGACCTCCACCACACTCGCGATCACCGCACCCCGGCCCGCCCGCAACACCCGCCCCAGCCCGCAGGCGGAGAGCACGGTCAGCCCACCAGCCCTGGCCAGCACCTCGGCCAGCCGCACCGGCCCGTCGGCCAGCTCAAGACACCCGTTGTGCTGCCGCCCGTGCGCCGCGACGTGCACCGTCCCGGCCGACGCCACCGCCCGCAGGGTCTCCGCGACCCTCGCCCGGACCAGCAACCGCCCACCGTGCACGGCGTGCAACGCCCGAACCTCCGCCTCGGCCCCCGGCAACCCCGGTCCGGCAACCCACAACGGTTCCCCCGACCGGGGCACGCCAGGCTTCCAGCCGGGCGGCAACACCGTGGTCTCCCGCCCGGCCAGCGCCGGCAACGCACCCCAGGGCACCCCCGCGAGTTCCTCCGGCACGACCACCGTCACGGCCGCCCCGATCTCCGCCGCGGGCCACACCAGCCGCTGGATCCCCAGCGCGCTGCCCCCGGCCAGCCGCCACCCGGCCAACTCCAACCGCAACGCCCGCACCTCGCCCAGCCGGTGCACCCGCCCCCGGCACCCGACCCAGATCCGGTTCTCGTGCACGAAGTACTCCAGAACATCCGGCCCGGCCAGCTCATCACCCCGGCATCGCCGAGCCCAGCGCAGCACCGTGGCGGCGTCCCCGTCGGCCAAGGCAGCCCCCAGGCCAAACTCGGCCAGCTCCTGATCCCACCCGGCCCGCAACCCGCGCCGGCACACGCGGAGCACCTCCCCGCCGCCGGCGAGTTCCGCCCGCGCCCGCCATCGGGTCGCCTTCCCGTGGATCTGCCCCAACAGCCTCCGCCCCAACGCTTCCCGGCCGTCTCGCAGTGCGATCCGGCCGGCCACCAGCCTCAGTTCGTCGGCCTCCGCCGACCACCCGGCTCGGGCACACCGGTCGGCGATCCGGCCAACCGCTCCGAGGCTTCCGCCGGTGCGGGCCAGCAGCGTGGAATGCAGCCCCAGCGCCCTCGCCAGGGCCGCCCACCCCGGCCGACGCTGCCGCCGGAGCAACTCCACCGCCTCCAGAGCCGCCCCCGCCGCGGCCGCGAAATCCCTGCCCCGCAAGGAACACCGCGCCAGCGACACCATCGCCTCCGCCAACTTCCGCTCCTTCCCCGCCGCCCGGAGCAACACGATCGCCCGCCGCAACACCGGCCCCGCCTCCTCCGGCGGCAACGCCTCCGCCCGGTCCAGCAACATCTCCGGATGCCGCAACGGATCCGCCCCCGCCTGCTCCGCCGCGTCGAACAACCGCAGCGCCGCAACGGAATCCCCACTCCGCAACGCCGCGAACCCCTGGTTGTGCACGCACACCGCGGCCCGCTCCGGCAACCCCAACTCTGCCAGAATCCCTTCCGCCGCAGCGAAATCAGCCCGCCCACGCACCGCCTGCCCCCGATAACAGGCATCCGCGCCACGCACGATCAGCGCGTTGGCCAGCCACCGTGGTTCCGCCGTCAGCCCGGCCACCGCGGCGGTCAGCTCTGCCTCCGCCGGTTCCCGCAACGCGAAGTACGCCGCACCACGCAGGCACCGGGCCTTCGCCAGTTCCACCCCGGCCAGCCCACGAGCCCGGTCCAGCTCGGCCAGTGCTGCCCGCGGCCGTCCCCGGTCCACCGCGAGCCAGGCCCTGGCCAGCCGGACCGAGGCGGCCAATCCACCCAGTCCGGCCCGTTCCGCCGCGGCCAGGGCAAGGCGGGCGTGCCGGGCCGCCGGGGCGGGCTCGCCCAGTTCGACGTGGGCCAGGCAGGCCGCCAGTCGCAACCGCACTCGTTCCGCGCCCCGGGCGCTCGCCAGGGCGGCCACCGCTTCGCGCAGCACCGGTTCCGGTTCCGCGGCGGCTCGATCGACCAGGCTCACCACGTCATCCACTCCCCGACCAGCAGGGCCTCGCCGTGCACCCGCAGGCTCACCGGGCCCCTGGGCAGGCCCTCGACGGTGAACCGGCCCGCCGGGTCGATCTCGGCGAACCAGGAGCCGTCCGGGGTGCGTAGTTCGACCACCCCGCCGGTTCCGGTGACCACGCCGGTGATCGCCTCGCCCAGTTCCACCCGGACCGTGACGCCGTAGGCGCTCAACATGATCAGGTCGTCGCCGCGCATCCCGGGTGCGGGGTCGACCTCGTGCAGCCGGATCCCGCGGGGCGCGGTCACCGCACCCGCCGCACCGGCCGCGGCCAGCACCTGTGGCGGCAGTGGGTCCGTGTTCGCGACGACCTCGGTCAGCTCGGCGTACAGCTCCTCGTCGGTCATCCCGCCGCCCCCAGTTCGCCGACCAGCCGACGGCGCAACGCGGCCAGGCACCTGCCCCTGGTGGGGCCGATGCTGCCGACCGGCATGCCCAGCAGTTCGGCGACCCGGACGTAGCTGAGGTCCGGCGCGTAGGCCGCGATCCACAGCAACTGCCTGCACCGCAACGGCATCCGGGCGAAGGCCCGCCACAGCCTGCCCGCCCGGTCACCCTGGATGACCAGGTCCGCCGGGTCCGGCACGCGGAAGCGGTCCAGGTGCGCGACCCGGCCGAGGGTCTCCAGGTCCAGGCAGCGCTCGCGGCGGCGGGCGGCCAGGGCCCGCAGGGACTCCCGGCGGGCGGTGGTGACCAGCCAGGCCTGCACCCGGTGCGGGAGTCTCAGCTCGCCGCGGCGTTCGGCCAGTCTCAGCCAGGTGGTCTGGCTGACGTCGGCCGCCTCCTGGTCGGTGAGCCGGTGCGAGCGGGCCACCGCCCACACCAGCCGTGCGTAGCGGCCGACCAGCCGCTGCCATTCCCCGTCCATCCGCACTCCCCTGCCTCCGGCGACCCTTCGGTGCTTGGAAGCGGCCGGACCTGCGGCGGATCCGTCAGCCGCCCGATGGCGTGACAACGCTCACCCGCCTGAGCGCCCCTCGCCGAGCGTGATCTGGCCCCAGTTCACCAGCCGTGGAAACCGCTTGCCCACCTGGAGTTATCGACGCAGGGTGATCGTTTCGCGCACGTCCGGAGCAACACGACCCACCTCCGGGTGGAAACCGGCCAGTACGCTCGCGCATCCCGCCAAACGGGCCAACCATGGTTGACGCACCCTGGAAACAAACATGTCTTTCGTTCAGTCGTCCGGTGATCGGTAGGTGGTGGTGACGGTGACCAGCGCCGGGGCGGTGCGCAGCTGGGGAGAGAGGCTGCGCCCCGCTGCCGTCCGGCTGGCCATTGCCGGCGGCCTGGCTGCGGCCGCCTGGCTGGCCGGAGCTGTCACCGCCAATGCCGACGAGTCACCGGCCCGCGTAGACGTTCTGAGCCCGTCGACCGATTCGGAGTTCCAGGAGCCGGCCAAGACGGATGCCGTCGCGCGGGCCGGTGGCCTCGGCGCACGCATCACCGAACGGCTCAACGCCAAACTCGGCCGCCCGTCCTCCGCGCTGACCACGATGGTCGCCGAGGACGATGGCCTGGACGCCAAGGGCGGCAGCCTGGCCACCACCGGCTCCGCCGAGGTCCAGCCGCTGCCTGAGGACGAGGGCGATAGCCCGGCGCCGACCAGGGCGATCCGCACCCCGAAGTCCGCCGAGGGCTCGGTCAGCGCGGTCCGCCAGCCGAGGCCGACGCCGCCGCCCCCGGCCGAACTGCCCGCGCCGCCACCGGTGGTCGAGCCCGAGCCGACACCACCGCCTGCGGCCGAACCGGCGCCCGTCGTGGCCACCCGCACCGTGACCACCGTGCGCCAGGCCATCGGCAAGGTCGTGCCGCTGCCGACCGACGACCGGGCCGAGCAGCACGACTTCCCGGACCTGCCCACCGCTCCGGATCACCGGCACCCGACCCCGCACGCGCCGTCCTCGGCCTCGCTGGGCGGCACCGCCTCGGACAACGGCGGCGCCCGTGGCGCCACCGCGCTGATCACCGCTCCGCTGCCGCAACTGCCCAAGCCGAGCCTGGTGACCGTCGAGCGCCCGCGCACCGCGGGCTCGCCGCACAACAACCCGGGCCTGCCGCCCACCTCGCCCGACTGACCGAGGTCGGTCACACGCCATCGGTGTGCGTGCACAGCCTGTGACGGCTTGCGCCATCCGAGCGGCATTCCCGGCGCGGCTTTTCCGCCGCACCTGCGTTGAGCAGGAACAACCTCCCGCGTGATCCAGTGATCGGCCATTCGTCGCCGCGGTTGCCGGACTTTCCGAGCAACGCCGACCGAGTCGGCCAGCGTCCTGTGAGCACGCCCCTGATCTCCCAACCGGCCGACCGCGCCCGGCCGTGTTGGGTGCGCAGCCCCGGTACCGCGTTGCCCCCGCGGTACCGGGGCTCCTTATTTGTCCAGGTCAGGTCACTGCCAGCAGCTCGGCGCCGGTCCCGGTGAGGGTGGCCGCGGCCCGCGCGAGCCGGTGCACCGCCTCGGTCAGCACCGCGGGGTCCTGGGCGAAGGACAGCCGCAGCCACCGCTCCAGCCCGCCGTGCACGCCGAAGCGGGAGCCCGGCACCAGGTGCAGTCCGTGGTTGACCGCGGCGGCGGCCAGCCGGGTGCTGATCGGCCCGTCCAGCCCGCACCACAGGCTCAGCCCGCCGCCGGGACGGCGGATCCGCCAGGCGGGCAGCTCCGCACTCAGCGCGTCGATCATGGTGTCCCTGGCCGCGGCGAACTGGGCGCGGCGGCGGGCCAGCAGCGAATCCGGCTCGGTGAGCAGCTCGGTCAGCACCAGCTGGTCCAGCACCGAGGAGCCGAGGTCGATCGAGGCCCGCACCCCGGCGAGCTGCTGGGCCAGTTCCACCGGCGCCCGCAGCCAGCCCAGCCGCAGCCCGCCCCAGAGCATCTTCGAGGCCGAGCCCGCGGTGATCACCTGCTGCTCGGCGAAGGCGGCCAGCGGCGGCGGCCCGTCCAGCGGATCACCGTCCAGGTCCAGCTCGGCCAGGGTCTCATCGACCAGCGCCAGCGTCCGGGTCCGGCGCAACGTGGCGGCCAGCTGTTCCCGGCCCTCGGCGTCCATCCGCAGGCCGGTGGGGTTCTGGAAGTCCGGCATCAGGTAGGCCAGCCGGGGCGCGCCCTGGCGCAGGGTGGCCTCGATGCCCGGCAGGTCCCAGCCGTCCGGGGCCAGCGCGACCGGCACCGGCTGGGCGTGCGCGGCCCGGATGGCGTCCACCGCGTTGGGGTAGGTCGGGTTCTCCACCAGCACCCGCTGCCCCGGCATGACCAGCAGCCGCAGGGTCAGCGCGAGCGCGTGCTGCGCACCGCTGGTGATCATGACCTGGTCCGGCCCGGTGGGCAGGCCGCGCCGGGTGTAGCGCTCGGCGATGCGTTCGCGCAGCGGCAGCAGGCCCATCGGCGCGTAGCCGGGCCCGCTCAGGTACTCGGGCAGCCGCAGCCGGGCCGCGTCCACCGCACCGGCCAGCTCGGCAGGCGCGGCCGGGGTGGCCTGGGCCAGGTTGATCGCCTCGTCCGCCGGCAGCGGGCCGAACCCGGCCCGCACCACCGGCCTGCCGGGCAGGGTGATCCAGGAGCCCGCGCCCCGGCGGCTGGCGATCAGGTCCTGTTCGCGCAGCCGGTCCAGCATCGCGGTGACCGTGGTCCGGCTGAGGTCGAGTGCCTGGGCCAGTTCACGTTCCGCGGGCAGCCGGGTGCCCACCGGCAGCCGTCCCTCCAGCACCAGCAACCGCAGCGCGGCGGCCAGGTCGGCGGACTGGGCGCGGTGCGGACCGTTGCGCCAGCAGCCGAGCAGATCGGCGAGGTGCGGCGCGGAGATCCGGCCACCGGCGGGCAATGCCTGACTCATGTGGGCCAATTTTTCCACTTTGGCCCTCGAAGTAAAGGCCAATCCCCGCACAGGATGACCGCATGGCGTCCCCGACAGTCCCCCTGCACCCGCTCCCGGTCGGCTTACGGCCCGCGCGGCGACTCAGCCAGCTGCTGGCCGGGCTGCTGCTCTACGGCGCGAGCATGGCGCTGATGATCAGGTCCGGGCTCGGCCTCGACCCGTGGGACGTGCTGCACGAGGGCCTGACCCGGCACATCCCGCTCAGCTTCGGCACCATCACCGCGATCACCGGGGTGATCGTGCTGCTGGGCTGGATCCCGTTGCGGCAGCGGCCGGGCATCGGCACGGTGGCCAACGTGGTGCTGATCGCGGTCGCGGTGGACGCCACCCTGTTCCTGCTGCCCGCGGCCGGTTCCTGGTGGCTGCGCGCGATCTTCCTGGTGGCCGCGATCGTGCTCAACGGCCTGGCCACCGCCGCCTACATCGGCGCCCGCCTCGGCCCCGGCCCCCGCGACGGTCTGATGACCGGTCTGTGCGCGCGGACCGGCTGGTCAATCCGCCTGGTGCGCACCGGGATCGAGATCGCCGTGCTGGTGCTGGGCTTCTTCCTCGGCGGCACGATCGGCATCGGCACCCTGTTGTACGCGATCACCATTGGGCCACTTGCCCAGTTCTTTGTGCCGTTCGTGGCACTGCGTACTCCGGCTGAGTGGAAAACGGCCCAGTAGCAGGCTTTCCTCGATTTTCGCATTACTGTCCCGATCGTGCCGGCGATCGAGATGGCGGAACGAGCAGGGGTCCACCTCACCGGCGGTTTCGCCGAGAGCGAGGACCGCATCGTGGTCCTGCCGAACGCGGTGGTGCTCCTGGACGGCGCGACCCGGCTGGAACCGGGGCGGCACACCGGCGGCTGGTACGCCGAGCGGCTGGCCGACCGGCTGCGCAGGCAGCTCACCGCCCAGCCCGACATCGACCTGGCCGAGCTGCTGGCCGCCTGCATCAGCCAGGTGGCCGCCGACCACGACCTGGAACCGGGCAAGGCGCCCTCCAGCACGGTCGCCCTGCTGCGCTGGGACGAGGAGCGGGTGGACGCCCTGGTGCTGGCGGACAGCCCGGTGGTGGCCTTCACCGTCGGCGATGTGCACGTGCTCAACGACACCCGGCTGGCGAACCTGTCGGTGCCCCGGCGCACCGGCTACCGCGAGCAGCTCCGCGACGGCGCGGGCTTCTCCGGCGCGCACGTGGACGCGCTGCGTGCCTCGGCCACCGAGGTGGGCCAGTGGCGCAACCGCGAGGGCGGGTTCTGGGTGGCCGAGGCCGATCCGGTCGCGGCCAAGCAGGCCATGCGCGCGCACTGGATGCGGGACCAGGTGCAGGCGGTGGTGATGGCCAGCGACGGCGTGTCCTGCGGGGTCGAGGACTACGGCGTGTTCACCGACTGGACCGCGCTCTACGACCAGGCGGTGCAGGACGGCCTGCACACGGTGCTGGACGCGGTGCGCAAGGCCGAGGAGTCCGACCCGGACGGCCGCAAGTGGCCGCGCCCGAAGCGGCACGACGACCAGAGCCTGGTCGTGGTGCATTTCGACGACGACTGGTTCCCCCGCTTCTGAGGTCCTACCCTCCGAGCATGCCGCCGGAGCCGAACCCGGACCCGTTCGCCACCGCCCTGCGCGCGGCCATCGCCCGCCGCGGCCTTGGCCTGCACCGCATCCGCGAACACCTGCGCAGCAGAGGCGTCACCGTCTCCGCGGCCACCCTGAGCTACTGGCAGTCCGGCCGCAGCCGCCCAGAACGCCACGAGTCCCTGACCGCCCTGCACCACCTCGAAGAGGTCCTGGCCGTCCCCCAGGGCACCCTGACCGCCCTGCTCGGCCCGCCACGCCCCCGCGGCCTGCACCGGGTCCCCGAACTCCCCGAGATCGGCGCCTTCTGGCCGGCCCCAACGGACGTCGAAGACGCCGTCAGCGACATCGACACCACCTGGGACGCCCGCCTGACCCGCCTGAGCCAGCACGACACCATCCACATCGGCCCCAACCGCGAGGAACTCACCTTCGTCTCCCGCCAGGTCCTCCGGGCCAACGCCGACGGCCCCGACCGCTGGGTGGTGATCCTCCACCTCGACGAACACAACCACCCCCTCCCCGAGATAAAACCCCTCCGCCACTGCACCCTGGGCCGCCACACCACAAACCCCGACACCGGCCTGCTCGCAGCCGAACTCCTCTTCCCCAAACCCTTGCAACGCAACGAAACCATCATCACCGAACACGAACTGACCAACCACGCCCCGCACCCCACCGCCACCAACTACGAACGAAAATTCCGCCTCCCCGTACGCGAATACGTCCTGGAGATCCGCTTCCACCCCACCTGCCCCCCGGCCACCATCACCCGCCACACCACCACCAAGAACACCCACCACACCGAACAGGTCCACCTGGACGAACTCACCTCAGTCCACGGCGTGGCAACGGATTTCGGCCCCGGCACCTACGGCTTCCACTGGACCTGGCCATAAAAAGTGGGGCGCCCCAACAGGAACGCCCCACCCAACCTCACACAGTCACAGACCAACTGTTCAACGTGCCCACATCCCCAGGCCCGTTGTCCCCGATCCGCAACGTCCAGTTCCCCCCAGCCTGCTCACTGGTCCGCACCGTGAAGGTCCGAGTCCCCGGGAACGCATGGCACTCAAAGCCCCCGGCCCGCTGCAACGAGTAGTACCGCCCGGACGGCCCCACCAGAGTGATGTTCAAGTCCTCCTGGCAGGTGTGCACCGCATCCACCACCACGGTCACCGGCGCCGCGGCACTCCCCGAAGCCGTTGACCGCACCGGACTCACCGCCACCGCGAAGTCCCGAATAGCAAAAGCCTTGCCATTACTGAAAGTCCGGGCCCCGGTGTCCCCCTTCGCGGTCCGAGCCGTCACCACCGCACTGGCCCCAGACCGGTTCCCCGCGGCATCCCGGGCCCGAACCACAAAGCTGTACTCCGTGTCAGCCGCAAGCCCGGCAACACTCACCGAAGTCCCCTCCGAACTGGCCACAACCTCCTCACCGCGATACACGTCGTACCCGGTCACCCCAACGTTGTCCGTGGCCGCATCCCACCCCAACGCCACCGAAGACGAAGTGACCCCGGTAGCCCGCAGGTTCCCCGGCACCGAAGGCGCCTCGGTATCCCCACCCGGATCCCCGGTCACCAACGTCAGCCCCCACTTCTTCAACGCCTCACCCACCGGCTGAAAGATCGACTGGTTGTCCGCCCCACCCGGCTCACAAGACGACTGCCCACCCGAGTGCAACCCCACAGCCTTGTCCCCAACCAGCCACCCCCCACCAGAGTCCCCACCCTTCGAGCAGGCAGTGGTCGTGGCCAACCCCTCAACAACCACGCTCCCATAGTTAATCGTCTGATTAACCGCGGTAACCCGCCCACACTGCCACTTAGAAGTATTCCCCGAGTGACAAGTACTCTGCCCCACCACAGGCTCAACAAACCCAGCCACTGTCACAGCACCCCCACCCCAAGTATTCACCGAAGGCGAAAGAGCCCACCCAGCCTCCGTAACAGCAACAACCCCCATATCCCCCTCACGCGCATTAACACTACGCGACCCCCCAACGTTCGACGTACCAACCCGATTCTGCTGACTAATCTGCCCATAAGCAGCCTGATTAGCATCATTGGTGCAATGCCCAGCAGTCAGGAAGTGCTTCCCCCCACCAGAATCAGTAGCCCCAAACCCAACCGAACAGTAGGTCTCACTCCCAGGCCACCACGGACTCCCCGTCCGCACCTCCCCAGCCTGCTGAACAGGCGCAGCCGCATCCACCACAACCCGCACAGCCTCCCCAAACCCACGGATCCGCGCCACCAGGTCAGCGTCAGCCGCAGCCACAGTCCGAACCACAACCTGCGCACTAACCGGATCAATCCCCCAAGAGGTGACCCCGGTCGGCCCCGCAGCAATCGAACCAACTCGCCGAACAATCCCATCAAGCTCAGCCCGACCACGCGAAACAACCTGAACCCGAGAGCCACTCTGCCGAACCTGCTCAGCAGCCCCCTCCCCATAAACGGACACAACTAGCTGCCCATCACTAGGATCAATCCACTTCCCAACAACATCACCAGCCTCAGCAGAAGCACTGGCAGGAAATACCAACGAAAGTAATACCGCAGGGATCAACGCTTTCATCAGGTTCCTCTCAAAGCAGGGAACCCAAAACTAGAACGTGACCACCAACGCAAGGCAGGGTTAACAGTTAACCAACGCCAGTTAAGCGTTAACACCTGTGGACAACCTGTGGATAACCCACCGAGACCCAGCGCAACCACGCTGGGTCAGAGCCACTCGGAACGTGGGGGTCCGGGGGCTCGGGCCCCCGGTGTGGATGCCACCGAAAAAAGCGAAATCCCCCTGCAAGGTGGATGAGCAGGGGGATCCCATTTCGGTGGCCAGGGGCGGGGTCGAACCGCCGACCTACCGCTTTTCAGGCGGTCGCTCGTACCAACTGAGCTACCTGGCCGAAAGGGGCTCGCTCCGTGGAGCGAACCCCTTTTGCGACCCAGACGGGACTCGAACCCGCGACCTTCGCCGTGACAGGGCGACGCGCTAACCAACTGCGCCACTGGGCCTTGCTTCGTACTGTACTGCGTACCCCCAACGGGATTCGAACCCGCGCTACCGCCTTGAAAGGGCGGCGTCCTAGGCCACTAGACGATGGGGGCCGGATGTTTCTGACTCCAGTGAATCAGAAGTTCTCCTGCACCCTCAACGGCTTTCCGTTGGGAGCATGGATAGCTTAGGGCACGGGGGGCCAAAGCTCCAAAACGGGGGTCCAGAAAGCTCGCCACCAGGGAAAACGTTCGCCGAACCAGCGTGACCGGCGATCAAGAGACCCCCGCCCGACCTGCCGAAGTCACCCATCCGAGCCCACTTACCCGGATGGAGCAGCGGTCAACTAACCCCTGTGAGTTCCGCCACTGCTCCATCCGCCCCGTCACGGGGTCGGCAGTGCCCGCATCAGCTCGCGGAACTCGGCCAGCTCAGCCTCGGACAGCGTGTCGGCCAGGGTCTGGCCCATCGCGGTGTCGGTCAGCTCCTCGGCCTGGCGCCAGCGGCGGGGCAGGTCGGGGTTGGCCGCGGTGCGCGCGATCAGCGCGTCGGCCTCCTCCTCCTGCCAGGCCAGCCTGGTCATGATCGACTTTCCGCTCTCCGGGTTGACCGCCAGCGCCTCGGCGATGCCGATGCCGCAGGCGCGCAGCGCGCCGAAGTGCAGGCCGCCGCGGTACTCGCGCACCAGGTTGAGCGCGTGTGCCAGCCGGGCCGGGGTGTCATCGGGGCGCGGGGCCTCGCGCCAGCCCGCGAACAGCGGCAGGTTGCCGGCGTCCGCGCCATCGCTGATCTGGAAGAGCAGTTCGGCGGTGCGGGCGGCCTCCGGGACCTCGGCCAGCGCCTCCCGGCCCCACTCCCAGCAGGCCGCGGAGTACTCGGCCACCGCGGCCGTGGCCGGCAGCAGCTGGGTGACCTGCGGGATCACCGCGTGCATCAGCCACTTCGGGAAGATGCCGTACAGCTCGGCGACCACGGTGGAGGACGGATCGCCCAGCACCGCGGCCCGGCCGCGGAAGTACAGACCACCCCGTGGCAGCTCAAGGGCCTTGGTATGCGCACTCATCTGGGGCGAGGTCATGAACACTCCGCCCAGCTTCACCAGCGGTTTCCGGGTCGCCTGGGCGACCTCGGCCGGACTGGTCACGTATTGCCTCCTCAGCCGCCTCCCGCGGAGGCGGTTCGCCATTGGGTCAGCCACTCCTCGGTGGCGATACCAGGCAGCAGCACCCGCCACGCCTGGTCCATCCGGGCGACGTAGTCCGCGTACCCGGTCAGGGCCGCGGCGATCTCCCGGTTCCCAGCGAACACGGCGTTGAGCACCCGCGCCACCTCCACCGGATCGACACCCGGCCGGAGCAGACCCTCGGTCGCGGCCCGTTCGACCAGCACGGTCAGCAGGGTCTCCCAGTTCAGGTACTGCGGGCGCAGCCCGGAAGCGTGCACCTCCGGGTCGGTGGAGAGGCGGACTCCCGCGCGCACGATGGGGTCGCCGGAGATCATCTCGACCGCCTGGGTGGTGGAGCCGATCAGCGTCCGCAGGGCGTCCAGGCCGCGTTCGTCCCAGCGGCGGGTCAGCTCCGGCCACAGCGCCTGTTCGGACTCCATGATGGCGGCGGCCAGGGCGATCTTGGACGGGAAGTGGAAGTAGAAGGCCCCCTTGGACACGCCGCAGCGTTCCAGGATGAGGCTGAGCGAGACGGCGGCATAGCCGAGCCGGTCGAACTCCGACGCGGCGGCGACCATGATCGACTCTCGGGTGACCTGGGCTCTCGGCTGCGTGGGCATGGCGGCTCCGTGATCACTGGCGGCACCGCAAGTTACCCCGTCGACGGGATTCCGCACAGCCGTCCTACCACCGGGTGAAACGCCATCACCCTGTGCTGTCCGCGACACCGTGAAACCGATTCATTGCCGGACCAGCCGACCGCTCGGTATGTTTTGCCGCGGCAGCCCGAGGCGGGCGCCGGGGGGTGTGCGTCTCGGGGGTGCGGGGCGTGGCTTCCGCGGCCACGTCCCGCACCGGCCCAATCGTTTGTCGCGCCCAGGCGCTACCGCCGTACCGGCGGGATGCCGTCCTCCTCACTGGGGACGAGTCCCAGCATGTCAAGCAGCATGCGGCAGTCCTCGGCGTCTAAAGCGCCCCGCGCAACGGCCATGCGCGCCCTGTGCACCTGTTCCGCGGAGATCCGGGATGGCTCTCCGTTCCGCGGCAGCGGCACCCCGCTGCCCTTGGCAACCGTGTCGTCCTGTTCCCACAGGTACTTCCGCACCTCGAGCGACCCGTGCATGGCGCCTCCCCGACGTTGGCTTCGCAGGCAGGCTAGCCACTGGTTTCCTCGCTCACAGCCCCCCGCCGAGTGATTCATCAAGAACCCTGTGTAATCAACGGTTGGCAATCTGTCCCTTGACAGGACAAGCGTTCTGTGAGCCAGGCCACCTCTCTGGCATTTACCCCTACCCCCTAGGGGTATGCTCACGGCATGGCCGAGGAACACAGCCACCCGTACAGCAAACGCAAGGACGCCCACCTGCGCCGACTCCGTCGAGTCGAGGGGCAGGTCCGCGGACTGCAGCGGATGGTCGACGACGACACCTACTGCATCGACGTGCTGACCCAGGTCTCGGCCGCGACCAGGGCACTGCAGGCCTTCGCCCTCGAACTGCTCGAGGAGCACATGGCCGGCTGTGTCGTGGAGGCCGCGCGCACCAGTGACGAGGCCGCCCAGGCCAAGGTCCGCGAGGCGGCCGAGGCGATCGCGCGCCTGGTCAAGTCCTGACCGAACGTCCTGACCGAACGCCCTGCTGCCGGGATCCGTAGTCGTGAGCGGGTCCCGTTTCCCCTGAACCTGAACGAGGAGCACTCATGTCCGTCAGCGCCACCTACACCGTCACCGGCATGACCTGCCAGCACTGCGTCAGCTCGGTCACCGAGGAGCTGTCCGAGGTCGCCGGGGTCACCGGCGTCGCGGTGGACCTGCCCACCGGCGCGGTGACCGTGACCAGCGAGCGCGAGCTGACCGCGGCCGAGGTCAAGGCCGCGGTGACCGAGGCCGGTTACCAGCTCACCAGCTGACCAACCTGTAGGCGAGGCGGAGGGGAGCGGTTGTGACGACCACGGAGGCGGGCCGGCGGATCGAGCTGGCCATCGGCGGGATGACCTGTGCGGCCTGTGCCGGCCGGGTCGAACGCAAGCTGAACAAGCTCGACGGCGTGACCGCCACGGTCAACTTCGCCACCGAGCGGGCCACCGTGTCCTACCCGGACGGCCTGGACGTCGGCACGCTGGTGTCGACGGTGGAGACCGCCGGGTACACCGCCACCCCACCGCAACCAGCCAAACCGTCCACTGTGGACGATGAAGACACCGACGAGCGGGCCGAGGATCTCAAGGCGCGCTTCGTGATCGCCGCGCTGCTCGGCCTGCCCGTCATCCTGCTCTCGATGATCCCGGCGCTGCAGTTCCCGTTCTGGCAGTGGGTCGCGCTGGCGCTGACCTCGCCGGTGGTGCTGGTGTGCGGCTGGCCGTTCCACCGCACCGCCGCGGTGAACCTGCGGCACGGCGCGACCACGATGGACACCCTGGTCTCGATGGGTGTCGCGGTGGCCTACCTGTGGTCGGTGTACGCGCTGATCTGGGGCGGGGCCGGGATGCCCGGCATGGTGCACGAGTTCAGCCTGCTGCCGAGGGAGTCCAGCACCGCGGACATCTACCTCGAGGTCGCCGCGGGCGTGACCATGTTCCTGTTGCTGGGCCGCTGGCTGGAGGCCCGCTCCAAGCGGCGCAGCGGCGCGGCCCTGCGGGCGCTGCTCGCCTTGGGCGCCAAGGATGTCGCGGTGCTGGCGGACGGCAGGGAGCGGCGGATCCCGGTGGACGCGCTGACCGTGGGCACGCTGTTCGTGGTGCGGCCGGGCGAGAAGGTGGCCACCGACGGCGTGGTCGAGGAGGGCACCTCGGCACTGGACCGGTCGATGCTGACCGGGGAGTCGGTGCCGGAGGAGGTCGGGCCGGGCACGGCGGTGGCCGGCGGCACGGTGAACGCGGGCGGACGCCTGGTGGTCCGGGCCAGCCGGGTCGGCGCGGACACCCAGCTCGCCCAGATGGCCCGGCTGGTGGAGCAGGCGCAGGCGGGCAAGGCGCAGGTGCAGCGGCTGGCCGACCGGGTCTCCGCGGTGTTCGTGCCGGTGGTGCTGGTGATCGCGGCGGCCACGCTGACCTTCTGGCTGCTGTGGGGCGCGGGCGCCTCCTTCGCGCTGACCGCGGCGGTGGCCGTGCTGGTGATCGCCTGCCCGTGCGCGCTCGGGCTGGCCACGCCGACCGCGCTGCTGGTCGGCACCGGGCGGGGCGCGCAGCTCGGCATCCTGGTCAAGGGGCCGGAGGTGCTGGAGTCCACCCGCCGGGTCGACACCATCGTGCTGGACAAGACCGGCACGGTGACCACCGGCGTGATGACGCTGGCCGGGGTGGTCCCGGCCGGGGGCGTCGACCGGGCCGAGCTGTTGCGGCTGGCCGGGGCGGTGGAGGCGGCCTCGGAGCACCCGATCGCGCGGGCGATCGCCGACGGTGCGGCCAAGGAGCTGGGTGACCTGCCAGCGGTGGCCGAATTCGGCAACAACGAAGGCCTCGGCGTGCAGGGAACGGTGGCCGGACGGGCAGTGCTGGTCGGGCGGCCGCGGTTGCTGGCCGAACGCGGCATCGAGCTGACCGCCGAACTGGCCGAGGCGGTGCGGGTGGCCGAGGCATCCGGGCGCACCGTGGTCGCGGCCGCGGTGGACGGGGTGGCGGCCGGGCTGCTGACGGTCTCGGACACGGTGAAGCCGACCAGTGCCGAGGCAGTGCGCCGGTTGCGCCAGCTCGGGCTGCGGCCGGTGCTGCTGACCGGGGACAACGCCACGGTGGCCGCCACGGTGGCCGAGGAGGTGGGCATTCCGGCGGCGGATGTGATCGCCGAGGTCATGCCGGCGGACAAGGTGGCCGCGGTGCGCAGGCTGCAGGGCGAGGGCCGGGTGGTGGCCATGGTCGGCGACGGGGTGAACGACGCGCCCGCGCTGGCAGCCGCCGACCTGGGGCTTTCCCTGGGCACCGGCACCGACGTGGCCATCGAGGCAGGCGATCTGACCCTGGTCCGAGGGGACCTGCGGGTGGCCGCGGACGCGATCCGGCTGTCCCGGCGCACCCTGGGCACCATCAAGGGCAATCTGTTCTGGGCCTTCGCCTACAACGTGGCAGGTTTGCCGCTGGCTGCGGCCGGGGTACTCAACCCAATGCTGGCCGGCGCGGCGATGGCGTTCTCCAGTGTGTTCGTGGTCACAAACAGCTTGCGCTTGCGCCGATTTCGAGGTTGGGCAGAGTGAGATCGCTTTTACTCCACACTGTGCACAAACTCGGTCACCCAATGTCCATAACGCCGTTTTGGTGAATAAGTACAGGCTATAAACAAAAAAGTTCCACGACATCCCTGGGCACCGGCGAGTGAGCATGCAACAATCACTTTGCTGACACACCCCCGGTCAGCGCCTGTGGAGATCCCCTCCGGCCCCCGTGCTCCTCCCCCTGGCGCGGGGGCCTCTCCATGTCAATAGCCCGTTCGCGGTGTTACACACTGACGTGTAGGTCACAGGTCTCGTATCCTCGACACCGGTTCGTTACCGTGTCTGCCGTGCTTCTCAGTCGATCGAAGAACGGCCGTCATCGCCCGGCTCCGGCAGCCGAGACCGAACTGCTCGCTCCCGACAACGACCTGGACAACTACCTCGCCGCGCTGGCCCCCGAGGCCGACGTCGAGACCACGGCCACCGGCCGCCGCTTCGGCAACGCCGAGGTGCACCAGCTCCGCCTGAGCCTGATCGCCAACGAGCAGCTCCGCGAACTGGCCGCGCAGCGCCAGACCTCCCCGATGGCCCTGGCCCAGGAATGGGTCATGCAGCGCCTCGACTGGGAGTTCCGCCAGCAGGCGCACTGACCCCAGCTCAGCAGGGCGCGCTGAGCATCCCGAGCCTCAGCGCGCCGCGACCGCCCTGGTCACCGGCATCAACCGCACCACCTCATCGGCCGCGGCGGCCTCGCCGAGCAGGCCGGCCTGATAGGCCAGCGCCACCGCGTGCGCCCGGTCCCGCGCGTCGAGCTTGCGCAGCATCCGCCGGACATGGGTCTTCACGGTCTCCTCGGAGACCTCGAGGCGGTGCGCGATGTTCTTCGCGGTGAGCCCGTCCGCGATCAGCCGCAGCACCTCGAACTCCCGCTTGGACAGCGCCGGTCCCGCGCCGCGTTGCGCGCCGATGACCCGGCCGGGGGTGAGCAGCGCGGTCAGCGCGGGGTCCACGTACAGCCCCAGCTCCACCGCCTGGCAGATCGCCTCCGGGAGCCGGGCCGGGTCGAGTTCGCGCGGCAGGAAGCCCTTGGCGCCCGCGCGCCGGGCGATCTCCACCTCGCCGGCGGCCCGCTGGCCGGGGCGGAACAGGGTCATCACCACCAGGCTGGGCTGCATGCCGGTCAGCATCCGGCACAGGTGCGCGCCGGGGTCCAGTTCGCAGTCGATCAGCAACACGTTCGGTTGGGCCGCGCGGCAGAGTTGCACCGCGCTGCCGGGGGAGCTGGCGGCACCGACCCACTGCACCCGGGGATCGCGGCCGAGCACCGCGGCGACCCCGTGCTGGAAGAGCGGAACGGCATCGATCTGGGCGACCCGGTAAGCGCCGACTCGTGCGCGCACCCCGGCGGTTCGTGCACGCAGTGTCACTGGATCCACGGCGGTCCCCTTTCGACGTCTTGCCTTCTTGGAGTCGCCTCACACTCGATCGTGACGCCACCTATGAAGGTAGTCGCGTTCCACCGGGGATTCTGACGTTGGAACCTGCACTTCCCGCCGATCGTCGTCACTCGTTTGGAGGACAAAACCGACCCATCGGCCTAGCCACTACCGAGGGCACGATCGGCGGAGCGTTGCTACGGCATTCGGCCTAGTTTGTGCCCTATTTCGCTGCGTGGTCAACTAATTACGCTGCGAATCAGGAGGTGGCCATGACTACGCGCCGTGCACTACTGACGGGCCTCGCGGGGGTGGCCGGGGCGGTGCTCACCGGCGCCGGCCCGGCCTGGGCCGGGAGCAGGCAACCGCCTGCCGAACTCACCGCGCCTGGCCGGCCGGAACTGGCCGTGCGGCTGCGCGCCAGGGCGGAGTGGGGCGCGGACGAGAAGCTGCGGTTCGGCGCCAAGGGCGAGGTCTGGCCCGCCACGTTCAGCCCGGTGCAGTGCCTGACCGTGCACCACTCGGCGATCGGCGTCGGCGCGGACCGGGCCGCGGCGGTGCGGGCGATCTACCACGGCCACACCGTGGCCAACGGCTGGGGCGATATCGGCTACCACCTGCTGATCGACCCCGAGGGCACGCTCTACCAGGGCAGGCACACCGGCGGTCCGGCCGTGTTCCGGCAGCCGCCGGTCAACGGCCGTGCGGAGACGGTGACCGCGGGGCACGTGCGCGGCCACAACCCGGGCAACATCGGGATCTGCCTGCTCGGCGACTTCACCGGCGGGCAGCCCGATCCACGGGCGGTGGGCACCCTGACCAGGACGCTGGCCGCGCTGAGCCTGCTCTGCGGGCTGGACCCGCTGGCCAGGCTGAACTACCACAACGTGGAGAACGGGCAGCGTTTCGACGGTCCGGTGCTGGCCAGGCACCGGGACTGGGTGGCGACCCAGTGCCCTGGCAACGCCTTCGCCGGCGGCTTCGAGCCGGTGCGGCAGGAGGTGGCCAGGCTGGTGCGCGGCCGCTAGCGGGGGGCTGGGCACCGCTTGCCCACCCAGTCCTTGTCGTACTCGAAGTGCCACCACTCGCGGTCGATGGTGCGGCACAGGCCCCACTGGTTGCCGTTCTGTTCCAGCCACTTCGCGCCGGACTGCGGCTTCACATCCACCGCGGTGCCCTTGACGTGCGCGGACTCCTCCGGCGGCAGCACCCACTTGCGGGCCTCCGCCTCCGAGCCGCGGGTCTTGATCTCCTGCCGGAACAGCCTGCGCTGCTCGGCGGCGGTGCGCCGGGCCGATTTGACCAGGATCTGCACCCCGTCCTCCTTGGCCGCGCAGCGGGCCTGCTGGAAGGCGTCCCGCATCTTCGGCTGCAGCCGGTCCGGCTCCAGCTCGCTTGGCACCTCAAGGCGTTCGGCCTGCTGCGGCGGGAAGGTGCAGGAGGCGCCGGTGGAGCCACGGGTGGTGTTGTCCTCCGTGCTGCTGCTCGGGCCGCCGGTGAGGCCGCCGAAGAGCTGGCCGCCGGGGTGTTCCGGTGAGGGCAGGCCGTAGACGACGAAGCCGGTGACCAGCAGCAGGGTCAGACTGAGCCCGGCCACTCCGGTCCAGGCCCGGAACCGGCGACGTGGCTTGGTTCCGGACACCTGGATCGGTGTGGTGGGCGCGTCCAGGTAAGGGGTCTGGTTGCGCATGCCACTACGGTCGGCCGCGGATGTCCACGGCTGGTCCGCGCCTTGTCATGGTTCTGCTACAGCCAGCGCACCAGGTCGGCGGCGGGGGTCGGCGACCTCGATAATCGGTTCATGCCGAGGGTGCTGTTGATCGAGGACGACCATGCCGTGCGCGAGGGCCTGCAACTGGCCCTGCGGCGGCAGGGCTACACCGTGGACGCGGCGGCCACCGGCGAGCTGGGCCTGGACGCGTGGCGCGCGCAGGCCCCGGACATCGTGGTGCTGGACCTGATGCTGCCCGGCATCGACGGGTTCGAGGTGTGCCGCCGGATCAGGGCGGGCGGCGAGGTGCCGATCATCATGCTGACCGCGCGCAGCGATGACATGGACATCGTCGGCGGGCTGGAGGCCGGCGCGGACGACTACGTGGTCAAGCCGGTGCAGCCGAGGGTGCTGGACGCGCGGATCAGGGCGGTGCTGCGGCGCGGGTCGAGCGAGCAGACCGCCAAGGAGCGGCACGGGTCGCTGGAGATCGACCGGCAGGCGCTGGTGGTGGCCAAGGACAACCGGCAGGTCGGGCTGACCCCGACCGAGCTGCGGCTGCTGCTGGAGCTGTCCGCCTCGCCTGGGCAGGTGTTCAGCCGCCAGCAGCTGCTGCAGGCGGTCTGGGAGCACGACTACCTGGGTGACTCGCGGCTGGTGGACGCCTGCGTGCAGCGGTTGCGGGCCAAGATCGAGGACCGGCCGGCCAGCCCGGTGTACGTGCAGACCGTGCGTGGCTTCGGCTACCGGTTCGGCCCGGTATGAGCAGGCTGCTCGACTCGCTGCCGGTGTGGGCCCGAGGGCTGCGGGCCCGGCTGGTGTTCGCCTTCCTGGCCATCGCCGCGCTCGGCGCGGCAGCCGCGGCCGGGGCCAGCTACGTCTCGGCCCGCACCACCGTGCTCAAGTACGCCCAGGACCAGGTGATGGACTCGGCGAAGAACGCGGTGAACCAGCTCGCGCCGGAGATCAGCTTCCCGCCGACCCAGGCCACCCTGGACCAGATCGCGAGCAGGCTGCCCGGCGGCACCTCGATCGTGACCTACCGGAGCATGACCTCGCGCCCGCTGGGGTACCGGGTGCAGGACATCCCGGCCGAGCTGCGGGCCGCGGTGCGGGACCGGGGCGTGCTGATGTTCCAGCGCGGTCAGAGCCCCGGTGGCGGCAGCAGCACGGTGCTCTTCGTCGGCATGCCGGTGATGACCAAGAAGGCGGGCGAGGAGCCGACCCCGAGCGGTATGGAGATCTACCTGTTCCGGGACCTGGCCGGGCCCGCGCAGCAGATCAGCGCGCTGGCCAACAGCGCGTGGCAGACCAGCCTGCTGGCGCTGCCGCTGGCCGCGCTGCTGGCGCTGCTGGCCGCGCGCGGGGTGCTGCGGCCGGTGCGCGAGCTGCGTGGGGCCACCAGGCGGCTGGCCGGTGGCGACCTGGGTGCACGGCTGGAGGTCAAGGGCTCGGACGAGCTGGCCGATCTGGCGCACACCTTCAACGACACCGCGGCCGCGCTGGACCGCACGGTGACCGGGTTGCAGCGGATGGAGGCGGACGCGCGCCGGTTCGTCGCCGACGTCTCGCACGAGCTGCGCACCCCGCTGGCCGCGATGACCGCGGTGACCGACGTGCTGGACGAGGAGTCGGCGAACCTGCCGGAGGACGCGCAGATCGCGGCCCGGCTGGTCGGGCAGGAGACCCGCAAGCTGGCCAGGCTGGTGGAGGACCTGATCGAGATCTCCCGGTTCGACGCAGGCGCGGCCAGGCTGGTGCTGACCGAGGTGGACGTGGCCGAGGCGGTGCGCAACACGCTGCGCGCCCGCGGCTGGATCGACGCGGTCCGGACCGAGCTGCCCGAGGGCGTGCTGACCAGGCTGGACGCCCGCAGGCTGGACGTGATCGTGGCCAACCTGGTCGGCAACGCGCTGCGGCACGGCCAGCCGCCGGTGGTGGCCACGCTGACCGCGAGTCCACAGTGGATCGAGTTCAGCGTCACCGACCACGGGCCTGGGCTGCCGGAGGCGGTGCTGCCGCAGGTGTTCGCCCGCTTCTACAAGGCCGATTCGGCCCGGTCCCGGTCCGAGGGCAGCGGGCTCGGGCTGGCCATCGCCTGGGAGAACGCGCAACTGCACTACGGCACGATCGAGGCGGCCAACGCGCCGCACGGCGGGGCCCGGTTCACCCTGCGGCTGCCCAGGCTGGCCAGGGGGATCGAGGCGCAGGCGTTCGAGGAGGGTGGTCCGTGGTGAAGCGGCTGACCGCGGTGCTGGCCGCGCTGGCGCTGCTGGCCGGATGCGGGGTGCGGCCGACCCCGCCGGTGGGCGGCGGGGACGGGCCGCGCGGGGTGGCCGAGGGGCCGACGCTGTACTTCCTGCAGGGCAACCGGCCGACCCCGGTGGTGCGCAAGATCGGCAAGCTGGGCGACTACACCACCGCGTTGCGCGAGTTGTTCAACGGCATCACCGAGGACGATCCGGCCGGGCTGTCCAGCGCGTTGCCGACCAGCGGGGTTGGCGAGCTGAGCGCGTCGGTGACCGAACGCAACTCGGTCGAGGTGGAGGTGAACGGCATCGGCGGCTCGCCGCTGCCGATGAACTCGTGGGCGGTCAACCAGATCGTGTGCACGATCGCGGCCCGGCACCTGGCAAGCGGTGGGATCTACGGGGTGGGTTCGGTGCTGGTCAACGGGACCTCGGCGCGCTGCCCGGTGTCCGTTTAGGCGATCTTGCCGCGCAGGGCGAGCACGTCCAGCTGGTCGCGGGAGGAGTTCAGCCTGCGGGTCCAGGAGGTGGACAGCTCGGCGATCTCCTCCGGGGTGAGGTAGGCGGCGGCCTCGAGCTGCCAGCCGGCGGTGGCGTATGCCTTGGCCAGCACCTCGGTGGCCGATTCCGGGGTGGGTTCGGCGGTCTCGCCGACCTCGGGCACCGGCGGGCGCCAGGCGTGCAGGTTCAGCGTGACCAGGAAGTCCGCGCCGGGGCGGCAGCAGGCGGCGAGTTGCCGCAGCATCGCGCCCTCGGTGTCCAGCACGCCGCGCAGCAGGCTGCCCCAGGGCATCAGCACGTGCAGCTCGTCGATATCGCGCAGTTCGGGCGGCAGCGCCTCGGCGGCGTGCCAGAGGTAGACCAGGTTGGCCAGCCCGCCCTTGGCCGGTTTGGCCGCGGCCTTGCCGGCGGTCTTGCGGAAGTTGTCCGGCGCCGCGTCCAGGCCGATGACCAGCTGGTCCGGGTGTTTGCGGGCCAGGTGCAGCGGGTGTTTGCCGTCGCCGGTGCCGACGTCGAGCAGGACCGAGGTGTACTGGGCGCGGAGTTCGGTGAACTGCTCCGCGGTCAGGTCGACGACCTGCTTGCCGGTTACGCGACGCACCTCAGGAGCCTATGTCCTTGAGCTGCTGGACCGCGTCGTAGGCGGTGCGGCGGGTGAAGCCGGGCAGCTCGGCCAGGCTCTGCGCCACGCTGCGGGCGGGCACGCCCTGCGCGAGCAGGCCGGTGACCAGCTTGTGCAGCAGCGGGTCCAGGCCCTGGGCGGCGACCGGGTCGAGGCAGAGCCAGAACTCGCCGCGGTCGGGCAGGACCAGGGCGCCGATCTCACCCCAGCGCGGGCGCTCGCTCTCCGCGTAGGGCTCGGTGGCCACGGCCAGGGTGCGGGTGCCGCGGTCGCGGGCGGCGGCCAGGACCTTGTCCGCGTGCTCGGCGGCCAGGCGGAGCACCACCTTGGCGTCCAGGGGGGCGGCGCGCAGGGCGTCGGCGGGTTTGCGGGCTGGTTCGGCCAGGAAGATCCCGGCAGGCGAGGGCGAGGCGGCCGCGGCGGCCAGGCCGGGGGGCAGGCCGATGACCTCGGTGCGGTCGCCGAGCAGGTGCCGGACGGTGCGGCCGGGCAGGTCATCGGTGGCCACCACCAGGGTCCGGCCGCCCTCGCCGGTGGATCGGCCGACGAGGACGCGGGCGCCCGCGTCCTCGGCGACCACCGAGTCGGCGGCGGCCAGTTCGGCGCGCAGGCGTGGGCTGGAAGCGTTGGTGTGGAACAGGACCAGCGTGCCCGGATCGGCCGCCGCGGACACCTCGACGGTGATCTCGGCGGCCGGGTCGGTGAGCAAGGCGGCCAGTTCGCGGGGCAGGTCGGCGGCGGACAGGTCCGCGTCGGTGGCCAGGGTGTTGGCCAGCCGGACCGAGCTGCGCCGGATGACGGCGGGGCCGCCGGGAACCCAGTTCGGGTTGCCGACGGCCCGCACCAGCACGTGCTGCTCGCCCACGCTGATCCGCAGCCGCACCGGACCGGCCAGCGGGCCGCCCTCGGTCACCGCGCGCACGCCGAGCACGCAGGTGGCCCGTGCGGTCAGCTCGGTGTCCGGGGTCAGTTCCCACGTCTTGTTGTGGGTGGCTCTGATCTCGGGGTGGCCGTGGGCGCGGATGGTGGTCATCTGCCGAGGACCTGCTTGCCAGGGTCGAGCATCATGACAGCAAGTGTGCCTGGTCAGGCGAAGGTGAACGCGCCCCGGTCCAGGGTCACGCCGCCCTCCTTGGTCTCGGTGCGGAAGGCGGCCTCGTTGCCCTCGGCCCAGGCGTGCACGATCAGTTCCTGACCCGGCAGCACCGGGGCGGTGAACCGGCCGTAGATCCGGCGCACCCGGTCGACCTCGCCGCCGCAGAAGTGGCCGATAAGCAGCCGGGCGGTGATGCCGTAGGTGCACAGGCCGTGCAGGATCGGGCGCGGGAACCCGCCCCGCCCGGCGAAGGCCGGGTCGGAGTGCAGCGGGTTGTGGTCCCGGCCGCCCAGCCGGTACAGCAGGGCCTGACTGGGCGTGGTCTGGAAGGTGAGCACCGCGTCCGGCTCGCGCTCCGGCGGCGCCCAGTCCACCGACGGCCCGCGTTCCCCGCCGAAACCGCCCTGGCCGCGGACGAAGACCGAGGACATGGTGGACAGCAGCGGTTCGCCGTTGATCGTGCTGCCCTCGGTCTTGGCCACGACCAGGGCGCCCTTGCCCTTGTCGAAGACGTCGGTGACCGTGCGGCGCAGGCTCATCCGGCCCTCGGCAGGCAGTGGCCGGTGCAGCACCAGCTCCTGCTCGGCGTGCACCAGCAGCGCGGGGTCGAAGTCGCCGAAGTCCACCCCCGGCCCGCTGAACTGGGCCAGCACCACGCCGAAGGTGGGCAGCACCTGCTGGTCAACCTCGGCGGTGTTCTCGGTGGTGTAGGCCAGTTCGGCCAGCGGGTCCTCGGCCCCCGCACCCACGCCGAGGGCGTAGAGCAGGGCTTCCTCCGGCGTCCAGCTCTGTTCCCACGGGCCTACCGTGCGGCCCACCGCGGACAGGTCGATCGGCACCTTGTGGCTCCCCTCAGCCGAGCGTGCCACGCACCGAGGCGTGGCCCTTCAACAGGTTCCGGGCGATGGTGCGGCGCTGGATCTCGTCGGTGCCCTCGTAGATGCGCAGCAGGCGCAGCTCGCGGTACCAGCGCTCCAGCGGGAGTTCCTTGGTGTAGCCCATGCCGCCGTGGATCTGCAGCATCCGGTCCACGATCTCGTTGGCCTTGACCCCGCCGTAGAGCTTGGCGATCGACTGGCCCTGCCGGGAGTCCAGGCCGGCGTCGACCTGCCAGGCGGAGGAGAGCACCAGCCAGCGCAGCGCCTCGATCTCCACCGCGGAGTCGGCCAGCATCCACTGGATCGCCTGCCGCTCGGCCAGCAGCTCGCCGAAGGTCTCCCTGGTGCGGGCGTAGTCCAGGCCGAACTCGACCAGCCGGACGCAGGCGCCGAGCGCGCGGGCCGGGAGCAGGTAGCGGCCGCGGCCGATCCAGCTCATCGCCAGCGCGAAGCCCTGGCCGACCTCGCCGAGGATGTTGGCCTCCGGCACCCGGACGTTGTCGAAGACCAGCGCGGCCGGTCCCCACTGGCCCATGGTGTCGATCGGCTCGGACTTCCAGCCCATGTCCCGGTCGACCAGGAAGCAGGTGACGCCGCCGTTGGCGCCCTTGTCCTTGTCGGTGACCGCGAAGACCATCACGAAGTCGGCGTCGTTGCCCTTGGTGATGAAGGTCTTCTCGCCGTTGATGACCCACTCGTCGCCGTCCTTGACGGCACTGGTGCGGATCGCCTTGGCGTCCGAGCCCGCGCCCGGCTCGGTGATGGCGAAGCAGGAGATGCGGTCACCGGCGATGGTGGGCAGCAGGTAGCGCTGCTTCTGCTCCTCGTTGCCGGCGTAGAGGATGTTGTCGGCCTCGCCGCCGAAGTAGAAGGGCACGAAGGTGTAGCCCAGCTCGCCCTCCACCAGCGCGGTCATCACCGCACCCAGTCCCATGCCGCCGAAGGCCTCCGGGGTCTGGATGCCCCAGAACCCGGCCTCCTTGGCCTTGAGCTGGAGTTCGCGCACCTCCGCCTTTGTGATGCCCGGCTGACCGGCGCGTTCCCGGCGCAGCAGCTCCGGCTCCAGCGGGATGAGTTCCTTGCGGACGAAGTTGCGGACCCAGTCGCGGATGTCGCGTTCGGTGTCGTTGAGGGAGAAGTCCATTGTGCTGCTCGCCTTTCTAGCGGCCACCGTCGACGTAGAGGATCTGACCGGTGATGAAGGAGGAGTCCTCGCTGACCAGGAAGGCCACCGTGTTGGCGATGTCCTCGGGGCGGCCGGTGCGGCGGACCGAGATCTGCTCGGCGGCGGCCTTCTTGAACAGCTCGAAGTCCACCCCGACCCTGGCCGCGGTGGCCGCGGTCATGTCGGTCTCGATGAAGCCGGGGGCGATGGCGTTGACGTTGACGCCGAACGGGCCAAGCTCGATGGCCAGGGTCTTGGTGAAGCCCTGCAGACCGGCCTTGGCCGCGGCGTAGTTGGCCTGGCCGCGGTTGCCCAGCGCGGAGGTGCTGGACAGGTTGACGATCTTGCCGAACTGCTGCGCCACCATGTGCTTCTGCGCGATCTGGCTGCACAGGAAGGCGCCGCGCAGGTGCACCGACATGACCGTGTCCCAGTCCTCGTCGGTCATCTTGAACAGCAGGTTGTCCCTGGTCACCCCGGCGTTGTTGACCAGGATGTGCAGCCCGCCCAGCTCGGCGACGACCCGGTCGAATGCCGAGGTGACCTGCTCGCGGCTGGTCACGTCGCAGCCGATGCCCACGGCCCGGCCACCGGCGTCGGTGATCGACTTGACGGTGTCGGCGGTGGCCGCCTCGTCCAGGTCGATCACCGCGACCGCGGCCCCGCGTTCGGCCAGCGTGCGGGCGGTGGCCGCGCCGATCCCGCGTGCCGAGCCGGTCACCACCGCGACGCGTCCATCCAGAGTTCCCACGAGTTTCCCTTTCCTCACTTGACTTTGCCCTGCGCTACCCAGGCCCGCAGCTCGCGTTTGAGCACCTTGTGGCTGGGTCCGAGGGGAAGTTCGTCGACCACGACGACCCGTCGCGGGTACTTGTGCGCGCCAAGGCGTTCCCTGGCCCAGGCGATCACCTCGGCCGGATCGGCCCGCGCGCCGGGCTTGAGCACCAGCACGGCGCAGACCTCCTCGCCGCTGCGATCGTCCGGCAGGCCGATCACCGAGACCTGGGCGACGCAGGGGTGCCGGATCAGCATCTCCTCGACCTCGCGCGGGTAGACGTTGAAGCCGCTGCGGATGATCAGGTCCTTCTTGCGGTCCACGATGGAGATGTAGCCGTCGGCGTCCTTGCTGCCGATGTCGCCGGTGCGGAACCAGCCCTCCACCATGGCCGCCTCGGTGGCCTCCGGGTTGTCGAGGTAACCGGCGAAGACGTTGTGGCCGCGGATGACGATCTCACCAGCCTCGCCTGCCGGCAGGAAGTCGTTCCGCTCGTCCACCGCAGGGTCAACCACCTCCACCTCCACGCCCCAGACCGGGTGGCCCACGGTGCCCGCGCGGGCGCCGAAGACCGGCTGGTTGCAGGTGGCGGTCGGCGAGGTCTCGGACAGGCCGTAGCCCTCCAGGATCTGGGTGCCGAAGCGGGCCTCGAACGCCTCCAGCACGGCCACCGGCAGCGGCGCGCCGCCGGAGGTGCAGCCACGCAGCTGGGGCAGGTCGGTCACGCCCTCGCTGACCTCCAGCAGCCGCAGGTACATGGTGGGCACGCCGAGGAAGAGCACGACCCGGTGCCGCCGCATGATCTCCAGCGCCTCCGCGCCGTCGAAGCGCGGTTGCAGCACCAGGGTGGCCCCGGCCCGGAAGCAGGAGTTCATCGCGCTGGACTGGCCGAAGATGTGGAACAGCGGCAGGCAGCCCAGCATCACCTCGCCCGGTTCGATCCGGTCCACGTCGAAGGCGGCCACGGTGGCGTTCATGACCAGGTTGAGGTGGGTCAGCACAGCGCCCTTGGGGCGGCCGGTGGTGCCGGAGGTGTAGAAGACCACCGCCGGGTCCGCCGGCGCCCTGGTGACGAAGCGGTCCACCGGCTCGGTGGCCGCGGCCAGCTCGGACAGCGAGGGGTGTTCGGGGGTGGCGGGCCCGAGGGTGTGCAGTTCGACCCCGGCGGCCTGCGCCGCGGGTGCGCCCAAGGGCAGCTGGGAGACGTGGCAGAGCACCAGCTTGGCCTTGGCGTGCGAGATCAGGTAGGTGGCCTCCTCCGGCACCAGCAGCAGCGGGATCGGCACCACCACCGCGCCCGCGGCCAGCACGCCGAAGTAGGACTCGGCGAAGGCGATCACGTTGGGCGCGATGATCGCGACCCGGTCGCCCTCGCGGATGCCCAGTTCACGCAGGGCCGCGGCATGCCGCCGGGCCCGCTCCCACAGCTCCGGGTAGCTGAGCTGCTGATCGCCCTGGATGAGCGCGATCCGCTCCCGGTGCAGCCGCGCCGACTCGGCGAGGACCATCGCCAGCGAGAGAGTCATCCGGCCTCCGTGACTTCATCGTCTTGGGTGCTGCCCCCGGAAAACTAACCGTGTTAGTTTTCATCGAGGCTAGGACTGCGGAGAGCCCACGGCAAGACGTCGGCACGAAGTCGGGCGAGACTCATCCACGAGGAGCAACGGTGCCAAGACCGCCAGCCCCGCTGCTATCGGTGGACCGGATCCGCACGGTCGCGCTGGAGATCATCGACCAGCACGGGCTGGAAGCGCTGACCATGCGCAGGCTGGCGCACCGGCTGGGGGTGCAGGCCGCCTCGCTGTACAACCACGTGCAGACCAAGGAACAACTGCTGCACGATGTGGCCAACGAACTGGCCACCGAGGTGGACACCTCGGCCTTCGGCAGGCTGGACTGGCGCGAGGCGCTGACCATCTACCTGCGCTCCTACCGGGCCGCGCTGGCCAGCCACCCCAACATCGTGCCGCTGCTCTCGGCCGGACCCGGCAACCGCGAGTCCGGCCTCAAGCTGGCCGACGCCGTGCACGGCGGCCTGGTCTCGGCGGGCTGGCCGCCCAAGTACGCCACCATGATCGGCGCGGCCACCAAGTACCTGGTCTTCGGCGCCGCGATGGGCTCCTTCTCGCACGGCTTCATCGACGACGAGCAGCTCTACGCCGAGCGCTACCCGAACCTGACCCAGGCGCACCTGCTGCGGGCCAGGGCCGAGATCGACACCGAGTCCTTCGAGCTGGCCTTACGCGTGATGCTGGACGGGCTGACGAACCTGTGGGAGCGCCTGGAGCGCCCCGAGCGCCAGCACCGCGACCAGCCCACCGGCGATCAGGGCCACCGAGACTGAACTCGCGTCCACCACCACCCCGCCGAGCAGCGCCCCGGCCGAGAGGGTGGCCTGGAAGGAGGCGGTGAACAGCACGGTCGCCGCCTCCGGCGCGTGCGGTGCGGACCGGGCCAGCCAGGTCTGCGCGCAGGCGGGCACCGCCCCGTAACCCAGCCCCCACACCACCAGCAGCACCGGCGCCCACTCCCCGGACATCGGCAGCGACAGCGTGGCCAGCGCGATCAACCCCGCCGCCACCGCGAACGCCGCCCGCGTCCTGGTGGCTGCCCAGCGACCGGCGAGGAAGTTCCCCGCCACCCCGGCCAGCCCGTAGACCAGCAGGTACGGCGTCGGACTGGCGTCGGTGAGCTGCCGCAGGAAGGTGGTCAGGTAGGTGTAGGTGCCGAAGTGCGCGAGCACCACCAGGAAGGTCACCGTCAGCCCGGTCCGGACACTCGGCAGCCGCAGCAGCTCCGCCAGCAGCCGCAGGCCGGTCGCCCGCTCCGGCGGCAACGGCGGCAGGAACACCAGCAACGCCAGGAAGACCCCGGCGGTCAGCACCCCCATGAGCACGAACACCGCCCGCCACCCGGCCAGCTCGCCGAGCCAGGTCCCGGCGGGCACGCCGAGCACCGAGCCGAGCGGCACCGCCGCGAAGATCACCGCGGTGGCCAGGCCGACCCGCGGTGCGGGCACCAGCCGCGGGGCCAGCCCGGCGCCGACGGACCAGAACCCGCCGATGACGATGCCGACGAGCACCCGGGAGAGCAGCATCAGCCAGTAGCCGGGCGCCAGCGCGGCGAGGAAGTTCGCCAGTGCCAGCAACAGGATCAGCGCGCCGAGCAACCGTCGGCGGTCCAGCCGGGCGGTGGCCGAGGTGACCAGCGGGGCGGCCAGCGCGGCGAGGAAGCCGGGCATGGTCATCATCAGGCCCGCCGTGCCCGGCGAGATGCCGAAGGTGGCGCCGATCGGGGTGAGCAGGCCGATCGGCAGGATCTCGGTGGTGACGATGACGAAGATGCCCAGCATCACCGAGACGACGGCGGGCCAACGGGTGTGAGCTGACATGACGTGAGCCCAGCAGCCGGGGACCGGTCCGGGCTGGCGGAATCACGACGGGGCAGTGCCAGGCCACCACCAGGTCGGATTCCGGCTCAGGCCTCGGCCAGCTCCTTGAGCTTGACCAGGGTCGCGTCCATGTTGCGCTGGTTGCGCTCCAGCCGGTCCTTGACGCCGACGATCCGGTTGAACAACCACTTGATCGCCGGGTTGCGCAGGTCGGTGAAGGATTCGGTGACCCGGCAGCCGGTGTCGGTGGGTTCGATGGTCCAGCCCCAGTCAGCGACCTGGATGAACCCGCCGCCGACCACCCGATAGCCGAAAGCGCGGCCGGGTTCGACGGTGGTGATCCGGCAGGTGGTGGACCACTTGGCCTTGCCGGCCTGGTTGTCGCCGCGGAAGCGGGCGCCAAGGGCAGGGCCCTCGGCCGGGGGCAGCCAGGCGGCGGACCGGCATTCCCTGGTGAACCGGTGCTGGTTCGGGATGTCGGTGACCAGGGCGTAAATGGCCTCCGGGGTGGTGGCGATCTCGATGGTGCTGCTGACCTGATCGGTCATCGCGGGCTCCGCTCACGGGGTGGGATGGCCGGGGCCGCCTGCGTCGCGGCGGCCCCGGCCAGCGGCCCTCAGTAAATCGGATAGGCCCGGCCGAGTGCCATGGAGATGGCCAGGGTGTCCTCGACCACCCGGTACTCCTGAATCAGCCCGGCCCGCACGGAAAGGCTCACGGCGAAATCCTGGGCGAACACCCTGCCCGTTCCGGTGGCCCGGTATCGGCCGCCGCCGAACACCACCGCGTCATCGCCGTCGACCAGTACTTTTCGCACCGTCACGGCGTGGAACTCCAACCGGTGGAACAACGCGAGGAAGAACGCCTCGATTTCCCGGCGGCCCTGCGAGCGGACCGGCCACGGATCCCCTGGTATCTCCGAGGAGTGACATTGGGCGTCCGGGTGGAACAGCTGCGCGATACCGGCGGCGTCCTGTGCGCCGAATCTGGTCAGTAATCGCTGCACCATTTCCAGGGTGGACGGGGCCCGATTCGTCATGACACCGGTCCGGAATGGCCGGAGCCGGTTTCCACGCGCCAGACCGCGGTCGCCGCCCGGACACCGTCCTGTTCGATCGCGGTCCAGTACAGCCCGCCCGCGGTGCGCAGCACGCTCACCTCGGCCGGGCGGTCCAGCTCGACGAACCTGCTGGTGCGCGCCTGGCAGGAGGCCAGGTATCCGGGGCCCACGACAGCCCGGACCGCCTGGCTCATGGCCGCGAAGACCACCATGCCCGGCACGTGGTCCACCGGGTGGTCGAACAGCCCCTGGTGCGTGGCATCCACCAGCAACCCCCAGCGATTGGACTTGTTCACGCTGGTCAACAACACATCCCTGGC
Source organism: Crossiella cryophila (assembly GCF_014204915.1). Lineage (NCBI taxonomy): Bacteria > Bacillati > Actinomycetota > Actinomycetes > Pseudonocardiales > Pseudonocardiaceae > Crossiella > Crossiella cryophila. Next base: position 732,538 of record NZ_JACHMH010000001.1, read on the forward strand.
GTCATGTCGGCCCACCAGCCAGGGCGGGACCGGTTCCGGCCGCTCCCGCACCGGCTGTCTGGGCACCCTTGGCGGGCGTAGCCGGGCGTACACCGCCGGCGGCAGCGCGCCCAGTGAACCGCTGCCCTGACCGAACCGGTCGCCGTCCCGGTACAACTCGACCTCCACCGCCAGGGTCGAGGTGTGCCCTGGGCGCACCCTGGGATCCCTGGTGCGCACCAGCAGCTGGATCTCCACCGGCCGGTCGCGCACCCGCAAAGCCGAAGAATCCACGGCGAAACTCATCCCACGCATCACAAACCGATGGTCCAGTGGTATGCCCCAGCCGGTATGTGCCACCAGCAACCCGGCCTGACGAATGGTCTCCAGCACCAGCAGCGGATCGGCCCTGCCCTGTTCGGACTGGTAGAAGGCGTGCGACCGGGGCAGCTGGGCGCACATCCAGAAGTCGCCGGTACGCCGCCGGGTCCACCTGGTGAGCAGCACCTCCGCGACGGCCTCGCGATGCACAAGCCGACGCGGTACGGTCGTGTCGAATCCCTCCTCTCCACTCATTTCGAGTGCAACGAATAGTGTGTCTTTGCTCTTCGGCACCTGGTCGTTGCCCAAACGCAACATGTCGGCCAACATACCGGTACAGATTAGTTTCGACGGCAAGAACACCTGGATGGCGGAGCAGTCGATGTTCAAGCGTGAACAATCGAGCAACACCAAGCAAAGCCTGCTACTGGCAGCGGCGAACACTTTCGACCGGAAGGGGTTTCTCGGTACCAATCTCACCGACGTGTGCGCAAGTGCGGGCGTCACAAAGGGCGCACTTTACTGTCACTTTCCCTCGAAGGAAGCACTCGCGGTCGCATTGATCGAGAGCCAGTTACGACTCTGGCACGAAGTCCACCACCATTTGGCCCAGCAACCACTGAGCCCGATGCAGTCGCTCATCGATCTCTCGCACGAGTTCGGCAACCGGTTGCGCACCGATGTCCGGGCCAGGGTGGGGGTCCGGCTGCTGTTCGAGGCCGACCTGTTCGACCGCGAGGCGGGCGGTCAGTTCCACGGCTGGATCACCATGGTGCGCGAGTTGCTGCTGCTGGCCGACGCGGCCGGACAGCTGCGGCCGGAGGTGCACCCCAGGGAGGCGGCGGAGTCCTTGGTGGCCGCCTTCACCGGCACCCAGTTGCTCTCCAGGGCGACCAGCGGGCACGACGACCTGGAGGCCAGGTTCACCGCGTTGTGGCGACTCTGGCTGCCCGCGCTGGTGGTCGCGGCCGAACTGGCCGCGCTGCGGGTCGGCCCACCCTCGGCCGAGCCCGATCTCTTTGTGCCAGTTCAACAAACCGCCGGTATCACCTGATCTGATCCGGCCACGGCGGCGGCGGGCGCGGCAGGGTGAGGACCATGCGCGAGAAGCGGTCCCGCCCGGCAGGCTCCGCCGTCGACTGGCAGGAGTGCCTGCGCCTGCGGCCCGCGCTGCTGCGCCTGGCCGGCGCGCGTTGCCCGGCAGGCGCCGAACCCGAGGACCTGGTGCACGAGGCACTCACCCAGGCCGCCGAACTCGGCCGGGTGCCCCCGGACCGGCTAGCCGCGTTCCTGGCCCTGGTGGTGCGCAGGCTGTGCGCGGAGGAGCACCGGCGGCAGCACGAGGACGCGGAGCTGTTCGACCACCCCCGGCTCCGGCCGGGCACCCCGGAGGATCCGACCGAACGGGTCAACGACCGGCTGGAGGGGCGCTGGTTCCGGCAGCGGCTGCGCGAGTTCTCCACCCGCGACCGCAACCTGTTGCTGCTCTTCGCCGACGGCCTGCCGCACACCGAGATCGCCAGGGAGCTGCGCACCACGGTGGGCGCGACCCAGTCCGCACTGCACCGCATCCGGGAACGGTTGCGTTAGGTAACAATCCGAGGCCCGGCTCAACGACCGGGTGAATTCGCCTGCTAGATGTACGGACATGCGCGTCCACCACCTCAACTGCGCCAGCATGGCGCCGCTCGGCGGCAGGCTGATCAACGGCGACGCCCCGCCGCACCGGGCGGCCTCGCTGGTCGCGCACTGCCTGCTGATCGAGACCGGGCAGGGCCTGGTCCTGGTGGACACCGGACTGGGCGTGGACGACGTGCGCACGCCGGGCAGGCTGGGCGCCATGTTCCGGTTCTCCTGCCGGCCGAAGCTGCTCGAGGCCGAGACCGCGGTGCGGCAGATCGCCCGGCTGGGTTATTCACCGGCCGACGTCCGGCACATCGTGCTGACCCACCTCGACCTGGACCACGCGGGCGGGCTGGCGGATTTCCCGCAGGCCAAGGTGCATGTGCATGCTGATGAATACGCCGCGGCAATGGCCAGGCGGACCCTGGGGGAACGTTCGCGCTATGTGCCCGCGCAATGGGCGCATCACCCGGACTGGGCCAGATACAGCACGAGCGAGGGCGAGCGCTGGTTCGGCATGGAGGCCGTGCGGCAACTCGACGGACTACCGCCGGAGATCCTGCTGATTCCACTGGCCGGACACACCCACGGCCATAGCGGAGTCGCGGTGGCCGTCGCAGGCGACCGCTGGCTCTTGCACGCGGGGGACGCCTACTTCTTCCACGGCGAGGTCAATGCGCAACCGTCTCGCGGCACACCGGGGCTGGACCTATTCCAAACCGTGGTCGCGGTCAACCGGACAAAACGTCTGGACAACCAGCGTCGCCTGCACGCGCTCGCGGCGGCCGAACCACAACGGATTCAGGTCTTTTCCGCACATGATCCGCTGGAGTTCGAACGCTGCCGCGAAGGCGCTGCCTGACCCGTCCAGACAGGCTTCGCCTTCGCGGCAGCGCGAAGAACCGCGAGTCAGGAAGCGTGTGCTTCCTGGAACTTCACGACCAGCTCCTGCGGGATACGGCCGCGCTCGGACACCTGGTGGCCCTGGGTGCGAGCCCACTGCCGAATTTCCTGGTTGCGGTCGCGCTCGCCGGCTGCCTTGGCGCCGCCGCCGCGGGTGGCCCGCTGCTTGCGACCGCCGGTGCGCCGGGCTGCCCCGACATACGACGCGACGGCGTCGCGAAGAGCCGCCGCATTGTCCGCGGACAGGTCGATGACGTAGTCGACACCGTCAAGCCCGAAGGAGACGCTCTCCTCGGCCTTGGACCCGTCGAGGTCGTCCACCAGCTCGACCGTGACTTTCTCCGCCATTTGCACTCCCCGTTTGGATAGGTGGCTCGTGGCAGTAAATATCCGAACGGGCGTGAAGTCAAATTTCCGGGTGGAGCGGCAACCAAGATGTGACCGGGTCGTGTGATGGGGCAACCTGAATGATAAGACTTCAGCGAGCGGTCGCGCCGTGGTAGAAGAAATCTCCGAAGCCGATGGTGAAGACCAGCAGGCCATAGAGCCCGTGCTCCACCCAGGCGGCGAACAGGGAGCGGGTCCGGCGGTATCGGTTGCTGAAGATCCAGCCGCCGATGACCGTGAGTACCACGCTCAACACGTTCCCGAAGATGATGTGCACGAAACCGAAGGCAGCGGCACTCGCGGCGACCATTCCCAGCCCGTTGCCGAACACCGGAGCGTACCGGTGGAACAGGAACGCCCGGAAGATGAGTTCCTGCGGGTAGACCGACAGCAGCGGGTAGAACAGCATGACGAACAGCCACACCGTCGGGTTGTTCCGCGGCAGCTCGAACAGGCGTTCCGGGCTGAACAGCCACAGCGAGACCAGGCCGAGCGCGGCGGTGGCTCCCCACAGCAGCAGCATCCGCGGCAGCACCGGCCACAACGCCCTGGCCCGCCAGAAGTTCGCCCGGTCGAAGTCGGGCTGGCGGAGCAGGTAGACAACCGCGACCACGCCGAGCACGACGAGCAGTGGAATGGGTCCGCCGGGAATGCGGAAGACGGTGTAGAGCGTGACCGCCCCGAAGAACAGCAGGAGGAACTCGGCGGCGAGGTAGTTGCGTCGACTCCGGCCGACGCCGGGTTCGACCGCGTCGGCGGTGGTCGTCATGTCCGCCGACCTTACCCAGCACAACTGAGGATCTCTTCAGTTTTCGCTCGGCCAGTGTCGGCCGCGGAGCAGCTCCTCCTGTTTCGCCCGTGACCAGTAGTCACCGGCCCGCTCGGCCAACTGGGCGTAATGCGCGCAGATCGCGCCGAGTGCGCTGTCCACCACCTCGGCCGGCAACCGGCGCAGCCAGGCCGCCCACACCGGACGGTGAATGGGCGGGTCCACCGGCAGCACCACCACGTTGTCATCCGGCCACGCCCCGGCCAGCGGAGTGGCCAGGCTGACCGCCTGCCCGGAGGAGACGAGGTTGCGCACCGTGTTCGAGGAATCGGCCACGTGTAGCACGTGCGGGCGAATTCCGGCGGAGGCGAACACGGCGGTGCACACCTGGGCGAGCACGGTGTCCGGCGGCGGCGCGACCCAGCGGTCCACGGCCAGTTCGGCCAGGTGCACCGAATCCGCCCCGGCGCACCGATGGGCAGCCGAAAGGGCCACGTAAATCGGTTCATGCAACAGAATTTCGGCTTGGGCACCCGGCGGTAACGAGGGTTGCGCCCCTGGCGGCCCGTAACCGAGCGCGAGATCGACTTCCCCGCGCTCCAGGGCCTGCACGGCCAGGTCGGGGGTGGTGGTCAGGGTGGCCACCTGGACCTCGGGCAGGGCCTGGGTGAGCCGGGCGGTCAGCTCGGACACGCCGATCGGATAGGTGGCCAGCCGGAGCTGCACCTGCCCCTGACCCGCGGCGGTGACATCGGCCCTGAGCTGCTCGGCGAGTTCCTCGGCCCGCCGGGCGTGGCTGTAGAGGGCGTGCCCGGCCGGGGTGAGCGCGACCGCGCGGGTGCTGCGCCGCAGCAGGGTGGCGCCCAGGCTGCGCTCCAGCCGCTGCACCTGGCGGGACAGACCCGACTGCGGAACACCCAGACGTGCCGCGGCGCGGGTGAAGTTCAGCTCCTCGGCGAGCACCCGGAAAGCCTTAAGATGCCGGAACTCGATATCCATGCCCACCCTGCATCAATCTTGGTCACCCGTTGGTATTTCCGCTTGTCCGTCGGCCGCTGTTGCAATGCGCGCGGCGCATAACCGCAGTTCGTTCCGTGAGCGTGCCGCTTGGACACGGAGGTGTCCAGCCGGGCCACGTCGAGGAGGCAATGAACGTGAAGGTCAAGAAAATCCTGACAGCCGGGCTGGCTGTGCCGGTCGTGGCAGGTTCCCTGCTGCTGGCCGGTGGCCCGGCGGGTGCCGCGGGCACGGCATCCCAGCAGGCCCAGTCCGACTACACCGTGCTGGTCGCCGACGGCGCCAGCCGGGAAGCCGCCATCAGCGCGGTGCAGGCTGCCGGCGGCACCGTGACCAAGGAGAACGCCGCCATCGGCGCCCTGGTCGTGCGGGCCCCGCAGCAGGGCTTCATCACCCAGGTCGCCGCGAACAAGGACGTGGGCGGCGCGACCAGGGCGCGGCCGGTCGGCCAGGCGCCCAAGCAGAAGCTGGAGAAGGCCAAGCGGGACGCGGTGGAGAAGGAGTCCGCTGGCAAGCAGGCTCCCGAGGAGAAGAAGGCCCCGGCCGCCGTCGGCATGGACCCGATGGACGACGCGCTGTGGGGCCTGAAGATGCTCCGCTCCGACCTGGCTCGCTCAAAGCAGCCCGGCAGCAAGAAGGTCGCCGTCGGCATCCTGGACACCGGGATCGACGGCAGCCACCCGGACATCGCGCCGAACTTCTCCAAGGAGCTGTCCCGCAACTTCACCACGGACATCCCCTATGACGAGAACGGCGCCGTGGTCGACGGCGACTGCGAGTACCGCGGTTGCGTTGACCCCAACGACCACGACGACAGCGGCCACGGCACGCACGTCGCGGGCACCATCGGCGCGGCGGTCAACGGCTTCGGCGTCTCCGGCGTCGCGCCCGGCGTGACCCTGGTGAACATCCGCGGCGGGCAGGACAGCGGCTTCTTCTTCCTGCAGCCGGTCGTGGACGCGCTGACCTACGGCGCGGACGCGGGCCTGGACGTGATCAACATGTCCTTCTACGTCGACCCGTGGGCGTTCAACTGCGTGGCCAACCCGGCCGACACCCCCGAGCAGCAGCTCGAGCAGCGCACCACGATCAAGACGATCAACCGCGCGCTGAACTACGCGCACAACAAGGGCGTCACCCTGGTCGGCGCGCTCGGCAACAACCACGAGGACCTCGGCAAGCCGCGGACCGACAAGTCGAGCCCGAACTTCCCGGCCGGCAACACCCACGACCGCCCGATCGACAACGCGAGCTGCTTCGACCTGCCGGTCGAGGGCGCGCACACCATCGGCGTGTCCAGCCTCGGCCCGTCCGGCAAGAAGTCGGACTTCTCCAACTACGGCCTGGAGCAGATCTCGGTGGCCGCCCCCGGCGGTTACACCCGCGACTACTTCGGCACCCCGTGGTTCAGCACCAACGAGAACCGCATCCTGTCCTCGTACCCGAAGAACGTCCTGCAGGCGGAGAGCCTGGTGGACGCGGACGGCAACATCACGCCCGCGGGTGTGACGGCCGGGGTGAAGAAGTACGTGCAGGGCGACAAGGTCGGCTACTACCACTACCTGCAGGGGACCTCGATGGCCTCCCCGCACGCGGCCGGTGTGGCGGCCCTGATCGTGAGCCAGTACGGCAAGAACGACAAGAAGCACCCCGGCACCCTGACCCTGGCGCCGGACAAGGTGGAGAAGGTGCTCTACGGCACCGCGCAGAAGCGCCCCTGCCCGACCCCGCGGACGGTGGACTACCTGAAGGAGGGCCGGAGCGCGGAGTTCACGGCCACCTGTGAGGGGACCACGCAGTTCAACGGGTTCTACGGGCACGGGATCGTGGACGCGTGGAACGCGGTGACCCGCGGCGCGGAGTTCGCCAAGTAGTCACTGGGTTTTTCGGTCGCCCCGCGGATCCTCTGGGTCTGCGGGGCGATCGTCGTTTCGAGGCCGCCAAATGACCTGCAGCTCGGCGCGGTCATACAGCGGGCCGCCAAGAACAGTGGAATCAGCGCAGGTGATCTCCAGGCGGCGCAGGGCCTTCATCGCAAGGAGCGTGGCCACGTCAAGGTTCGCCGGGCTTCCGTTCGGATCGAGAATGAGGTACTCAAGCCGAGGCGCGGCTCTGAGCGGGGACAGATCGCTGATGTCCTCGATGCGACTCAGGCGGAGCATTCGCAGCTTGGGCAATGCGGGCAGCGTGCTCAGCTCGGTCGGCCCGGTCACGACGAGTTCGCGCACGCCAGGCGGGACATATCGCAGGTCGCCGCCCTTGGAAACGTACAGGCGCCGGAGCCCGCGCAGATGACGCAATGCCGGATCGACGTCTTGCACCAGCAGCACGGTCTGGTGTTCAGCGAGCACGACCCGCGCGTACTCGTCTCGGTCGAACCGGTCCCACGCCGCCAGCAGTTCGCGCCGGGCTGTTCCCTTGGCCTCGGCGAATCTGGCCAGTAGCGGTATCGCCTCGGGCAGTTCGGTCTCCGCGAGTGCTCTGATGGTCGCCACCATTTCCTTGTCCGTGCCGGGATTGGCGTTCGCGAGCAGGTCGAGGGCGAAGGCTCCGGCGGAGGCGAACACCCGGGCCTGGGTACGGGACTTCGGTGGCACCAGGTCGGCGGCTTGACGCTTGATCTCGGCACGCAGCTCGGCATTGAGGTCCGGGGCGGTTTCCAGGCAGGCGAGGGCGAGCAGTTGGAGATTGCGTTTGCCCTTGGTCGCGGTAAGGCCGGTGAGCAGGGCCTCGCGCTGGTGGCTGGAGGCGTGGCCGACGGCGAGGACGAAGACCTCGTGCCAGCTGGACGCGTTCTTCAGCAGCAGGTCGACGTCGTCGAAGTCCTGCATGGCCGAGCGGGCGGCCAGGTATTCCTGGAAGGTCCGGTGCACGAAGTCCACCCGGCCTTCCACCTGTTCGCGGAGCAGGCCGGAGCGAACCAGCAGGTGCCGGTAGACCTCTTCCGCTCCGGCTTGGACCTGGGCCATGGAATTCAGGCGACGGCCGAGATGCTCGATGGCCCGGTCGGTTTCGATGTCGCTGCGCTCATTGCGGATCAGCCAGTACGCGAGATCGCCCAGCAGCAGGGTTTTCTCCGTGCGGTTCAGGCCGGGTGGCGACGGAAGCCTGCGTTCGGCGTCTCGGCGTTCCAGCAGCATGTGCAGGGCGACCTCGTACAACTCCATCCGGTTGTCCGGCAGCGCGGCCCGGCGGTCCTTATGCAGCGCGCATAACAAGGCACACAGCAACGGGTAGCCCGCCAGGCGGCGGAGGTGGTTGCGGGTGTCCAACTGGGTGCGCAGGTTCTGGTGGTAGGACTCGATTTCCCTCTTGGCCTCGTCGTCGGCGCACATCGACTGCATGGCGGCGTGCCAGCGCTGCACGAAAGTGCGGACATCGGCCGGGGTCATCGGCTGGAGGTCCAGGCTCAGGAAGCCGTCGGTGGCCAGCCAGTCCGGTTGGGCGGCTCCCGGGCGGGAGGTGATCACCCAGCGGGCCTCGGGGAAGGACAGGGTCAGGTAGCGGAGCCAGTCGCGGGCCTCTTCACGACGGGTGGGGGCCAGCTCGTCCACGCCGTCGATCAGGACCACCGCGTGGCCGCCGCGGAGGTGTTGCTGCACCCAGCCCTTGGGCATCTCGTCGGCGATGTGCCTGCCGACCTCGTCCAGGAATCGTTCCGGGGTGGGCAGTTCCCGGTCGGCGTAGCGGCGCAGGGGGACGAAGAACGGGATGGTGTTGTTCCAGGCGGCCAGGGTGTCCGGGAAGTCGCGGCGGGCACTGCGCACGGCGATCCAGTGCAGCAGGGTGGTCTTGCCAAGGCCCGCCTCGCCGCGGATGAAGAGTTTGTTGCTCCTGGCCAGCAGTTCCTCGACCCTGGCCGGTCTGCCGTCCTCGGTGTCGGCGGTGAGGCTGATGTAGGCCACGCTGAGCGGGTAGCGCCTGCTGGCGTCGTCCAGGGTGACGCCGAAGAGTTCGACGTAGTCGAGTTTGCGGGCCACCTGCTGGCGGTAGTCGTAGTCGAAACCTGCGCCGCGGTCGCGCTGGGGCAGGCGGGCCAGCACCTCGCGGATGCCGTTGATGATCTCGGTGTCCCGCTTGAGCAACTCGGTCAGCGCGGCGGTGCTGAAGGTGGGCAGGCCGCGGGCGATCTCGATGACGTAACCGCAGGACTCCCGCAGCAGCAGCTCGTAGAGCACCTTGGCGTCGGTGGCGAGCAGGGCGTCGTGGCCGGGGGCCTGGCGGCGCAGCGCGCGGTCCAGGTGCCGGGCGTCCAGGTCGGCGGCGAAGAGGTCCTTGTCCACCAGGGCGGCCTGCTCGAAGGTGTCCTGGACGGCGAGCACCGCGGCGGTGCGCTCGTGCTCGGGCAGGCCGGCGAACTCGGTGTCGATGATGGGTTCGAGCCGGTCCACCACGGCCTCGGCGAAGGTCTCCACCATCCGGGCGAAACGGCGCTTGTCCCGCTGGCTGCCGAACCGCTCGGACACCAGGTCCACCGCGCTGGCGCCGACCTCGGCGGCGATCTTGTCGTCGGCCAGCCACAGCTTGGCTGCGGTGCGGACGGCGGCGGTGCCCAGTTTGAGCAGGGCGGTTTCGACCAACACCCGGTTCATTGAACACCGCTTGGCGACCCGCCGGGGCTGTCACCCTCCAGGGTCCGAAGTGGACTCTCGAGTGGCGGTCCGGCCGCGGGTTCGCTGTGGTCATGCCATGAGCGAGAACTTCTCGGTGATCCGGTCCCGGTCCCTTCGACTGTTCATGGCGCTGCTGGTGGCCTGCGGGGCGCTGGCACTGGCCCCGGTCGCCGCCGCCGCCACCGCGGAGTCCGGGGTCGCCACGGCCGAGCACGGGCCGAAGAAGAAGGCCAAGGTCAACACCAAGGCGAAGAAGCAGAACAAGGTCAAGAAGGGCGAGGAGTTCAGCATCGACGGCTCGCTGGAGGAGCTGGCAGGCGAGCGCTCGGCCGCCCTGTTCGGCTCGGTGATCCTGCAGTCGCAGACCACCGCGGGCCTGTGGGTGAACCTGGGCAGCCCGAGCCCCTGCCGCCCCAACGGCACGTTCACGCTGTCCCTGCGGGTGCAGACCTCGTTGACGCTGCGGGTGTTCGCGCCGGAGACCGATGTCTACGTGGCGGCCTCGTCCTCGGTGTTCGCGGTCATCGCCGTCTAGTCCGGTTCAGGGAGGCCACGGTGGAGTCGGGATCGGGGCCCTGACACCGACCCCACCGTGACCTCACACCGGAATCCGCCTGGCCAGGGGCAGCGCGTGAGCCTCGGCCAGGAGGTCTCCGGTGCTGGTGGGCGCGTCCACGCGTGCTGGCGCGGATGGTCAGTGCCGGGGCCCACCACTGTGTTGTCGTCCGGGACCGCCACGTCCCGCAAAAAAATCTTCCCGATTTCCCGCCGGTTGCCCGTACTTGTGCTGCGACCAGCCGAAACTCCGGAATTTCGGTCCGCCGCGACCGGCGTACTTGCCCTTGCCGATCAGTGGCTTGGCCTTGTCCTTGCCCGCCGCGGGCGGTGGCTTGCCCTCGCCGCCGGGGTGCGCGGGGGTCGCGGCGTCCGGCGGCGGCTGGACGGAGTTGGGCTGGGCCGGGTTGTTCTGGGTGGGATTGCTCTGGGTGGGGTTGTTCTGGGCGGTGTCGGGCTGGGCCGGGTTGACCGGGGTGATGCCGCTGATCGGGCCGGGGTCGGGCGAGATCGGTTTGGGCAGCTCGACCAGTGCCAGCGGGGGTGGTTCGGGGGCGGGGCCGATGCCCGGCAGGCTGGGCAGCACGGCCAGCGAGCCCAGGGCCAGCGGGACCGAGACCGCGGTCAGCGCGACCTTGACCCCGGCCAGTTTCCCTGCACCCAGCCAGCGCCAGAGTCCGCCTGCGGCCAGGCAGGCCGGGAGCACCGCGGCCGCGGCCAGCCTGCGCAGCAGCCTGCGGGCGCGGGTCAGGTGGGATTCCACCGAGCGGGCGCTCAGGCCCAGTTCGGCGGCGATCTGCTGGTGCGACAGGCCGGCGCCGGCGCGCTGCACCACCTCGCGGGTGGTGCTGGGCAGCTCGTCCAGTGCGGCGGCCATCCAGCGGGCCTGGTCCCGGTCGGCGATGGCCTCGGACGGGTCGCTGCCGGTGATCCGGGTCTGCGCGTCACTGCGGGCCAGCGCGGTCTGCTCACGTCGGCGGCGGCGCAGCTGGTCGACGAACCGCCTGCGGGAGACCGTGGTCAGCCAGGCCTCCGGGCGTTCCACCGGCGTGCGGTGCGCCCCGGCCAGCAGGTCGACCACCGCGTCCTGCACGCAGTCCTCGGCCTGTTCCTTGCTGGCGCCAGCGGCGCGGATGCGAACAACTGCCTGTCGGGTGGCGGCGGCAAGTCGCTCCTGGTCCATGCACAGCCCCCAGGTCGGCGCGATTTTGGAGCACGATCGTGACACACGCCCGCGCGGACCAGCCAGCGTCGTTATATGGCCTTAGTGATGATTTCTTCCAGTACGCAGTTGCGGGCCTGGTGCGGAACTCCGCACCAGGCCCGCGACGCGGGATATCTCAGGCGACCAGCTTGGCCGAGATGATCACGTTGTCCTGGTAGCTGTGCGCCGCCTTGTCGAAGGCGCCGCCGCAGGTGATCAGGCGCAGGATCGGGTCGGGGCTGTCGCCGTAGACCGCCTCGGTCGGGAACTCGTTCTTGGGCTTCTGTTCCTTGGTGGTCACGACGAACTTCACCTCCTTGCCGTCACTGCGCTTGACGAAGACCTCATCGCCGACGGCCAGCTCGTGCAGCTTGTAGAAGATGCCGGGCTGCTTGTTGCCGTCGACGTGGCCGAGGATGATCGCCGGGCCCTTGTCGCCGGGCACCGGGCTCATCCGGTACCAGGCGGCCTGCATCGGCTTGTCCGCCTTGGGCACCTCGAGCGACCCATCCGGGTTGATCGCGGTGCTGATCAGCGAGGACTGCGCGTTGAGCTTGGGAATGCGCACATCCGTCGGCTTGAGCTTGGTCTCGGCCGCCGCCGCTGCCGAGGTGCTGGTCTGCGGCGCGGGGTTCTGCGGGGTGGCGGGCTCGCCGCCGCCACACGCGCCCACCAGCAACGCGGTGGCCAGCAGGACGGTGGCCACGAGTCCGCGGCCACCGCCGCTCTTGGTCATCTGCATGCTCAGGCGGTGCCGCCGAAGCCGGTCTCCACGCCGCCGCGCGGGGTGAAGCCGATCTGCGAGTTCTTCTTGCCCTTGCCCGGCTTGCCCAGCACCGGGGTCTTGCCGCCGCCGGGCTTCTCCTCGCCGATCACGCGGAAGGAGAAGGTCAGCGTCTTGGCGCCGCACTTGGCGGTGATCTGGTACTCGCCCAGCTCGACACCGGCCTTGAGCTTGGCCAGCGCGACGTAGACGCGCGGGTCGACCTCGCTCTGGATGGCCTCGTCGATGGTGAGCGCGACCGAGCTGATGTCGGTCGGCTTACCGGCGGCGCAGCCCAGCACGATCGCGGCCTGGGTCGGGTCGTTCGGGTTGCTGACCAGGCCGAAGATCTGGTCCTGCCACGGCTTGCCACTCGGGTCCGGCTTCTCGCTGGTCGAGGTGGTCGGCCGGGTCGAGGAGGTCGACGTGGTCGGCTTGGGGCTGGAGGTGGTGCTGGTCACCGGGCTGGTGCTGGACGGCGAGGTCGTCGGCACCGAGCTGGAGGTGGTGGTGGCCGCCGCCGAGGAGGTGGTGCCGGGCGGGGTGGTCGGGGTGCTGGTCTGCGCGAGCGCCATCGGCGCGGCGACAACAGCCAGCACGGCCGCGCCGGCGACGGCGCGGGTCAACAGGCCCAAAGGCTTCTTCAAGGTATTCCCCAAAATGTGTACGCGCCCCCAGGCGCGATCCCAGTCCCCCCGGGAAGTCCGGTTGGGATGGCGTGAGCTTGCCCGAAGAGGCAGCTCAAGGTGTAACCGGAATGGGGTGAGAAAAAGCACCGGAAAGTGACGTAACGATCGACATCGGACAACCGATACACACTGTCGCAGACGTCGCCCGGCGTAGAATGGTCCGGTCGCGGTGTCCTCACTCACCGCGACCGGCGATGATCATTCTAGGCGCGGCTCCTGAGCGTGCGCTGAAGATACGCGTAGAACCCCGGCGAGGGGGTACTCGAGACCATGAGATCCGGTGCGGCGCAACAAGTTCCCACGGTGCGTGCACGGGTCGGCCGCCGGGTCGGGCGGACCCGCGGCCGGATCGGGCGCGCCTGGGCCTTCGCCTATTTCCTGCTCGGCCTCCAGGTGTTCACCCTCGCCCTGGGCACCCACGGTGACGCGGCCCTGCAGTACCTGGCACTGCTCGCGTTCAGCCTGTTCCTCTACGTGGTGCGGCATGAGCCCAGCGTGGCCAAGGTGGCGGGCGTGGTGGTGTTCTTCGCCGGGGCCCGGATGCTGGCCCTTGGCGAGAGCCACGCGGGCTGGCTGGTCGCGCTGGCCACCCTGGCCGGACTCACCGTGGCGCTGGTGCCGAACTGGCCGCAGCCGACCCCATGGGCGCGTTCGGCGGAGGCCCGCGGACCTGACGAAAGTCAGGGGTAACCGCTGCCGATCGCGCACTGTGGAGAGCGGGGTGCGCTACCTAACTTTCGGTAGGTGTCCCTGATACCCGACGTGAGCATCGACCTCTACCGCGCAGTCACCGGTTTCGCCGCGAGTACCCCGGAATGGGTGCGTACGGCAGTCGAATTCGGCACCGACGGCGGCCTTTTCGTATTCGGCGCCTTCTTCCTGATCCTGTTCTGGCGGGCCCGCGACCGCACGCCGGCCGCACTGGCCACCGCGCTCGCGGTGCCGCTGGCGGTGGTGGGCGGCTACCTGCTCTCCGAGGTGCTCAAGCTGATCGTGCAGGAGGAACGGCCCTGCCGAGCGGTCACCGGCGCCGCGGTGCTGACGCACTGCCCGCCGGTGGGCGACTGGTCCTTCCCCAGCAACCACGCCACCCTGGCCGCCGCCTCGGCCGCCGCGCTGGCCTACGTGTGGCGGCGCACCGCGCTGTGGCTGCTGCCGCTGGCGGTGCTGATGGCCTACTCGCGGGTGTTCCTCGGCGTGCACTACCCGCACGACGTGCTGGCCGGGTTCCTGCTCGGCCTGGTGTTCGCGCCCGCGCTGGCCTTCCTGGGCATCCAGCTGCTGGAACCGGTGCTGGCGCGCTGGGTTCAGTCCAGGCCGCGGACCAGTCCGGCCTCGTAGGCCAGGATCGCCGCCTGCACCCGGTTGCGCACGCCGAGCCTGCTCAGGATGGTGCTGACGTAGGCCTTCACGGTGCCCTCGACCAGGTGCAGGCGGCGGGCGATCTCGGCGTTGGACAGGCCGCCGCCGAGGAAGGCCAGCACCTCCCGCTCGCGTTCGGTGAGCCTGCCGGTCTGCTCCCTGGCGGCCGCGCCGCGGGCCATCAGGCCGCCGCTGAGTTCGGTGAGCACCCGGTGCGCCACCTTGGGCGAGAGGTAGGCCGCGCCCTCGGCCACCGCGCGCACCCCGGCGATCAGCTCCCGAGGGTCGCCTGCCTTGAGCAGGAAGCCGCTGGCCCCGTCGCCGAGCGCACGGGCGATGTAGGCGTCCTCGGAGAAGGTGGTGAGCATGACCACCGCGGTCGCCGGGACCAGGCGGCGGATCTCGGCGCAGGCGGCCAGTCCGTCCAGCTTGGGCATCCGGATGTCCAGCAGCACCACGTCCGGCCGCAGCTCGCGCACCCGCTCCACGGCCGCCTGCCCGTCCGCCGCCTCGCCGACCACCTCGATCTCGGGGTCGACGGCCAGGATGGCCCGGACCCCGGCCCGGATCACCGCCTCGTCGTCGGCCAGCACCACTCGGATCACCGCAGCCCCCGTGGGATCACGTACTTGAGGATCAACGTCTCGCCCGCGAAGCAGAGCTGGTGCACGTCGACCTGGTTGAACACGCCGGTCGAGGAACGGTAGTACGCGCAGCGCACCCCCGCCTCCGGCCGCAGCCCCAGCTCGGACGGTGGGTCGGCCATCTCGTAGCGCGGCAGCACCTCGGCCAGTTCGGCCCTGGTCTGGCCGGTCCGCAGCTCGGCGAACGGGCCGGGTTTGAGCACCGAGTTGACCGTGATGAACAGGTAGACCGCGAGCACGCCCAGCACCAGCACGATGCCGGCGCCGACCGGGATGAACACCGCGGCGAGCAGTCCGCGCCAGACCCGGCGCTGGGCCTTGGCCAGCTGACTGGCCGACTCCGAGCGTTCGGGCGGATCCGCTTGCGGGGCAACGGATCTGCTCCGGTGTGGCAGCCGGGCGGCCACCCGGAACCCACGCTGGTGCGGCCCGGCCTCCAGGCTGCCGCCGAGCAGCCGGACCCGTTCCCGCAGCCCGAGCAGGCCGCGCTGCCCTGAGGCCAGTCCGGTGCCGGGCTGCCGAGGCTGCTCGTTGACCACGGACACCGCGGTCTCGCCCGCGCCGTGCTCGACCCGCACGGTGACCAATGCGCCGGGGGCGTGCTTGGTGGCGTTGGTCAGCGCCTCCTGCACCACCCGGTAGAGCGCGCGGTCCACCATTGGCGGCAGGGTGGCCGTGCCGGTGCTCACCAGGTCGATGGCCATGCCGGAGGCGCGGGCGCGGTCGACCAGCTCGGCGACCTGCTCGCCGACCGGCTCCAGCGGCACCGGATCGGTCTCATCGCGCAGCACGCCGATGATGTCGCGCAGGGATTCGGTGGCCGCGGTGGCGGTGGCCCGCAGTTCCCCGGCCGCGGTGCGCTGCCGCTCACCCAGGTCGGGCGCGATCTCCAGGGCGCCCGCGCGCAGGGCGATCAGGCTCAGTTCGTGGCCGAGTGAGTCGTGCATGTCCTGGGCGATCCGGGCCCGCTCGCGCAGCCGGGCCCGGTCGGCCAGGATCCGCTGCTGGCTCTCCAGTTCCTCGGCCCGCCGCCAGCCGGCGGAGACCAGCTCCTGGTAGAGCCGCCAGCAGCGGCCGGCCAGCACCGGGAAGATCACCGCGAACAGCAGCACGTAGACGCCGGTGAACAGCTCGCCGACCGGCTGGGTGGCCAGGGTCAGGCCGAGCGCGGCGAGGGTGACCGCACCGGCCAGCCAGAGCAGCGGCGGCGGTCCGCGGTGCGGGCGGCGGCCGGCCAGGAAGCTGAGCGCGGTGAGCGGGAAGACGAAGTAGAGCAGCCAGGCGGTGCCCAGCAGGGCCAGCGCCAGGCCGAGGGCCGGGCTGATCCGGCTGACGAACACGGCCACCCCGACCAGCAGCACCAGGCCGGCCACCACCGGCCAGAACCACGGACTGGTCAGGGGAAGCTGCAGGCCACCGACGGTGACCAGGCTGAACGCCAGCCACAGCGACAGGTCGAGCAGCAACGTCGACCGGGTCCAGCGAGAGCGCACGAGCGCGAGGCTACGCAGCCGGGCCTTGGGCCGGGTACTGCCGAAAGTCAAGGAGCGGCTGGCCTCGCGGACACCCACTGTGCCAGCATCGACACACAGTGCGACCGCCAGCCTTGGGAGAGCCATGCCGGAACCAGTCCTCGCCGACGTCGCCGCCGCGCTGGCCACCGGCGGATACGCCGGGCTGTACGAGCTGGTCAAGGTGCGCTTCGAGGTCGACCGGAAGGCCAAGCGGGCACTGGCGGAGGCCGACGGCGCACCCGAGGACTCGCCGCGGGTGCTCGAACTGACCGCCGCGCTGGCCAGGATCGTCGCGGCGGATCCGGCGTTCCGGGCGAAACTGCGCGGGGAGTGGGACAAGGTGGACGTGTCCCAGCACGCCGAGACCGGCGGGGTGGTGAACCACATCTCCGGCAAGGTCACCGGGAACGTGGTGCAGGCCAGGGACATCCACGGCGACATCCGGTTCTGAGGCCGTAAGATCGCCGCTCGTGGCTGCGCAGCGGTGGGTGAAGGTGCCGATCGGCCCGCACAGTCCACAGTGGACAACAGTGCGGACCGAACGAACCGTGCTCGCGGTAGTGCACAACCTGACCGCCGCCACCCGCCTGCTCGACGTGCTGCCCCTGGTCGCCGACGACCCCCGGGTGCAGGTGGTGTTCACCTGTCCGGGCTCCTCAGCGTTCTCCGGGCGGACCGAGGAATGGCTGCACGAGCAGGGCATGGCGGTCATTCCGTGGAGCCAGGCGATCCAGGTCGAGTTCGACCTGGTGCTGGCCGCCAGCTACGGCGGTGACCTGCGGGATCTGTTGGGCCCCTTGGTGGTTCTCCCGCACGGAATGGGCTACAATAAATACTCGCCCGGAAATCGGAAATCGGAAATCGGAAATCGGAAATCGGAAATCGGTTTTCGGTCTTTCGCCGCGCTGGCTGCTTTCCGACGGCGAGCTGGTCCCAGAACTGATCGTGCTCTCGCACGAGGAGCAACGCACCCGCCTGACCCAGGCCGTACCCGAGGCCGAGGGCCACACCCTGGTCGCCGGTGACCCCTGCTTCGACCGCCTGCTCGCGGGCGAACCACTGCGCCCCAGCTACCGCGCCACCCTGGGCGCCACCGACACCCAGCGCCTGCTCCTGGTCACCTCCACCTGGGGCCCGGATTCCTTGTACGGCACCGATCCCCTGCTGATCCGCCGCCTACTCGAAGCCCTCCCCCTTGACGACTACCGGATCGCGGTCGCCCTGCACCCAGGGGTCTGGGACGCCCATTCCCGCTGGCAGCTCAAACGCTGGCTGGCCGAATGCACCCGAGCGGGCGCGATCGTGCTGCCACCGGAGGAAGGCTGGCGCGCCGCCACCATCGCCGCCGACCTGGTAATCGGCGACCATTCCAGCCTCTCGTTCTACGCCGCAGCCCTGGGTCGCCCGGTCCTACTGGCCACCGCCCCCGCCAACACCGTCGACCCGGACTCCGCGGTCGGCAAATTCCTCGCCATAGCCCCAAAACTGGCCCCCGAAGCCGACCTCCGCAGCACAATCGACCACACCATCGCCACCCACGACCCGACCACCACCAGCTCCGTCACCAGCCTCGCCACCTCAGCCCCCGGCCAGTCAGCTTCCTTGCTGCGCAAGGCTTTCTACGACCTCCTGCCCCTCCCCGAACCCGAAACCCCAGCCCACCTCGCCGCCCCACCCCAACCCCCAGCAGCCCCAGAACCCGTTGCCGCCCAACTGGTCCAGGTCGACCTGGACCTCCCCAAGGCCACCATCACCCGCCACCCAGCCGAACTCCTCCGCCAGCAGGCCACCATGCCGCCCGGCGCCCACCTGGCCACCAACACCACCGAGCCCTACCGCGCCTGGCTGGACCTGGCCGAGGTGGTCCTGCACACCCACACCCCGATCACCCCGGAGTGGATCACCGCCACCCTGGCCGCGCTGCCGTCCTGCCAGGTCGCGGCGGGTCCGGTGGACGCGGACAGTTGGCTCGCGGGTACCCGGGACGGCCGGTTCTTCCGCTACCGGGCCGACGGCTTGGCCGGGCGGCTGGTGGCTTCGGTGTTGTGCGTGGCGGGGGAGTTGCCCGCGGAGCTGACCATCGAGGTCGGCGGCCGGACCGTTCAGGCAGCCCGCAGGTAGGCCACCGCACGCTGGACCTGGCGCACCAGGCCCTGTGCCGCGTAGATGTCCGCCGCGATCCGGTAGTGCCGCTGCGCCAACTCCACCTCACCCCGCGCGGCAGCGAGCCCGGCCAGGGCCTCCTGCGCCTCGCCACGATCAAAATCGCGGTTCAGCCTGGTCATCGTGTCCAGCGCGGCGGCGAGCGGTGCGCCCGCCGCCGCCAGGCGCTGGGCCTCGATGAGCTTGTTCCCCTGCCAGAGCTGGACCTTCGCCCCGTTGTACTCGTCAGCCAGCTCGCTGAAAGTCGCGGCCGCGGCTTCGAGCAGTTCGAGCGCCCGGTCCGGTTCCTCCGCCTTGGCGCAGTGGAACGCGGCGAGCGCGGTCCGGCGCTCGTCCTCGAGCACCCGCGCACCGGCCAGGTTCTCCCGCAGCAACTCCAACGCGGCCGGACTCTGCCCCTGATCCAGGCGCATGAGACCCAGCCCTTCAATCGCGGTCAACCGCGCCTCCAGGTCCCCGGACTCCCTGGCCAGCGCGATCCCCGCGTCGAAGGCACGCTGACCGGCGTCGAACTCCTCGCAGTGCCGGTGCACGTACCCGATCTGGGTCAGCAGCACGCTTTCCACCAGCGGCGATCCCAGTAGCCGGGCGGATTCCGCCGCCGCCTCGAACACCGCCAGCGCTTCCTGGTGCCGCTTCAGCACCAGGAACAGCGCCCACAGCGTGATGCCGAACCGGACGACCTTGTCGTGCGCACCCGCCGCCTTGGCCAGTTCCACGATTGGCTGGAGGTTCTCCACCTCGACGAGCAGCCACCGCTGGGCCTTCTCCGGCTCAACTCGGGCACTCGTCCGCAGATCCGCGAACATCCTCCGGCGCCACGGCCGCTGCGAGCACAGCGTCTCGTCAACCCCGGTGCAGACGAGCAGGTAGTAGCCGACCGCCCTGGCCAGGACCGCGTCGTCGTTGTCCGCAGGGAACCGCCGCACCAGCTGGGTGGCATGCGACCGGATCCAGAGGTGCATCGCGTACCGGTCCGCCTGCGGCGGCTGCACCAGACGTCGCCGCTGAAGTTCCCGCATCCCTTGGCGCACCGCCGCTTCCGTCAGTCCGGTGGCCTCGGCCACCACCCCGACGGACAGCGCGGCGAACCCCGGGTGCAGGCCATAACAGCGGTAGCAGGCGGCGGCCTCGAACCCGAGTTTGCCGACCACCATGTCGAAGATCGCGTCCACCGGCTCACCACCGGAGGTCAGCATCGTGGTCATGCCGTGCCCGGCCGCGCCGAGTTCGTCGAGCAGGTCCTGGAAACCGAGGCCAGGGGTCTCCAGCAGCATCGCGCGCACCGCGTCCAGCAGCACCGGCACGCCATGGCAGAGGTCGATCACGGCCTTCATCTCGGCGGCCTGCGCCGTCATCAGCGGGATCAGCCGCGGCGCGAGAGTGAGGAACAGCTCGGCCATCTCCGGCTCCAGCGGCTCCAGCTCGATCGGCCGCGCACCGTGTGCCTCCAGTGCGGCCAGGTTGTCCGCGCCGATGGCCAGCACCACCGAACGGCCCCGCCCCGGCAACAACCTGGCCACCTGGTTGGCCGCGACGACGTCATCAAGCACCAGCAGGTATGCCTTGTCCCTGGTCAGCTCACGAAGCAGGCTGGACATCGCGTCGAAGTCGGTCGGCTGCCCGGCTCTGGCGCAGCCCAGCTGTTCCAGCACGTCGGCGAGCACCTCGGCCGCGCCGCGTGGGCGGTCGGTCCAGGCGCCGAAGTTGGCGTAGATCAGGCCGTCCGGGAATTCCTGTTCCCGCAGGTTCCCCCAGTACAGGCACAGCGCGGTCTTGCCGAATCCCCGGCCGGCCGAGATCGTCGCGACGATGGGTTCGTGCTCATCCGGCCGGTCCGGCAACAACGCGTCGAGCGCGCCCAGTGGGCCGACCTGGTTGACCAAGGTCCGCGGTCCGCTCGGCAGGCTCGGCCGCCGCACCGCGGAGAGCGAGCCGTTGTAGTTGACGTGCACGCCACCGTGCACGACACCGGCCTGGACCAGGTCGCCCATCATCTGCTCGACCTGATTCTGGACCTTCGGTTGTCCGTCCCGCATCGCCCGCTCCCCCGTCATCGACGAGGCCAGGCTACTCACAGGGTCACCGGGCCCGCACGATTTGTGACGAGCGGGCGAGGCGGGCGGAGTCCTCAGCGGACGGTGTGCCTGATCTGTGGCACCAGATCGCCCCGCCGCCCAACGCCGACCGCCCACACCGCGTTCGACCCCGGCACCGTGCTCACCGCCCTGGTCACGATCCCCGGATCGGTCAGCCGCTCCCAGCCGTTCGCGGCGGGATTCCACCGCAGCAGCACCGAAACCGCCCCCTTGCCGCCCGCGGCCAGCAACTCGCCACCGGCGGTCCGGCCGATCGAGCGCAGCCGACCGTCCGGAATGGACGGAACCCGGGTGCTCGCCCAGGTCGAGCCGTTCCAGCGCAGGGCCAGTGGCTGTTCGACGCCGTTGGTCGTGGTCGCGCCGACTGCCCAGGCCTCACTGGCGCCGAGGCTGGTCACGGCGGTGAGCCAGCTGTGGCCGGTGACGGTGGGGGCTGGTTCGGGGCGCCATTGGCCGTTGGTCAGGCGTAGGAGCAGGGGGCGTTGGGGTTGGGATGGGGTGGCGAACTGGGCGCCGACGGCGAGGGCCTGGCCCGCGCCGAGGGAGACGATGCCGTTGAGTTCGCCCTTGCCCAGGTCGGGCAGGGGCTGGCGGCGCCAGGCTGTGCCGTCCCAGCGTTGGAGCGCGGGGGTGGCGTCCTTGATCGAGCCGGGGACCGCCTTGCCCGCCACCCAGACCGCGTTGTTCTCCGCCAGGGCAAGGGATTCCGGGGTCATGGCGCCGCCGGGGTCACTGGCCAGGGTGCGGCGGATCCAGGTGGAGCCGGTCCACTGGGCGGTGCCCGCGCCCGCGGCCCACATGTCGGTGGTGGAGCGGACCGCCAGTGTCTGCGGGAAGCTCTCCGCGGGCAGGGTGGAGTGCTGGGTCCAGTTCCGGCCGTCCCAGCGCAGGGCCAGGGCGTCCACGGCGGTGTTGCCGCGCAGGCGATAACCCACCGCGTAGGCCTGGGTGTCGCCGAGTGCGGTCACCGCGGTGAGGTCGCCCTTGGCCACCGGGGTGAGCAGCGCCCGCCAGTCCTGGGCCACCGCGCTGGAGGTGGGTGCGGCCAGGATGCCCAGCGCGCACAACGCGGTCATGGTCGTCGCGGCCCAGCGCGACGCTTTCCGCCCGCTCATCGCACGCTCCGCTTCACCACGAAGTCGAACCGGCCGCCATAGGCGCTGGAACCGTTGGCGTTCAACAGGATCGTGCAGGATCGGTTGATCAGCGCGTCCTGGGCGTTGAGCGCGGCGAAGTCCCGCCCGTAGGCCACCGTGTTGTCCGGGAAGTACAGCTGTGTCACCAGGATCGGGCCGCCGGGGGCCTGGACCTGGGTGTGGATGTGCGGGGCCCGGCGGCCCCAGCGGCCGTAGTAGTCCCGCGGGATGATCGTCTCCAGCCGGTAACCACCGTCGGCCCCGGTGCGCTGGTGCCCGCGCAGCGAGAACCCGCTGACGTCGTAGTCACCGTGCTGGTCGCACTGCCAGAACTCCAGCAGCGCACCGGGAATCGGCTTGCAGGCGGGGTCGTAGACCACCCCGCGCAAGGACAGGAACACCCCGGTGATGGACGGGGTGCGCAGGTCGGTCCGCTCCGGCGACTCCGGCCGGAACAGCGGACCCTCCATCGCCGCCGGGGTCTCGTGCCCCGAACAGGCCGGCGTCACCGGCAACGGCGAACCATCGCCTGGCGGCCGAACCGGTTGCCCCGTGGCCGCCACGGCGGGCTGGCCACTGGCGGTGACCCCGCCGGCCACCAGTGCCGCCGCGGTCACCCCCAGCGCGCCGGATCGGATGAACTGTCGTCGGGAACTTGACTGTGTTGGTGCGTCATCGCGCCACATGATTCAAAGTTAAACTAGATCGTCCGGGCCGGGGGTCCCCCATAGGACGGATGGCCTTGCGACTTTCGTGGTTAAAGTCTGGACATGTCGACGCGCCAGGACACCCGCCGGGTGCTCTTCGTCGTGCACACGGTGGCCTCCGCCAACCGGCTGCTGGACCTGGTGCCGATATTCGACTCCGACCTCCGCGTCGAACTGCTTTTCACCTGTCCGGACGCCTCGGCCATTCCCACCGGGGTCGACCACTGCTTCGCCCAGCTCGGCATCCTGCCGATTTCCTGGACCCAGGCGCTGGACAGCAAGTTCGACCTCGCGATCACCGCGAATCACCGGGGCGACCTGCGTAAACTCAGCGCGCCGCTGATGATTGTCTCGCATGGCGTCGGCTATACTAAGAATTCAGCCCGGAAAACGGAAAACGGAAAACGGAAAACGGAAAACGGAAAACGGAAACACGGTCTACGGTCTGACCCGGGACTGGCTGTTGCACGATGGCGAGGTCATCCCGGACGCCCTCGTCCTTTCCCACCGCGAGCAGTGGCACCGGCTGGCCCGTGACGTGCCGGAGGCGCTCGGCACCGCCGTGCTGGCGGGCGACCCGTGCCTGGACCGCCTGCGCGCCAGCGCCTTCCTGCGCGAGCGCTACCGGGAACGGCTCGGCGTGCGCCCGCACCAGCAGCTGGTGGTGATCTCCTCCACCTGGTTCAGCCGCTCGGTCTTCGGGTCGTGGCCGGACCTGTTCCGCCAGCTCATCGCCGAACTCCCGGCCGATGAGTACCGGGTGGCCGCGATCTTGCACCCGCACGTGTGGTTCGGGCACAGCCCGCATCAGCTGCGCCTGTGGCTGGCCGACTGCCTGCGCGCCGGGCTGCTGCTGGTGCCGCCGGTGGAGGGCTGGGGCGCGACGCTGGTGGCCGCGGACGTGGTGGTCGGCGATCACGGCGCGGTGACCACCTACGCGGCCGCGCTGGACCATCCGGTGCTGCTGGCCGCGTTCCCGGAAACCGATGTGGCACCGGGGACCTGCGTGCACGAGCTGGGCAGGCGGGCGCCGCTGCTCGACCGGGACCGCCCGCTGCGCCCGCAGCTCGACCAGGTCATCGCCGGGTTCCGGCCAGGTCAGCACCGCGCGGTCGCCGACCTGGTCACCGACCTGCCGGGAGAGGCGGCCGCCCGGCATCGCGCGCTCGCCTACGAACTGCTGGGCCTGGCCGAACCGGCTGAGCCGGTGCTGACTCCCCCGCTCGACCCGGATCGACTGGTCCCCGACACCCATGGAAAACCCGGTTCCGCCTTGGCTTTCCGGGTCACCGGCGGCCGTCGGGCGGACGGTGTGGTCACCCTGCGGCGGCATCCGGCCGATGTGTTCCGGGCCCGGCCGCTGGCCGCGCCCCGGCTGACCGACCAGCACCTGGTGGTGCACACCGAGCACCCCGACCCGGCACTGCGGCAGGCCGCGGAGATCGTCTTCTGTCACCCGGCGGAACTGGGCGGCGGTCCGGAGATCCTGTTGGCGGCCAACCCGTTCTGCACCATGCTGGCCGAACTGACCGCCGAGGGCTGCCTGCTGCACCACCGCGACGGCACCCGATCCCGGCTGACCCCGGAAGCCGCCGTCGACCCGCTGGTGCTCGCCTCCGCCGCGTTCCTGCACGAGCAGCTGCCGGCACGGTTCGTGGTGCAGGTCGCGGCGCAGCGGGTGGTCGTCCGGGTGACGCCCGGCTAGTCCTCGATGCCGAGCCGCGCGTTGATCTCCCGGATCGGTTGCCGGTACTGGTCTTCTCCGGTGAGATCGGCCAGCAGGCGCAGCACGGTGAGCATGCTGCGCAGCGAGCCGTCCGCGGTGAAGATCGTCAGCGCTTCGCGCAGCACCTCGACGGCGCCGGGATCGGCCAGACCGGCCAGTGCCTCGCCGTTGACCTGCAACACCTTCGCCCGGTTGTCCGACTCGCCAGCGGTGTCGAAGAAGCCCGCGATCTCCGGCTCGGCCAGCTCGCGCACCGCGTCCTCGAACCGCCGCTGCGCCACGAACAGCCGGGCGCGCTGCAGCCGGAGCAGGGCCAGCATGCGTGGGCGTTCCGCGGCGGGCGCCTCGAACGCGGCCGTCCAGGACTGCTCGTAGCAGGCCAGCGCGCCCTCGGCATCGCCAAGCCTGGCCCGGATCTTGCCCAGCCACTCGTGGCTGCTCTGCACCTGGATCAACCCGGCCTCGCCACCGAGTGTCCCGGCGATCTCCAGCGCCTCCTGGAACTCCGCAGTGGCCAGCGTGTACTCGCGCACGGCGAAGTGCGCGGACCCGAGCTGGGACAGCATCCGCATGATCGCCGCCGGGTTCTCCGCCCGGCGCGCGGCGACGAGTCCGGCCCGGTGCGTGGCCAGCCAGTCCTCGTAGTGCCCGTGCACGTGCAGCAGGCCCCACATCGCCTCGCAGAGCTGCCAGGTCAGGTCGTGGAGCAGGTACTCCTCGGCCTGGAAGACGGCCAGCCGCAACATCTCGCGCTGCTGTTCGAGCTGGGCGAGCAGCCCGGCCCGCCGCACCCGGTCGGCCAGGTCCATCGAGAGGTAGGGCAGGTACAGCGGGTTGATCCGCGGCCGCCTGGACAGTCGGGCGTCTTTGTCCACAGTGGACCGCAGTGCCTGGGTGAGGATCCGCTCGACGGTGCTCCGGCGTTCCGGCTCGGGCAGGGCGGCCTTGACCTCGGCCCGCGCGTGCCACCACACCGGCCGATCGAGCCGGATCTGCTCGCCGTCCTCGGTGACCAGGTTGGCCCGCACCAGCTGGTCCAGCGCCCGCCGGGCCGCTCGCTCGGACAGTCCGGCCAGGTCCGGCAGGTCGGCGATCCCGGCCACCGGCGCCGGGTGCAGGCCGAACAGCCGGAAGAGCAGGGCCGCGTCCGGTTCCAGCCGCCCGCAGACGAGCCGGAGTCCCTTGACGACCAGCTCCTGGTCCTCAACCTCCAGCGCGTCCAGCCCCAGCTCGACGAACTCCCGCAGGTCGCGCTCGGTACGCCGCGGATCCTGGTGGAACAGCCCCGCCAGGATCTTGATCAACTGTGGACTGCCATGGCAGCGGGCCAGCGCGGTGGCCACCAGCTTCGGCTCGGCCTGGTCGAACCGGTCCCCGGTCAGCTTGCGGAGCAGTTCGGCGTCGTGCGGCTCGGTCATCCCGGCCACCTCCAGCGGGATGAAGGCTTCCCGTTCGAGCCAGCGCTGCCGCTCGTCCGCGATCACCACCAGCGCGGATCCCGGTGAGTTCGCCAGGAACGGCTCGATCTCGGTCCGGTCGCGCACATCGGTGAGCACGATCAGCAGCTGCCGCGAGGCCATCAGGGTGCGCAGCCGCGCGGCCTGCTCGGCCAGACCGGCCGGGATCTCCGCCCTGGGCACCCCGAGCGCGGCCAGCGCCTCGCGCAGGGTGGCCGCCGGGCCGAGCCGGTCATCGCGTTCCGCCCTGGACAACGAGATGTACAGCGTCCCGTCCGGGAACAGCGCCTCGTGGTCCAGGCCCGCCTTGGTGACCACGCTGCGCCTGCCGCTGCCGATCCGGCCGTTGACCGCGATCCTGGCCAGGCGCACCTCGGCCAAAGCGGCTTGGAACTCCCGCTCCAGGGCGGTCAACAGGTGGTCCTGGTTGGTGTACCGCGGATCAGGGGCAGGGAGGTGCCGGGGGATCTCCGCCCGCGGCACGGTGTTGATGGTCAGCGACTCGATGTCCCTGGCCAGGACCGCGTTGCCGAGCACATCACCGCTGATCGAGTTCTGTGTCCCGTCCCCCTGCTGCTTCGCCACGCCACCCGACCCTACACAGGCCGGTGACCAGCAGTGCGCGTTCCATCACAGCTGGCGCAGAACCTGCCCGACCGGGCGACCGGTGGCCGCCTGACGCAGGTAGGCGCCCGCGGCGTGCGGCTCAGGGCCGTTGTCCACCAGCACGTGCGGCTCGACCACGCCCGCGGCGCCGGGGAAGAGCCGGGCCAGGTCGGGCCGGGCGGCGATCAGGTCGTCCGGGTCCAGGATGTTCACCCAGCGGGCCAGCCCCGGCGGCACCCGGGCCGGTTGCGGGCGCAGGCGCTCGTAGATGACCGTGCGCAGGCCCAGCGGCGAGCCGAGGGTGATCAGCAGTGGCAGTGGCCGCCCGAGCTGGTGCAGTGCCTCGTAGGCGACCACCGTGCCCAGCGAGTGCGCGATCACCACCCTGGTGTCCGGGCCGATCAGCCCGGCCACCCGCTCGCGCACGGCTGTCCGGATCCGCTCGTCGGTGAAGTACTGGGTGACCTGCCACAACGGCATCCGGACATACCGTTCGGCCACGCTGAACCCGTGCCTGCCGAAGGTGCTGACCCTGGTGATCGCGTTGAGCAGCGGGCGGATCAGCGCCCTCGGTCCCTGTGCGCCGGCGTGCTCGCCGTCGGCCTGGCGCAGCGCGCGTTCGGCCTGGCGCCGGTCGGCGGGTTCCGGGCCACGCTCGGCGGCCTGCCGGAGCAGGTCGAGCAGGAGCCGCTCGAACAGCTCCTCCTGTTCCGGGGTGCCGGTGGTGATCTCGCCGCCCTGGCCGCCGGGGCGGCTGAACAGGTCGGCGTAGTAGGCCAGCCGGGCGGTCGTGGTCAGCTGCGGGTGACCCGCGGCGGCCAGCCCCTCCGCCAGCGCGCCCACCATGGCCGTCTCCAGCTCAGCCTGGTCCCTGTCTTCCTGCCCGATTCCGTGGACAAGCACGATCCCGGCCACCATCGCCCCCTTCCGCGCACACCTGCGGGTGCACGGTAACCGGGACGCTTGCCCCCGGCCCTGGCCGTAGGGGATCTTGACCTGGTGGGTGGGCGACTGGTGCTGGTGATCGGGTCTCAGACCGACGGCGGAGCGCGGCTGGAGGTGCTGCCCGGGGCGGCGCACAACCTCGCCGAGGTGCTCATCCATCCCGATCTCGGCCGCTGCCGACCAGCGCTGCCCGCCGGACCGACCGTGATCGATCCGACCTACCGGGAGCTGGACGCGGCCCTGCACGAGGCGTTCCGGCAGGCGCACGAGCAGCGCGCCACGTTGATCATCGCCTTCATCGGGCACGGCGACCTCAACGACGACGACTACTACCTGATGGCCAGGGACAGCACCGGTCCGGACTCGCAGGACTCGCTGCTGGTCGGCCAGCGGGTCAAGGAACTGCTGCGCCGCTACCCGCGGATCGACGGGCTGGTGCTGCTGATCGACGCCTGCCACGCCGCGTTCGGCCTGGAGGCGGTGGCCAGGGACTGCCTGACGCCGATCCGCCGGTCGCTGAGCCGGTTCGAGGTGCTCACCGCGGCCGATGACGGCAAGGCGTACAACGCGTGCATGTCGCGTTCGCTGACCGAGCTGGCGCGGACCGGGCACCGGGACTTCGGGGAGCACCTGCGCGCGGAGGACATCCGAGGGCGGCTGCTCAGCTCCTGCGGGTACCAGCTGTCCCTGCACCTGTCCTTCAACGGCACCGACGAGGTGGCGGGCAGCGACCGCGGCCTGTGGCTGCTGGCCAACCGCGGCAGCCACTGGCAGGGCTCGCCGCTGGCGGGCACCGCGTTCGTGCCGGTGGCCGAGGGCCTGCGCACCCGCCTGATCCGGCGGCCGGTGGAGTCGGAGGTGGCCAAGGCGCTGGACACGGCAGGGCGATGCGTGTTGCTGCACGGGCCCAGGGACAGCGGGAAGTCGACGCTGCTGGCCGGGCTGCTCCAGCCGGCGCACGCCGGACTGCTGCTCAGCGGCGGCGAGCTGCTGGAGTCGATCGCCGGTGAGCTGCGCCGTCAGCTCGAACTGACCCTCGACGGCTTCGCCGAGGCGGTGACCGGCTACTGGGACACCGTGCCGGATCAGGCCGGGGCCAGGGCGGATGCCTTCGAGCTGAACGTGCTCGGCCCGCTGCGCCGACTGGCTCCGCGCGGCGAGGTGCGGATCGTGGTCGACGGCATCGACGGGTTCTCCGGCGGCGACCGGGACCGGTTGTGGGGACTGCTCACCCGGCTGCTCGACGAGCCGGAACTCGGTGCGGTGCGGGTGATCACCGCGACCAGGGACCTGCCTGCCGGACTGCCCGCGGCCGTCGTCACCGTGCCGCCCGCCACCGACGCGGAGATCGACCAGGTCATCCGGTCGCACGAGGTGCCGGTGCACCGGGTGCCGGAGCTGGTGCGGATGGCCGGCCGGAGCTGGACCGCCGCCAGGCTGTTCAGCGAGGCCGTGGCCGCCGCGGCGATCTCGGCCGACGGCGCCCGGCTGCCCCGCGAGCTGACCGAGGCATTCGACGAGCTGCTGCGCCGGGCGAAGATCAGGACTCCCGGCCCGATCGGCGAGCAGGGCCGGGACGTGCTGGCGCTGCTGGCCGCCGCCGGCCCTGGTCCGGTGCTGCCGATCACCGTGCTGGCCGCCGCACTGGGTCAGGAGATCGCGGCGGTGCGCACGGTGCTGGCCAGGCTGGACGCGATCATCGTGCGGGCACACCCTGGCGAGGACCACGAGCTGGTCGGACTCGCCCTGCCCGCGCTGGCCGACTACCTCGCCGACGGCGTCGTGCTCGGCGTGGACCCGGTTCGCCGGCACGCCCGGCTCGCCGACGTCCTGGCCGGGGCACCTCGGCGGGGCACCCCGGCCGCGGACTACGCGCTGGCCGCCGAGGTCCGGCACCGGTGGCTGGGTGGGCGGCACGCCGAGGCGCTGGCCTGCCTGGACCAGCGGGAGGCGCGGATCCCGGCGGAGCAGCGGGAACGCTGGAGCGGGCTGGCCCAGCTGGTGAGTGAGCGTTTCGGCGCCGACCACCCGCTCAGCCTGCGCGCCGAGGGCCGGGTGGCCACCTGGACGGCCAAGTCGGGTGACCCGGCGGCCGCGTTGCGCGCCTTCGGTTACCTGCTCGACCGGGTGCACACGCTGCTCGGCCCGGCACACGAGGAGGCGCTGAACCTGCGGGAGAACATCGCCTTCTGGACGCGGGCGAGCGGGGATTCGGCGCCGGCCAGGGAGATGTACGACCTGCTGCTCGCCGACTGCCTGCGCCTGCTCGGCCCCGAGCACCCACAGACGCTGATGACCAGGCACGACCGGGTGCTCGCCCTCCCGGACACCGACGCGCTGACCGAGTTCCGGGCGGTGCTGCCAGTGCGCGAACGAGTGCTCGGCCCCACCCACCTGGACACTCTCCGTACCCGGACCAACATCCTGTACCGGGAGTCCGAAGTACCGCACCCCCCCCCCGTCGCCTCTCGGTGGTCGGCCTTGGTCGCCGATCTCACCAACACGGTCGGGGCGGACCACCCGGACACGCTCACTGTGCGTTGCTTCGCGGCCATGTTCCTGGCCAAGTCCGGCGAGGTCGGCGCGGCGCTGGAGCTGTGGCAGGACATGCGCCCGGCCACCGAGCAGGTCTTCGGCCGGTGGCACCCGCAGCTGCGCGAGGTGGACAAGCAACTCGGCCACTGGCGGCCGATCTATGAGGAATCCATTGGCGGGTAACGCGGTGGCGGCGTGACGCGACCGTTGCGGATCGCGCTGCTGAGCTACCGCGGCGCCCCGCATTCCGGTGGTCAGGGCGTGTACGTGCGGCAGCTCAGCCGCGAACTGCACGCACTCGGCCACACCGTCGAGGTCTTCGCCGGTCCGCCCTACCCCGACCTCGACCCCGGCATCCCACTCACCCGACTGTCCACTTTGGACATTTTCGGCGAGCCGGATCCGTTCCGGTTACCGCCGCTGCACCGGGTGCGCGGCCTGGCCGACTGGGTGGAGTACCTGGATTTCCGCTACCGCGGCAACTACCCCGAACCGCTGTCGTTCTCGCTGCGGGCACTGCCGGAGCTGTCCGCGCGCCGGGCACAATTCGATCTGGTGCACGACAACCAGGGGCTGGGTTACGGCCTGCTCGGCCTGCGCTGGCTGGGGTTGCCGCTGGTGGCCACCGTGCACCACCCGGTGGCCATCGACCGGGACTTCAAGCTCGCCGCCACCACCGGCGCGGACCGGCTGGGTGCGCAACGCTGGCACCGTTTCCTCGGCATGCAGGGCCGGGTGGCCAGGCAGGCCACCTCGGTGCTGACCGTGTCGGCGGCCGCGCGGGCGGCGATCGTGCGCCGGATGCGGGTGCCGGCCGAGCGCGTTTCCGTGGTGCCACTGGGCGTGGACCACTCGGTGTTCCGGCCGGGAACCGGGCCGAGGGTGCCGGGGCGGATCGTGGTCACCGCCAGCGCGGACGTGCCGATCAAGGGCCTGCGCACGCTGCTGGCCGCGGTGGCGCTGGTGCGGCGGCGGATGCCTGCCGAACTCGTCGTGGTCGGCAGGCCCAAGGCGGACAGCCCGGCGGCGGCGCTGCTGGCCCACCCCGATCTCGCCGGTGCGGTGCGGTTCCAGCCCGACCTGACCACCGGGCAGCTCGCCGGGTTGCTCCGGTCGGCGGCGGTGGTCTGCGTGCCCTCGCTGTTCGAGGGATTCTCGCTGCCCGCGGCCGAGGCGATGGCCTGCGGCACCCCGCTGGTCACCACCACCGCGGGTGCGCTGCCGGAGGTGGTCGGCCGGGACGAGCAGGCCGGACTGCTGGTGCCACCGGCGGATCCGGACGCGCTGGCGGCGGCGCTGTGCCGGGTGCTCGCCGATCCGGAGCTGCGCGCGCGGCTGGGCGCCGGTGGCGTGCGCCGGGCGGCCGCGCTGACCTGGCGGCGCACCGCGCTGGCCACCGTCGAGCAGTACCAACGGGTTCTCCCTGATTCCGCCTGCCACCGGAGCGCACTTGCTGACCATTGACTTCGACCGGTTCCCGATCGCCGCCGGGCACCGGGTGCTCGACTTCGGCTGCGGGCAGGGGCGGCACGCCTACGCGGCCTACCGGCGTGGCGGACGGGTGCTGGCACTGGACTTGGACGGCGCGGTGCTCAAAGAGGTCAGGGACATGTTCGGCGCGATGGCCTACGTCGGCGAGGCCCCGCCGGGCGCGAGCGCGCACGCGGTGCACGGTGACGGCGCCGCGTTGCCCTTCCCGGACAACGCCTTCGACCGGATCATGGCCGCCGAGGTGCTCGAGCACGTGCCCGACGACGACGCGGTGCTCGGCGAACTGGCCAGGGTGCTCGCGCCTGGCGGGCTGCTCGCGGTGACCGTGCCGCGCTGGCTGCCGGAGCGGATCTGCTGGGCGCTGTCCAGGGAGTACCACGAGGTCGAGGGCGGGCACGTGCGCGTCTACCGGCGGCGGGTGCTGCGGAAGCTGTTGCGCGAGCACGGGTTGACCCCGATCGGCAGCCATCACGCGCACGCGCTGCACATGCCGTACTGGTGGCTCAAGTGCGCGGTCGGGCCGAGCCGGGAGACCAGGCTGGTCCGGCGCTACCACGAGTTCCTGTGCTGGGACATCGAACGCGGCAACTGGGCCTCGCGCACCGCGGACCGGCTGCTGAACCCGGTGATCGGCAAGAGCCTGGTCCTCTACGCGGTCAAACCGGCATGACCCCGGAGGACCGGGCCGCCACCGCGCGCTGGATCCAGGCCATCCAGCGCGCGGACGGCTCGATCCCCTGGGACGACAACGGTCATCTCGACCCGTGGAACCACGTCGAGGCGGCCATGGGCCTGGACGCGGCAGGCTGCCACCCGGCGGCCGCGGCGGCGTTGCGCTGGCTGGCCGGGCGACAGCGGCCGGACGGTTCCTTCGCCACCGCCTACCAGGACGGCGTGGTCACCGACCCGCACGGCGACAGCAACTACACCGCCTACCTCGCGGTCGGCCTCCGGCATCACCTGCGGCACACCGGAAACCTCGCGCTGGCCAGGGAGCTGTGGCCGACGGTGCGCGCGGCCATGGCCTTCGTGCTGGACCTGCAGGCCCCGGACGGCACCATCGGCTGGCACCGCAGGCCGGACGGCAGCACCTGCGCGCTCGCGCTGCGTGCCGGTTGCGCCAGCATCCACCACGCACTGCACTGCGCGATCGCCCTTGGCCACCGGCTGGGCGCGCCCACCGCGGACTGGTCGGCCGCGGCGAGCAGGCTGCGCACCGCGCTGCTGGACGCCACCCTGTTCCTGCCCAAACCGCATTCGATGGACTGGTACTACCCGGTGCTCGGCGGCGCGGTCACCGAGTCGGCGGCGCTGAGCTGGTTGCAGGCCGACTGGCACCGGTTCGTGGAACCCGGCCTCGGCGTGCGCTGCGTGCACGACCAGCCCTGGGTGACCGGTGGGGAGACCGCGGAACTGGCGCTGACCCTCGCGGTGCTGGGCGACTCCGCACGGGCCGGGGCACTGCTGGCCGACCTGGCCGCGCTGCGCTGCCCGGACGGCGGGTACTGGACCGGTTACCAGTTCGCCAACCGGGTGCGCTGGCCGGAGGAACGCACCACCTGGACCGCGGGCGCGGTGCTGCTCGCCACCGCGGCGCAGGCGGGCGACCGTGCCACACTCGGCACGTTCGCCCCGGTCCCCGCCGAGAAGGAAACGTCGTGAGCAAGCAGCAGATCCCGGTCATCGTGGTCGCCGGATTCCTCGGCTCCGGCAAGACCACCCTGCTCAACCACCTGCTGCACAACAGTCACGGCGCCCGGATCGGGGTGGTGGTCAACGACTTCGGGCAGGTCAACATCGACGCGATGCTGGTGGCGGGGCAGGCGGACTCGATGGTGTCGCTGTCCAACGGGTGCCTGTGCTGCGTGGCCGACACCTCCGAACTGGACGAGATGCTGGACCGGCTGGCCCGGCCGCAGGCGCGGATCGACGTGATCGTGATCGAGGCCAGCGGCCTGGCCGAACCGCAGACGCTGGTGCGGATGGTGGTCACCAGCGAGAACCCGCGGCTGGCCTACGGCGGGCTGGTCGAGGTGGTGGACGCGGTGGAGTTCGAGGCCACCCGGCAGCGGCATCCGGAGCTGGACAAGCACCTGCGGCTGGCGGATCTGGTGGTGCTCAACAAGGTCGACCGGATCGACGACACCGAACGGCTGCTGCTGCTCAACGAGTTGGAGCACCTGGCACCGGGCACGCCGGTCCTGCCAACCAGCCACGGCCAGGTCGACACCGCACTGCTGTTCGACCACGAACCGCGGACCGAGGACCTGTCCCAGCCACGCCAGCTCACCCTGGACGAACTGCTCCGCGAGCACGACGCGGACCACCCGCACGAGCACCTGCACACCGCCTACGACAGCGTGAGCTTCACCGAGTCCGCGCCACTGCACCCCGGCAGGCTGATGGACTTCCTGCGGGACCGGCCGACCGGGGTCTACCGGATCAAGGGCTTCGTCCACTTCGGACTCCCGGACCATGACCAGCGGTTCACCCTGCACACCGTCGGCAGCCACCTCCAGGTGAGCCGATCCCCTTGGCCGCGCCGGGAAAACCGGCTCAACCAGCTGGTGCTGATCGGCGCGGAGCTGGACGCCGAACAGGTCCGGCGCAGGCTCGCCGAGTGCGTGGACACGGACCCGGCGAGCACCGAGGAGCGCAGCATGCTGCGGTTGCTGGCCGCGCTGGACGAGCCTCAGCCGGAAAACTGACCGAGCACCGCCTCGAACCGGTCCGCCCAGCCGTGGTCCGGATGCCAGTTGTCCTCGCCGCGGGCCAGCAACAGCACCCGCGCGGGGACGCCTGCCTCGGCGTAGGCGGCCAGTTTGTGGTGCCCGTCCAGCACCGCGCCGACCAGGAAGCGTTCCTCGAACTCGGCCTCCACCCAGGTGTCCTCGATCCAGCCGAGCACCACCGCCGCTGGTCGAGCCCCGGCCGCGATGGCCGCGCGGTGCCGGGCGACGGTGTCCGGGTCGAGCCGGGGCTGGGAGGGCAGCAGCACGCCGTAGGTCGGCATCGGCCCCGGAATGCGTTCCGGCAGCTGGAAATGCTCGACCCCCGGCCAGTCCTCGTCGGTCCTGACCGCGCCCTCGCGATCGTCCCAGCGGCGCACCCACCAGGACTTCCCGGGTTCGGTCACACGCTGCACCGGCAGGTCGACCAGGTAGGCCCGGTAGTGCCCGGTCGGCAACTCCAGCACCAGCGGCGCGAGCGCGGCCAGCACGCCGTCCGCCAGCGAGTCCACAGTGGACAGAGCGGCACGCAGCCGGTCCGCCGAGGCGGCGCTGACCCGCTCCGGCCAGCCGAGCAGCCACAGCATGGTCTGGCAGGTGCCGCAGTCCGAACCGACCTGGTACAGCGGCTGCCCGCCGACCAGCAGCGACCGGTTCCAGCGCGGCCAGACCGAGCCCGGCACCGGCGGGTCGTAGCCGAACCGGATCCGGCCGCGCCCCTCGTGCAACTCGAACTCGGCTCGCCGCGCGCCGAGCACCAGCTCCCGGATCTCCGGCTCGGCCCGCACCGCCAGGTCGACCTCGGACCACCTGCGCCACAACGTCTGCCGGGATTCCGCGGACGGCCCGGTCCACAGCGGCAACAGCGGATCCCGCCCGGTCAGCCGCACCAGCGCGTGCAGCAGATCCCCCGGCGCGACCGCGTCCTTGAGCTGCCGCACCAGGTACGGCGCCGCGGCCGGATCCCCGAGCAGTTCCAGCGCGACCACGAACGCGGTGTGCTCCAGCCCGACCACCTCCGCGAGCCGCCGCGCGATCGGCTCGGTCCAGCGCCGATCCCCCAACCGCCCCAGCGCCATCGCCGCCGCGGCCCGCTTTCCCTTGCTGCCCAGCCGCGCACCGAGGTAGTCGGCGAACCCCGGATCCGCGGCGAGTCCCATCGCGTGCAGCACCGGCTCGGCATCACCCAGATCCGCCGCCAGCCGCCACAACAGCTCACCCGGCAACCGCAGCCCACGACGCACCGCCGTGCCGAGCAGGTCGTGCGCGTCATCGCCGGTGTGCGCGGCGAGCAACCGCAGCACCGCGGCCGCACCGGGATCCCCGAGGTGGCCGAGCAGCCAGCTCAACCGCCGCCGCTGCTCAGCCTCGGCCGTGGCGTACCGCGCCTCCGCGACCTGCGCCAGATCCGGCGCAGGCGCCTCGACCAACGCACCCAGCTCGGCCCACGGATCCGCCGCCACGAGCGCCGCGTCCAGCGCCGCCTGAGTCGTCCCAGCCATCAATACCCCCTGATCACCGAGCCACCGGGCCCGCCACCGCCAGATGACCGCGGCCGCGGACAGGTGTGCAACGGTACTTCCACACCAAGGACGAGCTGCCGCTTTTCGCCTTCGACCACCTGGTGGAACAGACCCTGGCCCGGCTCGCGGCAGCCGAACACGTTGGCTCGATCCGGATCCGGCTGTACCGCGGCCTGCACAGCCCGCAACTACGCAAGGTGATCGACGCGGCCGCGCAGATGGTCCGCAAGCAGTGCGCCGCCACCCTGCGCTGGGCCCAGGAACTCGGTGAGGCCCCGGCCCAGCTGGACGCCGACTTCGAGGCCGCCATGCTGGTCGCCTTCACCGACGGCCTGACCGCGACCCTGGTCGCCGATCCGACCGCGATCAGCCCGGCCCAGGCCGAGGAGATGCTGCTCCGCTACCTCGACCGCGTTTTCGAGGTGCCACAGACGCGATAGCAACACCTTGGGGGGAAACAGGAATGCTTGCTGTCACGCTGTCCTTTGGAGCTGGCTGGATTCCAGCCGGGACAAGAAGAATCCGGACCGTCACCGCAACCGCGAGCCCCGGCTGCCGATCACCGACCGCCTGCCCGCATTGTTCGGCCTCGGCCTGGCGGTCTCGGTGCTGGAGTTCTCCACCGCACTGCCGTTCCTGGCCGTGCACCGCCTGCTCAGCGAAACCCGGCGGGCGAAGCTGGCGCGGTTGCGGGACCGGCTGGCCGCCAACACCCGCAAGACCGTGCAGTGGATCGCCGCCATCGTCGGTTTCCTGTTGGCCCGCAACGCCGTCTTCTACTTCGCGGTCTTCTTCGGTTGGTATGCGCCGAAGTCCTGACCGCACCAGACTGGGCCGATGCACCCCGAGGAGACCGCGGCCATCGAGATCGCGCTGGGCGGCCGGGTGCTCGCGACCCGCACCCTGGCCGGCGGTTTCTCGCACCAGACCTGCCTGCTCACGCTGACCACCGGCCAGGTCGTCGCCCGGTTCGGCGGGCCGGACCCGGTGATCGAGGCCGCGGTGATGGCGGCGGCGCGGCCGCACGTGCCGGTGCCCCAGGTGCTGCTGGTCCGGCCAGGCACCGCCGTCACCCGGCCGGTCATGGTCATCGAGTACCGCACCGGCGCCCTGCTCAGCCACGTGCTCGCGGACGACTCGCTCACCCCGGCCGAGCTGGGTGCGCTCGGCGCCGAGGTGGGCCGGGTCGCCGCGGCCATCAGCGCGGTGGAGTTCGACCGGCCGGGGTTCTTCACCGACGAGCAGCTCACCGTCGGCCCGGAACGCCCCTGGTCGGCCCAGCTGCCGGAGCTGGTCGCGAGCTGGCTGGCGGACACCCCGGACACCCGGCTGGACGCCGCCGCGCAGGCGGCCTGGCTGGAGTTGTGCACCGCACACGCCCCTGCGCTGACCGCGGTCGACGGCCAGTCCCGGCTGGTGCACTCCGACCTGAACCCGAAGAACATCCTGGTCAGCCGGGTCGGTGCGGACTGGCGGGTGGACGCGGTGCTGGACTGGGAGTTCAGCTACGCGGGCTGCCCGTACGGCGACGCGGCCAACATGGCCCGCTTCGGCACCGAGTACCCGACCGGCTTCCTGCCCGCCTTCCACACCGCCTTCGCCGCCCACCAGCCAGCGACACCGCCTGCGAACTGGGCTTATCTGGGCCGGGTGCTGGACATGTTCGCGCTCACCGAGCTGGTCACCCGCCCGGCCCCGCACCCGATCGCGGACCAGGCGGCGACCCGCATCCGACACCTGATCGAACATACGTTCGAGTTGTCCACAGACTTGTCCACAGCGGGGGATAACTCGGCCGCGCCAGCCGATGACACACCCTGACGCCAAGTGGTGCCAACTCAGACTTGCAATGGTGCCAAAGTGGTGCCATAGTTACGCCATGGACCTGACGCCCTACGTCGAGAACCTCCGCAACGAGCTGGCGGTGGCCGCCGAAGCCGGCGGCGCGGAAGCTCGGGCGCTGGCCGATCGGCTCAGCGCGCCACTGGACTCGGCGGTGCGATTGACGCTGCTCGAGGCGCTGTCGACGGCCGCGGACGAGATCACCAGGGAGCTGGCTCCCGGGTCGGTCGACCTGCGACTGCGCGGTGGTTCGCCCACCTTCGTGGTGACGCCGGCACCTGGCGGTGTGGCGCTCGAGGACGTGGCGCGACAGCAGGATGGCACCACTGGTGTGCCATCGGTGGCACCAGAGGGCGATGACGGTCCCATGTCGCGGATCAACCTGCGACTGCCGGAACAGCTCAAGGCCCGGATCGAGGAGGCCGCCGGCCGCGACCGGCTCTCGGTCAACGCCTGGCTGGTCCGGGCCGCCGCCGCGGCACTGGAGCCGGAACCCCCGGCTCGCCGCGGCGCGGCCTTCGGCCAGAAGTTCACCGGCTGGGTGCGCTAGCCCCACCGGTTCCAGCTCCACTCCATACGTTCCCGACCTGCGGGAACGCTCATCAACGACCCTGGAAGGGCACAGCCATGCCTATTTTCGACACCCCCGCCCCGATCACCGTCGAACTGTCGCTGATCTCGGCCAACATCCGGATCAACGCCACCGACCGCATCGACACCGCGGTCGAGGTGCGCCCCAGCACGGAGAGCAGCAAGAAGGACGTCGCCCTGGCCGACCTCACCGAGGTCCGCTTCAGCAACGGCACCCTGGTGATCAAGACCCCCAAGCCGAAGCCCCTGCTGGGCGGCCGCGGCAGCATCGACGTGGTGATCGACCTGCCCGTCGGCTCCCGCCTGCGCGGCGACTCGGCCGTCGCCGACCTGCGCGCCACCGGCCTGCTCGGCGAATGCCGCTTCAGCATCGCCAGCGGCGACCTGGAGTTCAACCAGACCGGCCCGCTGAACCTGAACACCACCACCGGCCGGATCTCGGTCGAACACGCCACCGGCCACGCCGACATCACCACCGGCTCCGGCGAGGTGTGGCTGCACCAGATCGACGGCACCGCCGTCATCCGCAACTCCAACGGCCCCACCACGATCGGCGACATCACCGGCGACCTGCGAGTCAAGGTCGCCAACGGCGACACCACCATCCACCGCGCCCAGTCCACCGTCGCGGTGAAGTCAGCGGCCGGCAACATCCGCCTCAACGAGGTAATCCGCGGCTCAATCGTCCTGGACACCAACGTCGGCGACCTGGAAGTCGGCATCCGCAAGGGCACCGCGGCCCACCTCGACGTCAGCGCCCTGACCGGCCGCCTGATCAACGAACTCGCCACCACCGGCGGCCCCGAAACCAACGACGAAATCGTCAAAATCCAAGCCCGCACCCTGGCCGGCGACATCCGAGTCCACCGCACCCAGCCCCAGACCGTGTGACCTGAGAAGGGAAACGACCGTGGAGCGGATCGTGGACCTGGACGCCGCGGCAGGAGAAATCCACGCTCGCCGGGCTGTCTGGGAAGCCGCCGGGTTCACCGTGGGGCCGGTGACCTGGCGGGATCACGCCGAGAACTGGCCCCAACACCTGATCACCGAGCGAACCGCGGTGTTCGATCCCGATTCCGTCGGCGTGCGGGTGGACCACGGAGACTGCTGTGTCGCGTACGTGGTCCTGTTCCGCGGCGGGTGGGCCGATGTCGATGTCATCGACCCGCACACTGAGGAAGTACACGAAGTGGACGGCAGCGGGATCACCAGCGTGGAAGCCTTCGGGAAGCTGCTCGACCAGGTGACCGCGCGCCTCCTGGGCGGGTCCTGACACGCAAAACCCCCAGGCCGATGACCTGGGGGTTTGGTGGGCCGCGTGGGACTCGAACCCACAACCCGCGGATTAAAAGTCCGCTGCTCTGCCAGTTGAGCTAGCGGCCCGGGGACACTCTACCGATACCGGGCTGGGTCGTGCGTCGTGGTTGCGATCACGGGGGGCTGGGGCGTTGCCAGTTGGCCACCAGGGTGGGGAGTTCGGTTTGCAGGAACTCGAAGAAGTCCCTGGTTAGTTCCAGGCGGTGGCCTGCGGGGGTGGTGGGGCCTACGGCCTGGATGCCTTCCTTGACGCTTTGGACCCAGCGGGAGATCTGCTGTTCGCGGCGCATCAGGGTCTCGAACCACAGGTCGTCGCGGACTCGGTAGTGGTCTCGGCGGGCGCCAGGGGAGCGTTCCTTGGTGGCCAGGCCGATGTCGGTCAGGTAGCGGACGCCTCCGCTGACGGCGGCGGGGCTGATCTGCAGGTGGGTGGCCAGGTCGGCGGCGGTGCGGGTGCCGTCGTCGCTGGCGAGCAGGCTGGCGAAGATCCTCGACGGCATGCGGGGCCAGCCCGCGTCGGTGAGGATCAGGGCGAAGCGTTCCACGAAGCGGGCCACGGCCGCCTCGTCCCTGGCGGGTGGGGTGGGACCGGTCATGTAGGCCATCCTCTCCGTCACCCCCTTGACCTGCCGGTTTAGTTTAGCTGTTTCAGGAAGATGTGAAGCTAGTGCGGTGTGGTCGGGGCCACCTGGCGCGTCAGGGTTGCGGAAACGTGGCTGGGTGGGGCGTCAGGGGCGCGTAGGGACGGCTGACGGCGGGGGCTGGGCGGCGTTTTCTCGTCATTGGCGGGCAACGTGCCCGTGACAGTGCCCGCGGAGGCCGTCGTGACTCTGGAGTACCTCATACCGTCGCTGCACCGCTCGCTGCGCTCGCACCTGGAGCCGGGGATCTGGCCGGCGGGTACCGAACTGGGGCCGGACAACGACCTGGTGGTGGGGGGTGTGTCGCTGCGGCGGGTCGCGGCCGACTTCGGGACGCCGTCCTACGTGCTGGACGAGGCCCAGGTGCGGCAGCGGTGCCGGGACTAC
Source organism: Crossiella cryophila (assembly GCF_014204915.1). NCBI lineage: Bacteria > Bacillati > Actinomycetota > Actinomycetes > Pseudonocardiales > Pseudonocardiaceae > Crossiella > Crossiella cryophila. Next base: position 772,776 of record NZ_JACHMH010000001.1, read on the forward strand.
CGGGCCGCGCTGCCGGACATGGAGATCGCCTACGCCAGCAAGGCCCTGCTCACCAAGGCCGTGGCGCGGTGGGTGCGGGAGGAGGGGCTTTCGCTGGACGTGTGTTCGGCGGGGGAACTCGCCGTCGCGCGGGCCGTTGACTTCCCGGCGGAGCGGATCATCCTGCACGGCAACGCCAAGACGCCGGAGGACCTGAAGGCCGCGGTGGGGTACGGGGTTGGGCGGGTGGTGCTCGATTCCTTCGACGAGATCGAGCAGCTGGGCGCGTTGGCCCGGTATCCGCAGCAGGTGCTGGTGCGGGTGACGCCGGGCGTTGACGGGCACACGCACAAGGCGATCGCCACCGGGGTGGAGGACCAGAAGTTCGGGTTCTCGCTGGCCAGTGGCGCGGCGGCGGAGGCGGTGCGGCGGGTGCTCGGGCAGCCGAACCTGCACCTGGCCGGGTTGCACTGCCACATCGGCTCGCAGATCGGGCGGGTGGCCGGGTTCGAGCTGGCCGCGCGGCGGATGGTCGGGTTGCTGGCGGCGATCCGGGATGAGCACGGGATCGTGTTGCCGCAGTTGAACATCGGCGGTGGGCACGCGGTGGCCTACCTGCCGGGCGAGGAGGAGTTCGACCTCCAGGGCTTCGCGGCGCGGATCCGGTGCGCGGTGAACTACGAGTGCTCGGCGCGCGCCCTGCCGGTGCCGCGGCTGGTGGTGGAGCCGGGGCGGTCGCTGGTCGCGCGGGCCGGGGTGACGCTGTACCGGGTGGTCGTGGTCAAGGACGTGCCAGGGGTGCGGACCTTTGTCGCGGTGGACGGCGGGATGAGCGACAACCTGCGGCCCTCGCTCTACGGATCCCGTTACGCGGTAAGGATGTTCGGCCGCCCCAGCCTGGCGGCGCCACGCACGGTGACCGTGGTCGGACGGCACTGCGAGGCCGGGGACATCATCGCCAAGGACGTGCAACTGCCCGGCGACATCCACAGCGGCGACCTGCTGGCGGTGCCCTGCTCAGGCGCCTACCACCACTCGCTGGCGTCCAACTACAACCTGGTCGGCCGCCCGCCGGTGATCGCGGTGGCCGACGGGCGGTACCGGCCGGTCATCCGGCGGGAGACGGATGAGGACGTGCTGGCCCGGGATCTGGGCTGAGCCGGACGGTGGACCCTCGGCCGGTGCGTTCGCGCCAGCCGAGGGCGGTCACCGCCAGCACCAGCAGCCCGAAGCCCAGCCACTGGGTGCCGGACAGGTGCGCGCCGAGCAGGCCGACGCCGATCAGCGCGGCGGTGGCCGGGAAGGCCAGTTCGGCCAGGGTGGCGCGGGTGGCCGGGGTGTTGCGCAGGCCCAGGTAGTACAGGCTCAGCGCGAGCAGGCCGGGCACGATCGCGAGCAGCAGCAGCGCGGGCGCGTTCGCCCAGTCCACCAGGAACGGGGCGCCCTGACCGGCCACCACCACCGCGGTCGCGGGCAGGCCGATGGTGAAGCGCAGCACCGTGACGTCCCACGGGCGCAGGTCGGCGCTGACCAGCCTGCCCAGCACGGTGCCGCCTGCCCACAGCGCGGCCGCGCCGAGTGCGAGCAGCGCCGGGACCACCGCGCTGACCTGCACCCGGAACGGATCGGGGAAGCTCAGCAGCCAGGCGCCGAGCAGGGCGGGCAGCGCGAAGTAGAGGTAGTGCGCGCGGGGGCGTTCGCCGAGCAGGGCGAAGGCGGCCAGCAGCACGAACACCGGCTGGAACTTCTGCAGCACCAGCGGGGTCACCGGGTCGCCGTAGCGGAAGGCCGCGGTGAACAAGGCGGTCGCCACCGCCGAGGAGCCGATGCCGATCACCAGCACCGCCAGCCGCCGCGGCCAGTTCAGCCCGGCGAAGGCACGCAGGGCGCGGGGCACCCAGGGCAGCAGCAGGGCCACCACGATCAGGTGCTCCCAGAAGACCACCGTGGCCGAGGGCAGTGCCTGCGCCAGCGGCAGCCGGAGCAGGGCGTCGGTGCCCCACAACGCCGCGGCCAGCGCCACCAGCCAGGTCCGGTCCCGCATGCCCCTACCCCCATATCAACCGGCCATACCATCGCTGCCTGCCGCTGCCGGAACTCACCGACCGTGCCAGGGTGAGCACCATGCGACGTCTTCCCCTTGCCGCGACCGGCGTCGCGGCAGTGTTGGTGTTGGCCACCGGCAGCACGGCGCCCGCCGGCGCCGATCCGGTCAACTCGCTCTCCACCGATTCCATTCCCGTGCTCACCGTCGGCCGGTTCGCGCCCTATGCCGAGGGCGCCAAGGCCGTCACCCACGATCCCAAGCTGGTGCCGACCGGCGCCGGGGTCACCGTCGCCGCGACGCACGTCCGGCGCGGCGGCACCCTGGTGCTGCTCGCGGTGCGCGGGCTGGTGCCCGGCCGCACCTACGGCGCGCACGCGCACACCAAGCCGTGCGGGCCCGCGCCAGCCGACTCCGGGCCGCACTTCCAGAACGTGCTCGACCCGGTGCAGCCCTCGGTCGACCCCAAGTACGCCAACGCCGCCAACGAGATCTGGCTGGACTTCACCACCAACCGGCACGGCGTCGCGCTCAGCAAGACCGTGGTGCCGTGGCACTTCGGGGCTCGTCGAGCGCGCTCCGTAGTGATCCACTTCGAGAAGACGAGCACGCACCAGGGTCACGCCGGTACCGCCGGAGCCCGGCTGGCCTGCGTGAACGTGGCCTTCTAGACCGAACCCAGCAGCTTCGGCACGATCTGCTCGGCCAGCGCCTTCTCCAGACCGCGACGGGCCTCGTCGGTGCGGTTGTCGCCCAGTGCCATCAGCCGCACCGCGAGCAGGTTGTCCATCTTGTCCCGCAGCAGCACCCCGGTGCCGCTGAGCACGCTGCCCACCTTGGCCGGACGGCCCGCGACGGTGATCTCCGCGCCGTTGTACAGCCCGCCGTCCAGCTTGGTGGACAGGATCTGGATCCACACCGTGTGCGCGCCGCCCTTGAACGGCTCGCCGCCGGAGATCGTGCAGTCGCCGCCGTAGGTGAGCTGCCGCTCGCGCACCGGCGCGCCCAGGATGGTCTGGAACATCTCGTCGGTGGCCGCGGTGCACAGCGCGGCGGCGCGCTGCGGATGCGGCAGGTCGACCACGGCGCCGTCGGCAGGCGGCGGGAACGGGGTGAACGGCAGCGCGCCCTTCTCCCCCGGCACCGGCGCGGCCGGACCGGGCTTGGTCAGCTCGCCGAGCAGCCTGCCCGCCAGCTCGTGCAGCACCTGGCGGGCCGCCTTGGGCGGGTTGTTGCCGGGGGTCGCGGTCAGGTGCAGGGTGCCCTTGGGCACGGCGTCCTCGCTGTTGCCGAACTTCTGCCTGTCCAGCTCCTGCTCGCCGAAGTGGTTGAACGGCACGCAGAGCACCTCGCCGCCGGAGTTGGTGCTCACCGCGGTCGCCGCCCGGCCGGCCACGTCGACCTGCTGCGGGTTGGCCAGCGTCTTGCACGGCTGCTGCCAGCTCAGCGCCGCGTACACGGTGAGGTGCCCGCCCTCGATCAGGCAGCCACCCCGCTGCGACCACCGGCTCTGCACCGGCCCGCCCAGCACCGTCGACCAGTCCGCCGCGGACAGCGCGCCGCAGAGCAGCTGCCCGGTCGGCTCCGGGTTGAGCAGGGAGACCAGCTCGCCACCGGGCGAGGGGACCTTGCGCGCCGCGGAGCCACGCTTGTCGTAGCCCTCCACCGGGTCGCCCGCCTCGGCAACGCCACCCACCCTGGTGCACCCGGCCAGCAGCGCGGTGGCGGCCAGCAGCAGCGCGCCGATACGGCGGGCGTTGGTCATCAGTCCTCCATTTGGCACAGCGGTTCCAAGATGTGATGTTCCCAGCAGGGGGTGAGCGCTGTCCTGGCAACTCCGAGAATCGGACGACGATGTGCTGTCCGGGACGTCTTCCGGATGGTTGGGCCAACGAGGTGACGACGACCGAACCGGCTGATCGGAACACCAGCTCCGCTCTAACCTCCGGACACCGTGTTCAGCACATCGGGTGTGAGGTAGCTCTTGTTCGGTTGGACTTTCAGCAGGCGAGGGTCGGAGGGCCGTGCTGAGGCCGAACTACCGCCCGGCCGTCCGACTTCGAGCACCCACCTCGCCCCCGAGGCCCTGCTCGAACTCGTCCGCTGGCACCTCGACCGCTACGACCGGCTGCGCGCCTCCACCTCCACCCGCGCCTCGATCCTGCTCACCGCGGGGTCAGTCCTGTTCACCGGACTGTCCTTGCTCATCACCTACCGGCTGCAGACCCGGGACATCAATCCGGTCGACGGCGCCGACATCGCGGTGGCGGCAGTCGGAATGGTCACCATCCTGCTCAACCTGGCCTCGATCCTGAGCTGCATCGGCGCCATCGCCGCTCGCAAGACCAGCAGGGCAGTGCACGACAAGGAGATCCCACCCCGCTTCTTGTTCAACTGGGGGGACACGCACAAGTCCGCTGACGGGTACACCAGCTTCGCGCAACAGGTCTCGGCGCTCACCCATGCCTCGATCCTCGGCCACGGCATCGCCGAACTCTGGACCGCGACGATCCAACATCGAGACCGCCACCGATATCTCCGAGCTGGGATCAGGTACTTCCGCTACGCCCTCACCTCGTTCGGGCTGCTCACCGCGCTGCTGCTTGTCACGGCGCTCGTCTAGCATCCGCGACGCGCGAATCACGCACCATCGAGGGAGGCAGCCGAGTCTTGAGTGTTGTCTTCGTCAACTACCGCAACCGGGACAGCGAGTACGGCGCTGCGCTGCTCGACGACCGGCTGTCCGCGATCTTCGGGGCCGAGGCCATCTTCCGCGCGGGTCGCTCACTGACCGCCGGTTCCGACTACAAGATCGGCATCATCGAAGCCGTCCGCCGGAGTCGGGTCATGCTCGCCGTGGTCGGCCCTGGTTGGCACGAACGGTTCCAGTCAGACGCCGCCGAGGGCGTGGAGGACTGGGTGCGGAAGGAGATCAGGGAGGCACTGCACACGGGCATCCCCGTCGTGCCTGTCTTGCTCACCGGTGCCGCCAGGCTGAGTCAGGTCTCATTGCCCGCGGACATCGCCGACCTCTCGCAGGCGCAGTACCTGCGGTTCGAGCACCGGAACATCACCGAGGACGCGAATCGCATCGCCGCTGAGCTGCGGACCCTATGCCCAGAGCTGGCTGCCCTGCCCCGAGCGCGGCAAGGACGCTCGGGCCTGTGGTCTCGGATCCGAGGGCGGTAATCCGCTGGAGTGGTTGTCAGTGTGACCTGAATGGCATCACCCGAATGCGAACCGGGTCAGTTCCACAATGATCAGATGAGCGCGAGTCGCAGGCAGGGCGTGGTGGACGCGTTGGAGGCGCTGGCCGGGTTCACCCCGGCCACCGTCAACGGCTGGCCGGATCTCAGCGGCACCGTGCAGGTGCTGCTCACCGACACCTGGTGGGACCGGTTCGACCCGGCGGAGAGCGTTGGCGAGCTGCTGCGGGACGAGGCGGAGGCGGTCGCGGTCAGGGCCGCGGTGCAGCCGTTGCTGGCGGTGCTCGCGGACTACAACCCGGCCACCCCGGATGAGATCTACCTCACCCATCCGCGGTGGCCGGAGGTGGCGGCCAGGGCGGGCGCGGCGCACGAGTTGCTCGCCAAGCACCCCTGATGGCGGCCGGCACTCGAAACGTGCCGGACAATGGACGGGTGAACGCACGTCCGCCCTTGCTGCGGGTCGGCCCCTACCAGGTCGATCCGCCGGTGGTGCTCGCGCCGATGGCCGGGATCACCAACGTGGCCTTCCGGCAGCTCTGCCGTCAGTACGGGGCCGGGCTGTACGTGTGCGAGATGGTCACCACCCGGGCGCTGGTCGAGCGGGATCCGATGACCATGCACATGATCACCTTCAACGCCGACGAGCACCCGCGCTCGTTGCAGCTCTACGGCGTGGACCCGGTGAACATGGCCAAGGCCGTCCGGATGATCGTGGACGAGAACCTGGCCGATCACATCGACATGAACTTCGGCTGTCCGGTGCCCAAGGTGACCCGCAAGGGCGGCGGGGCGGCGCTGCCCTACAAGCGGCGGCTGTTCGGGGACATCGTGCGGGCCGCGGTGCGGGCCGCTGAGCCTGCCGGGATCCCGGTGACGGTGAAGTTCCGGATCGGGATCGACGCGGAGCACCTGACCTACCTGGACGCCGGGCGGATCGCCGAGGCGGAGGGCGCGGCCTGGGTCGCGCTGCACGGTCGCACCGCGGCGCAGCGGTACTCCGGGCAGGCCGACTGGTCGGCGATCGCGCGGCTCAAGGAGGCGGTGACCACGATCCCGGTGCTCGGCAACGGGGACATCTTCTCCGCTGACGACGCGCTGCGGATGGTGGCCGAGACCGGCTGCGACGGGATCGTGGTCGGGCGGGGCTGCCTTGGCAGGCCGTGGCTGTTCCGGGACCTGGCCGCGGCCTTCGCCGGGCAGCCGGTGCCCGAGGGCCCCTCGCTTGGCGGGGTGGCCGCGGTGCTGCACCAGCACGCCGAGCTGCTCATCGACCACCTCGGCGCGGACAAGGGCATCAGGGACCTGCGCAAGCACATGGCCTGGTACCTGCGCGGCTTCCCGGTGGGCGGGGACCTTCGCCGTAGTTTCGCGATGGTGTCCAGCCTGGCCGAGCTGGAGGACCTGCTCGCCGAGCTGCCGCCGGAGGTGCCGTTCCCCGAGGACGCCGAGGGACCGCGCGGACGCCAGGGCTCGCCGGCCAAGGTCACGCTGCCGCACGGCTGGCTGGACGATCCGGAGGACGCCTCGGTCCCGGTCGGCGCGGAGCTGATGCACTCCGGCGGGTGAGCGTGCGGCTGGCCGTTCCGCTGGTGTTCGCGCTGCTCACGGCCGGGTGCGCGGTCGGGGTGGCCGGGACGCCGCAGGCCGCGCCCACCGAGACGATCGATGCCGGGCTGGTCGGCGGGTACTTCACCGACGGGCTGGCCGCGGCGCGGGGCGGTGCGGGGCCGCAGCGGGCGTTCCTGCAGCGCACCCAGCATCCCGACTTCCGCACCGACGCCTGCGACCTGGGCAACCTGGTGCTGGCGGTGGAGCCCGCGCTGTCCACGCTGCGGCCGGATCCGGACTGGGCGGCCGGCCGGGGTGGCGTGCCGCGCGGGCGGGTGTACGTGGTGGCGGTCTCGGTGACCGCGAAACGGGACGGCACGACGGTCGGGGTCCAGATCGGGTCACAGCACGTGGTCGTCCTGGACGGGGCGGCCTACGGATTCGCCCCCTGCCCACGCTGAGCGTGACCGGGCCCACACACCTTGGGCTACCGGCAGTTTCCTGCTGGGCCAAGTGGGTGGGCTATGGCCGAACAGCTTGGGACGTCCCGCCATTTCCGGGTACACAACCAAGAGCGTGGTGGATCACGCTGAGTCACCGGGTTGGAGCAGCTCACGGTCAACCAGTTAAGTGAAATGCGACACCAGCCCGGTCCAGTGGCTCAAGCGTGCCGCCGTAGCCGACGACACCACCGTGGTAGGGAGGTGAACGCGGTGACCGTACTGCGACCTGACATCGCCGAGTCTGATCCGCTCCGCGATGGCACGCGGCCGGTCTGCTCCGCGCCCACCCCGCCACGCTCACCGGCCACCGCGGCCGGTCATCCTGGCCCGGCCGCCGCGCCACCCGCCAACTCCGGGCTGGTCCAGTTACACGAGTCCATCGCCGCGCTGTTCGCCTCCAGGGGGCAGTGGCGGCAGGCCTACCAGCACCTGCGCTCCGCACTGGACCTGCTCTCCTCCGAGCAGACCAACCCGCCGCAGGTGCCCGAACAGCTGCGCCGCGAGGTGGACCGGCTGCGCCGCGAGCACGCCGAGGCGCGCGAGCAGAGCCTGCGGGACAGCCTCACCGCCAGCTACAACCGGCGTTACCTGGACCAGCGGCTGCTCGGCCTGCTCGGCGAGGCCGACCGGCAGGGCGGGCTGGCCGTGGCCCTGGTCGACCTGGACTTCTTCAAGCAGGTCAACGACACCTTCGGCCACCTCATCGGCGACCGGGTGCTGCAACGCGTGGTGGAGCTGCTGCAGGACGGGCTGCCCGAGGGCGCCTTCTGCGCCCGCTACGGCGGCGAGGAATTCGTGCTGGTGGTGCCGGGAATCGACACTGGGACCGCGGTCGCCGTCTGTGAAGCGGCACGTGCGCGCGTCGAGCGGTACCCGTGGACCCAGCTGGCCCCTGACCTCCGCGTCACGGTGAGTATCGGGCTGGCGCACGAGCTGACCGGCTCACCTGCGCACACGCCCGCGACCGACCCGAAGGAACAGCTGCTGCGCGCGGACAGCTTGCTCTACGTGGCCAAGCAGTCCGGCCGCAACGCCGTCGCGTACCGGGAAGAGGACGGACGCGTTCGGCTCGCCGGAGCGGCCGGTGGGCGACGGGCTGTGGCCCAGCCAAGGCCGGTTGGTTATAACTGATCTTGCTCGGTACGGCCCGATCGGGCTAAGCGACTCGGCAATTTTCCGTACAGGACGTGACAAAGCTCGCGGCCGTGCTCGTGTGTCCTACCCGTTATCCGTACTATCGGGCACCGGGCGATCCGTCGGGGGTTACAACCCGTGCGGTTCGCCCTGCGTCATTAGTCGGAGAGTCACACGATCGGGAAGGAGCATGGGTGCCGGACGACCACCGCGAGGGCGGCTACGGTTCCCGCTCCGGACGACGTCGGCGGGCCGAGGACGACACCCCCGATCTGGACCAGCCGAGCAGGCGCCGCCGGTCACTCGACGACGGTGGCGGCACCTCGGTCTCGGACCTGCTCGCCAAGCACGGCGGCACCTCCGACAAGCTCCCCCGCCCGACCCCGCCGCCGCCCGCGCGCGATCTTTCCCCGCCTCCGCTGCCGCCCGTGCCGCCGATGCCGCCCAGGGAGAGCGCGCCGCCGCCCATGGCGCCGCCGCAGATGCCGCCCCCGCAGGGTCTGCCGTCGCGCGAGCCCATGCCGCCGAGGGACGCGCCGCCGATGCCGCCCAGGGGCGCGCCGCCCAGGGCCCAGCCGCCGCGACCGCCGATGCCGCCGCAGGGCGATCTCGGTCAGCCGACCGGTGGGCGGATGCCCGGTGGCGAGCACGGGCGGATGCCTGGTGGCGATCCCGGCCAGCCGTTGCGGCCGCCCATGCCGCCGCAGACAGACCTGAACCAGCCCAGTGGCGGCCAACTGCCGCCGCCCCGGTCCGCGCCGCCACGGCCGCCGCGGGGACGGCCGCAGGGTGGACCGCCCCCTGGTGGGCCATCGCAGGGTGGACCGCCGCTTGGCGCGCCGCCGCAGAGTGGGCCGCCGCCGTTGGACCAGCCGTCCAATGGCGGGTTCGCCGCGCTGGACGAGCCGTCCCGGCCGCCCGGCCCGCCGCCGGGGGTGCGCCCCGGTGGGCCGCCGCCGGGCAACCGGCCGATGCGGCCCGGCCCTCCGGTGGACCAGCCCTCGCGGCCGGCGATGCCGATGGAGCCGCCGCGACCGGGGATCGACCAGCCTTCTCGCCCTGCCATGCCCGCTGGCCAGCCGCCGCGGCCGCCGCAGGGCGGACCGCCCCAGGGCGCACCCGGACAGCCGCCAGCCGGTGCCCGGCCCGGTAACCGGCCGCCCGCGAAACCCGCCAAGCCGGCCGAGCCCGTTGTCGACGGGGAGATGGACGACAAGCGGCGCAAGATCGACGCGACGCTGTCCCGGTTCTCCGCCGTGCACGACGAGATGGCCGAGATCGAGGAGGCCGAGCGGGAGCGGCGCGGCAAGCTGACCCAGTTCATCCGGATCGGCGGCAAGGACAAGGACAAGGGCGACAAGCCGGCGGCCAAGGACGAGCCCGCGGAGCAGACCCAGCTGGTCGAGCGGCCCGGTTCGGTGGACGTGGCCACCGTCGGGGTGCCCTACCACGAGCTGGTCGAGGACGACGAGGACGAGCCGCCGCGCGAGCCCGCCTACGCGGGCCCGCCGCCCGAGGACGAGCCGGACTCGCTGCGCAAGCGGCGGCTGGTGCTGGTCGGCAAGGCGCTGGCGATCGCGGTGGCCGCGATCGTGCTGGTGGCCACCGGGATCGGCTGGGCAGGCAAGCAGTGGTTCAACAGCATGATCCGCGAGGTGTCCGCCCTGGACCCGAACGCCGATGAGATCCAGGACAAGGACAAGCAGTACGGCGCGGAGAACTTCCTCATGATCGGCTCGGACAGCCGGGCCGGGGCCACCGCCGAGGACGGCGTGGGCGATGAGAAGATCGCCGGCGGCGCGCGCACGGACACCGTGATGGTGGCGCACGTGCCTGCGGACCGGAAGCGCGTGGTGATCGTGTCCTTCCCGCGCGACATGGATGTCACCATCCCGGCCTGTGAGGGCTGGGACGCCAAGACCGGCAAGTACACCGGCAAGACCGAGCCGGCGCGGAAGAACCAGAAGCTCAACTCGGCCTACGCCATCGGCGGCCCGAAGTGCATCACCAAGCTGGTGCTGCAGCTGTCCGGGCTGAACATCAACCACTTCGTCGGCATCGACTTCCACGGCTTCAAGGCCATGGTGGACGCGATCAAGGGCGTCGAGGTGTGCGTGCCCAAGCCGATGATCGACGAGAAGATCGGCCCGGTGATCACCCAGACCGGGCGGCAGACCATCTCCGGCGACACCGCGCTGAGCTACGTGCGGGCGCGCACGCTCAAGGGCGACCCGATCCAGAGTGACTACGGCCGGATCCAGCGGCAGCAGAAGTTCCTGTCCTCGTTGCTGCGCAAGGTGATGTCCCAGCAGGTGCTCACCAGTCCCGGTCAGCTCCAGGACTTCGTGAAGGCATTCGCGGGCTCCACCTACGGCGAGAACATCGGCATCGACCAGATGCTCACCCTCGGCACCTCGTTGCAGGGCCTGGAAGCCGGGCGGGTCACCTTCGTGCAGGTGCCGGTGCGCACCGTCGAGGTCGGCAAGGGCTACCGCGAGGAGTTCCGGGAGAAGGACGCCAAGAACCTGTTCCAGGCGATCATCAACGGAACCCCGCTGCCGCATGAGAAGCCGGCCGGTGGCGGCAACCAGAACCCGTTGCCGCAGGCGCAGAACAACCCGCCAGCCGACCTGAGCCCGGCCGCGCTGGTGGACCCCAAGACGGTGAAGATCCAGGTGCTCAACGGTTCCAACAAGGCAGGCAACGCGAACAAGGCGGTCACCGGCCTGGAGGAACTCGGTTTCTCGGTGGTGAAGAAGGGCAACTCGCCGACGCCGAGCGACAAGACGGTGATCCGGTTCAGCGATGAGCGCCGGGACGCCGCGCGCACGCTGGCCGCCTCGGTGCCGGGTGCCACGATGACCCCGGATCCCAGCATGGGCGGCTCGATCCAGCTCGTGCTCGGCCCGGAGTTCGACGGCAAGATCGTCAAGCCGGGCAACGGATCCGGCGGCGGTGGCACGCCGACCTCGACCCCCAAGCTGCCCGGTGATCTGTCCACTGTGAACGGTGCCGACAACAGCTGCACCTGATCCACCGGGCACCGGCGCTGACCGGGGCTTGTGCACCAGTTGTTCGGAGCCCGTTTACGGCTGGTTCACCAATGGATGCAGACCCCGCGACCCGCGCACCGTAGGCTGACCACATGCGCGAGGCCTATCACGAGCAGCTCGATCGTTTCGCCGAGATCCTGGGCGACATGACCGCCGATGTCGCGAAAGCGATGGAGAAGTCGACCGCAGCACTGCTGAACGTCGACCTCGGCCTTGCCGAACAGGTGATCGACGAGGACGCGAAGATCGACGACGCCCGCGCCGCGGCGGAGGAGCAGGCGTTCGCGCTGCTCGCCCTGCAGGCGCCGGTGGCCACCGACCTGCGGGTCGTCGTCGCCGCGATCCACGCCGCCGAGGACCTGGAGCGGATGGGCGATCTGGCGCTGCACGTGGCCAAGGCCACCCGGCGCAGGCACCCCAACGGCGTGCTGCCCGATCAGGTGCGCGAGGACTTCGCGCAGATGGGCCGGGTCGCGGTGGAGCTGGCCAAGAAGGCCGAGCTGGTCATCCGCAACCGCGATGTCGCGCTGGCCCAGCAGCTCGAGCAGGACGACGACGAGATGGACGCCCTGCACAAGCACCTGTTCAGCGTGCTGATGGACAAGGACTGGCCGCACGGCGTGGCCCCCGCGGTGGACATCACGCTGCTCGGCCGCTTCTACGAGCGCTTCGCCGACCACGCGGTGGCGCTGGCCCGCCGGGTCGTGTTCATCGCCACCGGCAAGATGCCCGGCCGCGAGGACTGATTTCCCTTACGACACAACGAAGGCCGGGTCCCTCCGATGGGGACCCGGCCTTTGTGGTTAGAGAAACCCTTGTGCTTTAACCGAATCGGCCCGAGATGTAGTCCTCAGTGGCCTTCTGGGTCGGGTTGGAGAAGATCTTCTCGGTGTCGTCGACCTCGACCAGGCGGCCCGGCTGGCCGACACCCGCCAGGTTGAAGAACGCCGTCTGGTCGCTCACCCGCGCGGCCTGCTGCATGTTGTGGGTGACGATGACGATCGTGTATTCCTTCTTCAGCTCGGTGATCAGGTCCTCGATCGCCAGCGTGGAGATCGGGTCCAGGGCCGAACAGGGCTCGTCCATCAGCAGCACGTCCGGCTGCACCGCGATGGCGCGCGCGATGCACAGTCGCTGCTGCTGACCGCCGGAGAGGCCGCCGCCGGGCTTGTCCAGCCGGTCCTTGACCTCTTCCCAGAGGTTCGCGCCGCGCAGCGAGCGCTCGCAGACCTCCTCCAGCTTCTTCTTGCCCTTCATCCCGGCCAGCTTCAGCCCGGCCACCACGTTGTCCTTGATGGACATGGTGGGGAACGGGTTGGGCCGCTGGAACACCATGCCGATGGTGCGGCGGACCGACACCGGGTCCACGGCGGTGGCGTAGATGTCCTCGCCGTCGAGCAGGACCTGCCCGTCCACCCTGGCGCCGGGGATCACCTCGTGCATCCGGTTCAGCGAGCGCAGCACGGTGGACTTGCCGCAACCCGAGGGCCCGATGAACGCGGTGACACTGCGCGGCGGCACCTGGAGGGTGACCCCGTCCACGGCGTGGAACTTGCCGTAGTAGATGTTGAGGTCTTTGACATCGATGCGCTTGGCCATTGCTCCTACCGCCCGCTCACTTGGTCTTGATGGCCGAGAGCCGCGAGATGATCGAGGCTACGAGGTTGAACAACATGATCACGATCACCAGGGTGAGCGCCGCGCCCCAGGTCCGGTCGAAACCGGCGGTCTCGGGGTTGGCGAACTCCGAGTTCATCATCAGCGGCAGGTTGGCCATGTTGCCGTCGAAGATGTTGAAGTTGATGAAGGGCGCGTAGGCCACCAGCACCAGCGCCGGCGCGGTCTCGCCCATCACCCTGGCCACGCCGAGCATCGCGCCGGTCACGATGCCGGACATCGCGGTCGGGATGACCACCTTGACGATCGTCTTCCACTTGGGGATGCCCAGCGCGTAGGAGGCCTCGCGCAGCTCGTTCGGCACGATCTTGAGCATCTCCTCGGTGACCCGGATGACCACCGGGACCATGAGCAGCATCAGCGCCAGCGTCACCGCGAAGGAGCTGCGGGAGAAGCCGAAGATGCTGATCCACACCGAGTAGACGAACAGCGCGGCCACGATCGAGGGCACACCGGTGAGGATGTCCACCATGAACGTGGTGATCTTGCCGAGCTTGCTGCCCACCCCGTACTCGACCAGGTAGATGCCCACCATCACGCCGATCGGCACCGACATGACCGCGGTGACCAGGCCTTGCACGATGGTGCCGAAGATCGCGTGGTACGCGCCGCCGCCCTCGTCGTAGGGCCGCAGGCCGGAGAGCGAATGGGTCCACCAGGTGCTGGACAGGATCGGGCCGAGGCCGCGGGACAGGGTGGTGTAGAGCACCCAGACCAGCGGCACGATCGCGATCAGGAAGGCCAGGCCCACCAGCACGGTGGCCGCCACGTTCTTGGCCTTGCGGGCACCGCTCACCGGCTGGAAGGCCGGCGGCGCCGCCGGGCGTTCGAGGTCGACACTCGCCGTGGTCACGAGTACTCCTTCTTGCGGGCGACGATCGAGCGCGCGGTGGCGTTGACCGCGAAGGTCAGCACGAACAGCACCAGGCCCGCGGCGATGTAGGCGCCAGCGGCCAGTGGGCTGCTCGCCGCCTCGCTGATGCCAAGGGCGATCTTGGAGGCGAAGGTCGAACCACCGTCGAAGAGGCTGAAGAACGGCTGCTGCGCGGTGGTGGACAGGATCAGGTACAGCGCCATCGTCTCGCCGAGCGCGCGGCCGAGGCCGAGCATGGAGGCGTTGACGAAGCCCGCCTTGCCGAAGGGCAGCACCGTGGTCTGGATGACCTCCCAGCGGGTCGCGCCGAGGGCCAGCGCGCCCTCGATGTGCTCGCGGGGGGTGCGGGCGAAGACCTCGCGGCTGACCCCGGTGACCGTGGGCAGGATCATCACCGCGAGCACCACGCCGGCGGTGAAGATGTGCCCGCCGCCCGCCGGGTTCACGTTGCCCTTGGCGAACAACGGGAACCAGCCGAGGTTGGCGGTGAGCCACTCGGCGAAGGGGGTCAGCACCGGGGCGAGCACCTGGATGCCCCAGAGCCCGAAGATGATCGAGGGCACCGCGGCCAGCAGGTCGACCACGTAGGCGAAGGGCCGGGCCAGGCGGCGCGGGGCGTACTGGGTGAGGAACAGCGCGATGCCCAGCGAGATCGGCATCGCCAGCAGCAGGGCCAGCAGGGAGGAGGCCACGGTCACCCAGAGCAGGTCCGGGATGCCGAAGCGCAGGTTGTTGAGGTCGTTGGTGTCCCAGGCGTAGGAGAACAGGAAGTTCGCGTTGTTGGCCTGGAGCGAGGGAATGGCCTGCAGCAGCAGGAAGATCCCGATGGCGCCGATCAGCGCGACGATGAAGACTCCGGTGCCGCTGGCGATGCCGCTGAAGATGCGGTCACCCGGACGTCGGACCGGCTTGCTCGGCGCGGTGGTCACGGTGGAGATGTGTGCCTCCGGTAGTTCCGGCGATGCGGGCGGTCCTGGTTGGGGACCGCCCGCATCGGGTCGCTCATGGCGTCGCGATCAGCTTGGCAGAGCCGCCGACCGAACGATGTGGGTCAGGAGATCGACTTGATCGACTCGGTGAGCTTGGTGCGGAACTCCGCGGGGACCGGCACGTAACCGATCTTGGGCAGCCGGTCCTGGCCGGTGGTGGAGGCCACGGTCAGGAAGTTCTTCAGCGCCTTGGCGGTGTCCGCGTCGGCGCTCTTGGCGCAGACGATCTCGTAGGTGACCAGCACCAGCGGGTAGGAGCCCGCGGTCTTGTCGGCGTAGAGGGCCTTCAGGTCCAGCACCAGGTCGCCGGGGGTGGTGGCGGTCTGCAGCTTGGCGTTGGCGATGGCCTTGCCCGCGGTGGCGTCGGTCAGCTCGACCGCACCGGCGCCGGAGTCCAGCTTGGCGATGCCCAGCTTGTTGGACTTGGCGAAGGAGACCTCGACGTAGGTGATGCCGCCCTCGGTGGCCTTCACCGCGCTGGCCACGTCGGCCGACTTGGCCTTGCCGTCGCCGATGCCGCCCTTGAACTCCTTGCCGTCACCCTTGGTCCAGGCCTGCGGGGCCGCGGCGGCGAGGTACTTCTGGAAGTTGTCGGTGGTGCCCGACTGACCGGAGCGGAAGACCACGCCGATCGCCTTCTCCGGCAGGTTGGCCGAGGGGTTGGCGGCCTTGATGGCCGGGTCGTTCCAGTTCTTGATGACGCCGCTGAAGACCTTGGCGACCAGGTCGGGGGTCAGGGTCAGCTCGACGCCGGGCAGGTTGTAGGCGATCGCGACCGGGCCGAAGACCAGCGGCAGGTGCAGCGGGGCTGACCCGGCGCAGCGCTCGGTGGCCTTGGTGATCTCGTCGGCCTTCAGCGGCGAGTCGGAGCCGGCGAAGTCGACCTGCTTGGCGAGGAAGTTCTTGATGCCATCGCCGGAGGAGGAGACGTTGTAGGCGACGTTGAAGTCCTTGCACGCCTCGACGTAGGAGGCGGTGAACTCGGTCATGGCGTTGCCCTGGGCGGACGAGCCATCACCGTTGACCGACTTCTTGCCGCCGCAGGCGACCGAACCGGCCGCGGAGCTGGTGGCCCCGCTGGTGTTGTTCCCGGCGTTGTTGTCCGAACCACACGCCGAGAGCAGAAGCGCGCCCGCGGCCACGAATCCGAGCACGGCAGCGTGCTGCTTGATCTTCACCTGAGTCCTCCAGAACGTGGACGGGCGGCGGCACCCGCCCTTCGGAACGGGACGTTAGGGACCGAGGATGGATAGTTGGCCGTCAGAAGATGAACGGAGGGTGAACAAGCCACCTTCAGTGACCATTCACACCCCATTGGTGTGAACCCGTGACCCGGGTGCGACCTGCACGTTTGCACTCCGTGACCCCACCGTCATCTGGCGGAGTGCCGGTCAGCGTGACCGCGCGTACTGCACGTCGCTGTCCCAGTGCGCGAAGCCGAGCTTCTCGTATACCCGGATGGCGGTGGTGTTGTCCGACTCCACGTACAGCATCACCGAGGGCAGACCGCGTTCCCGCAGGTGACGCAGGCCGGCCAGGGTGAGCACCGAACCGAGGCCGCCGCCCTGGGCGTCCGGGTCCACGCCGACCACGTAGACCTCCCCGATCGGTTGGTTTCCGGTGTCCGGGCGCGCCGCGTGCACCTTGGTCCAGTGGAAGCCGACGATCCGGCCGTCCCGGACCGCCAGGAAGAAGCCCGCCGGGTCGAACCAGGACTCGGCCTCGCGCAGCTCGATGTCCGCGGTGGTCCAGCCGCCCTGCTCCGGGTGCCAGGAGAACGCCTTGTTGTTGACCTCGACCACGGCGGCCTCGTCCTGGCCGGGCACGAAGGCGCGCAGGCTCAGGCCGTCCGGCAGCGCGCGCTCGGGCAGCTCGCCGGTGAAGGCCATCCTCATCCGCCACAGGTCACGGGCGCGGGTGAAGCCGAGGCGGGCGCCGATGGCCTGGCCGCCGGGGTGGTCGCCGTGCGCCCAGATCCGCAGGTCGCCCTCGCCCGCGCGCTGGAGCAGCTGGGTGACCAGTTCGGTGCCCAGGCCACGACGGCGGTGCCCGGGGTGCACGGCGAGTTCGGCGACGTAGCGGCCGTCGTTGTCACGGTCCAGGTTGACGTACCCGCCGAGCTGGCCGTCGGCCTGCCTGGCCAGGAGGTGTTCGCCGGAGAGGGTCATCAGCACGTGCTCCCCGACCGGCGCGCGGCCGTCGGCCTCGGCGGCCGCGGCCACCAGGGAGCGGACGGCTGCTGCTTCGTCAGGGGAGAGCTGGCCTGCCCACGTCATCTGCACCACGGCTTCACCGTAGTGCCGGAAACGCGGGCAGGCAGCCGCTGGTGATCAGGAGGACACGTAGTCCGGGGCCAGCTCGTCCTGGCCCAGCTCGACCCGGCCGGCGCCGGCCCGCGGCGGGCGGACGAACTTGTAGCCGACGTTGCGCACGGTGCCGATCAGGGTCTCGTGCTCAAGGCCGAGCTTGGCGCGCAGCCGTCGCACGTGCACGTCCACCGTGCGGGTGCCGCCGAAGAAGTCGTAGCCCCAGACCTCCTGCAGCAGCTGCGCCCTGGTGAAGACCCGGCCCGCGTGCTGGGCCAGGTACTTGAGCAGCTCGAACTCCTTGTAGGTGAGTTCCAGCGGGCGGCCGCGCAGCCGGGCGGTGTAGGTGGTGTCGTCGATGACCAGCTCACCGAGCACCAGCGCGCCGTCGTTGCCGCGGTGCGCGGCGGCGCGGCGGGAGCGGACCAGGCGCAGCCGGGCGTCCACCTCGGCCGGGCCCGCGGTGGGCAGCAGGATCTCGTCGATGCCCCAGTCGGCGCTGACGCCGACCAGGCCGCCCTCGTTGACCACGGCGATCACCGGGACGTCGATGCCGCTGCTGGTCAGCAGGCGACAGAGGCTGCGGGCGCCGACCAGGTCGGTGCGCGCGTCGACCAGCACCGCGTCATGCGGGCCTGCCTCCAGCAGCGCGGAGACATCGGGCACCAGCGGGCGCACCTGGTGCGGGAGCAGCGAGAGGGCCGGGAGCACGGACTCCGGGTCGCGGTCCGTGGTCAGCAGAAGCAGGTCCACGCTGGTCATGGCGCCGCCTCCTTTCCACGCTCACCGGGTCGCCCCGGTCGCGCGAGGTAGTCAGGCTTCGGCGCCATTGCCGCTGGATGAACGGGAGAATACTCGGCATGGCACTCGTGACAACAGGCCACGAAACCGGTGTCACACTTCTGACCTCGGACAAGGTGCGGCTGAACGGGTTACTGCTCGGCCCGAGGACCCCCTCGGCGCACCCGACCGCGGTGGTCGTCGCACACGGTTTCACCAAGCACACCGGCCGCCCCGATGTTCGCCGGTTGTTACGCCGATTGGCCTTGCGGCACACCGTTCTCGGCTTGGACCTGCGTGGCCACGGACGCTCCGGCGGGCGGTCCTCGGTGGGTCTGGACGAGCAGTTCGACGTGGCCGCCGGGGTGGAGTTCCTGCGTGCTCTCGGCCATCCGAGAGTGACCACATTGGGATGTTCCCTCGGCGGGTCGGTGGTGTTGCGGCAGGCGGCGCTGGCCGAGGGCGCGGCCAAACCGGACGCGGTGGTGGCGGTCAGCCCGCCCGCGCGCTGGTGGGTGCGCGAGACGACCAAGATGCGCCGGGTCAACCAGCTGCTGGAGCTGCCGGGCGGGCCGGCGTTCGGGCTGCTGATGCTGGGCGTGCGGCTGGGGCCGCGGTGGACCACGGCACCCGCCTCGCCGATCGAGCTGGCGCCGCGGATCGCGCCGACGCCACTGCTGTTCGTGCACGGCACCGCGGACAACTACTTCCCGGTGGCCGATGTCACCGCCATGCACCGGGCCTGCGGGCCGAGCGCGGAGTTGTGGCTGGAAGAGGGCATGGGGCACGCCGAGTCCTCGTTGACGCCCGGTCTGGTCGATCGGATCCGGGAGTGGCTGGGCGCAACCTCGGGGTCAGTACCCTCGTCTTTGGAGTTAACTACCTCCGACTTTCGGAACGGGTCCGTGTGAAGAAGCTAGCCATCGTCCTGGTCGTGCTCATCGGTCTGCTGGTCGCCGGCGATTTCGGCGCCGCCGCGGCCGCGGAGTACCAGGTCTCCACCCGGTTGCGGGCCCAGCTCAAGCTGGCCGACGACCCGGCGGTGCGGATCAACGGCTTCCCGTTCCTCTACCAGGCACTGGCCGGGGACTACCGCGAGGTCGAGGTCAAGGCCAGCGGGGTGCCAGTGGCCGACCTGCGCAACGTGGAGGTCGAGGCGACCCTGCGGCACGTGCGCGCGCCACTGTCCGAACTGCTCTCCGGCTCGGCGCAGAACGTGACCATCGACGAGGTCACCGGCCGGGTGAAGCTGCTGGCCGCCGAGGTGGGCAAGCTGATCAACGTGGCCGACCTCAAGATCGAGCCTGCCAACCCGGACGAGCTGCTGGAACGCAAGCCCAACGGCGATCCGATCGTGCCGACCGGCAAGCCGCAGGTGGTGGATGAGAAGACCGCGCCGGTGAAGCTGACCGGCAGCACCGACATCGCGGGCACCCGCACCCAGGTGACCGTGGTCGGGGTGCTCTCGCTGGTGGACAACCAGATCGAGGTCAGCCCGAAGCGGCTGCGGGTGAGCAACGAGACCGGCGAGGTGGCGCTGCCGCCGGCGGTGGACCGGCTGATCCGGCGGGCCTTCAGCACCCGGATCGATCCGGGCGGGCTGCCCTTCACCGTGGTGCCCACCGGCGTGCGGGCGGAGAATGGGGCACTGGTCGTCGAGGGCAGCGCGAAGAACGTGCAGCTCGGCGGCGGCGCGGTGCCGAACCGGGGTGGTCAGTGACGCAGGTGTGGGTGGTCCTTGGCGTGCTGGCGCTGACCGGCGCGCTGGGTCTGCTGTACCGCTGGCGGAACGGGAAGGTGCGCGCCGCGGTGCCGATCGAGCAGTTGCCTGAAGAAATCCGGACCGTGTTGGCGGCCGCCCCGGCGATCACGCTGGTGCAGCTGTCCACCACCTTCTGCGCGCCCTGCCGGCACACGAAGGTGCTGCTCGGCGACGTGGTCCGGCAGGAGCCGCGGCTGCACCACGTGGAACTGGACGTCACCGAACGGCCGGAGCTGGCCGAACGCCTCAAGATCATGCGCACGCCCACCACGCTGGTGGTGGATGCCAGGGAGCGGGAGTTGTTCCGCATCTCGGGACTGCCGAAGCGGGACGAGCTGCTCAACGCGCTGCGCCCTTTGCTCGACTAGGGCCTGTCCGCGGGGTCGCGTCTGCGAGAGTCGTGATCGAGGTGGTTCCTGGTGGCGCGGCCGGGCCGCCCTCATACCGGGCGTATTCGGGCGGTCCGGCCGTGCCGCCAGGGGCCGCCTCGGCGCGGCTATCGCGGGCGCGGCCCCGTGGACCGGCCCTTGGTCCCATCCAGTGGACGCCTCTCCCGTAGAGCGGGCTCCGCGAGTAACCTCGCCGACGTGTACGTGCTGCTTACTCAACGTCGCGCGGTGGACAACTGCCGCGTGGACAGCAGCCTGTGTCGGCTCGGCTGACTTCGGCGGCTTGATCTGGCTTGCCCGCTGCGCCTGACGCGCGGATGTGCCGATAACCGCCACTGACGGACCCATTCCGTGTCCCACCGTCAGGAGGTCCCCCATGCCCGGCGATGTTCCCGTAGACCCCCGAGGCCCGCGCTTCACCGCGTGGATGACCAGTCTGGTGCTGGTCATCGTGCTGCTCACCGGGGTCTGGCAGCTGCTTGCCGCACAGACCGTCATCTTCGCGATGTGCGCGTTCATCGGGCTGCGCCTCAACCCCTATGGCCAGCTCTTCCGCACGGCCATCCGGCCGAGGCTCAAGCCGACCAGTGAGCGCGAGGCTCCTGAGCCGCTGCGCTTCGCCCAGGGTGTCGGGTTCGTCTTCGCGCTGGTCGGCACGATCGGTTACGCCTCCGGGCTGACCACGCTCGGTGTGGTGGCGACCGCGGCCGCGCTGGTGGCCGCGCTGCTCAACGCCGCGTTCGGGCTGTGCCTCGGCTGCGAGATGTACCTGATCATCCGCCGGTTCGCCCCGGCCAAAAGCACCTGATCGTCCACAGTAGACAGAAGTAGACAAGAGGAGCCGCGTCAGATGAGCCGCGAGAACGTCCTGGTATCGGCCGCGTGGGTCGAAGAGAACCTCGACGCCGCCGGCGTCGTGTTCGCCGAGGTGGACGAGGACACCACCGCCTACGAGGGGGGTCACATCCCCGGGGCGGTCCGGATCGACTGGAAGACCGAGCTGCAGGACCAGGTCCGGCGGGACTTCGTCGACCGCGAGGGCTTCGAGAAGCTGCTGTCCGCCAAGGGCATCGGCAACGACGACACGGTCATCCTCTACGGCGGCAACAACAACTGGTTCGCCGCCTACGCCTACTGGTACTTCAAGCTCTACGGGCACGACAACGTCAAGCTGCTCGACGGCGGCCGCAAGAAGTGGGAGCTGGACGGCCGTCCGCTGACCAAGGACACGGTCAGCCGCGAGGCCACCGCGTACAAGGCGCAGGAGCAGGACCTGTCCATCCGGGCCTTCCGGGACGAGGTCGTGGCCGCGATCAGCGCCAAGAACCTGGTCGACGTGCGCTCCCCTGACGAGTTCTCCGGCAAGCTGCTCGCGCCCGCGCACCTCCCGCAGGAGCAGGCGCAGCGCGGCGGGCACATCCCCAGCGCGATCAACGTGCCGTGGAGCAAGGCGGCCAACGAGGACGGCACCTTCCGCTCCGACACCGAGCTGACCGAGATCTACGGCGAGGCCGGCCTGGACGGCGGCAAGTCCACCATCGCCTACTGCCGTATCGGCGAGCGCAGCTCGCACACCTGGTTCGTGCTGCGTGAGCTGCTCGGCCACGGCGATGTGAAGAACTACGACGGATCGTGGACCGAGTACGGCTCGCTGGTCGGCGTGCCGATCGAAACCGGCGCCGGAAAGTAAAGGGAGACAACATGAGTGACGGCTGCGGCGCTCCGGTCCAGGGCAGCGCGCTGCCCGCGGGCGTGGACGCGGGCAAGGAGATCGTGGTGACCGGCAAGGTCACCGCCGACGGGTCGCCGGTGGGCGGCGCGTTCGTGCGGCTGCTCGACTCGGGCGGCGAGTTCACCGCCGAGGTGGTCTCCTCCGCCGAGGGCGACTTCCGGTTCTTCGCCGCACCCGGCGACTGGACCGTGCGGGCGCTGCACCGCACCGGCACCGGCCAGGCCGAGCTGCACGCGGACGGTCCGGGGCTGCACAGCCTCGAGGTCGCGGTGGCCTGATACGACGCTCGACCAGTGGTCCCGGTTGCCCCGGAATTGGGGTGATCGGGACCACTTTTTTATGCCGGAACCACGGCAACCGGCCCGGCCGGAAAAGCGTGTTGATGATGTCGGCGCCCCGGGGAGAACCCCGGTGGCGCAAGGGGAATCCACATTCATCACACACACCGCTGGGGATTTGTCATGCGTAAGTTCGGGGCCCGTTCGCTCATCGTCGCACTGCTCGCACTGGTCACCGTCGGCCTGACCGCCTCGGCAGGCGCCACCAACGCCATGGCCTGTGGTTCGGAGCAGGACTCGCGGGCCTTCGCCGCCGCGCTGCCCCAGGTCAACCCGGGCGACCGCGGTCCTGAGGTGCGCGGCATGCAGCACCGGCTGGCCGAACTCGGCTACGGCCTGCGCGGCACCGGCCTGTACGCGGACAACACGCTGGGCGCGGTCAAGGACTTCCAGCGCAAGCACGGCATCAACGACAGCGGCATCGTCGGCGCCAAGACCTGGCAGAAGCTGGTCGGCGTGCTGCCGCTGGGCCGGACCAGCACCCCGGCGGAGGAGCTGCACCAGATGCAGCCGGGCGCGCACAACCCGCGCGGGGTGGAGCTGCTGGCCATCTACTTCGAGCGGCTGCCCAACGCGGGCGCGGTGCCCGCCTGGGGCAGCCCGGTCTACCACCAGGGCTGGCAGCAGGTGGTGCGCGAGTTCCAGCGCTCGGTGGGCATCAACGACAGCGGCATCGTCGGGGTTCAGACCTGGCGCGCGCTGGCCAGGGTGACCGCGGTCGCCGGGCAGTGGGGCTGCTGACCGCGGTCGGCCTTTTCCCAAAAGCAATTCAGCACCAATTCTCAGCAAAAACCTCCACAGCTAACTCAAGGGGATTTGTCATGCGTAAATTCGCTGCCCGCGGCATGGTTATGGCACTGCTGGCACTGGCCACCGCCGGAATCGCCGCCACCAGCACCGCGCCGACCGCCTCGGCCTGTTCCAGCCAGGAGAACTCCTCGGCGTACGCGGCGACCTTGCCGCAGGTCAACCCGGGCGACCGCGGCGCGGAGGTGAAGGGCATGCAGCTCCGGCTGCGCGAACTCGGCTACGGCCTCAACGGCACCGGGCTCTACGCCGACAACACGCTGAGCGCGGTCAAGGACTTCCAGCGCAAGCACGGCATCAACGACAGCGGCATCGTCGGCTCGAAGACCTGGCAGAAGCTGGTCGGCGTGCTGCCGAAGTTCCGCACCGAGAACCTCTGGGCCACCACACCGCAGCTCAACCCGGGCGACCGCAACCCGGCCGCGGTGACCCAGGTGATCGACCACCTCATGCGGATCACCGACGGCGAGGTGCCCGGCGGGGCGAACGGGGTCTACGACGCGCCGCTGGCCGACGTGGTCAAGCAGTTCCAGCGGCAGGTCGGCATCAAGGACAGCGGCATCGTGGGGGCCAAGACCTGGCACGCGCTCAGCACCGTGGTCTCGGTCCGGGGCAACTGGGGCTGCTGAGCCCGCTCAACCGGCGACAAATTCGGAAATAATCACAGGGGGGAATTGTCATGCGTAAGTTCGCTGCACGGGGATTGGTCATGGCCATGCTGGCGCTGGGGACCATCGGGGTGAGTTCGACCGTCGGCGCGACACCGGCGTCGGCCTGTTCCAGCCAGGAGAACTCCTCGGCGTTCGCGGCCACGTTGCCGCAGGTCAACCAGGGTGATCGGAGTGCGGAGGTGCGGGGGATGCAGCTCGCGCTCAAAGACAAGGGGTACGGGCTGACCGGCACCGGCTTCTACGGCGACAACACACTGGCCGCGGTCAAGGACTTCCAGCGCGAGCACGGGATCAAGGACAGCGGGATCGTCGGCTCGAAGACCTGGCAGGCACTGGTCGGCCGGATGCCGCAGCACCAGACCTACGCCGGTGAGCCGCCTGCCACGGTGTTCCAGCCGGGCGGGCACTACCCGGAGGACATGTTCTTCCTGCACAACGCGCTGAACCGGATCAACGGCAGCACCGGGGAGTACGGCGACACCTACGACGCCGGGACCCAGGCCAAGGTGCGCGAATTCCAGCGCACGGTCGGCCTGCCGGAGGACGCCGTGGTGAACGCGCCGACCTGGCGGGCGCTCTACACCACCTTCCGCGTCGCGGGCCGCTCCGGCTGCTGACCTATAACGCTCATCACGGCCGGGGTGGCGGGGCAGGTGTCCCGTCGCCCCGGCCGTTATGCTGCGTCGTTGTGGAAATCTTCTTCACCGGCCTGCTCGTGGCGGCCTGCCTGGTGATCACCTGGTTCGCCGTGTACGTGGTGTACCGGCTGTACTCCGACCAGCGCTGACCCATGACGGAACCGACCACGCCCCAGCCCGGCAGCGGTGACGCGGCGATCCAGGCCGCCGAAGCGCGGGCCGCGGCCACCCGTGACCGCAACCTGCCGCAGTTCGACGATCTGCCGGTGGCAGCCGACACCGCGAACCTGCGGCTCGGCCCGAACCTGCACGACCAGCTACTCGCCCTGCTGCCCCTGGTCGGGGTCTGGCGCGGCGAGGGCGAGGTGGCCTACAGCTCCCTGGAGGGCGGGCCGTACCGCTTCGGGCAGCAGATCACCTTCGCGCACGACGGCAGGCCGTTCCTGTACTACGAGTCGCGCTCCTGGCTGCTCAACGAGGACGGCAGCGTGCTGCGGCCGGCCGCCCGCGAGGTTGGCTGGTGGCGGGTGCAGGCCGACGACACCATCGAGGTCCTGCTCGCGCACGCGACCGGGATCATGGAGATGTACTACGGCAAGCCGCGCAACCAGACCTCCTGGGAGATCGCCACGGACGCCATCGTGCGCACCGTGGGCGCCAAGGAGGTCACCGCCAGCCAGCGGCTCTACGGCATCGTCGACGGCGGCGACCTGGCCTACGTGGACGAGCGCGCCATGGTCGGCGAGGAAATGCAGCCCCACCTGTCAGCCCGCTTGATCCGCATCGCTGGTTGATGCGGCTGCTGCCCTGCGGGGCGCACGCCCTGCTGGTCGAGCTGGACTCGGCGGCCGCGGTGCAGGCGGTGCACGCCACACTGCGGGCCGCCGGGCTGCCCGAGGTGCTCGACCTGGTGCCCGCCGCGCGGACCGTGCTGGTCGAGGTGCGGCCGGGCGCCGGGCTGGCCGGGGTCCGGGCTGTGCTGGAGACGCTGGACGAGCGGGAGCCGCCCGCGCTGGGCCGCGATGTGCTGCTGCCGGTGGTCTACGACGGCCCCGACCTGGACCTGGTCGCCCGGACCGCTGGGCTGAGCACCGCCGAGGTGGTCGAGTTGCACACCGGCGCGGCGTACACGGTGGCCTTCTGCGGGTTCGCGCCCGGCTTCGGCTACCTCACCGGCCTGCCCGAAGCCCTGCGCCAGCCCCGGCTGGACTCACCGCGGGAGCGGGTGCCTGCCGGGTCGGTCGGCCTGGCCGGGGAGTACACCGGGGCCTATCCGCGGGCCTCGCCCGGTGGCTGGCGGCTGATCGGGCGGACCGCGGCGACGCTGTTCGACGTCGACCGCGACCCGCCCGCACTACTGGCACCCGGTGACCGGGTGCGTTTCCAGGCTCAGTCCCGGTAGTTGGACTCGTACAGCTCGCTGAGTTCGGCGTGCAGCTCGGCACTGGCCGCCACCGGCTGCCCGTTCAACGTGCGGATCTGGGTGACCCGGCGCACGCTGGAGAGGAACCAGAGGCCGTCCGCGCTGGTCAGCTCCTCGGCCTGGATCGGCTCGATCCTGGTCTCCCAGCCTGCCTTCTCCGCCGCGCGGAACAACGCGGCCTGGGTGGTGCCGGGCAGGATGCCGATCACCGGCGGGGTGGTGCGCAGGGTGCGGCCGTTGGCCACCACCACGTTCGCGGTCGGGCCCTCCAGCACGCTGCCGTCGGCCGCGGTGAAGATGACCTCGTCAACGCCGTTGGCCTCGGCGTGGCGGATGGCGGCCATGTTCACCGCGTAGGACAGCGACTTGGCGCCCAGCAGCAGCCAGGGCGAGCGCTCGGCCTCGGCCGGTTCGAACCCGCGGGCCAGGGTCAGCGCGGACACGCCGTCCTGGCGGCGGCGCACCACGCCTGCGCCGATCTGCAGGCCCATCGCGTAGGCGGTCTGGCCCTCGCCGAACTCCGGACCGCGGCTGTAGACCAGCTTGAGCGCCATCTCCGGGCTGGCCGCCCAGTCCCAGGCGTCGATGACGGCCTTGGCGCAGTGCTCCCACTCGGCCGAATCCGGCTCGGGCAGTTCCAGCATGTGCGCCGATCGCGCCAGGCGATCCAGGTGCGGCCCCAGTTCGCGGGGCTTGCCATCCACCACGAGCACGGTCTCGAAGACACCGTCGCCGCGGAGAACGCCCAGATCATCGGCACGCAGCAGCGGGGCGTCCGGGTCGAGGATTGTTCCGTCCAGCAATGCCAGCACGCGCATGTTGTCCAAGCGTAGACCTGCTAAGGACGCCTAGGATCTGGGGTGTGGACACCGCGCCGGAGCAGCTTCGCCGGACCTTGCACGAACGCGGCCTGCGGATGACGCCGCAACGACAGCTGGTGCTGGACGCGATCACCGCGCTGGCGCACGCCACCCCCGAGCAGATCTGCGCGCACGTGCGGCGGATCACACCGACGGTGAACATAACCACGGTCTACCGGACGTTGGAACTGTTGGAGCGGCTCGGCGTGGTCCGGCATACCCACCTCGGCCACGGTGCGCCGGTCTACTCCCTGGACGAGCACGAGCACGTGCACCTGGTGTGCCACCGTTGTGGCCGGGTGGACGAGGTCCCCTGCGAGGCGCTGGCGGACCTGGGCGAGGCGTTGCGGGCGGCCAAGAACTTCCGCCTGGACCCGAGCCACCTCGCACTTTCCGGGGTGTGCGGGCAGTGTGGTGCGAAAGAGCCGAGGGAGACATCGTGAGTTCACCGTTGCTGGGCAGGCCGGGCGCGATCGCCGCGCCGGAGGGTTCACCGGACCTGGGCGTGCCATGGCACTTCGGTGACCCGCCTGCCGAGGCCCGCACCGCGGCCCGGCGCGCGGCCGTGGTGGACCGCTCGCACCGGGTGATCATCGCGGTGCCCGGCGCGGACCGGCTGGACTGGCTGCACTCGCTGACCTCCCAGCACTTCCACCAGCTCGCCCCCGGCACCGGCGGGGAGGCACTGGTGCTGGACGCGCAGGGCCGGGTGGAGCACCACATGCTGGTCGCCCACCACGGCGAGACGATCTACCTGGACACCGAGGCGGAGACCGCGCCCGCGCTGCTGTCCTACCTGACCAAGATGGTCTTCTGGAGCAAGGTCGAGCCCAAGGACGTCAGCGCGGAGTTCGCACTGCTCACCGTGCTCGGCCCGGACACCGCCGAGGTGCTGGCCAAGGTCGGCGCCGAGGTCCCGGACACCGCCTACGCGCTGACCGACCTGCCCGGCGGCGGCTTCGTCCGCCGGATGCCCTGGCCCACCCTGGACGTGGTGGACCTGCTGGTGCCGCACGCCGAGCTGATCACCTGGTTCCAGCGGCTGGCCGACGCCGGGGCCCGGCCCACCGGCACGCTGGCGTACGAGGCCCTGCGGGTGGAGGCGTTGCGGCCGCGGCTGGGCCAGGACACCGACAACCGGACCATCCCGCAGGAGGTCAACTGGATCGGGGTGGCGGTGCACCTGGACAAGGGCTGCTACCGCGGTCAGGAGACCGTGGCCAGGGTGCACAACCTGGGCCGCCCGCCGCGCCGGATGGTGCTGCTGCACCTGGACGGCTCCGCCGACGCGGTGCCCGAGACCGGCGATCCGGTGACCCTGGACGGCCGGGCGGTCGGCAGGCTGGGCAGCGTGGTGATGCACCACGAGCTGGGCCCGATCGGGCTGGCGCTGCTCAAGCAGTCCGTGCCGGTGGACGCCCAGCTGCTGGCCGGGGCCGAGGACCGGCTGGTCGCGGCCACCGTGGACCCCGACTCGGTGCCCGCGCCGACCGGCGAGCCGCCGGGCAAGGCCGCGCTGCGCCGGCTGAGGGGCTGAGACTGCCGGATGCTGACTTGTCCGGGGCCTGCCTGGCAGGATCCCGGACATGACAGCGCCGTTGCCCACCACCGGCACGCTTCTCACCGTCGCCCCCACCGGGGCCGAGCATGAGAAGGCCGAGGTCCCCAACCTCCCGGTCACCCTGGACGAGCTGGTCAAGACCGCCGCGGACTGCCAGCGGGTCGGGGCGGGGCTCATCCACGTGCACATCCGGGACGACGATGCCGAGCCCACCCTCGACCTCGGCAGGCTGAAGGAGACCGTGGACGCACTGCGGTCGGAGACCGACCTGGTCGTGCAGCTCTCCACCGGCGGCGCGGTGACCGACCCGGAGGAGGACCGGCTGGCGGTGCTGGACGCGCTGCCCGACTCGGCCTCCTGCACCATGGGCACGGTCAACTTCGGCGACGCGGTGTTCATGAACCGCTGGGAGTTCATCGTCGAGCTGCACAAGCGGATGCAGGAACGCCAGATCGTGCCCGAGTACGAGATCTTCGACCTCGGCCAGCTCTCCTCGCTGCAGCGGCTGCTGGACCAGCACGGCCTGCCGGCGGGCGGTCATGTGCACGTCGACCTGGTCATGGGTGTGCCCGGCGGGATGCCAGGGGACACCACCACGCTGACCGCGGCGCTGCGGCTGTTGCCGGAGGGCGCTACCTTCTCCGCCACCGGGGTCGGGAGGAGCACGTTGCCAGTGCTGCTCGCCTCTCTGTCCGCGGGCGGTCATCTGCGGGTCGGGATGGAGGACACGCTCTCCTATGCCAGGGGCGAGCGGGTCCGGGACAACGCCCAGCTCGTCGCGCGGGCCGCGGCCGTGTCCAGGATTGCCCAACGTCCCCCGCTGACGCCGGAGCAGGCCCGAAAGCTGCTCGGGGTGCGTCAGGCTGGGTGAATAACCGGGAGAGGCGAAACGATTGTTGGCGGCTGACCGAAACGTCCCGCAGGATGGTCATGTGATGGAGGTCCGTCCAGGTGGGCGCCGGCGCATCGACCGGGTGCTCGCCCCGGACTACGCCCAGGACTGTGAGCAGCGAGCGCTGAACGAGGTGCGCGCGCTGCGGGACGAGGCCGCGCAGGAGGAGACCGACCTGTCCTACGTGCGCAGGCTGCTGCACGGCCGGATAGACATCGTGCAGGCCGAGCAGCAGCGGCGGCGGGACGGCGGGTCCACCTCGGTGGTCGAGCAGCTGGTGGCGATCCTGGCCAAGAACGCGGTGGGCCCGGCTACCGGGCTCGGCCGCTACCAGACCCAGGAGCCCTCCAGGGCCGAGGCGCACCGGCGGCATGTGGAGGCGCTGGTCTCCGACGTGGACTTGTCGGATGTCACATCGCTCTCCGATGACAAGCTGCTGGAGACCCTGCGAGCCTATAGAGCCGAGGAAGAGGCCGTGTCCAGGCACCGGCGCGAGGTTCAGCTGGTCGTGGACCGGTTGAACGAGGAGATCGCGCGGCGCTACCGGGACGGCGGCGCCTCGGTGGACGAGCTGCTGAACGCGCAACGCACCCGGCAGCCGGTCGTGGAGCCACGCGAGGAGGAGTAGCCCTGAGCACCGAACTGGTCGAGGTGGTCCGTTCCGGCTTCCGGGAAGGAGTGCACCGCGGTTCGGTGGTCATCGTCCGGCCCGACGGCGTGCTCCGGCACGTGCGCGGCAACGGACGGCAGGTGGTGCTGCCCCGCTCCTCGAACAAGCCGTTCCAGGTACTGGGCATGCTGCGCTGCGGCCTGGACCTGCCCGATGACACCGACCTGGCGCTGGGCTGCGGTTCGCACAACGGCGAGCCGGAGCACGTGGCCAGGGTGCGCGCCATCCTGGCCAAGCACGGGCTGTCCGAGGCCGATCTGCGCTGCCCGCCGGACCTGCCGGTGCACGAGGCCAGCGCGGACGCGATCCTGGCCGCCGGCGGCAAGGCCGAGCCGGTGACCATGAACTGCTCCGGCAAGCACGCGGCCATGCTGACCACCTGCGTGCAGCGCGGCTGGAACACCGCGAACTACACCGATCCCTCGCACCCGCTGCAGGTCACCATCAGGGACACCATGGCCGACCTCGGCGAGGAGCCGATCACGGTGACCACGGTGGACGGCTGCGGCGCGCCGATGTTCGGACTGTCCCTGGTGGGGCTGGCCAGGGCCTTCGGCAAGCTGGTGCAGGGCGCCGACGGCAGCCACGAGCGGCGGATCGCCGACGCCATGCGGGCCAACCCGTTCATGGTGGCCGGGACCGGCCGCGAGGACACCCGGCTGATGAACGCGGTGCCGGGGCTGCTGTCCAAGGCGGGCGCGGAGGGCGTGTACGGGGCGGCGCTGCCGGACGGCACCGCGATCGCGATCAAGATCGACGACGGGCACCAGCGGGCCCGGCTGCCGGTGATGGCAGGCGCACTCCGGTTCCTCGGCGCGGGCACCCCTGAACTGGCCGAACTGGCCGAGGAGACCATCCTCGGCGGCGGTCGCCCTGTCGGCTCCGCGCGGCTGCTGCCCGGCGTGTTCTGATCCCAGTCACCGGGAAAGTACTCCCGTATCGTGGGCGGGCGATCTAGCGTGAGGTGAGTGACCACCTCTGGGTACCGCTGGGTCGTGCTGGCCGTCGGCGCGCTCGCCCAGGGGGTCAACGCGGCCGGGTTCCTCGGCCTGCCCGCGATCTCCCCGCAGCTGCGCGCGCACTTCGGCCTGGACCTGGCCGAGGTGGGACTGCTGGTCGGCGCGGTGAACCTGGGCAACGTGCTCGCGCTGGTCGCCTGGGGGCTGGCCGCGGACCGCTATGGCGAGCGGCTGGTGATGACCGTCGGCCTGGCCGGGACCGCGGGCTGCCTGGCGGTGGCCGGACTGGTCGACTCCCCGGTGCGGGCCGGATTGGCCCTGCTGGCCTCCGGAATATTCGGCGCGAGCACCAACGCGGCCAGCGGCCGGGCCGTGATGACCTGGTTCGCCAGTGGTCAGCGCGGCCTGGCCATGGGCGTGCGGCAGACCGCGACCCCGCTCGGCGCCGCCTTGGCCGCGGTGCTGCTGCCCGCGGTGGCGGCCTGGTGGCAGGCCCCGGCGGCCTTCCTGGCGCTGGCCGCGCTGAACGCGGTGGCCGGGGTGGCGGTGGCGATCTGGGTGCGCGAACCCCCCGGCCGGACCCGCCCGGCGAGTTCCCTCGGCGGCCTCGGCCTGCTGCGCGACCGCCGGATGCTGCGGATCAGCCTGGCCAGCGGACTGCTGGTGGTGCCGCAGTTCGTGGGCGCCTCGATGCTGGTGGAACTGCTGCACCGGTACGGCCTCTCACTGGCCGCGGCCGGCGGCCTGCTCGCGGTGGCCCAGGTGATCGGCGGCTTCGGCAGGCTGGGCAACGGGGTGTGGTCGGACCGGGTCGGCAGCAGGCTGGGCCCGCTGCGGATGGTGGCCCTGGGCATCCTGGTGCTGTTCGCACTGGCCGCGGCACTGGACCCGCTGGCGGGCACGGTGCCGGTGTGGGTGCTGGTGGCGGTGCTGCTGCCCGCGGTGGGGCTGGCGATCAGCTGGAACGGGCTGGCGCTGACCGCGGCCGGGGAGATGGCCCCGCCGGAGCGCACCGGGGTGGCGCTGGGCATGCAGAACACGGCCAACTACGTGGGGGCCGCGCTGACCCCGGCCACGGCGGGCTGGGTGGCCACGGCGCTGTCCTGGCCTGCCGCGCTGCTGCTGGCGGCGGCTGGTGGCGGGCTGGCCTGGGTGGTGCTGCGCGGACTGCGCGAGGGCCGCTAGTTGTGCTGCTCTCGGTTGACCAGTTCGTCCCAGAACTCGCGCAACTCGGCGTAGCGCTCGGCGACCTCCTCGGCGTCGCCGGACTCCAGGGCCGCGATCACGGCTTGGACGTCCTGGGCGGAGGTGTCGGCGAGCAGGGTGTCGTCGTCGATGAGCTGGACCAGGCCGCCGTAGTCGAGTTCGACCACCGAGCGGGGGTGGAAGTGGGCCAGCCAGCGGCCGGTGTCGCGCAGCACCTTGGCCGGGCTCTCCTCGCCGAGGGCGTTGTGCACCACGGTGAAGGCGTGTGCGACCCGGCTGCGCGCGTCGGTCATGCCGACCCGCCAGCAGCACATCCGGTCCGGGTCGTCCGGGGCGGCCAGCACCAGGTGCCTGGCCTCGGGTTCGACCATGGCGAACCAGGGCAGCGGCACGCTCCAGGTGGCCGAGATGACGTGCGCGGCGCCGCCGGGCATCTCCGCCAGTGCGGCGGCGGCGCGGGCCTTGACCACATCGGCCGGCTGCTGCAACGCGGCGTCCAGCAGCGGCAGGGTGGCGGTGCCGACGAAGCCGACCAGGCCGGCCGCGCTGCGCGCGCGGACGTCCAGCGGGCAGACCAGGGGGCCGGGGCCGATCTCCGCGCCCTCGGCCAGCGCTACCTCGGCCGGGTCAAGGACCAGCACGTCCAGCGGTTGCGCGCCGACCGTGTCGGCCGGTAGGAGGCGTGGCGGAGCGGCCAACTGTGATCGAAGCCACAGTTCGCGTTCCCGGTCACCCACCGCGTTCCGCGCCGTCCCGCCGACCCCAAGAGCCTGCTCCACTTGGGCGCGCAACGGCTGTTCCAGCACGGACAGTGGTTCGTACACCCGCAGGTAGGCGACGAACGGACGTGGCACGCCGGAATCGTGCCACGCGGGCAGAGCACGGCCGCACCCCGGTCGGCGGAGGTGGTGTGACGCACGCCTGCACAGGCGTGGCCACGTCGCGATCCGGGGCACTGACACGGTACTGTGGCGGCCAGGAAAATACCGTTGAGACGAGTGGGGCCGCCGTTCCCCCGGCCGCCCCCGTCCCTGTGCGAGGGGGTCGAGCCATGGGGCGCGGCCGTGCCAAGGCCAAGCAGGCGAAGGTGGCCCGGGAGCTGAAGTACAGCACTCGGTCCACGGACTTCGACGCCCTGCAGCGCGAGCTGTCGGGCGGCGAACTGTCGAGTGGCGATCAGTCCGATGGCGACCGGTCCGATGAGGACCGCGTCGACGACTCGTACGACGACGGACAAGACGACCGGCGTTGAATGACGCGCACTAGGCGGTGGCCGATCTTCCCGGCCACCGCCTAGTGCGCGCCTTCATGGTTGGGTCGCGCTTCCCCGAGTCAGCGCAGTGGGCAGGGACCGCCTTGGCGCTCGTTGCTGCCCTGCGCCGAATGGCCGATGGGCCGTCTCGGGTCGACAATGCCGGGCATGGGTGAGTTGCTGCTGCGGCGTTGGTGGCTGGTGGTCGTGCGTGGTGTGGCCGCGATCCTGTTCGGGGTGATCGGGCTGCTCTGGCCTGGGGTCACGGTGCTGGTGCTGGTGTTCCTGTTCGCCTTCTACACCCTTGTCGACGGGGTGGCCGCGATCGCGGGGGCGGCGGCGGACCGGGTGGCGCCCGCGGCGGATCGGTGGCTGGTGGGGCTGCTGGGTGGCCTGGGTGTGCTCGCCGGGCTGGTGGCCTTGTTCTGGCCGGGGATCACGGCGCTGGCGCTGTTGTTCGTGATCGGGGCCTGGGCGGTGGTGACCGGCGTGCTGGAGATCGCCACCGGGTGGCAGCTGCGGAAGGTGATCACCGGGGAGTGGCTGCTGTTCGTCAGTGGCGCGCTGTCGGTGGTGCTGGGGTTCCTGCTGTTCGCCTTCCCAGGACAGGGGGCGGTGGCGTTGATCGTGACC
Source organism: Crossiella cryophila (assembly GCF_014204915.1). NCBI lineage: Bacteria > Bacillati > Actinomycetota > Actinomycetes > Pseudonocardiales > Pseudonocardiaceae > Crossiella > Crossiella cryophila. The sequence continues at coordinate 806,665 of NZ_JACHMH010000001.1, forward strand.
ATTGCCGCGTTCGCGATCCTGTGGGGCATCGTGCTGGTCATGCTCGGGGTGCGTTTGCGCCGGTTGACGCGGGAGTGACCGGGGTCACAAAGCGGCGTTGAACCGTGCTGGCCCCACCGGCGTTTGAAAGGGCGCCGGACTTGGGAGCGACCTGGGTCCGAAGAACTCAGGGGTGCGTCAATGTCTCGAACTCGCTTTGCGATGCTTGCTGCCGTCTTGACCGCCGGCGCCATTACCCTTTCCGCCTGCAGTGGTGGCGGAGTGGAAAACGTGGCGAATACCGTGGCGGCGCCGGAAACGAGCCAGGACGGTATTCAGTTGCTGTCCGGGACGGCGCAGGGGAACAAAGCCGAGCGCAATACCGGGGACTGGGTGAAGCGGCGGGACAACGGCGAATCGGTTGACTCGGCCGCCGCGCAGCGGTGGGTCCAGCTCTCCGCGGGCAAGGCGGGGGCGCTGGACCCGGTGGTGCTGGACGGCGGCGGGTTCACGCTGTACCGATTCGACAAGGACACCGCGAACCCGTCCAAGACCACCTGTGTGGACGAGTGCGCCAAGATCTGGCCGCCGGTGCTGCTCGCCAAGGGTGGGCGGGTGTTCGTGGACGGCGTGCAGCGTTCCGCGGTCGGCACCGTGACCCGGCCGGACGGCACCCGGCAGCTGACCATCAAGGGCTGGCCGCTGTACCGGTTCAACAAGGACCTCAAGCCCGGTGACGCCAAGGGCCAGGGCGTGGGCGGGACCTGGTTCGGCATTACCCCGGACGGCAAGAAGGCGGGTCAGCCGACCGCGAGCCCGACCACTCCGGCGGGTGGGCGGGGTTCCGCGGTGCTGCACGACGACGCGAATTTCAGTGACAATGGCGCGTCCCAGGGTCTGGCCGGGCCGGGTTGCCAGAATGTGGCCAGGGACAACGTCACCTCTTCGCTGCAGATTTCCGGCGGTCCGGTGAAGATCTGGACCGAGAAGAACTGCAAGGGCAAGTCGCTGGCCGTGGACGCCGATATCGCGGATCTGGCGAAGGTCGGTTTTGACAACGACATCTCCTCCATTTTCTTCGGCTGATCAGCGCACTGGCGAACGGGCTCAGCTCAGATACCGGAGCTGGGCCCGCTTGGCGTCCTGCGCCGCGGTGCGGGCGGCGCTGATCTCGGCGCGGTGCGAGGTCTCGGGCACGCCGACCTCCCACCAGGCGCCCGCCTCGGTCCAGGAGGACGGGTGGGTGCGGATGACCACCACGGCCGGCCGGTGTTCGGTCAGCGCGGTCTGTTTGGCCTGGCGGTAGGCCTGGGCCAGGCCGGTCAGGCTGTCCACCGCGGTGACCGCGCAGCCCATGCTGGCGGCGTGTGCGGCGAAGTCGACCCTGGGCTTGCCGCCGGTGCCGGAGCGGCAGTGCTCGTACATGTTGTTGAAGCCCGCGCCGCCCTGGCCCTGTTGCAGCCGGTTGATCACCGCGTAGCCGTCGTTGTCGCAGACCACCGCGACGAAGCCGTGGCCGGCGAAGGCGGCGGAGAACAGTTCGGCGTTGAGCATCAGGTAGGAGCCGTCGCCGAGCAGGGTGGTGACCACGCCGTCGGGGTGGGTTTCCGCCCTGGCCATGGCCGCGCCCCAGGCCCCGGCGAGTTCGTAGCCCATGCAGGAGAAGCCGTACTCGACGTCCATGGTCTGCGCGCCCTTGGCCCGCCAGCCGCCGATCAGCTCGCCGGGCAGGCCGCCGGAGGCGGTCATCAGGTAGTCGTGTTTGCCGGACTCCTCGTTGACCACGCCGACCACCTGGGCGTAGGTGGGCAGGTCGGCGGGGGTGCTGCGCAGGGACTCGATGTGCTCGTCCCACTTGGCGCGTTCGGTCTCGGCCTTGGCGGTCCAGGATGCCGCGGCCTGCCAGGAGCCCAGGGCGTGGCCGAGTTCGCGGATGCCCTCCTGGGCGTCGGCGACGAGTTCCTGGGCGGCGTGCTTGACCGCGTCGAAGCGGGCGGTGTTCAGGCTGATGATCCGGACCTCGGGGGCGAAAACGGTCCAGGAGGCGGTGGTGAAGTCCTGCAGGCGGGTGCCGATGGCCAGCACCACGTCGGCCTGGGCGGCCAGGGTGTTGGCCGAGGTGGAGCCGGTGACGCCGAGCGGACCGGCGTGCAGGCGGTGCTCGTGCGGCACCAGGGTGCGGCCCGCGGTGGTCTCGGTGACCGGGATGCCGTGCTGCTGGGCGAAGTGCAGCACCTTGCTGCCCGCGCCGGAGTAGCGCACCCCGCCGCCGAGGACGATCAGCGGGCGCTGGGCGGCACGCAGGGTCTCCGCGGCGGCGGTGAGCTGGCGGGTGTCCGGGCGGGGGCGTGGGACCACGTGCAGCACTGGCTCGAACAGCGCGGCGGGGAACTCGTATGCCTCGGCCTGGATGTCCTGGGGCAGGGCCAGGGTGACCGGGCCGCAGTCGGCTGGGTCGGTGAGGATCCGGGCCACCTGGGGCAGCGTGGACAGCAGTTGTTCCGGGCGGGTGATCCGGTCGAAGTAGCGGCTGACCGCGCGGAAGGCGTCGTTGACCGTGGCGGTCGGGTCGTGGAAGTGCTCGACCTGCTGCAGCACCGGGTCGGGCGCGCGGCCGGCGAAGGTGTCGCCGGGCAGCAGGAGCAGCGGCAGCCGGTTGGCGTGCGCCACGCCCGCCGCGGTGACCATGTTCAGCGCGCCGGGGCCGACCGAGCTGGTGGCCACCATGACCTGGCGGCGGTGGGTGGCCTTGGCGTAGCCGACCGCGGCCAGGGCCATGCCCTGCTCGTTCTGGCCGCGCCAGACCGGCAGCCGCTCCCGGTGCTCCTCAAGGGCGTTGCCGAGGCCGAGCACGTTGCCGTGGCCGAAGATGGCGAACACCCCTGGGAACAGCGGGGCCTGCTCGCCGGTCAGCAGCTCGGTCCGCTGGGCGATCAGCCAGCGCACCAGGGCCTGGGCGGTGGTCAGCTTCACGGTGGACACGCGGGTGCTCCTCAGCGGTCGGTGCGGCCGTCGGCGGTGGTCACGGGGCAGCGCGGATCGGTCTGCTGATCGGCCCAGGAGTCCCTGATCCAGGTGTGCGCCGGGTCGTCGCAGAAGGCCATCGAACGCTCTTCGGCCGGTCCGGCCAGCACGTTCAGGTAGTACATCGGGTAGCCGGGGGCGGCCACGCACGGGCCGTGATAACCGCGCGGCACCAGGAAGACGTCGCCGTCGCGGACGGTCACGTCCTCGTCGATCCCGCCGTCGGCGGTGTAGGTGCGGTGGAAGCCGAAGCCCTCGCGGGAGGGGGTGATCTGGTCGCGGGCGGCGATGCGGAAGTAGTAGATCTCCTCGTTGACCACCTCGCAGTCACTGGCCTCGTCGTGCTTGTGCGGCGGGTAGGAGGACCAGTTGCCGTCCGGGGTGATCAGCTCGCAGGCGTTGAGCTTGTCCGCGTGCTCCCACACGCCGGGCACGCCGAAGCTGGTGACCTGGCGGCTCGCGTTGCCCGCGCCCCTGGTCTCGGCCGGGATGCCCTCGGCCGGGCCGTACTTCGGGGTGAGGCGGCGGGTGCAGCGGGCCATCGGCAGCGCGATCTCGGCACCGGCGGCCGAGGTCAGGGTGACGGTGGCATCCCTTGGCACGTAGGCGAAATCGGTGACCCTGGTGAACACCGAGTCGCGGCCGGTCAGCTCGAAGCGCGCACCGTCGGCCTCGACCACGCAGCCACCGGACAGCGGCAGCACGAACGCCTCGAACTCGCCGGTCTCGATCACCCGGGGGACACCGGGGGCGAGGGTGAGCACGCGCAGGCCGGTGTAGGTCCAGCCCGCCTCGGCCGGGGTGAGGTGGATCGGGTCGGCGCCGTCGCTGAGCGTGCCCAGTGGGCGGTGCAGGTTCACGCCGGGATCTCCTTGAGCAGCTGGGCGGCCTTGGCCACCGCGGTGGCCACGTCGTTGTCCGGTGGGTAGAGCAGGGTGCGGCCGACGACCAGGCCACGCACCGCCGGATGCCGCAGTGGCGGGCCCCATTTTTCGAGGTCGGTGTCCGGGTTTCCGGAGGGGACGCCACCGAGCAGCAGGATCGGAAGCGTGGTCGCGTCCAGCACGGCCGCACTTGGCGGCACGGGCAGTTTGAGCCAGGTGTACGCGGAGGTGACGCCCAGACCGGCGGCGATGGTGACCGCGCGGGAGAGCGCGGCGGTGTCCTGCTGGAGCACCAGTTTGCCGTCGAGGCGTTGGTAGGGCAGGGGTTCGACCATGGCCATCAGGCCGTGCCCGGCCAGCTGGGACACCGCGTTCGCGCAGGCCTCCAGGGTGGGGATGGTGCCGGGGTCGTCGTCGACCAGGCGCAGCAACATCTTCCCGCCGTCCAGACCATAGTCCACAATGGACTGTGCGTCGTACCCGGTGAAGCGGTCGTCGATCTCCCAGCAGGCGCCTGCCAGGCCGCCCCGGTTCATCGAGCCGATGACCACCCGCTCGTGCAAGCCGTCCAGCAGCAGCAGTTCCTCGATGACGTCGGGCGTGCCGAGCACGCCGTCCACCTCGGGGTTGGCCAGCGCCACGAGCAGCCGCTCCAGCAGGCCGCGCCGGTCGGCCATGGCCAGCGGGTCCGCGCCGACGCCGAGCGCGCCGCGGGCCGGGTGGTCGGCGGCGACCAGGAACAGGGTGTCCTTGTCCGCGAACAGGTTCCGCCTGCGCCGGGCGGCGTAGGCGCGGCCGATGACGCCGGGGTCGGTGGCCCTGGTGCGCAGCAGGTCGGCCCAGCGCTGATCGGTGATCACACTCGCTCCAGCAGCTCGTTGATCTCGGCCGGGGTGGGCATGGCGTCCGCGCAGGCCAGCCGGGAGGCGACCAGCGCACCGGCGGCGTTGGCGTACTCGGCGATGCGCACCGGTTCCCAGCCCGCGAGCAGGCCGTGCGCCAGCGCGCCGCCGAAGGCATCGCCGGCGCCCAGGCCGCAGACCACCTCGACCGGACACGGCGGCACGGTCCAGGAACCCTCTTGGGTGGCAACGAGAACGCCCTCGGCGCCCTTCTTGACCAGGGCCAGGGACAGGCCGCGGTCGAGCAGCCGGGCGGCGGCCTCGTCCGGGTCGGCGGTGCCAACGGCCACCTCGACCTCGGTGCGGTTGCCGACCGCGACCGTGACGTGGTCCAGCATCCAGCCGATCTCCCGCCGCGCACTGTCCACATCGGACCAGAACATCGGCCGGTAATCCAGGTCCAGCACGGTGTGCGCGCGACGGCCACGGCGTTCCAGCATGGCCCGCTGGGTGCTCCGGGCGGGTTCGACGCACACGCCGGTGCCGGTGACCCACAGCAGCGGGACCTGCTCGACCACCTCCCACGGCACGTCCTCGGCGGTGAGGGTGAGATCGGGGGCGGTGGGCAGCCGGTAGAACAGCAGCGGCGGGTCCTCCGGCGGGTCCAGCGCGCAGAAGACCACCGGGGTGAGCAGATCCGCCGCGGTGCCAACGTGATCCGGGGACACGCCGAAGCCGGTGAGGGCCTGCCGGACGTAGTCGCCGAAGCCGTCCGGGCCGACCTTGGTGAGCACCGCGGTGCGGCGGCCCAGCCGGGCCGCCGCCACCGCGACGTTGGTCGCCGTGCCACCGAGGGACTTGGCGAAGGTCCGCACCTGCGCGAGCGGCACGCCGGACTGCTCGGGGTACAGGTCGACGCCGACCCGGCCGACGGTGAGGATCTCCAGCCCGGTCACGACACCGCCCCGCGCAACTCGTGTTCCAGCGCCTCCAGTTCGGCGCCGCCTGCCATCTGCCTGGTCAGCTCGGCCAGGGTGATGTCCGGCTTGTCGAAGCAGCCCAGGCTGCGGCCACGCTTGAGCAGCAGGAACCGGTCGGCCACCGGGTAGGCGTGGTGCGGGTTGTGCGTGATCAGCACGACCCCGAGGCCGCGATCCCTGGCCTGGGCCACGTACTTGAGCACCACCCCGGCCTGCTTCACGCCGAGCGCGGCGGTCGGCTCGTCCAGGATGAGCACCTTGGCGCCGAAGTGCACCGCGCGGGCGATGGCCACGCACTGCCGCTCGCCGCCGGAGAGGGTGCCCACCGGCTGTTCCACGTCACGCAGGTCGATGCCCATGTCCGCCAGGGCTTTCCGGGTGGTCTCCCGGGCGGCGCGGCGGTCCAGGCGGCGTAGCGGGCCCCAGCCGGTGGTGGGCTCGGAGCCGAGGAAGAAGTTGCGCCACACCGACATCAGCGGCACCACGGACAGGTCCTGGAACACCGTGGCGATGCCCCGGTCCAGCGCCTCCCGCGGTGAGGCGAGTTTGGTGGCGACCCCGTCGAGCAGGAACTCGCCCTCGTCGTGCTGGTGCGCGCCGGCCAGGATCTTGATCAGCGTGGACTTGCCGGCGCCGTTGTCGCCCAGCACGCAGGTGACCTCGCCCGCGTTGACCACGGTGGAGACCTCCTGCAGCGCGATCACGCTGCCGAAGCGCTTGCCGACGTCGCGGACCTCAAGCAGTGGTGTGCTCATTTCCGGACCCTTTCCGCGCGCCGCCGGAAGGTGTTGTTGACCAGCACCGCGGCCAGCAGCATCACGCCGAGGAAGAGCTGGAACCAGTCGCTGTCCCAGCGGGCGAAGACGATGCCCTGCCTGGCCATGCCGAAGATCAGCGCGCCGATCGCGGCGCCGATGGCCGAGCCGTAGCCGCCGGTGAGCAGGCAGCCGCCGATCACCGCGGCGATGATGAACTGGAACTCCAGGCCGATGCCCTGGTTGGCCTGCACGGTGGTGAAGCGCAGGATGTTGATGGTGCCGACCAGCCAGGCGGCGAAGGCGGTGGTCATGAACAGCAGGATCTTGGTGCGCATGACCGGCACGCCGACCGCGCGGGCACTCGGCGCGGCCCCGCCGACGGCGAAGATCCAGTTGCCGAACCTGGTGCGCAGCAACAGCCAGCTGGCGGCCGCGGCGGCCAGCAGCCACCAGATGATGGAGATCTGGAAGGTGGTGCCGCCGATGTCGATGGTGGAGGCGAACAGGAATCCGGCGCCGGCGTAGCCGTCGGCGGCACGCATGCCGGAGACCTGCACGGTGCCGGTGACCAGCCGGGTGATGCCCAGGTTGAGCCCCTGCAGGGCCAGGAAGGTGCCCAGGGTGACGATGAAGCTGGGCAGGCCGGTGCGCATCACCAGCCAGCCGTTGAGCGCGCCGACCGCCAGCGCGAACACCAGCGAGGCCAGGATGGCCAGCCAGGTGTTCCAGCCGAGTTTGGTGGCCAGGATCGCGGTGACCAGCGCGGTGGAGGCGGTCAGCACGCCTGCGGAGAGGTCGAACTCGCCGCCGATCATCAGCAGCGCCACCGCGACCGCCATGATGCCTAGGGTGGCCGAGTCGTCCAGCCAGGTGGCCACGCCGAGCGGGGTCAGGAACCGTTCGGTGAGCACCGAGAAGAAGAACAGCACGGCCAGCGCGCCGAGCACCGAACCCAGCTCCGGCCGGGCCACCAGCCGGTCCAGCAGGCCCTTGCGGGCCACTCGTTCGTCAAGGCTGCCAACGGCAGTCGCCATGTCAGCGGGTCCCCCGTTCCGCGTTCTTGCCGACCGCGTCCACATTGGACTTGTCGACGAAGCCGGGCCCGGTGAGCACCGGGCGGCCGCCGCCGACGGTGTTCGCGTTGTCCCGGTACAGCTTCAGGAAGACCACCGGCAGGTAGCCCTGCAGGTACTGCTGCTGGTCCACCGCGAAGAGCACCTGGTCGGCCTTGATCGCGGTCACCACGTCCGGGTTGAGGTCGAAGGTGGCCACCTGGGCCTTGCTGGCCGACTCCTTGATCGCGTTCACCGTGTTGGCCGCGACCTGCGGGTTCAGCGTGAGCACCGCGTCGATGCCCGGATCGGACTGCAGCGCGCCCTTGATCCTGGCCTGCGCGTCGGTCGGGTTGCTGATGTCGACCTGCAGGTTGGACGTGCTGCCGAAGCCGCGCTTGGCGCCGTCGCAGCGCTGGTTGAGGCCGATGTTGCCGGCCTCGTGGATCACGCAGAGCAGCTTGGCCTTGCCCGCCTGCTTGAGCCGCTTGCCCGCGTCCTCGCCCGCGATGCCCTCGTTCTGGCCGACGTGGGTGACCGCGCCGAACTCGGTGCTGCGGCCCTCGCCGGAGTTGATGGTGATCACCGGGATGCCCGCCTTGGTGGCCTTGCTGATCGAGTCGCGCAGCGCGTCCGGGTTGGCCATGGACACCACCAGACCGCCGACCTGCTGGGCCACCGCGTTGTCGATCAGCTTGGCCTGACCGGCCGGGTCGCCGTCGGAGTTGTACTCCACGGTGACCGCGAGTTCCTTGCCCGCGGCCTCGGCGCCGTTCTTGACCACGTTCCAGAAGGAGTCGCCCGCGGTGCCGTGGGAGATCACCGCGATCCGCAGCGGGCCGCCGGCGGGCTGCCCGGAGTTGGTGTTGCCGCCGGAGTTGGAACCGGCCGGACCGCTGCACGCGGTCAGCAGCAGAACACTTGCGGCCGCGGCGGTGAGTGCGCCGCGAGAGAACTTGGACATCGTCGTCCTTCCCAGATTCAGCCGAACAGGGGGCGGAGATGATCAAGGCTCCGCGCGGTGTCCATCTTCGGTCGCGCGGCCGCGTCGGCGTCGCCCTCGGCCAACGCGGTGTCCTGCTCCAGGACATACCAGCCCTGGTAGCCCGCATCGCGCAGGAAACGCACGATGCCTGCGATATCCACGTCACCGTCCCCGAGCGGCACGTACAGTCCCTGGCCGACGGCGGTGGCATACGGGAGTTCGCCGTCGCGAACCCGTGCCGCCACCTCGGCCCGGACGTCCTTGAGATGCATGTGGCCGATCCGCCCCGCGTGCTCGCGGGCCAGTTCGACCGGATCGGTCCCGCCGATCAGCAGGTGCCCGGTGTCCAGGCACAGTTGCAGGTCGGAGTCGGCCAGGAACCGCGCCACCTCGGCCTCGCGCTCGATGTGCGTGCCCACGTGCGGGTGCAGCACGGTGCGCAGGCCGTGCCGGGCGGCGATGTCGCGGATCCGGCCGGAGACCCGGATGAGGGTGGCCCATTCGGCGTCGGTGAGCGCGGGGCGCTCGTCGTAGCCGTCCAGGCCGGTGGCCGCGGCCAGCACCAGCACCTCGGCGCCGGTGGCGGCCAGCAGCGCGGCGGTCCGCTCGGCCTCCGCCACTGTGGACTGCTCGACGGAATCGTCGTGCAGCACCACGGCGAGGAAGCCGCCGATCATGCTCAGCCCGTGGCCGCCGAGCAGTTCGCGCAGCTTGGCCGGGTCGGTGGGCAGGTACTCGGGCGGGCCGAGTTCGGTCGCGGTCAGGCCCAGTGCGGCCATCTCGCCGAGCACGGTGTCCGCGTCGATCATGTGGCCCCAGCCGGGGACCTCGCACACGCCCCAGGAAATGGGGGCGCCTGCCAGCTTCGGCGCGCTCACGCGGTCACCGCCGCGTTGGCCAGGCGCACCGGCAGACCGGAGCGGCGGGACTGCTCGCAGGCCAGCGCGAGTTCCAGGCTGATCAGGCTTTCCCTTGCCGGGGAAGGGTTCTCCGCCTTGCCGGCGACCACGTCCACGAACACCGCCATCTCGTTGAGGTAGGCGCGGTGGAAGCGCTCGGTGAAGCCGGGGTAGGCGTCCGGGGCGACCTTGGGGCCGTCCGGTTCCAGCGAGGTCAGCGGGGTGCGCGGATCGACGCCGACGGCCAGGGAGTCCTTGCTGCCGAGCACCTCGATCCGGTGGTCGTAGCCGAGCGCGTCCTGGCGGCCACCGGCCAGCACCGCGTGCGCGCCACTGGCGAAGCGCAGCGTGACCACGGCGTTGTCCACGTCGTCGGCCTGCGCGAACGCCTCGTGCACCAGCACCGAGCCGGAGGCGTAGACCTCCACCACCGGCTCGCCGACCAGCCACGGCACCGCGTCCAGGTCGTGGATCAGCAGGTCGCGGAAGATGCCGCCGGAGGCCGGCAGGTAGCCGAAGTCCGGCGGCTGCGCGTCGTGGCCGATGGCCCTGGCCAGGTACACGGTGCCCAGCTCACCGGAGCGGATCCGGCGGTGCAACTCGACCACGGCCGGGTCGAACCGGCGCTGGAAGCCGACCAGCACCTCCACCCCGGCCGACTCGACCTCGGCGACCAGGGCCCGCATGGTGTCCAGGTCACCGGCGATCGGCTTCTCGCACAGGGTGGGGACGCCGGCGGCGATGGCCCGCCGCAGCATTTCCGGGTGGGTGTCGGTGGGGGTGGCCAGCAGCACCCCGTCGGCCGCGGTCAGCAGCTCGTCGAGGGTGTCCACCGCCTTGGCCCGGCCGCCCAGCGCGGCCGCCGAGGCCGCGGCCCGGCCGGGCACCGGGTCGAACAGCACGACCTCGTCGATGGAGGGCAACGTGGCAAGGTTCGTGGCGTGCATGGTGCCGATACGCCCGACGCCCGCTACTCCGATCCGCATCCGGGGATCTCCGTCCTGGTCAACGCTACTTTGCGTTAGAGCGCTCTATTGGTTGGAGCGCGCTAATGCTGTAGCGTCCGTCCGGCCGGTGTCAAGGGTCACATTCGTCGGGGAGGGTAAATGGGCCGTCCGACCATGGAGGACGTGGCGGCGCGGGCCGGGGTCTCCCGCGCGCTGGTCTCGCTGGTGATGCGGGGTTCACCCAAGGTCTCCGAGCAGCGGCGGACAGCGGTGCTCAAGGCGGCGGAGGAACTCGGGTACTCCCCGCACGCGATGGCCCGCTCACTGGCCAGCCGCACCTCCACCGTGCTCGGCGTGATGGTCTCCGACCTGCACAACCCGTTCTTCGCCGAGGTGGTGGACGGGGTGGACGCGGCCGCGCGGGCCGAGGGCTTCGACCTGATCATCAACACCGGCGGCCGCAGCGCCGCCCGCGAGCGCGGCGCGCTGACCAGCCTGCTCTCCTTCCGGCCAGCCGGACTGGTGCTGCTCGGCCCGGTGGTCAGCGCGAGCGCGATCGGCGCGGCCGCCGAACAGGTGCCGGTGACCCTGGTGTCCCGCTCCTCCCGTCTGTCCACTGTGGACACCGTGAACGACGACGGCGAGGTGGGCTCACTGCTCGCGGTGGACCACCTGGTCGCGTTGGGACACCGGCGGATCGTGCACCTCGACGGTGGCGGCGGCTCGCAGTCGGCGTTGCGGCGCCGGGGTTACGAGCTGGCCATGCGGCGGCACGGGCTGAGTGCCGAGGTGGTGCCCAGCGAGTACACCGACGCCGCCGGCGCCAAGTCCGTGCGCGAGTTCCTCAGCTCCCGCAACGGGAATCCGCTGCCCACCGCGATCGTGGCTGCCAACGACTACAACGCCATCGGCGCGGTCTCCGCGCTGGAGGAGGCCGGGCTGCGGGTGCCGGAGGACGTCTCGGTCATCGGCTACGACAACTCCGCGCTCGCCTCGCTCCGGCACGTCTCGCTCACCACCGTGGACCAGCCGCGGATCGAGATGGGGCGGCTGGCCGCCGAGGCCCTGCTGGAACGGGTCCGGCACGGCCGCACCAGCCCGGTCCGGCACCTGCTGCACCCGGCCCTGGTGATCCGCTCGACCACCGGTTCTCCCCCAGGAGGTTCCTGACATGTCCCAGCTCGTCCCGCACTGGATCGACGGCGCCCGCGCTGAGGGCGTCTCCGGCCGCCGCGGCGAGGTGTTCGACCCGGCCACCGGCCAGGTGGCTCGCGAGGTGGTGCTGGCCGATCAGTCCGATGTGGACACCGTGGTCGCCTCGGCGGTCAAGGCGGCGGCACAGTGGGGCGAGTCCTCGCTGGCCGCGCGGTCCCGGGTGCTGTTCGGCTTCCGCGAGCTGGTGCACCGGCACCGGGACGAGCTGGCCGCGCTGATCACCGCCGAGCACGGCAAGGTCCTTTCCGACGCCGCCGGTGAGGTGCAGCGCGGACTGGAGGTGGTCGAGTTCGCCTGCGGCATCCCGCAGCTGCTCAAGGGCGACCATTCCGAGCAGGTCAGCCGGGGGGTGGACGCCTACTCGGCGCGCTACCCGCTGGGCGTGGTCGCCGGGATCACCCCGTTCAACTTCCCGGTGATGGTGCCGATGTGGATGTTCCCGATGGCGGTGGCCTGCGGGAACGCCTTCGTGCTCAAGCCGTCCGAGCGGGACCCGTCCGCGGCGGTGCGGCTGGCCGAGCTGTTCACCGAAGCGGGCCTGCCCGACGGGGTGCTCAACGTGCTGCAGGGCGACGCGACCGCGGTGAACGCGCTGCTGGACCACCCGGACGTGGCCGCGGTGTCCTTCGTGGGCTCGACCCCGATCGCCCGGCACGTGTACGCCCGCGGCACCGCCAGTGGCAAGCGGGTGCAGGCACTGGGCGGGGCGAAGAACCACATGGTGGTGCTGCCGGACGCCGACCTGGACGTGGCCGCGGACGCCGCGATCAACGCCGGGTTCGGCTCGGCCGGTGAGCGGTGCATGGCGATCTCGGTGGTGGTCGCGGTCGGCGACGTGGGCGACCGCCTCGTGCCCGCGATCGCCGGGCGGATGGCCGGACTGGTCACCGGACCGGGCACGGACCCGAAGTCGCAGATGGGGCCGCTGGTCACCGGGGTGCACCGGGACCGGGTGCAGTCCTATGTGGACGCCGGGGTCGAGCAGGGCGCCGAGCTGGTGGTGGACGGGCGCGGGTTCGCCCCGGCCGGTCACGAGGACGGGTTCTGGCTGGCGCCAACGCTGTTCGACCGGGTGGACGCGGAGATGTCGATCTACACCGACGAGATCTTCGGGCCGGTGCTCTCGGTGGTGCGGGTGCCCACCTTCGAGGCGGCGGTGGAACTGGTCAACGCCAACCAGTACGGCAACGGGACCGCCGTGTTCACCGCGGACGGCCTGGCCGCGCGGGAGTACCAGCGGCGGGTGCAGGTGGGCATGGTCGGCATCAACGTGCCGATCCCGGTGCCGATGGCCTACTACAGCTTCGGGGGCTGGAAGGACTCGCTGTTCGGGGACACCCACGTGCACGGGGCGGACGGGGTGAAGTTCTACACCCGGCTCAAGGCGGTCACCGCACGGTGGCCGAGGGAGTCCGGGATCGATCTGGGTTTCCCCACTCACGGCTGAGGCTGGTTGACCCGTTTCCCCTTGCGCGCCAGGGGAAACGGGCCGTCACCTCACTTGCCGGTGGCGGACCGGGTGGTGGCCGAGGGCGGCGGGGTGACGACCGTGGTGCCCGGCGGCGGCGGACTGGTGATGAGCGAGGTCGGCCGGGTGGTGCCCGGCGGCGGCGGGCTCGTGATGAGCGAGGTCGGGCGGGTGGTCCCCGGCGGGGGCGGGCTGGTCGGGACGAGCAGCGAGGTCGGGCGGGTGGTGCCCGGCGGCGGTGGCACGGTCGGGCAGGCGCTCGGCATGGGCTCGAGCATCGAGCCGGGCCGATCGCAGGACGGCGTCGGCTCCGGGCGCTGCACGGAATCGGTGACACTGGCGGGCTGCACGTTCTCCCCGCCGCCGAAGCCGCCGGCCAGCGCGGTGGCGCCGAAGCCCACCGTCAGCACCCCGGCCATCACGCCGGTGGTGAGCAGCACCCGGCCCCGCAGCAGGCTGCGCTTGGCCGAGGCCAGCACGGTCTCTGGCTCCTTGGTCATGATTGGTTCCTCTCCCAGTGCCCTGGCCAGCAGTGTGCGGGCCTCGGCACATTCCAGTTCGGACAGTTCGTGATGGCTCATCGCCCTGCCTCCAGCACGAGATAGCCGGATAACGACTTTCGGAGCGCGGCCAAACCCTTGGCCGACTGACTCTTCACGGTCCCCTCGGAACAGCCGAGGAGCCGAGCCACCTCCTGCACCGGGAGGTCCTCCCAGAATCGCAGCACCACCACGGCACGCTGGCGTTTCGGCAGCGCGGCCAGCGCCCGCCGGACATCCAGCGCGTCGTCGGCGCCCGATTCGGGGATGGGGAGGTCCGGCAGTTCGGCGGTGACCTTCTCCCGCCGCCAGAACCGGCGGGACTCGTCGATCGCGGTGCGCACCAGGACCTGCCGCGCGTAGGCCTCCACGGCCCCGTGCAGCTCGACCCGCCGCCACGCCTTGTACAGCTTGATCAGCGCGGTCTGGGTCAGGTCCTCGGCACGGTGCCAGTCGCCGCACAGCAGGAACGCGGTCCGGCGCAGGGCCGGTCCGCGGGCGCGGACGAATTCGACGAACTCGGCGTTGCGATCCGCCAAGGGGACCTCCTCCCGGTCTACCCCTGTGTACGAGGTGGACCGGGAGGGAGGTTGCCTCGATCGGCGATTTAGCTGGGGGACTAAACGCCAACCGAATCGCGATCGGACTGTTCCCGCTGGTCGTGGGAGGGGCGACGGCGCTTCCGGAGCAGCGCGCCCACCAGCGGAGCGAACAGGATCGCGGCCACCACCAGGTAGACGGTGATGGAGAAGGGGGTGTTGACCAGCCCGGTGACGTCGCCGTCACTGAGCTGCAGGGCCCGGCGCATCTGCAGTTCGGCGGCCGGGCCGAGGATGACGCCGAGCACCGCGGGCAGCACCGGCAGGCCGTAGCGCCGCATGGCGAAGCCGAGCAGGCCGATGATGAACAGGACCACCAGGTCCAGCACGTCGCCGCTGACCGCGTAGGCGCCGACGCTGGCGAAGAACAGGATGCCCGCGTACAGGTACGGCCGAGGGATGCGCAGCAGCTTGGCCCAGATCGGGGCCAGCGGCAGGTTCAGCACCAGCAGCAGCACACTGCCGATGAACAGGCTCGCGATCAGCGCCCAGACCAGCGTGGACTCCCGCTGGAACAGCAGCGGCCCCGGCTGGATGCCGTACTGCTGGAAGGCGGCCAGCATCACCGCGGCGGTGGCCGTGGTGGGCAGGCCGAGGGTGAGCATCGAGGTCAGCGTGCCCGCGGCGGAGGCACTCGCGGTGGCCTCCGGTCCGGCCACGCCCTCGATCGCGCCCTTGCCCCACTCGTCCTTGTGCTTGGACAGCCTCCGCTCCGCGGCATAGGAGAGGAAGGTCGGGATCTCCGCGCCACCGGCCGGGATCGCGCCGAAGGGGAACCCGATCAGCGGCCCGCGCAGCCACGGCTTCCAGGACCGGCGCACGTCCTCCTTGCCCAGCCAGGGCCGTCCGACCGGGATCGGCAGGGCGGGTTTGCTGCGCATGTGCGCGGCCACCCACAGCGACTCGCCGATGGCGAACAGGCCGACCGCGACCACCACCACCTCGATGCCGTCGTTGAGGTGCAGCAACCCGAAGGTGAGCCGTTGCTGCCCGGTCATCTCGTCCAGGCCGACCAGCCCGATGGACAACCCGATGAGCAGCGAGGCGAAACCGCGGATCCGGGACTTGCCCAGGATCGAGGTGACCGCGATGAAGGCCAGCACCATGACCGCGAAGTAGTCCGGCGCGCCGATGTCCACCGCCAGGCTGGCCACCAGCGGCGCCAGCAGCACCAGGAACATGGTGCCGACGATGCCGCCGATGAAGTGCCCGATGGCCGCGGCGGCCAGCGCCTGGGAGCCACGACCGTTGCGCGCCATCGGGTTTCCCTCGATCGCGGTCACCACGGCCGCGGTCTCCCCCGGCGTGTTGAGCAGGATCGAGGTGGTGGAGCCGCCGTACATGCCGCCGTAGTAGATGCCGGCGAACATGATGAACGCGCCGGTCGGGTCCAGGCCGTAGGTCACCGGCAGCAGCAGGGCCACCGCCATCGCCGGGCCGATGCCGGGCAGCACGCCGATCGCGGTGCCCAGCAGCACGCCGATCACCGCGTACAGCAGGTTCATCGGGGTCAGCGCGGTGCCGAAACCGTCGATCAGATGGGCCAGCGCGTCCATGTCAGAGCACCCCAGTCAGCGGCCCACCCGGCAGTGACACGCCGAGCAGGGAGTTGAACACCAGGTAGGTCGCGATGGACAGCCCGGCCGCGACCAGCGGATCGCGCACGTAATTCCGGCTGCCCAGCGCGTAGGCCGCGCCCCAGAACAGCACCATGCCCGACAGCGGGAAGCCGACCAGGTTGATCAGCACCACGTTGGCCAGGAAGGCCGCCGCGAGCTGGGCCACCACCCGCCAGTCCGCCGGCGCGTCCAGATCGACGTCCTCACCGGCCTCGGCCTCACCGCGGCCACCCCGCAGCACGTCCCTGGCCAGCAGCCCGGCCACCAGCACCAGAGCGCCGCCGACCAGGTAGGGCACCAGTTCCGGGCCGACCGGGCCGCGCTGGGCGAAGTTGGCCGGGATGCGGATCGCGTCGACCAGGACGAGCACGCCCAGGGCCAGCAGCAGCACGCAGATGCCGAGTTCGGACCGTTCCTTCAGCCAGGCCAGCGCCGAGCGCCCCTGCACCTGCTCACTCACGCGAGACCCAACTCCTTCAGCACATCGGCCACCCGCTTGCTCTCCGCGGCCAGGAACTCGCCGAACTTCGCCCCCGGCAGGAAGGCGTCGGTCCAGCCGTTGCGCTTGACCGCCTCCTGCCACTGCGGGGAGTCGTGCAGCTTCTGGAACAGCTCGACCAGCCGGGTGCGCTCGGCGTCGGAGAGGCCGGGCGGGGCGACCATGCCGCGCCAGTTGGTGAAGGTCACCGGCACGCCTGCCTCGGACAGGGTTGGCGCGTCGATGTCCTTGATTCGGTTCGCCCCGGTGACCGCGAGCACCCGCAGCTCACCGGCCTTGACCTGGTCCACGTACTCGCCGACGCCGGAAACCCCGAAGTGGATCTTGCCGCCGAGCACCGAGGAGAGCAGTTCGCCGCCGCCGTCGTAGGGGATGTAGCTGACCCGTTTGGGTTCCAGGCCGACGGCCTTGGCCATCAGCATGGGGGCCAGGTGGTCCGGGCCGCCGGGGCTGGAGCCGCCGCCGACGGTGACCGCGCCTGGGTTGGCCTTCCAGGCCGCGACCAGGTCGCCGATGGTGCGGTACGGGGAGTTCTTGCCGACCACGACGATGTCGGGTTCCTCGGTCAGCTTGGCGATCGGGGTGGTCTCGGCCAGGGAGTTCGGCGACTTGTTGGTGAACACGCTGCCCACCACGCCCAGGCCCATGGACATCACCAGGCGCTGGTTGCCGGTCTCGGCCACGGTGCGGCCGAGACCGACCGTGCCACCCGCGCCGGGCAGGTTGAACACCTCGGCGTTGCGGGTCAGCTCGACCTCGTCCATGGCCTTGGCCGCGGTGCGCGCGGTGACGTCGTAGCCGCCGCCGGGCGCGTTGGGCACCAGCAGCCGCAGGCCCCGCAGCGGACCGGTGGCGTCGCCGCCGGCGCCGGAGGTGAACAGCGGTGGCACGACCAGCGTCGCGGCCACCGCGGCCAGCCCCGCCAGCCAGTTGCGGATCGGCATCGATCCTCGCCTCCTCGTCTCGCAGTGAGCTAAGCCATAGTGACCACTTACGCTGAAAACCGTGTTCTTGCGTCCGCAGCGTTCGTTGTGGTCGTTGTGTTCACGCGATAGAGGCACGAGGAGGTGCGCGGCGTGGGTGTGCGTGGGTCGCTGGCGCGGCAGCTCTTCGCGTTGCAGTTCCTGGTCGTGCTGGCGCTGCTGGGCGCGGTGACCGCGTCCACGCTGAGCCAGTCCACCGCGAACTTCCGGGAGACCCAGGGCCGCCGGATGCTGCTGGTCGCCGAGCAGGTGGCCGCCACCGACGGGGTGCAGGACGCGCTGGCCGACGGGCAGTACCACCGGCTGGTGATCTTCGCCGAGACCGCCCGCGGCCAGGCCGGGAACAGCTCGATCAGCATCGCCACCACCGACCTGCGGATCCGCACCGCCACCGACCCCCGGCGGGTGAACGAGCAGCTCGCGGTCGGCCTGCCCCAGGTGGCCACCGGGCGGAGCTGGGACGGGGTGCTGGGCGAGCAGGTAGTGGCGCAGGTGCCGGTGTTCTCCGACGAGGGCAGGCTGGTCGGCGTCGTCAGCGCGGGCCAGGACGAGCCGGGGCTGTGGGAGTCGCTGATCAGCTCACCCGGCGACCTGCTGATCCACCTCGGGCTGGGCACCGGGATCGGCCTGATCGGCTCGCTGCTGGCCGCCCGCTGGGTGAAGCGGCAGACGCTGGGGCTGGAGCCCAGGGAGATCACCGGGCTGGTGGAGCACCGGGAGGCGATGCTGCACGGCATCCGGGAGGGCGTGCTCGGGCTGGACCAGCAGCACCGGATCACCCTGATGAACACCTCGGCCAGGGAGCTGCTCGCGCTGCCGGACGCGATCGGCACCCAGGTGGACGAGCTGGCCGATGCCAACGAGCGGCTGCGGGATGTGCTCACCGGGCGGGCCAGCGGGCCCAACCAGGTGGTGCTGCGCAGTGGGCGGGTGCTGGTGATGAACCGGATGCCGATCGGGCTGCACGGACAGCAGATCGGCGCCGTGGTGACCCTCCGGGACCGGACCGAACTCGTTGCGCTGCAACAGGAACTCGACGTCAACCGGCATGCCACGGACACCCTGCGGGCGCAGGCGCACGAGTTCCGCAACGAGCTGCACACCATTGCCGGGCTGATCGAGCTGGGCGAGTACGACGAGGTGGTCCGCTACGTCACCCGCGCCAACCGGGCGCACGCGGACTGGAGCCGCGCGGTGACCGCGCGGATCGCCGATCCCGCGCTGGCCGCGTTGCTGATCGCCAAGGCCAGCCTGGCCGCGGAGCGCGCGGTGGGCATCAAACTGTCCGAGGAGTCCATTGTGGACAGAGTTGACGAGGCGCTGTCCCAGGACCTGGTGACGGTGGTGGGCAACCTGGTGGACAACGCGCTGGACGCGTTGCCCGCCGGGGCCGGGCAGTGGGTCGAGGTGCACATCGCCGGGTCGGCGGAGCAGGTGCTGGTGCGGGTGCGGGATTCCGGGCCGGGCATCGCGCCGGAGCTGGCCGAGGAGGTCTTCGAGCACGGGTTCACCACCAAGGTGGCCACCCAGGGCGGGCAGCGCGGTATCGGACTGGCGCTGACCAGGCAGATCTGCGTGCGCCGGGGCGGCTCGGTCTCGGTGCGCAACGAGGGCGGCGCGGTGTTCACCGCCACCCTGGGCCGGGCCACCGCGGCCCTGGGCACCCGCCCGCCGGAGGTGAGCCGGTGATCAGGGTGCTGGTGGTCGACGACGATTTCATGGTGGCCAAGGTGCACAGCGGTTACGTCGCGCGCACCCCGGGTTTCGAGGTGGTCGGGGTGGCGCACACCGCGGCCGAGGCCATCCGCTCGGTGCGCGAACTCCGGCCGGACCTGGTGCTGCTGGACATCTACCTGCCCGATGCCGACGGCGTGCACGTGCTGCGCGAACTGCGGGCCGGGGCGGCCGGTGAGCAGGCCGGGCACACCGACGTGATCGTGGTGAGCGCGGCGCGGGACGTGGAGACGGTGCGCGCGGCGGTGCGTGGCGGGGTGCTGCACTACCTGATCAAGCCGTTCGAGTACGCGGCCCTGCGTGATCAGCTCGCGCACTTCGCCGAGGTCCGCTCCCGGCTGACCGGTTCGGTGGACCAGGCCGTGCTGGACCAGGTCTTCGGCGCCCGCCCGACCGCGGCCCCGACCATGCCCAAGGGCCTGACCCCGCAGACCGCCAAGCTGGTCGAGGAGGTGCTGCGCGCGGCCGAGTCCGATGTGTCGGCCACCGAGTGCGCGGGCGAGACCAACCTGTCCAGGGTCAGCGCCCGCCGCTACCTGGAGCATTTCGTCAGCGCGGGCCGGGCCGAGGTGCGGTTGCGCTACGGCAGCACCGGTCGGCCGGAACGCCTGTACCGCTGGGTCGACTAATTGGCCAGGTTGGTGACCAGCTCGGCGATCTCACTGCCGGAGAGGATCGGCCAGGCGCTGTTGTCGGTGACCACCGCGCCGACCTGCAGCCCGGTCTGGGTGGTGACCAGCACCTCGCGTTCGGCGGTGATCGCGTCGGTCAGCTTCACCCAGGAGTACCTGGTCTTGCCGCTGCGCAGGGATTCGGCCCGGCACCCGTCGGTGTCCCGGCAGTAGACCGGGTGCCCGGTGGGCGAGCGCACGGTGAGCACCAGCAGGCCGGTGCGGCCCTGCCGGTCGGTCAGCCGGACGCCGAGCCGGAGGAAGTCCTCGACCAGCTGGAACTGACCGGGTTTGGCGCCGCTGTCGGCGACCGCGGAGTAGCCCTGGGGCAGCCACTGCTGTTTGGCCAGCAGCACGCTGTACCGCTCGACGTCCTTCGTGGTCATCGGCGGGAACAGCGGTTTGTCCTCGATGCTGCGGCCGTTGGTCGGGGTGGGGGCGACCGAGGGCGGTGCGGTGGTGCCCGGGGGCGATGAGGTGACCGGCGGCACCGGCGAGCTGCTGACCCCGGCCGGTTCGACCGCGGCGGCCGGCAACAGCACGATCGTGCCGACCGTGAGCACGGAGAGCACCGCGGCCAGCACGATGGCCACCCCGAACCGCCGCCTGCGCACCACCCTGCGGCCGTCCCGCATGACATCGGCGCAGCTCACCGTGGGTGGCGGCGGGTCGACGGCCAGCACTGACCGCAACTCGCTCGCGCGTAGCTCCCCGCCTGGCACCGCTGACCTCCTTCCGCACTCACCGCTACTACGGCGAAACAGCGCGGAAGGTTGTCAGGGCAACCCGATCGTGGGAATCAGAACCGCGGGTGATCCCCGCGCAGCACGGCCCGGTCCTCGGGCTTCTCGCCCGGCTCGGTGCTCTTGCGGACCTCGCCGAGCACCCAGGCCGGCACGTGCCGGGCGGTCAGCACGGCCAGTGCGCGGTCGGCCTCCTCCGGCGCGACCACGGCGACCATGCCGACACCCATGTTGAAGGTCTTCTCCATCTCCGGCTTCTCCACCCGGCCGCGCTGGGCGATCAGCGCGAACACCGGCGCGGGCGTCCAGCTGCCGCGGTCCAGGTCGGCGATGAGGCCCTTGGGGATGACCCGGCCCAGGTTGCCTGCCAGGCCACCGCCGGTGACGTGCGCGAAGGTCCGGACATCGGCCTCGGCGGCCAGCGCCAGGCAGTCCTTGGCGTAGATCCGGGTGGGCTCGAGCATCTCCTCGCCCAGGGTGCGGCCGAACTCCTCGACGTGCCCCTCCAGCGGCATCCGGCCGATCTCCAGCAGCACGTGCCTGGCCAGCGAGTAGCCGTTGGAGTGCAGGCCGGAGGCGCCCATCGCGATCAGCACGTCGCCGGGGCGGACCCGGTCCGGGCCGAGCAGCTTGTCCGCCTCGACCACGCCGACGCCGGTGGCGGACATGTCGTAGTGCCCGGGGTCCATCAGGCCGGGGTGCTCGGCGGTCTCGCCGCCCAGCAGGGCGCAACCCGCCTGCGTGCAGCCCTCGGCGATGCCCTTGACCAGCGCGGCGATCCGCTCCGGCACCACCTTGCCGACGGCGATGTAGTCCTGCAGGAACAGCGGCTCGGCACCGCAGACGACCAGGTCGTCCACGACCATGGCGACCAGGTCGATGCCCACGGTGTCGTGCTTGTCCAGGGCCTGGGCCACGGCGAGCTTGGTGCCGACGCCGTCGGTGGAGGAGGCGAGCACCGGCTCCTTCCACCGGTCCAGCTTGAGCTTGAACAGCCCGGCGAAACCGCCGATGCCGCCGAGCACCTCGGGGCGGGTGGCCTTCTCCGCCCACGGCTTGAGCTGCTCCACAGCCTCGTCACCTGCGGCGATGTCGACTCCGGCGGCCGCGTAGGTGGCCTTCCCGCTTTCGGCGTGCGCGGTCACTGCTCGTCCAGCTCCATCCGAGATCAATTGTCTAGCCAGGTCAGGGACGCCGAACGGCGTCTTCGGCACCGTACCCGCTGGGCAGGACGGGCTCGGCCGGACCGGCCACACCCTTCTCGATGTTCTCCAGCAGGTGCTTGCCGATCTTGAGGTCATCCGGCAGCGCGATCGGGTACTCGCCGTCGAAGCAGGCCGAGCAGAGCCGGGTCTTGGGCTGCTCGGTGGCCGCGATCAGCGCCTCGAGGGAGACGTAGCCGAGCGAGTCGGCGCCGACCGAACGGCGCACGCCGTCCATGTCCAGGCCGTTGGCGATCAGCTCCGCGCGGGAGGCGAAGTCGATGCCGTAGAAGCAGGGCCAGCGCACCGGCGGCGAGGCGATCCGCACGTGCACCTCGACCGCGCCTGCCTCACGCAGCATCCGGACCAGGGCACGCTGGGTGTTGCCGCGCACGATCGAGTCGTCCACCACGACCAGCCGCTTGCCCCTGATCACATCGCGCAGCGGGTTCAGCTTGAGCCGGATGCCCAGCTGGCGGATGGTCTGCGAGGGCTGGATGAAGGTCCGGCCCACGTAGGCGTTCTTGACCAGGCCGGAGCCGTAGGGGATGCCGGATGCCTGGGCGTAGCCGATGGCGGCCGGGGTGCCCGATTCCGGCACCGGGATGACCAGGTCGGCCTCGACCGGGAACTCCGCGGCCAGCCTGCGGCCGATGTCCACCCTGGCCGCGTGCACGCCGCGACCTGCGATGGAGGTGTCCGGGCGGGCCAGGTAGACGTACTCGAACACGCAGCCCTTGGGCTCGGGGTTGGCGAAGCGGGAGGACCGCAGGCCGTTCTCGTCGATGGCGATCAGCTCGCCGGGCTCGACCTCGCGCACGAAGGAGGCGCCGGTGATGTCGAGTGCGGCGGTCTCGCTGGCGACCACCCAGCCGCGCTCCAGCCGGCCGAGCACCAGCGGGTGCACGCCCTGCGGGTCACGCGCGGCGTAGAGGGTGGACTCATCCGAGAAGACCAGGCAGAACGCGCCACGCAGGGTGGGCAGCAGTTCCATCGCGGCCTGCTCGAACCCGAGGTCGGCCGCTGCCGCGGCGAGCAGCCCGCAGACCAGGTCGGAGTCGGTGGTGGCGCCCGCGGTGGCGACGCCTGCTTCCTTGGCCCGGCTCATCAACTCGGCGGTGTTCACCAGGTTGCCGTTGTGGCCAAGCGACAGGGCGCTGCCGGTGACGGTGTTGCGGAAGGTGGGCTGGGCGTTCTCCCAGGTGGTGGAGCCGGTGGTGGAGTACCGGCAGTGGCCGACGGCGACGTGGCCGCGCAGCGAGGACAGGACCTGCTCGTCGAAGACCTGGCTTACCAGCCCCAGATCCTTGAACACCACCACCTGGTGTCCGTCGCCGACGGAGATGCCCGCCGCTTCCTGGCCGCGGTGCTGGAGGGCGTACAAGCCGTAGAAGGTGAGCTTGGCCACCTCCTCGCCGGGGGCCCAGACACCGAATACACCGCATTCCTCGCGGGGGGTGTCGTCCTGGTCGCGATCGGTCTGGCTGGGGTCGATGACCACCGAGAACTCCCTCGGGACGGGATCAGACTCGCCTAAGTGTAAGTGCCCCGGAGTAGTGCTTCTGCCCCTTCTGGCCGGTGACGCGGCTCTCGTTCGGGCCAACTCCGGACCCCACTCGCGCGTCTGCTGAACAGACGAGAGCCAAAAAAGAGGCGAGGTGGGTGCTCGTGCTGGAGTTGCTGAACGGCCGATTGGACCGGGATCTGAACCTGGCCGAGCGGATCTTCGCCCGGCCGGAGGTGCTGGCCTACGCGGTCGGCGCCGGGCTGGTGCTCGGTCTGATCGGACTGCTGATCGGCCGGTTGTTCGGCTGGCGGGCGCTGTTCACCGGGCTGTCACTGGGCTCACTCGGCGGGGTGCTCGCGGTGACGCTGGTGCGGGTGGGCAGGCAGGGCGGGGAGGCAGCCTCGCTGGGTCAGGCCTGGGCGGAGTGCATCCAGAACGAGTTCTCGCTGGCCGGGTCCTGGCAGCGGCTGAACTTCGTGCTGTTGATGCCGTTCGCCTTCTTCGGCGCGATCGCGGTGCGCCGGTTCCTGCCGGTGGCGTTGCTGAGCGTGGCGCTGGCGGTGGGCATCGAGCTGTACCAGGGCATGACCGGGCTGGGCGCCTGCGAGACCCAGGACATGATCAACAACGGTCTCGGCGGGGTGCTCGCGGCCCTGGTCGGCTGGGCGGTGGCGGGTCGGCGGGGTGGCGGCAGGCTCCGGAACGCCACCCCGCCGGGCTCAGCCGGTCAGCACGCGGCCTTGATGTCCACCGTGCGCTGATGTTCGATCTGCCGGGACCAGTTTCCGGACCAGCCCATCATCTCGATCTTGTAGTAAAGCTCGACCTTATAGCTGCCCTCGGCGCACTTGAATGATTTTCCAGTCGCCTGCACGTTGCCGCTGACCGACTCCATCGTGGACATGTCGTCATTCGACTTCGTGCCCGCCGGTTCGGTCAGCGAGTAGCGGGCCTGCGAGGTGCGGCATTTCGACGGCGGCTTACCCCAGAAGAAGTGGTAGTTCCACCTGCAGTCCCCTCGGACCACCACCTTCAGCTCACCCTCCACGGCGGGGGTCAGGCAGATGCGGCCGTCGAAGCCCGCATCCGCATTACGGTCGCTGAACGGGTCGGAACAGGACTCCTGGACGGCCGGGGCCGCCTGGGAAACGCTGCCGAAAAGCAGCAGTGCGAGCGCGGAAACAAGGACGAGGAGAACCGGGCGGCGATAACCGATCATGCCCTCAATACTGCATATGCTGCTCTAATCAGGCGATAACCGAAACGGGGGTGCCGAATCGGGTGAGTGGTTACTTACGGACAGTTTCCGGCAGCCCGAGCAGGCACAGCAGGCTGATCAGCCCGGCCGCGGACATGTAGGTGGCGACCAGCCAGGAGGACCCGCCTGCCGCGGTCACCAGGCTGCCGGCGATCAGCGGGGACAGGCCGCCGCCGAGCACCGCGCCGATCTGATAGCCGAAGCCGACGCCGGTGTAGCGCAGTTCCGGGCCGAACAGCTCGGAGAAGTAGGCCAGCATCGGGCCGAAGATGGCCGCCGAGCCGCCGAAGGCGAGCACGATGCCGAGCACCGCGAGCGCCGGGCTGCCCGAGTCGACCAGGGCGAAGAGCGGGAAACCCCACACCGTGCAGAAGATCGCGCCCGCCATCAGCACCGGCTTGCGGCCGATCCGGTCGGTGAGGCGGCAGAAGTACACGATCCCGGCGACCTGGGCGATGCTGCCCGCCATCGAGCCGTAGAGCAGCACCGACCGGGGAATGCCCACCGCCTGGCTGCCGTAGGCGAGCAGGAAGGTGACCACGATGAACATGAACGCGTTGAAGCCCAGGTTGACCCCTGCGGTGAGCAGCACCAGGCGTTTGTGCTCGCGCAGCACCGCGATCAGCGGCGCCCGCCCGGTGCGCGCGGTCTTGGCGATCCGCTCGAACTCGGGGGTCTCGGCCACGTTGCGCCGGGCGAACAGGCCGACCAGCACCACCGCGATGCCTGCCAGGAACGGGATCCGCCAGCCCCAGTCGTAGAGATCGGCCTCGGGCAGCAGCAGGACCAGCGCGAACGCGCCGTTGGCCAGGAAGGCGCCCAGTGGCGAGCCGATGGTGACCAGGCTGCCGTAGAGCCCGCGCTTGCCAGCCGGGGCGTGTTCGACGGCCAGCAGGGTGGCGCCCGCGGTCTCGCCGCCGACGGAGAGGCCGTGCACGATCCGCAGTGACAGCAACAACAGTGGCGCGGCGATGCCGATCGCGGCGTAGGTGGGCAGCAGACCCATCAGCGCGGTGGACACACCCATCAGGGACAGGCTGATCACCAGCATCCGGCGGCGGCCGAGCCGATCGCCGAAGTGCCCGAAGATGATCGAGCCGATCGGCCGCATCAGGAAGCCGACCGCGAAGGTGGAGAAGGCCAGCAGGGTGGCCGTCCACGGCTCGCTCTGCGGGAAGAACAACCGGCCGAAGACCAGTGCGGAGGCGGTGCCGTAGATCAGGAAGTCGTAGAACTCCAGTGAGCTGCCGACCCCGCAGGCCACCGCCAGCCGGGCGAAGGTGGGCCGGTCGCGCTGCGCTGTCTCCGCCATGCCGAGCACTCTGCCGGAGCGTTCGGGACCGAACAAGACGGATTCAGTGGGCTTGCACTCCGGAGAGCAACACCGGGCACCCTTCGGCCATCGGCAGCTCGATCCGGCCCCAGAGACCGTGGTAGAGCGCGGTGGCCCGGCCCGCGGTGGTGGCCTTGGCGGCAGGCAGGTCGGCCGGGTCGCGGACCACCTCCGGCGCCTCGCCGGGTTGCAGCCAGACCAGCCAGCGTTCCGGGCCGTCGGTGCAGGAGACCAGCACCGCGCCGGTGGCGGCCGGGCTGGACGCGGCGGTGTACCGGCTGGCCAGCAGGGTGCCGAGCACCTCGTCGATGCCGTCAACGGCCAGTGCGCGCTTGGTCGGGACCAGGCAGCGCAGGGTGGCCTGGGCGTCCCAGCGGCGCAGGTTCAGCTCGTGCGCGACCCGGCGGTGCCAGAACCAGGCCAGGCTGGGCGCTGCCGGACTGAATGTCCACAGTGGACTGTTGGGTGGGCAGGCGGCGAGCAGCCGGAGGCAGTCGTCCAGCTGCTGGTCGAAGAAGTCGAGTGGGTCGCTGATGGTGGCTGGTTCCGGCACCGGGCGGGCGCGGTCGGCCCCACCGGTGCGTAACTGGCCGCCGACGATCTGCAGGAACCGCGCGGTGTGCAGCACCAGCTCGCGGAAGCGCCAGCCGGGGCAGGAGGGCACCGGTAGCTCCGGGTCGGCGGCCTGCGCGGCCTGCCGGAAGGCGGCCGCCTGCTCGGTGGCCACGGCCAGCCACCAGGGGCTGTCCTGCGGTCCTGCCATCTCGTCTCCAGGGGAACCGGGGTCGGGTGTCTGCCGTCACAGACGTGCCGAGCAGCCCTGGAGGTTCCATGACCGAGCACATCCGTGTCGAACCGGACCGGTTGCGCCATGCCGCCCGCGAGTTCTTCGCCGGGGCCGACGCGGCCGCCGACGGCGCGGCCCTGCTCGACCACCTGCGGCTGGATCCCGCGCTGCTCGGCGAGGTGGACGGTGCGGGCGAGTTCGCCGCCGCGCTGACCCGCTTCGGCGCGGCACACGGCACCGACCTGCGGCACGGCTCGGCCTGGTTCGCCGACGCGGCGCAGGCGCTGACCGGCAACGCGGACGGCTACGCCGAGGGTGAGACCGAGGCCAGGCGGTTACTGGGCGGCACCCGGTGAACCCGGAGGCGCTCTACCAACGGATGACCGTCGGCGATCCGGGCCGGCTGGCCGAGGCGGCCGATCCGCTGACCGGGGCGGTCAGCGCGGTGGACCGGGCAGGCGAGTCGGTCCGGCACAGCCGGGCCGCGGCCGGGTCCTGGGCCGGGGACGCGGGTGTGGCCTTCACCAGGCGCGGCGACCTCAGCCAGGTCGCGGCCAGTACCTCGGCGGCCCGGCTGCGTTCGGCGGTGGCCATCGTGCACGCGGCCGCCCGCGCCCAGCAGGCCATGCGCACCGGCGCGGACCGGGCCATCGCGATCTGGCGCGGCCGCCCGGCCGGGGCCGATCCGCTGCTCGAACGGGAACTGGCCGCGACCGTGGTCCGCGCACTGGAGACGGTCCGCGCGCCCTACACCGAACTGCTGCGCTCACTGGCCGGTGCGCTGGACCGGCTGGATCCGGGGTTCGGCACGGTGGCCGGGCAGACCCCGGAGTGGCAGGCGCTGCCGGTGCACGGGCTCGCGCTGCCACCGGTGGGTTCGGATCCGCGGCAGATGGCGGCCTGGTGGGCCGGACTGTCCACTGTGGAGCGTGAGCGGCTGCTGCTCACCCGGTACGACCAGCTCGGCCGGTTGCGCGGACTGCCAGCGCCGGTGCTGGACGCGGCGAACCGGCGGCGGATCACCGAGGACGGCGCGCGATTCCGGGGCGCGCTGACCGAGGCCGACCGCCGGCTCGCCGACCGGGCCCGCGAACTCGGCCTGGACCCCACCGACACGGAGAACCTGCGCAACGCCAACGATCCCGCCCTGTCCCGCCTGCTCGACGAACGCGCCACGGCCCAGCGGCAGCTGCGCAACACCGAACTCGCCGCGGACCGCCTGGCCGAGGCGGAAAGACTGGCGGCCGAACGCGGCATCCCACGCGAGGAAGTGCTGATCATGGCCTGGGAACCGGACGGCCCACGCGGTCAGGGCGGACTCGCGGTCGCCTTCGGAAACCCCGACCGGGCAACGGATGTCGCGGTCTGCGTGCCCGGCACCGGCTCCGGTCTGGGTGGTTTCAGCCTGGGCCAGGCGGCGAACCTGCGTGCGGAGATGGACGCGGCCAGTCCGGGCGGCAACGCGACCATCCAGTGGCTGGGCTACGACGCCCCGGACGCGATCACCAACGCCCAGGTCAGCCGCCCGGACCAGGCGATCGAGGGCGCGGCGCGGCTGGTCGCGGACGTGGACGGCTACCGGGCGGCGGCGGAACATCGGCAGCACCTCACCGTGATCGGGCACAGCTACGGCAGCACGGTGGCCGGGTACGCGGGCCTGCACGGGCTGGCAGCGGACGAACTGGCCTTCGTCGGCTCGCCGGGCGTCGGCGCGGCCAGCGCGGCGGAGTTGCCGGGACGGGTGTGGGCCGGGATGACCGAGCACGACCCGGTGGTGCGGGCCACCGACGGCAGCTGGTTCACCGCCGACGGCGCCAACCACGGGCCCTACGACGAGCAGTTCGGCGCACGCGGGTTCGGGGCGAGTGAGGACGCCGGGCTGCGGCACGCGCACTCGGCGTACTTCGACCAGGGCTCGGAATCGCTGCGCAACCTGGGCCACATCGCGACCGGCCAGCCGGAGCGGGTGACCGGGGCCGGGCCGGGACTCGGCGGCGAGGTCGGCGAGGCGGGCGGGGACCTGTGGGACGGCGGCGGGCGGGTGATCGGCAGCGCGCTGGACGGGGACTGGGACGGGGTGCGGGCGGCCGCGGCGGACACCGGGCGGGAACTGCTCAACGACCTCGGGGACGCGGCGGTCTCCGGGGCCGGGCGGCTGGTGGAGTCGGGGCGGGACCTGTTCGGGGGGCTGGGTCGGCTGTTCTGAGCCACGCGTGGCGCGCGCCGGAGCGGCGGGCCGGCGGCGCTACACCCGGAGCAGTGGCAGCCAGGTCGCGATCTCCTCGGCGCGGTTGCCGGAGGCGGTGAGGCTGCCCGCGTCCAGGGCCGCGTCCCAGCCCATCCGCCCCAGCGCGAGTTCCAGCCAGGTGCGCGGGTCGGTCTCCACCACGTTCGGCGGGGTGCCCCTGGTGTGCCGGGGTCCGGCCACGCACTGCACCGCGGCGAACGGCGGCACCCGCAACTCCACGCTGCGCCCGGGGGCCAGGCCCTCCAGGGTGCGCAGACTCAACCGGACCGCGGCGGCCAGGGCGGCTCGGTCGGGCTGCTCACCGCCGTCCAGCCAGGGCAGGACCTCGGTCACCGCGGCGCGCAGCTCATGCGGATCCACCGCTCTGCGTAGAGGCACGCCGAAGGCTAACCCGGACCTCCGACGATAGGACTGTTCTCCTGGACACGGCGCGTTCGCTGTCGCAGAGTGGACGGAGTATTAGTAATACTTTTGCCGATGGGAGGGTCATGGCACTCCGCAGTCAGGCCTGGTTCGGCGGCACCGGCAAGAACGGGTTCATCGCGCGGCACAGCCTGCGCGGACTCGGTTACGGCGGGCAGCACTTCGACGGCCGCCCGGTCATCGGCATCGGCAACACCTTCTCCGAACTGACCCCGTGCAACGCGCACCTGCGGCTGCTCGCCGAGGCGGTCAAACGCGGCGTGTACCAGGCAGGCGGCTTCCCGCTCGAATTCCCGGCGATGAGCCTTGGCGAACCGCTGATGCGGCCCAGCACCATGCTCTACCGCAACCTGGCCGCGATGGAGATCGAGGAGCTGATCAGGGCCAACCCAGTGGACGCGGTGGTGCTGCTCACCGGCTGCGACAAGACCACACCGGCCGCGCTGATGGGCGCGGCCAGCGCCGGGGTGCCCGCGATCCTGCTCACCGGCGGCCCGATGCTCAACGGCAACTACCGCGGCCGCGAGGTCGGCTCCGGCACCGACATCTGGCGGATGACCGAGGAACTGCGCGCCGGGACGATCACCGAGGCCGAGTTCACCGAGTTCGAGAGCTGCCTCAACCGCTCGGTGGGGCACTGCATGACCATGGGCACCGCCTCCACCATGGCCTGCGTGACCGAGGCACTCGGCATGCAGCTGCCCGGCGCCTCCGGCCTGCCCGCGGTGGACGCCCGGCGCGGCACGCTGGCCGAGCAGACCGGGATCAGGGCGGTCGCGCTGGCCACCGGCGGCCCGCACCCGGCCGAGGTGATGACCAGGAAGGCATTCGAGAACGCGATCCTGGTCAACGCGGCCATCGGCGGCTCCACCAACGCGGTGCTGCACCTGCTGGCCATCGCCGGACGACTGGGCGTGCCGCTGGACCTGGAGGACTTCGACCGGCTCGGCGCGCGACTGCCGCTGCTGGTCGACCTGATGCCCTCGGGCCGGTTCCTGATGGAGCAGTTCGCCTACGCCGGCGGGCTGCCCGCGCTGATCGAGCGGATCAAGGACGCGCTGCACGCGGACGTGCTCACGGTGACCGGGCAGGGCCTGCTCGCCAACTGCGCCGGATCGGTGGTGCACGACGACGAGGTGATCCGGCCGCTGGCCAACCCGGTGCAGCCGGCCGACAGCGGCACCGCGGTGCTGCGCGGCAACCTGGCCCCGGGCGGCGCGGTGGTCAAGCAGTCCGCGGCCGAGCCGAGGTTGTTGAACCACACCGGTCCCGCGCTGGTCTTCGACTCGGTCGAGGACTACCACGCGGTGATCGCCGACCCTGACCTGCCGGTCACCGCGGACACCGTGCTGGTGGTGCGCAACACCGGCCCGGTCGGCTACCCGGGCATGCCGGAGGTGGGCAACCTGCCGCTGCCGCAGAAGCTCCTGGACGCCGGGATCCGGGACCTGGTGCGGATCTCCGACGCCCGGATGAGCGGCACCGCCTTCGGCGCCTGCGTGCTGCACGTCGCGCCGGAGGCCGCCGTCGGCGGACCGCTGGCCCTGGTGCGGAACGGGGACCTGATCACCGTGGACGCGCCAGGCCGACGACTGCACCTGCACGTGTCGGATGCCGAACTCGCCGAGCGGCGGGCCGGGTGGCGGCCACCGGCGGCCGGGCCGGATCGCGGCTGGGTGCGGCTGTACCGGGAACACGTGCAACAGGCCGACCGCGGGGTGGACCTGGACTTCCTGGTCGGCTCGACCGACTCGGCCCCGCCGCGCGCGGCCTTCTGAGAGGAGCTTGTCGTTGTACCGATGGGAAACGCTGGCCGCACTGGCCGAGCAGCGGGTGTTCGGCATCGTGCGGGCCGGGGACGCGAAGACCGCGCTGGCCACCGCCGAGGCGATGATCGACGCCGGGCTGCGCACCCTGGAGATCGCGCTGACCACGCCCGGCGGGCTATCGGTGATCGAGGAACTGGCCGGTCGGCCGGGGATCACCCTGGGTGCGGGCACCGTGCTGGACGAGGCCACCGCCCGGCTGGCCACCCTGGCCGGGGCCAGTTTCCTGGTCTCGCCCAGCCTGCACCCCGAGGTCATCCGCACCGCGCACCGCTACGGCGCGGCCGCGCTGCCCGGGGTGGCCAGCCCGACCGAGATCGTGACCGCCCTCGAACACGGGGCCGACGCGGTGAAGTTGTTCCCCGCCAGGGGTTTCGGCCCACGCTGGCTGGCCGATGTGCGGGCCGCGCTGCCGCAGGCGCCGATCATGCCCACCGGTGGCGTGGCACTGGCGGAGGTGCCGGCGTGGGTGGCCGCGGGCGCGGTGGCCTGCGGGGTCGGCGCAGCGCTGACCGAGGGCGGTCCGGAAGTGGCGGCACAACGAGTTCGAAGTCTGGTCGAATCACTCGCGAGCCCGGCTACGGTGAGTTGATCTGCTCGTCAGCCCTGTGGAGCGACCATGACCCAGCGCGGTCTGCACGGTCAGCTGCTGGACCAGCTCGGCCAGGCCATCACCTCCGGCGCCATCCCCGGCGGCAAGGTGCTGCGGATCGAGGAACTCGCCGCGCGGCACGGCGTCTCCCGCACGGTGGCGCGCGAGGCGGTGCGGGTGCTGGAGGCCATGCGGCTGGTGCACAGCAGGCCCAAGGTCGGCACCACGGTGCGGCCGAGCACCGAGTGGAACCTGTTCGACCCGCAGCTGGTGCGCTGGCGGCTGGGCAGCGCGCAGCGCGGTGAGCAGCTGCGCCAGCTCAGCCACGTGCGCGCGGCGGTGGAACCCGCGGCAGGCGGGCTGGCCGCTCGGGAGGCGAGTGCGGAACAGCGGGCCGAGCTGCTGGAGCTGGCCGCGGAACTGGGGCGGCTGGCCGAACTCGGCGAGGTGGATCAGTTCGTGGAGGTGGACGTGCGCTTCCACCGGCTGGTGCTGACCGCCTCCGGGAACGAGATGTTCGCCCATCTCGGTGACTTCACCGCCGAGCTGCTGCGCGGGCGCAACCGGCTGCACCTGATGCCCGAGGTGCCGGACGCGGTGGCCACCCAGCGGCACATCGAGGTGGCGCGGGCCATCGCGCAGCGACGGCCGGAGCAGGCCGAGGAGTTGTTGCGGCAGATCGTGGCCGGCGCCGCGGCCGAGGTGGCGGCCCTGCTGACGCGGAGGTAGCTTCGTGGCCTTGCGATCTTCCCCGTACCCCAAGGCCACGAAGCCGTGTGATCCACAAACACCGCCGATGGTGGGCTGGAAGGAGATCCGCGAACCACCCACCGACGAGTCAAACTTAGCGCGCACGCACACTCCGTGCACGAATGGCACGCCGAGTGCACTCCATTGGGGAAGATGATCACTCAGAAGTGCCAGTAGCGGTCACAAATTTGCTGATCGGTTCTCTAGAGTGATCAGCGGTTGGGGCGCTCGAAGTCCTGGAACGGCGGGGCCACCCGACCGGGTCCACGCTGGTCGAAGCGGTCGCCGAACCGGCCGTCGTCCCGGTTCGGGCCCTTGCCGACGTACTCCCGGTCGTGCCGGTTGTGCCCGCCGCCGTGGCCGCCGACGGTCAGGCCGACCACCCCGGCGCCGACCACCGCGCCGAGCACGCCGACCGCCACCAGCTGCACGGCCTTGCGCTTGGCGAAGCCCTTGAGACGGCTGGGGCGGGGCGGCACGGGCGGCGGAGCCGCGGGCTGGCCGGGGGCTTCGGCGCCGTGTTCGGCGGTGGCGCCGACGACGGGCTGGGCTGGAGCTTCCGCGCCCTGCTGGGCCTCGGGCTGGGGTGCCTCAGCCGCGGGTGGGGCGGCCAGCGCCTCGGCCGCGGGCTGGGCCGTGACCGGCTGTTGCGGCGGCACGGGCGCGACGGGCTGGGTGGGGGCGTCGGGGGCAGGCTGCTGGGCGCCGGGTTCCTCGGGAGAACCGGCCGCCCTCTTCTCGTTCTCCTCGGACATGTGCCGCTCCAAATCTCGGTGTCAGCCACCCGGCTCTGGGTGGCTGACACCGAGGATGCGCGCGCTAGCTGTGTCCAGGCTGTGAGAAACCTGTCGAAAACCAATCGGTCACCGACGGTGGCGTTTCCGCAGGTTGCGCTGGGCCTGGTGCAGGTTGGGCGGGTTCACCGCGGGCGTGCCGTACGCCTCGATCTTGGAGTTGAGCGCGCCGGAGAAGTCCGGTTTGTCGATCTGGCCGAACTCGGTGACCTCGGAGATGCCGACCGTGGCGCTGTAGGGGGCCACGTGGTCGATCTTCACGCAGCCCGCCCTGCCGTTGGTGACGGTGACGTTCCAGTGGGTGAACCGGGCGCCGTAGAGCGGTCCGGCGTTGGCGCTGCCGCCGTGCGCGCCGTCGTTGAGGATGGTGACCTCGGTGCGCACGTTGGCGAAGGGCAGTCCCCGGTGGGTGTCGAAGGTGCCCGCCTGCATATCGCCCTTGGACCAGACGTTGCCGCAGGAGAGGCCCTCGACGTTGATGCCGTGGTGGCCGGAGCCCGCAGTGGGCGGTTCGGTGAACTTGCCGATCCGGAAGTTCTCCACCAGGTTGTCGTGCGCCTGTTCCCGGCAGGCGTAGGAGTGGTGCTGGCCGCGGCCGTCCACGCTGGTCCTGGACAGGGTGACGCCCTTGGTGGCCACCAGCAGGAAGCCGTTGTCGCTGTCCACCACGGCCACGTCGTCGGCCCAGCAGTCCCAGGCGCACTGGAAGGCCAGGCCGTTGTAGCCCTTGTCCAGCAGGTGCTTGGGCCGGACGGTCTTGACCATGCGGATGGTCAGGCCCTCCACGCCGGCGCCGGTGATCGGCGGGGCGA
Source organism: Crossiella cryophila (assembly GCF_014204915.1). NCBI lineage: Bacteria > Bacillati > Actinomycetota > Actinomycetes > Pseudonocardiales > Pseudonocardiaceae > Crossiella > Crossiella cryophila. Next base: position 840,617 of record NZ_JACHMH010000001.1, read on the forward strand.
AGGTGGTCAGCCGGGGTTTCCAGGCCAGCCGGGCGTCCACCGGCAGCGGCTGTTCCAGGGTCACCTGGTTGCCGCGCACCTTGCTGATCCGCACCGGCCACTGGAACGGGCGGTAGGAGAGCAGCTTGTCCTTGTTCGACCACACGTACTCGGCGGTGCCTGGGCCGTCCCCGCACATGTGCCGGAGCAGCCCGTAATCGGCGTCGTCGTCGATCTGCACCAGCACCCGCTGGCCCGCGTGCAGGCCGCGCCCGTCGGCCACGGTGAGGGTGAACCCGCCACGGGCGGCGGGCGCGGTGACGGTGGTCAGGGTGCGGATGCCCTCGCCCTCGTTGCCCAGCCAGCCTTCGAGGGGCCACTTCTTGGCCTTGATGGCCGCGACCAGTGGCTGGTGCCGGTCCCGGTGGCTCACCCAGACCAGGCCGCCCGCCCAGCTCCAGGCCGAGTTCTCGCTGCCGTAGCGGCTGCGGTTGATGCCGACGATCTCTTCCAGGGACCGGTTGGCGTACAGCGTGGTCCGCCCGCTGCCCTCGCCGCGCAGCACCACGTTGTCGTAACCGATCTGGATGATGTTGTCGATCCGGTAGGTGCCGGCAGGCAGCAGCACGGCGCCGCCGCCGCGCCTGCCCACGTCCACGATGGCGGCGTTGATGGCCGCGCTGGCGTCGGCCGAGCCGTCCTTGACCGCGCCGTAGCGCAGCACGTTGGCCCGCACCGGCGGGTTCGGCCAGCACTCACCGGTGCGGTACCCGGCGAAGGAGATGTCCGGGATCTGCGGGTGGTTGTGCGGGTTGCGGACGTACTCCTGCCACAGTGCGGCGGTCGGCGCCTTCGCTTCGCCGGTCTCCGCTGCGACCTCGGTCGCGGCCTGCGCCGAACCTGCCCCGCTGGTCAGGGTGTAGGCCGCGGCCGCGACCCCACCGGCGAGGAACGTTCTGCGTTCGATCGTCATCGATCGTCTCCATCTCCCAAACGCGGGCGGCGGTTTGGTTGACGCGGGCAGCTTCACCCGCCGGGGGGTGCCTGGGCAAGAGGGGAATTTCGTTCGTAAGGACCCTTGCCAAAGCAGGCGTTGACCAGCAAGAGTTTCCTGGGAAAGCCCCATCCAGCCGCCGCCATGTGGTTGCCGGGAGCGTTCAATGACCAGACGTCGTGCCCCGTGGCTGGCGGGAGCCGTCAGCCTCGCCCTCCTCCTGTCCGCGATACCGGGCGCCAACGCCGCCCCAGAGCCCGCCGCCGGACCGACCTACCAGCTCGGCGCGACCCCGGCGGCCCCCGCCCGCGCCGCGCAGACCACCACCATCCCGGACTGGCGGTTGCAGTCCTCGGCGGTGGCCACCGGCACCGGGGCGGCGATCTCCGCGCCGGGCTTCAACGACAGCTCCTGGTACGCGGTGCCCAAGCGGTCCACCGTGCTGGCCGGTCTGATCGCCAACAACAAGTACGGCGACGTCAACTTCGGCAACAACCTGCAGAAGGCCAACCGCAACGACTTCCTGGTGCCCTGGTGGTACCGGCGGTCCTTCACCGCGGACCCCGCGCCCGGCACGCACACCTTCCTCAAGCTCAACGGCGGGGTGATCTCCCGCGGCGAGGTGTGGCTCAACGGCACCAAGATCGCGGGCACGGACACCGTGATCGGCGCCTACCCGACCTATGAGTTCGACGTGACCTCGTTGCTCCGCAAGGGTGACAACGCGCTGGCCATCCGCGCGAACTCGGCTGACCAGGACCGCGATCTGATCATCCACTTCATCGACTGGGCGCAGCTGCCCGCCGACCGCAACCAGGGCATCTTCCGCGATGTCCAGCTCGCGGCCAGCGGCGCGGTGTCCCTGCGCGACCTGCGGGTGGACACCGACCTGCCGCTGCCCAGCCTGAACCACGCCGACATCACGGTGAAGGTCAACGCGCGCAACAACACCAACGCGCCGGTCACCGCCGAGGTCAGCGGCACCGCGGGCAACGTGGGCTTCCGGCAGACGGTCTCGCTGGCGGCCAAGGAGACCAAGACGGTCAGCTTCACCCCTGCCAACACCGTTGGCCTGCGCTTCCTCAACCCGCAGGTGTGGTGGCCGTTCCAGATGGGCGGCCAGCCGATGTACGACGCGGCGCTGTCCGCAGCCGTGAACGGCACGGTCGCCGACACCGCGAAGACCAGCTTCGGCGTGCGCGAGGTCAGCTCCCGGCTGAACAAGGGCGGCCGGGAGTTCTCGGTCAACGGCAAGCCGTTCCTGGTCCGCGGTGGCGGCTGGGCCTCGGACCTGTTCCTGCGCACCGACCTGCGTTACCTGCAGGACCAGATGAACCTGGTGCGCAGCATGGGCATGAACACCATCCGGCTGGAGGGCAAGCCGGAGAACGACGAGTTCTACGACATGGCCGACCGGGCCGGGGTCATGCTGATCACCGGCTGGGAATGCTGCTCGAAGTGGGAGAAGTACAGCTCCTTCACCGCGGAGGACAACCGGGTCGCCGGTGAGTCGGCCGAGGACGAGGCCAAGCGGATCCGCAACCACCCGAGCATGCTGGCGTTCATGATCGGCAGTGACGCGGCGCCCGGCGCGGGGCTGGAGAAGATCTACCTGGACGCGCTCAACCGCGCCGAGTGGAAGCAGCCGGTGATCTCCTCGGCCAAGGCGCTCAGCTCGCCGCAGCTGGGCAGCCCCGGCATGAAGATGGACGGTCCTTACTGGTGGGAGCCGCCGAACTACTGGTACAACGAGCAGCTCGGCGGGGCGGCCGGGTTCGCCTCCGAGATCGGGCCCGGCCCGACCATCCCGGAGATGGACGAGCTGAAGAAGTTCCTGCCGCAGGGCGACATCAACAAGCTCACCGACTACAACGCCACCCAGTACCACCTGTCCCGCTCGGACACCTTCAACAAGCTGACCTTCTGGGGCACCGCGCTGGACGGCCGCTACGGCAAACCGGCCAACGCCGCCGAGGTGGTGAAGAAGGCCCAGCTGGCCAACTACGAGACCAACCGGGCCCAGTTCGAGGCATTCGGCCGGGACTGGTCGGACACCAACAAACCGGCCACCGGCGTCATCTACTGGATGCTCAACAACGCCTGGCCGACCATGTACTGGCACCTCTACGACTACTACCTGGCCACCGGCGGCTCCTACTTCGGCGCCAAGACCGCGTTGCGGCCACTGCACGTGCAGTACTCCTACGACGACAAGTCGATCGCGGTGGTCAACACCGGACTGGCCGACGTGCCGGGGCTTTCGGTGCAGGCCACCGTGTTCAACCTGGACGGCACGGTCAAGGCCGATGAGACCCGGCCGGTCAGCGCCAAGGCCAACGGTTCGGTGCGGGCGGGCAACCTGCCGCAGCCGAGCGGGCTGTCCACCACCTACTTCACCCGGCTGCTGCTCAAGGACGGCAGCGGCAAGGTGTTGGACCGCAACGTGTACTGGCTCTCCACCAAGGCCGACACGCTCAACTACGGCAGCTCCACCTGGTACCACACGCCGCAGTCCGGCTACGCCGATCTCAAGGGGCTGAACAACCTGGCCGCGGCCAGCGTGCAGTCCTCGGCGAAGTCCACTGTGGACGGTGAGAACACGAAGACCACGGTGACGCTGACCAACAACTCCAGCGGCAAGCAGGTCGGTTTCTTCGTGCGCGCCAACATCCGCAAGGGCGCGGGCGGGCCCGAGGTGCTGCCGACGGACTGGAGCGACAACTACGTCACGCTGTGGCCCGGCGAGACGCTGACCCTCACCGGCACCTATCGCACCGCGGACCTGGGTGGCGCGACGCCGAGTGTGGAGATCAACGGTCACAACGTGGCCAAGCAGGTGTTGCCCGCGCCGATCCGGTAGCGGACAGGTAGGACCTGAGGGCGGCTCTCCCGGGTACAGGGCTCCGGAGGGCCGCCCTCGGCCTGCGCCAGGTTGGTTAGAAATTTGCTTCGTTAGGAGTCTTGTCGAAACTGGGTAACCAACGGCAGAGTGCCGGACATGCGCCTGCCGCCACTGGTTCTCGGGATCGCCCTCGCCCTGTGCGCCTCGCTGACCCCGGCCGTGGCCGACCCGGTGCCCGATCCCGGGCTGACCGTGGCCGGACCCGGTACGACCGTGGTGCCGGACTGGCGGATGCAGACCTCGGCCAAGGCCGGGCTGGACGGCTCGCTGATCTCCAGCCCCCGGCACGGCGACCGCGGCTGGCTGACCGTGCCAGCGCGCTCCACCGTGATGGCCGGGCTGATCGCGAACCGGCGCTATCCGGATCTGAACTACTCCACCAACCTGCGGGACGCGGTGAACCCGGCCGATTTCAGCGTGCCGTGGTGGTACCGGCGGGAGTTCCTGGCCTTACCGCAGCCGGGCAGGCACACCGTGCTGCGGCTCAACGGCGGGGTGATCTCGCGCGGGGAGCTGTGGCTCAACGGGGTGCGGCTGGGCGAGACCGCGGGGGCCTACCCGCGCGCGGAGTTCGACCTGACCGGGCTGCTGCGGCCGGGGCACAACGCGCTGGCGATCAAGGCCATGCCCGCCGACCCGTTCCGCGATTTCACGGTGAGCTTCCTGGACTGGAGCCCGCCGGCGCCGGACAACAACATGGGTATCTGGCGGGATATCAGCCTGGTGACCTCGGGCGCGGTCTCGGTGGCCGAGCCCAGGGTGGTCACCGCGCTGGAACCCGATCTCAGCGCGGCCAGGCTGACCGTGAAGGCCGCCGTGCGCAACCACTCCGACCAGCCACAACGCCGTACGGTGAGCGCCGCGATCGGCGGCGACCGGCTGCGGCAGCAGGTCGAGCTGGCGCCGGGGGAGAGCACGGTCGTGACCTTCCCCGAGCTGCGGGTGGACCGGCCCAGGGTGTGGTGGCCCGCGCAGTTCGGCGAGCAGCCGCTGTACCGGCTGACCGTGTCCGCGGGTGATTCGACGGCGAGCACCGACTTCGGCATCCGGGACGTGCGTTCCGAGCTGACCCCGCAGGGGCAGCGGAAGTTCCTGGTCAACTTCAAGCCGTTCCTGGTGCGCGGCGGCGGCTGGGCCTCGGACCTGTTCCTGCGGGCCCAGCCGCGGCGGCTGGCCGAGGAGCTGAAGCACGTGCGCGATCTCGGTGTGAACACGCTGCGGCTGGAGGGCAAGCAGGAGGACCACGAGCTGCTGGAACTGGCCGACCGGTTCGGGATCATGCTGCTGCCGGGCTGGGAGTGCTGCACCAAGTGGGAGAAGTACAGCACCTGGACCGAGGAGGACTACCGGATCGCCGGGGCCTCCACCGCGGCCGAGGCGGCCCGGCTGGTCAACCACCCGAGCATCCTGGGCTTTTTCATCGGCAGTGACAACGCGGCCACCGCCAGGGTCGAGCAGACCTACCTGGACGCCCTGCGCGCGGCCGACTTCACCGCGCCGATCCTGCCATCGGCCGCGGCCAAGAGCACCCCGCAGCTGGGCAAGTCCGGGATGAAGATGGACGGGCCGTACTGGTGGATCCCGCCGAACTACTGGTACCAGGACAAACTCGGCGGCGCGGCCGGGTTCGCCTCCGAGGTCGGGTCAGGGCCGATGATCCCGGAGCTGGCCAGCCTGCGGAAGTTCCTGACCCCGCAGGAGATCGACGACCTCTGGCGGTTGCCGACCAAACCGCACTACCACCTGGCCAAGAAGGAAGTGTTCGCCACACTGAGCCTGTTCGCGGACGCGCTGGCCAAGCGGTACGGCCAGCCCAAGGACCTGGCCGACTTCCTGCGCAAGGCCCAGCTGGCCAACTACGAGGGCAACCGGGCCCAGTTCGAGGCATACGGCCGGGACTTCGCCGATCCGGCCAACCCGGCCACCGGCGTCATCTACTGGATGATCAACAACGCCTGGCCGACGCTGTACTGGCACCTGTGGGACCACAACCTGGACGCGGCGGGCTCCTACTTCGGCGCGAAGAAGGCGTTGCGGCCACTGCACGTGCAGTACTCCTACGACGACCGCTCGGTGGTGCTGGCCGGCACCGGGCTGGTTGATGTGCCTGGGCTGAAGGTCCGGGCCACCGCGACCACCGTGGACGGCCGGGTGCTGGCCGAGCAGACGGTCACCGCCACCGCGCCGGCCAACTCCTCGGCCAGGGTGCTCACGCTGCCGGAGATCACCGGGTTCAAGGGCACCTACCTGGTGCGACTGCTGCTGGAACGGGACGGCGTGGAGATCGACCGGAACGTCTACTGGCTGTCCACCAGCGCCGATGTGCTCGACTTCACCAGGTCCACCTGGTGGCACACGCCGGTCACCGGCTCGGCCGATCTCACCGGGTTGCAGGACCTGCCGATGACCTCGGTGCGGCACAGTGCGCACCGGGTGCCGGGCGGGGCCGAGGTGCGGCTGCACAACACCTCCGGCACGGTCGCGCTGGCGATCAAGGCCAGTCTGGACGGGGTGCGCGGCCCGGTCCGGTGGTCGGACAACTACGTGACGTTGTGGCCGGGTGAGTCGATCACCCTGCGCGCGGAGTACGACGGCGGTGGCGGGCTGCCGCCGGTCCGGCTGGGTGGGTTCAATGTGGGCGGCTAACCGTGTCCGGTCGGGCAGTCGCCGGGGCGGACGCCTAACCTCGGTGGCGTGGCCGATCACGAGCTAGCCATCTCCGGTGGTCCGGGACCGATCGAGGACTACGCCCTGCTGTCCGATCTGCGCACCGCGGCGCTGGTGAGCAAGACCGGGTCGGTGGACTGGTTGTGCCTGCCCCGGTTCGACTCGCCGTCCTGCTTCGCCCGGCTGCTCGGCGACGAGCAGTCCGGGCACTGGCAGATCGCGCCCACCGGTCCGGTGGAGCACACCCACCGGCGCTACCGGGACACCTCGCTGGTGCTGGAGACCGAGTTCCACACCGCCGACGGCTCGGTGCGGCTGATCGACTCGATGCCGCCGCACGAGAAGAACATGGACGACCAGCCCGCCCTGGTCCGGGTGCTGGAGGGCGTCTCCGGCGAGGTCGAGGTGCGGCTGCGCTGGGTGATCCGGTTCGCCTACGGGGACTCGGTGCCCTGGGTGCGCCGGACCGAAGCGCACGGTTCGGAGTGCATCATCGCGGTGGCCGGCCCGCACACCGTGGTGCTGCGCGGCGACCGGCTGCCCTACCGGGTGGCGGGCGAGCGGGCGCACGAGGCGGTGTTCACCATAGCCGCCGGGCAGCGGCTGGCCTGGATCATGCAGTGGTCCACCTCCTACGAGGCGGTGGCCGAACCCCTCGATCCGATGCAGGAGACCCAGGACAGCGAGGACTTCTGGCGGGAGTGGGCGGCCAACATCCGCTACGACGGCCCGCACGCCGACGCGGTGCACCGCTCGCTGGCCACGTTGAAGGCGCTGACCTTCGCGCCCACCGGCGGCATGGTCGCCGCGCCGACCACCTCGCTGCCGGAAACCCTTGGCGGGGAACGGAACTGGGACTACCGCTACTGCTGGCTGCGCGATGCCACCTTCACCCTGCTGGCGCTGGACAACTTCGGTTGCTCCGGCGAGGCGGTGGCCTGGCGGAACTGGCTGCTGCGCGCGGTGGCGGGCGATCCGGCCGATGTGCAGATCATGTACGGCATCGACGGCGAGCGGCACCTGATCGAGTGGGAGGCGGACTGGCTGCCCGGCTACCAGGGCGCCAAGCCGGTGCGGATCGGCAACGCCGCCTACCGCCAGCTCCAGCTCGACGTCTACGGCGAGGTCATGGACGCCCTGCACCTGTCCCGCGAGCGCGGGCTGGGTGAGACGCCGGAGTCCTGGGCGTTGCAGCGCGGCATGATGCGGCACCTGGAAACGCTGTGGCAGCAACCGGATTCCGGGCTGTGGGAGGTGCGAGGGCCGGACCGGCACTTCACCCATTCCCGGGTGATGGTGTGGGTGGCCTTCGACCGGGCGGTGCGCGCGGTGGAACAGCACGACCTGCCGGGACCGGTGGCGCGCTGGCGGGAGCTGCGCGACGCGGTGCACGCGGAGGTGCTGGCCAAGGGCTGGAACGCGGAGCTGAACTCCTTCACCCAGTACTACGGCGGCACCGAACTGGACGCCTCCACCCTGCTCATCCCCGCGGTCGGCTTCCTGCCGGGGGACGACGAGCGGGTGGTCGGCACGGTGCGCGCGATCGAGCGGGAACTGAAGAACGGCGACCTGGTCGACCGGTACAGCACCGACAGCGGGAAGTCCGATGTGGACGGTCTGCACGGGCGTGAGGGCTCGTTCCTGGCCTGCTCGTTCTGGTTCGTGGACGCACTGGCCCTGTCCGGCCGGAGAAATGAGGCAGCTTCCATGTTCGACCGGTTGGTGGCGCTGGCCAACGACGTCGGCCTGCTGGCCGAGGAGTACGACGCCGCGCACGGCCGGTTCACCGGCAACTTCCCGCAGGCCTTCAGCCACCTCGCGCTGGTCAACAGCGCCGCGGTGCTCTACGGCGGCCGGACGAGGGACGCCAGGGACCGCACCGACGGGCTCGACGCGTGAAGGCCGTGGTCGGGGTGCCCGGCGACCCCAGCCGGACCGCCCTGCGCGAACTCCCCGATCCTGTTGCGGGGCCGGGGGAACTGCTGGTCACCGGGTTGCTGGCCGGGGTGTGCGGCACCGACCGCGAGGTGGTCGAACAGGGCTACGGCGAACTGCCGCCGGACCGGTCGGAGATGGTGCTGCTGCACGAGTCGCTCGGCCGGGTGCGCACCGCGCCCGACGGCAGCGGCTTCACTCCCGGTGACCTGGTGGTGGGCCTGGTGCGACGGCCCGATCCGGAGCCGTGCGGGGCCTGTGCGGACGGGCAGTGGGACTTCTGCCGCAACGGCAAGTACACCGAGCGCGGCATCAAGGCGCTGGACGGGTACGGCTCGCAGCTGTGGACGGTCGAGCCGGAGTTCGCGGTGCGGCTGGACCCGGCCCTTGGCGAGCTGGGCGTGCTCACCGAGCCGACCTCGGTGGTGGCCAAGGTGTGGGACCAGATCGAGCGGATCGGCCTGCGCGGCTACTTCCGCCCGCGCACGGTGCTGATCACCGGGGCCGGACCGATCGGCCTGCTGGCCGCCCTGCTCGGCGTGCAGCGCGGGCTGGACGTGCACGTGGTGGACCGGATGCGCACCGGCCCCAAGCCGGAACTGGTCTTCGGCCTGGGCGCCTGGTACCACGCCGACCTGGCCGAGATCAGCTTCGAGCCGGACCTGGTGATCGAGTGCACCGGCGCGCCCGAGGTGGCCTTCGAGGTGCTGCGCCGCACCTCGCGCAACTCCATCACCGTGCTCACCGGACTGTCCGGTGAGCAGGGTGACCTGCCGCTGCCGGCCGGGCAGATCAACAACGGCATGGTGCTGCGCAACGGGGTCGTGGTGGGCAGCGTGAACGGCAACCTGCGGCACTACCGGCGGGCCGCGGCCGCGCTGGCCGACAGCGACCGGGACTGGCTGGGCGCGCTGATCACCCGCAGGGTGACGCTGGCGGACTGGCCGGAAGCGTTGGCGCGCAAGGACGAGGACGTCAAGGTCGTGCTGGACCTGCGGGGCTGAGCGCGGTGCCGCCGGGGCTGCCCAGTCCCGGCGGCACCGGCCTTTCAGCCTCCGGTCTGCTGGGCGATCCAGTCCCGATAGGCGGGCACCGCGGTGTACACCGAGGGCGCGGTGGCACAGGTGGTGCTCGTGCTGCCCGCGCGGCTCGCCGCGCCGGCGAGCTGCCAGGCCCCGCCGATCGAGCGCAGTTGTGGGCCGCCGGAGTCGCCGTAGCAGGCACCGGAGTTGCCGCCAGGGTTGTTCGTGCACAACTCTGACCTGTCGATGCCGAGGCAGCGCCGGGCCTCGACCACGCTGGTGTCCAACTGCTGCAACACCTTCGGCGTGCCACCGCAGCCGGGGCGGGCGCAGGTCTGGCCCCAGCCGAGCAGCCGGGTCGCACTGCCGACCGGGATGTCCGCGGCGATCGGGATCGGGCGCTGGCCGACCGCGCGGTCGAGCTGGACGACGGCGATGTCGTAGTAGGCGGTCGGGCCCCAGCGCGGGTGCGCGATGATCCGGCGCACCCCGGTGAGCGTGCCGCCGCTGCCCGCGTCCCGGCTGCCGATCCGCACCTTCACCTGACCCGGCTGCTCGTCCTTGACGCAGTGCGCCGCGGTCACCAGCCAGTCCGGTTTGATCAGCGAGCCGCCGCAGAAGTGCGCGCCGTAGCTGGTCTGCAGGCTGGCCATGAACGGGTAGTCCTGGTCCGCCGGGGTGCCGCCGACCAGGAACGGGATGATCGCGGCCGCGCTGAGCAGCTTGGTCAGCACCGCCCTCACACCCCGGAGACCTGGCGGATCCAGTCCCGCACCGCCGGGACGCTGCTGTACTGCTGGGTGCTGCGGCCGTCCGCGGTGGAGGCCACACCCACCTGCAGCCCGTTGAACACCTGTGGTCCGCCGGAGTCACCGGACCAGGCGTTGCCGGTGATCCGGCTGGTGCACAGGGCCTGGCCGCCGTAGTAGTCCCGGCAGATCGAGGTGAGCCGGACGTCGGCGACCTTGAGCTGGGTGGCAGGCGGCGCGCTCTGGCTGGTCATGCCCCAGCCGTAGATCTGGTTGGTGCTGCCGGTGGTGGGGTTGGCATCGGCGAGTTTGCTGTACTCGCTGGTCTGCACCGGCGCGGCCAGCCGCAGCAGGGACTGGTCGGCGCGGGCGTGCGAGGTGTAACCGGCCACCGTGGCCAGGGTGCCCTGGGCGCGGTGGACGTTGCCGACCCGCACGGTCAGGCCGCTGCCCACACAGTGCTTGGCGGTGAGCACCCAGGTGGGCGCGATGATCGTGCCGGAGCAGGTGAAGGAACCGTTGCGGTACACCGCGGCCGCCCACGGCGCCGAGGTGACGAACTTGCCGCCGATGATGAACGGGTCCACCGCGGCCCCGGCCGGGGAGGCCAGCGGCACCAGCGCGGTGGCGGCCAAGGCAAGGGTGATCGGGAGCAGGCGGAGCAGGCGCATGGGTACTCCTAGGCGTCGCAGGGGACCCTGACGCTAGGAACCCGTTGCCTGGGCACGAAACGGGGAAATCCCGGTCACCGGCCCAGCTCGGCTGCGGGGTCCGGAAGGCGGAGCGCCAGTTCGGTACGGGAGCGGACGGCGAGTTTGCGGTAGATCCTGGTCAGCGCGCCCTCCACGGTCTTGCCGCTGACGTTGAGCCGGGCGGCCACCTCCCGGTTGGTGGCCCCACCCGCGACCAGCCGGGCGATCCGGTGCTCCAGCCCGGTCAGCGCGCCGCAGGCCGCCTGCTCCTGGTCCTCGCCGAGCACCGCCAGCGCCCTGGCCGCCCACGGCGTCGCGCCCGCGCCGAGGAAGGTGCGGTGCGCCAGCCGCAGGGTCTCCCGCGCGGCCGCCCGGCGACGTCGGCGGCGGGCCGCGATGCCCAGCCACAGCAGGCTGCGCCCGTACTGCACCGGCTGGCCGAGCGCGGCCTGTTCGGCGCAGGCGGATTCCAGGGCCCGCACCGCCTGTTCGGTCTGCTGGGCCAGCAGCAACCGGATGCCGTCGGCCCGTGCCAGGGTCGCCAGCACCCCCCGGCGGCCCAGTCGTTGCGCTTGTTCGGCGGCGGCCGCGAGCACCTCGGTGGCCTCGGCCTGCGCGCCGGTGACCACCAGCGCCTCGGCCAGATCGGCCCGCAGCCCGAACACCGCCGGATCGGCCACGGCCAGTTCGGTCTCCAATCCACCCGCGCGCCGCAACGGTTCCAGCGCCGCGGCCGGGTCACCGGCGGCCAGTCCGGCCAGGCCGAGCGCGTGCAGGTTGCGCAGCACGAACGCCTGGTCGCCGTCGGCCTCGGCGGTGGCCAGGCCGGCCGCGGCCAGCCCGGCGGCGCGGGCCGGATCACCGCCGACCGCCTCGGCCAGCGCGGCGGCGTAGCGGGCCGGGCCGAGGTCGGTGCCGGTGGATTCGGCCTGGCGCAAGGCTTCCACGGCCCGCTGCCGGGCCTGCCCGCACCGGCCGGCGGCCAGCAGCACCTCGGTGGCGCTCCAGCCCATCGCGACCAGCTCACCCAGTTCGCCGCGTTCCTCGGCCAGCTCGAACAGGTTCGCCAGCTCGGTTCGCGCCGCGGGCAGCCGGTCGGCGAACAGGTGCAGCCGGGCCGCGGTCCAGCCCACCCCGCCGTGCAGGGCCACCGGTTCGGTCACCGGCACCGCGACCGCGGCGGCCAGGGTGTCCTCGGCGGCGGGATCCCCCAGCACCACCTGGCACAGCGCCAGCGAACACCGGGCGTTGACCTCGGTGTGCTGGTCACCGGCGGTGTGCGCCAGTTGCGCGGCCCTGGCCAGTCCGGCCGCGGCCGCGGTGAAATCGCCGCCGATGGCCGCGTGCACGGCGTGCCGCAGCCGGACCGGGGCCTCCAGCGCGGGTTCGCCACTGGCTTCGGCCAGCGCCCGGCGGAAGATCCGTTCGGCGGTGGCCCTGGTGTGCCGGGCCGCGTCCACCAGCGCCAGGCAGGCGGTGACCCGCTGTTTCCGGGTGCTGTGCGGGCAGGTCAGCACCGCGGCGGCCAGGGTTCGGGCCAACTCGTGCGCGCCGGCGGTGACCGCGTCGGTGGCCGCGGCCAGCCGCCGGGCCACCGCGGCCCTTGGCTGACCCACCGGCGTCCGGTCGGCGGCCAGCGCACCCAGTTCGGCCGCGGCGGCGGGCAGTCCGCGCTGCCGGGCCGATCCGGCGGCCGCGGCCAGGGTGCGGGCCAGGTCCTCGGCGGGGGTGGGCCGGGCCCTGGCCAGCTGCCGGGCCTGCTCCACCGGGTCCGAGCTGACCGCGGCCAGCTCCTCGTGCGCCTGCCGCAGCTGCGCCGGATCCGCCTCCGCCACAACCAGATCGGCCAGCAGCGGCAGCCGGAAGGACAGCGCGCCGTCCACTTCCCGCGCCAGCACGCCGGTGCGCAGCGCGGTGTCCACAGTCGACTCCGGCTCGGTCTGCCCGCAGGCGTGCAGCAGGCTCACCGTTATCCGCCCGGCCAGCGCGATCCGCAGCAGCACCGCCCGGTCGAGCCGGTCGAGTCGTTGGCGGAGCAGGGTTTTCGCCACCTCGGTCAGCCCGCCGCCTGACTGGCTCAGCTCCAGGACGAGCCGGGGGTGGCCATCGGCGGCCTGGTGCAGGGCGACCGGATCTCCTTGTCCACGCAACAGATCCGTGGTCTCGGCCAGGGTCAGCGGCGGCAGTTCCAGCACGGTGGCCGGGCTCAGCCAGGTGGCCAGCGGAGCGTCCCCCGGCGCGACCAGCTCGGCCGCGGCGACCCGGGCCGCCTGGCCGGTCCGGCGGGCGGCGAAGGCGAGCAGGTCCACGCTGTCCGAATCCGCCCACTGCACGTCGTCGAGCACCAGCAGCACCGGCTCGTCCGCGCCGAGGACCCGCAACAGGGCGAGGAATCCCAGCCGCAGCGCGAGCCGGTCCAGCGTGCCGGGGTGGTCCCGGCGCACCGCCTGGCGCAGGGCGGACCGCTGGGGTTCGGCCAGCAGCTGCCATGGCTGCGGCGGCAACTCGTCGAGCAGGTCGGCCAGGGTGGTCCAGGGCACCGCGGCATCGGCCGGTCCGGGCGCGGCACGCAGGATCCGGCCCCGCTGGGCCGTTCGGGTAGCCAGCTCGGCCAGCATGGTGGTCCGGCCGTAGCCCGCCGGGCCGTGCAACAGCACCGGCCCGGCGGTCAGCCCGGCCACCGCGCACCGCAGGATCTCCGCTCTCCCCGGCACGACCAGCTCCTTCGCCGCTCATATGTCCACAATGGACAGTCATCGGCCGATCGAGCGATCGACCGGCCGAGTTGCCGACGCAAGAATCGTTGCGCCCATTGGGTATTCGCGACTCCGCCAAGTGAGGGAAGAACCTGGTAACGATCGCCGAACGGGCTAGTCACAACCGATCGGAGCCGCTCTAATGGCGCGGAGTTATGGACGTGCATATGCGGGACCTTCGATACTTCGTCGCGGTGGCCGAGGAACTGAGCTTCAGCGCGGCCGCCGAGCGGCTGCACGTTTCCCAGCCCGCGCTGAGCAAACAGATCCGGCTGCTGGAACGCAGTCTGCGCTCGGCGTTGCTGCGCCGGGACCGGCGCAGCGTGGCGCTCACCGCGGCCGGGGTCGCCCTGCTGCCCAGGGCCCAGCGATTACTCGCCGACTGGGGTGACGCGCTCGGCGAGGTCGGCCGGGCCGCCGCCGGGGAGCGGATGGTGCTGCAGATCGGCGTGCACAGCAACCTGGCTCCCGGCCTGTTCGAGCGGATCTCGGCCCGCTTCGCCGAACTGCTGCCGGGCTGGCGGATCGGCGTGCACCGCAGTGACTGGGACGATTCCTCGGCCGGGCTGCGGGACGGCCAGGTCGACCTGGCGCTGGTCTGGCTGCCAGTGGCCGACCAGGACCGCTACGCCTACCGGGTGCTGCTGGCCGAACCGCGCTGGGTGGCGCTACCGGCCGATCACCCGCTGACCGCGGAGACCGAGGTCGCCTTCACCGACCTGCTCACCGAACCGTTCGTGGCCCTGCCCGAGGCAGCCGGCCCGCAACGTGAGTTCTGGCTGGCCGCCGACGCCCGCCGGGACAACCCGGCCACGGTGGCCGCGGTGGCCAACAACCTGGCCGAGGTCTTCGCCGCGGTGGCCGCGGGCACCGGCATCGCACTGGTGGCCAGCAGCACCAGCGAGTCCAGCACCGGTGGGGACGTGGTGTTCCGCCCGGTGCCCGGCATCCGGCCGGGCAGGCTGGCCGCGCTGTGGCGGCTGGGCGAGCAGCGCGGCGCGGTGAACGCCTTCGTGCGCGCCTGCCGGGAGGCCACCGAGTAGCTCAGCCGGTGCGGGCCGCGGAGATCAGCTCCTGCACCCGGTGCGCGATCCGCTGGTTGTCCGCCGCGCTGATGGACAGCCGCCCGCCCTCGCTGACCAGCAGGTAACGCCCGTCCTCGCTGTCGAACCAGGACACCACGGTGGGATCGCGTTCCATGTGCGTGGTGTAGCGCTCGGCCAGGCTGACCGAGAACTGCCCGCCCTGGTGCCGGTGCCTGCTCAGGTAGTCCAGCGTGTACGCCTCGCTGCGGCTCATCCCGGCGGCGACCAGCTGATCGACGCCGTCCCCGAACGGATCCAGCTTCTCCGGCCCGCTGGCCCGTTGCAGCCCGGCCAGCGGCGCGGACACCGGCGCCTGCCGCCCGGACTGCCCCGGCGGCAACGCGCTCACGATCGCCTCGGCCAGCCCGGTGTCCCGCACCTCCCGCAGGTGCACCGACTCGTCCTCGGTCTGCACCGCCAGCACCGCGCTCTCACCGCGGGACACCGCGACCGCGAGCACCGGGGCGTCGGTGTACTGGATCAGCTCCACCGCCAGCGAATGCCGGGCGAGCAGCCCGAGCTGGTCCTCCAGCACCGGATCCAGCTCCCAGCGCGGCCCGCGTTCCCTGGCCAGCCGCCGCTGCCGCAGCCCTTCGAGGACCCGCAGCCGCAGCGCGGACCGCTCCTCCATGGTCACGCCGTGACTGCGCAGCTTGAGCGGGTACGGCGCCCGCTCCAGCCCCAGCTCCTGCCAGGCGAAGTCCAGCTCCACCGCGGTGAGCGTGGTCAGCACGCCGGTCACTCCCCGATCACCGGAGGAGCCACCCGCTGCCCGTCACCCCACACGTCCTCGGTCTCCTGGAGGTAGTCGGCCCGCTTGTGCTCCTTGTCCTCTTCCTTGCGCCCGGCGCCCGCACCCATCGGCCCACCGCCCATGCCCCCGGCACCCGGTCCACCCCTGGCTCCGGCGGCACCGGCCACACCCGGCCCGGCCGGCGGTCCACCGGTCCCGGCACCCGCGGCCCCACCCGGCCCAAAACTGGTCTTGCCGGCCCCGGTCCCGGTGCCCGGCGTGCCCCCGGCACCCCCGGTGAGCGCGCCAAGGATCCCTCCGGGCGCGATCCCACCTGGCGGTTTGCCACCCGGCCCGGTCCCGGTCGGCAGGTTCGGCGGCGGCACCGGCACCCGCCCGGACGGCTTGGTCGGATCACCCGGCTTGGGCAGCGGCAACGGCCGGTCCGGCAGCTTGTTCTTGTCGGGCAACTTGTTCTTGTCCGGCGGCAGCACCACGGGCGGCGGGAACGGCGGCTTCGGCGGCACCGGCGGCTTGCCCTTGGGCGGCGGCGGTGGCACCGGCGGCGGCAACGGCCGCACCGGCACCGGAATCGGCGTGATCACCGGCGGCGGCACCGGCGGCACCACCCGCGGCGGCTGGATCACCCGCGGCGGATCCGGCGGCCAGTTCGGCGGCGGGGTCGGCGGCCATGGCGGCGTCGGCTTGGGCGGCCACGGCTCACCGGGGATCCCACCGAAGGCC
This sequence comes from Crossiella cryophila, assembly GCF_014204915.1. Lineage (NCBI taxonomy): Bacteria > Bacillati > Actinomycetota > Actinomycetes > Pseudonocardiales > Pseudonocardiaceae > Crossiella > Crossiella cryophila. The sequence goes on from NZ_JACHMH010000001.1 coordinate 856,875, forward strand.
GGCGGCGGCGAGAACACCGGCGTGGTGGCATCCACCTGCCGCGAACTCGCCTCGTTGTTCTGCATCACCCGGATCGCGTTCTGATGCGCGTTGTCCGCCTCCTGGCGCTTGGCCGGGATGTCCTGCACCGCGGACTTGACCAGCCCGACCAGCCCACCGGACTTGAACGCGTCCCGCATCATCTGGTTCTCGTCGAACTTGACCGGCTCGGGCATCCGGTTCTTGCTGTCCTCGGCGATCAGCCCGAGGTCGTTGGTCCGGTTCCCCATGTACTGACTGGTCTGCGCGGCATCGCCACCCCACTTGGCCAGCTTGAGCGTGGCCTCCCGAGCCGCGTCACCGCCAAGGCCACTCCAGCCGTGCTCGGTGGCCTTGATCAGCTTGTCCATCTCTTCAGAGGACTTCGCCATCTCATTGCCGAGCTTGGTCCACAACTGACCGACCTCGTAGACCCGGCCCGGGTCGTTGTTGTTGTTGACCTGGTCGTACAAGGCCTGGTGCTCGACCCCGGCCCAGTTCCCCGTCTGGGTGAGTGCCCGGTCGGTGCCCATCTTCAGACCCTCGCGCAGCTCCCGCTCCTGCGCGGCGACCGCGTCCCGGTCGTCCTCGGTCCCCATCATCATCCGCCCGAAGGTCTTCTGCTCCTCCGGGTTCACCTTGGACTCGACCTGGCGGTAGTCGCCGTTCTGCGGCTGGGTCATGGCATCCCCCTGCTACTTCTTCGGCATTCTCGGCAGCACGAAACCGACCATCTTCTCGGTGATCGAGCACACCGGCCCTGGCGTGTTCGCCTGCCGCAGCGTGGTCTGCACGAACACCACCTCGGTCTTGTTGACCTCGATGTTCACCGTGCACAGCGTGCCGCCGTTGGCTGGGTAGTAGTTGACCCGCCTGCCGTCCACGGTGAGCTTGCGGATCCCGGTCTCGTCGGTGTCCGGCGGCGTGCGCAGCTGGTCGAAACCGAACACCGGGTCGATGGTGACGTTGCCGGTCACCGGCTGCGGCACCGAGACATCGCGGAACTGGCACTGGCGCTTCTTGCCGAAATCCTCCGGCCTGCCAGCGTTGAGGCCGAGCGAGGCGGCCTCGGGGTTGGTCAGCAACTCACAAGGCTTGACCGCGGCCAGCGAGGCCCCCGGGCCATCACCGGTCGAGCCGCTCGTGCTGGTCCCACTGCTGGTCGCCGGGGTCGGCGTACCCACGACGGGACCACCGGAGCAGCCGCCGAGCACAAGGGCGGCCAGCAGTACGCCACCAATAGCGATCTTGCTCTGAGTCACTTCTGCTTCCTGAGGTCAGTGGCGCTGCTGGAGTCCGCGCCCGTCGTCGCCTTGATCGCCTCGTCGAGCACGACCTGGGCCTTCTGCAGCTCGTCGATGTACAGCTTGATCTGCTCGGAGAAAGAGAACTGCGTGCCGCTGGCCCGCTTGCTCATCTTGTCCGCCATGAGCTGGCCCACCCAGTGCTCGCCCAGGGGCAACGCCTGCTCGAGCTGGGTCGCGCTCTCCCGCCAGCCGGCAGCGCGGGCTTCCTGCTCGGTGAGGGCCTTCTTCAGCTGCGCGCCGGCTGCCGGGTCGAGCTTGACCCGGCCCGCGCGGACGTCCTCGCGGAGCTGGTTCATCGCGTCGACCGACTTGTTCAGGCTGGTCAGGGCGGACATCGCCATGGCTGGGCCTGGTTGGGCGCTCTTCGGGTCGGTCACTGTGTTTCCCCTCCGTCACGCAGTGCGCGTCCGCGGCCACCGTACCAACGACGCAGCACACCCACGGGTGGTTCCGTGTGCGGGGGAAGTGTCTAGAGCAGGCCGTCGATGCTGGCCGGGGGTCCGGGCTTGGCGAAGAGCCAGCCCTGGCCGGAGTCGCAGCCGATGGCGCGCAGGCGTTCGGCCTGGGTGGTGGTTTCCACGCCTTCGGCGGTGACGGTCAGGCCGAGGGCGTGTGCCAGGGAGACCAGGGTGGCCACGATCTGCTGGTCGACCTCGTCGCCCGCCGCGGCGGCGCGCAGGCCCTCCACGAACGAACCCGCGATCTTGAGTTCGTGCACGGGCAGGTGGCGGAGGTAGGCCAGGTTGGAGTAGCCGGTGCCGAAGTCGTCGATGGCGATGCGCACGCCCATGTCCGACAGCGCGCACAGGGCGTCGAGCGGTTCGGCCGCGTTGCCCATGATGGCGCTCTCGGTCAGCTCGAGCTGGAGCTTGCCGGGTGGCAGGCCGGACTCGGCCAGGATCCGGGCCACGTCGCCGACCAGGCCTGCGTCGCGGAGCTGGCGGACGGCCAGGTTCACGCTGACGAACGGGGCGGCGGCGCCGAACTCGTCGATCCAGCTGCGGGCCTGGCGGCAGGCCTGTTCCAGCACCCAGCGGCCGAGCGAGACGATCAGGCCGGTCTCCTCGGCCAGTTCGATGAACCGGTCGGGGCCGAGCCTGCCGAACTCCGGGTGCTGCCAGCGGACCAGCGCCTCCACCCCGACCACGGCGGTGTCGGTGAGCCGGACCAGCGGCTGGTAGTCCACGTAGAACTCGCCGCGCTCCAGCGCGGCCGGCATGGTCGCGGACAGGGTGAAGCGGGCCACCTCGCGGGCGTTGCGCTCGGAGTCGAACAGCGCCCAGCGGCTCTTGCCGTCGGCCTTGGCCCAGTACAGCGTGATGTCGGCGTCGCGCATCAGGTCGGCGGGGCAGGCCACGCTGGTCGGCCGCTCCACGATGCCGATGCTGGCCGAGATGGACAGCTCGTGCCCGGCCACCTTGATCGGTTCGACCAGTGCGTCCAGCACCTGTTCGGCGACCGCGATGACCTCGTCGTCGCCGGTGGTGCCGTCGAGCAGGATGACGAACTCGTCCCCGCCCATCCTGGCCACCAGCCTGCCGGGGCCGGAGACGCAGTCGTCCAGCCGCCGGGCCACCGCGACCAGCAGCTGGTCGCCGATGTCGTGGCCGAGGCTGTCGTTGATCACCTTGAAGCCGTCGAGGTCGAGGTAGCAGAGGCCGATCCGGGCCTGCGGCTCCTTGCGGGCGAAGGCGGTGGCCAGCTCGTCCAGGAACAGCGCCCGGTTGGACAGCCCGGTCAGCGGGTCGTGCAGGGCCTGGTGCACCAGCCGGGTCTGCAGCAGGTGCCGGTCGGTGACGTCCTCGATCATCGCCACCACGTACCGCGGCGCGCCCTGCTCGTCCCTGATCAGCGAGACGGTGATGTGCGTCCAGATCTCCTGGCCGTCCCGCCTGGTCAGCCGGGAGTCCAGCCGGACGTGGTCGCGGGCGCCGGAGGCCACCGAGGCGCACATGTCCCGCAGGTCGACCCGGTCCTGCGGGTAGAGCACGTCGTGGCCCTTGCGCTGGCACAGCTCCTCGAGGGAGTAGTCCAGCATGTGCTGCAGGGAGGCATTGGCGTCCAGGAAGCGGCCGTTGGTGTCCAGGATGCCGATGCCGATGGCGGCCTCGGTGAACACCGCGCGGAAGCGGGCCTCGCTGGCCCGGCGGGCGTGCTCGGCGGCGTCCCTGGCGTCCAGCACCGCCTGGCGGATCGCCTCCTGCTCGTCCAGGGTCCGCTCGCGCAGCGCCTGGGCGTAGCCCGCGGCCAGCGCGCCCTGCAACGCGGCGATCCTGGCCTGTAGTCGCTCGTCCGGCTCCACCCGCAGCTCGCCGAGGAACTCATCACCCAGCAGGGCGACGGTGCGGCTCAGCGTCTCGATTCCGGTGAAATGGGCCTGGACGAGCTGGAATCCGATCTCCCGCGCCGGGGTGGCCCGGAACGGATCCGCGAACAGCGCCTGCACCAGGCGCTCGGTGTGCGCGAGCAGCAGCTGCTCCGTCTCGGCGAGGCCGAGGGAGACATAGCTGGTACCGGCGATGGCGCGGACCCAGCTTCGGGCGAATCGCGCACAGGCCTGGTGGGTTCGGTCGGCGCCGTCAGTCACCAGCAGCCTTCCAGGGCGGAAAGAATCGCTGTTCGTCGCACTCATACCCATCGCCCGACCGCGGCACACAAACCAGACTGTCCGGGTCGCCCGCTGTCCTCCTGGGTCCAGTTTGCCGTGGTCAAGGTCGTCGAGACGAGCCCCTCATCAACAAATCCGAAGCTGACCGGCAATTCCATGACGTGGCGCACACTCGCGAAGATCAGCGAAGTGGGAGCGGGTCGGCACATCGTCCTGATCCTCTCACTCGTCACCTGCGGGGATCATCGCTGATGGGGGTAATAACTCTACGATAACGCGACCAGTGGCGACACTCCGCCACCGCGGCCGGAAAAGACGGGTCAAGTTCCCCTGACGCGTGGCTGGAGCCAACCCTTCCGCGCAGTTCCGTATCGGTTCGACGCCACGAAGGGTAGCGGTGTCCCGGGCCCGCAGAAAGCCCGAAAACCCGGGAATGATTCCCATCTCAGTCGTTTCCGCTGGCCACATGGTCTAGACCTTCTGGCCGACCGCGGCGAAGCCGGCGAAAACTGCCGGATCCCCCTCGTACGGGGCTGCCGGGTCGGGCCGCCACAGCGGCAGCCGGACCAGTCCGGGCTCGACCAGCCGCGCCGGTCCGAACAGGCCCGCGACCTGGTCAACGGGTCGCATGGTCAGCGCACTGCCCGCCCGGCGGTAGAGCTTCTGGTGGAACTCGGCCTGCTCGCCGACCCCCTCCAGGCAGGCGTGCGAGAGCACCAGGAAGCTGCCAGGCGCCACCGCGTCCAGGTAGTGGCGGACCAGTGCGGCCGGATCGGCCTCGTCCGGCACGAAGTGCAGCACCGCCACCATCAGCACCGCGACCGGCTGGGACAAATCCAGCAGGGCCTTGGTCTGCGGCGCGTCCAGCACCCGTTCGGGTTGTCGCAAGTCGGCCTGGACGATCTCGGAGAAATCGTTACCCGCGAGCATGATTCGGCTGTGCGCTACGGCAACCGGGTCAATATCGACATAGACCACCCGGCAGTCCGGGTCGAGTTCCTGGGCCACCTCGTGCACATTGCCCACGGTCGGTATTCCGGACCCGATGTCCAGAAACTGGCGTATCCCGGCTTGTACGCAGAACTTCACCGCCCGGCGCAGGAAGGCCCGGTTCGCCTGCATGATCATGGGCAGCTCCGGCCAGTCCTCGATGGCCACCCTGGCCAGCTCCCGGTCCACCCCGAAGTTGTGCGAACCGCCCAGGTAGTAGTCATAGACCCGGGCCGCGCTCGGCCTGCTGAGGTCGATTCCCGGTGGCACCCAGCCGTGTTCCTGTTGCACCGCGCCTCCCCGGTTCAGGCCTTGTAGGCGACGCCGGTGAACCCGCTGAGCTGCTCCGGCGAGCCCCAGTACTCGTCGTCGGGCTCCGGCCGCCACTGGGTCATCTGGCTCAGTCCCGGCGGCAGCAGCTCGCAGTCGCCGAAGTAGGTGAGCACCCGCTGGTGCGAGCGCATGAAGATCCGGCTGCCGGTGCGCTGGTAGAGGTCCTCGTGCTGGGCGGCCCGCTGCGGCGCGCCCTCGCTGCTGCCGTGCGAGAGCACCAGGTAGCTGCCGGAGGGCACCGCGTCCAGGTAGCGGCCGACCAGGCCGGCCGGGTCCTCCTCGTCGGCGATGAAGTGCAGTACCGCCACGAACAGCACCGCGGTCGGCTGGGACAGGTCGAGCAGCTCCCGCACCTCGGGCGAGTCCAGCACGTCCTCGGGTTTGCGCAGGTCGGCCTGGATGACCGCGGTGTTCGGGTTGTCGCTGAGCATCAGCCTGCTGTGCGCGACCGCGATCGGGTCCACGTCCACGTAGGCGATCCGGCAGGCGGGGTCGAAGGCCTGGGCGATCTCGTGCACGTTGCCGACGGTGGGGATGCCGGAGCCGATGTCCAGGAACTGCCGGATGCCCTGGGTCAGGCAGAACTTCACCGCGCGGCGCAGGAAGGCCCGGTTGGCGCGCAGGGCCGCCGGCAGCAGTGGCCACTGCTCGATCGCCTGCCGCGCCTGGGCCCGGTCCACCGCGAAGTTGTGCGAGCCGCCGAGGTAGTAGTCATAGACCCTGGCCGCGCTCGGCACGGTGAGGTCAAGCTCGCCCGGCGCCCAGTTCGGGCGTTCCACAGTCCGCTCCCCTGTCCGGTTCGGGTGACCAGCGAGCATACGACCAGACGAAACTCACCGGTGCCGGTTACCTGGCGAACTACCGCCGGACGTTGAACGACCACTCGAATGGCGGCACGATCATCGCCGTGGACAACGGGTGGTGGCTGCTGGGACCGGGTATCGGCGGGTTCGTGGTGGCACTGGGGGTGCTCGGCTTCGGCATGCTGCGGCGCAGGCAGGCAGTGGTGCTCACCGGCACCGTGCTGCTGGCGATGGGGGCGTTGCTGCTGGTCGGCGGTGGTTTGCTGGTGGCGGATCCGAAGGCTGGGCTGACCGAGGCGCTCAAGACCGGCGGCCTGGGCGCGGGTTCGGTGGTGGCGCTGTACGCGCTCTGGCTCAACGACCGGCGGCGGCAGGTGGAGGAGCAGCGGCAGCGGCTGGACACCAGCCGGGCCGAGCACGACCGGGAGCGGGTCAGCGACGAGCGCTTCGCCAAGGCGGTGGAGCTGCTCGGGCACGAGGCGGACCAGGTGCGGGTGGGCGCGCTGCACGCGCTGGCAGGCATCGCGCGCAGCCGCCCCGAGTACGCCCAGACCGTGCTGGACATCTACTGCGCCTACCTGCGCCGCCCGTTCGAGATGCCGGATGAGAAGAAGGGCGAGTCCCGCTACTCCAGGGAGGGCGAGGTGCGGCGCAGCGCGCAGCAGCTCATCCGGGACCTGCTGCCCAAGACCGGCGCCGACGGCCCGCGCTACAACCTGGACCTGATGGGCGCCACGCTGAGCAGGCTGGACCTCAGCGGCAGGCTGGTCGGCGGGATGCGGATCCAGGACGCCACCCTGCACCGGGTCACCCACCTGGACGGGGCTGAGTTCCACGGCAACGTCTACCTCACCAGGGCCACCTTCAAGGGCCCGCTGAACTGGGACGGGGCCCGTTTCCACCGCCGCTGCGGCCTCGGCGGGGTCAGCTGGGCGCAGCGCCCCGACCCGGCGAAAGCGACTTTCAGCACCCCGGACCAACCCTGCGGATGACCCATCAGGGGTGGGTTTTCACTACAGTCGGGTCACAACGGTGCGTGTCGGGTGGACCACGAGAACGAAAGAAGGACTGCGGCCATGCTCGAAGTGTTCGGGATCGTCGCGATGATCCAGGGCTTCGGCGGGCTCATCGCCAAACAGGTCGGTGGCGAGGGCTGGCTGTTGATGCACATGGTCCCCGAGCACCTGCAACTGCTCACCGGCCTGTCCCTGGGCCTGCTCGGCCTGGTCCTGCTGCTCACCGCGACCAGCCGCAGGCGAGCCACCAGCCCGTAAGCGAGAAGGGGAGGGACCAGGCGGCCCCTCCCCTTCCCAGCGTGCGAAGAACTCAGTCGAACAGCGCGTGCAGCGTGCCCTCCCAGGCGGTGCGCAGCTCGTCCAGGCCCACCGTGAACTGGCCCTGGACCTGCACCGCCTTGGACTCGGTGTCCACCACGCCCACCCGGGTGCAGGGCAGCTCGCGCGCCTTGCACATCTCGGTGAACCGCAGCTCCTCGCTGCGCGGCACCGCGACCAGCGCGCGCCCGGCGGACTCGGAGAACAGGAAGGTGAACGGGTCCGCGCCCTCGGGCAGCACGATCCGGCAGCCGCTCTCACCGATGATCGCGGCCTCCACCACGGCCTGGATCAGACCGCCCTCGGAGAGGTCGTGCGCGGCGGAGAGCATGCCGTCCCTGGAACCGGCCACCAGCACCTCGGCCAGCACCCGCTCCCGCTCCAGGTCCACCGTCGGCGGCTGGCCGCCCAGGTGACCGTGGACGTGGTTGGCCCACTCCGAGCCGCCGAACTCGTCCTTGGTCTCACCCAGCAGCAGCAGGGTCTCGCCGTCCTCCGCGCCCAGGCCGGTGGGGGTGCGGCGGCTGACGTCGTCGATCACGCCGAGCACGCCGACCACCGGGGTGGGCAGGATCGCCACCGAGCCGGTCTGGTTGTAGAAGGAGACGTTGCCGCCGGTGACCGGGATGCCCAGCTGCTTGCAGCCGTCGGCCAGGCCGCGCACGGCCTCGCTGAACTGCCACATCACACCGGGGTCCTCGGGCGAGCCGAAGTTGAGGCAGTTGGTCACCGCGTACGGGGTGGCGCCGGTGGCGGCCACGTTGCGGTATGCCTCGGCCAGCGCGAGCTGGGTGCCCGTGTAGGGATCCAGCTGCACATAACGGCCATTGCAGTCGGTGGAGATGGCGACCCCGCGGCCGGTTTCCTCGTCGATCCGGATCATCCCGGAGTCGGCGGGCTGGGCCAGCACGGTGTTGCCGCGCACGTAGCGGTCGTACTGCTCGGTGACCCACTTGCGGCTGCACAGGTTCGGCGAGGCGATCAGCTTCAGTAAGGTCGCCCGCAACTCCTCGGCCGAACCGGGTCGCGGCAGCGAGTCCGGCACGTCCGCGATCAGCGCGTCCTGGGTGGCCGGGCGCTGGATCGGGCGCTGGTACACCGGGCCCTCGTGCGCCACGGTGCGCGGCGGCACGTCCACCACGGTCTGGCCGTTCCAGGTGATCACCAGCCGGTCGCCCTCGGTGACCTCGCCGATCTCGGTGGCGATCACGTCCCACTTGCGGCAGACCCGCAGGAACGCCTCGACGTCCTTGGGCTCGACCACCGCGCACATGCGTTCCTGCGACTCGCTGGAGAGGATCTCCGCAGGCGACATCCCGGTCGCCCGCAGCGGCACCGTCTCCAGGTTCACGTGCATGCCGCCGTCACCGGCGCTGGCCAGCTCCGAGGTGGCGCAGGACAGCCCGGCGCCGCCGAGGTCCTGGATGCCCACCACGATGCCCTCGCGGAAGAGTTCCAGGCAGCACTCGATGAGCACCTTCTCGGTGAACGGGTCGCCCACCTGCACGCTGGGCAGCTTCTTGCGCCCTGACCCGGACTCGTCGCCGGAGAAGCTGTCCGAGGCGAGCACGGACACCCCGCCGATGCCGTCAAGGCCGGTGCGCGCGCCGAAGAGCATGATCTTGTTGCCGGTGCCGGAGGCGTGCGCCAGGTGCAGGTCCTCGACCCGCATGGCGCCCACGCACAGCGCGTTGACCAACGGGTTGCCCGCGTAGGTCTTGTCGAAGACGACCTCGCCGCCGATGTTGGGCAGGCCGAGGCAGTTGCCGTAGCCGCCGACCCCGGCCACGATCCCGGGCAGCACCCGGCGGGTGTCCGGCGCGTCGGCCGGGCCGAAGCGCAGCGGGTCCATCACCGCGAGCGGGCGGGCGCCCATGGCCAGGATGTCCCGGACGATGCCGCCGACCCCGGTGGCCGCGCCCTGGTACGGCTCCACATAGGACGGGTGGTTGTGGCTCTCCGCCTTGAAGGTCACCGCCCAGCCGTCGCCGATGTCCACCACACCGGCGTTCTCACCGATGCCGGCGAGCATGTGCTGCTTCATCTCCGGCGTGGTGGTCTTGCCGAAGTAGCTCAGGTGCACCTTGGAGGACTTGTACGAGCAGTGCTCGCTCCACATCACCGAGTACATCGCCAGTTCGGCGTCGGTGGGGCGGCGGCCGAGGATCTCCCGGATGCGGGTGTACTCGTCGTCCTTGAGGCCGAGTTCGCGGTAGGGCTGCGCCAGATCTGGCGTGGCCGCCGCGTGCTCGACGGTGTCCACTTGCTGTTCAGTCGTTGTCACGCCGCCACCAGCGAGTCGAGAACGGACAGGAACAGGCCGAGACCGTCGTCGGTCGGGCCGGTGAGGGCCTCGATCGCGTGCTCGGGGTGCGGCATCAGGCCGACGATCCGGCCGTTGGCGCTGGTGATGCCCGCGATGTCGTCGAGCGCGCCGTTGGGGTTGCCGCCGACGTAGCGGAACACCACCCGGCCTTCGCCCTCGAGTTCGTCCACAGTGGACTTGTCAGCGACATAGCGGCCCTCGCCGGACTTCAGCGGCACCAGGATCTCGGCGCCCTGCTCGTACCGGGAGGTCCACGCGGTGGTGTTGTTCTCCACCCGCAGCCACTGGTCCCGGCAGACGAAGTGCAGTCCGGCGTTGCGGACCAGCGCGCCGGGCAGCAGCCCGGCCTCGCACAGGATCTGGAAACCGTTGCAGATCCCCAGCACCGGCAGACCCTTGGCCGCGGCCGTGACGACCTCGCCCATCACCGGGGCGAACCGGGCGATCGCACCAGCGCGCAGGTAGTCCCCGTAGGAGAACCCGCCGGGTACGACCACCGCGTCCACCCCGCGCAGGTCCGCGTCGGCGTGCCACAGCGGAACGGCTTCGGCCTCGGCGTAACGCACGGCGCGCAGGGCGTCGACGTCGTCGAGGGTGCCGGGAAAGGTGATGACCCCGATCCGGGGGCTCATGACTCGATCCGGCGGACGGTCCAGTCCTCGATCACCGGATTGGCGAGGAAGGTCTCGGCGATCTTCGCGAGAGCTTCGTCGTCGACGTTGTCGTCGACCTCCAGCTCAAAATGCTTGCCTTGGCGGACGGAGGCGATGCCATCAAATCCGAGACGGGGCAGCGCATTCGCCACCGCCTGTCCTTGCGGATCGAGGATCTCCTGCTTGGGCATGACGTCGACGACGACTCGGGCCACGCGAATGCTCCTGGATTTTGCCGGGAAGCGGGACGAGAGGAGCCTACCTGACCTGCTTGTTCACTCCGCGCGCTCGATGCGTTACCGCTCTCACCCGGCGTTCGCTCTGCGCGAGATCGGTCGCGGGCCGCGCGTTGGTCCAGCAGGGTGTGGGCATGCGGATTCTGGTACTGGGCGGGACGATCTTCCTTTCGAAGGCCGTCGCCGAAGAAGCGTTGCGACGTGGGCATGAAGTGGTCTGCGCGGTCCGCGGGGTCTCTGGGCAAGTGCCGGCCGGGGCGGTCACCGCGGTGGTCGACCGGAGCGCGCCGGAGGGGTTGTCGGCACTGGCCGGGGAGCGCTTCGACGCGGTGGTGGACGTGGCGAGGATCTCCTTCCCGTGGGTGCGGGACGCGCTGGAGAAGCTGGCCAAGACCACCGCGCACTGGACGTTCGTCTCCACCATCAGCGTGTACGCGGACAACGCGACGCACGGCCAGGGCACGGACGGGAAACTGGTCGAACCACTCATCGACGACGCGGCCGGGCTGCCCACCGCCGAGGTGGGCGAGCGCTACGGCCGGATCAAGGTGGCCAGCGAGAACGCGGTGCGCGAGGTCTTCGGCGAGGACGCGTTCATCCCGCGGCCAGGGCTGATCACCGGACCGGGCGATCTTTCCGACCGGTTCGGGTACTGGCCTGCCCGGTTCGCCCGCGGCGGCCGGGTGCTGCTGCCGGATGTGCCCGGCCTGCCGTTCCAGCACATCGACGCCCGTGACTTCGCCGCCTGGATCGTGCTGGCCGCCGAGGCGCGCCTGGGCGGCACCTTCGACGCGATCAGCACCCCGTCCTCGCTGCCGGAGTTCCTCGGCGAGATCCGGGCGGCGGTGGGCACGCCGATCGAGCCCGCGCTGGCCGACGAGGCCAGGCTGACGGAGCTGAAGGTGGCGCCATGGGGCGGACCGCGCTCGCTGCCGCTGTGGCTGCCCGCGAACTACCAGGGCATGGCCTCGCACCAGGCCCAGCCCGCACTGGACGCGGGCCTGACCATCCGGCCGGTCGCGGAGACCGCGCTGGACACCCTGGCCTGGGAACGCGAGCTGGGGCTGGACCGGGTGCGCAAGGCCGGGCTGAGCGCGGCCGAGGAGGCCGAGGTGCTGGCACAGCTCTGAGCGCGGGCCCGCCCGGCCGATGGGGGTCGACCGGGCGGGCCGTGTCTCAGCACAGTCGGAGCCTCAGAGCAGGTTGCCGATCTTCTGCGCCACCAGGTCGATGCGCACGCCCTGGTTCGGGCAGCCGCCGAAGTGGTGCAGGCCGATCACCTTGTGCGTGTTGCCGGAGAGCACCGGCGAACCGGAGGAGCCGCCCTCGGTGTCGCACATGTAGGAGATGTCGCTCTGCGGGCTGCTGCCGTTCACCCGCACCGCGCGGACCTGGCAGTTGCCGCTCGGGCTCTGGTCGTCCTTGAGCGAGAGCTTCTTCAGCTTGCCGGCCGGGTGACCGATCACGTACATCCGCTCACCGACCGCGGGCACCCGGACGTCCAGCTCCAGGAAGCCGAAGCCGGAGATCGCGGCGAAGTTGTTGACCTCGAACAGGGTGTAGTCCAGACCCGCGTCGGTGCTGAGCACCTTGGCGGCCAGCACCTTGGTCGGCGTGCTGGTGGTGCCGTTGCAGGTCGGGCACTGGTAGTTGAACCACATCTCGATGCCCGCGGTGCTGGTGAAGCAGTGGTTGTTGGTCAGGGACCGGTTGTTGGGCCCGACCCGCCAGGCGGTGCACAGCGAGGAGCCGTTGCGCAGCAGCTTGGCCACCGGCTTGGTGCGGGCGAACTCGGTCGGGTTCGAGGTCTGGTAGCAGGCCACGTCCTGGTAGTTGTTGGTGCCGCAGATGCTGCGGGTCTGCTTGTCCTGCACCGCCTTGAACTCCGCCGGGGTGAAGCCGCGGGTCAGCTTGTCCACGGTGGCGGTGGAATCGGGCGAGGCCGGGCCGCCGTCCTTGCCGGACAGGGTCAGCACCGCGGCCTCGCCGGTGACCGACATGGCCCAGAACCCGGTCGCGTCCGGGCTGGCGTCCAGGTCGTCAACGCCGGTGTAGGTGTAGCTCTCCCGGCCGCTGGGGTCGGAAATGCGCAGCACATCACCGGATCGCAGTTTCAGGCCGGTGACGTGTGCCTTGACGTAGCCGGATTCCGCGCGCCGCAGGGTCAGCGCGCCCTCGCCACCGGCAATTGTGTGCGCCACGTTTTCCTCGGCGCCGACCTTCTCGTCCTGGGGCACACTCGCCGCGGCTGCCGGGGCCGGGGCGGAAAATCCGAACGAGCCCGCCGCCGGGATGGCCATGGCGGCAACCAGGAACAATTTCGTAATTCTGTTCATACGCACCTCACCGCAGGGTTGGGAGGGGACGATCTCGATCGTCCGGTGCGGTGATTGGCGCCGTCACTCGTTCAAGCGCCGTAATTATCCGGCGTTCAGCCCACGACGTTCGGCGATACGGCCCAGACCGGGGTCTGCATATGTCCCACCGAACGCGCCCAGCGCCAGCGCGCCGCTGATCGCGCCGAGCACCGCGCGGGCCGGTTGCGGCCGGGACAGCTCGGCCGCGTCCACCGCGATCCGGACCAGTCCGCCACGCCGCCCACCGCGCAACGCCGCCCGCGCCCACAGCTCGCCCCGGCCGACCTCGTGCACCCGGCCCCGGTGCAGCACCCCGGTGCGCAGGTCGTGCACGCCCGCGGCGTCCGCGCAGACCTCGAACCCCCTGCGCCGCAACGCCTGCACCGTGCCGGCGGAGGCCAGCCAGCTCGGCGGCGCGAAGCACCTGGTGCGCAGTTCCAGACGGTCCAGCACCGCGGTGGCGGCCAGCAGCCGCAGCCCGGCCTCGTGCGCCGGCAGGTCGGCGAACTCGGCCCGCCGCCAGATCCGGCCACCTGCCCAGCTGGCCGCCGGGGCCAGCCTCGGCAGTGGCAGCCGGGCCCCGCTGGGCTGGGCCACGTGGTCGAAACCGTGCAGCACCAGGGCGTCCCCGGCCTGCTCCCGGGCCCTGATCCAGTCCAGCACCGGCGAGTCCCTGGTGGGGCGCTCGCTGTTGGGTTTGGGGGTCAGCAGCAGGGACAGCGGCAGGCCGCGCCGGTCCAGCGCGGCGGCGAACGCGGCGCAATCGGCCAGGGTCGCTCGGCCGATGCCCGAGAGCGAGACGAGCAGTCTGGGGCGCATGACCCTATTGCGCCATGGCCGCGTGACCACGACCTGCCGCTGAGGTTGCGCGCAGGCGCAACTCTGCTTAAGCCTCCGGGGACGGCCAGTCGGCCAGCGAGCGGCCGGTGATCCGCTCGTACGCCTCGACGTAGCGGGCCCTGGTCGCGGCCACCACCTCGGCCGAGAGCGGAGGCGGCGGGGTGTCCGAGGCCCGGTCCCAGCCGGAGGCCGGCGAGGTCAGCCAGTCCCGCACGTACTGCTTGTCGAAGGAGGGCTGGACCTGGCCGGGGGTGTACCCGTCGGCCGGCCAGAACCGGGAGGAGTCCGGGGTTAGCACCTCATCGGCCAGCACCAGCTGCCCGGCCTTGTCCACGCCGAACTCGAACTTGGTGTCGGCCAGGATCAGGCCCCGGCTCTCCGCGTGCTCGGCCGCCCGGCCGTAGACCGCCAGGGTCAGCTCGCGCAGCTGCTCGGCCTGCTCGGCGCCCACCGTGTCGACCACGGCGGCGAAGGAGACGTTCTCGTCGTGCGCGCCGATCTCGGCCTTGGTGGCCGGGGTGAAGATCGGCTCCGGCAGCCGGTCGGACTCGACCAGACCGGCAGGCAACTCGACCCCGCACACCGCGCCGGTGCGCCGGTAGTCGGCCAGCCCGGAGCCGGTCAGGTAGCCACGGGCCACGCATTCCACCGGCGCCATCGCCAGCCGCCGGACCAGCAGCGCGCGGCCGCGGACCTCGGCGGGGATGCGCGGATCGTCCCAGGCCACCACGTGGTTGGGCACCACGTCGGCGAGCAGCTCGAACCAGAACACGCTCATCGCGGTGAGCACGCGCCCCTTGTCCGGGATGCCGTTGGGCAGCACGAAGTCGAAGGCCGAGATCCGGTCGGAGGCGACGAACAGCAGGTGCTCGTCGTCGACGGAGTACAGCTCACGAACCTTGCCCGCGGCGATCAGCGGGTAGTCGGCGAGGGAGGTCACGGCCTCACCCTAGGCAATGCACCGCACGTGACCTGCGTCGCACCACAGGTGTCAAGAACCGACAGACCGTGGCATCATCTCGGTAACAGTTTTCCGCCACCTTCTCGGGGACAGTTCGGCGGACTCGGGATCGCCCAGCTCGGGGGCTGGGCGATCCTTTTTATTGCCGGACCATCGCGATCGCCAGGTCCAGCACCATCGCTTCCGGCACCGCCTCGCCACGCAGCCGCCGCTGCTCGAAGCCCAGCACCAGCGCGCGCACGCCCAGTGCCAGGTAACCGGCCCGCCGCTCGTCCACCACCAGGCCGCGCTCGTCCCGGCGGCCGGTCAGCGATTCGGCGAACTGGCGGTCCGAGCGCACCGAGATCTCCCGTAACCGGGTGCTGACCACCGGATCGCTCTGCGCCAGCCCGGACAGCTCGGTCTCGAAGGCCAGCAACGGCGCGGCGTCCTTGGCATCGGCCGCGCGCAACCGCCCGGCCACGTAGACCGCGATCACCTGTTCCAGCGAAAGTCGTGGATCGCTGAGCTGTTGCAGGTCGGCAATGACACGTCGGTGAATGTCCTCGATGACCGCAATCAACAGGTCGCGCTTGCTGCCGAAAATCGAGTAAATGGCGCCGGTGGTGAGGCCGGCCCGGCCCGCGATCACGCCAAGGGAGGCCCCGCGATGCCCTTCCTCGACGATGACTTCCCTGGCTGCTTCCAGTAGCGCGGTGCGGTTTCGGGCCTTCCCCTCCATCCGTGCGACCAAAGTTCACTCCCCAGTGACCCCGACGTGTTGTCTCGCGAGTCATTCTCAGGGGCGAATGTGCCTAATGCCCCGGTACTTAGAGGGTTCCGAAGTACCGGGGCGGCAGTTCTGCCGGTCGAAACCGGACTCAGAGGATGGCGCCGGGGCTGTACTTGGCCGCCTCCGGGTAGCGCGCCACCACCGCCTCGATCAGCGTCACCACCGCGCTGACCTGCGCGGCCGCCGCACCGGTGAACGGCAGCCGGTCGGCGAGCAGCGCGTCGAGCGCGGCCCGGTCCAGCGGCAGCCGGTCATCGGCGGCCAGCCGGTCCAGCAGATCGTTTCGTTCCAAACCTTCACGCAGCTCCAGCGCGGTGGCGACCGCGTTCTCCTTGATCGCCTCGTGCGCGGTCTCCCGGCCCACCCCGGCCCGCACCGCGGCCATCAGCACCTTGGTGGTGGCCAGGAAGGGCAGGTAGCGGTCGAGTTCGCGGCCGATCACCGCGGGGAAGGCGCCGAACTCGTCCAGCACGGTCAGGAAGGTCTCCAGCAGCCCGTCGAAGGCGAAGAAGGCATCCGGCAACGCGACCCGGCGCACCACCGAACAGGACACGTCGCCCTCGTTCCACTGGTCCCCGGCCAGCTCGCCGACCATGCTGGCATGCCCGCGCAGGATCACCGCGAAGCCGTTGACCCGCTCGCAGGAGCGGGTGTTCATCTTGTGCGGCATGGCCGAGGAGCCCACCTGACCGGGCTTGAAGCCCTCGGTGACCAGCTCGTGCCCTGCCATCAGCCGGATCGTCTTGGCCAGGCTGGACGGCCCTGCCGCCAGCTGCACCAGCGCGGTGACCACCTCGAAGTCCAGCGAACGCGGGTAGACCTGGCCGACACTGGTCAGCACCTGGCCGAACCCGAGGTGCCCGGCGACCGCGGTCTCCAGCCGGGCGAGCCGGTCGGCGTCCCCGTCCAGCAGGTCCAGCATGTCCTGCGCGGTGCCCACCGGGCCCTTGATGCCACGCAGCGGATAGCGCGCGAGCAGGTCCTCCAGCCTGCCGAACCCGGTCAGCAGCTCATCGGCCGCGGTGGCGAACCGCTTGCCCAGCGTGGTGGCCTGCGCGGCCACGTTGTGCGAACGCCCGGCCATCACCAGCTCGGCGTTCTCCGCCGACAGCGCACCGAGGCGGGCCAGCACCGCGACCACCCGGTCCCGCACGTGCTCCAGGCTCAGCCGGATCTGCAGCTGCTCCACGTTCTCGGTGAGGTCCCGCGAGGTCATGCCCTTGTGCACGTGCTCGTGCCCGGCGAGGGCGTTGAACTCCTCGATCCGGGCCTTCACATCGTGCCGGGTGACCCGCTCCCGCTCGGCGATGGAGGCCAGGTCGACCTGCTCCAGCACCCGCTCGTAGTCGGCAAGGGCACCGGCAGGCACCTCGATGCCGAGATCCACCTGGGCCCGCAGCACGGCCAGCCAGAGCTGCCGTTCCAGGACCACCTTGTGCTCGGGCGACCACAGGCGGGCCAGCTCGAGCGAGGCGTACCGGGAGGCCAGGACGTTGGGAATGCGCGGCTTGGTCGAGGTCACGTCTGGATAGCCTAGTTGACCAGCGCGTATATGAGCACGTGGCGGTCGGCACCCCCAGTGTCGACCGCCACGTGGCCGACGCTGAAGATCAGCGTCGGCCACTGTGAGATGTCCGCAACGAGCGGTTGGTTCCCGGCTAGTTCAGGTTCAGCCCCGGATTGGCCACCAACCGGATCAGCTGCTCGTCGGTGAGCGCCTCGGTGTGCTTGTCCACCGGGTTCTCGAACAACTGCACCACCGTGCCGTCGATGCGGAAGTGATAGACATTCAGGCCCCGCTGCACCGGCTTCGCTGGCTTCTGGCCGGGGGCGCTGATGGCCATGCTCATCTCAACGACGCCCCCCGCCTTGACCACCACGGTGCTGCCGTCTGGCTGCGGGATCCGGTCACAGCGGCGACGCTCCTTCACCGCGAGGTCGTCCTGCGGCTTTCCCTGCGCGTCGACCACCACCGCGCACTGCTCACGGAGCTGGAGCTGTTGCATGATCACGGCGTCCTTGCCGTAGATGTGCAGGTTGAAGCTCTGTTGCCCATCCGGAGCAGTGAACTTCACGGTGTTCGCGAGGTAGTCCCACTTGTTCGGCCCGCCGTACTGGTCGAACGTGGTGGCCGTCATCTGCACGTCCGGCTTGACCTTTTTGATGATCCCCGGCAGCTCGCGCTCCAGCCGCTCCTTCTGCCTGCTGAGGTCCACCTGTGGGTCGGGCACCTGGGGCAACACGCTCTTGGTCACGGTGGGCCAGGGCGTCGGCGTCGGCGCCGCGACCGAGATGCCGTCCGCCTCGCCCGGCAGCAGCAGGCTCACCGAGAAGGCGGTCGCGGCCACCGCCACGGTGACGCCGAGGCTGACCCCGATCAGGGCCCGCCGTCGCTTGTGCAGTTTGGCCGCGGTGTCGGCCACCCGGTCCGGGTCGAAGCCCAGCGGCGGCTCCGCCCCGCCGAGTCCACGCAGGTCGTCGATCAACTGGTTCTCTCGCATCACACGCTCCTCCCGGCGACTGGCACGTACTCGACGCCCAGCCGCTCGACGACCGCGCGCAGGGCGTCCAGCCCCCGCGCGGCCTGGCTCTTGACGGTCCCTTCCGAGCAGCGCAACGTGATCGCGGCATCCGTGATGGACAGGTCTGCCCAGTAGCGGAGGACCACGGCGGCGCGCTGCCGCGGTGGGATCTCGGTGAGCGCGCGCAGCAAAAGGTCCCGTGTCCCCGTGGCCGAGCCGGCCAGTGCGGGATCAAGATCGGTGCCGGGCTGGTCGGGCACCTGGCCGTCGCGGTTCTCGACGGTGCGCCAGGGTTTCCTTCGTTCGTCCAGCCAGCAGCGGAGCAGGACCTGCCGCGCGTAGTTGTCGACGGTGTTCTTCCGGTGCACCTTGGGCCAGGCCCGGTACATTTTGATCAACGCTGTCTGCGTCAAATCCTCCGCGAGGTGCCAGTCCGCGCACAACAGATAGGCCAGCCGCCGTAGCGACATGGCTTTCGCTCTGGCGAACTCCCGATAGCTCGCGTCATCCTCGGCTCGCATCCAGCGCCTCCCATCACCCAGATCCGCCTTTACTCACGGAGCGGGCCGGGAACAGGTTGCACGGTTTCAGCCGCGGCCGGGCAGGTTTGCCCGCAACATCCGGCGGGCGCCGTCCCTGGGGTCGGGGTTGCTCTCGATCAGCGCGTTCACCACCGCGCCGTCCACCAGCGCGACCAGCTCGTTCAGCCGCTCCCGGCTCACCGGGGTGCCCGAATGCGCGAACAGCTCGGTGAGCAGGGCCATCAGCTCCTCGCCGAGGCCGCGCATCAGCTCGGTGAGGAAGGGCCGCCGGGCGCTGCCGACCAGGCGTTCGTAGCGCAGCAGCACCGGCTCCAGGCCGCCGTCCCTGGAGGCGCGGCCGAGCAGCAGGTCCAGCATCAGCTCGACCAGGTCATCCGCGCACACCGGACCGTCCCGGTCGGCCAGCTCGTCCAGGCAGGTCCGGCCGAAGAGCAGCTCGGCCCGGGAGCTGTGCTCGATGGCGGCCGCCACCAGATCGTCCAGCGAGCTGAAGTAGTAGGTGGTGGAGGCCAGCGGCAGTTCGGCCCGCTCGGCCACCGCGCGATGCCGGATCGCGTCGAAACCCCCCTCGGCGAGCAGCGCGGCGGCCGCCTCGATCAGCGCGTGCCGCCTGCGCTCGCCCTTGGGCGTGCTCGCGGGATGTCTGCCGGGGATCTCGGACATAACCCGCGATCGTGCCAGAAGCGGGCTCAGAACACCTCGGAGAGCGCCTTGGCCAACCGTTCCAGATCAGCGGCATAGGGCGCGGTGGGCTTGCCCTTGGCCGGTTTGCTCTGCACGGTCAGCGGCCCGCCGTTGCGCGTGATCGCGGTGTAGCCCTGCGTGCTGCCGGGTTCGCCGAAGGCCTGGCCCTGGCGGCTCATCGCGCCCATGCCGGGCACCAGCACCACGGACAGCTCGCCGTCCGGGAGCTTCAGCGTGACCGCCCGTGCTCCCGGCGTGGTGCACAGCTCGGGCGGGCCCTGCTCGGGGTTGCGGGAGGCGACGGCCGGAAGCTCGGCGGCGAGGGCAGCTGCGAGCTTCCGGTCCGCCATCCCGCACCCTTCGGTGCCGCCGGCCGAGGGGCCGGCGCTCGCTGATGTTTCCCCCTGCTTGGAAACATCAGGCGAGGACTTGGAGGTGGGCCTGCCGGCGCCGGGGGCGCCGGAGTTGCCCGGGTCCGCGGTGGAGGCATCACCGCCGGGGCCGCGCAGCACGCCGCCCTCCGCCGTGGCCTCACCCGAGGACGCCGTGTTCGCCGCGGTCGGCTCCGGTCCGAGCAGGTTGGTCACCACCAGCGTGCCGCCGAGCAGCAGCGCCGCGCCGAAGGTCGATCCGGACAGGATCAGCCTCCGTTGCCGCGCGCTCGCCCGGTGCGAGGCGATGACCACGTCCTGCTCGTTGAAGGACGGCGGTGGCACCTCGCGCACGGCATCGCGGAGGGCGTCCGCGAGTTTGTGCTCGTCCACCTACATCCACCTCCTCGACCCGATGATCCCGCTCATGTGGCGGACCTCAGATCGTCCAGTGCGTCACCCAGCGCCTCCCGCAGGGCATCGAGCCCGCGGGCGGTCTGACTTTTCACGGTCCCCTCCGAACACCCGAGCGCCTTGGCCGCGGCCGAGACGTCCAGACCTTCCAGGAACCGCAACACGAGCACCGCGCGCTGACGCGGCGGGACCCGCCGCAAGCCGTCGAGCAGAGCCGACCTGGTGGCCACCGAGTCACCGACCTCCGGTGTGCTCACCGGGGTCTCCGGCAGCTCGTCCACGACGCGTTCGCGCCGCCACGGCCGCCGGGACTCGTCGATCGACGCGCGCACCAGCGTGCGTCTGACATAGGCATCCAGGGCACCCTTGTCCCTGACCTTGCGCCAGCGCCGGTGCAACGCGACGAACGCGGTCTGGGCCAGGTCATCCGCCCGGTGCCAGTCGCCGCAGAGCAGGTAGGCCGTCCGTCGCACCGCATCGCGCCTGGCGAGGAAGTACTCGGCGAACTCCTGCTCCTCGTGATGGTCCACGCGGAACTCTCCGCTCGTCTGCTTGCACCTACTGGACGAAACAACTGCGCACAACGGTTGCACGAGCCGGGCAGGAGATCCACGTCACCCCCCGCGTGTCCGAGCCCGCGAGCTGGGCATTCGCCGCTCGATCCGCGGCGGCGAGTGTGGTGTGATCGTATCGTGACCTACTCGGCTCCGATTGACCTGCGGTCGGACACCGTCACCAAGCCCGATGACCGGATGCGCGCGGCCATGGCCGCCGCCGAGGTCGGTGACGACGTCCTGGACCGCGACCCGACGATGCGCGCGCTCGAGGAACGCGCCGCCGACCGGCTCGGCATGGCCGCCGCGCTGTGGGTGCCCAGCGGCACCATGGGCAACATCATCGCGTTGATGATCCACCTCCGCCGCGGCGACCGCTTCCTGGCGGCCAAGGACGCGCACGTGCTGCAGAACGAGCTGGGCGCGCCGGCCTGGCTGGCCGGCGGCATGCCGACCGAACTGCCCTGCGAGCTGGGACCCGGCCGGATGTCGCCGGAGACCGTGCGCGCGGCGGCGGGCACCGCCGGTCCGTACTACTCGCTGCGCACCTCGCTGCTGTGCCTGGAGAACACGCACAACGCGGCCGGTGGCGCGGTGGTGCCGATCGAGGAGCACACCCGGCTGGTGGCCACCGCGCGGGCGACCGGCCTGCGGGTGCACCTGGACGGGGCCCGGATCTGGAACGCCGCGGTGGCCCTTGAGGTGCCACCGGCGGCACTGACCGTTGGCGCGGACTCGGTGCAGTCCTGCCTGAGCAAGGGCCTTGGCGCGCCGGTGGGTTCGGTGCTGGCCGGGTCGGCGGAGTTCGTCGAGGAGGCACGGCGGGTGCGCAAGATGCTCGGCGGCGGGGTGCGCCAGGGCGGGGTGCTGGCCGCGGCCGGGCTGGTCGCGCTGGAGCGGGTGGGCGAGCTGGCCGAGGACCACGCCAACGCCCGGCTGCTGGCCGACGGGCTGGCCGAGCAGGGCTGGCTGGTCCAGCGGCCGCAGACCAACATCCTGCTGGCCGGGGTGCCGGACCTGGACCTGGCGTTGCAGCGGCTGGCCGGCGCGGGTGTGCTGGCCACGCCGATGGCCGGGCAGGTCCGGTTCGTCACGCACCGGGATGTGGACCGGGCCGGGATCGTGGAGGTCCTGCGCCGGATCGAGAAGGAAGACGTGCTCCGCAACCAGACCGCGGCGCGATAGGGGAAGGGAACACATGTACTGGGTGGTTTTCGACTACGGCGAGGTGCTCAGCCGCAAGACCGCGGCGCTGCCCGCGCTGGCCCAGCAACTCGGCGTGTCCGTGGCGGAGTTCGAGCCCGCCTACTGGGCCGAGCGGGAGGCATATGACCGCGGTTGCCCGGACGCGCAGTACTGGCGGGCGGTGGGCGAGCGGCTGGGCGTGCCGGTGGACGAGGAGACCGTGGTCGCGCTGACCAAGGCCGACGGCGAGGGCTGGCTGGTCTTCGAGCCGGAGGCGGAGGCGTTGCTCGACGAGCTGCACGCGAGCGGGGTGCCGCTGGCGCTGCTGTCCAACGCGCCTGCCGCCTTCGGGCGTGCGGTGGAGCAGCGGGACTGGTCGGCCAAGTTCCGCACCCTGATCTTCTCCGGCGACCTGCACTACGCCAAGCCCGACCCCGAGATCTGGGCCGAGCTGGTGCGCAGGCTGGACGCCCGGCCGGAGCAGTGCGTGTTCTTCGACGACCGCCAGGTCAACATCGACGGCGCGCTGGCCGCTGGACTGGACGCCAGGCTGTGGGCAGGGGCGGCGGACGCCCGCGCCTACCTGGCCGGGAAACTCAGTGGATCTGGCGGTTCTGCTTCTTGACCCAGGCCACCGCGGTGGCCCCGACGAAGATCACGCCACCCACGATGGCCAGCCAGAACAGTCCCTTGATCAGGAACCCGATCACGGACAGGGCGATCCAGCCGACCAGCAGGATCCCGATGATCATCAACATAACGCTCTCCCCTCGCGAACCTCTCGGTCGATGAACGATCGAGCGGCCGACGGAGTTCCATCCGGCCTTTTGGGAATAATGGCCAGGTGAGCGAACCACGCTGGCTGAGCGAAGCCCAGATGCGTGCCTGGGTCCACTTCCTGGACGCCAGCCGCCTGGTGGAGGAACGGGTGGCCCAGCAGCTGCGCCGGGACCACGGCATCACGCACTTCGAGTACGAGGTGCTGGTGCGGTTGTCCGCGACCCCGCAGCGGCGGATCAGGCTGGCGGACCTGGCGGCGCAGGTGGTGGCCGCCAGGCCGCGGCTCACCCACGTCATCGACCGGTTGCAGCAGCGCGGCTGGGTGCGCCGGGAGGCGGTGCCGGATGACGCCCGCGGGTACTTCGCGGTGCTCACACCAGAGGGCTTCGCGGCTTTGGAGAGCTTCGCGCCCAGTCATGTGGAGACGGTGCGGGCCGCGCTGATCGACCAGCTCACCCCGGGGCAGATCGACGCGCTGGGCGATGTCATGTCGCACCTGTCGGTCAAACTGCGCTCGGACCGCGAGGGCGGTTGCGGCTGGCCGTCGGCGGGTGTGCGCGGCACCGGCACCGAATCCGGCTGATCAGCAGTCGTTGTACTTGGCCCCGATCGGCGGGAACTCCTGCAGGTCGGCCCACAGCGCGAGACAGCGCCCGTTGGGGTTGAACGGCGAGGCGACCAGGGTCACCACGAACTTGGCCACCGGCCCGCACAGCGCGTTGGCCGGGGCGGGCACGATCACGCTGCAGCCCAGTGAGACCAGGGTTTCACCGCCGGTCTTGGCCGCGTCGTAGAGGAACTTGGTCTCCTCCTTGGTGAACTGGTGCCGCAGGCCCTGCTGGGCGACGGACAGTTCGTCTCCGGAGAGCTGCTTGGTCAGGCTCGACCCTGACACGGACAACGTCATCACGGGCTCGGCGCTGGCCGGGGCGGACAGGCCGAGGCCGGCGACCACGGTGACCACGGCGGTGGCGGCCAGGCGGCGGAGGAAGGTCGAGGCGCGCATCCGTTCGTCCTTTCTGGACGGTGAGGGAAGGACGCCCCGACGCTAGGCGCGGGTTTTCCGCGGCTGCCGCCCCGTTGGTCGGGTATCGGCTATGTCCAGGGTCACAGCGTGGGCAGCCAGTTCCCGATGCGCTGCACGGCCTCGGTGATGGTCGCGGTGGCCGAGGCGAAGGAGAGCCGGACGAACCGGTTGCCGTGCACCGGGTCGAAGTCGATGCCCGGCACCACCGCGACCCCGGTGTCGGCCAGCAACTTCCGGCAGAAGCCCATCGAGTCCTCGGTGAGGTGGCCGATGTCGGCGTAGACGTAGAAGGCGCCGTCGGCCGGGGCCACCCGGTCGATGCCCAGTCCGGCCAGGCCGGACAGCAGCAGGTCCCGGTTGGTGCGGTAGCGCAGCACGTGCGCGTCCGCCTCGGCGTAGGACTCCTGGGTGAAGGCGGCCACCGCGGCGTACTGGGACAGCGCGGGCGGGCACAGGGTGAAGTTGCCGGTCAGGCAGTCCACCGCGCGGCGCAGTCCGGCAGGCAGCAGCAGCCAGCCCAGCCGCCAGCCGGTCATCGCGAAGTACTTGGAGAAGCTGTTGGCCACGATGGCTTCCCGCGAGGTCTGCCAGGCGCAGCCGAGCGGCTGGCCGTAGCTGATGCCGTGGTAGATCTCGTCGCTGACCAGCCGCACCCCGTTGGCCGCGCACCACTGCGCGATCCGGGCCAGCTCGGCCGGGTCCAGCCCGGTGCCGGTGGGGTTGGCCGGACTGGCCACGATCAGCCCCTTGATCGGCTGCTCCAGCGATTCCAGCAGCTCGACGGTGGGCTGGAACCTGGTCTCGTGCTCACACGGCAGCTCGACCACCTCACAGCCCAGCGCCCGCAGGATGTTGCGGTAGGCCGGGTACCCGGGCCTGGTCAGCGCGACCCGGTCACCTGGATCGAAGGCGGCCAGGAAGGCCAGCAGGAACCCGCCGGAGGACCCGGTGGTGACCACCACGTCCTCCGGGCTGACGTCCAGGTCGTAGCTGCGCCCGTAGTGCCCGGCGATGGCACTGCGCAGCTCCAGGATGCCGAGCTGCTCGGTGTAGCCCAGGGTCTGCTTGGCCAGCGCCTCGGCCGCGGCCGCGCGCACCGGGGCGGGCGCGGGGCTGGACGGCTGACCGGCGGCGAGGGAGAGCACGTCACCGCGTTCCCGTTGCCGCTTGGCCGCCGCGGAGACCACGTCCATGACGTGGAACGGCGGGATGTCGGCGCGGGCTGCGACGGAGAACAGCGAGGTCGGCTGGGCCATGGCCGCAGCCTAAACAGCACCTAGTAGCCGCGGTAACCCGATCCGGTCTTGACTCCCACCACACCCGGCACGTTGGACACCGAGCCGTAGCGCTCCACCGAGTACCGGATCCCGGCGATGATGTTGTCCACCGGGTTCCAGATGTCCTTGTGGCCTGGCAGGGACCAGCGGTTGAAGGTCGGGTCGATGGTCTGCATCAGCCCCTTGGACGGGGTGCCCTTGGCCGCGTTGGAGTCCCAGTTGTTGATCGCCTGCGGGTTGCCGCCGGACTCCTTCTGGATGATCATCCAGATGTCGTTGGGGTTCATCTTGTCCACCGGGTAGCCCTGGGCCTTGAGGATCTCGACGGCCTGGTTGATCCACTCGGCCACCTGGCCCTGGGGCGCGGGTCCGCCGCCGGGCGGTGGGCCGCCGCTGGGCCCCAGGCCGCCGCCTCCGCCGGTGCCGCCGCCACCACCGCCGCTGGAGCCGGATCCGCCGCCGCTCTCTCGCGGGCGTTCGGCCGGGCGTTCCTCCTTCTTCGGCTCGGGGCTGGGCTGCCATTCGACCTTCTTGCCCGGCGCGGGCGCGAAGGGCTGGCCGTCGGGGGCGTCGAGCTTGGCGAACTTGGGTTCGGCCGACCGGCCGCGCAGCGCGCCCAGTGCGCCGCGCAGGGCTGATTCGGCCTCGGTGACCTTGGGCTGGGCGTCGGCGACGGCCTCCTTGACGAAGCCCTCGATCGCCGGGCGCACGTCCTCCTCCGGCTGGTTCCGGTTCTGCTGCCGGAACGCGCGCACCCGGCTGAGCAGGTTCTCGCAGATGGTGTTCACCGACTGCTCGGCCCCGGCCAGCGCGTCCGCGGCGGCCCGGAGATCGCCCGCGGCCTGGGTGAGGGTGGTCCGCGCGGCGGTGGCGGCGGTGTCGAACTTGCCCATGTAGCCGACGAAGCCGTCCGCGGAGCTGCCCTGCCAGGCGGCGTCCAGCCCGCTCACCGACTTGCGCACCGCGCCAGCGCACTCGCCAGCCTTGCCGGCGGCCTCGGTCCACCGGGTGGCGACCGCGCGGATGGCCTCCGGATCGCCGTTGACCTTGTCGCAGATGTCCGCGAGGGCCTGGCCGCCGGGCAGGCCTGCGACCGCGTCCCTGGCGCTCACCGGCGCACCCCGTCGGCGTTGGCGCGCTCGGTGTCCTCCACCGTGCGCTGCACCGCGTCCAAGGCCCGCTCGATCTTGCCGAGCAGCACCTCGGCCGCGTTGAAGTCCTCGTTCATCGACCTGTCGAGGGCGTCCATGGCCTGGGCGAACGCGCCGGAGTCGGCGAGTTTGCCGAACATGGCCGCGTTGCTCGCCGCCTTGGGGAAGCCGTCCCCGACTGCGCCGAACTGACCGGCCTGGCCTGCCACCGTGGTGCGGCAGCCCTCCAGCGCCTCCCGGTTGAACCTGACCATCCCCACACTGGGGAGGGTAGGACGTCAGCGGGCTGCCTGGGCTGCCTTCAGCGCAATGTCCGTTCGGTGGTGTGAACCGGTGAGGTGCACCCCGGCCACCCGCCGGTACGCCTCGGCGCGCGCGGCGTCCAGGTCGTCCCCGGTGCCGACCACCGACAGCACCCGGCCGCCCGCGGAGACCACCGCGCCGTCGTCCCGGCGCCGGGTGCCCGCGTGCAGCACGCCCTCGGCGTCCGCGCCGGTGATCACGTCGCCGGTGCGCGGCAGGCTCGGGTAGCCCTCGGCCGCGACCACCACGGTGACCGCGGCGCCCTCGGCCCAGTCCAGCTCGGCCTGCTCATCCAGCCTGCCCTCGGCCACCGCGAGCAGCAGACCCGCCAGCGGGGTGCGCAGCAGGGCCAGCACGGCCTGGGTCTCCGGGTCGCCGAACCGGCAGTTGAACTCGATCACCGACGGGCCCTCGGAGGTGACCGCGAGGCCCGCGTAGAGCACGCCCTGGAACGGGGTGCCGCGCTTGGCCAGCTCGTCCACCACCGGCTGGGCCACCGTGGTCACGATGGTCTCGACCAGGTCGGGGGCGGCCCAGGGCAGCGGGGCGTAGGCGCCCATGCCGCCGGTGTTCGGGCCGCTGTCGTTGTCGCCGACCCGCTTGAAGTCCTGCGCGGGCAGCAGCGCGCGCACGGTCCGGCCGTCGGTGAGGCAGAACAGCGACACCTCGGGACCGTCCAGGAAGGACTCCAGCAGCACCGGGTGGCCGCCGTCGAGCAGCCGCATCGCGTGCGCGCGGGCCGCGTCCAGGTCCCTGGTGACCACCACGCCCTTGCCGGCGGCCAGCCCGTCGTCCTTGACCACCCAGGTCGGGCCGAACCGGGCCAGCGCGGCGTCCAGCCGGGCCGGGTTGTCCACGATCTCGCTGTGCGCGGTCGGCACACCCGCTGCGGCCATGACCTCCTTGGCGAAGGCCTTGGAACCCTCGATCCGGGCGGCCTCCTTGGACGGCCCGAAGCAGGGCACGCCCGAGGCGCGCACCGCGTCGGCCACCCCGGCCACCAGCGGGGCCTCCGGGCCGACCACGACCAGGTCGGCCTTCCACTCCGCGGCCAGCGCGGTCACCGCGGCCGGGCTGGTCGCCTCCACGCCGTAGTTCTCCGCGACCGAGGCGGTACCCGCGTTGCCGGGGGCGCAGGCCAGGGCGGTCACCCCGGGATCACGGGACAGACCAAGCAGCAGGGCGTGCTCTCGGGCACCGGAGCCAATAACCAGGACGCGCACGGAGCGGCAGTTTAGAGGGTGCGGGGGCGGCGGGCGGAGCCGCGGTCGTCGAAGCCCGCCCGCTCCAGCAGGGCCGCCGACTCCAGCGCCAGCCAGCCCGCGAGCTGCACGGACAGCTCCCGCTCGGCCCGCGGCCCCGGCGCGGGGGCCTCCCCGGCGACCGGGCGTTCAGTGGGTGAGATGGCCGGCACCGTCCACTCCGGACCGAACAGCGGGCCGCCCCTGGCCACCGCCCGGTTGCGCCAGGCCGCCTCGGCCGAGGCGAAGACCACCCGCGCGGCCAGGTTCGCCGCCGGGTCATCGCGCAGGGCCAGTGCGGCCGAGGCCAGGTTGCGGGACAGGATGCCCAGCGCCGGACCGGGTTCCCGGCCACGCAGCACGTCGTCGGCGTCGGCCAGCTTCTCCGCCACCGCGCCGACCAGCCCCGCGGTGACCTCCGGCCAGCCGCGTTCGCCGGTGCTGACCGCCAGCCGGGCGCAGGCGCCGAGCACATAGGCGTTGCCGGTCAACGAGATCGCCCGGTCCAGCGCGCCGGGCCCGCCGTCCGGGGCCACGCTCAGGCCGGTGACCACCAGGCCGTCGTCGAGCAGGTGCTGCAACATCCAGTCCACTGTGGACCTGGCGCGGTGCAGGTCGGCCTTTTCCCCGCCCTCGGTGGCCAGCTGGGCGAACAGCAGCGCGGCCGCGCCGTTGGCGATCGCGCCCTTGCGCCCGGCCGGTTCGTCCGACCACAGCCCGCCACCGGCGTGATCGCTCCAGCTCTCCCGCAGCCTGCGCAGGGCCAGCCTGGCCAGCGCGGGCCGGACGGGTGCGGCGGCCCTGCTGTGCGCGCGGTGCAGGGCCAGCGCGAGCGCGGCCAGTTCAGCGTTGCCCAGCTGTTTGGGACGCGCGCGCAGCCCGCGGACCAGGCCGGTCAGCCGGGCCTGCCGGTCGGCGGTCGGCGCGCGCAGCCAGGCGTCCACCGCGCAGTCCAGCAGGGTGGCCCGCCACGGCGAGCGGTGCGGCGGCCGCAGCCGGCCGGCAGGCCAGACGTCGAGTTCGCGCAGGCGGCCGGTCAGCAGGCAGCGGCGCAGCTGGCGGGCGCAGACCGCGCGTTCGGCCACCGCCGCACGCGCCGCCCACAGCTCGGGCCGGTCATCGCCCCGGCCGATCCGCCTGCCACTCATCCGCCCATGGTCCGGGCCGCCGGGGACGGATCGGCGCAACCGCGACCCGACGCACCGGGAATCTCACCAGGCCGTGTCCAGATCAGCGTGCGCCCGCACCCAGGCGTGCATGACGATGCCCGCGGCCACTCCCGCGTTGATCGAGCGGGTGGAGCCGAACTGGGCGATCGACACGGTCAGCTCGGCCGCCTCGGCCGCCGCCGGGGTCAGCCCCGGTCCCTCCTGGCCGAACAGCAGCACGCAGTTCCTTGGCAGGGTCACCGTCTCCAGCCGGGCCGCGCCGGGGGTGTTGTCCACCCCGACCACCACCAGGCCCTGCTCGCGGGCGTGCGCGGCCAGTGCGGCGATGTCCTCGTGGTGGCGCACGTGCTGGTACCGGTCGGTGACCATGGCCCCGCGCCGGTTCCATCGTTTGCGCCCGACGATGTGCACCGCGCGGGCGGCGAAGGCGTTGGCGGTGCGCACCACGGTGCCGATGTTGTGGTCGTGCTGGAAGTTCTCGATGGCCACGTGGAAGCCGTGCCGCCGGGTGTCCAGGTCGGCCACGATCGCCTCCCGCCGCCAGTACCGGTAGGCGTCCACCACGTTGCGGCGGTCGCCCTCGGCGAGCAGGTCGGGGTCCAGGTGCGGATCGTCAGGGATCGGCCCCGCCCACGGACCCACCCCGACCTGCTCGGCGCCCCATTCGGTGGGACCCGGTTCGTCGACGAACACCGTGGTCAGAGCCCCAGGTCTGCCAGGTCGAGCAGGTAGCGGTAGGGCAGCCCCTCGGCCTCGATCGCCTCCCGCGCGCCGGTGCCCCGGTCCACCACGGTGGCCACGCCGATGACCTCGGCGCCGACCTCGCGCAGGGTGGTCACCGCGGTCAGCACGCTGCCGCCGGTGGTGGAGGTGTCCTCCACCGCGAGCACCCGCTTGCCGACCACGTCCGGGCCCTCGACCGAGCGCTGCATGCCGTGCGCCTTCTGCGCCTTGCGCACCACGAAGGAGTCCACCGTGCGCAGCTCGGGATCAGCGGCGCTGGCGTGCATCATCGCGGTGGCCACCGGGTCGGCGCCCAGGGTGAGCCCGCCGACGGCCGCGTAGTCCCAGTCCGCGGTGAGCTGGGCGAGCAGGCGGCCGATCAGCGGCGAGGCCGCGTGGTGCAGGGTGGCCCGGCGCAGGTCGACGTAGTAGTCGGCCTCCTTGCCGGAGGACAGCGTCACCTTGCCGTGCACCACGGCCAGTTCACGCACGAGAGCGGCCAGCTCGGCCTTGGCCTGAGGGTTGATCTGGGAGGTCACGAAGGGTCAGCTAAGCACATCAGCTCGCCGGCGTACTCGGCGAGCCACCGCACCGCGGGCAGCTCGAAGCGCCCCGGCCACCACACCACCAGATCACCCGGCCCCCAGCGCAGGCTGACCTCACGGGCGTGCGGGTGGTGCAGCAGCCAGTGCCGCAGCCGCGGGTTGAGCAGGTGCGGCACGAACTCGGGGACCTGGCACTCGACGAAGAAGGCCGCGTCGAAGGCGGGATCGCCGGTGGGCTGACGCCGGGTGCCGAACAGCCGCAGCAGCCCCTGCCCGGCCCGCCGCTGGACCAGGGTCAGCTCGGGAGCCGGAGCCCGCAGCGGCAGGGCGAGCACCACGAAGTCGATGGTGGACTGGGCGTCGTGCACCTGCTGGCTGACCTGGGCGCGGAAGGCCACCAGCGGCAGCCCGCGGTGCGTGCCGGTGATCGACTCACCGCTGGGCAGTCCAGGCCCGAACGGCGAGTTGCGCACGGTGAACCGGTCCCGCAGCACCTTGGGCGGACTCCAGCCGTGCTGCCAGCCGAGCTGGGCCGCGGCCACGGTCAGCTCGGCCTGCCGCGCCTGCTCCCGGCGATGCGCCCACACCAGCAGGACCGGCACCCCGATCACCACCGCGGCCACCAGGACCAGGACCAGCACCACCAGGAAGGCCATCGCGGATCAGGTGCGGCCGCGGCCCCCGCCGACGCGGGAGGCCATCCGGCGGAGCAGGGTGCGCGGCAGGAACTTGGTGATCGCGACCAGCGCCTTGTACTGGATGCTCGGCACCGAGACGATCTTGCCGGCCCGCAGGTCGGCCAGGCTGTCGTGCACCAGGCGGTCCGCGTCGAGCCAGAAGAAGTTCGGCGTGCCGGACATGTCGATCTGCGCCCGCTGGTGGAACTCGGTGCGCACGAAGCCCGGACACAGCGACATGACCTTGACCCCGGTGCCCGCCAGGCTCATCGCCAGGCCCTCCGACAGCAGGGTCACGTAACTCTTGCCCGCGCTGTAGGTGGAGCCGCGACCGGGGAAGAACCCGGCCACGCTGGACACGTTGATCACCGCGCCGCTGCCGCGCTCGCGCATGCCGGGCAGCACCGCGTGGGTCAGCCGCAGCACGCTGGTCACGTTGACCTCGTGCTGGTGCAGCAGTTCCTCGGGCGTGTTGTCCAGGAAGTCCTTGCCGGTGCCCAGTCCGGCGTTGTTGACCAGCAGGTCGATCGGCGCGGCGGTGTCCCGCAGCCGGGTCTCCACCGCTTCGCGCTGCGCCGGGTCGGCCAGGTCGGCGACCAGCACCTCGGCCTTGATCCCGTGCCGCGCGGAGAGCTGATCGGCGAGTTCACCCAGCCGGGTGGCATTGCGCGCGACCAGCACCAGGTCGTGCCCCTCGGCGGCCAGGCGTCGGGCGAAGGCAGCGCCGATACCTGCGGTGGGCCCAGTTACAAGCGCGATCGGCATAACTGCAACCTACCGGGCTGCGCTCGGCGTAGAGAACTGGTAACGAAGTGGATATAACGGGACGAAGTCACCCGTGTAGGTGATCAAGCACTCGGGGGGACGTGCATGCGAACGACCATCACGGCGCTGGTGATCGTCTCGATCGGCTTCCTGGGCGGGTGCGGGCTGACCCTGCCAGCGCCGCCGACACCGACCACCCAGTCCACCTCGACCACCCCGCCGCTGCCGAGCTTCGGCGGCCGGTTCGCCTGGCCGAGCGGCCTGGAGATCACCCTCGGCCCGGCCACCCCGCACACCCTGTCCGAGCAGGCCCGCGGGCTGTACCCGAATATCGGCCGGGTGATGTCCTTCGCGGTCACCCTGGTCAACCGCACCGACCGGCCGGTCAAACCGGCGATCATGGTCTTCTCCGCTCGCCGCACCGGGGTGCCCGATCCGGAGGCGGCCAAGGCGCCCAGCATCCGCGACCGGGCGGCCAACGTCGGCATCGGCCTGGACACCCCCGACCTGGCGCCGGGCCAGACCTTCCAGGGCACGGTCGCCTTCGGCCTGCCCGAACAGCCCGGCCCACTGCGGGTGGAGATCTCCCCTGACCTGGTCGGGGCGCAGCCGAGGGCGGTCTTCGAAGGCACCGCCTGAGCCGTCAAGCCCCGGCGGGGAGGTCTGCCCATTGGGGCCGAATATGGTGACCAGGAAGTTGATCAGCGGGACAATGACAGTTGGGGGGCGATCATTGTTGATCGAGGGGGACACACCATGAAGCGTGCGGCATTCGCCACCGCTGTCTGCGGGCTGACGCTGGGCGCCACCGGCTGCCTGCCGGCACTGCCGGAGCAGCACGGCGCGAGCGGGCAGTACACCGCGAGCGTGCCGCGCACCGCGCAGTTCGGGCAGCGCTACAGCTGGGCCGACGGCGTGTCCGTGGAGTTCTCCCGGCCCACCACGCTGAGTTCGCCGCTGATCGGCCCCGGCCGCCGCGGCGTGCAGCTCACCATGACCGTCAGCAACGGCGGCAGCGCGCCGCTGCGGCTGCCGATGACCAAGCTGGACGGCACCTT
The DNA here is from genome assembly GCF_014204915.1 of Crossiella cryophila. Taxonomy (NCBI): domain Bacteria; kingdom Bacillati; phylum Actinomycetota; class Actinomycetes; order Pseudonocardiales; family Pseudonocardiaceae; genus Crossiella; species Crossiella cryophila. The sequence continues at coordinate 889,401 of NZ_JACHMH010000001.1, forward strand.
CTCCGAACGCGGCACCGGCCGGATCGTGGACGCCGAGCCGCTGGTGGACAAGGTCGGCAAGATCGGCATCAGCCCGGACGCGCCGGAACTGCCCGCGGGTCGCAGCGTGCACTGGCAGATCGGCTTCTCCGTCAGCGACCAGGCGGGCACCCTGCTGGTCGCGGCCTCGCCCGAGCAGGGCACGAAGTACCAGGACGTCACCTTCGCCGGCGAGGTCTGACCGGCAACTCGAGCGCATCTCTGGGGGAGATCAACTTGCGCGCAATTTCCATCGTTGTAACCGGCACGCTCTTACTCGGTTCGGCGGGCTGCACGTTCATCCCGGTGCCGGTCCCCGTCCCCGGGATGACGAGCGGGCGGCCGGTGCCCACCTCGGCGGCACCGCTGACCGGCAAGTTCGGCGAGGCGGTGGAGACCCCGGGCAAGGTGAAGATCGAGTTCGCCAAGCCGGAGCCGTACAAGCTGGACCAGGTCCTCGACGAGGATGACCGCAAGCACGCCCGCGGCGTGCTGCTCGCCGTGACCGTCACCAACAACTCCAACAAAACCCTCACCGAACTCCACCTCAGCGGCTTCGGCTCCTTCACCGAGAACGGCAACCAGGAGGTCGTCAAGCTGAGCGCGCTGGTCGCGCACGACACCACGATCGGCGTGCCGGACCTGCCGCCCGGCAAGCTGGCCAAGCTCCGGATCGCCTTCGGCCTTGGCGCGAAACCGGGTCTGCTCCGGCTGGACCTGCGCGACCTGGCCGGGCGCACCCAGGTCTACTTCGAGGGAGAGGTATGAGCGCCCGGCGCGGCGCACTGCCGCTCGCCCTGGCCGTGCTCGCCCTGGCCGCCTGCACCCCGGCGCCGCCCGAACCACCGGCGCCCGCACCGCCCACCAGCACGGTGGTCCGCTTCGGCAACCCGCCCGGCACCGCCTTCGGCACCGAGGTGATCGTGCCAGCGGGCTACCGGCTGACGATCTCCGAGCCCCGGCCGATCCCGCCCGCCGAGCTGGCCGAGGACGCCCCGCGTCCCGGAATGCGTGCACTGGTGTTCACCGTGACCGTGATCAACACCAGCCCCGCGCCGCAGCGCTTCCTTGATCCGACCTTCATCGGCTCATTCGCCGCGCACGACTCGGCCGAAGTGGTCACGACCCGCAACCTGCCCGGCTCAGAGTTGCTCAAGCTACTCATCGAGGGCAAGCCGATGCCCGCAGGCAGCACGGTGCGGGTGGACCAGGGGCTGGTGCTGCCTGACCGGCCAGGCGTGCTCCAACTGAAGGGGCTCCCCTTCGGCAGCGGGAACACCTTCACCTACGAGGGCGAGGTCTGAGTCAGTGCGGGGTGTGCTGGGTGCCGTCGGCTGAGGGCGCCGCGGTGTCGTCGGCGGCGTCCACGTCGAACGGGTCGACGAAGTCGGCCACCTCGCCCAGATCGCTGAGCAGCCGCTCCAGCCGGGCCGGGTCGGCGTTCGGCGGGGCGGCGGCCAGCACCCAGGAGCCTTCCAGCCAGACCACCATGATGTCGTCGCCGATCTCGTCGATGGTGTCGACGAAGTCCGGCGTGATCAGCGGGTGCACGATGGCCATGTCGGTGGTGAAGCCGTAGCGGTTGCCCACCGGGCCGTACAGGTCCAGCTCGGCCTCGCGTTCGCGGGCGAACGGGACGCTGGGCTCCCACAGCTCCAGGATGGTCGGCACGGTGCGGCGCATCCGGACCGCGGCGATCACCATGGTCACCTTGTTCGACTGCTGGTGGTCGAGCACCTGCACCAGGCGGCGGCCGTCGGCGGTGAACATCGAGCCGGTCACCACGTCGACCGCGACACCCTGCTTGGAGTAGGCGAGCCCGCCGTGCTTCCACTGGGTGAGCAGCACCTGGTCCTCATCGGTGAACCGCCAGCCGCGCAGGGCGGCCCAGCGCCGGCGCTCCCGATTGCGCGCTGTGCGTTGCGCCCGGTCCGTGCCCAGCAAGACCGCGCCGGCGATGGCCGCCAGTACGGCCACCGAGAACCAGATCCACGCAGGTATGCCCACAGTCGCAGCCTAGCGGTGCGAGCCGTCATAGCCGAGATCACATTCGGTCCAGTAGGCACCAATTGGCCCTGAAGTCGGACCCGGAACGGCGTAGCCCACCCGTCTGGCGGAGTGGGCCACGCCGATTCCTGCCTTATGCCTTGGCAACATCCAGGCCGGAATTGTCGTCCCGGACATCGACCATGACCTTGTCCCCGTCGGTGATCTCCCCGGCCAGCAGCTTGCGGGCGAGTTGATCGCCGATCGCCGAGGACACCAGCCGCCGCAATGGCCGCGCCCCGTAGACCGGGTCGAAGCCCTGCAGCGCCAGCCAGCCCTTCGCCGATTCGGTGACTTCCAGAACCAGTCGCCGTTCGGCGAGTCGCCGGGCCAGCCTGCGCACCTGGATGTCCACAATGGAGGTCAGTTCCTCGGTGGCCAGCGCGTGGAAGACCACCACGTCGTCCAGCCGGTTGAGGAACTCCGGCTTGAAGTGCCGCTGCACCACCGCGAGCACCGCGTCCTTGCGGGCCAGCTCGGACATGGTGGCGTCCGCGATCACCTGCGAGCCGAGGTTGGAGGTGAGCACCAGGATGGTGTTGCGGAAGTCCACCGTGCGGCCCTGGCCGTCGGTGAGCCTGCCGTCGTCGAGCACCTGGAGCAGCACGTCGAAGACGTCCGGGTGCGCCTTCTCCACCTCATCGAGCAGCACCACGCTGTACGGCCGCCGCCGGACCGCCTCGGTGAGCTGACCGCCCTGGTCGTAGCCGACGTAGCCGGGCGGCGCGCCGACCAGGCGGGCCACGGTGTGCTTGTCGCCGTACTCGCTCATGTCGATGCGGATCATGGCCCGCTCGTCGTCGAAGAGGAACTCGGCCAATGCCTTGGCCAGCTCGGTCTTGCCGACGCCGGTGGGGCCGAGGAACAGGAACGACCCGGTCGGCCGGTCCGGGTCGGCGACCCCGGCCCTGGCCCGGCGCACCGCGTCGGAGACCACCCGGACCGCCTCGGCCTGACCGACCACCCTGGCCCCGATGGCCTCTTCCATCCGCAGCAGCTTGGCGGTCTCGCCCTCCAGCAGCCGACCGGCCGGGATGCCGGTCCAGGCGGAGACCACGTCGGCGACGTCGTCCGCGGTGACCTCCTCCTTGAGCATGGCCTGCTTGTCCTCGGTGACCGCGGTGGCCGCCTCCAGTTCCTTCTCCAGCGCCGGGATCCGGCCGTAACGCAGTTCGGCTGCCCGGCCCAGATCACTGTCCCGCTCGGCCCGCTCTGACTCCCCGCGCAGCTGCTCCAGCTGTTCCTTCAGCTCCCGGATGCGGTCGATCGCGCCCTTCTCGCCCTTCCAGCGCACGGTCAGCTCGGCCAGCTGCTCGCGCCGGTCGGCCAGTTCGGCGCGCAGCGTGGCCAGCCGGTGCCTTGACCCGGCGTCGTCCTCTTTGGACAGCGCCATCTCCTCGATCTCCAGCCGCCGCACCGCCCGCTCGACCTCGTCCAGCTCCACCGGCCGGGAGTCGATCTCCATCCGCAGCCGGGAGGCGGCCTCGTCGACCAGGTCGATGGCCTTGTCCGGCAGGAAGCGCGCGGTGATGTAGCGGTCGGACAGGGTGGCCGCGGCCACCAGCGCGCCGTCGGTGATCCGCACGCCGTGGTGGACCTCGTAGCGCTCCTTGAGCCCGCGCAGGATGCCGATCGCGTCCGCCACGCTGGGCTCGCCGACCAGCACCTGCTGGAACCGCCGCTCCAGCGCGGGGTCCTTCTCGATGTGCTTGCGGTACTCATCCAGCGTGGTCGCGCCGACCAGCCGCAGCTCGCCGCGGGCCAGCATCGGCTTGATCATGTTGCCCGCGTCCATCGCGCCCTCGCCGGTGGCGCCGGCGCCGACGATGGTGTGCAGCTCGTCGATGAAGGTGACCACCCGGCCCGCGGACTCGGTGATCTCCTTCAGCACGGCCTTGAGCCGCTCCTCGAACTCACCGCGGAACTTGGCCCCGGCCACCATCGCGCCCAGGTCGAGGGAGACCACCCGCTTGCCGCGCAAGGACTCCGGCACGTCGCCGGCCACGATCCGCTGGGCGAGGCCCTCCACGATCGCGGTCTTGCCAACGCCGGGTTCGCCGATGAGCACCGGGTTGTTCTTGGTGCGCCGGGACAGCACCTGCACCACCCGGCGGATCTCCGCGTCCCGGCCGACCACCGGGTCCAGCTCGCCCTTGCGGGCCCGCTCGGTCAGGTCGACGCCGTACTTCTCCAGCGCCTGGTAGGTGCTCTCCGGGTCGGCGCTGGTCACCCTGGCCGAACCACGCACCTTGTCGAATGCCTCGCGCAACGCCTCGGCGCTCGCGCCGTGGCGGCGCAGCAGGTCGGCCACCTTGCCGCCCTCGGCGGCCAGGCCGACCAGCAGGTGCTCGGTGGAGACGAACTCGTCGTTCATCTCGGTGGCCAGCTGCTGGGCGTGGGTGAGCACCCGCAGGCTCTCCCTGGAGAACTGCGGGGCGGAGACCGTCGCGCCGGTGGCGGACGGGAGCTGCTGGGCCAGCCGGTCCAGTTCGGGCCGGATCCTGGCCACATCGGCGCCAACCGCGGCCAGCAGCGGCGCCGCGAGGCCGTCGGCCTGCGCCAGCAGCGCGCCCAGCAGGTGCACCGGCCCGACATCGGGATTTCCGGCCACCCCGGCGGCCTGCACCGCCGACGTGATCGCCTGCTGGGTCTTCGTGGTCGGGTTGAAAGCGTCCATCCCTCACCTCATCGGCACGTTCGTCCAGTCACAGGGATAACGTCAGAAAAGTTGAGCGTGTTCCGCTCAACTCCACATTCGGCAACCGAGATCCGGGCCACACGTCCCACAAGATATGGCGAACCGACTGCTGTACCTCCTCCGGCACGGCGAGGCGGCCGAGGACGACTCGCTCACCGAGCTTGGCCGCAGGCAGGCCAGGCTCACCGCGGCCCGGCTGGCGGAGGTGTCCTTCGCCGCGGTGCACCACAGCACCGCGACCAGGGCGGTGCAGACGGTCAAGGTGCTCGCGGAGGTTCTCCATGACGTCCCGCGCTACCCGTCCGACCTGCTACGGGAGTGCGTGCCGAGCATCCCTGGCCACCAGTACCTGACCCCGGCCCAGGCCGGGTTCTTCACCGGGTTGTCGCCCCAGGTGCTGGCGGATGAGGGGCCGGGGCAGGCAGCGGCGGCGCTGGCCCGCTACGCCGGGACCTCGGCGGCGGACCGGCGGGAGCTGGTCGTCACGCACGGGAACCTGATCCGGCACTTCGTGGCCGCGGCCCTGGGCGCGCCCAGCCACGCCTGGCTGAACCTGGCCGACTACAACTGCGGGCTCACCGTGATCCTCTACCGGCCGGAGCGGCCGAGCGTCGTGGTGGTCTACAACGACGTCGGCCATCTGCCGCCGGAACTCCGCGGCACCGAGTTCCCGGCCGAGCTGCGGGTGTGAACAGCGGGAAAACGGCGGGTTATTTGTCCACAGGTGGCTCATCCCCAGCTCAGAGCGGTTTTACACAGGGTTGTCCACAGCCTTGTCCACCGTCCGCCGACAGCCCTCCACAACCTGGGCAAACCTGCCCCCAGCTGCACTGATGGGCCGCGCGGGCGTCAACAGCCTGTCCACCGGCGTTGAGCGGTTGTCCACAGGTTTCCCAGGGTTGTCCACAGGTTTCACCGGGGCTGTGTGTTCACCTGTGGAGCCTGGCGTGTTGTTGCGCAGCGGGACTTCCTTGATCAGCGCGATCGCGACCAGGGCGACCAGCGCGAGTCCGGCGGCGATCAGGAAGACCAGGCCGCTGGCATCGCCCTGGGCGTCCCGCACCGGCTCACCGTGCCCGACCAGCGTGCCGACCCGCCCGGCCAGCACCGCGCCCAGCACCGAGACCCCGGCCGCGCCGCCGAGCGAGCGGAAGAACATCACCGAGGAGCTGGCCGCGCCGAGGTCGGTGGCCGGCACCGCGTTCTGCACCGCGAGCACCAGGTTCTGCATGGTCAGGCCCATCCCGATGCCGACGATCAACAGGTAGCAGGCGAGCAGCCAGACCGGGCTGGTGTGCGTGATGGTGGCCAGCAGGGCCAGGCCGGCGAAGAGCGCGACCGCGCCGGTGACCAGGTAGATCTTCCACCGGCCGGTCTTGGTGATCCGGCGGCCGGACCAGGTCGAGGTGAGCACGTAGCCCAGGGCCAGCGGCATGCCGAGCAGTCCGGCCACGGTCGGGCTGAAGCCGCGGGCCTGCTGGAAGTACTGGCCGATGAACACCGATGCGCCGAACATCGCGGTGCCGATGCCGAGGCTGGCCAGCACGGACAGCAACACGGTGCGGTCCCGGAACAGCCGCGGCGGCACCACCGGCTCGGCGGCCTTGGTCTCCACCAGCACCGCGAGTCCGAGCGCGAGCACCGCGCCCAGCAGGTAGAGCCCGCTGGCCGGGGAGATCCAGCCGAAGTCCTTGCCGGCGAAGGAGACCCACAGCATCAGCAGGCTGACCCCGCCGATGATCAGGGTGGCGCCCAGCCAGTCGATCCGGACCTTGCGGCGCAGCACGGGCAGGTGCAGCGTCTTGTGGATGACCGCCATCGCGGCCAGCGCCAGCGGCACGACCAGGAAGAAGCAGTACCGCCAGCCCAGCCACGGGGTGTCCACGATGAAGCCGCCGACCAGCGGTCCGCTGACCGTGGCCACCGCGATCACCGCCCCGGTGTAGCCGGCGTAGCGGCCGCGTTCGCGCGGGCTGACCATGGCCGCGATGACCACCTGGGCCAGCGCCTGCAGGCCGCCCACGCCCAGGCCCTGCACCGCGCGGTAGGCGATCAGCTCGGGCATGGAGCTGGCGATCCCGGCCAGGATCGAGCCGAGGGCGAAGAGTCCGATGGCCACCTGGTAGAGCAGCTTCTTGCTGAACAGGTCGGCGAGTTTGCCCCAGATCGGGGTGGTCGCGGTGGCGGCCAGCAGGGTCGCGGTGACCACCCAGGTGTACTGCCCCTGGCTGCCGTGCAGGTCCTTGAGGATGGTGGGCAGCGCGTTGGCCACGATGGTGGAGCTGAGGATGGCCACCAGCAGGGAGAGCAGCAGGCCGGTCAGCGCCCGCAGGATCTCCCGGTGCGACATCGGCGCCAGCGCCTCGGGGTCCCTGGGTTCGGGCGGGCTCACCCGGTGGCCGCCACCCGCTTCGGACTCAGTCCGCCACGCAGGTCGCAGGTCAGCCGTTCGATCAGTCGGCTCGCTTGGGCGAGATCCTCGTCCGTCCAGTCCGACAGCGCGCTCCGCATCCACTCGATCTGCTCCTGTTTCCACTGCTCGATCAGCGTGATCCCGGCCGGGGTCGCGCTGAGCAACATGGCCCGCCCGTCCGCCGGCGAGATCCGGCGTTCCACCAGACCGGCGCGTTGCAGCTGGGCCACCTGCCTGCTCACCACGGAGGGATCGACCGCGCGGTCCTGGGCGATCTCGCCGGAGCGGCGCGGTCCGTTGACCACCAGCTCGGCGAGCAGGCCGACCGCGGCGAGGTGCAGCTCGCGCTCGTCCCGCCAGACCCGGTGCGCGACCGCGTGCCGGATCTGGACCAGGTTCTTCACCTGCCGGAGCAGTTCGAAGACGGAATCGGGTCGTGGGTCCACGTTGACCACCCCCATGGTTGCCTGACGCAACTATATCTCGTTAGTTGCAGATAGCAACCTTTTTACGGTCGGTAGCCGCTGAGGTCTCGATCACACCTTCGTGGAGTGGGTCAGAGATCCTGGTTGAGCCTGCCGAGCAGACCCGACAGCGATTCGAGGTCGCCGGTGCTCCAGGTGCGGAAGTGCTCGCGCAGTTTCCCGCGCCGTTCGGTCCGCACCTCGGACAGCCGCTGACGGCCGGAAGCGGTCAGTTGCACCAGCCTGGCCCGGCCGTCGTAGGGGTCGGCCACCCGCTCCACCAGCTCCAGCCGGTGCAGCTGGGCGATCTGCCTGCTCAGCGTGGACTTGTCCAGGCCGAGCTGTTCGACCAGGTCAGTGGCGCGCACCGACTCCCGGTCGTCGATCAGCAGCAGCAACGCGTAGGCCGCGGAGTCCAGCTCGGGGTGGATCCGGGCGGCCAGGGACATCGACATGCTCCTGGCCCGGCGCATCAGCAGAGCCAGCTCACGCTCCACCGCCTCGGCGGCCTTCTGGCGCACCGGGTCGTCGCTATCCACTTTGCTCCCCTAAATACGGTCTGCCCCAGAACCAGACATACCGTACCCAGTGCAGGTCAAGACCCGGTTGAGTCCCGCCACGGCTTCGGCATCGCCTTGGCCTCGAAGTAGTCGCCGCCCTTGCGCTTGACGTCGTCGGTGCCCCAGTCCCGGTCCCGCAGCACCGGCACCATCCGCGGGATGTGCTTGCGGCAGTGCACGTAGGCCTCCTCGACCTCGACCACCACCCAGCGTTCCGGGGTGCGGCCGCGCTCGAAGTCCGCGGGCAGCCGCGGATGCTCGGCACGCAGGTCGGCGTCATCGACGATCCGGGCCCGGCCGTTGACGTGCAGACCGATCACGTCATCCACGAAGTCGATCATCATCAGGCCGACGTGCGGGTTCTCACTGATGTTGCCGAGACTGGCCAGCACCCCGTTGCCCCGGTACTCCGGGTAAGCGACGTGCTTGTCGTCCAGCACCTGGATAAACCCACGCGGCCCAGCCCGGAGGGAAGAATCACACTCTCCGTGACCATCGGCAGTGGCGACAAACAGCATCTCCATCCGCCCGACGAACTCGGTCATCACCGGATTGAGGTGATCCAGCACCTGATCCGAGTAGAACCGGGCCGCCCTGGACTCGGTGCCGAAGGCCCGCTGCAACAGGTGCTCGCCGCGGGATCCGGGCAGGCCGGCGGGGGCGGGCGGCAGTGGATCGGCCGGGCCGGACAGGCTCCGCGGGGGCAGTTCGATCCGCCTGGTGGCGTCCATGCCGAGGCCCAGTTGCTGGGCGGGCCGGGCGATGACCCGGGTGGGGGCATCCAGTTGGCGGGTACGCGCGGCTGAAGTGTCGTTACCGCTCGTCGCGCTGCGAGCGGAATCCGCAGATTCCTCGACTGGCACACTGGACGTGACGGCCTGCTGCCGTGTGTGATCACCGGGTACGACCGCCGCCACCTCGGTGACACGGGCCGGTGAATCGGACAGCTCCAGTAGCAACAAGTCAGGATCGGCAGTGCCGGTCGGGACCGGAGTGTCGGGCATCACGGTGCCCACCGTGTCACGAGATGGTGTGGTCACGCACATCGCACTGCCAACGGTCGCCCGTTGTGCGGAGCACATGTACACACGCAGTAAGCAAATTGCACTCGAACGTGGCATCAAGGCTCCGATGACCCGAGGGAGGGGTTAATGTCCAACTCTGTCGGGGGATGCTGGTCACCATCGGTGCGTCGGATGGGCGTGCCGAACAACGTGGAGAAGACTGCGCCCGGACTATGACCGCGAACGCCGTGCTCAACCCGACCCAGCCCCCGCACCGGGAACCGCCGCCAGGGGTCACCGCGATGGTGCGCCTGATCCGCGAGAGCTTCGCGGTGATCGAGCCGCGTGCCGAGGAAGTCGCCCAGTTCTTCTACGGGATGCTCTTCAGCCTCGCACCGACCACTCGTGAGCTTTTCCCGGCCAATATGGAGGTGCAGCGCAGCCGTTTGCTGCGCGCCCTCGTCCACGTCGTGCAGATGGTGGACCGCCCAGACGATCTGGTGCCCTTCCTCAAGCAGCTCGGCCGCGACCACCGCAAGTTCGGTGTGGTCTCGGTGCACTACGAGGCGGTGGGCACCGCGCTGCTCGCCGCGATCAAGCGGTTCGCCGGCGACGCCTGGACGCCCCCGGTGGAGCGCGCCTGGGCCGAGGCCTACACGATCATGGCCCAGACCATGCTCGAGTCGGCGGCCTCCGACGACAACCCGGCGTTCTGGACCGCCAGCGTGATCGAGCACCAGCGGCTGAGCTGGGACCTGGCCGTGGTCCGGCTCAAGCCCGACCACCCGGTGCCCTACCGCGCCGGGCAGTACCTGAGTGTGGAGACCCCGCAGCGCCCCCGGCTCTGGCGCTACTTCTCCCCGGCCAACGCGCCCAGCCCTGACGGCGTGATGGAGTTCCACGTCCGCGCGGTGACCAACGGCTGGGTGAGCCGGTCCGTGGTGGGCCACACCCAGATCGGCGACACCTGGCGGGTCGGCCCGCCGATGGGCCGGATGGGCATCGACCGCACCAGCAAGCGGGACATCCTGATGGTCGCCGGCGGCACCGGCATCGCGCCGATGCGGGCGATGCTGGACGAGATGGCCGCCTACGGGGAGAACCCGAAGGTGCACCTGTTCTACGGCGGCCGGGCCCGCGGCGACCTGTACGACCTGGACACCGTGCAGCGGCTGGCCATGGGCAACCCGTGGCTGACCGTGGTGCCGGTGCTGGAATCCGACCCCGGCGCCCGCGGCGTGGAACACGGCACCCTGGCCGATGTGGTCACCCGCTACGGCGCCTGGAACGACCGGGACGTGCTGGTGTGCGGCTCCCCGGCGATGATCAGGGCCACCGTGTCCCGGATGCTGGTGGCCGGCACGCCGCTGGACCGGATCCGGTACGACCCGTTCACGCTGGACTGATGCCGGACGGTGCCGCCCACTGCTGGGGCGGCACCGGCGCCAGGATCATCCGGCGTTGAGCTACTCGGCGGCAGCCAGTTCCAGGCGCGGGAAGACCGGCTTGGGCTCGGCCACGGTGTCGCCGCCGTCGCCGACCTGCTGCGCGATCCGCGCGGCGGCCGCGGGCAGGAACGGCACCAGGTGCTCCGCCAGTTCGCCGACGGTGGCCACCAGCTCGGCCAGCACCGCGTCCAGTGCGGCTGGCGGGGCGTCGTCCTTCTTCTCCGCCTTGGCCAGCGCCCACGGCGTGGTGGCCTCGACGAAGCGGTTGGCCTCATCGCCGATCCGGCTGATCGACTCGACCGCGCGCCGGAAGTCGAAGTTGGCCAGTGCCTCGTCAATGGCCGGCCCGGCCTCGGCGCGGGCGGCCCGCAGCGCGGCCGCGGCCGGGTTGTCCTGCGCCACCGGCGGGATCACGCCGTCGCGGTACTTGCGCACCATGGACACCGCGCGGTTGACCAGGTTGCCCATGTTGTTGGCCAGGTCCTCATTCGCCCTGGTGACCAGCCGCTCGGCGGTGTAGTCGGTGTCCCCGGCCCTGGCCACGTCACGCAGCATCCACCAGCGCATCGCGTCACTGCCGTAGGCGGCCACGATGTCGGCCGGGTCCTCGGCGTTGCCCAGCGACTTGCTGATCTTCTGGCCACCCGCGGTCAGGTACTCGTGCACGAAGATCGTCGAGGGCAGCGGCAGCCCGCCGGAGAGCAGCATGGCCGGCCAGTACACCGCGTGGAAGCGGATGATGCCCTTGCCGATCACGTGCACCTGCTCGACGTCCGCGGACCACCAGTGCCGGTAGCCCGCCTCGTCGGTGCCGAAGCCGGGTGCGGTGATGTAGTTGGCCAGCGCGTCGAACCACACGTAGACGACCTGCTCGGGGTCGCCCGGCACCGGGATGCCCCAGCCGCGCGCCCTGGCCATGCTGCGCGAGCAGCTGAAGTCCTCCAGGCCGGACTCGATGAAGGCCAGCACCTCGCGCTTGCGGTGCGGCGGCTCGACCCGCAGCTTGTCGGTGGAGATCAGCTCGATGAGCTGGTCCTGGTACCGGGAGAGCCGGAAGAACCAGTTGTTCTCCTCGATCTCCTCCGGCACCGTGCCGTGCTCGGGGCACTTGCCCTCGTTCAGCTCGGCCTCGGCGTAGAACAGCTCGCAGCCAACGCAGTACAGACCGGTGTAGCTCTTGCGGTAGAAGTCGCCCTGCTTGGCGCACAGCTCCCACAGCTTGTCCACGCCCGGCTTGTGCCTGGGGTCGGAGCTGGTCTTGATGAAGTCGTCGAAGGACAGCTCGAGCGCCTCGCCGAGCTTGAGGAAGTTCTGCGCCACCCGCTCGACGTAGTCGGCCGGGGTGATGCCCTCGACCTCGGCGGCCTGCACGTTCTTCAGCGCGTTGTCGTCGGTGCCGGTCTGCGCGCGCACCTCGTCGCCGCGCTGCCTGCGGTGCCGGGCCAGCACATCGGCCTGGATCAGCTCCAGGGCGTGGCCGACGTGCGGCTTGCCGTTGACATACGGGATGGATGTCATGACGTTGTAGCGGCTCATCGCTACCTTCCTGGCCCCGGACGGATGGTGTCGGCCCGGTGAGGGGCCGCCGGTTGGGGGGCCTCCTCAGCAGTGGTCAGGACATGCGGAGGAGGCCGGAGAACATCATCATCCGGCCGCGCATGGTCATGCTGTCGCACGTCCTCAGCATGGGAGCAGGGTACACCCGGGGCCCGCTGGATTTACCGCTGCGGGGGCTTCCACACGACCAGGGCGGTCTGCTGCGGGCGGAGCGGGACCAGGTCACGGCGGTAGGAGGCGTGCACGGCGGCGGCCGCGTGGTCGGCTGCGGCGTGTGCGGCGGCCAGCTGGCGGTGCAGGTCCTCGAGTTCGGCGCGGAGGCGTTCGGCCTCGGTGGCGAGTTCGATGATCCGCTTGACCCCGGCCAGGTTGACGCCCTCCTCCTGGGAGAGCCGCTGGACCTCTTTGAGTAAGGCGATGTCCCGCGCGGAGTACCGGCGCCCCCCGCCCGCGGTGCGGCCGGGGGACACCAGACCTAGCCGGTCGTAGGTGCGCAGGGTTTGCGCGTGCAGTCCGGACAGCTGGGCCGCGACCGAGATCACGAACACCGGGCTGTCCTCGGATGCTCCTGGCGGGAACGGGATCCCGCCGCCCTGCTCACCGAACTGGCTCATGGCTCATCCCGTCCCAACAGTGCGGTCAGCGCCGGTCGTGGGTCGAAATCCGCGGTCGCCGCCGCGTACGCCTCGAGTGCGGCGCGGGCTTGTTCGTCCACAGTGGACGGAACCGCCACCTGCAGGGTGACCAGCAGGTCGCCGAAGGTGCCGTCCTTGCGGGCAACGCCCTTGCCGCGCACCCGGAGCGTGCGGCCGCTCGTGGTGCCTGCCGGCACCCTTACCGACACCTTGCCCTCCAGCGTGGGCACGGTCAACGTGGTGCCAAGCACCAGTTCCGGGAAGGTGCACGGGATGGTGACGGTGATGTCGTCGCCGTTGCGGCCGAACAACTCGTGCGGGGCCACGTGCACCCGGACGAACAGATCGCCCGCCGGCGCGCCGTTGCGGCCGGGTTCGCCCTGGCCTGCCAGCCGGATGCGCTGGCCGTCGTCAACGCCTGCCGGGATCCGCACGGTCAGCGAGCGGGTGCGGGTGCTGACCCCGTCGCCGCCGCACTCCCCGCACGGGTCGTCCACGATCCGGCCGGAGCCACGGCAGTCCCGGCAGGGCTCGCTGAAGGCGAAGGCGCCCTGGCTGCGGCTGACCACCCCGGCGCCCGCACAGGTCGTGCAGGTGCGCGGCGCGGTGCCCGGCCGGGCGCCGTTGCCGCCGCAGGTGCCACAGGTGGCCGGGCTGGACAGGCGCAGCGACACGGTGGCTCCCCGGACGGCCTCGGTGAAGTCGATCCGGACCTCGGTCTCCACGTCCTTGCCGCGCTGGGCCCTGCTGGCCCCGGCGGCCTGGCCGCCACGACGGCCGAACAGCCCGCCGAGGATGTCGCCGATCCCGCCGGAACCACCGGCCTGGGCACTGCTGCTCGCCCCGCCGAAGAGGTCGCCGAAGTCGAACCCGCCGGAGCCGGAGCCGCCGCCGAAACCGCCACCGCCCGGCCGGAACCCGCCGGAGCCGAACAGCCTGCGGGCCTCGTCGTACTGCTTGCGCTTGTCGGTGTCCGACAGCACGCCGTAGGCCTCGGAGACGGACTTGAACCGGGCCTCCGCCTTGGCGTCACCCGGATTCGCGTCCGGGTGCAGCTCACGGGCGAGCTTGCGGTACGCCTTCTTGATGTCCTCACCCGGCGCGTCGGGAGGGACACCCAGCTCGGCGTAGAAGTCCTTCTCGATCCAGTCCCTCGCGCTCATCCGGACGCCCCTCCCTTCCCGCTGGTTGTCATCTACTGCTGGGTGTGTTCACCGGCGCCGGCCTCCGGCGCGGCATGCCGCCCGGTGGCCTCCGGCGTGGCCGCGCCTGGCTCGTGGTCGGTGACCCCGACCATGGCCGGGCGCAGCACCCGCTCGCCGAAGCGGAAACCGCGGCGCAGCACCGTGGTGACCGTGGGCCCGGCCACCTCGGGCGAGGTGTCGTGCTGCACGGCCTGGTGCACCGAGGGGTCGAACTCCTCGCCGTGCTGGCCGAATGCCTCCAGGCCGGCCTTCTGCAGCGTGGCGACGACCTTGTCCGCCACCGCCTTGAAGGCGCCGGTCAGATCGCCGTGCTGCTCGGCCCGCTCGAAGTCATCGAGCACCGGCAGCAGTTCGGAGACCACGCCTGCCTTGGCGTTGGCCACCACCAGCTCGCGGTCGCGGTCGACCCGCTTGCGGTAGTTGGCGTACTCGGCCTGCAGGCGCTGCAGGTCGGCGGTGCGTTCCTCGAGCTGCTTCTGCAGCTCCACCAGGGCATCGACCTCGACCGGCGCCGCCGGGACGGCGGCTTCAGCGACCGCCTCCGCGGCGGCCAGCTCCTCGCTGGCCGCCGCGGAGCGAACCTCGCCGGTCTCCGGGTCGACGCGACGGCGGTCTCGGACCACCACGCGCTCGGATTCTGGCTGCTGTTCGGTCACTTCTTGGTGCCACCCTTGTTGTCGTCCTCGACGATCTCCGCGTCGACCACGTCATCGGCCTTGGCCTGGCCAGGGGTTTCCGCGCCCGGCGCGCCGGGGGCGGCCTGCTCGTTGCCCTGGTACATCGCCGCGCCCATGGCCTGGGACTCGGTGGAGAGCTTCTCCATCGCGGCCTTGATCGCCGGGATGTCGGTGCCCTTCAGCGCTTCCTTGGCCTCGGCGAGCGCGCCGTTGACCTTCTCCTTGACCTCGGCCGGGAGCTTCTCGTCGTTGTCCTTGACGAACTTCTCGGTCTGGTAGACCAGGGTCTCCGCCTGGTTGCGGACCTCGGCCTCCTCGCGGCGCTGCTTGTCCTCCTCCGCGTGCGCCTCGGCGTCCTTCATCATCCGGTCGATCTCGTCCTTGCCGAGGGCGGATCCGCCGGTGATCTGCATGCCCTGTTCCTTGCCGGTGGCAAGGTCCTTGGCCCCGACGTGCACGATGCCGTTGGCGTCGATGTCGAAGGTGACCTCGATCTGCGGCACGCCACGCGGGGCGGGCGGCAGGCCGGTCAGCTCGAACATGCCGAGCTTCTTGTTGTACGCGGCGATCTCGCGCTCACCCTGGAACACCTGGATCTGCACCGACGGCTGGTTGTCGTCCGCGGTGGTGAAGATCTCCGAGCGCTTGGTCGGGATCGTGGTGTTGCGCTCGATGAGCTTGGTCATCACGCCACCCTTGGTCTCGATACCAAGGGAGAGCGGGGTGACATCGAGCAGCAGGACGTCCTTGACCTCGCCCTTGAGCACACCGGCCTGCAGGGCCGCGCCGACCGCGACGACCTCGTCCGGGTTCACGCCCTTGTTCGGCTCGCGACCGCCGGTCAGCTCCTTGACCAGCTCGGCCACCGCGGGCATCCGGGTGGAACCGCCGACCAGCACCACGTGGTCGATGGAACCGACCGGGATGCCGGCGTCCTTGATCACGTTGTTGAACGGCGCGCGGCAGCGGTCCAGCAGGTCGGAGGTGATCCGCTGGAACTCCGCGCGGGTCAGCGACTCGTCCAGGAACAGCGGGTTCTTGTCCGAGTCCACCGTGATGTAGGGCAGGTTGATGTTCGCGGTGGAGGTGCTGGAGAGTTCGATCTTCGCCTTCTCCGCGGCCTCCCGGATCCGCTGCAACGCCATCTTGTCCTTGGTCAGGTCGATGCCGTTGCTGGACTTGAACTTCTCCACCAGCCAGTCGACGATGCGCTGGTCCCAGTCGTCACCGCCGAGGTGGTTGTCACCGGAGGTGGCGCGGACCTCGACCACACCGTCGCCCAGCTCCAGCAGGGACACGTCGAAGGTGCCGCCGCCGAGGTCGAAGACCAGGATGGTCTGTTCCTTCTCGCCCTTGTCCAGCCCGTAGGCCAGCGCGGCCGAGGTGGGCTCGTTGACGATGCGGAGCACGTTCAGGCCGGCGATCTGCCCGGCCTCCTTGGTGGCCTGCCGCTGCGCGTCCTCGAAGTACGCGGGCACGGTGATCACCGCGTCGGTGATCTCCTCGCCCAGGTAGGCCTCGGCGTCCCGCTTGAGCTTCATCAGCACCCGGGCGCTGATCTCCTGCGAGGTGTAGGCCTTGCCGTCGATCTCGGTCTTCCAGTTGGTGCCGACGTGCCGCTTGACCGACCTGATGGTCCGGTCCACGTTCGTCACTGCCTGGTTCTTGGCGGGCTGACCCACCAGGACCTCGCCGTTCTTGGCGAAGGCGACGATGGACGGCGTCGTCCTCGAGCCCTCCGAGTTGGCGATAACCGTCGGCTCACCGCCCTCGAGGACGGTGACGACGGAGTTGGTCGTCCCCAGGTCGATACCGACCGCTCGCGCCATGAATCTTCCCTCCACTGCTGGTCACGCTGTCCGTAGGCGGATCACTCGAGGCAACCCTTGAGTGATCCTGACTCAAGTCTGAGCGTAAGCGTCGCTCCTCGTCAAATGCGAGGTTGAGTCCGCCACACTCAAGCTTCTGACTGCTCCAACGGACGGCGTCCCGGCTTTGTTCCGGCCTCGTTTTCGGCTGTGTCCCGGGCCACAGCGGGAGGCGGGTCGGGGATGACGCACAAGGACGCACAAGACAGCACGGACGGGCAGCGGCACCGGCCACGGGTGGGAGTACGGGGCGAACCTGCTGGAGCGGGCCCGCGGGCGCGATGCTGGGGACGGCCGTCCGGGCGGTGAAGGCCGTCCCCAGCGAGCCGGTCTAGCGACCGACCATCTCCTCAGCCCACCTCGCGGTGGCCTGGAAGAACTCCGAGGCGTTCGGCGCGTAGTTGAAGGAGTGCCCGTAGTCGGGCAGCACGAACGTGCGCAGCCTCGCCGCCGGGGCGAAGTTGGGCGCCTCGAACTGCCGGAGCGCCTCCGAGGAAGAGCAGTCGCTGCCCAGCAGGCCACCGCAGAACACCTGGTCGTTGCCGCCCATGGCGAGCAGCACCGGCACCTTGATCAGCTTGCTCAGCGGCAGGATGGTGCCGAGCAGGATGCCGTCCACCGCCTCACCGGCGGCCAGGCCGTCCTTGTTCGCCTCGTCCTCGGCCACCGCGGCCTCCACCAGCGGGCCGCCGCGGTGGAAGGCGGTGTAGCGCTGCCCGACCGCGGTGGTCAGGAAGGTCGGGTCCAGCAGCCGGAACGCCGGCTTGGGGTCCAGCAGCACCGGGGTCAGCGTGGTCAGGGTGGGGATGATGCCGGTCAGGTTCAGCCGGTGCAGCTGACCGGCGATCAGCACGCCGTCCACGTTCTGGTGCTTGGCCGCCACGATCACCGAGATCGCCGAGCCCAGTGAGTGCCCGCCGAGGATGATCTTGCCGAACCTCGGCCCGAGCGAACCGGAGCGCATTGCCTTGACCACGTGGTTGACCGCGTTGGCCTGGGTGAAGGCGGTCAGCAGCGCACTCAGCGGCTTGGAGCTGCGGCCACTGCCGATCCGGTCCAGCGCCAGCGTGGCGAACCCGGCCTTGTTCTGCGCCTTCCGGTACGAGCGGGTCTCCGGCGAGTGCGCGATGTCCCAGTAGGAGCTGTTGTAGGTGCCGCCGGGGATCAGCACCTGCACGGTGTTGCTGCCACCCGCCGGGGTGCACAGCCGGCCGTACATGGTCTGGTCCAGGCTGAGCAGGGGCAGGTCGAGCAGGGAGACCGGGATGGACAGGTCCCGGCAGGCCGGCTCGGCGGCGCCGGCCGGGATGGGGGCGATCAGCGTGCTCAAACCCAGGCAGGCGGCGGTGGCCGCACCGATCCGGCGCCAGAACAAACGCACGGGAAGAACCTCCGAATGGATGATTTGCGAAGCAACTAATGACGTGGAACTGCCGTCATCGGCAGTGCGCTCGGGTACGGCGCGTTGGTGAACTTCACCCGCACGGGCCGATCCGGCACCGGAACGAGCCGCCATTGCGCGGCGACCGTGGCGATCGCCGTCAGCAGCTCGGTCAGCGCGAAAGAGTTTCCGATGCACTGCCGGATACCGGCGCCGAACGGGATGAACGAGCCATCCGGCACCGCGGCCGTCCGTTCGGGCGACCACCGGTCCGGGTCGAAACGATCAGGATCAGGGAAGGATCGCTCGTCGAAATGCATGGTGTACGGGCTGACGATGATCTCGTCACCCGGCCGCAGCCGCAGTCCGCCGAGGTCGACCTCGCGGTTGGCCCGCCGCATCAGCAGCCACAGCGAGTACATCCGCAGGCCCTCGGTGGCCACCCGCCGGGTGTACTCCAGCCGGGGCAGGTCGGCGAAGGTGACCGGACGACCGCCCAGCACCTCGTCCAGTTCGGCGTGCAGCTTCGCCTCGACCTCGGGGTTGCGGCCCAGTTCGTGGAAGATCCAGCCCAGCGCCAGCGCGCTGGTCTCGATGCCTGCCGTGAGCAGCGTGATGACCTCGTCGAAGACCTGCTGCTCCGTCATGCCCTCGCCGGTGTCGGCGTCCCTGGCCAGTAGCAGCAGGGACAGCAGATCACCGTGGTCGACGCCGTCCCAGCCGGTGATCACCCTGGTGACCACCTCGCGCATCCGGCTGATCGCGGCGTCGAAGGCCCGGTTGCCCGGGATGGGCAGGCGCTCGACGAAGCCTGGTGAGAGCGCCCGGATGATGCCCTGTTTGACGATCACCGGGATGGACCGGCGGGACTCCTCGATCGCGCTGCCGCCCAGTTCGGTGGCGAACAGCGCGGCGCCGACGATGGTGACCGCCAGGCCCTGCATGTCCTCGTCCACCAGCCGGACCTCGCCCGGCCGCCAGGAGCCGGTCAGCTCGGTGGCGGCGCGCACCATGTTCCCGGCGTAGTGCTCGATCCGCCCCTGGCGGAAGGCGGGCAGCATGAGCCTGCGCTGCCGCCGGTGGAACGCGCCGTCCGACATCGCCAGCCCGTTACCCATGTAAGGGCGGAACTTGTCGAACATGGCGCCTTTGCCGAAACTCACGCCGTCCGTTACCAGTACGCGATGGACCAGTTCAGGACTTGTGATGAAATAAGCCTGGAGTGGTCCCAGATAGAGCTTGACAACGTCGCCGTGCTCGCGGAGTCCGGCGGTGAATCGGAATTTTCTGCGCAGCAAGGCCGGTGTGTGCCCGAGTAACGGCCACTGACCGGGTGCCACCCGGACGGGCATTCGCACTCCTTGCGCCGGGAAAGGGGAAGTGGCCACACTAGGGCCCATTCGGCCGCAGGCGACAGTACCCGTCCGAGTGGGGTGTCATCCCATTGGTCGATCACCAACTCGGCGGAGAAATCTCGCTATGCTGGGCACCGCTACGAATCGAGGTGTTTGTCCGTGACGCGGACGCAGGACTGGATCCCGCCCGGCGTCGACATAACGACGCCGAGCATTGCCAGGGTCTATGACTACGTACTCGGCGGTAGCCACAACTTCGCCGTGGACCGCGACACCGCCGAGACACTCAAGCGCATCGCGCCCGGCCTGCGCCGGGTGGCCAGGCTCAACCGCGCCTTCATGGCCAGGGCGGTCCGGTACCAGATGGCCCAGGGCATCCGGCAGTTCCTGGACATCGGCTCCGGCATCCCGACCGTCGGCAACGTGCACGAGATCGCGCAGCGGATCGACCCGGCCTGCCGGGTGGTCTACCTGGACCGCGATCCGGTCGCGGTCGCGCACAGCGAGCTGATGCTGGAGCAGACGCCCGGCACCGGGGTGGTGCACGCGGACATGCGCGACTTCGAGCGGGTCATCGGCAGCGCGGCGGTCCGGCAGCTGATCGACTTCGACGAGCCGGTCGGCCTGCTGTTCATGCTGGTGCTGCACTGGCTGCCGGAGGAGTCCAAGCCAGTCGAGCTGATGGGTGATTACCGCGATCTGCTCGCGCCCGGCAGCTACCTCGCGCTCACCCACGCCACCCACGACGAGCAGAAGCAGGACCTGGAAGACCTCGGCGACGCGATCCGGATCTCCCGCAGCGCGGACCAGGTCACCCCGCGCACCTACGAGGAGATCCTGGCCCTGATCGGCGACTTCGAGCTGGTCGAGCCGGGGCTGGTCGGCTGTGCCGACTGGCGGGCCGACGGCCCTGGCGCCATCGCCGACCCGTCGAGCAACGACTACACCTACGCCGGCGTGGCCAGGAAGACCTGAGCCACCCATGGCCGATCTCAGCCTGCGGGCAAGCCAGGCGCCGCCGCCGGAGGACTCGCGGCGCAAACGCCGCACCCTGGCGCGCAAATGGGCTTACGTGCTGGCCGAGACCGACTACGTGCCACTGGTGCACACCGAGTTCGAGGACGAGCTGGCCGGACTGCTGGACACCCTGTGCGAGGCGGTGCACCGCGAGCGGGCCGAGCCAGGCACGGCCGGGGCGGCCGGGGCGGCCGGGGCCCGGCTGGTCGAGCTGAACTGCGCGAGCCAGCAGTCGCTCGCGGCGACCATGGACATCCTGGGCAAGGGTCTGCTGGCACTGCCGGAGTTCCGCGGCGGCAAATCGGCCGAACGCGTGGTGGGCACGCTCGGCGCGCTGGCCGCCGGTTTCCTCGCCGCCGCGCAGCGGGCCACCCTGGAACAGCAGGAGAGCATGAAGCTCTCGCTGCTCAAGGCGGTGCGCGATGCCAAGTGGAACCTGCGCGCGGCCGAGGCCAGGTTCGAGGAGGTCGCCACCTGCTCGGCCAGCGGCATCCTGATCACCGACCTGGACGGCACGCTGCTGCGGGTGAACGGTTCGGTCGGCGCCATCCTCGGGCACACCCCGGCCGAGCTGACCGGCCGCAACCTGTTCGAGCTGATCCCGCCCGAGCACGCGCCCGCGCTGCGCGAGGACTACGCGGCCCTGCTCAGCGGCCGGATCCAGCGGATCAAGCAGTCCCAGAAGCTGTTGCTGACCGACGGCGACCACGCGGTGGTCACGCTGACCGCCTCTTTACTGCGCGGCGAGGACGAGGCGCCCAGCCAGTTCGTCACCGTGGTGGAGGACGGCACCGAACTGCGGCTGCTGCAGAGCGAGCTGAGCAGGCAGGCGCTGCACGACGTGCTGACCGGGCTGCCCAACCGCCAGTACTTCGGCACCCACCTGGAATCCGTGCTGCGCCAAGCGGATCCGCGCTACGGCGTGACCCTGTTCCACCTCGGCCTGGACGCCTTCGCGGTGGTCCGCGACGGGCTCGGCGAACACGCGGGCGAGCACCTGCTGGTGATGGTCGCCCAGCGGCTCAAGGCGGTGGTGGCCGGGGAGAAGGCCATGGTGGCGCGGATCGACGGGTCCGAGTTCGCGGTGCTGGTGGAGAACTGTTCCAGCACCCCGCCGCCGGTGGCCATGGTGCACATGATCCGGTGCGAGCTGGCCGAACCGACCTACGTGGACGGGCACGGGCTGGCCGCCTCGGTCAGCATCGGCGTGGTGCACCAGCCGCCGCCGGAGAGCACGCCTGCCGAGCTGCTGCGCGGCGCGCATCTGGCCTTGCGCCGGGCCCGCGGCAACGGACCTGGGCAGTGGGAGCAGCTGCACCCCGAGCAGGACCGGCTGGACCGGGAGCGGGACGCGCTGGCCGCCTCGATGCCGGGCGCGTTCGAGAACGGCGCGGTGGAGCCGAGGTACCGGCCGCTGGTGCGGCTGGCCGACGGCCGGGTGCACGGGGTGGAGGCGTTGCTGTGCTGGGAGCACCCCGAACTCGGGCCACTGCCGGACCAGCGCTGCCGGGAGCTGGCCGAGTCGACCGGGCTGATGGCCAACCTCGGCGAGTGGCTGCTGCGCACCGGGTGCCGGCAGACCGGCTGGTGGCGGCAGCGGCTGGGCCGGGACCTGTCGCTCGCGCTGAGCCTGACCCCGCACCAGGCCGCGGACGCGGACCTGGTCACCAGGGTGGTCGGCGTGCTCAAGGAGACCGCGTTCCCGGCGACCAAGCTGCTGGTCGAGCTGCCCGCGCCGGTGCTGACCGCGGACCGGGGCGAGGCCAGGGACAACCTGCGCACGCTGGCCGACCTGGGCGTGCGCACCGTGCTCAGCGACTTCGGGCTGGGTGCGGGCGACCTGTCCACGCTGACCGAACTTCCGGTGAACTCGGTCCGGCTCAACCGTGAACTTCTCGGCCGGGCGGGCTCGGCGGGTCCGGCGGTGGCCGACTCGCTGCGCGCGCTGCCCGGACTGGCGCACCGGGCCGGTGCCACCGAAGTGATCGCGGACGGTGTGTCAACCGCTGAGCAGGCAGAATTCTGGCTGGCAGCCGAAGCCGATCTTGCTGTCGGTGATCATTTCGGACTGCCGTGCAGGCCAGACGAGCTGGCGGCGGCCTTCGGCAGCCCGGCCTGGCGGGTCAAATCTTCGTAACGAAGTTCGCACCTTTTTTCACAAACTCGGTCCCAAGTAGACGGAACTACAGCTAGCTTCCCTGCGTCACCCCTCCGAGGTAACCCAATCGGGTCATGGTGGGGTCTGGGGAAGGAGCTCGATGAGTAAGGCAAGCCTCCGCCGGAGGGTGGGCGCCGCGGTTTCGGTGGCGGGTGTGCTGGTGCTGGGCACCGCGCTGGGCACGGGCATCGTGTCCGCGCAGCCGACCGAGGTCACCGCCGACGCGGTCGTGCAGTCCATGCCGGCCGAGCTGAAGGAAGCGATCCGTCGCGACCTCGGCAAGGACGCCAAGGAGTACGTGGCGACCGCTCGGGCCGCGGACAAGGCCGCGCTGGCGGGTACGCGACTGCGCAAGGAGCTGGGCGAGAAGTTCGGCGGCGCGTGGTTCGACAAGAACAGCAAGAAACTGCACGTCGCGGTCACTGACGCCGCCGTGGCCGCCAAGGTGCGGGCCGCCGGTGGCGAGGTGCACCAGCGCGGGGTCTCCGAGGGCGCCCTCGACCGCGCCGCGACCACCATCACCAACTGGGTCAAGGCCCTGCCCGCCGAGAAGAAGGCCGCGTTCCAGGCCGTCGCGGTGGACACCAAGGACGGCAAGCTTGGCGTGACCCTGTCCAGCTCGGAGGCGGGCAAGGCCCTGGCCGCCGAGCTGCCCAAGGTCAACGTCGAGGTCGAGGTCGGGCACAAGCAGGAAGAGCTGCAGGCCGAGAAGGACCTCCGCGGTGGCGACGGCTACACCGTCTCCGGCGCGGGCAGCAGCCTCCGGCTCTGCTCCCTCGGCTTCAACGCCGTGGACAAGCTCGGCCGCGGCCAGATCATCACCGCCGGTCACTGCTTCGACGGCTTCGACGGCCGCAAGGTCAACGTCGAGATCAAGGGCGCGGGCAACCCGGTCGGCGAGGCCATCGGTCTCGGCGAGAACGTCCGGTTCGACAACGCCCCCGACGGCGACGACTCGGCCACCATCAAGGTGACCAACGGCGGCAACAAGCTGCTGCCCGAGGTCAACCGCTACAACGGCAGCGGCCTGAAGCTGGACGGCGTCACCGACCCGATCCAGGGCCAGGAGATCTGCAAGTCCGGCCGCACCACCGGCTGGCAGTGCGGCAACGTGGTCAACGTCGACGTGCAGGTGCGGATCAGCAACCACCTGCTCTCGCTGTTCCAGCACGACGCCTGCAGCATCCCCGGTGACTCCGGCGGCGCCGTGGTCCTGGGCTCCAAGGCCCTGGGCATCACCTCCGGCGGCGCCGCCAACCCCGGCGACAAGTGCCCCACCGCCGGCCAGCCGAAGGACCGCTCCTACGCCGAGTTCGTCGGCCGGGACATCCTGCCCGACCACAAGGGCGACGCCCAGCTCACCGTGCTGACCAGCAACGGTGACGTGGACGAGGACGGCGTGCTCGACATCGACGAGCTGAACGCCGACATCACCAAGATCAAGGACACCAACAACAACGGGGTCGCCGCCTACCGCGACGCCGACGAGCCGAACCTGTCCGCGCCGAAGCTGACCAGCCCGGCCGACAAGTCCCGGATCACCGAGCGCAAGCCGGTGCTCACCGGCACCGCCAAGCCCAACGCCGCGGTCTCCCTGTCCTACAAGGGCCAGACCACGGAGATCAAGGCCGACGCGAGCGGCAAGTGGACGCAGACCACGGGCGCGGAACTGGCCTACGGCGACCACGAGATCAGCCTGAAGCAGAAGGTCGGCGAGCTGACCTCGCGCGAGGTCAAGTCGAAGTTCACCGTCGTCCCGGCGGCTCCGGTCATCACCGAGCCCAAGGAAGGCGTCAAGAGCGAGAACGCCCGTCCGGTCATCTCCGGCACCGGCACCGCCAAGGCCACCGTCACGGTGACCTCCGGCGAGACCAAGCTGGGCGAGGCCACCGTGGGCGCCGACGGCAAGTGGACCGTCACCCCGGCCGCGGACCTGGCCAAGGGCAAGCACACCATCTCCGCCAAGCAGACCATCGACAAGGTGGACTCGGACGCGGACACCGTGGCCTACGAGCTGACCAAGGGTGGCGCGGCCCCGCCGACCACCAGCCCCGCCGGCAACGGTGGCGGTAACGGCGGTCTGGCCAAGACCGGTGTGGACGGCGTGGTGCCGATGCTGATCGGTGGCGCCGTCGCGGTCGCCGGCGGCATCGCGCTGCTGGTGTTCTTCCGCCGCCGCAAGGCTGGCGTGCAGTCCTGATGTGACTGAGTGAGTACCGCGGAACGGGCGGTCGTCCTTCGGGACGGCCGCCCGTTTCTTTGCCATACCGCGACCTTCGTAACGAACCCGGCAGCGACCGGCGGAACTGCCCCTTCGGGCGGCTAGCGTTTGCCTGCCCCCGTTCTCACGGGCGGGTTGTGGTGGTGGCGAAGAAGGTGCGGGATGCGCAGGGCGCTTGGGTTGTTCGGAGCCGCCTGCCTGCTCGTGCTGGGCGCGATGCCTGCGCAGGCCGCGCAGCAGCCCGGTGAGCAGGCGCTGCTCGCCGCGCACGCCGAGGCGTTGCCGCCACAGCTGAAACAGGCGCTGCGCCGCGATCTCGGCCTGGACCCGGTGACCTACCTGGCCAACGGCCGCGCGGCCCGGCAGGCCGCTGCCGCCGCCGACCGGCTGCGCGCCGAACTGGGTTCGGCCTTCGGCGGGGCCTGGTTCGAGTCCGGCAACCGGCGGCTGCGGGTCGCGGTCACCGACGAGGCCGCCGCGGACCGGGTCCGGATCGCCGGGGCCGGTGCGCAGGTGCGGCCGGTCAACGCCGAGGCCCTTGACCAGGCGGTGGACGCGGTGGCCCGCTGGTCGGCCGCGCTGCCACCGGCCGAACGGGCCGCGGTCTACGGCATCACCCCGGACGTGCGGGCCGGGAACCTGCGCCTGCTGCTGGCCGACTCCGCGACCGGCCGCCGACTCGCGAACTCCTTGCCCCGCCCCGGTGTCTCGCTCCGGGTCGAGCACACCGACCTGCCGCCGCAGCCGCCGGCGGTGCGTGCCCAAGGCTGCGGCTACGGCCTCAACGCGCTGGACCGCCTCGGTCGCGCGGTCTCCCTCGGCCCGGCCCACTGCGCGCCGCTGGGCTCGGTGGACAGGTTCACCCTGGCCTCGCTGGACGGCGACGGCCCCGGCGACGACCTGGCCTCGATCCGGATCGCCGACCAGCACGCCACCCCGCTGCCCGAGGTGGCCGGACCCGGTGGCGCGCAACGGGTCGAGTCGATCGCCGCGGCCATCCCCGGCGCCCAGGTGTGCGCGGCGGGCCGGGCCGGTTACTCCTGCGGCACGGTGTTCGCGCCGCGCTCGGTGTGGCGGCTCGGCGAGTCCGGCGCGATGGCCTTGCGCGGCTTCGAGGTGCACGGACTGTGCGTGGACGGCGGCGGCGCACTGCTGGCCGGTGGCGCGGCACTGGGCTGGACCTCGGCCGCACACCTGGGCTCACCGGCCGGTCGCTGCCGGCCCGCGCCCGGACCCGGCGGGCTGACCACGCTGGCCCTCGGCGAATCGCTGACCACGGATGTGCTGCCCAGCTTCGGCGGCGAGCTGCGGCTGCTGACCACCGAGGGCGACGCGGACGCCGACGGCGTGCGTGATGTGGACGAGCTGGCCCCGGACCGGACCCGGCCGCGCGATGCCAACCAGGACAAGCTGGTCGCCTACCTGGACCCGGACGAGCCGCGGCTGCGCGCGCCCACCCTGCTGGGCCCGCTGGACGGCAGCCGGGGCACCGAGGCGCTGCCGGAGGTGCACGGCACCGCCCGGCCCGGCGCGCGGGTGAGCGTGCGGCTGGACGCCAAGCCACCGGTGCAGATCACCGCCGACAGCGAGGGCCGCTGGAAGCTGACGCTGCCGGAGAAGCTGTGCCTCGGCGGGCACCAGGTGGCGCTGCGGCAGAGCGTGGACGGGCAGGAGTCCCCGGAGACGGTCGGCAACTTCACCGTGATGCCGCCGCCCCCGGTGATCACCGCGCCCGGTCAGGGCGATCGCGGCGACCTGCCCCGGCCGCAGATCGCGGGCACCGGCAAGCCCAAGGCGCTGGTGACCGTGTCGGTGGACGGGGTGCCCGCCGGGTCGACCACGGTCGGCGCGGACGGCCAGTGGCGGCTGCGGCCCGGCGCCGACCTCAAGCCAGGCGCGCGCTCGATCACCGCGCGGCAGACGGTGACCAGGGTGGACTCGGCGGAGGCGAGCGTGCGCTACCTGGTCGGCGGCGTGAGCGCGCCCAGTCAGGACGTGCTGGAGACCGGCGCGAACCCCGGACTGGCCGCCGAACTCAAGGGCGGCGGGCACCCGGTGGCGGTGGCGGTGACGCTCGGCGGCGGGCTGCTGGTGCTCGGCCTGGCGCTCGGGCTGCGCAGGCTCCGGCGGCGGGCCGACGCGGATTAGCGCGTTGTCCGGCCGATGCCGCCTGTTCGGGGGTACCGTTGGCCTCCTGAACCTGGTGGGAGACAGGGAAGGAAGGCCATGGCGGCGGTCGTGCTCACGCCTATGGAGTTCTTCGTGAGCTGGGAAGACCTCGCACCGGGGGCCCGGCCGCTGGTGCTCGACGTCGTACCCGATCCGGCCTCCGACGAGGAGGCCGAGCAGATCCGCAGGTCGGCCTGGGTGGGCCTGGCCGACAAGGGCCTGGGCTGGCCCGGTCAGCTCAACTCCTGGTACACGGATCTGCTGCACCAGTTCGCCCGCCCGCGCACCGCCATCGACCTGCGCTTCAACCTGGACCGGGAACGCTCGCTGCGGGCCATGGTCACCGGCAGCGGCGAGTTCGTGGCCTGCGGCAGTGTGATGGACAACCAGATCCGGATCTCCGAGATCGGCCCCACCACCATGCCGGAGGCCGCGGTGGAGCTGCTGCCGGAGCACCCGCCCGGCCACGGCGACTCGATCACCGTGCCCAACGATCTGCTGCAGTACGCCGCGGCCCGCGCCGGCAAGTCCTACGACGCCTTCGCACACCAGCTGGAGCTGGGCGGCATGCCGGCCGGACCGGCTCGCGCGCTGGCCCAGACGGTCAGCGCGGAACGACTGCGCGGCGGCCAGTTCGGTGCCACCGGCTGGGACCACTGGGGCGAGCGCAACCGCGCTGAGCACGTGGTTTCCGTGGTGGACAACATCGAGGGCCGCTACTCGGTGCGCGCGATCGGTCAATACACGACGGTCGCCCCGGCGGACACCGAGCGCTTGGTCGAGAATCTGTCCGAACTGCTGATCTCGGTCAACTGACGCCAACCGGTGCGACACCGGACACGCCAGGTGGTTACTGGTGAGTAATATGGCGTAGTCTCCCGGGCGGGGCAGGATACCGACGCCGCTATCACCTGGGAGGACTGCCGAGCATGGGTGCTGTGCATATCGTGTTGGGCCTGATTTCTCTGGCCGCCACCCTCGCCTGGGTCGTCCTGCTCTCCAGGGCCGTGGTCCAGATGGTGCGCACCGTGCGGCTGGGCCAACCCGACCCGACCCGCAACGGGCCGCTGTTCGGCCGCCTGAAGACCATGCTCACCGAGATCCTCGGGCACACCAGGATGCTCAAGTGGGGCGTGGTCGGCGCGGCGCACTGGTTCGTCATGGTCGGCTTCGGCTCGCTGGTGCTGACCCTGGTCGAGGCGCACGGCGAGGTCTTCGACCCCTCCTTCGAGCTGCCCATCATCGGCGGCTGGCCGATCTGGGGCCTGTTCGTCGAGCTGATCGGCCTGACCACGGTGATCGGCATCCTGGTGCTGATCGGCATCCGCCAGCGCAACCACCCGCGCCGCGCGGACCGCCAGTCCCGGTTCCAGGGCTCCAACTTCTGGCAGGCCTACTTCGTCGAGGGCGTCATCCTCAGCGTCGGTGTCTGCATCTTCGCC
This sequence comes from Crossiella cryophila, assembly GCF_014204915.1. Classification (NCBI taxonomy): domain Bacteria; kingdom Bacillati; phylum Actinomycetota; class Actinomycetes; order Pseudonocardiales; family Pseudonocardiaceae; genus Crossiella; species Crossiella cryophila. The sequence continues at coordinate 917,737 of NZ_JACHMH010000001.1, forward strand.
ATCCGCGCGTTCAAGGCCTCCAGCGGGCTGTTCCACTACCCGGTCTGGGCCACCCCGATCTCGCACGGCCTCGGCGCCATCCTGCCCAGCGCGGCGATCATGGTCTCCATCTTCGCGGTGCTGAAGATCTTCATCTCGGCCGCCTGGGCGATCACCATCTCGCGCAACCTGAACATGGGCGTGGCCTGGCACCGGTTCACCGCCTTCTTCAACATCTACTTCAAGCGCGAGGCCGACGGCGGCGTGGCGCTGGGCGCGGCCAAGCCGATGATGAGCGGCGGCAAGCCGCTGGACTTCGAGGAGGCCGACCCGGAGAAGGACGTCTTCGGCGCCGGCAAGGTCGAGGACTTCTCCTGGAAGGGCTGGCTGGACTTCACCACCTGCACCGAGTGCGGGCGCTGCCAGTCCCAGTGCCCGGCCTGGAACACCGGCAAGCCGCTCTCGCCCAAGCTGGTGATCACGGCGCTGCGCGACCACGCCTACGCCAAGGCCCCGTACCTGCTGGCCGGCGGCCGCAAGGACATGGGCGGCGACGAGGTCGGCATCACCGGCGACGACGCCGAGGCCAGGCTGGCCAAGATCGATGTGCTGGCGCTGGCCGAGTCCGAGCGCCCGCTGATCGGCGGCCCGGACGAGCTGGGCGTGATCGACCCCGAGGTGCTGTGGTCCTGCACCACCTGCGGCGCCTGCGTCGAGCAGTGCCCGGTGGACATCGAGCACGTGGACCACATCGTGGACATGCGCAGGTACCAGGTGCTGATCGAGTCGAACTTCCCGAGCGAGCTGGGCGGGATGTTCAAGAACCTGGAGAACAAGGGCAACCCCTGGGGCCAGAACGCCAAGGACCGGCTGGCCTGGACCGAGGGCCTGGACTTCGAGGTGCCGGTCTTCGACGGCGAACTGGGCGACACCGAGTACCTGTTCTGGGTCGGCTGCGCGGGCGCGTTCGAGGACCGGGCGAAGAAGACCACCCGCGCGGTGGCCGAACTGCTGCACCTGGCCGAGGTCAAGTACACCGTGCTCGGCCCCGAGGAGACCTGCACCGGTGACCCGGCCCGGCGCGCCGGCAACGAGTTCCTGTTCCAGATGCTGGCCCAGCAGAACGTCGAGGTGCTGAACTCGGTGTTCGAGGGCAGGCCCAAGGGCAAGCGCAAGATCGTGGCCACCTGCGCGCACTGCTTCAACTCGCTGGCCAACGAGTACCCGCAGCTGGGCGGCGAGTTCGAGGTCGTGCACCACACCCAGCTGCTCAACCGCCTGGTCCGGGAACGCCGCCTGGTCCCGGTCGCCCCGCTGGCCGAGGACGTCACCTACCACGACCCCTGCTACCTGGGCAGGCACAACAAGGTCTACACCCCGCCGCGCGAGCTGATCGGCGCCACCGGCGCGGCCCTGCGCGAGATGCCAAGGCACGGCGACCGCTCCATGTGCTGTGGCGCCGGCGGCGCCCGGATGTGGATGGAGGAGCGGATCGGCAAGCGGATCAACGTCGACCGCGTGGACGAGGCCCTTGGCACCGCCCCCACCAAGATCGCCACCGGCTGCCCGTTCTGCCGCGTGATGCTCACCGACGGCGTCACCCAGCGCCAGAGCGAGGGTCAGGCGGCGGCGGTCGAGGTGGTGGACGTGTCCCAGCTGCTGCTCAGCGCGGTGAAGCGGAGCGTGCCGACGGCGGCCGAGCCGGAGAACGCGGAGCAGCCCAGCGCGGGGTAAGGCAGTACGCTTGCCGCAGGAGGTGCTGGCGGATGGTTGCCGAACTGGTTGGACAGCCTTTTGACCCACTCGTTGAGTTCAACGGGATGTGGGACACGCAGCTGGCCGAACACTACCTGCCATTGCCGCACGTTCCGGCGGCCAAGTACGAGTGCCTGGACGGTAAGCTGATCATGAGCCCATATGAGGCTTCGCAGAATTCTTATGCGGAAGGTCAGTTGATCTTCCTTGCGAAGCTGGCGGCCAAGCAGACCCCGTTCCGGGTGTATGGCACGGTCAACCTGCTCTTCGAGCCCAAGCGGTGGATCCAGCCGGATCTCACGGTGCTCAACAGCTCACCGGAAGGCGCCCTCTGGGTGGATCCCGGCCTGGTCACGCTGGTCGGCGAGGTGGTCTCGCCCAGCAGCCGCCGCCGGGATCGCATCGACAAGCCCGCCCTGTGCGCGGCCGTGGGCATCCCGTACTTCCTGGAGGTCCAGGTCGACCACGAGCAGGAGCGGGCCTCGGTCAACCTGCTCAAGCTGGGTGGCAAGGGCTACCGGCCGTACGCCAGCGCGCTGGCCGGGCAGAAGTTCGAGACGGACCTGCCGTTCCCGATGTCCTTCGACCCGGCCGAGCTGCTCGACTACTGAGCTAGGGCCTGCGGCCCACCCACAGGTAGCCGTCGTCGTTGCCGGGGTCGCGGTCGCCGCCGACCTCGGGGCGTTGCCGGAACTGCAACGGCTCGGTCAGCGGGCGCTCCAGCACCACGGTCAGCGTGAGCGCGCATTCCCTGGCGCCGGGTTCGATCGCGTGCACCGAGTTGGCCAGCACGGTCGGGCCGGTGGAGACCACCGTCCAGTCGCCGCTGACCCCGGAGATCCGCACGCCGGCCGGTGGGTACAGCGAGACCGCCACCCGCTGGCCGGTGTCGCCGCGGTTGGCCAGGTGCACGGTGATCTTGAGCGGTTCGCCGACCGCCACCGTCTGCGGGTCGCGGTCGGTGCTGATGGCCAGGGCGCCGTCGTAGCGGGACTCGGCGTAGCCCGCGTCCACCCCGCGCACCGTCTCGCCGGGGCGGACCCGCAGTTCACGGGTGGTGTAGCTGCCCCAGGTGAAGGCGTTGTCCCGGCCGGGGCGGGTCAGGGTGAGCTGGGCTGGGCCCGCCACCGAGCTGGCCTTGAGCTGGAAGCGGCCTGCGGGCAGGTCCTCCAGGCGGTAGCGGCCGTCCGGACCGGAGACCGCGTACCGGGTGATCGGCTTGACCGAGGAGACCTGCACCTCGGGCAGCGCTGGTTCGCCCTGGTCACGGCGGCCGTCCCGGTCGGTGTCCTGCCAGATGAGGCCGGTGACGGTGGCGCCGCGGATGCCGAAGTCGGCCGGGCGGATGCCCTCGGCGGAGACCAGCGCGAAGCGGACCGGGCTGGTGGTGGCCGCGTACTCGGACCGGTGGTGGCTGATCTTGTACAGCCCGAACCGCAGTGCGGGTGAGCGGTACCGGCCGTCCTCGTCGGTGGCCGCCTTGCCGGCCGGGCGCTGCCGCAGCACGTCGTAGAAGCTCACCTCGGCCTCCCCCGCGCCGGGTTCGCCGGGCTGGGCCGCGCCGTCGGCGTTCCGGTCGAACCAGACTCTGCCGGTGACCACGCCGGTCGGGGCGATGTCCTCGGCTTGGGCGGGCATTCCGGTCAGGGACAGCAGACTCACACCGGCCAGGACCACGGCAGTGCGCCGCAGGTTCATCTGGACTCCCAATCGACCTCGAAGTTCGTTGACATCCAACACACGTGCGATGTTGCCCGTTGGTTGTCCACGACACCGCGGATTCACCCCTCCGGCGGCACCGCGTGCCCGGTGTGCCGGAAAGCGCTCTGGAGAGCACGATGTGCGCATGGCGCAGGAGAGCGAACCGGGCGGCGAGAGCACGCTCACCGTGGTGCTGGCACTGATCGTCAACTTCCTGATCGGCATCATGAAGGCGGTCGCCGGGGTGCTCACCGGCTCGGCCGCGCTGCTGGCCGAGGCCGGGCACTCGGTCGCGGACACCTTCACCGAGGGCCTGCTGCTGACCGCGCTGCGCCGCTCCGGCAAACCGGCCGACGCCCGCCACCCGTTCGGCTACGGCAAGGAGCGCTTCTTCTGGTCGCTGATGGCCGCGGTGGCGATCTTCGCTTCGGGCGCGGTGTTCGCGGTTGTGGAGGGCGTGCACACGCTGATCAGCGGTGATGACGCGCAGACCCGGCCGTGGGTGGCCTACCTGGTGCTGGGCCTGGCCTTCCTGCTGGAGTCGGTCTCCTTCGTGCAGGCCTCCCGCCAGGTCCGGCGGGAGGCCAAGGCCGAGGGCCGCCCGATCCCGGCCTACCTGCGGCATTCCGACGATCCCACGGTGAAGACGGTGTTCTTCGAGGACACCGCCGCGCTGATCGGCCTGGTGCTGGCCTTCCTCGGCGTGCTGCTGCACCAGCTCACCGGCTCCGCGGTCTGGGACGCGGTGGCCTCGCTGGCCATCGGCGTGCTGCTGGCCGGGGTGGCCTACCTGCTGGGCCGCACCAACCTCGGCCTGCTCATCGGCCGCCAGGCCGATCCGGTGCTGGTGCGCGCGGCCTACCGGCGGATCGAGGCGCAGCCCGAGGTGGAGGTGGTGGTGGACATCCTGAGCATGGTCACCGGCACCGACCGGGTGCTGCTGTGCGCCCGGCTGGACTTCGACGACAACCTGGGCGCGGCCGACCTGGAACGCGCCTGCGTGCGCATCTCGGCCGAGCTGCGCGCCGAGTTCGCCGAGCTGGACGAGGTCTTCCTGGAGCCGGTCCCGCGGGCCGATCCTGAGCTGCGGGCCAGGGTGCTCGCCCGCTACGGCGAGCTGTTCCCCCGGCCCGAGCGCTGACTCAGCTCCGGCGACGCCGGGTTCCGGCGACCAGCACCACGCCGAGCACCACCAGGGCCAGCCCCGCCCACAGGAACACCGTGGGCGCGGCGCCGGTCTGGGCCAGCGGCGGCCGCGGCGGGACCGGCCCGCCGGGCACCCGCACCGAGGCGGAATCGGTGTCGGTGACCGGGTTCCCCGGCCGTTCGGTGTCCGGCTGACCGGTCGCGGTGGCGGTGTTGACCAGGGTGCCGCCGCCGGGTGCGGCGGTGGTGCAGGTCCAGGTCCGGCTGTCGTTGACCGGCAGCCGGTCGATCCGGCGGTCGCAGCCGGGCAGGCTCGGGTCGGCCACGGTGACGCCGATCAGGTCGACGGTGCCGGTGTTGCGCACGGTCAGCTTGAACGTCACCGTGCGGCCGGGCGCGGCCTCGTCCTGGTCGGCGGTCTTGGTCAGGTCGATGCCGGGCTTGCCGACCTTCGCGGTGGCCTGGTCGGTGTCGGTCACCGGACGCCCGGTGGGGTCGGTGCCGGTGGCGGTCACGGTGTTGGCGATGTCGTTGTCCCGCATGGTCACCACGCAGGTCACCGGCTTGCTCGACTCCCCGGGCGCCAGGTTCCCGACGGCCACCGAGCAGCCGGGCGCGACCGGATCGGCGAGCACCACGTTGGTCAGCGGCACGTCGCCGGTATTGCGCACCACCACGGTGAAGGTGGCCTCCTGGCCGCTCAGCAGTGGTTTGGCCGGGCCGGTCTTGGTCACCTCGATACCGGGGCCGATCACGTCCAGCACCGCGTTGTCGGTGTCGGTCACCGGGCGGCCGGTCGGGTCGGTCCCGGTCACCGTCGCGGTGTTGGTGACGTCCTGGGCCGCGGTGATCACGCAGGTCCGGGTCTCGGTCCCGCCGACCGGCAGCAGCGGCAGGGTGAATCCGCAGCTCGCCTGCCTGTCGTCGGTGACCCGGACCTCGGTGAGCGGCACATCGCCGGTGTTGCGGATGACGATCGTGTAGGTCACCTGGTCGCCGGGCCGGGCGGTGGCCGGGCTGACCGACTTGTCGATGTCCACCCCCGGGTGCAGCACGTCAACCGGGGCATCGTCCACATCGGACACATCAGGTCCGGTCGGCGGTTTTCCGTTGGCAGTGGCCGTGTTCACCACATCGTCCGCGGGCGCGACCATCGTGCACGGGTAGGTCTCGGCCGCCCCGACGGCCAGTTCCGGGAAGCTACGGCGGCATTCCGGCGCGAGCTGGTCGGTCACCGTGACGCCGGTCAGCGGCACGTCGCCGGTGTTGCTGACCTTGATCCGGAAGGTCACCGAGTCCCCGGCCCGGAACGGCCCGCCCTCCACGTCCTTGGTGATGCTGATGCCCGGGTGCTGCACGTCCACCCGCACGGTGTCCTCATCCCGCACCGGCGGCCCCACCGGCGGGGTGCCGGTGCCGGTCGCGGTATTGGCGAAGTCGTTGCCAGGCGCGGTGATCACGCAGGTGATCCGCTGCTCCGCACCCACGGCCAGCTGCGCGATGGTGCCGCCGCAGCCGGGTGCGGCGGGGTCGCTGACCACCACGTTGGTCAGCGGCACATCGCCGGTGTTGCGCACGATCACGGTGAAGGTGACCTGATCACCTTCGCGCACGGTCTTCTTGTTCGCGGTCTTGCTGACGTCCAGGGCCGGGTGGATCACGTCCACCCGCGCGTCGCCGGTGTCCGTGACCGGCGGACCCACCGGCGGCGTCCCGGTCACCGCGGCCGTGTTGACCAGGTCTTCCTGCCCCGCGGTCCAGGTGCACGTGTAGGTCTGGGTCTCCCCGGCGGCGAGCTTGTCGATGACGCGGGCGCAGCCGGGCACGGCCTGGTCGGTCACGGTGACCGCGGTCAGTTCGGTGTCCCCGGTGTTGCGCACCCGGATGGTGAAGGTGACGGTGTCCCCGGCCCGCACGGTCTCCGGCGCGGCGCTCTTGTCCAGTTCGACGCCAGGGTGCACCACATCGACCTCTGCACCGTCCACATCGGACACCGGTGGCCCGGTCGGCGGGGTGCCGGTGGTGCTCGCGGTGTTCTGGATGTCGTTGGCCGGCGCGGTCATCGTGCAGGTGTAGGTCTGACTGGCGCCCGGCGCGAGGTCGGGCAGCGTGCGCGCGCAGTCCGGGGCCACCTGGTCGGTGACCGAGACCGCGGTCAGCGGCGCGTCGCCGGTGTTGGTCACGGTGATGCCGAAGGTGACGGTGTCGCCTTCCCGGAACGGCCCGCCACGCACGTCCTTGGCGATGTTGATGCCGGGGTGCAGCACCGAGACGACCACCTTGCCGTCATCGCTGACCGGCGGCCCGACCGGCGGCGTGCCGGTGGCGGTCGCGGTGTTGGTGAACTCCTGCGCGGGCGCGGTCACCGTGCAGGTGATCTCCCGCTCGCCGCCGACCGGCAGTTCCGCGATGGTGGCGCCGCAGCCCGGCGCGACCGGATCGCTGACCACCACGTTGGTCAGCGGCACGTCCCCGGTATTGCGCACCACCACGGTGAAGGTGACCTGATCACCCTCGCGCACGGTCTTCTTGTCCGCGGTCTTGGTGACCTCGATCGCCGGATGGATCACGTCCACCCGCGCGTCGTCGGTGGCGGTCACCGGGCGGCCGGTCGGGTCGTTCCCGCTGACCGTGGCGGTGTTGACCAGGTCCGCACTGCCCGCGGTCCACATGCAGGTGTAGCTCTGGCTCGCCCCCGGCGCCAGGTCCGGCAGGGTGCGGGCGCAGGCCGGGACAGCCGGGTCGGCCACCGTGACCGAGGTCAGCGGCGCGTCGCCGGAGTTGGTGACCTTGATCGTGAAGCTCACCTGGTCGCCGACCCGGACGGTGCCGGGCTCGGCGGACTTCTCGATGTCCAGCCGCGGGTTCACCACGTCCACCACGGCATCGTCGGTGGCGGTGACCGGCGGGCCGACCGGTGGCGTGCCGGTCACGGTGGCCACGTTGGTGAGGTCCTGGGTGGCGGTCAGCACGCAGGTGTAGGTCTGGCTCGCGCCGCTGGCCAGGCTGGCGAACACCCGGTCACAGGCCGGGGTCAGCGGATCGGCCACCCGCACGTCGGTCAGGTCCACGTCGCCGGAGTTGGTGACCTTGATGGTGAAGGTGACCTGCTCACCGGCCCGCACCCGGCCGGGTTCGGCGTCCTTGGTGATCCGCACCGCCGGGTGCTGCACGTCCACCCGCGCGGTGTCCACATCGGACACCGGCGGACCCACCGGCGGCGTACCGGTGGCGGTGGCGGTGTTGGCGAAGTCCTCCTGCGGCGCGGTCACCACGCAGCTGAACCGCTGCTGCGCGCCCACGGCCAGCTGCGCGATGGTGCCGCCGCAGCCGGGTGCGTCCTGGTCGGCCAGCACCACGTTGGTCAGCGGCACGTCGCCGGTGTTGCGCACCAGCACGGTGAAGGTGACCTGGTCGCCAACCCGGACGACGCCGGGCTCGGCGGTCTTGGTGACCTCGATCGCCGGGTTGATCACGTCCACCCGCGCGTCGTCGGTGTCGGTCACCGGCGGCCCGACCGGCGGGGTGCCGGTGACGGTCGCGGTGTTCACCAGGTCCGCGCTGACCGTGGTGCTGCACGTGTAGGTCTCGCTCGCCCCGGCCGCGAGCCGCTCGAACTCCTTGGCGCACAACGGCAACGCCGGATCGGCCACGGTGACCCGGGTCAGATCGCTGTCCCCGGTGTTGGTCACCTTGATGGTGAAGGTGACGGTGTCCCCGACCCTGGCGGTCTCCGGCGAGGCGGTCTTCTCGATGTCCACCGCGGGTTTGAGCACCTTGACGGTGGCCTGTGCGCTCGCCGTGACGTCCTGCCCTGACCTGTCCCGCCCGGTCGCGGTCGCGGTGTTGGTGGTGGTCTCACTCAGCCGCGCGGTGCAGGTGTAGGTCTGGCTGCCGCCCGCTGGCAGCGCTCCGGACAGCGTGCGCGCGCACTCCGGGGTGCGGTCGTCGGCGATCCGCACCGGGTCCAGCGGGGAGTCGCCGGTGTTGCGCACGGTGATGGTGAACGTGGTCTGGTCCCCGGCCCGGATGGTGCCAGGGTCGGCGGACTTGGTCAGCTCGATGCCGGGCCGCACGATCGGCACCGGGGCGTCGTCACTGGCCTGCACCTTGAGCCCGAGCGAGTCGAAACCGCTGGCGGTGGCCGTGTTCACGCCGTCGGCCACCGGCGCGGCGGTGGTGCAGGTGAAGGTGCGGCTGGCCCCGACGGCGAGCACCCCGGCGAGGTTGCGCGCGCAGTCGGGGACCTTGGCGTCGGCGACCTGGAGCCGGGTCAGCGGCACGTCGCCGGAGTTGGTGACCTTGATGGTGAAGGTGACGGTGTCGCCCGCGCGGTAGGCGGGCTTGTCCGCGTCCTTGGCCACCGTGATCGCCGGGTGGATCACGTCCACCTTGGCGCTCGCACTGCCCTCCAGTGGATCGCCGAGGCTGCTGGTGCCGCTGACGTTGGCCGTGTTGGTGACGTCAGCGGCCGGCGCGGTCCCGGTGCAGGTGTAGGTGGTGGACCGGCCCGCGGCCAGCGCGCCGATCTCCCGGTCGCAGGCGGGGAAGGCAGGATCGCTGACCCGGACCCCGCTGGCCGGTGCGCCACTGGGATTGGTCACCTTGATGGTGAAGGTGACCTGCTCGCCCGCGTGCACCACGGACGGGTCGGCGGCCTTCTCGATCTGCAGTTCGGGCACGGCGACGGAGAACACCAGGTTCTGCGCCAGGTAGGAGTCGCCGTTGGTCACGAAGGACAACTCGGCGCTGGTCGCCCCGGAGCGGATCGCGGTGGTGCTGAAGGACTTGGCGTCCACGCTCCAGTTGTTCACCGAGTCGGGGCTGGACCGCCCGTCGGCCAGCGAGACGAAGAAGTTGTCGGTGTTGCCGGTGCCCGGTTCCGGGATCGAGGTGTTGTTGACCTTGAACTCGTCCCTGGGGATGTTCCGGTCACCCTCGTAGGCGGTGACGCCGATCCGGGTGGTCGCGGCGGCGGAGCGGAAGCCGGTGACGGTCACCGTGGTGGCCGGGTCGGTGCTGTTCTGCCGCACGTGGCCGTCGTAGACGAACACCTCGCGCTTGCTTGGCGCGTTGACCGGATCCCGCTCGGCGTACTTGTAGACCACCACCAGCGACCAGCCGGCCATGCAGCCGAACCCGTTGACACCCCACACGTTGCCGGTGGTGATGCTCAGGTCGGACCCGGTGGTGACGCCGGCGAACGCGCTGGTCACATCGGCGTAGGCGGAGTAGTACTGGCCGCCGGTGTAGGTCCGGGCCGGATCCCTGGTGACCGCGACGGGGGCGATGTCGGTGGCCTCCGCGCCCACCGCGAAGCGCACCTTCTGCTGCTCAGGACTGGCCGCCGCGCCACTGGGCACGGTGGCCGCGACCCGCCCGCGGTCCTGGCACATCAGGCCGGTCTGCCCGACATAGGTGCCGGTGTTGCCCGCCCAGTTCAGCCGGGCGAAGTCGATCGTGGCGCCGGGCGGGATGCGCAGGGTGGCCCGGGAGGAGTTGAACGTGTCCGCGTCGGCGTCCACGTCGGCCTGCAGCATGAAGTAGTCGTCGTTGTAGTTGCCGGTCGAGCCGGGGACGGTGCTGCCGCCTGCCACCGTGGCGCAGTTGGCCGGGGACGCGGTGGAGTACTGCGGGGCCCGGTCCGCCGTGGTCGGGCAGCGCAACGAGCCGTTGCCGACCTCCAGGAAGTCGCCGTAGACCACCTGGTCGTAGTTCAGCGTGAACGCCTTGACCACGCCCGCCTGCGCGGAGGCACCGGCCAGCAGTGCGCCGAGGGCGAGGAGCAGGGCGAGCAGGACCCGGAGCAACCGCATACCGGGCACACTGGGGCCGCGCCGTTGATCTCACCACCGGAGCACGCTGGACGTTCCACCGATGTGGGGAACGAGTTACCTCTTGGTGGTGGCCCGGTGGAAGTTCAGGTAGGCCCGCGAGGGCGTCGGCCCACGCTGCCCCTGGTAGCGGGAGCCGACCGCGGCCGAGCCGTAGGGGTTCTCCGCTGGCGAGCTGAGCCGGAACAGGCACAGCTGGCCGATCTTCATCCCCGGCCACAGCGTGATCGGCAGATTGGCCACGTTGGACAGCTCCAGCGTGATGTGCCCGGTGAAGCCGGGGTCGATGAACCCCGCGGTGGAGTGGGTCAGCAGCCCGAGCCGTCCGAGCGAGGACTTGCCCTCCAGCCGCCCGGCGAGGTCATCCGGCAGCCCGACCCGCTCGAAGGTGGAACCGAGCACGAACTCACCGGGGTGCAGCACGAAGGCCTCGTCGTCCTCCTTCTCCACCAGCGAGGTCAGCTCGTCCTGCTGCAACGACGGATCGATGTGGGTGTACTTGGTGTTGTCGAACACCCGGAAGAACCGGTCGAGCCGGACGTCGATGCTGGAGGGCTGGACCAGGTCGGCGTCGAACGGATCGAGGTTGAGCCGACCGGCCTCGACCTCCTTGCGCAGGTCGCTGTCACTGAGGAGCACGTGCCCCAGCGTAACCCGGCCCGGCTGGACACAGCTGGGGCGAGTCCCTGTATGCTCGACGGCGCACGATCAAGCGGGTGTAGTTCATTGGTAGAACGACAGCTTCCCAAGCTGTAGAGGCGGGTTCGATTCCCGTCACCCGCTCCGACACGAAGGCCCGGATCTCGGCGAGATCCGGGCCTTGTCGCTTGTCTGGCTTGGGTTCGCGGGGGTCAGCGGCCGCCGTTGCGGGAGTACTCGGCGCAGGCGTCGACGTCGTCCACGGTGATGCTGGGGTGTCGGGCGACGATCTCGGTCGGCGAGAGTCCCTCGCTCAGCAGGGCGTTGACCACCGCGACGGGCACGTTGGTGCCGGTGACGAACGGGACGCCGTGCGCTACCCCCGGGTCATGGGAGATCTGCTCTAGAGCCACCGCGTCAGTCTGCTTCCGAGGTCCGGGGTCGTCAATGACCCGGGCGGCGGGTTTCGTGGCTCGCGAAGATCGCGCTCACACAGTGTGACCGGGCTTACCGGATATGGCGAAGACCACATTTTCGGTCCGGAAAAATGGTCTTGGGCCACCCGGTTTGCCCGATCCGAATTACGGTCCCAGCCAGGGGAGAAATGCGGTTGCCGCGTGTTTGACTACGCTCCGCCGCGCAGATATTCAAGGCAGAAGTCCACGTCGCCGATCTCCAGGTCCGGGTGCTTCAGCACGATCTCCGCTGCGGTCAGACCCTCGCAGACCAGGGCAACCACCGTGGCGACCGCGATCTTGGTGCCGGTGACGACGGGAACCCCGCGGAGCACAGCGGGGTCCTGTGAGACCTTGAGAAAAGACATGAAAATATCCTGCGCCTTCGACCGGATTGATGTCGACTGCACATGGTAGCGAAAATTCTCTGCCCACTGGGGCGGTCCTGATCCGCCAACCGGCGGATCAGGACGCCCCGGAAACCCGAAACCAATCAGGCCTTGGCCGCGACCGTCTCCGGTCCGGTGGGCTTGTCGGCCTCGTCGGAGTTCAGCGAGTCGATCAGTTCGTCACGGTCCGTGGTGCGCTCCGGCTTGACCAGGCCGACCACCAGGAACAGCACCACCGAGGTCAGCAGCGGGTAGGCGACCAGTGCCTCCTTGGCCACCGTGGTGCCCATCTGCTGCGAGATGTAGAGCACCGCCCACACCCCGAGTCCGCCAAGGGTGGAGGAGATCGCGGAACTCGGGCCCATCCGGCGGAACCAGGGCAGCATGCCCAGCATCAGCGGCACCGCGATCGGGCCCATGGTGGCGGCCACCAGGTCGACCACGACCTTGAGCACGCCGTCGGTGGTATCCAGGGACACCGCCATCAACATGCTCAGCCCGATGAAGCTGAACGTGGTCGCCCTGGCCAGTTTGAGCTGGGCGGCGCCGGTCATCCGTTTGGCGCCCTTCCAGATCCTGGGCAGGATGTCCCTGGTGATCACCGCGGTGATCACGTTGGCGTCCGAGGAGACCATCGCCATGGTGTGCGAGAAGAACCCGGCCAGCACCAGACCGATCATGCCCGCGGGCAGCATCACCTTGCCCAGCTCGATGTAGGCATCGCCCGCCCTGGCGGCCAGGTCCGGCACGATCAGCGGCGCGGCCCACATCGGGAAGAACAGGACCAGCGGCCACACCAGCCACAGCACGCTGGACAGGATCGCCGAGCGCTTCGCCTCGCGGCCGGAGGGCGCGGCCATGTAGCGCTGCGCCAGGTTCCACATGCCGCCGTTGTACTCCAGCGTCTTGATCACGAACAGCGCCATGAAGAAGGTCGCGGTGTAGGGCTCGCGCAGCGGCTCGCTGTTGGCGGCCGGGAGCTTGTCCCAGATCTCCCACATGAACTGGATGCCACCGAAGTGCGCGGCCACCGCCACGAACATCACGATGCCCGCGGCGCCCTGGATGATGAACTGGCCGAAGTCGGTGAGCGCGTCCGCCCACAGGCCGCCGAGCACCGAGTAGATCATCGTGACCACGCCGACGATCAGGATGCCCCAGGCGATCGGCACCCCGGCGAAACCGCGCAGCAGGATGGCCACCGCGGACCACTTGGCCGCGATGTCGACCACCTTGAGCAGCGAGCCGGACCAGGCCATGAGCTGCTGGGCTGGCACGTTGTAGCGCCGGGCCAGGTACTCCAGCGGCGAGGCCACCCCGTGCTTGGAGCGCAGCCGGTTCCAGCGCGCGGCGAACAGGAACGCCCCGATGCCGATACCGATGCCGATGGTCAGCGCCCACCAGACGTAGACGGTCAGGCCCAGCCGGTATGCCTCGCTGGCGAAGGCCACGAACATGACGGCGCTGTAGCCGGACATGTGGTGACTGATGCCGGAAAGCCACCACGGCATCTTGCCGCCTGCGGTGAAGAAGTCGACGACGTTGGCGATCCGGCCGCGCGACCACCAGCCGATCGCCACCATGACGAAGAAATACCCAGCGACCACAACCCAGTCGAGGGTGCCCATGACACCTCCAGCATCAGTACCCGCCACGGGCTGGCGGTCCCTAAGTTGTGCTCCGTCTTACGAGGTAACCCTTGGGTTACGGAACGATTTCCCATGAACCGAGTCACATCTGTGACGAACAGTCAGATATGTGAACATGAATGTGATAAAGCGCCGCGGATCTCGCCCACTCGGTCGCTTGCGGTGACACTGTCATGGTGGACCTCGTGACCTGGCCTTTCGTACTCACCTGCATCGCGGTGGTGGTCTCTCCCGGGCCGTCACTGGCGGTCATCGTCAATCAGGCGCTGCGCGCCGGGCGCACCACCGGCCTGGCGACCATCGCGGGCAACACCAGCGGGCTGGTGTTCTGGGCCGCGGCCTCCGCGCTGGGGCTGACCGCGCTGGTGCGCACCTCCGAGGTGGCCTTCGTGGCACTCAAGGTGGCAGGCGCGCTCTACCTGTGCTGGCTGGGCGTGCAGACCCTGCTGCGCTCACGCAGGCACCAGGAGCAGCCGCCGGAGGACCTGGCCGCCGGGGAGCGCCCGCGGGGCCTGTGGTCGGCCTACCGGGCCGGGCTGCTGGCCAACCTGAGCAACCCCAAGGCCGCCGCGCTCTACCTCGCGCTGCTGCCCCAGTTCCTGCCGCCGGACGGCTCGGTGCTCTCCGGCACCGCGGTGCTGACCGTGGTGCAGATGGCGATCAGCGCGGGCTGGTACGTGCTGGTGGTGCTGGCCGTGGGCGCGGTCCGCCGGGTGCTGTCCAGGCCGACGGTGCGAGCGCGGTTGGACCAGATCAGCGGCTTGATCCTGGTCGGCATGGGAGTACGGATGGCCACCCTGACCCGTGCCACACTCTGAGTGAGCCGGGTCACAATCGACACTACCGCCAGAAGGGTGACCAGTCCCGCCTTGCCGAGGGTTACTCACAGGTAATACCCTGTTGTTACCGGCCAGTAGGGGACCGGCCCGGAAGGCCAGCACCCCGCACAACACGGGAGCGACGAGATGGGCCACTACAAGAGCAACCTGCGCGACCTCGAGTTCAACCTGTTCGAGGTCTTCAAGATCCAGGACCGCCTGGGCAAGGCGCCCTTCGAGCAGGCGGATGAGGACACCGCGCGCGGGATTCTCGGTGAGCTGAACAACCTGGCGACCGGCCCGCTGGCCGAGTCCTTCGCCGACGCCGACCGCAACCCGCCGGTCTTCGACCCCAAGACGCACTCGGTGAAGCTGCCCGAGTCGCTGCGGTCCTCCTACGCGGCCCTGCAGGACGGCGACTGGGGCAAGCTCTACCTGCCGGAGGAGCAGGGCGGCTACGGCCTGCCGCGCACCGTGCAGTGGGCCGCCGCCGAGCTGATCCTTGGCGCGAACCCGGCCGTGTTCATGTACCTGACCGGTCCGAGCTTCTCCACCATCGTGCACCGCAACGGCACCGAGGAACAGCAGCGCTGGGCCCAGATCATGCTGGACAAGGGCTGGACGGCGACCATGGTGCTCACCGAGCCGGACGCCGGTTCCGACGTCGGCGCCGGCCGCACCAAGGCCGTGCTGCAGGAGGACGGCAGCTGGCACCTGGACGGCGTGAAGCGGTTCATCACCTCCGCCGAGCACGACCTCAGCGACAACATCATGCACCTGGTGCTGGCCCGCCCCGAGGGCCCCGGCATCGAGGCCAAGGCAGGCACCAAGGGCCTGAGCCTGTTCCTGGTGCCCAAGTTCCACTTCGACACCCAGACCGGCGAACTGGGCGAGCGCAACGGCGCCTACGTCACCAACGTCGAGCACAAGATGGGCCTGAAGGCCTCCACCACCTGTGAGCTGACCTTCGGCCAGCACGACCTCCCGGCAAAGGGCTGGCTGCTCGGCGAGGTGCACGACGGCATCGCGCAGATGTTCCAGGTGATCGAGTACGCCCGGATGATGGTCGGCACCAAGGCGATCGCCACCCTGTCCACCGGCTACCTGAACGCGCGCGACTACGCCAAGGAGCGCGTGCAGTCGGCCGACCTGACCCAGATGCTGGACAAGACCGCGCCCAGGGTGGCCATCACCAACCACCCGGACGTGCGGCGGATCCTGATGCTGCAGAAGGCCTACACCGAGGGCCTGCGCGCGGTGTACCTCTACACCGCCACCTTCCAGGACTCGATCATCGCCAAGGAGAACACCGAGCTGGCCGAGCGGGTCAACGACCTGCTGCTGCCCATCGTCAAGGGCGTCGGCTCCGAGCGCGCCTACGAGCTGCTCGCGCTGTCCCTGCAGACCCTTGGTGGTTCCGGCTTCCTGCAGGACTACCCGATCGAGCAGTACATCCGGGACGCCAAGATCGACACCCTGTACGAGGGCACCACGGCGATCCAGTCCCTGGACTTCTTCTTCCGCAAGATCGTGCGGGACAAGGGCCAGGCGCTCGGCTTCATCGCGAGCGAGATCCAGAAGACGCTGGAGTCCGAGGTCGGCAACGGCAGGCTGAAGGAGGAGCGCGCGCTGCTCAAGACCGCCCTGGAGGACGTGCAGGGCATGCTGGGCGCGATGATCGGCTTCCTGACCACCGCGCAGGAGGACCCGCGCAACACCTACAAGGTCGGCCAGAACACGGTCCGGCTCTTGATGAGCGCGGGCGACCTGCTGGTCGGCTGGCAGCTGCTGCGCCAGGCCGAGATCGCCATCACCGCGCTGGACGGTGGCGCGGCCTCGGACAAGGACCAGGCGTTCTACCAGGGCAAGCTGGCCGCGGCCTCGTTCTTCGCCAAGAGCGTGCTGCCCGAGCTGACCGCCCGCCGCAAGATCGTGGAGACCACGGACAACGGGCTGATGGACCTGGACGTGGCCGCGTTCTGAGTCCAGCCACCTGACGCTGTCGGGGCCGCGACGGGATCTCCCTCGCGGCCCCGCCGCATGTCCGGCCTCAGGCGCGGTGGCAGCGGGCCTCGGCGAAGCAGTAGACGCCGAAGGCGGCCACGCCAAGGCCGACCATGGTGAGCAGGTAGGGGCCGTACTGGGCCTCGGCCAGGGTGCGCAGCGCCGCGTCGAGTCCGCCGGCCTGCTTCGGGTCGTGGTTGACCGCGGCCAGTCCGATCAGCACGCCGACCACGCCGTAGGCCGCGCCCTTGGCCACGAAACCGGCCTGGCCCAGCCGCACGGTGAGCCGCTGGGTGCCCTCGGGCAGCTTGCCCAGTTCCAGCTCGTCGGTGAAGGTCTTGCGGATGCCCTTGACCGCGGCGGCCACCCCGACGCCGAGCACGATCAGCGCGAGCAGTCCGACCAGGAATTGCCCGTACGGCAAGGACATCAGCCAGCCGGTGATCTCCTGCTGGCTCTGATCTCCTTGGGTGGCACCGGATCCACTGATCAACTGCACCGCGACCACGGTCAGCACGGCTGCGGCGAACCCGTGCGCGGCGGCGGAAATCCTTTTGGTGAGCTGCCTTCTGCCGGAAAGCCAGCGGTAGCCGCCGACCGCGGTGAGCAGCTGCCAGATGGCGAAGAAGGCGAGTCCGGCGGCCAGCACGGTCAGCAGCACGCCACCGAGCGGCTGCTCGGCCAGCGCGGCCAGCGCGCCCTTCTGGTCCGCCTCACCGACGCTGTCCCCGAAGGCGATCTGGATGGCCAGCCAGGCCACCAGCAGGTGCACGATGCCGAAGCACACCGCGCCGATCCGGCCCAGCAGCACGACCCACTGCCTGCCCTGTTGCGCACTCCGCGTGGACACCATGTGCTTGGGGTGTCCACGCGGAGGAAGTCAAAACGGGCCGAACGGCCCAGTCAGGGCGTCGGCGGCCCACAGACGATCTTGTCCTGCGCCTTGTAGGTCACCGTGCGCCGCTCGGTGCGGGTCTTGCCGGTGGCGATGTCCTTGATCGTCCGGGTGTCGGTGATCGTGAACCCGTCCAGGCCGGGGTTGGGCTTGCAGTCCGGCTTGTCGGTGACGTGCCGGGTGGCAGGCGAGGTGACGTTGCTGCGCTGGCCGTCCTGGCCCTGCACCTCGTAGGTCTTGGTGCCCCAGAGCTGCACCGTGATCGAGTTGGAGGTCCAGATGGTCTGGATGTAGATGCCGGTCTTGCTGTCGTTGCGGAACTTCACGTCGATCAGGCTCTGCCCGCTGGGGCCCTGGAAGACCGTGGCCTCCCGGCCCGCCGGGTAGCGGCTGATGTAGTTGCTGTGCTCCTTGTGCTCCACATCGACCATGCCCGCGTAGTAGGCGGCGTTGTAGATCGTGGTGGCCATCTGGGACACGCCACCGCCGACACCGCGGCCGGGCAGGCCGTGCTCCAGGATGCCGGCCTCGACGTAGCCGGTGGCCGCGGTGCGCGGACCGGTGCGGCCGTTGAGGCTGAAGGTCTCACCCGGCTTGACCACCGCGCCGTTGATCTGCTCGGCGGCCCGCCGGATGTTCTGCCCGGAGTCGGCCGCGAAGCCCTTGGTCTCGAACCGGCTGACCAGTTCCTTGACGCCGAGCTGGTTGGCCTGGTCGGTGGTCAGCTTGGCTGGCTGGTCGCCGTACTCGGCCTTGATGGTGCGGTTGTCCGTGCGGCGCAACACCTCGGGCAGGCCGACCAGGGTCTTCTCCCAGTCCACGCCCCGGCCGTCCGCGGACTCCTTGACCACCGGCTTGCCGCCCTCGAGGGCGAAGGTGGCGTCCTTGCCCGGCTTCTCGGTGGAGGCCAGCTGCGGCTTGGCGTTCTCGACCACCTTGCCGTTGTCCAGCTTGGGGATCAGGTTGCCGCCCTCGTCCACCTCGAACTTGAGCGCGTTGGCGATCGCGGCAGGCGGCACGTTGGCGTTCTTGCCCTCGCCCTGCACCACAACGGGTCCGGAGACCGCGGGCTTGGCGATCTCCTCCAGCGCCTTGCGCACCGATTCGGGCGAACTCTTCACCTGGCTGGCGCTGACCGGCAGCTCGACGACCTTGCCGTCGGCCCAGTCCGCGACCATCGCCGCGCTGGCCTTCTCCACGTCCAGCTTCTGCCCGGACTTCGGGTCCACCGCGACCGGCTTGGCGTTCTGGAAGCGCACGGTGCCCTCGACCGGGTCCCGGTCGGTCTTGCCGCGCAGGCCCTCCATGGCCGTGGTGAGCTTGGGCCCGTCCGCGCGGGTGACCACGCCGACGTCCCTGGTGCCGAAGAAGGAGGTGAGGCGGGTCAACGGGTTCAGCGGCTGCGCGCCTGCCTGGTCCAGGGTGGCCGGCCAATCCAGGGTCAGTCCGGCCTCCTGCGGGTTGACGCCCGCTTCGACGTCACCGGCCCGCACGGTCACCGGCTTGGTCAGCCGCGGCTCGATCTGCTGCCGCAGCTTGGCCTCAGCCGCTGCCCGGTCCAGCCCGCCGACGTCCACCCCGGCGACGGCCACCCCACGCGGCACGTTGCCCTGGGTCAGCAGCAGGTCAACCCCGTAGAGCAGGCCGAAGACGCCGAACGCGGCGGCCACACCCATGATCGTCCGGCGCTTGCGCCTGCTGCGCCGCTCGTCCGCGCCACCCTCGTCGAACCCGTCCGTGGGTCCGCCCGGCGGCGTCGGCGGCAGCGCGGCCACCACGGTCGCGTCCGCCTCCCGTGCCGGCGCGGGCAGGTAGGAGGTGGCCTCGATCTTGGGGATCTGGATGGTGTCGGCGTCCGGATCGGGCTGCCGCCCGGCCCCGAGCGGCCGCGGGATGGACTGGGTGGCCTGTTCGATCGGGCGCGGACGCTGCGGCAGCGCCTGGGTGGGCTGCTCGACCTGCCGGGTCACCTGCTCGAAGGCCCTGGCCGGGATGGCCTGGGTCGGCCCGTCGACGGATCGCGCCTGCAACTGCTCCATGCCCCGCGGCGGGGTCTGCGGCCGGAGCTGGCCCCGTGGCGGCGTGCCGGGGCCCTGCGGGGCGCCCTGGCCGTCCTGGCCGCGCGGCGGGAGGTGCTGGGTCTGGTCGGCGAAACCCCGTGGCGGCGTGCCGGGGGCCTGGTTCTGGAACCCGCGGGGCGGCGTGCCCGGCGACAGGCTGGCGAAGCCACCGGGCGGGGTGCCGGGGGCCTGGTTCGCGAGACCGCCGGGCGGCGTGCCCGGAGCCTGGTTCGCGAGGTCCCGCGGTTGCGCTCCCGGCGCCGGGAACCCCGGTGCCTGGAATCCCGGCGGCGGCGTGCCCGGCCCCTGGCCGCCCTGCGGCGGGGTGCCGGGACGCTGACCCTCGAAGCCACGCGGCGCGGGGCCCTGGCCGGGCGCGGTGAAGCCGCGGGCCGGGGTGCCGGGCTGCGGTGCCTGGTACGGCTCGGCAGGCCGGATCGGCGCGAACAAGCCCCTGGTCAGCGGCTCGGGCTGGACCGGAGGGTTCGGCGGCGGCGTGCTCTTGCCCTGCTCCGGGCTGTCCTTGGCCGATTCGGTCTCGGCCGCGGGAGTCTCCGGGGCGGTGTGCTGCGGAGCGGGCGCGGTGCGACCGGCCAGCTCGTCCAGCGGCGAACGCTCGGTGCGGGTGACCGGCTCCTCGGCGCGGTCCGCCGGGTCGTGCTGCGGGGACGACCCGTTCGAGGCGGCCGACGCGGACAGTCCCGCGAGCCTGGCCAGCTCGTCCTGCGGCGCGGCCCCGTTCCGGACCGGCTCAGCCGGGTCGCCGGCCGATGCCTGCACGGTCACCGAGGCCTGCACGGCCGCGGCGTCCGCCACCGCCGCCTCGACCTCGGGGCGCGCGGGAAGTCGTTGGGTGTGCGGGTCGAGCCCGTTGGCGGGCGTCCCGTCCTCGGCCGTGGGCTGCTCTACCGGCTGCGGGGCGGACAACACCGTCGTCTGCTCTGACCGCGGGCCGGGCCGCTGCTCTTCCTCCGGCACCGTGTCCCCTTCTGACGTGGGCGCGAGCACGCGCCTGGCTAGCTACCCGGCTGTCACGTCGAGGGCGCGGATCACAGGTACAAACCCGTGCCGTGCTCGGCTTGCTCGCTGGCGACGGCGTGCAGATCGCGCTCGCGCATCACCAGGTAAGCCTGGCCCTGTACCTCGACCTCGAACTGCTCCTCGGGGTTGAAGAGCACCCTGTCACCCACCTTGACAGTACGTACGTGATTCCCGACCCCGAAAACCTCGCCCCATGCCAGCCGTTTGGCCACCTGGGCAGTGGCCGGGATCACGATCCCGCCGCTGCTGCGTCGCTCGCCGCCCTCCTGCGCGATCCGCACCATCACGCGGTCGTGCAGCATCTGGATCTGGAGCTTGGCATCGGGCACCTTCGGAGTTTACTTGCCCTGCCGAGGCAGACGTGGGGCGGCTCTGTCTGCCCTATACCCCGGAGCACGCTGTTGAGCAGGCAGCCTGCCCAACAGCGTGCGGCAGATCACACCCCGGATTCGTCCATTCCGCCCATAACAAGCGCGAGCCGTACGGGCGCAGCCGTCCGGATCTGGACAGGGACTCCCCAGTCCTGCCTGCTCAGACGGCAGGCGGGGTGCTCGACTCCCTCGTCACAGCTTGCTGCCTGGGCGACCACGTGGAGTACACCCGATGGCACGTCCGGGGCGATCACCAGTCGCCGCACCAGATCCGTGCCGACCCCGGCGCCCTCGAGCAGCAGCTCCGGCGGCGAGGCGGTGACCTCCAGCCGGGTGGACGGCCCGTAGCGCTCGTCCAGCTTCTGCCCCGGCGGCGGCACGAACACCACCGCCAGCTCCACCGGCCCCGCGGCCAGCTCACTCGGCGGCCGCCGAACCTGTTGTGCCGCACCGGAGACCAGCTTCGCCGCCACCCCTGGCGGCACCGGCCGCTCCAGCCGGTGCGCGGCGGAGGCGACCACGACCACCTCGCCGTCGAGCACCACCGCGCCGGAGGGCTCGGCCAGCTCGCCGGCGAGCGTGCTCACCTGGCCGGATTCCGGGTCGTAGCGGCGCAGCGCGCCGTTGTAGGTGTCGGCCACCGCGATGCTGCCGTCGGGCAGCACGGCCACCCCGAGCGGATGCTGCAACAGCGCCTGCCCGGCCGGACCGTCCCGGTGCCCGAAGTCGAAGAGCCCGGTGCCGATCACGGTGCGCACGGTGAGCACGCCGTTGTCGTAGGCCAGGTACCGCAACGCCGAGGTCTCGGAATCGGCCAGCCACAACCGTTCCCGGGCCGGATCGACCGCCAGTCCCGAGGTCTGCGCGAAGAACGCCTCCGCCGCGTCCCCGTCCCGCAACCCCTCCACCGTGGTCCCCGCGAACCGCGACACCGTGTCCGCCACCGGATCGAACAACCCGATCGTGTGGTTCCCCGCCAACGCGATCACCACTCCGCCAGCAGGCTCCCACCAGGCCACGTCCCACGGACTGGTGAGGTCGATTTCCGTTGCCACGCCATCGGTCTCGCCGTCCCGCCACTGCTCACCGGTACCGGCCACAGTGGACACGAACCCATCACTGAGCCGCACCCCGCGCAACAGGTGGTTCACCGTGTCCGCCACCACGACGTCGTACCCGACCCGCTCCGCGACCTCTGCCGGCAACAGCGAAAGCCCGGCAGGCTCAGAGAAACTGGCCACCCCGGCCGCCCCATCAGCCCGCCCACGGACCCCGGAACCAATGCGCCGCAACAGGGTCTCCCCACCCGCGGCCAGCTCGGCCAGCGAATGCCGGGCCGAATCCGCCACCAGCAGGGTCTGCCCCGGCGTGACGATCGCCTTGGCGGGGAACCGGAGTTCGGTCGCCGCGGCCTCCGGCGGCACGTACAACCCGTCCCCACGGTGCAACGTGCCCTTGGCGGTGTGCTCGGCGACCAGCTCGGTCAGCACCCGCCGCAACGCCTCGACATGCCCCTCCCCCGCGGCCACGTGCACCACGTAACCCTCGGGATCCACCAGCACCAGCGTCGGCCACGCCTTGACCGCGTATGCCTGCCAGGTCACCAGTTCCGGATCGTCCAGCACCGGGTGGTGCACCTCGTACCGCTCCACCGCCGCGGCCAGCGCCACCGGATCCGCCTCATGCGCGAACTTCGGCGAGTGCACCCCGACGGTGACCAGCACATCGGCGAACTCCGCCTCCAGCGGCCGCAGCTCGTCCAGTACGTGCAGGCAGTTGATGCAGCAGAAGGTCCAGAAGTCGAGCAGGGTGATCTTCCCGCGCAAGTCCGCGAGCCGGATGTCCTTGCCGCCGGTGTTCAGCCAGCCACGTCCGGTCAGCTCGGGGGCACGGACACGGGCACGACGTTTCGCAGTGGTCACATCCGTAGTCAACACAGCGACTGACCAGCGGTGTTCCCCGGCCCACCAGGTGAGACGGCAGCATGACCGCATGAGCGAGTTGCGCTGGGACGAGGTCGCGGACCTGTTCGACCCCGACAACGGGATACTGCCGGACGTCGAGGTCACCGGAACGACCGTGGCGGACTGGCAGACGGTGTTCGACCTGGTGCGGGCGCGCGGCTGGCAGCACCGGTACGTGCCGGAGGTGGGCGAGGCCGAACTGCCCGCCGCGGCGGAGATCTTCGCCGGTGGGACGGTGCTGGACGCGGAGTTGCACGTCTTGCCTGCGCCGGCGATGGTGGCGATCTTCCGGTTCTACCGGGCGGAAACCGTGGACTTCGACGTGCACCTGGAGGAGTTGCAGGGGCAGGGGCCGTTGGATGTGTTGTGCGGGTTCTATCGCGACATCGGGCGGGCGTTGGGCAAGTCGGTGGTGATGACCTTCGAGGGGCATCGGGAGCTGCCGATGATCGGTTATGACGTTCGGCTGGACCGGGTGGTCCGGCTCGCGCCGCCGGACTAGGGGGACGCGGTGGGCTATCCGGTGTCGATCAAGGGTGTGTTGGTCCGGGCGGGGCGGGTGTTGTTGTTGCGCAACGACCGGGGGGAGTGGGAATTGCCAGGGGGGCGGATCGAGGCCGGGGAGACGCCGGAGTTGTGCCTGGCCAGGGAGATATGGGAGGAGACCGGGTGCGCGGTGACCGTCGGGCCGATCCTGGACTCCTGGCTGTACCTGATCGAGCAGGTCGGGCGGGAGGTGTTCGTGGTGACCTACGGCTGTCATCCGGCCGACGACGTGGCGCCGACACTGTCCGCCGAGCACCGGGAAGTCGGCTTCTTCGCGGCGGATCAGGTGGCGGGGCTGGTCATGCCCGAGGGGTATCGGCGGTCGGTGGCGCACTGGTTCGCAGACCCACGGAGATTGTGACGCCGGTCACACGTTGAACCGGGGCTGGGATTTGCTCGTCTTCGAGTCTGAAGCAAGGGACGAACAGGGACGGATGGGCCGGTCGGGCTCTTGATCCGCTGGTGCTGGGTGGCGCTGGTGGGGCGGGGTCCGGGCGGTGCCGGGGTGCTCGGTGGGACGGGGTCAGTCGGTTCGGGCGGTGCCGGACCGGGTGGTTCCCGGCGAGTGCGGAACCGGTGTGGACCGTCCCTGGGGACCCCGCGGCGCAGGGGCAGCGCTGTTCGGGTCTCGGGTGGCCTGTCCATGGGCGGACAGGTCGCCGCGGTCGCGCGCCGGCTACTCCACACCGGCGCGCGGCCGCGGTTCTTTTTCCTTTTCCGCCAACGGGAAGCTCGCCCGTACCCCCACGGCCGGACGGCCTTCCCCGCTCGCGCTCATGGCGTGGCTGCTCAGTTCTGGCCGGCGCGGCGGCGGCTCAGGGCGAAGCCGCCGAGGCCGAGGCCCGCGGCGAGCACCGAGCCGCCGACGAGGTAGCCCACGGTGTTGTCCTCGGCGGTGGCGCCGCCGCCGGTCTCCGGGGCGCCCTTGGGCTTGACCGGGACGGCCGCGGTGCTGGTCGTGGTGGTGGGCTTGGGCTTTGCCGGGCTGGTGGTGGGCTTGACGGAGGTGACCGGCGGCTTGGGCGCGAGCACCTGGAACTTCACGTGCGCGCGGTATCCCTTGTGGCACACGATGGTCAGCTGGTGCTCGCCCGGCTTGGCCTTGCCAAGCAACACCCGGGTGGACAGCCTGCCGTCGTGCTCGATCAGCTCGTCGGTCCCGAACAGCGGCGACTCGACGACCGGCTTCTCGACCTTCGGGCAGGTCTTGGGGTCCACCCGGATGGTCAGCTCCTTCTCCGCCTGGACCCCGTTGCGGCCGCCGGTCTCCAGGTAGGTGACGGACAGGCTCGGGCTGATGTCGATGGTCTGGAACTGACCGGCGGAAGCCAGCGGCGCGGTCAGCACGAGCGCGCCCGCGGCGAAGGTGACGGCGGCGATCGCGGTCTTGGCGTTCATGGTGTTCTCCCCAGTTCTCAGCACCGCGCTGCTGCGCCGTGTTCGTCTCCTACACGTCCGGGCGGCGGTGCCGGTTGCCGGGAAAATCGGCCAATATTGCCGAATTTCCGAGGCAACCCCGAGGTGCTCTCAGACGTCGAACACTGTTGGCGGACAAGAAGAAGGGGAGCCCGGAAACCGGA
This sequence comes from Crossiella cryophila, assembly GCF_014204915.1. Taxonomy (NCBI): domain Bacteria; kingdom Bacillati; phylum Actinomycetota; class Actinomycetes; order Pseudonocardiales; family Pseudonocardiaceae; genus Crossiella; species Crossiella cryophila. The sequence goes on from NZ_JACHMH010000001.1 coordinate 942,563, forward strand.
CTCCCCTGTGGACGGTCAGCTAGTTCATTCGAGCACCCGCACGTTCACCTGCACCCGGTGCGTGGGGGTGCAGCCCACGGTCACCTGGTACTGGCCGGGCTCGGTCTCGGCCATCGGGACGGTGGCGTAGAGCACCTCTGCCGGCTTGGCCAGCGGGGTGGCCGGGAACAACGCGGACTCCACCCACGGCGACTCGAGCCGGGGGCAGAGACGGTCGTCCACCACGATGGCGATGTCGTTGCCTGCCAGCACCCCCTGCCGGTCGCCGGGGATACCGCTGTAGCTCACCGTCTGATCCGCGTTGATCTCGATGACCTGCACCGTGCCCGCGCTGGCCAGTGGCGCGGCGAGCACCGCGGTCCCCATGGCGATGGCGAGCGCGGCGAAAGCGGTCTTGCTCCTCATGCTTTTCCTCCCAGTGGTGACACAGCGCCCCCGCGCCGTGTTCGCTTCACTGGACGTGCGGGCGGGGCCGTCGGTTGTCGGCGAAACCCGGCGAGACTCGCTGGATTTTCCGGGCAACCGGCGGCCCCGCCGGACGTCTGAAGGTATTGCGATACAAGCGCTTTCAGCTCTGCGCGCCACCCCGGCGACGGCGCAGCGCCCAGCCGCCGAGTGCGGCACCGGCCAGCAGTGCGCCGCCACCGGCGAGCACCCCGCCGAGGCCGGAGTCCGCGGTGGCGCCGCCACCGGTCTCCGGGGCGCCCTTCGGCTTGGTCGGCACCGCCGCGCTGGTACTGGCGCTGGGCCGGGGACGGGAGGTCGCGGGCGGCGGGGCCTGGATGGTGAACTCGCCGCGGTAGGCGACCGGGCCGCAGCTGAAGGTCATGGTGTGCTTGCCGCCCTTGACCCCCTTGGGGATGGTGAACTCGCCCATCGCCACCCCGGCGCTGCCGCCGTTGAGCTGGATCTCGCCCATCCCACTGATCTTGACCTTGCTCGCCTTGTCCGGCGCGCAGTCGGTGCCGATCATCACCCTGGCCGGCAGATGGAAGGTGCTGCCTGCGCCGAAGGCGGTCTTCCCGCCTTCGAAGTCCACGGTGTAGGCGTTGGTGCCAGGCTGGGCCATGGCGGCCGGTGCGGCGAGCAATGCCGCGCCCGCGGCGAGGGCGAGGGTGGCGAGGGCGGTCCTGGTCTGCATGGCGAGTCTCCCCGACTGTCTTGCCGTGACTGGTGACTCCTACACGTTGTTAGCGCACTAGTTGGTTGCCTGTTGACGAGAAAATCCCGGGGAGGATCTGTGACCGGCGAACTCAACACCTACGACACCGCGACCGCGGCCGCGTACCGGCAGGCCAGGGAGATCCCGAGGGCCGGGCTGACGCACTGGCGGGCGGCCATCGAGCGGCACCTCGCCCCGGCCGCGGGCGCGTGCGTGCTCGACCTGGGCGCGGGCACCGGGCTGTTCACCACCGCGCTGGCCGACTGGTTCGGCGTGCGGGTGCTCGCGATCGAACCCGCCGAGGCCATGCGCGCGCACATCCCGGCGCACCCGCTGGTGACGGTGCGGCCGGGAGACGCGGCGCACATCCCGGCCGAGGACGGCTCGCTGGACGGGGCCTGGCTCTCCACGGTGATCCACCACGTGCCGGACCGGGTGGCCGCCGGGCACGAGCTGCGCCGGGTGCTGCGGCCGGGCGCGCCGGTGCTGATCCGGGGGATCTTCCGGGAGCGGCCGCTGGAGTTGAACGTGCTCCGGTACTTCCCGGAGGGCATCAGGGCGCTGGCGGGCTTCCCGACCGTGACGGAGGTCCGCGCGGACCTCGGGGTGGCCGGGTTCGAGCAGGTCAGCCTGGAGTCGGTCGCCCAGACAAGTGCACCCGATCTGGGGACAGTGCTCGGCCGGATTCAGCAGAACGGTGACACTTTGCTGCGGGGGCTGCGCGCCGAGGAATATGCCGCGGGCCTGGACCGGCTACGGGCGGCAGTGGCGGCCGGCGCCAGCGGTCCGATCATCGACCGGCTTGACCTGCTGGTTCTGCACTGACCCGAGATATGGGAAACCCCGCGGTGCTGCCAGGTCGGGGGTCCGACAGCACCGCGGGGTCATCTAGAACATCGCTACGCCCCCCAAAGGCGTTACACCCGATTGGGTAAGTGACGTGGGTCACTTCAGCGATGCGTGATTGTGCAGGTGAAACAGCACGACCCCGACCGGCGGGAGGCAAGTCGGGGCCGTGCGTCTTCCCCCGTGGGGTCACGGCGACGGGAGGGCTCGCCCAATCGAGGTAGGGCGTCCGCGCCGGACCGGGCTCAGCGGAGGGAGGTCACCTGGGCGGCGGCAATGGCCATCAGTTCGTGCCGCATGGCCGGAGTGGCGGCGGCGTCGATCGCGCGGTTCACGGCTCGCCGGGTGCGGGCCTGTGCACGGCGGGACCGGATCTTCGCGACGAGGTTCATCTGAGTTGCATCCCCTTAGTAAGCATCTCGTTGTCTGTGCCTCAAGTATGCACCACCCAAACCCCGATTGCACCCGATTATCCGGTGAGACGGGCCACAGGCCGATGATTCATCGGCACCGACCGGGAAGTAACCGGCGATTCGTCCGGTGTTCACCTAGTCACCAGCGGTCAGCAGGAACCGGCCGAAATGCGGCACGGTGAAGGCGATCCGGCCGCGTTCGGCCGAGTAGACCAGGCCTTTCTTGATGAGGGCGTCCCGCGCCGGGGACAGCGAGGAGGGCTTGCGGCCCAGGTGTCGCGCCAGGTCGGCGGTGCCGACCGGCTCGTCCCGGCCCTCGCTGAGCACCGCCATCCCGTGCAGGTACTCCCGTTCGGCCGGGGTGGCCCGCTCGTAGCGGGAGCCGAAGAAGCCCACCGCCAGCTCGCCCGCGGCCTCCGGCTCGGCCACCGCGACGTCCTCGGCGGTGATCGGATCCCCTGGCGCGGCGTCCCAGGCGGCCTTGGCGTATGCCTGCACGAAGTACGGGTAGCCGCCGCTGGCCTCGAACAACGCCGCCAGCGCCGCCGGGGCGATGGCCGCTTCCTCACGTTCGATCGGCGCGGTCACCGCGCGGTCGTGCTCGGCCCGGTCCAGCCGGTCGATCTTGACGTAGCGGAACAACCGCTCGGAGTAGGACTTGCCGGCCGAGAGCACCGCGGGCAGGTGCGGCAGCCCGGCGCCGACCACCACCAGCGGCGCGCCGGACTGGGACAGCTCGTGGCAGGCCGCGCACAGCGCCGAGACGTCCTCCGGCGGCACGTCCTGCATCTCGTCGATGAGCAGCGCGACCCCGGTGCCCACGTCCGCGGCCAGCTCGGCCACGTCGGTGAACAGCTCCACCAGGTCGATCTCGATATCGCCGGAGTCGGCCCGGCCGCTGGCCGCCGGCACGTCGATGCCGGGCTGCCAGCGGTCCCGCAGCTTGGCGCCCTCCGGGGTGGACCGCAGCGCGAACGCCTTGAGCACGCCCAGCACCTGCTCCACCCGGTCCGGCGCGCGGTGCCGGACGGCCAGCTCGCGCACGGCCCGGTGCAGGGCGGCCGAGAGCGGCCTGCGCAGCCCGGAGTCCGGGCGGGCCTCGATCTTGCCCGCACCCCAGCCCCGCCGGATGGCCATCGAGCGCAGTTCGCCGAGCAGCACGGTCTTGCCAACCCCGCGCAGTCCGGTGAGCACCAGGCTGCGTTCCGGGCGGCCCCTGGCGATGCGCTCCAGCACCACCTCGAACGCGGCGACCTCCCGGTCCCGGCCGGCAAGCTCGGGCGGCCGCTGGCCTGCCCCTGGGGCGAAGGGATTGCGCACCGGGTCCACGATCGGACCGTATCGGCGTTTCTAGGTCCACTCCGATACTGCGGCAGAAAGACCGGCCCGCGTGTCGGCGGCGTCAAGATCGCTGTGGGCGGGCTCAGGATCGCGTCAAGGAGGCCGGGCGCGGTCGTGCCAGGACCGCACAGTGCGGCGTGTGCTGACCCTGACTCGGACCGAGGCCGGTGAGAACCGGCACCGGCTGACCGCCACCACCGGCGTGGCCGCCCTCGGCCTGGACGCGCTCGCCTCGGTCTCCTACGGCCCGCAGGCCATCGTGCTGGCGCTGGCCGCGGCCGGGGCGGCCGGCATCGGCTGGACCCTGCCGGTGACCATCGCGATCGTGCTGCTGCTGGTGGTGCTGGTGGCCGCGTACCGGCAGGTGGTGCACGCCTACCCGGACGGCGGCGGCGCGTACACGGTGGCCCGGCGCAACCTGGGTGAACGGGCCGGACTGGTCGCGGCGGCCGCACTGATCGTGGACTACGTGCTCAACGCGGCGGTGGCCACCGCGGCCGGGGTGGCCGCGCTGACCTCGGCCGTGCCCGCCCTGCTGCCCTGGACCACCGAGCTGTGCCTTGCCGTGCTGGTGCTGGTCACCCTGGTGAACCTGCGCGGGGTGGCCACCAGCGCCCGCGCCTTCGCCGCGCCGACCGCGTTGTTCGTGCTCGCGGTGCTGGTGGTGATCGGCATCGGGCTGCTGCGCGGCGCACCGCTGAACCCGTTGCCCGATCCCGCGCCCACCCAGACCACCGCGGCCGTCGGCGTGCTGCTGGTGCTGTCCGCCTTCGCCAACGGCTGCGCCTCGCTGACCGGGATCGAGGCGATCGCCAACGCCACCCCGTCCTTCCGCGCCCCGCGCCCGCAACGCGCCGCCCGCGCGCAGACCCTGCTCGGCCTGCTGCTCGGGGTGATGCTGCTGGGCCTGGCCGCCCTGGTCGAGCTGTTCGACCTGCGCCCGGTCGAGGGCCGCACGGTGCTGTCGCTGCTGGTGCAGGGCGCGGTCGGGGACGGCGCGATCTACCTGGTGGTGCAGTTCACCACGGTGGTGCTGCTCGCGCTCTCGGCCAACACCTCCTTCGGCGGCCTGCCGGTGCTCGCTGCCCGGCTGGCCGCCGATCACTACCTGCCGCACGCCTTCGGGCTGCGCGCGGACCGCCTGGTGCACCGGATCGGCGTGCTGGTGCTGGCCGCGCTGGCCGCGGCGCTGATCATCGGTTCCGGCGGACAGCTCGACGTGCTGGTGCCGATGTTCACCATCGGTGTCTTCGTCGGGTTCGCGCTGTGCCAGACCGGGATGGTGCGGCACTGGCTGACCCGCGGCGAACGCGGCAGGCGGCTGTGGCTCAACCTGGTTGGCGCGGTGCTGAGCACGGTGGCCGCGGTGGTGGTGACGATCGTGAAGTTCACCGAAGGCGCCTGGCTGGTGGTGCTGGTGCTGCCGCTGCTGGTGTTCGGGCTGCGCCGGGTGCACCGGGCCTACGCGGTGCTCGGGCGGCAGCTCGGCCTGGGTTCGCTGCCCGAGCTGCCCCGGCCGGAGGCGGCGCTGGTGGTGGTGCCGGTGGCCGGGCTGTCGGTGCTCACCTCGCACTGCCTGAGCACCGCGTTATCCTTGGGGCACAAGGTGATCGCGGTGCACGTGGCAGGTGGCGGGCAACCGGCGGAGTGCCAGCGCGAGCTGGGCGCGGTGTGGACCGCGTGGCATCCGGACGTGCCGCTGGTGCTGCTGGAGCGGACCCGCGGCGGACTCGGCGCCACCATCGCGGCCTACGTGCGCGGCATGCCGGAGAAGCAGGTGGTGGTGCTGATCGGCGAACTGCGGCCGCGCAGCGGGTGGATCCGGTTGCTGCTCAACGGTCAGGGCGGCGGCATCGCGCGGGCGGTGCGCGGCCGCAGCCAGGCCGCGGTGTGCCGGATGCACTACCGGCTGCCCTGATCTAGCACTTTCTAGGGTTCAAGCTAGATATATGTATACGCCGGAATCATTGCGGGGCGAGCCCAGGGCGAGTTGGGTGGGTGGCGTGGCTGAAGTTGTGACGAAGGGGACCGGAGAAGTCGAGCGAACCGCGGACCGCGCCCAGCTGTGGGTGAGTTTCACCGCGAGCGCGGGCGATCGGACCGAGGCGGTCACGCTGCTCGGGCAGCGGGTGGCCGGGGTCGAACCACTGCTGGAACAGGACGGCGTCGAGGTTCGCTCGCGGCGGCTGTCCGTGCAGCCGAACTGGCAGGGCGACCGCCAGATCGGCGCCAACGCGGAACAGCACTACCAGCTGCGGGTGGCCGATCGGGCCACGCTGGAGCGGGTGGTCGCGGCACTGGTCGCGGCCGAACCGGCCGCGCTGAACGGCCCGGACTGGGAGTTGAGCGAGCAGGCCGAGGCCGCGCGGGAAGCCCAGGTGCTCGCGGTCGCCGACGCCCGGCGGCGCGCGGAGGGCTATGCCAGCGCGCTCGGAGTGCGGCTCGGACCGCTGCTGCGGATCAGCGACGGCGAGGACGCCCACTACGCGCCGATGGCCAGGGCAGGCGGTTACGCGATGGCCGCGGAGGTGAGCCCGGCGGTGCAGGCGCTGAACCTGGAACCGCAGGCGATCACGGTCGGCGCGCGCTGCACCACCACCTGGTCGCTGCTGGACTAGCGCTCCAGGATCGCGGTGACGCCCTGGCCGCCTGCTGCGCAGATGGAGATCAGGCCCCGGCCGGATCCCCTGCGGGCCAGCAGTTTGGCCAGGGTGGCCACGATCCGGCCGCCGGTGGCGGCGAAGGGGTGGCCCGCGGCCAGTGAGCTGCCGTTGACGTTGAGCTTGGCGCGGTCGATCTCGCCGAGCGGGGCGTCCAGGCCGAGTTTCTCCTTGCAGAAGGCGGGGTCGGTCCAGGCTTTGAGGGTGGCCAGGACCTGGGAGGCGAATGCCTCGTGGATCTCGTAGTAGTCGAAGTCCTGCAGGGTGAGGCCTGCTCGGGCGAGCATCCGGGGGACCGCGTAGGCCGGGGCCATCAGCAGGCCCTCGCCGCCGTGCACGAAATCGACCGCGGCGGTCTCGCACTGGGTGAGGTAGGCCAGCGGGGTCAGCCGGTGCGCGGTCGCCCACTCCTCGCTGGCCAGCAGCACCGCGCTGGCGCCGTCGGAGAGCGGGGTGGAGTTGGCCGCGGTCATGGTGGCGCCCTCGCCCTTGCCGAAGACCGGCTTGAGCTTGGCCAGCTTCTCCAGGCTGGAGTCGGCGCGCAGGTTCTGGTCGCGTTCCAGGCCCAGGTACGGCGTGACCAGGTCGTCGAAGAAGCCGGTGTCGTAGGCGCGGGCCAGGTTCTGGTGGCTGGCCACGGTCAGCTCGTCCTGCGCCTCACGGCTGATCTCCCACTCCGCGGCGGTGATCGCCGCGTGGTCGCCCATGGACAGGCCGGTGCGGGGTTCGCCGTTGCGCGGGATGTCCGGGACGATGTGCGTCGGCCGCAGCCTGGTCAGCAGGCGCAGCCGCTTGCCGAGGCTCTTGGCCCGGTTGAGGTCGAGCAGCACCTGGCGGAAGTCCTCGTTGACGCCGATCGGGGCGTCGCTGGTGGTGTCCACGCCACCGGCCACGCCGACCTCGATCTGGCCGAGCGCGATCTTGTTGGCCACCAGGATGGCCGCCTCCAGGCCGGTGCCGCAGGCCTGTTGCACGTCGTAGGCGGGGGTTTCCGGGGCGAGCCTGCTGCCCAGCACGGTCTCCCTGGTCAGGTTGAAGTCCCGGCTGTGCTTGAGCACCGCGCCCGCGACCACCTCGCCCAGCCGTTCGCCCTGCAGGCCGAACCGGCTGACCAGGCCGTCCAGCGCGGCGGTGAGCATGTCCTGGTTGGATGCCCTGGCGTAGGGGCCGTTGGAACGGGCGAAGGGGATCCGGTTGCCACCCAGGACCGCCACTCGTCGCGTGCTCGCGGACATCGCGCCTCCTCGCCGGGATCTCTGGCTGCTAGCCTAGCGAGGATAACCTACTGACGAGTAGTCTTACTGGCGAGTAGGGAGTGTCACATGACCGATCGGTACCAGAAGCTGGCGCGCTCCGCGGTGGGCCGCACGCTGGTCAAACGGCTCGGCCTGCCCAATCCCGCCAGGCTGCGCCGCCATCAGCCGGGGCAGCCGGTGGTGGACGGGCCGGTGCTGTTCGGCTCGGCGCCCAAGGGACGGCTCGGCGAGGCGGTGCTGGACCTGCTCAAGGCGGTCGAGGCCACCGTGCTGACCAGCGCGGCCGAGGCCGACCCTGAACACCGCTACGGCGCGCTGGTCTTCGACGCCACCGGCATCGAGCGCAGCGAGGACCTGCACGAGCTGTACCGCTTCTTCCACCCGGTGATCCGCCAACTCGGCGGCAACGGCCGGGTGATCGTGCTGGGCACTCCCCCCGAGCTTCTCGACTCGCCGCGGCAGTCGGTGGCGCAGCGCGCGCTGGAGGGCTTCACCCGCGCGGTCGGCAAGGAGGTCCAGCGCGGCGGGACCGCCCAGCTGGTCTACGTGGCACCCGGCGCCGAGGCCAACCTGGCCGCCACGCTGCGGTTCTTCCTCTCCGCCCGCTCCGCCTACGTCTCCGGGCAGGTGGTCCGGATCGGGACCGCGCCGGTGGTCGAACCCGCCGACTGGGACAGGCCCCTCGCGGGCAAGGTCGCACTGGTCACCGGGGCCGCGCGCGGGATCGGCGAGGCCATCGCCGAGGTGCTGGCCAGGGACGGCGCGCACGTGGTCTGCCTGGACATCCCGGCCGCGGGCGAGGACCTGTCCAAGGTGGCCAACCGGGTCGGCGGCACCACCGTGCAGCTCGACATCACCAGCGCCGAGGCGCCCGCGATCCTGGCCGCGCACCTGAGCGAGCGGCACGGCGGGGTGGACGTCGTGGTGCACAACGCGGGCATCACCAGGGACAAGACGCTGGGCCGGATGGACGACGCGCGCTGGGACTCCGCGATCGACGTCAACCTCTCCGCGCAGGAGCGGATCAACGAGGTCCTGTTGCGGGACAACGTGATCCACGACGGCGGACGGCTGATCGGGCTGTCCTCGATCAGCGGGGTCGCGGGCAACTTCGGCCAGACCAACTACTCCACCTCCAAGGCGGGCGTGATCGGCGTGGTGCAGGCGCTGGCCCCCGCGCTGCGCGAGCGGGGCATCACGGTCAACGCGGTCGCGCCAGGGTTCATCGAGACCCGGCTTACCTCCGCGATCCCGTTGTTCACCAGGGAAGCCGGTCGCCGGATGAACAGCCTGGCGCAGGGCGGACTGCCGATCGACGTCGCCGAGACCATCGCGTGGTTCGCCAGTCCGGGTGCGGGCGGGGTGACCGGGAACGTGGTGCGGGTCTGCGGCCAGAGCCTGCTCGGAGCCTGATATGTCCACAGTGGAGGTTCAGGAACTCGACGGCGCGCCCGGTCTCGGGCTGCTCTACCCCAAGGCCGTGCTGACCGGATTCACCCGCTCTGGCAAGGAGTTGCCGGGCACCGGCTACCTGCGCCGCGCGGTCGAGGTGGACCGGACGCAGCTGGCCCAGTACAGCCGGGTGTGCGGGTTCGGGGTCACCGACACGCTGCCGGTGACCTATCCGCACATCCTCACCTTCCCGATGGCGATCAAGCTGATGACCGCGCCCGGCTTCCCGTTCCCGCTGGTCGGGCTGGTGCACATCGGCAACCGGATCCACCAGCTGCGTCCGGTGCGGGCCGGGGAACCGCTGGACCTGCGGGTGTGGGCGCAGAACCTGGGTGACCACGACCGGGGCCGCCAGTTCGAGGTGGTCAGCGAGGCCGCGGTGGGTGAAGAGGTCCTCTGGCGCGAGGTCAGCACCTACCTGCGGCGGGAGAAGTCCAGTGGTGCCAAGGAATCCCGGCCGGAAACGCCGGAGCTGCCCGAGGCCGCCGCGCTGTGGCGGGTGCCCAAGGACATCGGTCGGCGCTACGCCAAGGTCTCCGGTGACAGCAACCCGATCCACCTGTACCCGTTGAGCGCCAAGCTGTTCGGCTTCCCCCGGCACATCGCGCACGGCATGTGGAGCAAGGCCCGCTGCCTGGCCGCGTTCGAGGGACGGCTGCCCGATGCCTACACCGCCGAGGTGAGCTTCAAGCTGCCGATCCTGTTGCCGGGCAAGGTCGCCTTCCGCACCGAGCGGATCGGCGACGGCTGGGAGTTCGACCTGCGGGCGGCCGGGGACGGCCGCCCGCATCTGGCCGGAACCATCAGTTAACGCAAGGACTCCAGGGCCTTCGACGCGCCGGGGTGCATCGGGATCGGGTCGATCACGGTCGCCTTGTGCACGTCGATGTCCTTGGCCGCCGGGTGCACCTTGGCCAGGTCGTCCTTCTTGTCATAGATCAGCTTGGTGATCGCGCAGGCGTTGCCTGCCGGGAAGTCCTCGCGCACCAGCAGCACGTTCGGGATCACCACGGTGGGCACCTCGGCCGGGGTGCGGTAGGTGGCCGCCGGGATCTTCGCCTGGTCGTAGACCGGGTTGATCTGCTTGAGCTTGCCAAGCAGCCCGGTCACGTCGACGAACTTCGCCCGGTCCTTCAACGTGGTGGTCAGATCGGTGATCTGCGCGGTGGGCAGGCCGCCGACCCAGACCAGGCCGTCGATGGTGCCGTCCTTCATACCGTCCACGGTCTTGGTCAGGTCCAGCCGCTGGGCCTGCACATCGCTGTCCGGGTTCAGTCCGGCCGCCTGCAGCAGCCGGTTCGCGATCACCTCGGTGCCCGAGCGCGGTGAACCGGTGGAGATCCGCTTGCCGCGCATGTCGGTGATCGAGTTGATGCCGGCGTCCGCGCGCACCAGCACGTGCACGTAGTTGAGGTGGATCCGGGTCAGCGCCTGCACCTTCTGCGGCTTGCCGTTGAAGGAGTCCCGACCGGCCACCGCGTCCGCCGCGGTGTCGGCGAGGGAGAAGGCGATGTCGTAGTCACCGGCGACGAGTTGCTGGATGTTCTGCACCGAGGCCCCGGTCTCCGCGGCGGTGGCCTTGAGCTTGCTGTTGCCGCTGATCACCTGGGCCAGGCCGCCGCCGAGCACGTAGTACACGCCGCCCGCGTTGCCGGTGGCCAGGGTGACCCGGCCTTCGCTCGCCTCGCACGGCGCGGCATTGGCGTTGGTGGCCGAGGTGTCCCGCTGTTTGCCGCCACAGCCCGCGGCGAGCAGGCTCAGCGCGGCGACGGCGGCGAGAACTCTGGTCAATCGCATCGGTGCTTCCCTCATGTTGTCCCCACGGGTTCGCGTTTGCGCGTCACGACATGCAGCACCACCGCCGCCGCGAACACCACGAGACCCGCGGTGATCGTCCACGGCTGCAGGTAGAGCAGGAGCAGCGCGGCCAGCACGCACAGCGTGCGTTCCGGCCAGCGCGCCGGGCCGAACAGCCAGCCGCCGGTGCTGATCGCCAGGGCGGCCACACCGAGCACGGACACCCCGAACACCCACAGCACCTCGACCCAGGACCGCTGCAACAGCAAGGCGGTGCCGTGTTCGGTCAGCACGAAGGCGATCGGCACCAGGAAGGCGGGCAGGGTGTACTTCCAGGTCTGCCACATGGTGCGCATCACCGAGCCGCCGGTGATCGCGGCCGCGGCCACCGAGGCCAGCGCGGTCGGCGGGGTCACCTCGGAGAGCACCGCGTAGTAGAACAGGAACATCGCCCGCGCCGGATCGGAGACGCCGAGTTCGGCCAGGGCCGGGCCGAGCACCACCCAGGCGATGATGAAGGACGCGGTCACCGGCACCGCCAGGCCGAGGATGCTGACCGCGATCGCGGCGAACAGCACGGTCAGCAGCAGCACCAGGGTGGGGTTGCCGGTGAGGAACCGGGCCGCGGAGACCAGTCCGGAGGAGAGTTCCTGGCCGAGGCCGGTCTTGGTGATGGTGGAGGTGATCACCCCGGCCGCCGCGCAGACCGCGATCACCGGCAGCGCGCTGCGCACCCCGGTGGACAGCGCGGTGAACATGTCCAGCGCCCAGCTCCGCGACCAACCGTCCTGTTTGGACAGAACGCGCTGGGCGAGCGCGAACAGCGCGGCCAGTCCGGTGGCGTAGACCACCGCGGAGAAGGCCGGGATACCCAGGGCCAGGAACAGCACGATGATGCCCAGCGAGGCGAAGTGGTAGCCGCCGGTGAGCAGCAGCCGCCAGGGGCTTGGCGTGTCCACCTCGACCGCCTTGGCGCCGAAGCGGCGGGCGTCGGCCTCCACCGCGAGCACGATGCCCAGGTAGTAGAGCACCGTGGGCAGACAGGCCCACAGCAACACGTCCAGGTAGGGCACCCGCAGGTACTCGGCGATGATGAACGCGGCCGCGCCCAGCGTGGGCGGGGACAGGATCGCGCCGATGCCGGAGGCGGCCAGCAGTCCGCCCGCGTTCTCCTTGGGGTAACCGGCCTTGCGCAGGATCGGCCAGGTGACCGCGCCCAGGCTGACCGTGGTCGCGGTGCCCGAGCCGGAGACGGTGCCGAGCAGGAAGCCGGAGAGCGCGGTGGTGCGGCCGGGCGCGGTCGGCGAGTTCTTGAAGCTGGCGAAGCTGATGTCGACGAAGAACTTGCCCGCGCCGGAGACGTCCAGCATCGCGCCGTAGATGGTGAACAGCACGATGTAGGTGGCGGCCACGTCCAGCGGGGTGCCGTAGAAGCCGCTGGCGTCGTTGTAGAGGGCGTTGACGATCTGGTCGAAGTCGATGCCGGAGTGCGCGATCAGCCAGCCAGGCGGCAGGAACCCGCCGTAGTAGGCGTGCGCGAGGAAGAGCAGGCAGACCGCGGGCAGCACCAGGCCGGTGGTGCGCCGGGTGGCCTCCAGGATCAGCACCAGCAGCACCGCGCCCGCGATGACGTCCATCGTGGACAGTGAGCCCTGCCGGTCCAGGAAGCCGTTGAAGCCGGTGACCACCGGATAGAGCCCGGTGGCCAGGGACAACGCGGCCAGCAGCCAGTCGACCGGATGCGGGTCGTCGGCGCCGGTTCGTCTTTTCAGCGCAGGGCGGTAGACCAGGAAGACCAGCGGCAGGGTCAGCCCGAGGAAGACGATCAGGTAGTACTGGCTGCCCGCGCTGAACGGGAAGAACACCTGGCGCAGCACCAGCAGCGCGATGGCGAAGGTCACCACCGCGATCCCGAGGTCCCATCGCCTGCTCAGCCGCCGGGCCGGACGTTCCTCGTCCCCTTCGGCCACCAGCTCCTCGACCGCGGTCACGCCAGGGACGCTACCTGTGCCGGAGGTCACAATTGAAGACACAAGTTGCCATGGGCTGAAATACCTGGCGTTCACCACGCGGTTCACCGGGGTTGGCCCTACGGTGGCCCGCACGACGCCATCCCGGGTGAAGGTGGCCCTTACTGAACGAGGAGGTCAGCACGATGTCTCATCCGTTACGGGCACTTCGGCTCGTCAGCGTCGCCGCCATGGCGCTCGCCGTGCTGGGCAGCAGCACCCTGGCAGCCGCCCCTGCCACCGCCCTGGAGGTGAACATCGACCTGTCATTCGGCAAGAAGCCGGAGAAGTTGCTGGTGGTGGGCCACCGCGGGGCTTCGGGCTACCGTCCGGAGCACACCCTGGCCTCCTACGAGCTGGCCGCTCGGATGGGCGCTGACTACATCGAGCCGGACCTGGTCTCGACCAAGGACGGCGTGCTGGTGGCCCGGCACGAGAACGAGATCAGCGGCACCACCGACGTGGCCGCGCACCCGGAGTTCGCCGGGCGCAAGGCGACCAAGGTGATCGACGGCACCAGCCTGACCGGTTGGTTCACCGAGGACTTCACCCTGGCCGAGCTGAAGACGCTGCGGGCCAAGGAGCGCATCCCGCAGTTCCGGCCGAACAACGTGATCTACGACGGCCGGTTCCAGGTGCCCACCTTCCAGGAGGTGCTGGACCTGCGCGCCCGGCTGTCGCTGGAGCTGCGGCGGGACATCGGGGTGTACCCGGAGACCAAGCACCCCACCTACTTCCGCACCATCAAGCTCCCGCTGGAGCCGGCGCTGGTGCGCACGCTGAACAAGAACGGGCTCAACCACCGCTCCGCCAAGGTGTTCGTGCAGTCCTTCGAGGTGGGCAACCTCAAGGCGCTCAGCCGCGAGCTGCGGGTGCCGCTGATCCAGCTGCTGGACTCCGCGGGCGCGCCGTATGACTTCGTGGTCTCCGGCGACAAGCGCACCTACGCCGACCTGGTGACCCCCAAGGGGCTCAAGGAGATCTCCGGGTACGCCGCTGGCATCGGGCCGTACAAGGAAATGGTGATCCCGCGTGGCGCGGACGGGAACCTGACCTCGCCGACCCAGCTGGTGCCGGAGGCGCACAAGGTCGGCCTGAAGGTGCACCCGTACACCTTCCGCAGCGAGAACAACTTCCTGCCGCCGAACATGCGGCTGCCAGGGGCGCCCTCGGTGCACGGCAACGCCTTCGCCGAGTACGAGGCGTACTTCAAGGCCGGGGTGGACGGCGTGTTCGCCGACAACCCGGACACCGCGATCGAGGCGCGCAGCACGTTCAAGCGCTGAGCTGACAAGGCAACAGCGGCGCCGCTCGGTTCACCAGGCCGAGCGGCGCCGCTGCTTTTTCCTCACCCCCGGCTCAGTCCCACTCTTGACCGAGCAGGCCACGGGCGGCGAGTTCGGGGCGGACCCCTTCGCCGAACCAGTAGGCCTCCTCCAGATGCGGGTAGCCGGACAGGATGAACTCGGACACGCCCAGCGCGTGGTACTCCTCGATCCGGTCGGCGACCTCGCGGTGGCTGCCCACCAGCGCGGTGCCCGCGCCACCGCGGACCAGGCCGATCCCGGCCCACAGGTTGGGCGCGACCTCCAGGCCGTCCCGGTTTCCGTTGTGCAGGGCCACCATCCGCTGCTGCCCGACCGACTGACTGGCGGCCAGCGCCTGCTGCGACTTGGCCACCGCCGCCGGGTCGAGTGCGTCGAGCAGCCGCTGGGCCTCGGCCCAGGCGTCCTTGGCCGAGTCCCTGGTGATGGTGTGCAACCGGATGCCGAACCGCAGCTCCCGGCCTTGCGCCGCAGCCAGTTCGCGCACCCGGCCGATCTTCTCGGCCACCGCAGCCGGGGGCTCGCCCCAGGTCAGGTAGACGTCCGCGCGCTTGGCCGCCACCGGCAGCGCGGCCTCGGAGGACCCGCCGAAGTACACCGTCGGCAGCGGGTCCGGCGGGGCCAGCAGGGTGGCGCCCTCGGTGCGGTAGAAGGAACCCTCGTGATCCACCGGCTTGCCGTCCCAGATCGCGCGCACCAGCGCCAGGAACTCATCCGTGCGGGCGTAACGCTGGTCGTGGTCCTGCCAGTCGCCGAAACGGCGCTGCTCCACGGTGTCCCCGCCGGTGACCACGTTGAGCAGCAACCGACCGCCGGAGATGCGCTGGTAGGTCGCGGCCATCTGCGCGGCCAGGGTCGGGGAGAGCACGCCTGGCCGGAAGGCGACCAGGAACTTGAGCCTGCGGGTCTCCCTGATCAGCGCGGCCGTGGTCAGCCAGGCGTCCTCACACCATGTGCCGGTCGGGGTGAGCACGCCGGTGAAGCCGAGCTTCTCCGCGGCGTGCGCGATCTGGGCAAGGTAGTCGATGTCGGGCGGCCGGTGCGCCGGCGCGCCGCCGTCGGTGGAGTTGTGGAAGCGGTCCAGCACGGTGCGGCCATCGCCCGCGGTGGGCAGGAACCAGTGCAGTGCGACGCTCATGCCGGTCCTCTCACTTCAGCGCGGTCTGGGTGTCGGCGTCGAACCGGGTGTCCACGAACTCGGCGAAGTTCACCTTGCCGGGCAACACCTTCGCCGCGGTGAAGGCATCCGCCAGCTCCTGCTCGGACTTGATCACCCCGGCGTCCAGCGGCACGTACAGGTCGACCCCTCGGTCCACCGCGGCGGTGGCCACCGGCAGCGACAGCCCGGTCTCCTCGGCCCAGGTCTTGGCCCGTTCCGGCCGGTGCGCGTCCGACCAGCGCTGTGCCTTGGCCAACCGGGACAGGTAGTCCTTGATCGCGCCGGTCTTGCGGCTGTCGGTGAGCGCGGCCCGGCTGGCCACCTGGAAGCTGTAGCCGTTGGCCACGCCCGCGCCGTCCACCAGCACCCGCGCCTTGGCCTCCAGCAACGCCTGCGAGGTGTAGGGATCCCAGACCGCCCAGGCGTCCACCCGCTTCTGGGTGAAGGCCGCGTATGCCTCGGCCGGGGCCAGGAACACCGGCTTCACATCGCTGAGCTGGAGTCCGGCGCGTTGCAGCACCAGCAGCAGCGAACCGTGCGCGGAACTGCCCTTGGCCACCGCGATCTGCTTGCCGCGCAACGAACCCGCGTCGGTCAGCGGCGAGCCCTCCGGCACCAGGATGGCATCACTGCTGGCATCGCCCTGGGCCGCGGCCACCACGGTGATCTTCGCGTTGGCCGCCGCGGCGAAGATCGGCGGTGTGTTGCCGACCCCGCCGAGGTCGATGGCCGCGGCCGAGGCCGCCTCCAGCAGTGGCGGACCGCTGGTGAAGGTGGACCACTCGATCTTGTACGGCAGGTCCTTGAGCAGCCCGGCCGCGCTCAGCAGCGACTGCGAGTTGCCCTTCTGGTCGCCGACCTTGAGCACCAGCTCGCCGGACTCCGCCGCACCCGGCGCGCACCCCGAGAGCAGCAGGGCCGAGACGATCACCCCGGCCAGCCGGGTTCGCTTGTCCCGCAACAGGGTCAGCCAGTCATCGCGCCAGTTCATGATCGATCACTCCCAGGTCGGCGAGCACCAGCTCGCGCAGGTGTGCGAGGTCGGCGCCCTCGGTCCGGTGCTCGGCGATGATGCGTCCGTCGGCGAGCACCAGGATCCGGTCGGCAAGACGCAGTGCCTCGTCGATGTCGTGGGTGACCAGCAGCACCGAGGGCCGGTGCGCCAGCCACAACTCCCGCACCAGGCGGTGCATGGCCAGCCGGGTCAGCGCGTCCAGCGCGCCGAAGGGCTCGTCCAGCAGCAGCAGGTCCGGCTCCCGGACCAGCGCGCGTGCCAGCGAGACCCGTTGCGCCTCACCGCCGGAGAGGGTCAGCGGCCAGGCGTCGGCGTGCCCGGTGAGCCCGACCTCGGCCAGTGCCTTGGCGGCCACCGTGGTCGCGTCCGGACGGCGCAGCCCGAGCGAGACGTTCTGCCCGACCTTGCGCCAGGGCAGCAACCTCGGTTCCTGGAAGGCCACCGACACCGTGCCCGGCACGCCAGCCTCGCCGGTGTAGCCGGTGTCCAGCCCGGCCAGCACCCGCAGCAGGGTGGACTTGCCGGAACCGCTGCGCCCCAACAGTCCCACGAACTCCCCCGGCGCGATGTCCAGGTCGAGATCGTCCAGCACCACCCGTTCGCCGAAGACCTTCCGCAGCCCGCGAACGGTCAGTGCACCGTGGTCACGCTGTGCCGCCATGCCAGTGCCCTCCTCTCCAGTGCCCGCACCAGCGCGTCGGTGCCAAGGCCGAGCAACGCGTAGACCAGCAGCCCGACCACGATCACGTCGGTGCGCAGGAACTCCCTGGCGTTGTTGATCAGGTAGCCGAGGCCGGCCTCGGCGTTGACCTGCTCGCCGATCACCAGCGACAGCCAGGCCACGCTGAGCCCCTGGCGCAGCCCGACCATGGTCTGCGGCAGCGCCGAGGGCAGCACCACGTGCTGGATCCGCTCCCAGCCGGTGTAGCCGAGCACCGTGGTGGCCTCGATCAGCCGCCGGTCCACACCGCGGATCCCGGCGTGCGTGTTCAGGTAGATCGGGAAGGTCACGCCGAGCGCGACCAGCGCGATCTTGGGTGCCTCGCCGATGCCGAACCACAGGATCAGCAACGGGATCAACCCGAGGAAGGGCAGCGTGCGCAGCATCTGCACCGGTGGGTCCACCAGCGCGTCCCCCCACCGGGACACCCCGGCGAGCAGGCCGAGGCCCAGTCCGGCGAACAATCCGATGGCGAAGCCGAGCACAACCCGTTGCAGGGACACCGCGAACGCGGTCAGCAGCTCGCCGCTGAGCACGAGTTCGACCGCGGAACTCAGCACGGTCAGCGGGGCGGCGAGTTTGTCCGGTGGCAGCAGGCCGGTGGTGCTGGCCAGCTGCCAGAGCAGGACGATCGCCACCGGGCTCAGCCAACGGCGTGGCCGTTTTTTGTCCACAGTGGACACAGA
This sequence comes from Crossiella cryophila, assembly GCF_014204915.1. NCBI lineage: Bacteria > Bacillati > Actinomycetota > Actinomycetes > Pseudonocardiales > Pseudonocardiaceae > Crossiella > Crossiella cryophila. Next base: position 960,405 of record NZ_JACHMH010000001.1, read on the forward strand.
CATGAAGGGGCTCCCGGACGCGGGGAGAACAAGGGCAGGCGAAAGCGGACGGCGAAGGCCGTCACGAAGTCAGAGCAGAAGGGAAAAGCTCAGCGCGGACAACAGAGGGCGCTGGCGTGCCGTCGCAGGTCGACGTGCAGCCGCGCAACAAGCTCCGTGCGCTGGGTCATGAAAAAGAGCCTGACCGCCCAGCCGTGATCATGTCAACGGCGGGCGGTCAGGCTCCCAGTGTCCGGGATCGTTTGCTCAGGGGGTCATCTCGTGCCGCACGATGGTCTGGTCGCGGCCGGGGCCGACGCCGATGGCCGACATGCGGGCGCCGGAGAGTTCCTCCAGACGCTCCACATAGGACCGTGCGTTGGCAGGCAGCTCCTCGAAGCTGCGGCAGTGGCTGATGTCCTCGAACCAGCCGGGCAGCTCCTCGTAGACCGGCTTGGCGTGGTGCACGTCGGTCTGGGTCATCGGCATCTCCTCCACCCGCTGGCCGTCGACCTCGTAGGCCACGCAGACCGGGATGGTGTCGTGCCCGGAGAGCACGTCCAGCTTGGTGAGGAAGTAGTCGGTGATGCCGTTGACCCTGGCGGCGTAGCGGGCGATCACCGCGTCGAACCAGCCGGTGCGGCGGGAGCGGCCGGTGGTCACACCGAACTCGCCGCCGGTCTTGCGCAGCCGCTCGCCCATCTCGTCGTGCAGCTCGGTCGGGAACGGACCCGAGCCGACCCGGGTGGTGTAGGCCTTGAGGATGCCGATCACCGTGGTGATCCGGGTGGGGCCGATGCCCGAACCGACCGCGGCGCCGCCGGAGGTCGGGTTCGAGGAGGTCACGAACGGGTAGGTGCCGTGGTCGACGTCGAGCAGGGTGCCCTGCGAGCCCTCCAGCAGCACCGTCTCGCCGCGTTCCAGGGCCTGGTTGAGCAGCAGGCGGGTGTCGGCGATGCGGTGGGCGAACTTGGCGCCGTGCTCCAGCACGCTGTCCACCACCTGGTTCGCGTCCAGGCCGCGGCGGTTGTAGACCTTGACCAGCACCTGGTTCTTGAAGTCCAGCGCGGCTTCGACCTTCTGCCGCAGGATCTTCTCATCGAGCAGGTCCTGCACCCGGACGCCGACGCGGGCCAGCTTGTCCTGGTAGGCGGGGCCGATGCCGCGGCCGGTGGTGCCGATCTTGGCCTTGCCCAGGTAGCGCTCGGTAACCCGGTCGATGGCCACGTGGTACGGCATGATCAGGTGCGCGTCCGCGGAGATCAACAGGCCGGAGGTGTCGACCTTGCGGTCCTCCAGCCCGGACAGCTCCTCCAGCAGCACACCGGGGTCGACCACGACACCGTTGCCGATGACGTTGGTGACACCGGGGGTGAGGATGCCCGAGGGGATGAGGTGCAGGGCGAAGTCCTGGCCGTCGGGCAGCACCACGGTGTGACCCGCGTTGTTGCCGCCCTGGTATCGGACAACCCACTGGACGCGCTCACCGAGCAGGTCGGTGGCCTTGCCCTTGCCTTCATCGCCCCACTGGGCGCCGATCAGGACGATGGCAGGCATTGGAAACTCCCCGAGGTCCGGCTTCTGACAGGCTGATGCCGGTGGTTGAGGTTAAACCAGGAGCGGAACGTGCGTGTACTAGCCCTGTCCTGCGGAAACGACGACGTCGACGCAGAGTTGCAAACGTTGACCGAACGTGAGGGTATCTCACTGCGTTCGGGACCGGCTTTACCGGCAAAAGACGTGGTAGATCCCCTTTTGGCCGAGCTGGACGGTGCTCGGCTGCTGGTGCACGGGAGTGACGCGGATCTCGCCGCGGTGGTGCTGCGGGTGCTGCGTCAGGACCGGCTCGGCGAGGTCACGCTGGGCTACCTGCCGACCGATCCGAGTAGCCGGATCGCCCGATTGTGGGGTCTGCCGACCGAGTTGGACGCGGCCTGGCGGGTCGCTGTGGGCGATGGTCCGGTTGGCGTGCCGCTGCTGCGCGACGACGTGGGCGGGGTGCTGCTCGGGCACGGCGAGATCAGTCCGGTGAAGGGCTCGGCCTACTGCGACGACGTGCACGTGCTCAAGGGCACGGCCACCCGGCTGACGGTGCGCCCTGATCCGGCGGGTGGCGAGGGGCTGCTGGTGCGGGTGCGTCGGCGGGGCCTGTTCGGGCGACGCACGATCGTGCAGCCCGGTCGCGCACTGCAGCTGGCCTGCGAGCCGGCCACGGTGCTCAGGGATGGCGTCCCCCATGCCCGCCTGATGGAGAAGTGGACCTGGTACCGCCATACCGCTGACCTGCGGCTGGTGCGCGCGGGCTGACATCGGGCCGACAGCGGGGAGCCATCCCGCTGTCACCTTTTCGTGTTGCGTAAGTCACTCCAGTGGGTGACGGTCATGTCGTAGACGTGATCACCCCCACCACCTGGAGGTTGGAGTGAACGGCGCACGCCCCATCAGGGCCCTGCTCACCACCCTGCTGATCACCGCGGCGATCTCGCTCGGTCTGTCCGCCCCTGCCGGCGCGGAACCGCCGAACATCCCCAGCGCGAGCACCGCCCGGACCTGGCTCAACGGCCTGACCGTGGCCCCTGCCGGTTCGATGACCGGCTACTCGCGGGAGAAGTTCCCGCACTGGATCACCATCTCGGGCGCCTGCAACACCCGGGAGACCGTGCTCAAGCGGGACGGCCGCAACGTGCAGGTCAACGCGAGCTGCGCGGCCACCTCGGGCTCCTGGTACAGCCCGTACGACGGCGCGACCTGGACCGCGGCCAGTGATGTGGACATCGACCACATCGTGCCGCTGGCCGCGGCCTGGCGCGCCGGCGCGGCGAACTGGGACACGGCCAAGCGCCAGCGGTTCGCCAACGACCTGACCAACTCCCAGCTCATCGCGGTCACCGACAACGTCAACCAGGCCAAGGGCGACAAGACCCCCGACCTGTGGAAGCCGCCGCTGGGCTCGTATCACTGCACCTACGCCCGGATGTGGACCGGCGCCAAGCACGCCTGGGGGCTGACCGTGACCTCGGCGGAGAAGGGCGCGCTCAGCGGCATGCTCAACGGCTGCTGATTCACCCGTGCTGCCCTGGGTACCCCGCTCCTCGCGGATGGCCGAGTGCCGTACTTGGCGCTACGTTGCCGCGAGGAGCGACCCCAGGGAGGGTGTGTCGTGGAGGAACTGCGAACCCTGTTCAAGGCCGGACCCGGTGGTGTGATGACCGACGACGTCGGCGTGATCACCGGTGATCTCGAGCTGCTGACCCGCTGCGATCCGGCCGGCGAGGTGACGACGCTGGTCACCTACGAGGGTGCCGAGGAGTGGTACCGGCTCACCGGCGGCAGCACCCACCTGCACGACGCCAAGGACCACGAGCCGCTGCACCGCACGCTGGCCGCGGTGTTGAATCGCCCGATCGGTTAGAGCGGCGGCTGATCTCAGAGTGGCGGCAGCGCCGCGATCGCGTCGTCCCGGCTGACCCCGGTGGCCTGGAGCAGGTCGACCGCCAGCGAACGCAGCTGAGCGACCACCACACGCACCGAGAACCCGCCTTCGCCGATGAGGGCCACGCTGGCCTGTTTCGCCGCCTCCAGGGCCAGCTGGCGGGCCGCGAGGGGCTCGTCACCGGCGGCCAGCTCGGCCCGCAGCAGGTCGACCGCGTCGGCGAGCTTGGTCAGCACCACTGGCAGCTCGGCAGGCGCGGGCTCACCGTCCCGCAACGCGGCCAGCGCGCGCCGGATGAGCACCCTGGTGTTGCGCATGGCGTGGTCCAGCGGGACCGCGGCGGCCAGGTAGTTCTCCAGGTCGGCCCGGCGGCGCCAGCGGATCGGCGCGATCCGGGCGATCTCCGCGCCGGTGTCCAGCGCGGTGCGGAAGTCCTCGAACGCCTTGGTGGTCTTGCGCGCCCGGCTCAGCGCCGCGGCCGCCTGGCCCGGATCCCGCCCGGTCACCGCCTCGGCCACCGCGCGCAACGCGGCGGCCAGCTCACCGAGCAGCACCTTGCCCTGGCGATGCGCCACGGTCAGCGGGTTGGCAGGCAGCAGGGCGGCCACGGCGAGCGCGACCAGGCCGCCGATCAGCGCGTCGACCATCCGGTCCAGACCGCCGGAATCACCCGGTGGCAGCAACGTGGCGACCAGCACCGCCGAGGATCCGGCCTGCATGGCGATGACCGTGCCGCTGTCCAGCAGCACCGCCGTGATCAGCGCCAGCGCCACCACCAGCATGATCTGCCAGGTGCCGGACCCGATCTGCAGGATCAGCAGGTCGCCGACGCCGATGCCGATACTCACCCCGGCCACCAGCTCGGCCACCCGCCGCAGCCGCTGGCCGAGGGAGACGCCGAGGCAGATCACCGCGGCGATCGGGGCGAAGAACGGGCGGGCGTGCCCGATGAGATCCGCCGCGATCAGCCAGGCGATCCCGGCGCTGATCGCGCTGTGCAGGATCGGCAACGCGGTGCGCCGCAACCGCAGCAGTCGACGGCTCAGCTCCTCGCGTACCCGGTGCACGCGGCTAAGTCTGCCTCCTGCGCAGGACCGCGAACGCCAGGAGCGCGGCGGCGGCGAGTCCGGCCAGCAGCGGGGTGCTCGCCGAGCGGCCCGGCGGGGGCGGCACCGCCTCCCGTTCGGCCGCGCTGGCCGCGGCCCGGCGGGCCAGTTCGAGTTCCAGGCTGCGCAGGCCCTTGGCCATGGCCCAGTTGTGGTTGGCCGAGAACACCGGCTTGAACACCGGCGAGCCCAGCCGTAACAGCGGTTTGTCCGCGCGGACCCGCCAGTCGAAGTCGACCTCGACCCGGTCGCCCTGCTGGCGCAGCCGCCACACGCCCTCACCGTCGAGGTCGCCCTCGGCGGTGAAGGTGGAGGTGGTCGCCTGGTCGTGGCTGACCACCCGCATCCGCCAGCGCAGCGTGTAGGGCAGCCAGCCCTTGGTGTAGAGGTCGAAGGCGGAGCCGATGCCGCGCTCGTCGCCCTCGGCGGCGCGGCGGACGTCCATGTACACCGACGGCCACCAGCGGACCAGGTCCTCCGGGTCGAAGAGCACGTCGGCGACCTCGGCCACCCGGCCCGGCACCGACCAGCGGGTGTGGAATGCGTAGTCGTTGCCGGGCACGGGTCGCTCCGTCAGTTCAGTTCAGGCGAGGCCGGTCGCGGCGGGCGCGGCCGGGTCGGAGTCGGCGAGGAAGGTGGCGCACCGCTCGTGCTCCTCGGTCTCGCCGATCTCGCCCGCGGACCTGGCCAGTGCGGCCAGCGCCCGCAGGAAGCCCTGGTTGGGCGCGTGCGACCACGGCACCGGGCCGTGGCCCTTCCAGCCCGCACGGCGGAGCTGGTCGAGACCGCGGTGGTAGCCGGTGCGGGCGTAGGCGTAGCCGGTGACCGGGTCACCGGCGGCCAGCGCCCGCTCGGCCAGTGCGGCCCAGGCAGCGCTGAAGTCCGGGAACTCCCGCGCCACCTCGGAGGGGTCCTTGCCCGAGTCCAATGCCGACTGCGGACCGGGCCGCTCCGGCAGCAGGGTGTCGGGCGGGCCGCCGAAGAGGTTGCCGAACTGGGTCATGGCGGTCAGCCCGCGATCATGCGGCCGGCGGACTTCAGGTTCTCGCAGGCGTGCGCGATGCGCGCGGCCATGCCCTGCTCAGCTGCCTTGAGGTAGCTGCGCGGGTCGTAGACCTTCTTGTTGCCGACCTCGCCGTCGATCTTGAGCACCCCGTCGTAGTTGCTGAACATGTGCGCCGCGATCGGCCGGGTGAAGGCGTACTGGGTGTCGGTGTCGATGTTCATCTTGATCACACCGAAGGTCACCGCCTGGTGGATCTCCTCCAGCAGCGAGCCGGAGCCGCCGTGGAAGACCAGGTCGAAGGGCTTGGACCCGGCTGGCAGGCCGAGCTTCTCCGACACCACGTCCTGGCCCTGCTTGAGGATCTCCGGCCGCAGCTTGACGTTGCCCGGCTTGTAGACGCCGTGCACGTTGCCGAAGGTCGCGGCCAGCAGGTAGCGGCCCTTCTCGCCGATACCGAGGGCCTCCACGGTCTGCAGGTAGTCCTCAGGCGAGGTGTAGAGCTTGTCGTTGATCTCGTTGTCGACGCCGTCCTCCTCGCCGCCGACCACGCCGACCTCCAGCTCAAGAATGATCTTGGCCTTGGCCGCACGGTCCAGCAGTTCGGTGGCGATGACCAGGTTCTCCTCCAGCGGCACCGCCGAGCCGTCCCACATGTGCGACTGGAACAGCGGGTTCTCGCCCCTGGCCACCCGCTCCTCGGAGATCGCGATCAGCGGCCGGACGAACCCGTCCAGCTTGTCCTTGGGGCAGTGGTCGGTGTGCAGCGCGATGTTCACCGGGTACTTCGCGGCCACCACGTGCGCGAACTCGGCCAGCGCCGCGGCGCCGGTGACCATGTCCTTGACCTTGGTGCCGGAGAGGAACTCGGCACCACCGGTGGAGACCTGGACGATCCCGTCACTCTCGGCCTCGGCGAAGCCCCGCAGCGCGGCGTTGAGGGTTTCCGACGAGGTCACGTTGATCGCCGGGTAGGCGAACTCGTTCGCCTTGGCCCGGTCGAGCATCTCCGCGTAGACCTCGGGGGTTGCGATCGGCATCGAACCGTCCTCCTCATGGGCGCCTTTGTGCGTGCCACATCCTACGAGGCGGCACAGCGGCCTTCGTCACACGGCGGCGCTAGCCGGAAGTTCCCCCGGTGGGTCGATCTTGAATTCCTCGAACTCTCGGTAGTCTTCCGGGTGCCGGTGGTGACCTAGTGCCCCGCCACCGGCGCCGGAGGTGGAGATGAGCTGGGACGTGCCCTGCCCCAGGTGCTCGGGCACCGGGAAGAACACCGAACCGGGAGCGGAAGAACTGAGCCAGGAGGAACTGCGCCTGCGCCGCCGTGCGGCCCAGTTCGTCCGCTCGGCCCCGGTGGCCCAGAAGCTGGCCGACCTCAAGGAGGAGTGGGAGGAACTGAAGGCGCTGGCCACCAGCAAGGCCGCCGACGCCGAGGTGATCCCGTTCCAGGAGTACATCGAGCTGCGCGAGGGCGACAACGTGATCACCCGCGCGCACAAGACGGCCAACACCCACCCGGCCTGCCCCGACTGCAAGGGCAAGGGCAAGGAGCTGACCGCGGAGGGCAAGGCGTTGTTGGAGTTCATCAAGCGCTGGCCGCCGGAGTGATTGGCGCGGGGTGACCAGCGCGGAGGATCAGCGCAGGGTGATCCGGGCTGCGCGATCAGCGCGGCGTAACCGGCCCGGCGTGACCAGTGCGGGGTGACCAGCGCGAGGTGACCGGCGCTGCGCAATCAGCACGGCGTGACCGGCACGGCGTGACCGGCACGGCGTGACCAGCGTGGGGTGATCAGCCCAGCGTGATCAAGCTGCGTGATCGGCGGGGCGACCAGCTCAGCGTGACCAGCGCGGGGTGACCGGGGCTGCGTGCTCAGGGCTGCGTGATCAGCGCGGCCAGTTCGCGGGGCTTGGTCAGCGGCAGCAGGTGTCCGGCGCCGGGCACCAGGTCCAGCCTGCCGTTGCCGCAGGCGGCCAGGAACAACCGCTCGTCTGCCCGGAAGTGGTCGCGGGCGCCGTTGACCAGTCGCACCGGCCCCGGATAACGCCGCAGGTCGGCGAGCGGGTCCAGGCCCAGCAGCCCGTCGAGCACCGCAGGCACCGCCGCGTGCGACACCCCGCCCGAGGTGAAGGCCGCACCCGGTCCGGCCCCGAGGACCAGCCGCGCCAGCCGGGTGGTGAGTGCGAGCCCGCCATCCGGCAGCCCCGCCAGCGCCGCGGCCGCCCACCGATAGGGCCGGACCAGGGCAGGGGTCAGTCGCAGGGTGCAGCCCACCGGAATCAGCTCGGCCACCCGTTCTGGGTGCGCGGCCGCGGTGGCGATGGCCAGGTAGCCACCCAGTGAGTGCCCGACCAGCACCGCCCGCCCGCCGACCTCGTCGATGGCCGCCCTGATCACCTCGACCGCCCCGGCCACGGTGAACCGCTCACCTCGCCGGGTCCCGTGTCCCGGCAGGTCAGGAGCCCGCACAACGGTTCCCCCTGACAACGCCCGCTGAGCCAGCCACATGCTCCCGCTGACCCGGATCCCGTGCACCAGCACAATCGGCGTCATGCCCACCCCCTTCGAATGCAACGCAACGTCGCGTTGCATTCGAAGCTACGTCGACCACCCGGCGCAACGCAACGTCGCGTAGTGTTTTCCGCATGGTGAACGCGGCACGCCGGCCTGGCGACGGCCCCCGCCAGGCGCAGGCGATCTTCACCGCCACCCTGGAGCTGCTGGCCGAACGTGGCTACGACGGCCTGACCATGGAGGGCGTGGCCGCACGCAGCGGCGTGCACAAGACCACGATCTACCGCTGGTGGACGGACAAGGACGCGCTGCTCGGCGCCGCCCTGCTGAACTCGGCCCTGCTGGAACTCCCGGCCCCCGACACCGGCACCCTGCGCGGCGACCTGCTCGCCCTGACCGGCCACGTGCTCCGGCTGCTGACCACCGAGCCCAGCGCGTCCGTGATCACCGCGGCACTGACCGCCGCGGGCCGCCCGGTGCTGTCCCGGCTGGCCCACGAGTTCTTCGCCGACCGCCTGGCCGGTGAACTCGTCATCTTCGACCGCGCGCGGCAGCGTGGCGAGATCGCCGCGGACATCGATCCGAAGCTCGTGGTGGACCTGCTCGCCGGCGCGATGTGGACCCGCGTCCTGCTCCGCCAGGAACAGCCACCCCCTGGCTTCGCCGCGCAGGCGGTCGACCTGGTGCTCACCGCGCTCGGCTGGTCCGGCTGACCGGCCCGTCCAGCAGCGCGAACTCGCTGGCCTGGCCCATGACGTCCAGGCGCACCCGGTCGCCGTCGACCCGGTAGTCCCACGGCGGTTCCGCCCAGGCCGACCAGCGTCGTTGTCCGTCCGCGGACCAGCCGGTCAGTCCAAGCTCGGCCCGTCCCAGCACCAGGTCGCCGTGCTGCGCCCAGCCGAAGAACCCCAGTTCGGCGACGTCCTGGTCCACCCGGCGCACCTGGCCGGGGGTCAGCGCGTAGGTCAGCAGGTCCCGCCCGGCGCCGACGAAGAGGGTCTCGGCCGAGGGCATCAGGTGGATCGCGGGCAGGCAGACCTCGTCGGTCGGCGCGTAGGTCAGGGCCAGCGCGAGGCCGGGTGGCGCGCCCGCACGGCCGGCGACCAGGTGCACCGTGCTGGTCTGGCCCGGCTCGAACCGGCCCTCACCCTGGTGCTCGGTCAGCTCGGCGGACTCGCCAGGGGCGGACCAGTGCACAGCCACGATCAGGCCGCCCGTGGAGAAACGGGTGGAACGCATGCCGGTCAGCCCAGCAGTGTCAAATCGAAAAGTCCAAGCGAATACCCGGAATGTCGCCGTCGAGCAGGGTGTTTGCTTAGGTCGTGGCAAGAATCGGCACGAGTGACCTGGACGTCTACCCGCTTTGCCTCGGTGGCAACGTGTTCGGCTGGACCTCGGACGAGCAGCAGTCGTTCGCGGTGCTGGACGCCTACGCGGCGGCTGGCGGGAACTTCATCGACACCGCGGATGTGTACTCGGTCTGGGCCGAGGGCAACTCGGGCGGGGAGTCCGAGACCGTCATCGGCCGCTGGCTGGCCCGCCGCGGTCGCCGCGACGACCTGGTGATCGCGACCAAGGTCGGTCAGCTGCCCACCGCCAAGGGCCTGTCCGCGGCCAACATCAAGGTCGCCGTGGAGGGGTCGCTGCGCAGGCTGGGCACCGGGCACATCGACCTGTACTACGCGCACATCGACGACAGCACGGTTCCGCTGGCCGAGACGCTGGGCACGTTCACCGAGCTGGTCAAGGAAGGCAAGGTCCGGTACCTGGCCGCCTCCAACTACGACACCGACCGGCTGGCCGAGGCGCTGGAGATCAGCAAGCGGGAGAACCTGGCGAGCTACGTCGCGCTCCAGCCCGAGTACAACCTGGTCGAACGCGAGGGTTACGAGGGCAAGCTCGCGGCGCTGGTGGCCATCGAGGGCCTGTCCGCGGTGCCGTACTGGGGCCTGGCCAAGGGCTTCCTGACCGGCAAGTACCGCCCCGGCGTCACGGTGGACAGCCCACGCGCCGCCGGTGCGGGCGCCTACCTGGACGAGCGTGGCCTGCGGGTGCTCGCCGTGCTGGACGAACTCGCCGCCGCACACCGCAGCTCGGTCGCCTCGGTGGCGCTGGCCTGGCTGGGCGCCCAGTCGACGGTGGTCGCCCCGATCGCCAGCGCGCGCACCGTCGAACAGCTCGACGACCTGCTCGGCGCGGCCACCCTGGAGCTGGCCGAGGGCGAGATCCAGCGGCTCACCGAGGCCAGCGCCCGCTAGTCACCGGGTTCCCGGCGGCCAGTTCCGGCCGCCGGGACGCGGGCGTGCGCTCAGCCGGTGACCCACGCGCCGGTGACCACGGTCCACTCCCGGATCCGGGTCTCGGCGATCACGTCGGCCGAGGCGTAGGGGTCGCTGTCCAGGATCTTGGCCAGCTCGTCCCGGTCAGCCGCCTCCAGCACGACCTGCGCGCCGGTGTCGTTGGCCCACGGCCCACCGGCCAGCAGAACCCCCTGTTTGGCCTGCTCAGCAGCCCACTCCCGGTGTGCGGGCCGGACCGCCAGCCGCTCGTCCCGGTTGGTCCCGAAGACCCACTCCACCACGAACCGCGCCATCGCGCCCCTCCTCGGCAGAACCCAGCCCCGCCGGCAGGCGGGACGACACGCCGACGCTACTCGCGGGCCCCGCCGCCGGGCCCTGCCCGGGGAGGTGATCCCAGGCACCGAGATCGCCAGCCCTTGACCAGCGCGGGTACCTTCTGTGCGTGGGTTGGGACGCGCCGCGCGGGGACAGCCGTGCCACCGGAAATCAGGCGCCGAACGTCGAAGCGACGGTCGAGCGCACCTTCAGCCATCTCCGGACCCTGGACGGCAACACACCACAGACCAGTGGTGTCCAGGCTCCCGAAGCGCCTTTGACCTTGGAAGACCTCTACCGCCAGCACCGCATGCGCCTGGTCCGCCTGGCCATCCTGCTGGTCGACGACCCGGCCACCGCCGAGGACGTCGTGCAGGAGGCGTTCACCGGCCTGCACCGCAACTGGGGCGGTCTGCGCGACGGCGCGGCGGCCGTCGGTTACCTGCGGACCGCCGTGGTCAACGGCAGCCGCTCGGTACTCCGCCGCCGCAAGACCGCCCGCGAGTACCAGCCACCGCACCTGACCACGGCCCGCTCGGCCGAGTCCCTGGCCATGCTGACCGCCGAACACCAGGCCGTGGTCAGCGCCCTGGGCCAGCTCCCGCCCCGCCAGCGCGAGGTGCTGGTGCTGCGGTACTACGGCGGCCTGTCCGAACAGGAGATCGCCGAGTCCACCGGCATCTCCCGCGGCACGGTGAAGTCCACCGCAAGCCGCGCCCTGGACGCGTTGCAGAAGGTGCTCAAGGGCTGAGGCCGCGCTCGCCGCGTGGGCGTCGCCCACGCTGGGGCGCCGGTTGCGCGGACGTCGCTGCCATCGCCTTCCTGGCTGTCCTCACCACCCGGCGTGCGGGGTCCGGTCGGGTCCCGGGGTGTCGGCCGCGGCCTCGGCGCCTCGGCAGCCCGAGCACGCGAAATCGCGCTTGGAATCGCTCTCACGCGCAATTTGTGGCATTCCCGTGGGCGTCGTTCGCGCAGAGGTCTAGACCAGAGTCGTCGCATGCCCCAGGATTCGAGTTGTGCCCAGCTCGCGAACCGTGGTCGCCGTTGACGTCGGCGGCACCGACATCAAGGCAGCCCTGGTCGAGGGCGACCCCGCCGCGCCCGTGCTGGTCGACCGGCTGCGGCGGGCCACGCCGCGTGGCGCCACCGGTGCGGAGACCGCGGACGCCCTGGTCAGCCTGATCGCCGACCTGGTCAAGACCTGGTCGGCCGAGTCGGCCAACCCGATCGAGGCGGTCGGCGTCGTGGTGCCGGGCATCGTCGACGCCGAGGCCGGGGTGGGCGTGTTCTCGGCCAACCTCGGCTGGCGCGACTACCCGTTCCGCGCCGCCTTGCGCGAACGCCTCGGCCTGCCGGTCGTCTTCGACCACGACGTGCGCGCGGGCGGCCTGGCCGAGGCGCGACTGGGCGCGGCGCGCGGTTTCACCGACGCCGTGGTCATGCCCATCGGCACCGGTATCGCCGCCGCCCTGCTGCTCGGCGGCCGACTGCACTCCGGCGGCGGCTACGCGGGCGAGGTCGGCCACCTCTCCCTCGGCGCCGGTGAGCGGTGCGGCTGCGGCCAGCACGGCTGCCTGGAGCTGCGCGCCTCCTCCGCAGCGGTGGCCCGCCGCTACACCGAACGCACCGGCCGCCCCGTGCGCGGTGCGATCGATGTCGCCAACGCGGTCCGCGCGGGCGATCCCGACGCCGCCGCCGTCTGGGCGGAGGCGGTCGAGGCACTGGCCCAGGCCGTGATCCTGTTGACCACCCTGCTCGGGTTGCAGGCCGTGGTCCTCGGTGGTGGCCTGGCCATGGCGGGTGAGCTGCTGCTCGCCCCCCTTGGCGACCGGCTGGACGAGCTGGTCTCGTTCCAGCGCCGACCCGAACTGCGGTTGGCGGCGCTGGGTGACGAGGCAGGTTGCCTCGGAGCCGCGCTGCTGGCCATGGACCTGTTGGAGGGTTGATGAAACTCGTCGGCGGCAAGGTCGTCACTCCTGGCGGTGTGCTCGATGACGGCTGGGTTCGGGTCGAGGGCGGACTGATCACCGAGGTCGGCGCGGGCTCGTCCAACGGTCAGCGGGCGACCGAGGAGGTCGTCGACGTCACCGGTCAGTGGGTGGTCCCCGGGTTCGTGGACATCCACTGCCACGGCGGCGGCGGCGAATCGTTCTCCAACCCCGACCAGCAACGGGTGCTCAAGGCCGCCACCGCGCACCGGCGGCACGGCACGACCACCCTGCTCGGGAGCCTGGTGTCCGGGTCCATCCCGGCCATGTCCCGGCAGATCGCGGCGCTGGCCGAACTGACCCAGGACGGCCTGCTCGCGGGCGTGCACCTGGAGGGCCCGTTCCTGTCCGCGGCCCGCTGCGGCGCGCACGACCCGGCGATCCTGCGCCCACCGGCCAAGGCCGATGTGCAGACCCTGCTGGACGCCGGTCGCGGCACCGTGCGGATGGTGACCCTGGCCCCCGAGCTGGACAACGGCGTGGAAGCCGTCCGCCAGCTCGTCGACCAGGAGGTCATCGCCGCCATCGGCCACACCGACGGCACCGAGGCCCAGGTCCGCCCCGCGGTGGACGCCGGAGCCAGCGTGGCCACACACCTGTTCAACGGCATGCGCCCACTGCACCACCGCGAGCCCGGCCCGATCGGCGCCCTGCTGGACGACGAGCGGGTGACCGTGGAACTGATCTGCGACCTGGTGCACCTGCACCCGACCGCGATCCGGCTCGCCGCCCGGCACGCCGGGCTCGGGCGCACCGTCCTGATCACCGACGCCATCGCGGCCGCCGGGGTCGGCGACGGCGTGTACGACGTCGGCGGCCTGGAGGTCACCGTGACCGACGGCGTGCCAACGCTTGCCGGCGGCGGTTCACTGGCCGGCAGCACCCTGACCATGGACGCGGCCTTCCGCAACCTGGTCCTGGAGTGCGGCCTCAGCGTCACCGACGCGGCAACCGCCTGCTCGACCCGCCCCGCGGCCCTGCTCGGCCTGACCAAGGTGACCGGCTCGATCAGCGCGGGCCTGGCCGCCGACCTGGTCGTGCTGGACGCCGGACTCCGGCCCACCCGGGTACTGCACCGCGGCGAGTGGGTGTCCTGAGCGCGCATCTGCCGCACACCGCACTACGGTGTTGGCGTGGCCGCCTCGGACAATCCGGAGAAGCTGCTCGCTGACGCCCTGCGCGCCCAGGCAGCGGGCAGCCCGAGCATGCCTCCGGCCGAGGCTCCGTTCCCGCCGATGCCGGTGCTCCCGCTGAGCAACGACACCGGACCGACGGACCGGTTCACCTCGGCCCGCGGCATCGGCCTGCCACCGCCGTCACTCCCGGCCTGGGTGCTGCTGTTGTTCGCTGTGCTGCTGGGGCTGGCCGCGGGTGCGGTCATCGGTGTGCTGACACTTTGGTGATCACCTCCGGGTCTGGGGTCTGTCGCTGCTGAGTGGCGGCGGGTGCGGGCGGTTCGGTGAGTGCGGGCTGATTTTGGTGTGGGCTGGGTGGGTTCGGGCTGTGTTGGTGCGGGCTGGGTTGGTGCGGGCTGGGTTGGTGGGCGCGCCTGGGACCAGGTTGTCGTGACTCTGGGTTGTCGGCAAGTGGCTGGGGCGCGGGCTGTGGATAACTGGGGCTTTGTGGATAAGTGCGGATCTTGGGGGCTTTGAGCTGCTGTTTTGTCGGGGCTGGGCGGTAGCGTTGATGTCGTGGGGGTCCCCCTCGGGCGCGCGCGGGGTGGTGGGGATGGGTTGCGCGGTGTGATGGGCGGGGGAGTTGGGGGCTGTTTGGCCGGGTTGCGGGCGGGGCAGGGCTGAGGCGCGTTGTGGCTGAGCGGGGATGAGCGAGAACTGGGGGCTCTGGGCTTAGGCGGGGCTGGGCGAGGGCTGGGGTGGGGCGGGTTGTGGGTGGGGCGGGTCCTGGTGGGGCGGGTCCTGGTGGGGCGGGTCCTGGTGGGGCGGGGGCTCGCGTTACGCGGGGCTGATGCAGGTTGACGGCGTGGGCTGAGGTGAGGTCGGGGCCGCTGGGCGGCTTGCGCTGGAGCGAGGCTGGCTCAGGTCGGTGGCTCCCGCTGGAACGGGGCTGGGGAGCTTGCGTGGGGTGAGGTCCTGAGGTGTGGGGCTGGCACGGCGCAGGGAAGTGTTGGGGGCGTTGGGCTTACCTGGGGCGGTTGGTGGGTGCGACGGGGTGGCGGGTGGGTGGCGACTTGCGGGCCCGGGAGGGTTTGCGGGGCGGCGTGGCCTCGACGGCTGTGCGGCCTTGGGTGCTGCGGGATCTCGGCAGTGAGAGGTCGTGGCGGTGGAGTCTCGCGGTGGCAAGGTCTCGGGGCTTGGGGCGTGGTCGCTGATCTCGGTGGTGGTGGGACTCGGGGGCGACGGCGGTTCGTGCAGCGATCGGACTTGCTGCGATCGCTGGGTACCGATGAGTCGCGATCGGCTTGAGCCCTGATGGGCTTCAGTTGTGGTCGGCTTCAGCTGCGGTCGGCTTCAGTCGCGATCAGCGTGGGGTGCCGTGCGGGCCTGGATGCGATGCGGACTGGGGCGCGTTCCGTCTGTTTCCTCGCGCTGGAGCTGCGCTGCGGCGGAGTTGGACCCAAGCAGGGTGGTTGTGCGGTCGGCGGGGGACCGTTTTCTTGGGTGGGGCGAGGATGGTCACATTGTCCGGTTTGTCGGGTGGTTGGGGCTGGTGGGGGTGGGTTTTCGGCGTGGCGGGATCCAGGGGAGTGGGGGTGTTGTGGTAGTCCGGGGCGGGTTGGGGTGGGGGTCCCTGTACCGTGGGCGGGGTGACGACCGTTACGAGTGCGGCCGTGCCGCTCGCTCTTTTTGGAATCGACTGGCTGAATCCGGTCTTCCTCATTCAGCAGATGGGGACCTTCGCGCTCGTCGGTCTGTGCCTGATCGTGTTCGCCGAGTGCGGGGCCTTCGCGTTCTTCCTGCCTGGTGACTCGCTGCTGTTCATCGCGGGGTTCTTCGCCGCCACTGGCGCCTTCGGGGTGCCGGTTTGGGTTGTCGCTTTGTTGCTGACGATCTCGGGCATCCTCGGCAACGCCGTGGGGTACTGGATTGGCTGGAAGGCCGGGCCCGCGTTGTTCAACCGGCCCAACTCCAAGATCTTCAAGCAGGAGTACCTCGAGAAGACGCATGAGTTCTTCGAGCGGTATGGCGCTCGGGCGATCATCCTGGCCCGGTTCGTGCCGGTGGTGCGGACCTTCATCACCGCGGTGGCCGGGATCGGCCGGATGGACGCGAAGAAGTACTTCACCTACTCGGTCATCGGCGGTATCGCCTGGGCCGCTGGGTTGACCTTCCTCGGGGCCGCGCTGGGTGATGTGCCGCTGATCAAGAACAACATCGAGGCCGCGCTGATCCTGATCGTGTTCCTCTCGATCCTGCCGATCATCTTCGAGTTCGTGCGGGAGCGGCGGAAGAAGCGCAAGCAGGGGCCGGTTGACCTCGGTGAGCAGCACACCCAGGTGATCCCCAAGATCTGAGTTCACTTCTCGAACACCCCGTGCCGGGCTCCGGTGCGGGGTGTTTTTTCGTGCTTCCCCGGTAGTTCGTGACTGGGCTACATTAGTAAACAGTACTGTGCTGTTAACTAATGGGGGTCCCGGTGGAGACAGCGGTGCTGGTGGTTGGAGCCGGGCCCAGTGGGCTGGTGCTGGGGTGTTCGTTGCTGCTGCGGGGAGTGGCGGTGCGGATTGTGGATCGGGCGCCCGCGCCCGCGGTCACCTCGCGGGCGCTGGGGTTGCAGGCTCGGGGGGTGGAGGTGCTGGATCGGTTGGGGGCGTTGGGGGATCTGCCGGAGCGGGCGGTTCGGGTGAGCGGGGTCAGCGTCAGCGCGAACGGGACCGAGCTGGTGCGGATCCGGGTGGATCAGGTGCCGTTGGGGAGCAGGCATCGGACGTTGTTGATCTCCCAGGCCGCGGTGGAGGGGCAGTTGCGGGAGTTGCTGGAGCGGTTGGGGGGCAAGGTCGAGTGGGGGCATGAGGTGGTTGGGCTCAGCCAGGACGGGGGTGGGGTGTCGGTGGAGGTTCGGCACGGCGCTGACGTCGCGGTGAGCCGGGCAGGCTGGGTGGTGGGGTGCGATGGGGCGCACAGCGCGGTTCGGCGGCTGGGGCGGTTCGGGTTTCCTGGGGCGCAGGTGGTGGAGAACTTCCTGCTCGCCGACGTGTACCTGGATTGGGGGCTGCCCAGGGACACCGCCGCTGCCTGGATCAGTCCGGACGGGGTGTTCGCCGCGTTCCCGTTGCCGGAGTCGAACCTGTGGCGGCTGGTCGCGCCCTGTGAACGCGGGGTCGGCGCGGACGACGTGCTGGGGCAGTTGAGCGAGTTGCTGCCCGCGCGCACCGGCTATCGCGGGGTGCGTTTCGACGGGGCCGTGTGGACCTCGGTGTTCCGCATCCACCGGCGGCTGGCCGAGCGTTACCGCCAGGGCCGGGTGTTGCTGGCCGGGGATGCCGCGCACATCCACAGCCCGTTCGGCGGGCAGGGCCTCAACACCGGGCTCGGCGACGCGGACAACCTGGGCTGGAAGCTGGCACTGGTGGCTTCCGGGCGGGCGGACGCGGCACTGCTGGACAGCTACCAGGCCGAGCGGCGGCCGGTTGCCGCCGCCGTGCTGGAGGGGACCACCGGGGCGACCCGGCTGGCATTGGGGGACGGGCGGGTGCGGCGGGTGCTGCGGGATCGGCTGGCCGCGCCGTTGCTCAACCTGCCCTCGGTGCAGCGGCGGCTGGCCAGGGCCGCCTCCCAACTCGGCGTGCACTACCGGCGTGGGCCGTTGGCGCCCTGGCGGTTCGCGCCGCTGGACACCGGGTTGCGGGCCGGGGAGCGGGTGCCGGACCTGATCTGCAGGCGGGAGGACGGCACGGCGACCCGGTTGCACGCCGAACTGCGCGGGCGGTGGGCGCTGCTGGGCCGGTACGAACCGCTGGCCGCGGTGGTGCGGGAGCTGCTCGGGGACGAGGTGGTGTTGCTGGAGCGGCCGATGGCGCAGGCCTGGCTGGTGCGGCCGGACGCGCACCTGGGTTGGCGTGGGCGGCCGGTACCGGCGAAGCTGCACCGGTGGCTGGCGAACGTGCTGCGGACCGGGCGGGCCGGATGAGGGGCCGTCCCCGCGATCCGGGGAATGACACCGCGATCCTGCGGGCCGCCCTGGACATGTTCATCCAGGGCGGGGTGGAGGGCACCAGCATCGAGCAGGTCGCCAAGCGCGCCGGGGTCGCCAGGCTCACCGTGTACCGGCGGTGGGCGAGCAAGGAACTGCTGCTGGCGCAGGCGATCGAGTTCGGGCGGGACCGGTTCATGAACCCGGCCGAGGTGCTGGCCATGTTCGCCGACGGCGAGGTCACCAGGGCCAAGCTGGTGGAGATCCTGGTGCGGGCGGTGGGCGATCCGGACTTCCGGCAGCTGGTCGGGCGGCTGGCCAGCACCGCGACCAGCCACCCCGAGCTGATGCGGGCCTACTCCGAGACCTACGTGCGGCCGCGCAAGGAGGTGGCACTGCAGGTGTTCCGGCTGTTGCAGGAGCACGGCGAACTGCCGCTGGGCATCGACCTGGAGATGCTGATGGAGAGCCTGGCGGGCGTAGTCACCTACGTGATGCTGATGAACCCGGTGCGGCGCGAACCCGAGGAGGTCCGCGCCTACCTGAACCGGTTCCTGGACCTGGTGATCAGTCCAGCGCGAACATCGAACCCGGGTTGAACAGGTTGTCCGGGTCCAGCGCGCGCTTGATCGCCCGGTGCGCGCCGATCCCGACCTCGCCGATCTCCCTGGCCAGCCACTCCCGTTTGATCTTGCCGATGCCGTGTTCGCCGGTGACCGTGCCGCCGAGGGCCAGGCCGACCTCCAGGATCTCGTCGAAGGCCAGCTTGGCCCGCTCGAACTGGTCGGCGTCGGTCGGGTCGTAGGCGATGGTGGGGTGCATGTTGCCGTCGCCGGCGTGCCCGACCACCGCGATCAGCAGCCGCTGCCGGGCGCTGATCTCCGCGCAGCCGCTGATCAGCTCGGCGATCCTGGTACGCGGCACGCAGACGTCGTCGGTGAGCCAGGCGCCGTAGACCTCCAGCGCGGTCAGCACCGCGCGGCGGGCGGCCAGCAGCATCCGGCCCTCGGCCACGTCGGTGGTGACGTAGGCGAGTTCGGCGCCCGCGGACAGGCAGAGCTGTTCGATCTTCTCCAGCTCCCGCTTGGCCACCTCGCCGCCCGCGTCGGACTGGCAGATCAGCAGGGCCGCGCTGCCGCTGCCCGCGCCGAGTTCGGTGTTGAGGTGGGCCTCCACGGCCCGGATCGAGGCCGCGTCCATGATCTCCATCAGGGACGGGACCAGGCCCTCGCGCACCACACCGGCCACCGCGACGCCCGCGGCTTCGGTGGAGGGGAAGGCGGCGACCATGGTGGCCGGGGCCTGCGGCAGCGGGCGCAGCGCCAGGGTGGCCTGGGTGATCACGCCCAGGGTGCCCTCGGAGCCGACGAACAGCTTGGTCAGGTCGTAGCCGGCCACACCCTTGACCGTGCGGCGGCCGGTGCGCAGCAGTTCACCGCTGGCCAGCACGACTTCGAGGCCGAGCACCGAATCGGTGGTCACCCCGTACTTCACGCAGCACAGGCCGCCCGCGTTGGTGGAGACGTTGCCGCCGATGGTGCACCAGTCGTAGCTGGAGGGGTCCGGTGGGTAGAACAGGCCCTCCTTCTCCACCTCCTGCCGCAGGTCGAGGTTGACCACGCCGGGTTCCACCACCGCGAGGCGGTTGTCCGGATCGATCTCCAGGATGCGGTTCATCCTGGTCATGGCCAGCACCACGCAGCCGTCGACCGCGTTGGCCGCGCCGGAGAGGCCGCTGCCGGCCCCGCGCGGCACGATCGGCGTGCCCGCCGCCGCGCAGGCCCGGACCACCGCCTGGACCGCCGCGGTGTCCGCCGGCAGCACCACGGCCAGCGGCGCGCCTGCCGGGGCGAGCGGCATCATGTCCCGGCGGTAACTCTCGGTGACATCCGGGTCGGTGATGACCCCGTCCGGCCCAAGAACGCGGCGGAGCTGGTCAAGCAGTTCGACGCTTTTCACCCGATCGTTCACCCGTCCACGGTAGTTCCACAGAAACACGCGCACGAGACGGAAAAAGTCGATGATGCGTTCACCGTGAGCCACGTAGTCTCGGATGTGATGAGCGCGTCAAGTGTGTCCACGACACTGGCCTGGTCCCCGCTGGACTCCGCGGGCCCGGCGCTGGTGTGGATCATCGTGACCACGTTCATCTTCGCCGAGTGCGGTCTGATCATCGGCCTGTTCCTGCCCGGCGACTCGCTGCTGTTCGCCGCGGGCGTGGTGCTGGCCAACCACGACCGGCCGATCGACGCCTGGGCGCTGGCCGGGGTGAGCACGCTGGTGGCGATCCTGGGCAACGAGTTCGGCTACTTCGTCGGCGCCAAGACCGGGACGAGGATGCTGGCCCGCGAGGGCGGCAAGGTACTCAACCAGCAGAACCTGCAGCGCGCCAAGGACTTCTTGGACAAGTACGGGTTCTGGGCGATCGTGGCCGCGCGCTGGCTGCCCTGGGTGCGCACGCTGGCCCCGGCCATCGCGGGCGCGGCAGGCATGGACCGCAAGCGCTACACCTGGGCCACCATCACCGGCGCGCTGACCTGGTCGCCGATCCTGATCCTGCTCGGCTACTACGCGGCTGGCCTGCTCAACCGGTACCCGTGGCTGCAGACCGTGGCGGTGATCGGGTTCGTGGCCTTCTTCGTGGTGGGCACCAGCTACGGCGTGTACCGCTACCGCCAGGAGATGCGGCGGCCGATGCACGAGGAGTCCGACGTCAAGAACGGGCCGAGCTGACCTCCGGCCACCGGATCCCGCTCAGCACCAGGTCGGCCAGCTCGCCGGTGGAGTTCACCCGGACCGCGTTGTCCTGGTCCGAGCCGAGTGCGCGCTGCCGGGCCTGGGACTCGCTGCGGCCGAACTCGCGGTGCCGGGCGATCAGCCGGGACAGCCGCAGGTCCTCGGCCGGGGCCAGGAACCACGCCTCGTCCAGCGCCGCGCGCACCCCTGACCAGGGGTCCTCGGTCAGCAGCAGGTAGTTCCCCTCGGTGATGACCAGCGGCGTGTCGGGGAAAACCGGGACCGCGCAGGCCACCGGCTCCTCGATCTCCCGGCGGAACTCCGGCGCGTACACGGTGACCGCGCCGGGGGTGTCCGGGCCGTTGGCGCGCAACCGGGTCAGCAGGTCGAGGTAGCCGTGGCCGTCGAAGGTGTCCGGGGCGCCCTTGCGGTCGGCCCTGCCGAGCCGGTCGAGTTCGCGCTGGGCCAGGTGGAAGCCGTCCATGCCGACCAGCACCGCCTTGCCGGGCAGGGCCTCGGCCAGCCGCTGGGCCAGGGTGGACTTGCCCGCGCCTGGCGCGCCGGCGATGCCGAGCAGCTGCCGCCGCCCGGCCGCGGCGAGCCGGTCCGCCCTGGCCACCAGCTCGCTGAAGTCCGCGATCACGTGCCGGTCTCCCCCGTCCGCAGCCCGGTGGTCACCGCGTGCGCGACCTCGGCCAGCTGCCCGTTCTCGTCAATGCGCAGCGCGCCGGTGATCAGGCCGACCACCTCGTTCATGGTGCGTTCCCTCGGGGACACCAGGGCCACCCGCTTGCCCAGCCGGTGCACGTGCACCCGGTCGGCGATGTCGAACACGTGCGGCATGTTGTGGCTGATCAGCACCACCGGCAGGCCGCGCTCGCGGATCCGGTTGATCAGTTCCAGCACCTTGCCCGACTCGGCGACGCCGAGCGCGGCGGTGGGCTCGTCCATGATCACCACGCGGTTGCCGAACGCGGCCGCGCGGGCCACCGCCACGCCCTGCCGCTGCCCGCCGGAGAGGGTTTCCACGGCCTGGGTCATCGAGGAGATGCCGATGCCCAGCTCGCCGAGCACCCTGGCCGCCTCGGCCCGCATGCCCTTGGTGTCCAGCAGCCGGAAAACCGAGCCGAGCACCCCGGCACGGCGGCGTTCCCGGCCGAGGAAGAGGTTGCTGGCGATGTCCTGGGCCGGTGCGAGGGCCAGGTTCTGGTAGACGGTCTCGATGCCGTGCCTGCGCGCGTCCAGCGGTCCGGAGAGCCGGACCACCTCGCCGTCGATGCGGATCTCGCCCTCGTCCGGGATCAGCGCGCCGGAGAGCGCCTTGATCAGGCTGGACTTGCCGGCGCCGTTGTCGCCGACCACGGCCAGCACCTCGCCGGGCTCCAGGTCGAAGTCGGCGCCGTTGATCGCGGTCACCTTGCCATAGCGTTTGACCAGGCCACGGGCCTGCAGCACCGGGGTCACGCCTGCCTCCCTCGGGAGAAGCGGTCCACCGCGACCGCGACGATCACCAGCACGCCGGTGGCGACGTCCTGGTAGAGGCTGTCGATGCCGGCCTGGGTGAGTCCGGAGCGCAGCACCGCCACGATCAGCGCGCCGACCAGGGTGCCGAGCACGCTGCCGCGGCCGCCGAACAGGCTGGTGCCGCCGAGCACCACCGCGGTGATCGAGTCCAGGTTGCCGGTCTGGAAGGCGTTCGGGTCCGCGTTGGGCACCCGGCCCAGCGCCTGCCAGGCGGCGATGCCGTAGACCAGCCCGGCGACCAGGTAGACGCTGAGCACGGTGCGGCGGACCTTGATGCCGGAGAGGCGAGCGGCCTCGATGTCGTTGCCGACGGCGTAGACGTGCCTGCCCCATGCGGTGCGGGTCAGCGCGTACCAGGCGATCAGGTACATCACCAGCGCCAGGCCCATGCCGACGGTGACCTCGACGTACCCGAACAGGTACTGCCGGGTGCCGAGGAAGGTGAGCAGCTCGTCGGTGACCGGGTAGCTCTGGCCGCCCGCGTAGATGCGGGCCGCGGCGGTGACGATGGTGAGCATGCCCAGGGTCACGATGAACGGCGGCAGGCTGATCCCGGTGACCACGCCACCGGTGATCGCGGCGATGCCGATGGCCACCAGGATCCCGAGCAGCAGCGCCAGCGGGGCCGAGGTGCCGCCGAGCACGAGCTGGGCCATCAGCAGCGTGCCGAGCACCGCGATGGCCGCGTTGGCCAGGTCGATGCCGCTGGTGAGGATGACCAGGGTCTGGCCGAGGGCGAGGGTGCCGATGACCAGGGACTGCTGCACGACCAGGGACAGGTTGTCCGCGGTGGCGAAGGTGTCGGTGGTCAGCGAGAAGATCAGCACCGCGGCCAGCAGCGCGAGCGCCGGGCCGACCGCGGGGGTGCGCAGTACCAGGGCCTTCATCCTCAGCCCCAGCAGTTCTGCAGGCCCCAGGCGGTGTCCTTGGCCTGGATGCCCGGCACCGGCTTGTCCGCGATCACGGTGACCCCGGTGTTGGTGAACCCGCTCGGCTTCTTGCCGCTCCTGGTGAACTCGACCCCGGCCTTGACGCCGTCCTCGGCCATCTTCTTGGGGAACTGCATCACGGTCAGCGCGTACTTGCCGTCCTTGACATCGCGCACGCCCTGGCAGCCGCCGTCGACCGAGCCGACCACGACCTTGTCCGCCAGTCCCTTGGCCTGCAACGCGGCGAAGCCACCGCGGGCGGCCGGCTCGTTGATCGTGTAGACCGCGTTGACCGCGGCGGCGCGCTGGAGCAGGTTCTCCATCGCCTGCTGGGCCTTGTTCTGGTCGCCGTTGGTGGACTCCTTGCCGAGCACCTTCGGGTCCGACTCGGTCAGGCCGATGCCCTGCAGGAAGCCGTTGTGCCGCTGTTCGTCCACGGTGCCGCCGGGGCTGCCGTCGAGCATCAGCAGCTGCGGAACGCGGTCGCCGAGGGCGGCTTTGACGTACTGGCCCTGCAGCTTGCCGGCCTCGAGGTTGTCGGTGGCGAAGGTGGCGTCGACGGCGTCCTTCGGGTTGGTCTCGGTGTCCAGGGCGATCACCAGGATGCCCTTCTCCCTGGCCTTCTTGATCGCGCCGAGGATGCCGGTGGAGTTGCTCGGCGTGACCAGGATGGTGTCCACGCCCTGCTGGACCAGGTTCTCCAGTGCGGCGACCTGGCCCTCGTTGTCCCCGTCGAACTTCCCGGCCAGCGCGATCAGTTCCGCGCCGTCCTTGCCTGCCTGGGCCTTGGCGGCCTCGCGCAGGGCGACGAAGAACGGGTTGCTGTCGGTCTTGGTGACCAGCCCGATCTTGATCTTGCCGTCGTCGTTGCCCCGGCCGTCGGTGGCCTTCTGACTGGAACAGGCGGTGCCGGCCATGGCGATGGCGCCGGTGGCGAGCAGTGCGACCAACTGAGGACCTCGTCGTCCCATGGCTGCCTCCAACAAGCGTGTGGCGCGCAACGCTAGTGAGCGGGTTCACTGGCGGCAAGCGTTTGCGCAAGCGCTTGCGGGAGGTGGGTCGGATGGTCACCATGCGGGACGTCGCCGAGCTGGCCGGCGTGTCGATCACGACGGTGTCGCATGTGGTGAACGGGACCAGGCAGGTCGCCGAGGACACCCGCGGCCGGGTGCTGGCCGCGGTCGCGCAGACCGGCTACACCGGAAACGCGATCGCTCGTTCGCTGGTCACCGGGGGTACCCGCACGCTGGGGGTGGCGATCTCGCTGGTGGCCAACCCGTACTTCGCCGAGCTGATCCAGGCGGTGGAGGGCGAGGCGGCCGCGGCCGGGTTCACCCTGTTGTTGATCGACACCCACGACGAGCCCTCGGCCGAGCAGGCCGCGGTGCGCGCGTTGCGCTCGCGGCGGGTGGACGGACTGTTGCTCACCCCGTCGGCGGGCGCCTCCGGCACCTTGCTGCCGGAGTTACGCCAGCTCGGCACGCCGGTGGTGCTGATCGACCGGCTGCCCAGTCACGGCCTGCTGGACCAGGTCGGTCCGGAGAACGCGGGCGCGACCGCGGCGCTGGTGGCGCATCTGGCCGAACTCGGCCATCGGCGGATCGGGCTGGTCAGCGGGGCGGCCGGGCTGACCACGACCAGTGAGCGGGTGCACGGCTACCGGCTCGGCCTTGGCCGGGCCGGACTGCCGGTGGACGAGGCGCTGATGGTCTCCGGGGAGTCGGCGGTGGCGCAGGCGGCGGTGGCGTTGCGGCGGTTGCTGGCGTTGCCGGAACCGCCGACCGGGGTGATCGCCGGGAACAACGCGATGCTGGTCGGGGTGCTGCGCACGCTGGGCGAGCTGGGGTTGCGGGCCGGGCGGGACCTGGCACTGGTGGGCTATGACGAGGTGGAGTGGGCGGATCTGGTGGATCCGCCGCTGACCACGATGGCGCAGCCGATCACCGAGATCGGGCGGACGGCGGTGCGGATGCTGCTGGCCCGGATCGCCGAGCCGGACCGGGCGCCGCGCACGGTGCGGCTGCCCGCGCGGTTCGTGCACCGGCGGTCCTGCGGTTGTCAGTGATCGTGCAGGTCCTCGATGTGCCACTGCGGCAACGGGTCTGGGAGGGCACGCCAGGCTTCGGGACCGGCGGCGAGTTCCGCGTCGGTGAGCAGGGCCGGGTCCAGGCGGAGGTAGGGCTCGTCGGGGGATAGCCGCTGGCCGATGAAGACGATCTCCTGGCCGCGTGGGCCGTCAGTGGCCGACCAGAGCGCGGCCGGGTCGATGGTCAGGTTGGGGCCTGCCTGGGACCACAGGGCCATGATCTCCGGGCGGGTGGCGAGCCAGCAGAAACCCTTGCTGCGCAACAGACCTGTCCAGTCGGCCAGGGCCTCGGCGAGGCGGGCCGGGTGGAAGGGGCGGGTGGCCCGGTAGGTAGTGCTGCTGATGCCGTACTCCTCGGTCTCCGGCAGGTGGGTGCCGGAGAGTTCCTGGGCCCAGCCGGGGTGCTGGGCGGCGGTGTCCGGGTTGTGGCGGCCGGTGTTGAGGATCTCGGCGGGGTCGAGCACGCCGTGTTCGGTGCGCAGCCTGCGGGCGCCGGGGTTGAGCTTGGTCAGCAGGTCCTCCAGCAGGCCGAGGTCGGCCGGGGTGACCAGGTCGGTCTTGTTGACCACCAGGGTGTCGGCGAACTCGACCTGGTCGATGAGCAGGTCGGCGATGCCGCGTTCGTCGTCCTCGGTGGCGGCCAGGTCCCGGTCGGCCAGTGCCTCGCCTGCCCGCAGTTCGGCCAGGAAGGTGGAGGCGTCGACCACGGTGACCATGGTGTCCAGCCGGGCGTGCTCGGCCAGGCTGGTCTGGTCAGGGAAGGTCCACTCGAAGGTGGCGGCCACCGGCATCGGCTCGGAGATGCCGGTGGACTCGATCAGGATGTGCTCGAAGCGGCCGTCCCTGGCCAGTTCGCCCACGGTGTCCAGCAGGTCGGCGCGCAGGGTGCAGCAGATGCAGCCGTTGGTCAGCTCGACCAGGCGTTCCTGCGTGCGGTCCAGCCTGGCGTGGTCGGCGACCAGGCGCGCGTCGATGTTGATCTCGCTCATGTCGTTGACCACCACCGCGACCCGCAGCCCGGCCCGGTTGGCCAGCACGTGGTTGAGCAGCGTGGTCTTGCCGCTGCCGAGAAATCCGGACAGCACGGTGACGGGGATCCTGGCGGGCATGGTTGTGAATGATAACGGTTATCGTTAGCGTCAGTGCTGGTGGTTCTGTCCAGGGAGGGCGTTGTGATCGTTCCGGGTGTGGTGTCGGTGACCTTTCGGCGGCTGGCCGCGACCGAGGTGGTCGAGCTGACCGCGTCGGCCGGGCTGTCCGCGATCAGCTGGGCCGGGGACGTACACGTGCCAGCCGGTGCACTCGCGGTGGCGCGGCAGGTCGGCGCGGCCACCACCGCGGCCGGGCTGACCGTGGAGGGCTACGCCTCCTACTTCGACGCCGGGGACAGCGAGCCTGCCGCCTTCGACGAGGTGCTGCGCACCGCGGTGGCGCTGGGCGCGCCCACGATCCGGGTCTGGGCCGGCAAGCGGGCGCCGGAGGATTCCGACGCCGAGCACCGGGCGCGGGTGGTGCGGGAGCTGGTGCGCTGTGCCGGACTGGCCGCTGCCGAGGGCATCCGGGTGGCGGTGGAGTTCCACGTGCACACGCTGACCAAGACGCTGGATTCGGCGGTGAAGCTGTTCGCCGAGGCGGGTCAGGAGAACCTGGTCCCCTACTGGCAGCCACGCGAGCTGCCGGAGGTCGAGGAGTGCCTGACCGAGGTGCGCGCGCTGCTGCCCGCGGTGGCCGCGGCGCACGTCTTCTCCTGGGGCGCGGACGGCTACGACGAGCGGCTGCCGCTGGATGCCCGGCCCGATCTGTGGCAGCCGGTGCTGGCCGAACTGGCCGCGGACGGGGTGCGCAGGCACGCGCTGCTGGAGTTCGTGGTGGACGACGACCCCGCGGTGTTCAAGCGGGACGCGGCCACCCTGCTGGGCTGGCTGGGCTGAGGTCAGCCCAGCCCGACCTCGGCCAGCAGCTTCAGCGAGTCCTGCACGCTGACCAGCCGGTTCAGGTTCAGGTCCGGACCCTTGATCTCGGCCAGCGGCGGCAGCCGGTGCCTGGTCGAGCTGATCCCGGCGCGCACCGGGTACTCGGCGAGGTGGTCGGCGAAGAACTGCTGGGCCGGTGCGGAGAGCAGGTACTCCACCGCCTTGTGCGCCAGCGGCACATCGTCCCCGCGCAGCGCGCCGACCCCGGCGATGTTGACCAGCGCGGCCGGATCGCTGCCGGTGACGTGGTGCAGCTGGGCACGCATCTTGTCCACGCCGACCCTGGCCGACTTCTCGAACCAGTAGTAGTGGTTGAGCAGGCCCAGCGGGACCTCGCCGCTGTCCACCGCGTCCAGCAGCTGCGGGTGGCTCTCGTAGCGGCGCGGGTTGTTGGCCTTGAACCCCAGCAGCCAGGAGCGGGCGCCGTCCTCGCCGCGCAGCACCCGCAGCGCGGTGACGAAGGAGAGCCAGGAGGCGTTGCCGGGGACGAAGCCGATCTTGCCCCGCCAGCGTCGCTGGATGAGGTCGTCGGTGCCGCGCGGGATGTCGGCCTTGGCGACCTGCCTGGGGTCGTAGCCGATCACCCTGGCCCTGGCCGAGGTGCCCACCCAGTGGCCGCTGACCGAGCGGAAGGCGCCCGGCACCGACTGCCGGAGGCCGTCGGGCAGTTCGGCCAGCAGGTCCTTGCTCTCCAGCAGGCCGAGCGTGCCCGCGTCCTGGGAGATGAACAGGTCGGCCGGGCTGTCCTGGCGTTCGGCCACCAGCTGGTCGGAGAGCTTGCTGGTGTCGCCGTAGCGGACGTCCAGTTTCACCCCGATGGCCTGCGCCATCTGACCCAGGATCGGGCCGATCTGCGCTTCGGTGCGGCCGGCGTAGATCACCAGTGTGCGCTGCTGCGGCGCGCCGGGTGCTGGGGCGGGTTGTTCGGTCGCGCAGGCGCTCAACGGGCTTAGGATCCCCACAAGCACCAGGCAGGACACGGTGGTTCTGCCCCGTGTCCGTGGATGGAGCTTGATCATGTGTTCTCCCGCCGAGTCAGCCGACACCCCTGAGCAAGGTAGGGGGATCGTCGGATGTTGCCCAGGGTGGGTGGTCTGTCGCGCTGCGTTCTTGATCAACCTGTCACCGGGACCACCGGCGTGTGGTTGGCATCACTGGAAAGAGTGATCGCATGTCAGGATGAGGCGAGTGACCGTCAACGCCGACGGTTGATCACGTGCCATCTCAACCAGATGGCGGCGGCGATGGTCGGCGCCGTCGCGCCCGACCGTCACAAGCGGTCGGCCGGCCCTGCAGACGAGGAGAGGACAGATGTCGTCGCCGGAGTACTGGACGCAACCCCGTGCGGGTGAACCGGATGCGCCCCATCCCGGAGTCCCCGCCGCCACCGCGGCCCGACCGACCGCGGAGCAGGTCATCGCGGGCCTGCGGGAGACCGATGCGGGTGGCGCTGACCTGGTGCAACTGCTGACGCCGGAGGGCGAGCGGGTGCACCACCCCGATTTCGACATCGACATCAGCCCCGAGGAGCTGCGCGGCCTGTACCGGGACATGGTGCTGGTCCGCAGGGCCGACCGGGAGGCCAACGCGCTGCAGCGGCAGGGCCAGCTGGGCATCTGGGTGCCGCTGCTGGGTCAGGAGGCCGCGCAGATCGGCGCCGGGCGGGCGATGCGGCCCACCGACATGGCCTTCCCCAGCTACCGCGAGCACGGGGTGGCCTGGTGCCGGGGCATCGACCCGGCACAGATCCTGAGCATCTTCCGGGGCACCGACCACGGTGGCTGGAACCCGCTGGAGAAGCGGTTCCACCTCTACACCATCGTGATCGGCAACCAGTGCCTCAACGCCACCGGTTACGCGATGGGCCAGAAGTTCGACGGCGTCGTCGGCGATTCCGAGGGCGAGGCCACCATGGTCTTCTTCGGTGACGGCGCGACCAGCCAGGGCGATGTGCACGAGGCCATGGTGTGGTCGGCGGTCTACGACGCGCCGGTGGTCTTCTTCTGCCAGAACAACCAGTGGGCCATCTCCGAGCCGCTGGAGCGGCAGACCAGGGTGCCGCTGTACCAGCGGGCCAGCGGGTACGGCTTCAAGGGCATCCGGGTGGACGGCAACGACGTGCTGGCCTCGCTCGCGGTGTCCAGGTGGGCGCTGGAGGAGTGCCGCAGCGGCAACGGCCCCGTGCTGATCGAGGCGTTCACCTACCGGATGGACGCGCACACCACCTCCGACGACCCGACCCGCTACCGGCTGGCCGACGAGCTGGAGATGTGGAAGCTGAAGGACCCGATCGAGCGGGTCAAGGTCTACCTGGTGCACCAGCAGTGGGCCGACGCCGAGTTCTTCGAGGCGGTGCAGGCCGAGGCGGACGAACTCGCCGCCCAGCTGCGCGAGACCTGCGTCAACATGCCGGATCCGGCGCCGGCGCAGATGTTCGAGCACGTCTACAGCGAGCAGACCGCGCAGCTGGACAAGCAGCGCGCCGACTACCTGTCCTACCTGGACGGTTTCGCCACGACCGCCGGGGGTGAGCGCTGATGGCCGCGCCGACCATGGACCGCGACACCGAGACCACGGTGCCCAAGACGCAGAAGGTCACCATCGGCAAGGCGCTCAACCTGGGGTTGCGCGCGGCGATGGAGGCCGACCCGAAGGTGCTGGTGATGGGTGAGGACGTCGGCAAGCTCGGCGGCGTCTTCCGGGTCACCGACGGCCTGCAGAAGGACTTCGGCGAGCAGCGGGTGATCGACACCCCGCTGGCCGAGTCCGGCATCATCGGCACCGCGATCGGCCTGGCCCTGCGCGGCTACCGGCCGGTGTGCGAGATCCAGTTCGACGGGTTCATCTTCCCCGGCTTCGACCAGATCGTCTCCCAGCTGGCCAAACTGCACTACCGCTCGCGCGGGCAGCTCAAGATCCCGGTGGTCGTGCGGGTGCCCTTCGGCGGCGGGATCGGCGCGGTGGAGCACCACTCGGAGTCGCCGGAGTCCTACTTCGCGCACACCGCCGGCCTGAAGGTGGTGGCCTGCTCCAACCCGGTGGACGCCTACTGGATGATCCAGCAGGCCATCCGCTGCGACGACCCGGTGCTGTTCTTCGAGCCCAAGCAGCGCTACCACGAGAAGGCCGAGCTGGACACCACGGTGACCCCGGGTCCGCTGTTCGCCTCCCGGGTGCTGCGCAAGGGATCCAGCGTCACCGTCGCGGCCTACGGCCCGACCGTGAAGACCTGTCTGGACGCCGCGGCCGCGGCCGCCGAGGAGGGGCTGGAGCTGGAGGTCATCGACCTGCGCGCGCTGTCCCCGCTGGACCTGGGCCCGGTGTTCGAGTCGGTGCGCCGCACCGGACGGCTGGTGCTGGTCAGCGAGGCGCCGCCGGAGGCTTCGATCACCTCCGAGATCACCACCAGGGTGCAGGAGGAGTGCTTCTACTCGCTGGAGGCGCCGATCCTGCGGGTCACCGGCTTCGACACCCCGTACCCGGCCTCCAAGCTGGAGGACGACTTCCTGCCCGACCTGGACCGGGTGCTGCACGCCGTCGAACGCTCGCTGGGCTGGTGAGGGGACACAATGCCGCAGTTCAAGCAGTTCCCCCTGCCCGACACCGGTGAGGGACTGACCGAGGCGGAGATCCTGACCTGGCACGTCAAGCCGGGCGATGTGGTCACCGTCAACCAGATCATCGTGGAGATCGAGACCGCCAAGGCCGCGGTCGAGCTGCCCTGCCCGTTCGCCGGGGTGGTCACCCAGCTGCACGCCCAGCCTGGGGAGACGGTGGAGGTCGGGGTGCCGATCATCACCGTGGACGTCGACCCCGGCGGCGCGCCTGCCGCCGAGCCGCCGGTCTCCGACGGCAAGATCGGCGAGGAGATGCCGGGCGGGCGGATCGCCACCCTGGTCGGCTACGGCCCGCGCACCGGAGCGGCCAAACGCCGGGCCCGCAAGGGATCCGCGCCGGTGGCCGCGCCGGAACCGGTCGTGGCGGCGGCGCCCGTCGCCGCGCCGGTGACGCCGGAACCGGTGGCCGCCGGTGGCTACGTGCCGCTGGCCAAACCGCCGGTGCGCAAGCTGGCCAAGGAACTCGGCGTGGACCTGCGGGCGCTCAACGGCTCCGGCCGGGACGGCGTGATCACCCGCGAGGACGTGGAATCGGCTGCCCGCAACGGTTCCGATGTGTCCACTGTGGAGGCTCCGGCCTACGATCCGGCCACCAGGGAACGCCGGGTGGCGGTGCGCGGGGTGCGCAAGGCGACCGCGCAGGCCATGGTGGACAGCGCGTTCACCGCCCCGCACGTCACCGAGTTCCTCACCATCGACGTCACGCCGATGATGGAACTGCGGGCCAGGCTCAAGACGCATCCCGGCTTCCGCGACGTCAAGCTCACCCCGCTGGCCTTCGCGGCGCGCGCGGTGTGCCTGGCGATCCGGCGCACCCCTGATGTGAACGCGAGCTGGGACGCGGCGGCGAACGAGATCGTCTACAAGTCCTACACGCACCTGGGCATCGCCGCGGCGACCCCGCGTGGCCTGGTGGTGCCGAAGGTGCGGGACGCGGACGCGATGTCGTTGCGGGAGCTGGGGATCGCGCTGGAACAGCTCACCGCGACCGCCCGCGACGGCAAGACCACGCCCGCGGACATGCAGCACGGCACCTTCACCATCACCAACATCGGCGTGTTCGGGGTGGACACCGGCACCCCGATCATCAATCCCGGCGAGTCCGCGATCCTGGCCCTTGGCGCGATCAGGGACATGCCGTGGGTGGTGGACGGGCAGGTGGTGCCGCGCAAGGTGTGCCAGCTCGCGCTGAGCTTCGACCACCGGGTGGTCGACGGGCAGCAGGGTTCGCAGTTCCTGGCCGATGTCGGCGCGCTGCTGGCCGACCCGGCGATGGCCTTCACCTTCTAGGTCAGCAGTAGTTCCAGGCCGAGGTAACCACCACCACCGGCCAGGATGCCGACGGCGCCGCCGACGAGCACCTGGCCGGTGGTGTGGTCCCGCAGGGCGACCCGCGACCACATCACCCAGGCCGCGAGCAGAGCGCCCAGCCACAGCCATGGCCCGTAGACGAGCACCAGCATCACCACCGCGCCGGCGGCGACCGCGGCGTGCAGCGAGATCTTCCAGCGCGCGCCCAGGGTGATCGCCACACAGGCGAGCAGCGAGACGAACATGGCCGCGGCCAGCGAGATGAGCTGGTGCGGGGCCTGGCCGAGGAAGAGGATCAGCCAGCCGGTGGACAGCGAGGCCAGGCAGAGCAGCAGCGGGACGGTGCGGCCCTCCCGGTTGTGCACGTGGTGGGTGTCGTAGCGGCCGGCCTTGGCGCCGCGCAGGATCACCAGCATCGGGAGCACCGCGCCGGTGACCCCGACCACCAGTCCCCACAACAGGGTCGGGCCGATCCGGTGCCCGGTGGCCGGCCAGGCGACCAGCAGTGGCAGCGCCAGCACCCAGACCCAGGGCGCGAGCATCTCGGTGGCGATCCGGGCCGCGAGCGGCCGGGCCAGGGTTTCCGGTTGTTCGGTGGTCACCGGTCGGTCTCCCGTTTCTCCAGCTCGCCGACCTGCTCGATCATCACCATGATCAGGTGCTGGTGCAGCGGGGACAGCTCGCGCACCCGGTCCAGCAGCGCGTCGGAGGCCCCGGCCTGCGCTACCCGGCCGTCGAGTTCGGCCCGGACCCGCTCGTGCACCGGCGCGTCCAGGAAGTAGCCGGCAGGCACGTCGAAGGCGGTGGCCAGGGCCCTGAGGTGGCTGGCCTTGGGATCGTCGCGCTGACCGTTGCGCAGCATCCAGATGTAGCTCTGCGTGATGGCGCCGCCGTTCGCGCGAATGGCGGCCGCGATGTCCTCGTTGCTGAACATCCGGCCGTCGGCTCGCCTGCGCTTGTCGAACAGCAGGTTCAGCGCCTCGGCGAAGGGCGGTGGCCCCTCGCCATCGTGTTCCCCAGTACCCACCTTGAGCAGGGTACTTTCACATGGGTGGAGAAACAACGGGGGTCATCTTCACTACTGTTGACAACAGTTGGCAACCTGTGATTACCTGAGCGGGCTTCAACGGGGGTGAAGACAGGGGGGCCTGATTTCGACGGCGGTGAACGTCGCCGAATGGCTTCACCGCAGGGGGGACACACTGGGGGACCCTCATGCCCGTTGACGCTCCAGCCGCGGCTCCGCTTGGTCCCCAGTCGAGCGGAGCCGCGGTTCAGGGCAGCGGTACTTCCCAGCTCACCGTGGTCCCACTGCGCGGCGAGGACGCCACCCGGCAGCGCCCGCCGGCAGCGGCCGCCCGCTCCTCGATGTGCCGCAGCCCGCGCCGGGTCACCCCGCGCGGAATCCCGCAGCCGTCGTCGGCGACCTGCAGCCGCAGCCCGTCCACATCCCGGTTCACCCGCACCCACACCGAACGCGCGCCGGAGTGCCGGACCACATTGGACAGTGCCTCGCGCAACGCGGCCCGCGCGTGGTCGGCCACCGCGGTCGGCACATCGGTGAGATCGCCGTTGATCTGGAGTTTGGGTTGCACACCAAGGAGTTCACCCGCGATGGCGATCTCCGCGCGAACCGAGTCGACCAGGTCGGGGGCCCGGTCCGCGCCGTCCGGATCGGCCGAGCGCAGGGTGCGCACGGTGGCCCTGACCTCGGCGATGGTCTTGTCCAGCTCGTCGACGGTGTCCGCGATCCGGTGCGCGTCCGCCTCGTCGAGACGGCCGGCGAGCCTGCGCCCCAGCAGTTCCAGCTGCACGCCTGCCGCGTAGAGGCGTTGCACGATCACGTCGTGCAGGTCACGCGCGATCCGCTCCCGCTCCTGGTAGACCGCGATCCGTTGGCGCGCGGTGGATCCCTCGGCCAGCACCAGCGCCAGCCCCGCCTGCACCGCGAAGGAGTTCACCACGTCCACAGTGGACTGGGCGAAGGGCTTGGCCGCCTTGCGCCGGTACACCGCCAGCGCACCGAGCCGCTGTTCCCTGGTGCCGAAGGGCGCCACCGCGAACGGCCCGTAGCCGCGCAACGCCCGTGGCACGAACGGCGCGGTCCGCGGGTCCTGGTTGAGGTCGTCCACCACCACCGGCACCCCGCTGCGCGCCACCCGCGCCGCCGCCGAGCGCGGTGACAGCACGGCGCCCACCGGGTCCTCCGCGCTCTGCCCGTGCGCGGCCTCCACGGTCAGCCCGCCGTCGTCGTTGCGCACCATGACCAGCCCGAGATCCGCCTCCGCCAGCTCCGCCACCCGCCGGACCACCAGCGGCAGCACCGCGTCCGGGTCATCGCCGGACAACGCCGCCGAGGTGATCTCGGTCGAGGCGGCCAGCGCACGAGCGGCGAGCGAGGGGTCCATGACCAGAATCATGCCCCGACCCGCACAACCAGGTCCGCCCCCGCCGCCTCCGCCGCCCGATGGGTGACGTGCACCAGCGTGCTGCCCGGCAACTCGGCCCGGATCGCGGCCAGCACCCGCCGCGCGGTGGGTTCGTCGAGGTGCGCGGTCGGCTCGTCCATCAGCAGCACCCCGGTCCCCCGGGCGTAGAGCAGTGCGCGGGCCAGGCCGAGGCGCTGCGCCTCGCCACCGGACACCGCGGCCCCGCCGACGCCGACCTGGGTGTCCAGGCGCTGCTGCCAGTCCTCGAGGGCGACGGTGCGCAGTGCGGCGCGGAGTTCGTCGTCGGTGGCGTGCGGGTCGCCGAGCAGGAGGTTCTCCCGGACGGTGGTGGAGACCAGTTGTGGGTCCTGGGGGGACCAGGCGGCGGTGGCGGGGATGGTGGCGTGGCCCTGGTCGGGGTGCAGGAAACCGAGCAGGACGGCGAGCAGGGTGGATTTGCCAGCGCCGGAGGGGCCGACGATGGCGGTGTGGGCGCCGGGCGGGATGTGCAGGGTGAGGTCGCGGAGGGTGGGGGTGGGGGTGCCTGGCCAGCGGACGTCGATGTGGTCAAGGCGGATTTCGGGGGGCTGTGGATAGGTCGGGATTGTGGATAGGTCGCGATCTTGGCGGGGGTTTGGGGAGGGGGGTGGGGGTGGGGTGGGGCAGTCTGGAATTGGGGGGACCCCCTCGCGCGCGCGGGTGAGGGCGGGGGCGGGGGTGGGCGAGGGGTCGAGGTCGAGGTCGGGGGCGGCGGCGAGGGCGGGAGCGGCGGCGGCTCGGCCGGAGGTTGGGGCGGGGGCGGAGGTTGGGGCGGGGGCTCCGGCGGAGGTGCGGGCTGGGGCGGGGGTGGATTGGCTGGTCAGGTTGGCGTAGGCGGTGCGGAGGGGGCGGAGTTGCTGGGCGGCTGGGGCGAGCAGCGACAGGGTTTCGGTCAGGGCCAGGGGCAGGAGGGCCAGGACGGGGGCGAGCAGGGGGTTGAGGGTTCCGGCGGCTACTGCTTCGGCGCCCTGGTGGATGGCCAGGGTGGTCGCCGTGCCGGTGCAGAGGGTGAGCAGGGCCAGGGCGAGGCCGTTGGCCAGGGCTTGGCGGCGGGATTGGGTGGCCAGGGTTTGGTCGGCCTGGGTGACTACTCGGTGGCGTTGGTGGGCTGCGTTGGTGGCGAGCAGGTCCGGGGCGGCGGTCAGCAGGGTGAGGATGGCGTTGGCGAGGGTTCTTCTGCCCTGGGACAGGTTGCGGGTGGCCTTGTTGTCGGCGAGTACCGCTAGCAGGGGGGCGAGGGTGGCCGCGGCGAGGACTGCCAGGGCCAGGGTGAGGCCCGCCGCGGGGAGGATGAGGGTTTGGATGGTGATGGCGACTGTGGCGACCACGGCCGCCACCACCGGGGGGATGAGGACTCTGGGGATGAGGTCGCGGACCGTGTCGGTGTCGGTGACCAGGCGGTGCAGGCCGTCGGTGCGGGGCAGCGGGCCCTGGGCGACCAGGTCGCGCCACAGGCTGGTGCGCAGGGTGTTGGCGGTGCGGAAGGCGGCGTCGTGGGTGACCAGGCGTTCCAGGTAACGCAGCACCGCCCGGCCGAGGCCGAAGGTGCGCACGCCGACCACCGCGACCAGCAGGGTCAGCATGGGGGGCTGGGTGGAGGCCTTGGCGATCAGCCAGGCCGAGGTGGCGGTCAGGGCGATGCCGCTGGCCAGGGCGGTCGCGCCGAGCAGGGCGCCCAGTAGTGAGCGGCGGGACAACAGTGTCCGCAGTGGACGGTGACGCGGGCGGCGAGGGTGGGGTGCCGCCCGCGTCACCTCGACACCGCCGAGGGGTGTCCCGGCGGTGGGTTCGGGGGTGGTGTGCGAGATCAGGACTACCGCGGCGCCCGCGGCCTTGGCCTGCTCGACCGCGTTGAGCACGGCGGTGGCGGTGGCCGGGTCCAGGTGCGCGGTGGGTTCGTCGAGCAGCAGCAGCCAAGCGCCGCGGCGCAGCCGGAGCAGGGCGCGGGCCACGGCCAGGCGCTGGCGTTCGCCCGCGGAGAGTTCGGCCGGGGGGCGGTGCAGCAGGTGGTCGATGCCGAGTTGGTGGGTGAGGTCGAGGAGTTCGGCGATGCGGGGTGGTTCGCCGGGCAGGTCCTGGACGGACTCGGTGAGTTCGGCGGTGACCGTGGCGGCGGCGAACTGGGGGCGTTGCGGGACCCAGCCGATCTGGCGACGCCAGCCCTCTCTGTCCACTTCGGACAGATCGACGCCGTCGACGGTGATCTTGCCATGGTCCGGGTCGCGGAAGCCCAGCAGCACGGCCAGTGCGGTGGACTTGCCGGTGCCGCTGGGGCTGTGCAGGTGGACCAGTTCGCCTGGGGCCACCGAGAAGGACAGGCCGTCGGGGGCGTCCCGGTCGCGGCGGCGGACGTGCAGGCCGGCCACGAACACCCGGCCGCGGTGCGCGGGCACGCTGCCTGACTTGGGCGTGGGCTCGTCGAGGATCTTGGTCACCCGGCGGACGACCTCCATGCCGTCCTCGCTGGCGTGGTGCGCGGCGCCGACCGCGCGAATTGCCTGGTAGCACTCGGGCGCGAGGATCAGCACCAGCAGGCCGACCTCCAGCGTCAGCCCGCCCGCGGCCAGCCGGGTGCCGATGAGCACCGCGACCAGCGCCACCGACAGCGTGGCCAGCAGTTCCAGTGCCAGCGCCGAGGTGAAGGCGATCCGCAACGTCCTGCCGACCGCGGTGCGGTGTGCCTCGCCGACCCGGCGGATCGCCTCGGTCTGGGCCTGTGCCCGGCGGAACGCGGTCAGCACCGGCAGCGCGCGGACCAGTTCGGCGGCGTGGCTGGACAGCCGTAGGGTGGCGTCGGCGGCCTTGGCCGCCACCTCCGCGGTGTAGCCGCCGATGAGGATCGCGAACAGCGGCAGCAGCGGCACGGTCACCGCGATCACCAGCGCGGACGGCCAGTCCGTCCACAGGATCGCCGCACCCACCAGCGGGGGCGCCACCGCGACGGTGACCAGGGCGGGCAGGTAGCGGGTGAAGTAGTCGTCCAGGGCGTCCAGGCCCTTGGTGGCCAGCGCGGTAAGTGCGGCCGGGCCGCCGCCGGCGCGTTCCGGGTCGGCGATCCACTCCGGGCCCAGCCGCAGCGCGTGCGTGAGCAGCGCGGTGCGCAGTTCCTCCTTGGCGCCGGCGGCGGCGCGGGCGGCGACGGTTTCGGTGCCCCAGGCCAGGATCGACCTGGCGGCGACCGCGATGGCCAGCACGGTGACCGGGGTGGCCAGCTCGAACCGGCCTGCCACGATCCCGGCGAGCGCGGTGGCCAGTGCCCAGGCCTGGGCGACCAGGGCCGAGGCGGTGAGGGCGGCGAGCACCGCGGTCACCGCCAGGGCGCGGCGGGTGGAGCGGGACAGCGCGGGCAGGGCGCCCAGCGGGCCACGGGTCCTCATGGCGTGTGCACCGCCGGGATGTGCCGGGTGCCGATCCGCTGCCGGAACACCCAGTAGGTCCAGGCCTGGTAGGCCAGCACCGCCGGGGTGCCGAAGCCGGCCACCCAGGTCATCACGGTCAGCGTGTACGGGCTGGCCGAGGCGTTGGCCACGGTGAGCGAGAACGCGGTGTCCAAAGTGGACGGAAGGACGTCCGGGTAGAGCGAGCCGAACAGGGTGGCGATCGCGGCCGCGGCCAGTCCGCCGAGCAGCGCGAACGCCTGACCCTCCCGGCCGATGCTCAGCCGCCACAGCGCGAGCGCGCCCAGGGTGAGCACGATCGCCCCGCCCAGCAGGGAGAATCCGAGCAGACCGGCCAGTGGCAGCAGCGCGAACGGGCCGACCTGCAGGGCCAGGCGGCGGGCGCAGTCCCGGATCTCGCCCTCGGTCTTCAACGCGGTGAACACCGCGCCGTGCACCAGGCTGAACCCGGCCACCGCGAGCGCGCCGAGCAGGGTTTCCCAGCGCAGCAGGGCGATCGGGCCGCCGACCAGGTCACCGCGGGCGTTGAGGGGCAGGCCGACCACGGTCGCGGTCAGCACCAGGCCCCAGCCCAGCGGCGGCAGCCAGGAGCCGAGCAGGATCACCCGGTCCCAGTTGCGCCGCCAGCGCGCGCTGTCCACCTTGCCCCGGTACTCGAAGGCCACCCCGCGCCCGATCAGCGCCAGCAGGATCACCAGCACCGGCAGGAACGCGCCGGAGAGCAGTGAGGCGTACCAGGACGGGAAGGCGGCGAAGGTCGCGCCGACCGCGACGATCATCCACACCTCGTTGCCGTCCCAGACCGGGCCGATCGTGTTGACCATGACCCGGCGCTCGGTGTCGTCGCGGCCGAGCACGTGCAGCAGCATGCCGACGCCGAAGTCGAAGCCCTCCAGGAACAGATAGCCGAACCACAGCAGGGCGATGAGCACGAACCAGATGGTGGCGAGTTCCACTGTGGACACTCCTAGTAGGCGAAGGCCAGTACGTCGTCGGACTTCTTGTTCTCGCCCTCGTCCGGTTCCTCGGGTTTGGGTGGCATCACCCCGGCGACGCCCGCCATCGCGTAGCGGCGGAGCAGGAAGAACTCGACCACGGCGAGCACGCCGTAGAGCGTGGTCAGCGAGATGAGCGAGATGAGCGCCTCGGTGGTGCTGATCGCGGAGACCGCCTGCGCGGTGTACATCCACACCCCGTCCACGCCGCTGGGGTTGGGCACCACCACGAACGGCTGGCGGCCCATCTCGGTGAAGATCCAGCCGAAGCTGTTGGCCAGGAACGGGGTGGCGATCCCGCCGAGCGCGGCCCAGACGAACCAGCGCCCCTTGGGCAGCCGTCCCCTGCGGGTCAGCCAGAGCGCGGCGGCCGAGGCGAGCGCGGCCAGCGCGCCGAAGCCGATCATCAGCCGGAAGCCCCAGTAGGTCACCGGCAGGTTGGGCACGTACTCGATCGGCTTGCCCGCGAAGGAACCCATCCGCGGGTCGTTGGGGTAGTTCTCGCCGTACTTGGCCTTGTAGATCTTGACCAGGTCCTCGACGCCCTTGACCTCGGAGTTGAGATCGCTGTTGGCCAGGAAGGACAGCAGCGCGGGCACGGTGACGCTCTTGACGCTCTCGCAGTCCGCGCGGGTCACATCGCCGACGGCGAAGATCGAGAAGCCGGCCGGTTTCTCGGTGTGGCAGAGGGCTTCGGCCGCGGCCATCTTCATCGGCTGCTGCTCGAACATCAGCTTGGACTGCAGGTCGCCGGTGAGCGCGACCCCGGCGAAGGCGATCACGCCGACCCAGCCGCCCAGCTTGACCGAGGCCCGCCACACCGGGGTGTCGGTGCCCTTGCGCCGGGCCAGGTGCCAGACCGAGACGCCGACCAGCAGTGCGGCGGCCACCGCGAGTGCGCCGAACATGGTGTGCGGGAAGGCGGCCAGCACGGTGGAGTTGGTCAGCAGGTCGCCGATCGAGCGCAGCTGCGGGCGGCCGTTGGGGCCGAGGGTGGCGCCGACCGGGTGCTGCATCCAGGAGTTCGCGGACAGGATGAAGTAGGCCGAGGCGACCGTGGCCAGCGAGGCGGCCCAGATGCAGGCCAGGTGCACCCGCCGGGACAGCCGGGACCAGCCGAAGATCCACAGGCCGAGGAAGGTCGACTCGACGAAGAAGGCGACCAGGCCCTCGATGGCCAGCAGCGAGCCGAAGACGTCGCCGACGAAGCGGGAGTACTCGCTCCAGGACATGCCGAACTGGAACTCCTGCACGATGCCGGTCACCACGCCCATGGCGAAGTTGATCAGCATCAGCTTGCCCCAGAACTTGGTCATCGCCAGGTACTTGGGGTTCCCGGTGCGGTGCCAGGCCGTCTGCATGCCTGCCACCAGCAGCGACAGACCGATGGTCAGGGGCACCATCAGGAAGTGGTAGACGGTGGTGATGCCGAACTGCCACCGCGCGATATCGAGGACCTCCACGGCTTTCAGCCTGCCCCGTACCCGGCCTGAGCAGCAGGTACCGGAGTCCTCTCTCGCCCGGCCGAGGGTCCCCCGGTGGCGGGACCAAGGTCCCGGTGACCGGCCTCACCCCGCGCCGTAGCTCGCTTCGCCCGGTTCGCCGGGTTAGGATCGCCTTGCCTGAGGGGAGTAGTTCCCGCAGTCGCCGCCGGTTCGCCTGCGGTGGTTCGGCGAGGTGATCGACATACTGAACGCCCATTGCGGCGTTCCGGTCCCTCACCCACGGTTTCCGTGGGCGAACGAGACCTCCGGCCGGGTTGACCATGCCCGGTCGGAGTCATCCTGCCTCCGTCTGGGTCGAATCCACGGAGAGGGACCCAGGCAGATGACGTTCTCCCTGCTCGCGCTGGGCGCCGCGTTCGCGCTGGTGCTACCGGTCGAGCTGCCGGACAAAACGC
The DNA here is from genome assembly GCF_014204915.1 of Crossiella cryophila. Classification (NCBI taxonomy): domain Bacteria; kingdom Bacillati; phylum Actinomycetota; class Actinomycetes; order Pseudonocardiales; family Pseudonocardiaceae; genus Crossiella; species Crossiella cryophila. The sequence goes on from NZ_JACHMH010000001.1 coordinate 1,001,072, forward strand.
TGATCGCCACCCTGGTGCTGACCACCAGGTACCGGGCCTGGCCGGTGTTCATCGGGGTCACCGCGGCCTTCGCGGTGCAGTGCGTGATCGCGGTCGCCTTCGGCAGCGCGCTGACCCTGCTGCCACCGCAACTGGTGGCCGCGGTGGTCGCGCTGATGTTCGGCATCGGCGCGTTCATGCTGCTGCGCGAGGGTTTCCGCAAGGTGGATCAGGGCGAGGACGACGCGGCGGGCGCCGGTGAGCAGGAGGTCCCGGCCTGGCGGGCGACGCTGACCTCCTTCGGCGTGCTGTTCGCGGCCGAGTGGGGCGATGCCTCCCAGCTGGCCATCGCCGCGCTGACCGCCCGCTACGCCGCACCGCTGGAGGTCGGCCTTGGCGCCTTCCTGGCGCTGGTGACGGTGGCCGCGATCGCGGTGCTGGTCGGGCGGAAGGTGCGGCACCGGCTGCCCACCCACCTGATCCAGCGGGTCGCGGGCGGGGTGTTCACCGTGTTCGCGTTGCTGGCCGCCGGGCAGGCCGTGTTCGGCGGCTGATTTCCGCCGGACTTCGCCGGGCAGGACGGCGAGGCTGGCGATATGGGATTCGAGATCTTGGCTGTTCCGCCGGAGACTTTGGCGGTTTTGCGCGCCCAGGAAGGCGCCGAACTACTCGTTGACGAAGAGGGCGGCAGCCCGTTGCGGTGTTGTCTTGGCCGGGCCAAGGCGGGCGAGGAAATCGCGCTGGTGTCCTATGCGCCATTGGGTGGCTGGGTGGCCGACACCGGGGCCGATCCCGGCCCCTACCTGGAGTCGGGCCCGATTTTCATCCATGCCGCGGACTGTGGTGGGCCGGTGGACAAGGGTTTCCCTGACGAGCATCGGAAGGCGCCCCGGGTTTATCGGGCGTACAAGCGGAATGGGCGGATCCTGGGCGGGCGGCTGGTCCAGCCGGGCGAGGTCGCCGAATGCGTGCTGGCCGAGATGTTCGGGGATCCGGACATCGCACTCGTGCACGTGCGCGCGGTGGAATTCGGTTGTTTCCACTTCGAGGTCCGGCGGTGCCGGGACGTCGCGTGAGCGAACTCAGCGCAGCGCGACGGCGACCGCGGCCGCGGCGGCCACCACGTGCGGGCCCACCTCGTCGGCCTTGAGTGGCTCGAAGGAGACCACGCCGACGCTGGCCTGCAGGCCGGGCACGCCGCGGACCGGGGCGGCCACGCCGTGCGCGCCCGCCTGGAGTTCGCCGGAACTGGCCACCCACTCGGGGCCCTCGGCAGGCAGGTGGATGGCTCTGCCCGCGGCGCCGCGCTGTACCGGGTGACGGGTGCCCACCCGGTAGGCGACGTGGTAGGCGGTCCAGGAGGGTTCGACCACCGCGACCGCCTGGGCCTCGTTGCCGTGCACCACGGTGAGGTGCGCGGTGGCGCCGATCTTCTCGGCCAGGCCGCGCAGCGCGGGCAGCGCGGCGAAACGCAGCTGCGGCAGCACCCGGCCTGCCAGTTGCAGCACGCCGAGGCCGAGCCGGACCCTGGAGCCCTCGCGCCGGACCAGGCCGCGGGCCTGCAGCGGGCCGAGCAGCCGGTAGATGGCCGCTCGGCTGGCGCCGATGGCGGTGGCCAGGTCGCTGATGCTGGGGGCCTCGGTGTCCGCGTCGGCCACCGCCTGGAGCAGGGCGAGCCCGCGCTCCAGGGTGAGGGAACTCTCCCTGGCCGCTCCGGGCACCGCTCCCATACCGCTCCCTACTCTCCGCTCACCACGGTTCCGGCGACCTCGCTCAGGCCCACCAGCGAACCATCGGGCCCTGGCGCGGTGGCGGTCAGCACCACCGTGTCGCCGTCGGCCAGGAAGGTCCGTTCCGTGCCGTCGGCCAGGGTGACCGGTTCCTTGCCGCCCCAGGACAGTTCCAGGAAGCTACCGCGCTGGCGCTTGTCCGCACCGGAGACCGTGCCGGAACCGAACAGGTCGCCCGGTCGCACGGTGGCGCCGTTGACCGTCATGTGCGCCAGCTGCTGGGCGGCCGACCAGGACATCTCAGCGAACGGCGGTTCGGCGACCAGCGAGCCGTTCCAGTTCACCTGGATGCGCAGGTCCAGGCCCCACGGCTGGTCCTCGACCAGGTAGTCCAGCAGCGGGTTGGGCGCGGCCGGGGTGGGCAGGCGGGCGTTGCTGAACGCCTCCAGCGGGGTGATCCAGGCCGAGATCGAGGTCAGGAAGGACTTGCCGAGGAACGGGCCGAGCGGCACGTACTCCCAGGCCTGGATGTCCCTGGCGGACCAGTCGTTGAGCAGCACCACGCCGAAGAGGTGCTCGGCCGCGGCCGAGGTGGACACCCTGGAGGCCACCGGGCCGCCGCAGACGAAGCCGACCTCGGCCTCGATGTCCAGCCGCTTGCTCGGGCCGAACCCCGGCGCGTCCGCGCCTGGCGGGCGGCTCTGGCCGTGCGGGCGGACCACGTCGGTGCCGGAGACCACCACGGTGCCCGCCCGGCCGTGGTAGCCGACCGGCAGGTGGGTCCAGTTGGGCAGCAGCGGGTCGCCGTCGGGGCGGAACATCCGGCCGACGTTCTCCGCGTGGTGCCGCGAGGAGTAGAAGTCCACGTAGTCGCCGACCCGGAAGGGCAGCAGCGAGCGGACCGCGCTCAGCGGCAGCAGGTCGGCGCCGACCGGGGTGGCCGGCAGCTGGACCAGTTCGGTCAGCCGGGCCCGCAGTTCGCTCCACAGCGGCCGTTCGGCGGCCAGCAGGTCATCCAGGGACTCACCGGCCACCAGCGGGCTCAGGCGGGCTCCCAGGTCCAGTGAGCGCAGCGGCAGCGCGTGGTCGCCCACCCGCACCGCCACCACCGGGCCGGAGCCCGCGTCGATCACGCCGTAGGGCAGGGTCTGCGGGCCGAATGGCGACTGGGCCGTGAAGGCCGGGTCCTTGATCCAGCTCACAACAGGCCCAGCCCTTCCAGGTCCTCCACCGGTTCGGTCAGCGAGCAGGAGCCGTAGGAGGCGAACACCCCGCGGACGGCGTGCGCGGCCGCCTCCGGCAGTGCCTTGGCCTCCTCGGCGAGTGCCTCGGGGTCGTCGCTGGCCAGCGCCTCGCGGGCGTCCTTGCCGGAGAGCGTGCGGGCGGTGGCGACCAGCAGGTTGAGGAAGCCGTGGTGGTTGAACCCGGTCTCCTCGTCGCGGTGCCGCAGCGCGTTGTGCAGCCCGGCGGTGGCCTTGAACGGCACACCGGTGGTGCTGGCCACGCTGAGGAAGTCGGCGACCTCGTCGATGCTCGGGAACGCCTCCGGGGTCTGGCCGCCGCAGCGCAGCTTGGGCCAGCTGCCGTGCTCGGCCACGCCGCGCACGCTGTCCAGCCATTCGCTGCTGGTCCCGGCCTCGGTGTTCTGGCTGGGGCGGCGTGGCTCGATGACCCGGATGACGTCCTCTGGCACGAACTCCGAGACGCGTTCCAGCCACACGTCGTCGACCTCCGACGGCGCGGGCATCTCGACCATGCGCAGGGCGAGCAGCTCGGTGCGGGACTCGACGATGGAGATGGCCTTGGGCACCGCGCTCAGGCCGGTGTCGATCACCAGTGACAGACCGACCGGCTTCACCGGTTTGATCTTGATCAGCTCGGTGATCAGCTCGGGCAGCCGGGAGGCGTTGCACAGGAAAAGACCGACCACACCGGACCAGGACTCGGTCCTGGCCTGCAGGTGATTGCGCAGCGCGTCCGCCATCGGGGCGTTGCCCGGCGGGAACAACGCCGCGTCGTCGACCAGCCTTGCGAGCAGGGGCGGTGTACCGCGCGGACCGGGCGCACGGAGCTCAGCGACGCTTGACACGGCTGACACGCTAGTGGTGTCCACGGAACCGAACAAAAATGTCCGGTCTCCGAACACCCGGAGGGAGCAATGCCTTACTACCGCGCGGTGGGTTCGATCCCCCGAAAGCGCCACACCCAGTTCCGCGATCCGGACGGCAAGCTCTACGCCGAAGAGCTGATGGGCGTGGAGGGTTTCTCCTCCGACTCGGCCCTGCTCTACCACCGGCATCTGCCGACCGCGATCGTGAACGCCGAGGTCGTGGCCGAATGGCGGGGCACGACCACGGCCAACCAGCCGCTCAAGCCACGGCACTTCCGCACCCAGGACCTGAAATGGGACGCGCCTGCCGAGGTGGACGCGGTCACCGGGCGGCGGTTGCTCTTCGGCAACGCCGACGTCGCGATCTGCTTCACCGCGCCGACCACGGCCAGCCCGCTCTACCGCAACGCCTTCGGTGACGAGCTGCTCTACGTGCAGACCGGCGCCGCGGTGATCGAGACCATCTACGGGCCGCTGGCGGTGGCCGACGGCGACTACGTGGTCATCCCGACCTCCTGCACCTACCGGGTGGTGCCCACCGGCCCTGAGCAGCTGCGGCTGCTCGTGCTGGAGGCCACCGGGCACATCGGGCCGCCCAAGCGCTACCTGTCCAGCAAGGGCCAGTTCCTGGAGCACGCGCCCTACTGCGAGCGGGACCAGCGCGGGCCGACCGAGCCGCTGCTGGTCGAGGGCACCGACGTGGAGGTGCTGGTCCGGCACCGTTCCGGGCTGACCAGGTTCACCTACGCCAACCACCCGTTCGACGTGGTCGGCTGGGACGGCTGCCTGTACCCGTGGGCGTTCAACGTGCGCGACTTCGAGCCGATCACCGGCCGGGTGCACCAGCCGCCGCCGGTGCACCAGACCTTCGAGGGCCCGAACTTCGTGGTCTGCTCGTTCTGCCCGCGCAAGGTCGACTACCACCCGCTCGCGGTGCCGGTGCCCTACAACCACGCGAACGTGGACTCCGACGAGCTGATGTTCTACGTCGGCGGGAACTACGAGGCGCGCAAGGGCTCCGGGATCGGCCTCGGGTCCATGTCCCTGCACCCCTCCGGCTGCACTCATGGACCGCAGCCGGGGGCCGTTGAGGCGTCCCTTGGGGCGGACTACTTCGACGAGACCGCGGTCATGGTGGACACCTTCCGGCCGCTGGAGCTGGGTGAGGCCGCGCAGGACTGCGAGGACCCGCGCTACGCCTGGTCCTGGGCCAGGCGCGGACCCGACTGGAGCTGACCTGAAACGGATACGGTCCGTTCCCTTTCGCAGCGTGTGCGGAGGGGGACGGACTGTCAGGGCGGGGCCATAGGGTTTGCCACCGTGGATGTCGACGCGGTGCTGGCACTGGCGCCCGACCAGCAGGTCGTGGCCAGCGCCACCAAGCTGACCGCCCTGGCCGGCTGGGACTGGCTGGGGCGGGACGACCGGCTGCTCTGGGGGCTGTGCCGGGGCAGCGGCGCGAAGCCGTACCAGGTGTGCGTCGACCTGACCGACCGCGCGGCCAGGTGCTCCTGCCCGTCCCGGAAGTTCCCGTGCAAGCACGCGCTGGCCGTGCAGCTGCTGCACGCGCTGGACAAGGTCGAGCCCGGCGTGCCGCCGCCCTGGGCCGCGGAGTGGCTGGGCAGGCGGGAGACCCGAGGGGTGTCCGTGGAGCCTGCGCCCTCGGCCGAGACGGTGCAGCGGCGGGCGGCGGCCAGCGCGCGCACCGCGGCCAAGCGGGCCGCGGCGGTGCAGGCCGGGGTGACCGGGTTGCGCGAGTGGCTGGCCGATCTGGCCACCGGCGGGATCGCCGGGCTGCCCTCGCGGGAGCCGGAGTGGTGGCGGGTGTCGGCGGCCCGGATGGTGGACGCCAAGGCGCCGGGACTGGCCGAGTCGATCACCGAGTTGTCCGCGGTGGTGCGCGCGGGCGGGCGGCACTGGGCCGAGATCGCCGCGGACCGGATCGGCGGGCTGCACCTGCTGGCCACCATCGCGCCGGATCCGCCGGAAGAGCTGGCCGGGGTGGTGCGGCGGCGGCTGGGTTTCACCGTGCGCGAGGAGGAGGTCCGGGCCGGGCAGGGCTGGACGGATCACTGGGTGACGTTGCTGCTGCGGGATTCCGACGACGGGCGGATCCGCACCGTGCAGCAGTGGGCCTGGGCCAGGCAGCGGCGGGAGTGGGTGACCGTGCAGCGGCACGGCGTGCTCGGCGGGCCGGGGCTGATGCCCGCGCTGCCGCTGGGCGGGGAGTTCGAGGGCACGCTGCACCCCTACCCAGCGGGTCTGCCGCGGCGGATGTCGGTGGGGGACATGGGTGAGGTGCACGCGGCCGGGGCGATCGAGCTGCCCGCGGACTGGACCTCGGCACTGGCCGGGCTGGAGCCCGCACTGGTGGCCGATCCCTGGCAGCGTCGGCATCCGCTGGGCTGCCAACAGGTCCGGCTCGGCGTGGCCGGTAACGAGCACGGGCTGGTGGACGCCGAGGACCGGTGGCTGCCGGTGCGCCAGGACAGCGCGGTGGACCGGGCGCTGGCCCTGCACGGCGGCGGGCCGTTCGACGCGGTGTGCCTGTGGAACGGGTGGACGCTGACCCTGGGCGCGGTCGCCGCGCCGGGTCAGGCGCCGGTGGTGCTGACGTGAGCGCGTGGCTGGAGACCGTGCAGCGGCTGCTGGTCGGCGCCACTCGATCCACTGTGGACAGTCAGGAGCTGCTGGCCGACTGCGCCGCGTTCGGGCTGGCCCGGCACGGCGCGGCGCGACCGCGCAGCGGCGGCATCGAACTGCTCGCGCCCGCGCCGGTGGAGACCAGACCGGCCGCCCCGGACCGCACTGCCGCGCTGTTGAGCCAGATCCTGGCCTGGGAGGACGCGCACCTGCTCACCGAGTGGTGCCTGGCGGTGGCCAGGGCGGGCCGGATCGCGCCGCCGAGGGCGCTGCCGGACCTGCTGGCCGCCGGGACCGCGCGCACCGGCTGCCGGCCGGAGATCGTCGAGGTGCTCGGCGGGCGGGGGCGCTGGCTGGCCGGGATGCGGCCGTCCTGGTCCTGGGCCGCGGGCACGCCGGAGACGCCGGACCGGCTGGAGGACCTGAACGACCTGCTCGACCTGCCGCTGCCGCAACGCAAGGCGGGGCTGCGCTGGGCCCGGCTGTCCGATCCGGCCGGGGTACGGCAGCTGATCGCGCAGGGCTGGTCCGGGCTGTGGCGGGCCGGGGACCGGCGGTTGCTGATCACCGCGCTGGCCGACGGGCTCAGTGCCGCTGACGAGCCGCTGCTGGAGTCCGCGCTGGACGACCGGGCCGGTGCGGTGCACAACGAGGCGGTGCGGTTGCTGCGGCTGCTGCCCGGATCCGCGCTGTCCCAGCGGTCCGCGACCCGGTTGCGGGCCGGGCTGCAGGTGTCGAGGGACGAGCTGACCGTGCGCGAGGACGGCCCCTACGGCGCGGAGCCGGATCCGGCCGAGGTGCGCGACCTGTTGCGGGAAGGCACGTTGGAGAGCGGGGTCAGCGGGCGGCTGCTCGGCGCGGCCAGCGGGGTGCCGCCGGAGTTGTTCACCGAACTGCTCGGGCCAGGCGCGGAACGGTTGCTGCGCGGCTCGCCGTGGGCGCCGATGCTGCTCAAGGGGATCGCCGCCGCGCTGCCGCGGTCGACCGATCCGCTGCGCTGGCTGCCCGCGGTGGCCAAGGTGCTCTCCCAGGCCGATCTGCTGGACATCCTCAGCGAGCTGCCGACCGACCTGGCCGCGCGGGCGCTGACCGGGCTGGTCGGCCGGTGGAACTACGACGTGCTCGACCACGCCTGCTCCGCGCTGCCCGGCCCGTGGCCCGCCGAGACCACCAGGGCGGTGCTGGCCCGCTACGCCGAGATGAGCGACCGCCGCTGGCGGCCCGGCTACCCGCCCGAACTGCTGATGCGCCGGGGCGACCTGGGCGTGCTGACGCAGCAGTGGCCGCTGATCAGCCAGCGCTGGCCGGAGCACGGCGCCGAACACTCAGTACTGGAACTGCGCACCGAACTGTTCCGTGCGCTCGACGATCGGAAGGACCCGGCGTGACGACCGAGACCGGCGGCGCACTCCGCCCCAGCGCCGAAGAGCAGTACGCCGCCGAACTGGCCGCGGTCGCCGCCGCGGACGACCGCCCGCGCCCGCCGCGCTGGCGGATGTCCCCGCAGGCGGTGGTGCGTTACGTGCTCGGCGGCAAGCTGCCGGACGGCACCGTGATCACGCCCAAGTACGTCGGCGACCGGCGGCTGGTGGAGGTCGCGGTGGGCACCCTGGTCACCGACCGGGCGCTGCTGCTGCTCGGTGTGCCTGGCACGGCCAAGTCCTGGCTGTCCGAGCATCTGGCGGCCGCGGTCAGCGGTGATTCCACCCTGGTGGTGCAGGGCACAGCCGGCACCGGCGAGGACTCGATCCGCTACGGCTGGAACTACGCCCGGCTGATCGCCGAGGGCCCGAGCGAGGCCGCGCTGGTGCCCTCGCCGGTGCTGCGCGCGATGCGCACCGGGGCGGTGGCCCGGATCGAGGAGCTGACCCGGATGCCCTCGGAGGTGCAGGACTCGCTGATCACCGTGCTCAGTGAGAAGGCGCTGCCGGTGCCGGAGCTGAACATGCAGGTGCAGGCCATCGCCGGGTTCACCATCATCGCCACCGCCAACGACCGGGACCGCGGGGTCAACCAGATGTCGGCCGCGCTGGCCAGGCGGTTCAACACGGTGGTGCTGCCGCCGCCCGCCACCGAGGACGCCGAGGTGGCGATCGTCGCGCAGCGCTCGGCCCAGCTCGGCCGCGCCCTGCAGCTGCCTGCCGAGCCGCCCTCGCTGGCCGAGGTGCGCCGGGTGGTGCGGATCTTCCGCGAGCTGCGCAACGGCGGCACCGCGGACGGCCGCACCCAGCTGAAGAAGCCCAGCGGCAGCCTGTCCACCGCCGAGGCGATCTCGGTGGTGACCAGTGGGATGGCGCTGGCCGCGCACTTCGGCGACGGCACCATCGGCGCGGACGAGCTGGCCGCGGGGCTGCTCGGCGCGGTGGTCAAGGACCGGGTCTCGGACGCGGCCGCGTGGCAGGAGTACCTGGAGGCCGTGGTCAAGGAACGCCAGGAGTGGCGGGACCTCTACCGCGCCTGCCGGGAACTCGGCGTCTGATGGCCCGAACCCAGTCCCTGCCCGAGCGGGTCACCCTGCTCGGCATCCGGCACCACGGCCCCGGCTCGGCGCGGATGGTGCGCGCGGCGCTGGAGGCGCTGGCGCCCAAGGTGATCCTCATCGAGGGGCCGCCGGAGGGGGACGCGCTGCTGGCGCACGTGCCGGAGCTGACGCCGCCGGTGGCGTTGCTGCTGCACGACGAGGCCGATCCGGCCAGCGCCTCGTTCTGGCCGTTCGCCCGCTTCTCCCCCGAGTGGCAGGCGCTGAGCTGGGGCGCCGAACACGGCGCCGCGGTGCGCTTCTTCGACCTGCCCGCGGCGATGTCGCTGGCCAGGGCGGTGAATCCGCCTGCTGAGTCCGCCGAGAAGAAGGTGCTGGTCGATCCGCTGGCGGTGCTGGCAGAGGCGGCCGGGTTCGACGATCCGGAGCGCTGGTGGGAGGACGTGGTCGAGCACTCCGCCGCGGACCCGCTTGGCCTGGCCGAGGCGGTCGCCGAGGCGATGGGCGCGCTGCGCGAGGAGTTCGCCGACACCGTGGACGAGCACACGCTGCGGCGGGAGGCGGCCATGCGGCAGAACCTGCGCAAGGCGCTCAAGGACACCGACGGGCCGATCGCGGTGGTCTGCGGCGCATGGCATGTGCCCGCGCTGCAACAGCTTCCGGCCGCCACCGGGGACGCGGCGCTGCTGCGCGGGCAGCCGAAGCTGAAGGTGGCAGGCAGCTGGGTGCCGTGGAGCCACGGGCGGCTGGCCGCGACCTCCGGCTACGGCGCCGGGGTGGACTCGCCGGGCTGGTACGCGCACCTGTGGGAGCGGGCACCTGCCGGGGACGTGCTGCCGCGCTGGCTGGCCAGGACCGCGCAGGTGTTGCGGGATCAGGGTTTGCCGGCCTCCACGGCGAGTGCGGTGGAGGCGGTGCGGCTGGCCGAGACCCTGGCCGCGATCCGCGGGCGGCCATCGGCCGGGCTGACCGAGGTCACCGAGGCGACCCTGGCGGTGCTCTGCGGCGGGGACGACACCGGGCTGAAGCTGGTGCGGGAACGCCTGGTGGTCGGCGAGGAACTGGGCGCGGTCGGGGACAAGGTGCCGCGCTCGCCACTGGCCGCGGACGTGGCCCGGTTGCAGCGGCGGCTGCGGCTGCCCCCGGAGGCCGCCGAGCGGAACCTGCGGCTGGACCTGCGCAAGGACACCGACCGGGAACGCTCGAAGCTGTTGCGGCGGTTGCGGGTGCTGGAGGTGCACTGGGGCGAGCCGGAGGAGACCGGCGGGCTGGGCACCTTCACCGAGGGCTGGACGCTGCGCTGGGACCCTGGCCTGGCGGTGGCGCTGGCCGCGGCGGCCCGGCACGGCACCACGGTCGAGGCCGCGGCGACCCAGGTGCTGGTCACCGAGTCCGCCCAGCTGCCCAGCGTGGCCGAGGCGGCCCAGGTGCTCGACGTCGCGGTGGGCGCGGAGCTGCCGGCGGCGGTGCTGGCCGCGCGGGCCGGGCTGGACCGGTGCGCCGCGGCGGCCACCGACGCGATCGAACTGCTCACCGCACTGCCCGCGCTGGCCCGCACGGTCCGCTACGGCTCGGTCAGGGACACCGATCCCGAACTGCTGCGCACCGCGTTGCACGGGCTGCTCGCCCGCGGTGCGGTCGGGCTGCCGATGGCCTGCCTGAACATCGACGAGGAGACCGCGGGCCACGCGCTGTCCATTGTGGACGGAGCGCATGAGGCGGTGCGGCTGGCCGCGGACGAGGAGCACGCGGCGGCCTGGTGGGAGGCGTTGCGGCGGCTGGTCGAACTGGGCGCGCGGGATCCGGCCAAGGCCGGGCACGGGCTGCCCACCGGGCGGGCCTGCCGGTTGCTGTGGGAGTCCGGGCGGCTGGACACCGAGGCGGTGGCGGCCCGGCTGCACCGCGCGGTCTCGCTGCGCGGCGTCCCCGGCGCCGCGGCCGCGTTCGTGGCCGGGTTCCTGCACGGCTCGGCCGCGCTGCTGGCCGCGGACACCCGGCTGCTGGGCCTGGTGGACGGCTGGCTGTCCGGACTGGCCGGCGAGGACTTCGAGGACGCGCTGCCGTTGCTGCGGCGCGCGGTGGGCACCTTCAGCGGTCCGGAACGCCGCACCCTGGCCGAGCGGATCGCCGCGGGCGCGGGCCGGACCGCGGTCGCCAACACCGACTGGGACCCCGGGCGGGCCGAGCGGCTGACCGGATTCGTGCGTGAGCTGTACCGGAGGGCGGGCACCCGATGAGCGAGGCGGAACGACTGCGCCGCTGGCGGCTGCTGCTGGGCCCGGCCGCGAACGAGCTGGGCGAGCTGGACGCCGACGACCGGCGCCGGGACGCGGCGCTGACCGCGCTCTACGGCGGTGGCGGGCAGGGCATGCCCGGCGAGAGCGAGGGCAAGCGCAGCGGCGGGCTCAGCTCCAGCGCGCCGGTGCTGCACCGCTGGCTCGGCGATGTGCGCACCTACTTCCCTGCCTCGGTGGTGCAGGTGATGCAGCGGGACGCGGTGGAGCGGCTCGGGCTGACCAAGCTGCTGCTGGAGCCGGAACTGCTGTCCACTGTGGAGCCGGACGTGCGGCTGGTCGGCACCCTGGTCTCGCTGTCCAGGGCGATCCCGGCACGCACCAGGGAGACCGCGCGGCTGGTGGTGCGCAAGGTGGTCGAGGAGATCGAGCAGCGGCTGGCCGAACGGCTGATCGCCGCGGTCGCCGGCGCCGTGGACCGGTCGCGGCGCACCCGCAGGCCGCGACTGTCCGATGTGGACTGGAATGCCACCATCCGGGCCAATCTGCGCAACTACCAGCCCGTCCAGCGCACCGTGGTGGTGGACCAGCTCATCGGCGCCCAGCGGCGCAGCCGCAGTTCGGCGCTCAAGGACGTGCTGCTGCTGGTCGACCAGTCCGGCTCGATGGCCGAGTCGGTGGTCTACTCCGCGGTCTTCGGCGCCACCCTGGCCTCGCTGCGCGCGGTGCACACCCGGCTGGTCGTCTTCGACACCGAGATCGCCGACCTGACCGAGGAACTCGAGGACCCGGTCGACCTGCTCTTCGCCACCCAGCTCGGCGGCGGCACCGACATCAACCGGGCGATGGCCTACGCCCAGCAGCACATCCGCCGCCCGGCCGACACGGTGCTGGTGCTGATCAGCGACCTGTACGAGGGCGGTGTGGCTGGCGAACTGCAACGCCGGGTCCGGGACCTGGTGGCCAGCGGGGTGACCGTGGTGGTGCTGCTGGCCCTGTCCGACAGCGGCAAACCCGCCTACGACCACGAACTGGCCGCCCAGCTCTCCGCACTGGGCGCACCCGCCTTCGCCTGCACCCCTGACCTGTTCCCCGACCTGCTGGCCACGGCGCTGCGCAAGGAGGACGTGGCCGCGTGGGCCGAGTCGGAGGGGATCCAGGTGGGGGCCTAGACCGGCCGCATGCCCGGCTCGAAGGTGGCCAGGCCGAGGATCGGGAAGCCGGGGTAGCCCACCGCGAACAGCTTGCCGGGCACCGGGTCTCCGGCGATCCACAGGCCCTGGACCTGCTGGATGTTGCCGACCAGGTCCAGGTTGGCGTCGCGGAGCTGGATGTTCAGGTCGGTGCCGTTGACCAGCCGGATGACGCCGTGCGCGTTGGCGTGCCCGTCCCGGCCGGGCTGCCACGGGGCCAGCGAGATGCCGACCGGCTGCCACGGGCCAGCCCGCAGCAGTTCCGGCAGCCTGGTCCACGGCTGGTAGCGGCGCTTGGCCGCGTTGTGCCTGCGCAGCTGGATGGGGAAGAAGGCGACCACCGCGACCAGGCAGACCACGCCGAAGATCGTCTCCGCCCCTTGGGTCAGCCAGGCGCCGAGGAAGAGCAGCGCGACAAAGGCGAACGCGCCCAGATGCGGCCAGACCCGGTACCGGACCGCCCGGCTGGACATCTCGGCCCACGCCGCGACCAGCGGATCATCGCCCGCGACACCCGCACTGCCGAAGGACTCCGCGGCAGGCGGCGTCAGGCCGGCCGGGCGCTCGACCCGGCGGCCGGACAACGGCACCCCGAACCCGTCCAGCATGGCCACCACGGCCCCGGCGGAGGAGGGGCCGACCAGCCAGAGCCTGCCGGTCCGCTGTGCCACCCGGTGCGCGACCCGGCCGCGCACCTCGGGGAAGCGCAGGCACGCACCGTCGGCCTCCACCAGGAAGTGGCGGGCGGTCACGCCGAGCACGGTGACCGGGACCGGACGCCAGCGTTCCGCCCGCATGAGGTCCCGGCTCCCCCGCATGACCGGCCCGTACCGGATCAGCATGCCCAGCAGCAGCACCACGAGCAGCAGCAGGAGACCCAGCACGACCTGCAGCGCCTCGGTGCGGAGGTCCACCACGGTGAACAGCAGCCACACCGCCCCGGCCAGCACGATCACCAGCACCGGCGTGATGAGCAAGTTGCGCAAGTAGGTCTGGACGGCCGCGGCGCGCGGGTCCTCGATCGCGGGACGGTCGGTCACCGGATGGGCGACCACGGCGGGCGGGATGGGCTGCACCGGCCAAGGATAGAGACCGACGTCGCTCGGTCGGTTGACTTTCCTCCAACCCCAACTCAAGTTAGCCTTGCCTAAGTTGGAGGTGATCCGTGGAGACCAAGAGTCGTCGCCCACCGATGCCTGGGGCCGCAGAGCGGGCCAGGACGATGGGTGTCCGAGGCGGCAAGGCAGTGCTGATGCCCGCGGTGGAGGGGGAGACGCCGCGGGTGGAGCCATTGCTGCACCACGTGCACGCGGACGGGTCGACCTCGCTGCTGCTCGATGAGGACCACGAGCTGGTCGGACTGGCCTGGCAGGCCCCGCACGGGGAGCTGACCGCCATGGTCGAGCTGACCGACCCGGCGCCGGTGCGGCTGCGCGAGCCGGTGCGCGGACTGCTCTGGATCACCGGTTTCCTGCAGGCGCTGGACGAGCGCGGGGCCCGCGCCGAAGCCCTGTCGGTGGCCGTGACCAGGCCGGATCCCCGGCTGCTCGACGTCGGGCACGGGGCGACCATGCTGCGTCTCGTGCCTGCCTCGCTGGTGCTGGCCGACGCCGAGGGCACCTGCTCGCTGACCCCGCAGGAGTACACCAAGGCCGAGCCGGACCCGTTCTGCCTCATGGAGGACGACTGGCTGCGGCACCTGGAGCTGTCCCACCGCGATGTGGTGGACCTGCTCGCCCGGCACATCCCCGAGCAGTTGCAGGGCGGGCACGTGCGGCCGCTGGGGCTGGACCGGCTCGGGCTGCGGCTGCGGGTGGAGGCGGCCGACGGCGACCACGACGTGCGGCTGGCCTTCTCCAAGTCGGTGACCACCCAGCACGAGCTGTCCCTGGAACTGCGCCGCCTGGTCGGCTGCCCGTTCATGGCCTCCCTGCACAGCGACTGAACCCCGGCACCCCGCACAGCACGAAGCCCGGCTCCTGCCGGGAAGCCGGGCTTCGTGGTTCGGCCTGGGAGGGGGCCACGTCCTCCCGGACCGGGGTCTAGCGGATGTGCATGCCCGAGATCTGCCGGGCGATCACCAGGCGCTGGATCTCACTGGTGCCCTCGAAGATGGTGAAGATCTTGCTGTCCCGGTGCCAGCGTTCCACCGGGTGCTCGCGGGTGTAGCCGTTGCCGCCCAGGATCTGGATCGCCCGCTCGGTCGCCCAGACCGCGACCTCACCGGCCTTCAGCTTGGACATCGAGCCCTCGGCCGCCTCGAACTTGGCCTCGTTGCGCCCCATCCAGGCCGCCCGCCAGACCAGCAGCCGGGCCGCGTCGATCTCCATCTTCATATCGGCCAGGGTGAAGGCGATGGACTGGTTCTCGATGATCGGGCGGCCGAAGGTGATCCGCTGCTTGGCGTAGTCCAGCGCGTACTCATACGCCGCCCTGGCGATGCCGATGGCCATCGCGCCCACCGGCGGCCTGGTCAGCTCGAAGGTCTTCATCGCGGCCTGGGCGCCGCCCTTCTTGCCCTCCCTGGCCCTGGCCAGCTTCTCGTCCAGCTTGTCCTTGCCGCCGAGCAGGCAGCTGCCGGGCACCCGGACGTCGTCCAGGAACACATCGGCGGTGTGCGAGGCACGCAGGCCGTGCTTCTTGATCTTCTTGGTGGCGACCAGGCCCTTGGTGCCGGGCGGCACGATGAAGGCGGCCTGACCCCGGGAGCCCAGTTCCTTGTCCACCACGGCCTGCACCACGTGCACGTTGGCGATGCCGCCGTTGGTGGCCCAGGCCTTCTGGCCGTTGAGCACCCACTCGTCCTTGGCCTCGTCGTAGACCGCGCGGGTGCGCATGGCCGAGACGTCCGAACCGGCCTCCGGCTCCGAGGAGCAGAACGCGGCCACCTTGGGGTCGTCCACCTCGCCGAAGCACTGCGGCACCCACTCCACGAACTGCTCAGGCGTGCCTGCGGCGAAGATCCCGGCCACCGCCAGGTTGGTGCCGAAGATCGCCAGGCCGATGCCCGCGTCGCCCCAGAACAGCTCCTCCAGCACGATCGGCAGGGAGAGCCCGGTGGGGTCGGCGTAGAAGGTGGCCAGCGACTCGAAGTTGTACAGCCCGATCTTGGCCGCCTCCTGGATCAGCGGCCAGGGCGTCTCCTCCCGCTCATCCCATTCGGCGGCGGCTGGCCGAACCGAGTCCGCGGCGAACCCGTGCACCCAGTCACGGAGATCGCGCTGTTCCTCGTTCAGTTCCAGTGAGAAGGTCACCGGTGCTACTCCCTCACGCCTTGGGGATGCTGAACAGGTTGGACAGGCCCGCGGCGAACCCCAGGTCGCCCTTCACCTTGATCTTGCCGGTCATGAACATCACCGGGGCGGAGCCGTTGCCGGAGGCGAGTTTGAGGAACTCGGCCGGGGACAGCGTCACGGTCACCCTCGGCTCGGCCTGGTTGTCCTTGTTCACCGAACAGGCGCCGTCGGCGATCACCGTCTCGTAGCGCTCGAAGTCCTCGCCGGCCTGGATCCGCCAGTGCACGATCGCCTTGGCCGTGCCTGCCTTCTCCGCCTTGAAGTGCGCCTCCATCCGGCGGAACACCTCGTCCAGCACCCGCACCCGCAGCTCGGGCCGGGCCATCACGGCCTCGATCTGGTCCTTGGACGCCCGCGAGATGAGCCGCGCGAAGGTCTGCGGGTCCATCGAGCTGAGGTCGACGGTCCCCCCGTTGCTGGCCACCTCGGAGGCGGCGGAGAGGAGCGAGACGAACTCCTCCTTGCTGATCTTCTTCGGATCGACCTCGGCAAGGGCGGCGATCGGATCGCTGTTCGTCATCAAAACCTCCCGCTTACCTACTGACGAGTAACTCTACTTTCGAGTAGGTTCCCTGGCAAGAGTACCCTTCCTGTCACGTCAACGGGGGTGCCAATGACCGATAACCGGGCTGAGTCCAACGGCGACCGACCCGCGCGCGCGAAACGACTGCCACGGGCGGTCCGGGAACGCCAGATCCTGGACGCCGCGGTGGCGGTGTTCTCCCAGCGCGGGTACCACGCCGCGTCCATGGACGAGATCTCCGAGGTCGCCGGGATCTCCAAGCCGATGATCTACGCCTACCTGGGCGCCAAGGAGGAGCTGTTCGCCGCCTGCATCCAGCGGGAGGCGACCAGGCTGGTGGAGGCGATCGCCGGGGTGGTGGACGAGAGCCTGCCGCCGCGCGAGCAGCTCTGGCGCGGCATCCAGGGCTTCTTCGCCTTCGTCGCGGACAACCGGGACTCCTGGCGGGTGCTGCACCGGCAGGCAGGCACCCAGGGCGAGCCGTTCGCGGCCGAGCTGACCGCTGGCCGCAAGCGGGCCATCTCGGTGATCGGGCTGCTGCTGGAGCACGCGGCCCAGGCCCAGGGCGTGGGTTCCTTCGCCGAGGGCCAGACCGAGCCGCTGGCCGCCGGGCTGGTCGGCGCGGGCGAATCGCTGGCCGACTGGTGGCTGGACCACCCGGAGGAGACGCCCAAGGCGATGTCCGGGCGGCTGATGAACCTGGTCTGGATGGGCTTCGGCAACCTGGTGCAGGGCACCGGCTGGCGGCCGTCGCAGGCCGAGGACGCCGGGTTGCAGCGCAGCGACGAGGTCAGCGCCTGAGCCGGTTCAGCCGCTGATCAGCCTGGCCGCGCCGACCAGGCCCGCGTCCCCGCCAAGGGTGGCCGGGACCACCCGCAGGCCGGCCAGGAAGGACAGGCCGGCGTGGGTGTCCAGGCAGCGGCGGATCGGGTCGAACAACAGCGGCCCGACCGCGGCCACCCCGCCGCCGATGACCACCAGGTCCAGGTCGCAGACCGCGGCCGCGGCGGCGATGGCCAGGCCGACCGCGTGCCCGCCGCGCTCGAAGGCGGCCAGCGCCAGCTGATCGCCCGCGCGCGCGTCCGCGGCCAGTGCGACCGTGTCCTGGCCGGTCCAGCCCTGCTCGCGGGCCCAGCGGGACAGGTGCGGGCCACCGGCCACCGTCTCCACGCAGCCGCGTCCGCCGCAGGTGCAGGGGTGGCCGTCCGGCTCGACCACCACGTGCCCGATGTGGCCCGCGTTGCCGGTGCGCCCGCCGAAGGGCCGCCCGCCCAGCACCAGTCCGCCGCCGACCCCGGTGGAGACCACCATGCCCAGCATGAAGTCGGTGCCCTGACCGGCCCCTGCCCAGTGCTCGCCGAGCGCGGTGCAGGCGCCGTCCACGGCCAGTGCCACCGGCAGGCCGGGCAGCAGCGCGCTGATCCGGTCCCGCAGCGGGAAGTCCTGCCAGCCACTGATGTTGATCGGGCTGACCGTGCCCCTGGTGGTGTCCACCGGTCCCGCGCAGCCGACGCCGATCCCGCGCACCGCCGCGCCTTCCGGCCCGGACAGCGCTTCCTCGATCACCTCGGTGACCGCGGTCCAGGCCGCCTCGCGATCGTGCGCCGGGGTGGGTCGGCGGGCGGTGCGCAGCAGAGTGCCGGAGCCGTCCACCAGACCGGCGGCGATCTTGGTGCCGCCCACGTCGACGGCCAGCGCGAGATCGCTCATCGGTTGCTCCATCCACAGGCCCGCATGATCACTTGTCCACAGATTCCACAGGTTCATCCACACACGGCGAAGCGGCCGTCATACTGTCCACTGTAGACAGTATGACGGCCGCGCCGGCGCGTTGGGTCAGGCCTCGCTGCGGCCCTGGTGGGTCGGATCCAGCACCCTGGCCAGGAAGGTCTGGGTGCGCTCCTGCCGGGGGTTGCCGATCACCTGCTCGGCCGGGCCCTCCTCGACCACGTGGCCGTCGTCCATGAACAGCACCCGGTCGGCCACCTCACGGGCGAACTGCATCTCGTGCGTGACCACCAGCATGGTCATGCCCTCGTCGGCGAGCTGGCGCATCACGCCGAGCACGTCGCCGACCAGTTCCGGGTCCAGCGCGGAGGTCGGCTCGTCGAAGAGCATCAGCTCCGGGTTCATCGACAGCGCGCGGGCGATGGCCACCCGCTGCTGCTGACCGCCGGAGAGCTGGGCCGGCATCGAGGTGGCTTTCTCCGACAGCCCGACCCGCTCCAGGTTCTCGTGCGCGATCCGCTCGGCCTCGGCCTTGCCCCGCTTGAGCACCTTGCGCTGGGCCACGGTGAGGTTGTCCAGCACGCTCAGGTGCGAGAACAGGTTGAACGACTGGAAGACCATGCCGATCTTGATCCGGGCGCCGTCCAGATCGCAGTCCTCGTCGGTCAGCTCGACCCCGTTGACCACCACGGTGCCCGCACTGGGTTCCTCCAGCAGGTTCACGCAGCGCAGCAGGGTGGACTTGCCGGAGCCGGACGGGCCGATCACGCACACGACCTCGCCACGGGCCACCGACAGGTCGATGCCCTTGAGCACCTCCAGCGGGCCGAAGCTCTTGTGCAGCTGCGACACCACGACCATGGGCTGTTCGGTCATCACTTGCCCCCCTTCGCAGTGGTGTTGGCCTTGCGCTCCAGCCGCTGCTGCAGGATCGACAGCGGGATGGTGATGATCAGGTAGCACAGGCCGGCGACCACGAACGGCGTCATGCTGCGGTACTGGCTCAGCGCCTGGCGGCCGAACTGGGCCAGCTCCTGCTGATCCAGCGTGGAGCCGATGAAGAACACCAGCGAGGAGTCCTTGACCAGCATGATCAGCTCGTTGGTCAGCGGCGGCAGGATGATCCGGAACGCCTGCGGGATGACCACGGTGATCATGGTGCGGGCCGGGGACATGCCCAGCGAACGAGCCGCCTCGACCTGTCCCTTGGGCACCGCCTTGATCCCGGCCCTGATCGTCTCGGCCATGTAGGCCGAGGCCACGATGCCCAGCGCCAGGGTGATGATCACCATGCGGTCGATCAGGGTGCCGGGGAAGGCGGTGGGGATGCCGAAGCCGACCGCGAGGAAGACCAGCAGCGCGGGCAGGCCGCGGAAGAACTCGATGTAGAGGGTGGCGATCCAGCGGTACGGGCCGACCGAGGACAACCGCATCAGCGCGAGCACGACACCGAAGACGATGCCGAAGGAGAAGCCCAGCGCGGTGTAGATGATGGTGTTCTTCAGCGCGATGACGATGACGTTCGGGAACAGCTCCGCCGCGACGTCGAGGTCGAGGAACGAAGTGGCGATCTTGCCCCAGTCGGCGGCGAAGGCCAGCACCACGAGGATGACGACGAGCGCGCCGTACTGGATGCCCCGGAACAGCCGGGCACGCTGTCTCCGGCTCATGCCGGTCTTTCCTGACATCACAAGCTCCTGGCAAACAGACAGGGCCGGTGCGGATCGCGCACCGGCCCCGGACGGTCGGGTCAGCCCTGCTTGGGCTTCTCCTTGAACCATTTCTCGTAGAGGGTCGCGTAGGTGCCGTCGCTCTTGGCCTTGGCCAGCACCTCGTTGACCTTCTTCAGCAGCGCGTCGTTGCCCTTGCGGACGCCGATGCCGTAGTTCTCATTGGTGTTGAACGCCGTGGTCATCTCGACGTCGGTGTTCTTGCGCGCGTAGTCCTTGAGCACGAAGTCGTCGTTGATGGCCGCGTCCACCGAGCCGTTCTTCACCGACTCCAGCAGCAGGCCGAGGTCCTCGAAGGTCACCTTCTTCACGTCATCGCCGGTGTTCTTCTCGGCGTAGACCTTGCCGGTGGTGTCGGCCTGGACGCCCAGCTTCTTGCCCTTGAGCGAGTCCAGGTTGGTGACCCCGGAACCCTTCTTGACCAGCAGCGCCTGGGTGGCCAGGAAGTACGGGCTGGAGAAGTCGAAGTTCTGCTTGCGGGTGTCGGTGATGGTCATCCCGGCCGCGGCCACATCGCACTTGTTGATGTTGAGGTCCTGGCCGGAGGCGATCGTGTCGAACGGGCCGTCCACGATCTCCTGCTTGACGCCCAGGTCCTTGGCGACCAGGTCCACCAGGTCCACGTCGAACCCGACGATGTTGTTGCCCTCCTTGAACTGGAAGGGCTCGTACGGCAGGTGGGTGCAGGTCTTGATCTTTCCGGCCTCGGCCAGCTGCACACCGTTGGCGGTGGTGGTGCCGCCTCCGCCGCCGCACGCGGACGCGGCGAGCAGCAGGGCTGCCGCCGGCAGCAGGGCGAGCACCTGGTGTCTGGATCGACGAGCCACGGTGTCACTCCTCGTAGTCAGTTTCCGGGCAAGTTCTGCGCATCCTGCCATCCTGATGGGCCCTAGCACAGCAGGTTGACGGTCACGGGTCCATGACTATGCAGGCTGCGCTGCCTGGGCTAACGGCGTTACGGCTTTCTGGTTGAGCACTCCACCAAGCGGGTTGTTCTATTCCCCGAATAGTCAATTCGTCAGCTCGGCGAGGCTGCCCAAACGTGCATTGACCCAGGCAACTCGGCGCTGCTAGACAAATAATCCGTCGATATCTCGGCGTAGCATCACTATCGAAAGGGCCGCAGCCTGCCATGGACGAGAAATCGATCTCAGCTGCCGTCAGCCAGTACGGCACCCCGTGCTACCTCTACGACGAGTCCTTGATCAGGCGGAATGCCGAACGCTTCACCGGCCTGGCCTATCCGGACAAGGCGGTCCATTTCGCCTCGATGGCCAACAACAACCCCGAGCTGCTCAAGCTCCTGCACGGGCTCGGAATGGGGATCTTCGTCAACTCGGCGCGGCACCTCAAGCTCGCCATGGACTGCGGGTTCGCCCCCTCGGAGATCATCTACACCTCGACAGGGGTGCGCCGCTCCGACCTCGAGCTGATCTCGAAGCTGGGCGTCGCGGTGAACCTGGACTCCCTCGGTCAGCTTGAGCTGTACGGCTCGATCGCGCCGGGCACCAGCTGCGGCATCCGGCTCAACATCGACGAGAACTCCCTCGGCAACGTCTTCATCGGCGCGGAGAGCCGCATCGGGCTGCTGGAGAACGAGCTGGAGCTGGCCGCCAAGATCGCGGACAAGTACCAGCTCACCATCACCGGCACGCACGTCTACCTCGGCACCAACATTGTTTCCCTGGAAACGATGATGCAGGGCGTGGCTCGTACGCTTGAACTGTCCGATTTCTTCCCCGATCTCGCCTACGTCGACCTCGGTGGCGGCTTCCCGGTGACCGAGGACGGAATCGAGGAGTTCGACTACGCCAAATACGACGAAGCCATCAGCAAGATGTTCACCGCCTATTCACAGAAGCGATGTCGTCCTATCAAACTGATCCTGGAGCCCGGTCGCGCGCTTTTTGGCGATACCGCGGTGTTCTGCACCAGCGTGCTGGATGTGAAGAACCGGCCGGACCGGTCCCTGGTCTGCGTCGATTCCAGCGCCACCCTGATCCCCCGTTCGCTGTTCTACGGCGAGTTCCATGAGGTGAGTGTGCTGGGCCGATCGGGCGAGGCGCCCGCGGACCGCCCCGCCGACGTGGTCGGTTCCACCACCTACTCCCGCGACTTCCTGGCCAAGGGCGCGCCGTTGCCGCAACTGGCCACCGAGGACGTGCTGGTCTTCGCCAACGCGGGCAGCTACTGCTATTCGATGATCACCCAGTTCCTCGGCCAGGACGAGCCGAGTGAGGTGCTGGTGCACCCGGACGGCTCGCACACGCTGATCCGGAACCCCGAGCGTGGCTGAGCGCTGGACCGTCGAGGAGATCGCCCCTGGTGAGCGGCACTGCCACCGGGTGACCGATGAGGTCGTGGTCCTCGACAGCGAGTTCCAGCGGATCGAGGTGCTGGAGACCCAGGCCTACGGACGCGGGCTGTTCCTGGACGGGCGGATCCAGCACGTGGCCGCGGATGAGTACATCTACAGCGAGTCGATGGTGCACCCGGCCATGCAGCTGCTGGACGGGCGGGCGGCCAGGGTGCTGTGCGTCGGCGCCGGTCCGGGCGGGATCGTGCGCGAGCTGCTGAACTACCCCGGCGTCGGCGAGGTAGTGCAGGTGGAGATCGACACCACCGTGGTCGACATCGCCCGCGAGCACCTGCCCGACGTGGGCACGGAGTTCCGGTCGGACCCGAGGTACCGGCTGGTGGTGGCCGACGCGCTGGACTACCTGGCCGGCGGCGGCGAGCCGTTCGACCTGATCGTCAACGACCTCAGCGAACCCCTGCCCGGCAGCCCGGCGAGCAGGTTGTTCGCCGCCGAGGCGATCCGGCTGGTGCGGTCCAGGCTGAGCGGGCGCGGGCTGTACGTGTCCTGGTGCGGGTCGGTCGGCCCGGTCTCGGCGGAGTTCGCCGCCCGGATCTTCCAGGTGATCGAGCAGGTCTTCGGGCAGGCACACGGCTACCTCAGCTACCCGCAGTCCTACGGCACGGTCTGGCTGACCGGCATCGGCGCGGTCGGCTCGGTGGACCCGCTGGCGCTGAGCCCGGCCGAGCTGGACCAGCGGCTGGCCCGCACCTGCCCGGCGCCCACCCGGCTCTACGACGGGCAGACCCACCACCACATGTTCCTGCTGCCGAAGAACGTCCGGACCGCGCTGCGCGCCCCGGTCGCGGATTCGGCCGCTCCCATCGAGCTGCTTGTGGAGAGGCTGTGACGAGAGCAGCGCCGGAGGACTTCGCCCTGGTCGCGGAGCTGTACGACCAGGACATGGCCGGCAACAACCTGGTGCACGACCTGGTCTACCCCCGGGTGTACGGGCCGGGTGAGTACATCGGGCAGTTCAGCGACAACAGCGCGTCCGAGCTGCGCGCGCTGGCCGCCGCGATGGACCTGGCACCGGATTCCGCGGTGCTGGACATCGGGTGCGGCACCGCGCCGGTGGCCGCGTTCCTGGCCGGTGAGTTCGGCTGGCGGATCACCGGCATCGACGTGGCGGCCAGCCCGTTGCGCAAGGCGGCGCAGCGGCTGACCGAGGCCGGGCTGGCGGACCGGGTCTCGCTGGCACACGGGGATGTCTACCGGCACGGGTTCGCCGCGCCCTTCGACGGGATCTACGGCACGGGCGCGTTCTGCCACTTCGATCCGGCGCGGTTGTTCGCTCGCTGCCATGAGTTGCTGCGGCCCGGCGGGCGGCTGGCGTTCATGGAGCGGGTGCGCACCGGGGAGCTGTCCGAGCAGGAGTGGCGGCAGCTCACCGTGGAATGGGCCTGCCCCACGGTGAACACGGTGCCGGAGTACCGGGAAGCCTTGTCCGGGGCCGGTTTCGCGGTGGACGTGGTGCAGGACCTCACGCCCACCTTCCGGGACTGGCAGGACCGCTCGGTGATCGTCCGGCACGAGCTGAAGGCCGAGATCATCGCGCTGACCTCGGCGGAGTACTTCGAGACCAGCGTGCGGCTGGCCGACTACGAGAACGCGGTGACCAAGGCAGGCAAGCTCGGCTATGCCCTCGTGACCGCGACTGCTCGATGAAACCGTTGTGGGACAAGCAGATCGAGGAGTACCTCGGTCCTGCCGAATGTCACGTGCACGCGGTGCGCTCGGTCCTGGTGACCGGGCGCACCGCCCGGCAGGGCTTCGAGATCGTCGAGCTGGGCGGCTACGGCCGGGCGATGGTGATCGAGGGCAGGGTGCAGTCCACCGAGGCGGACGAGGCGGCCTACCACGAGGCGTTGCTGCTGCCCGGCTACTGCCTGCTGCCGCACACCCGCCGGGTGCTCTGCCTCGGCGGGGCCAACGGCGGGGTGCTGCACCGGCTGTGCGCGATGCCGGAGCTGACCTCGGTGGTGCAGCTGGACATCGACCCGGAACTGCACCGGCACTCGCTGACCCACCTGCCGCACATGCACCGCGGCGCGCAGCTTGATCCGCGCTGCCGCCTGGAGTTCGGCGATCCACGCACCCTGCTCGGGCAGCAGCCGGGCGGCTTCGACCTGGTGCTGGCCGATCTGCCGGACGCGGTCGAGGGCTCGCCGACCCCGGCCCTGTTCACCCGCGAGTTCTACCGCCAGATCAAGGCGAGACTCGGGCCGCACGGGGTGTTCGTCACCCAGGCCGGCGCGGCCAGCTTCCTGGACCCGGAGTTCTTCGCCAGCGTGGCGCACACCCTGCGCTCGGTGTTCCGGCACGTGCTGCCCTACACCCTGACCGTGCCCGCCTACGGCATTCCCTGGGGCTTCGTGCTGGCCAGCGACGGCCTTGACCCGGCGACGCTGACCGAGGAGCTGATCGAGCGGCGGCTGGCCGAACTGAAGGCGGAGCCGGAGTGCTACGACGCGGCCACCCACCGGCACATGACCGCGTTGCCGCTGCGGTTGCGCCGGGCACTGGCGGCGGCCGGACGGGTGATCAGTGATGCGGACACCCTGGCCGTCCGTGTTTGATCGGCGGCGCACCGGAAACAGGGGGAGAACATGAGTCAGCAGACCGCCGTGCGCGGTGCGGGCCTGGCCGGGATCGGGCTGGGCATCGGCGCGAACCTCATCTGGGGCCTGGCCTTCCTGGTGCCGGTGCTGTTGCCGGAGTTCTCCCCGGTGGCGGTCACCCTGGGCCGCTACGTCTGTTACGGCCTGCTCTCCGTCGCGTTGATCGTGTTCACCGGCACCCGGCTGCGCGGGCATTCCTGGCCGGTCTGGCGCTCCTGCCTGCTCTTCGCCGTGACCGGCAACGTCGGCTACTACTTCCTGCTGGTCCAGGGCATCGCGCTGGTCGGGGCGCCGGTGGTGGCGGTGATCATCGGCACCCTGCCGGTGACCGTGGCCGTCTACGGCAACCTGCGCCGCCGCGAGTTCCCCTTCCGCAGGCTGGCCCTGCCGGTCGGGGTGATCCTGCTCGGCCTGGTCGCGGTGAACCTCAGCGAGATCGACTGGTCCGGCCTTGGCGGTCGCTCGCTGGGCGAGCAGCTGCTCGGGGTGGGCTGCGCGGTGCTGGCACTGGCCATGTGGACCTGGTTCGGGGTGGCCAACGCGCACTTCCTGCGCACCAACCCGCAGGTGAGTTCGGCGGACTGGTCCACGCTGATCGGCATCGCCACGCTCGGGCTCTCCGTGCTGGCCGCGCCGCTGCTGCTGGTCACCGGGGACGCCGTCGGCCGCGGTATCGGCGCCGACTCGCTCTGGTACCTGCTGCTGGGCAGCCTGGTGCTCGGCGTGCTGGTCAGCTGGGGCGGCACCCTGCTGTGGAACCAGGCATCGAGCAGGCTGCCGGTCTCGGTGGCCGGTCAGCTGATCGTGTTCGAGACCATCTCCGGCCTGGTCTATGTGTTCCTGGCCAGCGGCAAGACCCCGCCGCTGCTGGGCGTGGCCGGGATGGCCGTGGTGCTGCTGGGGGTGCTGATCGGGATCCGGCAGGCCCGGACCGCCTGAGTCTCCAGGCGGCCCGGGTCCGGCTCACTCGCCGGAGCGGGCGTGCGCGTCCAGCACGTAGGAGATCGCCTCGGTGATCCGCCGGGCGTAGTCCAGGTGCAGCGACTCATCCGGCACGTGCGCGTTGCTGTCCGCGCCCAGCGCGCCGGTGACCACGAACTGCGCCGCCGGGTACGCCTCGTGCAGCAGGCCCATGAACGGGATGGAGCCGCCCTCGCCGGTGGCCTTCCAGCCGGCGCCGAAGACCTGCTCGCCCGCGGTGTCCAGCGCCTCGCGCAGCCACGGCCGCAGGCTCGGCGCGTTCCACCCGTTGGCCGCCTCGACCTTGCCGAGTTCCACCTGGGCGCCGTAGGGCACCTCGGTGGTCAGCGCGCGGCGCACCGCGGCCAGCGCGGCGTCGGAGTCCGCGGTCGGGGGCAGCCGGAAGCCCAGCATCAGCGTGGTGTGCGGGCGCAGCACGTTGCCGGCGTCATCCGGCACCGGCAGGCCGTCCGCGCCGATGATCGACAGCGTTGGCCGCCAGGTGCGGTTCAGCGCCAGTTCCAGCTCGTCGGTCGTCACCGGCTGCATGCCCGGCATCAGCGGGAACAGGCTCAGCAGCAGGCCGGGGAAGACCGCGAGCGCCTCCTTGGCCTCCAGCACCCGCTCGTCCGGGATCTCCACGTGCAGCTCGGGCAGCCGGACCTGGCCGGTCACCGAGTCCTCCAGGCGGTCCAGCAGCTGCCGGATGACCCGGAAGGAACTGGGCACCACGCCACTGGCCGAGCCGGAGTGCTGGCCGGACTCGAGCACCCGCACGGTGAGCTGGGTCTGCACCAGCCCGCGCAGCGAGGTGGTCAGCCACATCCGCTCGTAGTCGGCGGCGCCGGAGTCAAGGCAGACCACCAGGGTGACCGCGCCCAGCCGGGCGCTCAGGTGCTCCAGGTAGGCGGGCAGGTCAGGGCTGCCGGACTCCTCGCCGGTCTCCAGCAGCACCACGCAGCGGCCGTGCGTGCCACCGGCGGCGAGCAGGCCCTCGATCGCGGTGACCGCGGCGTAGCCGGCGTAGCCGTCATCGGCCGAGCCCCGGCCGTAGAGGCGGCCATCGCGCAGCACCGGCGTCCACGGGCCCAGGCCCTCGGACCAGCCGCCCACCGGGGGCTGCTTGTCCAGGTGGCCGTAGAGCAGCGCGGTGCCTGCCTCCTCGGTGCCCGGCTGGGCGGGCAGGTCGAGCAGCAGCAGCGGGGTCCGGCCCTCCAGGCGCACCACGTCCACGGTGGCGCCGGGCAGTTCGCGGGCCACCAGCCAGCGGCGCACGTGCTCGACCGCGGCCTCCAGGTGGCCGTTGCGGGCCCAGTCGGGGTCGAAGGCAGGCGAGATGGCCGGCACGGAGACCAGTTCGGACAGGCTCGTCAGGACGTCGTTGTCCCACCGCGAGCGGACGGTGTCAGTCAGTACGGCTCGATCCACGTCTCGATTCAAACACTAGATTCACTCCAATGGCACCTTGCCGCCACGCACCGGACTCACACGACTGATTACCTGCTCAAGGTGCGACAGGACCCGTTCACCCTCGGTGTGGCCTCCGGTGACCCCGAACCGGACTCGGTGGTGCTCTGGACCCGGCTGACCGGCGGGCCCGATCTGCCGCTGTCCGTGCCCTGGCAGCTCAGCGCCGATCCGGCTGGCGCCAGGGTGCTGCGCGAGGGGGTGGCCGACGCGCTGCCCGAGTGGGGGCACAGCGTGCACGTGGAGGTCGACGGCCTCGAACCGAGCACCGAGTACTACTTCCGGTTCCGCCACGGCAGGCACCTCTCGCTGACCGGCCGCACCAGGACCACCCCGCATCCGGTCGCGCTCGAACCCCTGCGGCTGGCCGTGACCAGCGGCGACGCCCTGCCCGCCGCGGCCGACCTGGTGCTGTGCCTCGGCGAGCACCGGCCTTCGGGCGCGGGTTCGGCGCGGGAGCGGGCGATGGCCCGGCTCACCCCGGCCGCGCAGCTGGCCAGGGCCAGCGCGCCGCAGGTCTCCAGCTGGGGGCCGGGTGAGCTGTCCGGGGAGTGGGTGGCGGCCTGCCGCGCCTACTACGAGCACCAGCCGCTGCGCGCGGCCTCCCGGCCCGACGGCGGGCGGATGCCGATCTACCGCAGCCTGCGCTGGGGCCGGTTGCTGGCGTTGCGGCTGGTGGACACCCAGCAGTACCGGCAGACCGGCTCGCTGCTGGGCGCCGGGCAGGAACGCTGGCTGGCAGGTGAGCTGGCCAGGCGGCGGCCGCTGTGGGACGTGGTGGCCGGACACGGTTCGGTGGCCGAACTGACCGGGGAACGGCTGGGCGCGCTGTGGCGGCGGGCCAGGGTGGAATCGCCGCTGGTGCTGCGTGGCGGACCAGGCCCGGCCGGCACCCGGCAGGTGGCCGGGGCGCCGGAGCTGGCCGTTGGCGTGGCCGGATCGGTGCTGTGCGAGATCGACGAACGTCTCTGGCGGGCGGGGTTCCCCGGACCGGGCGGCCCGGGGAACCTCGCGTTCCCGCGTCAGTGCGAGGCGACCGCCTTGAGCGAGGAGTCGCCCTCATCGGCGTGATAGTCCTCGCCCTTGGTCTCGTCGGTGCCGTTGAACACCTTGAGCTGGCGGGCGATCAGCGTGCCGACGACCGCGACCACCAGGTTCACCACCAGGGCGATGAACCCGACGTAGATCTGGGTCTTGGAACCGGCGAAGGGCTCCCAGCCCAGCAGCGACAGCTTGTCCAGGGTCAGCGCGGAGCCACCGAAGTGCGCGCGGCCCGCGGCCGGGTTCGGGATCAGGTACAGCAGGTAGAGGCCGTAGCCCATACCGGCCACCCAGCCCGCGACCAGGCCCCAGACGTGGAACCAGCGGGTGTAGAGCGCGATCGCCACCGCGGGCAGCGTCTGCAGGATGATCACCCCGCCGATCAGCTGCAGGTCGATCGAGTACGCCGGGTCGACGAAGACGATGAAGGCGACCGCGCCGAACTTGACCACCAGCGAGGCCAGCTTGGCCTGCTGCGCCTCCTGCTTGGGTGAGGCGTCCTTCTTCAGGTACTCCTTGTAGATGTTGCGGGTCCACAGGTTGGCCGCGGCGATGGACATGATCGCGGCCGGCACCAGTGCGCCGATGCCGATCGCGGCGAAGGCGACGCCGGCGAACCAGCTGGGGAACATCTGGTCGAAGAGCACCGGCACGATGGTGTTGGAGTCCGGCCGCCCGGTGGCGTTGTTCGTGATCGGCTTGGTGCCCGCGGTGAGGGCCACGTAGCCGAGCAGCGCGAGCAGGCCCAGCAGCAGCGAGTACGCCGGCAGCGCGACCATGTTCTTCTTGATCACGTTCCGGCCCTTGGAGGCCAGGATGCCGGTCAGCGAGTGCGGGTAGAGGAACAACGCCAGCGCCGAGCCCAGCGCCAGGGTGGCGTACTGGAGCTGGTTGTTCGCGTTGAGCAGCAGCGAGCCCTTTGGCGCGCCGCTGGGGCCCGGCTGGGACAGGATCTCGGCCGAGCGGTCGAAGATGGTGGTCCAGCCGCCCAGCTTGGCAGGCAGGTAGATGACCGCCACCAGGATCACGATGTAGATCAGCGTGTCCTTGACGAAGGCGATCAGCGCCGGGGCGCGCAGGCCGGACTGGTAGGTGTAGACGGCCAGGATCAGGAAGCCGATGAACAGCGGCAGGTGGCCGAGGAAGCCACTGCCGTTGAAGCCCATGGTGCGCAGCACCGCTTCCAGCCCGACCAGCTGCAGCGCGATGTAGGGCATGGTCGCGACGATGCCGGTGATGGCGATCAGCAGCGCCAGGATGCGCGAGCCGTAGCGGCCGCGGACGAAGTCGGCGGGGGTCACGTAGCCGTGCACCCTGGAGACCGACCACATGCGCAGCAGCGGCAGGAACACCAGCGGGTACAGGATCACCGTGTAGGGCAGCGCGAAGAAGCCCATGGCGCCCGCACCGAAGATCAGCGCGGGCACGGCGACGAAGGTGTAGGCGGTGTAGAGGTCGCCGCCGACCAGGAACCAGGTGATCCACGAGCCGAACTTGCGCCCGCCGAGACCCCATTCGTCCAGGTGGTCGAGGGTGTCACCGGCCTTCCACTTGGACGCCACGAACCCGAGCACCGTCACCAGCAGGAACAGCACGGCGAAGACGATCAGCTCGGTCCACTGGATGTTGTTCACGCCTTGTCCCCCTCATCCAGCTTGTCCACGTCGAGGCGGTCCGGCGCGGTGGTGACCACCGGCTCGTCCCTGGTCTTGAGGTAGACCAGTCCGACGCAGATGACGCCGATCGGCACGAAGAGGAACTGCGACCAGTAGAAGAACGGGAGGCCGAGCACCCGGGGCTCATCGAAGTTGATCAGTGGGGTGACCAGCATCAGCAGTGGCACCACGAGTAGCAGGTTCCACCAGTTCCAGCGCAGCCCACTCGGGCGCGCGGGTACGGGTGGTGACGAACCAGACGGCATCGAACTCCTCCGTTGTCCTCCCCCGCGGGCCTGCCACCGCTACGGTGACCTTGGCGGGCGCGGATGTGTCGCGGATGTTAGGCATGTGTGGCGATAGTCGTCATCGGGCAGCAGGAAAACCCTGTGTTCGAAGTGCCCGAATCGTGACCATCAGCGCACCAGCGGTGCGCAACGGTAGTCGGACGATCACGGTCAGCGAGGGGAGCCACGCATGCGGAAGGCCGCGATCCTGCTCGCGCTGTCCGCGTTGCTGGCCGCGAGCTGCACCGCGGGCCCGGCCACCGTGCCCGGCGAACCGACCACCGCGAGCACCGGCCAGAGCACCCCGGTGCGGCCAAGCGGGGTGCTGACCGCGCCACCGGAGGAGAAGCTGCCGGGGGTCGGCGAGTGCTTCGACTCCAAGGTGCTGGGCAAGGTCGCCTGCACCCGCGCGCACGACGCCGAGGTCACCTGGCTGGAGACGCTGCCGCAGCACCTGCCCAAGGCCTATCCGGACGACGCCACGCTGCTGGCCAACTCGATCCCCCGGTGCACCGAGAAGCTCACCGAGTACATGGGCAGCGAGGCCGCCCCGGCCAGCAGGCTGCGGGTGGCCGCGATCTGGCCGGACAAGTCGCTGTGGGCCAAGGGCCAGCACTACGTGATCTGCACCGTGGTCGAGGTCGGCCCGGACGGCGCCCCGGTCAGCCGCACCGGCTCGCTCAAGGGCGCGCTGCAGAAGGACTTCTGGGCCTACCAGCTCTGCACGGCAGGCTCACCGTCGAAGGCGGAGACGCTCGTCGGCGTGCCCTGCGACCAGCCGCACGTGGGTGAGGCGCTGCCCGCGGTGAAGAACCTGGGCAAGAGCACCGACAAGATGCCCTCGGCCGAGCAGTTGCACGCGAGCATGGACAAGCACTGCAAACAGGTCGTCATCGACTACCTGCTGGCCCTGGACGGCCGGCCGGACGTGGCCACCAGCTGGCGGGTGCCCTCCGAACGTGACTGGTCGGAGGGCTACACCGTCGGCACCTGTTTCGCCGAGACGAACAAGCCGGTCTCCAAGACCGTCCGCGGCATCGGCGGCCAGGCCGAACTACCGGCCTGACCTGCTCGGCAGACGCTCGTGGCTACGCGCGTCCAGCTCCGCCCCCGGTTCTTCCCCCCGCTGTGCCAGCAGGACCATCACCACGGCGGCCACAGCAAGCACGAGCATCGCCAGTCCGGCCACGGCACACCTCCCTTGTTGTCGCTGGTTTTCCCCTTACGTACTCCCCTGAAGACGCCCTGAGTGTGGTCCAGGTTCACTGCGCGCTCCACCGTTTTTCCCTAGCGTGACCATTGAGCGCCGCGGCTGTGACTTCCTCGTCCGCGGCGCCTTTCCTGAGGGGGAAACCGCATGAACGCAAGACGCAGGGCCACTGTGCTGACCGTCGCCGCCCTGTTGCTGGCCGCCCCGGCGGCCGCCTTCGCCACCGAGTCCACGTCCACCCCGAGCCGCTACCTCACCCAGCGGCTGGACTGGAAAGCCTGCTTCGACCAGGCCAACCCACCGCCCGGCCTGCCACCGGGCGGGACCGCGCTGGAATGCGCGCGCTACACCGCGCCGATGAACTGGCGCAGGCCGAGGGACGGCAAGGACATCACCGTGGCGATCACCCGGCTGCGCGCCACCGGCGCCCGGCAGGGCGTGCTGTTCACCAACCCCGGCGGCCCCGGCCAGGCCGGGCGGGCCTTCCCGCTGGACTTCCTGGCCACCGGCCAGCGCGCGGTGCTGGCCAGTCACGACGTGTACGGCATCGACGTGCGCGGCACCGGCGGCAGCAGCCAGGTCGCCTGCGCGCCGGAGCTGCCCCCGCTGCTGCCGGACTGGCGCGATCGCGGCCAGGCCAACCTGAACAAACTGTTGCAGGCCAACGAGGACATCGCC
This sequence comes from Crossiella cryophila, assembly GCF_014204915.1. Taxonomy (NCBI): domain Bacteria; kingdom Bacillati; phylum Actinomycetota; class Actinomycetes; order Pseudonocardiales; family Pseudonocardiaceae; genus Crossiella; species Crossiella cryophila. Next base: position 1,032,992 of record NZ_JACHMH010000001.1, read on the forward strand.
CGCGCCTGCCAGAACAGCGAGCTGGGCAAGTTCGTCAACACCGAGCAGACCGCGCACGACCTGGACCTGCTGCGCCACCTGCTGGGCGAGCGCAAGATCAACTACTACGGGGTGTCCGGCGGCGCCTGGCTCGGCCCGTTCTACGCCACCTACTTCCCGCACCGGGTGGGCCGGTTCGTGCTGGACTCGGTCGCCGATGTCACCTCGAGCTGGCAGGAGCTGCTCAACGACCAGGCCCGCGGCATGGAACGCCGGTTCCGGGTGGACTTCCTGCCCTGGCTGGCCCGCCACCACGACCGCTACGGCTGGGGCGCCACCGCGGCCGAGGCAGGCGCGAACTACGAGACCGTACGGGCCAGGATGGCCGCGAAACCCATTGAGCTGAACGGGAACAAGCACAACGGCGCGAGCCTGGACATGCTGATCATCGGCGCGCTCGGGCAGAAGGAGACCTTCCCCGGCCTCGGTGAGAGCCTGGCCCTGGTCAAGCGGCTCAGCGAGGGCGCCCCGGCGACGAGGTCCGCGACGGAGCAGCGCCTGGCCGATGACCTGCTCAAGCCGGACCCGGCCGCCCAGACCGGCACCGCGCTGTCCATCATCTGCAACGACACGCCCTACCGCGGTGGCAGGGCCGGGACCATCGCCGACTCCGAGCGGCTGGGCCGTCAGTACCCGCTGATGGGCTGGCACAAGATCATCCAGCAGTGCATGGCCTGGCAGCGCCCGGAACTGCGGCTGCCTGCCATCACCGGCCGCGGCCTGCCGCCGATGCTGCTGGTGAACTCGGTGCGCGACCCGCAGACCACCCTGGAAGGCGCCCAGCGGGCCCAGCGGGTGCTGCCCAAGGGCTCGCCGCTGCTGGTGGTCGCCGATGAGGGCGACCACTGGATGTACCTGCGCGGCTACGCCTGTGTGGACGCCAAGGTCAGCACCTACCTGACCACCGGCGCACTGCCGGCCAACGGCAGCACCTGCGCGGGCAACCCGCTGCCCGACCCGGCCGTCCCGGCCACCCCCCGGCAACCGTTCCCGGCCATCGGCTAACTCGCGCAGGCCAGTTCGCCGGCGTAGCCGCCGAGCAGGTGCGCGGACTCCGCGGGAGGCAGGGACAGGTGCTCCAGCACCTGCCAGGCCTCCCGCGCCAGGTCCACCTCGTGCGTGTGCTGCAGGAAGGTGTGCGTGCCCGCCACCGGAACCCGCACCAGCGGCGGCGCGTCGGCGAACTCCAGGATGGTCATCGAGCCGCGCAGGCCGGGGTGCGCGCCCCGGCTCAGCGGCAGCACCCGCAGCGTGACATTGGGCCGCTCGGCCAGCAGGCACAGCGCCTGCAACTGCCGGGCCAGCACACCCGGTCCGCCGATCGGCCGGTGCAGCGCGCTCTCCTCCACCACGCAGTGCAGGCTCGGCGGCATCGGCCGGGACAGCACCATCTGCCTGGTCATGGTGGCCGCGACCTGGCGGCCCAGATCGGGCTCGTGCAGCCGGTGGTCCATGCCGCCGAGCGCGGAGCGGGCGTACTCGGCGGTCTGCAACAGGGTGGGCACCATGGCCAGCTCGAAATCACGCACCACCGCGGCCTCGTCCTCCAGGCCGATCAGCTGCCGCAGGTCGGCTGGCAGCCGCGAGCCGGGGGCCTGCCACCAGCCCGGCGAGGCGGGCGGGCGCACCAGCGCGAGCAGTTCCGCGCGTTCCTCGGCAGGCACCTGGTAGAGCGTGAGCAGGGCGGTGACATCGTCCGCCCGCAGTCCGCGCCGCCCGGTCTCCATCCGCTGCACCTTGGTCACCGAGACGCCGAGGGCGATCGCGACCTGGTGCAGGGTAAGGCGATTGTTCTTGCGCAGGGCACGCAGCGCGGCGCACACCCGGCGGGTGCGGGTGGCGGGACCAGGACGTTCGGGCATGCACCTCACTGTGTCCCTTGCCACAGGGTCACACAAACCTGACTCGGGGCCCGGCGGACGACGCTGGCCACCGGGCCCCGAGTACTGGTGCATGACTCTGATCAGCCAAGACGCTGCTTGAGCGCCTCCAGCTCGTCACGCAGCGAGCTGGGCAGCTTGTCACCGATCTGAGTGAACCACTCCTCGATCAGCGGCAGTTCGGCCCGCCACTCGGCCGCATCGACGGCCAGCGCGGCCTCGATGTCGGCCAGCGACGCGTCCAGCCCGGACAGGTCCAGGTCGGCCGCGGTCGGCACGTGGCCGATCGGGGTCTCCACCGCGGCGGCCTTGCCCTCGATGCGCTCGATGGCCCACTTCAGGATGCGGCCGTTCTCGCCGAATCCGGGCCACAGGAAGCGCTTGTCATCGCCCCGGCGGAACCAGTTGACGTAGAAGATCTTCGGCAGCTTGACCGAGTCGGCGTTCTTGCCGAGGGAGATCCAGTGCGCGAAGTAGTCACCGGCGTGGTAGCCGATGAAGGGCAGCATGGCCATCGGGTCGCGGCGGACCTCGCCGACCTTGCCCGCGGCGGCCGCGGTCTTCTCGCTGGAGAGGGTGGCGCCCATGAACACGCCGTGCTGCCAGTCCCGCGCCTCGTTGACCAGCGGGATGGTGCCCGCGCGCCGGCCGCCGAAGAAGATCGCCGAGATCGGCACGCCGTTGGGGTCGTCCCACTCCGGGGCGAGCACCGGGCACTGCGACATCGGCGTGCAGTACCGGGAGTTCGCGTGCGAGCTGAGCACCCCGGCCTCGCCGTCGGCGGGCGTCCAGTCCTGCTTCTTCCAGGAGGTGGCGTGCGCGGGCTCGTTCTCCATGCCCTCCCACCAGATGTCGCCGTCATCGGTGAGGGCGACGTTGGTGAACACCGAGTTGCCGCGCTCGATGGTGCGCATGGCGTTCGGGTTGGTCTTCCAGTTGGTGCCCGGCGCGACGCCGAAGAAACCGGCCTCCGGGTTCACCGCGTACAGCCTGCCGTCCGCGCCGAAGCGCATCCAGGCGATGTCATCGCCCAGGGTCTCGACCTTCCAGCCGGGGATGGTCGGCTCCAGCATGGCCAGGTTGGTCTTGCCACAGGCCGAGGGGAAGGCCGCGGCGATGTAGTGCACCTTCTGCTCGGGCGAGGTGAGCTTGAGGATGAGCATGTGCTCGGCCAGCCAGCCCTCCTCGCGCGCGATGGTGGAGGCGATGCGCAGCGAGTAGCACTTCTTGCCCAGCAGCGCGTTGCCGCCGTAGCCGGAGCCGAAGCTCTGGATCTCGCGGGTCTCCGGGAAGTGGGTGATGTACTTGGTGTCGTTGCAGGGCCACGGCACGTCGGCCTGGCCGGGCTCCAGCGGAGCGCCGACCGAGTGCAGGCAGGGCACGAAGTCGGCGTCGTCGCCGAAGACCGCCAGCGCCTTGCTGCCCATGCGGGTCATGACGCCCATGGACACCACGACGTATTCGGAGTCGGTGATTTCCACGCCCAGCATGGGCTTTTCCGCGGTGAGCGGGCCCATGCAGAACGGAATGACGTACATGGTGCGGCCGCGCATGCAACCGCGGTACAGCTCGGTCATGATGGACTTCATCTCGACCGGATTCATCCAGTTGTTGGTCGGGCCGGCGTCGGCCTCGTCAACAGAACAGATGTAGGTTCGCTCTTCAACCCTGGCCACGTCATTGGGGTCAGAGGCGCACCAGAACGAGTTCGGTTTGTTCTGGAGTCGCACAAAGGTGCCTGCGTCGACCAGTTTCTGGTTGAGGCGCTCAGCTTCCTCGGGCGACCCGTCGACCCAGACGACCTCGTCCGGCGCGGTCAGCTCCGCGACCTCGCGCACCCAGGAAAGCAGGCGCGCGTGCGTCGTGGGTGCCTGATCGAGACCGGGGATGGTCAGTGCGGTCATGGCGTCTCCTGCCTGAGCGAAGAAAGCGTCGCTACGCCCGGGGGCGCCGGGCGTGGCGTGAAAAGGGATTGGTTTGAGGCTAGCGGTACCCACCAGGCGCTGCCGACACCCGGAGTGTCGCCTCGCTCACAGGACCGATAAGGGGATCGATTCAGCCACTTGTGGCGCGGAGATGAACGGGTGACATTTCCAGCGCGCGCCCGGCCAGCAAGCGCTCTCCGGTGGCGTGTCCCACAAAGAGATCAACCCCACCCGGATTCCGGATGGGGCTGATCTGGCACGTGCGGGCGGGGAACTAGGTCCAGCGGGGCTGCTGCGCGCCACCGATCCCGGTGCCGTTGCCGGTGGAGTCGACCCACTCGCCGGTGACCGGGTCCACGTGGAAGTTGCCCTGGGCGCCGGAGCCGCCGGTGGCGGTCTCGATCTCCCAGTCGGCGTCGGAGAGCCGGGCGGGCTCGCTGCCCATGGCCTGGCCGAGGTTCTCGTCGTGCACCACGACCCACTCGCCGTTGCCGCGGTGCTCGCTCACGATCACCTGGCCGCTGCCGGTGATCTCGGTGGCCACGTCCGCGTCGCCGTCGCCGTCGATGTCGGCGAAGACCACGGTGTCGCCGTCGGCGTCGGTGACCACCAGGGTGTCGCCCTTGCCGTCGCCGTCGGTGTCGGTCAGCTCGCCCTGCAGGTGCTGCTCGCCGTCGGCGGTGTGCACGATCAGCCCGGACCCGGTGCCCACCGCGGTCTGCGGGCCCGCACTGGAGCGCTGCCCCTCGGTGACCCACTCGCCGCTGGCCGAGTCGAAGCGCGAGGTGCTGACCACCGCGCCCTTCTCGTCCAGGGTGCGCATGACATCGGCGGTCCCGTCACCGTTGGTGTCGGTGAAGCTGAGGTAGCCGTCGTCGGTCTCGACCACCGCGGTGTCGTCGATGCCGTCGTGGTTGCTGTCGCTGACGGCCTCGACGGTCTGCTCCGCACCGTCGATGGTCACCTTGATGTCACCGTCGCCGGCGCCGTGCTCCTCGATGTACACCTGATCCCCCTCGTACTACCCGGGGTGCGGGCAAGCTGGGCGTTTCTTGCCACTTGGACTTACGGTAGGCCCGTTCGGTTCCATCGCCAAGTCGGCAACCGATCGAAATGGTGACAACCTGTCAACGCCCCTCGGGCTGCTCCCGGCCCGCCGCGTTGTTCCGTTGCTCCCTGATCCGCCCGAGCAGCATCTCGGCCTGGGCCCGCCCGGCCTTCACCTCGGCCAGCCGCTTGCCGACCACCTGGAGTTGCCGGTTGCGCTCGGCGGTGTCCAGCCGCAGCGCCTTGTCCACCTCGCGCAACTCGTCCTCGATCGCGCCGATCCGCTTGCCAAGCGCCTCGTCCATGGCCAGCGACAGCTGCTGTTCGGCCTCGATGAGCTGTTCGGAGACCAGCTGCTCCATGGTGGAGCGGGCGTCCGCGACCACCTCGGTGAGCCACTGCTTGAGGTAGGTCTTGTCCGCGGTCTGCTTGCGGGTGCGGGCCAGCCACCAGCCCGCGCCGAGGCCGAGCACGATGGTCACCGGCAGCACCAGCGCGCTGGAGGCGGCGATGCCCAGCCCGGCCAGCGGCAGCGCGGCCGCCTTGCCGAGGCCGAGGCCGCCGGAGACACCCATGAACACCAGCAGCTTGTCCTCGGCGTTGGGCGGCCGCCGGTCCGGGCTGCGCAACAGCACCGGCGGCGCCCCGGCGCGGGCGAACTGGGCCCGGATGACCTCCAGCTCATCCGGCGCGAACAGTTCCGCGAGCACCGCCTGGGCCAGCGCGTCCAGCCTGGTGGCCAGCGCCTGGCTCAACCGGCCGGAGACCAGTTGCAGGGCCGCGTCCAGCTCCTGCGGCAGTCGTTGCAGGCCGTCCCGGTTGGCCGCGTCGATGGCCCGGCGGAACCAGGACTGCACATCGCGCATCTGCCTGGCGACCTCGTGCGAACTCTCCAGCCTGGCCCGCTGGGTCTCCCCGCGCAGCTTCACCTGCCAGCCCCTGGTGGCCGAGCGGCGCAGCGCGACCAGCTCGTCCTTGCGGGCCCGCAGGGATTCGGCCTCGGCCTCGCCGGTGCTCAGCGCGCGCTGCTCGGCGGAGAGCTGCACGGCCTGCCCGGCCAGCGCGGTGGCCGCGGCGCGCAGTGTGTTGGCCTCGGCGAGCATGGCCGCGTGCGCGGCGACCAGCTCCTGCAGCCCGGTCTGCAACGGCGCGATCCCGGACTGCTCGCGCAGCAGCGCCCCGGTCTCCGGTGTTGGCGCGGTCTTGGCCAGGCCGAACATCCGTGCCGAGACCGGGTGGAAGACGGCGTCGGCGAAGCGCGGCGCGTGCTCGGCGAGCAACGCCCGGTTGGCCTCCAGCACCTGCCGCCAGCCCCGGTACTGGTCGGTCTTGGTGAGCGCGAACAGCACGGTCTCCACCCGTTCCCCGGCCTGGGCGAGGAAGGTCAGCTCCCCGCTGGTCAGCGGGGCGGAGGCGTCCACCACGAACAGCAGCGCGGTGGCGTTGGCGGCGGCCTCGGCGGCGAGTTCGCCGTGCATCGAGTCCAGCCCGCCGACCCCGGGGGTGTCGATCACGGTGAGGCGGCTGAGCAGCGGGATCGGCGCCTGCACCCGGACGAACCGGGGCGGCAGCTGGCCTTCGGGCAGCTCGCCGGAGACGGTCACCCAGCGGTGCAGCTGCTCCACCGGGAAGGACACCGGCTGCACCTGTCCCGGGTAACAGGCCTGCGCGGCCCAGTCCTCGCCGTGGGCGAAGACGAGGTAGTTGGCGGTGGCCACATGCGCGTCCACCGGCGACAGGTTCTCCGCCGAGAGCAACGCGTTGACCAGCGAACTCTTCCCCCGGTTGGTCTCACCGACGACCACGACCGACGGCACCGACGGCCGCCCGTCGCGCACCGCGGCCACCCACCGGGCCGCATCGGGATCGGCGTCCTTGAGCAGTTCGACCAGCCGCCCGACGGTGTGCCGGACCAGCTTGGGCAACGGCACCCCCGAGGTCACCGGCGTGCTCACCCGATCCCCTCGCGCAGCGTGTAGACGGTCACGATCGGCGGCCGCACCGGCGCCCCGTGGTCGAGGAAGCCGACCACCTCGGTCTCGGCCACCAGCCCGGCCAGCGCCGGATCGTCGGTGGGTTCGGTGCCGCCCGCCTCGTGCACTGCCGGGTCGAAGCGCTGCCCGTCCGGCCGGACCGGGACGACCCCGACCCCGGCCAGCCCGTCCACGATCCGTTCGGCGACACCGGCGCTGCGGGCCCGGTCGAGCGCGTAGAGGCAGAGCTGGATCAGCTTCTTCCGCTCTCCGCCCGCGAGGTCGAACATGACCTCTTCCGACGCGGCGTCCACCGGTTCGGTTCCCCCGGTCGTCATCTGGATCCTCCGCCGAGCTGCTGCCAGATCAGGAAGTATGCGCGGTGCACCACGTGCGCCACCCGGCTTTGCGCCGGAGTCGCCCCGAACGAGGCGAAGGCCCGCCACCAGCCTGCCCGTTCCAGTGCGTAGGCCAGCAGTTCCGGGTGCGGGCGGCCGCGCAGGCCGAGTTGTTCGTCGACCTTGGCCGAGCCGCCGACCCGCAGCACCTCCTCGGCCAGGTCCTCGGGCATGGCGACCTGGCCGGAGGTGACCAGGGTGAGGGCTTCCAGCAGGCGGAGCTGGTGGGCTTCGGGTTTGGCCAGCAGGACCTCGATCGCGTCGTGCACCCGCTGGCGTTCGCCGGGGTCGCCGGAGGCGCGGGCCAGTGCGGTGACCGAGGCCAGCGCGGCGGCGGCCTTGATGCCGTCGGCGCGGGCCTTGAACACCAGGTCCAGTTTGGCCAGGACCGCGGCCAGGCCGGATGCCTCCAGCAGGCCGCGGCGCAGGTTGCCCGCGGTCAGTCCGGGGTCGGCGGTGAGCAGGTCCAGCGCGGTGCCGATGCCGTGCAGGTCCAGCCGGGTGAGCAGGTGTTCCCTGGTCGCGGCAGGCACCGGGGCGTCCCAGCTCAGGAACAGGTCGGCGGAGAGCAGCATGGTGGCGCGGGTGGTCTCGTCCAGGGCGGCGAGTTGTCTGAGCGCGTCGGCGTCAGTGCTGGTGAAGCCGCCGGTCTCGGCGGTCTCGGCGAGCAGGCCGATCATCGGCAGCACGTCGGCGACCCTGGGTTTGAGCGTTTCGGCCTGGTGCGCGGCGAGCAGGGTGGCGGCCTGCCAGAGATCGCCGCCGGAGCCGGCCACCGTCTCAGGGACGATGGTGTCGGCCTTGTTCAGCACCGCGATCGCGTTCACCGGGCCCGCCTCCCGGCTGGCGGTGGCCGCGGTGAAGGCGGCCAGCGCGGCCCGGTCGTCCGAGCGCACGGTCTGGGTGACCACGTAGAGCACGGCCTCCGCGCCGACCACCGCGTTGCGGGAGACCTCGTCCAGCGCGTCGGCGCCCTTGCCCGGTTCGCCGAGCAGTTCGGACTCGGTGCGCGCGACCGAGGCCGCGTCGAGTGAGCCCAGGCCGGGGGTGTCGATCACGGTGAGGTCCCGCAGCACCGCGCTGGTGAGGTATGCCTCCAGATGCGAGACGGTGTCCAGGTCCACGCCCAGGCTGGCCGGGATCATGCCGTCGGCGTCGAAGGGCAGCACCTGTTTGCGGCCGTCGGTGAAGACCACCTCGACCCGGTCCACCGTGCCGTAGTGGAAGCGGGTGACCAGCCGGGTGCACTCGCCGATGTCGGTGGGCGCCACCCGCCGCCCGATCAGCGCGTTGACCAGCGTGGACTTACCCGACTTGATCCGGCCGGCGACCGCGACCTGCAACGGGGCGCCCAGCCTGCGCAGCACCTCGGCGAATCCGGCCGCGGTGCGCGAGCCGACCTGCGGGGTCAGCCGCTGGCAGAGCTGGGCGACGGCTGCGGACAGTGGCCCCGGGTTCACCGGTGCATCGTCGCACGCAGCCCGGCCGCACCGGGTGATCACGGGTAATCCACAAGGGGGAGGAAATGTACGCCTCCGGTACGACGCAGCTGCCGGAACCGGTGTTTAGGCTCGTCGGGTGCGGAGACTGAGCCTGTGGCTGCGGTCCCACCCGATGGTGGGCGACACCGCGCTGGTCCTCGTGCTGACCATCCTGGACATGGCGTGGAAGAACCCGAAGTGGGATGTCACCGACGCCAACTTCTACTCGGTCGGCGCGCTGCTCACGGTGCCGCTGATCGTGCGAAGGCGTCAGCCGATGGTGGCTGCCGGGCTGATCGTCTTCGCCGAGGTGCTGCGGATCTTCACGCATCCGGTGGACATGGACTACCGGATCGGCGAGTTCGGCATCCCGATCATGCTCTACACCCTGGCCGTCTACAGCAACCGCACCGCGTCCTGCGGCTTCGCCCTGGCCATCATGCTGGTCAACTTCGCCATCCTGCTGCGTTTCCCTGAGCCCGGCCCGCCTGCCTGGTCGGTGTTCAGCTGGTTCGCCGCGCCCTCCTTCGCCTGGCTGCTCGGCGAGATCGTGGCCGCCCGGCGGGCGCTGAACGAGGAGGCGGTGCAGCGATTGCTGCTGCTGGAACTGGAACGGGATCAGCAGGCCAAGATCGCGGTGGCCCAGGAGCGCACCCGGATCGCCCGCGAGCTGCACGACGTGGTGGCGCACGCGGTGAGCGTGATGGTGGTCCAGGCCGACGGCGCCTCCTACATGATCAAGGACAAACCGGAGCTGGCCGAACGCTCGCTCAAGACCATCTCGGCCACCGGCAGGCAGGCGCTCAACGAGCTGCGCAGGCTGCTCGGCGTGCTGCGCACCACCGACGAGCACGATCCGGAGCTGACCCCGCAGCCCAGCGCGGGCCAGGTCGAGGAGCTGGTGGCGAAGGTGCGCGCGGTGGGCCTGCCGGTGCAGCTGGAGCTGCGCGGCGACCTGGACGAGCTGCCCGCGGGCATCGGGCTTGGCGTGTACCGGATCGTGCAGGAGTCGCTGACCAACACGATCAAGCACGGTGGCGCCGGGGTCCGCGCCATCGTGCGGGTCTACCGGGGTGCGGACGCGGTGCAGGTGCAGGTGCTCGACAGCGGCAGCAGCTCGCCAGGCAGCCCCGGCCCGGAACTGGTCTCCGGCGGCAACGGGCTGATCGGCATGCAGGAGCGGGCCAGCGTGTTCGGCGGTGAGCTGGAGGCGGGGCCGCGGCCCAACGGCGGCTGGCAGGTCTTCGCCCGGCTGCCGCTGACCAACCGCGCCGCCGGGTCGTGAGCACCGGTGACCTCTAAGCTCGGCACCGTGATCCGCGTGATGCTGGTGGACGACCAGGAACTGATGCGCATCGGGTTCCGCATGGTCCTCGACGCCCAGGCCGACATCGAGGTGGTCGGCGAGGCCGCGGACGGCAGCGAGGCGGTCCGCAAGGCAGCCGAGCTGCGCCCGGACGTGGTGCTGATGGACGTGCGGATGCCGGTGCTGGACGGGGTGGAGGCGACCAAGCGGATCAGCACCGACGGCACCGCCAAGGTGCTGGTGATGACCACCTTCGACCTGGACGAGTACGTGCTGGCCGCGCTGCGCGGCGGGGCCAGCGGCTTCCTGCTCAAGGACACCCCGCCCGCCGACCTGGTCTCGGCGTTGCGCGCGGTGGCCGGCGGCGACGCGGTGGTCTCGCCGAGTGTCACCCGGCGGCTGCTGGAGCGCTTCCTCGGTTCGCCGGAGTCGGGTCAGCTGCGCGATGCCACCGTGCTGGACACGCTCACCGAGCGGGAGCGCGAGGTGCTGGTGCTGGTGTCCAAGGGCCTGTCCAACGCCGAGATCGCCAAGACGTTGTTCCTGTCCGAGGCGACGGTGAAGACGCACGTCGGCCGGATCCTGTCCAAACTGGACCTGCGCGACCGGGTGCAGGCCGTGGTCCTGGCCTATGAGACCGGACTGGCCCGCCCCGGCGACGCCTGAGTTCAGCGGTACTGCGCTGGGTCCCGGTCCAGCGGGGACTCGGTGAAGACGTTGTCGGCGAAGTAACTGCCGCAGTCCGGGCGGGACCCGTCGACGTCGGTGAAGCCGTAGGCCTTGGCCAGCTGCCAGGAGGACAGCGACTGGCCGCCCCAGCGGGCCCGGTCCGGGTCGGCGGCCAGTGCGGCGACTGCGCGGCCGAGGTAGTGCGGGGTCTCGGAGATGCCGAAGTGCTTGTCCTTGGCGATGGCCTCGCGCCAGGTGGCCTCGGTGACGCCGAAGTGGTCGAGCACCTCCTCGGAGCGCAGGAAGCCGGGGGTGAGCGCGACCGAGGTGCCGCCGTGCGGGGCCAGCTCCTGGTGCAGAACCTTGCCCAGCCGCAGGATCGCCGCCTTGACCAGGTCGTAGTAGACCGCTTCGCGGTAGCGCTGGTTGAACATCTCATCGCCGTCGGTGATCTCCACCAGCAGCCCGCCCGGCTGGGCGATGAGCAGCGGCAGTGCCTTGTGCAGGGCGATCAGGTGGGTGTCCAGGCCGTTGCGCAGCATGGCCAGGCCCTTGCCGAGGTCGTGTTCCCACACCGGTTTGTGCTCGGAGAAGCCGTCGCCGCCCCAGACGTCGTTCACCAGCACGTCCAGCCGCCCGTGCCCCTCGCGGATGCGCGCCACCAGAGTGTCCACATCGGACTCCTCGGTGTGGTCGCAGCGCACCGGGATGCCGGTGCCGCCCGCCGCGGTGACCAGTTCGGCGGTGTCCTCGATGGTCTCGGCCCGGCCCATCGGCGAGGGCCCGGTGGCCCGGCTGCTGCGCCCGGTCACGTAGACCGTGGCGCCCAGCGCACCCAGCTCCACCGAGATCCCCCGGCCAGCCCCGCGAGTGCCCCCGGTGACCAGAACAACCTTGTCCGCCAACGCTTTGCTCATTCCGACTCCTCTCCCGGCGCGGGCCGCGACCAGCCCGCGAGCACGGCGTCCAGGTCCGCCAGGACCCGGTCCACCAGACGTCCCCGTGGCCGGACCGACCAGTGCACGGCGGTGCCCGCGGCCAGTGCGCCGAGGATGCGCGCGGCCTGCTCCGGCGGCGGCGCCCCTGGCAGCGCGGCCGCACTCAGCAGCACCCGCAGCTCCTCGTTGACCGCGGCGTTCCCGCGGGCGAGTTCCTCGCGTAGCTCCGGATCGGCCAGGTCGACGCCGAGCTGGGCCAGGTTGTTGGCCGCCTGCCCGGCGTTGTCCAGCAGCTCGTAGCCCACCGCGGCGGCCGCCCGCACCCCGGCCAGCGGACCGGCGGCGGAGGCGGCCGCGGTGCGCATGGCGAGGAGTTGCTCAGCCAGGTGCGCCCGGCTCAGTGCCAGCAGCAGCCCGTGCTTGCTGCCGAAGCGCTGCATCACCGTGCCGGTGGCCACGCCGGCCTGGCTGGCCACCTCGGCGATGGTGAAGGCGGGGCCGCTGCGGCCCAGCACCACGGCGGCGGCGGTGAGCAACCGCTGGTCGGTGATGGTTCTCGGTCTGGCCACGGCATTAGTGAACCACGGTTCACTAAGTTTGTGAACCGTGGTTCATAAACTGGGGGTCAGTCGGCCACGTCGGTCTTGGCCACCACTTTGTCGATCTTCACCCGGACCAGCAGCTCACCCTCGCCGCCGTTGCGCTTGGCGAACTCCTCGGCCCGGTCCGCGCCCATGTACCGCGCGCCCAGCCGGCCGGCCCAGTACCGGACCGTCTCCGGGTCGTCGGTGGTGGTCGCGGTGCCGGTGACGGTCACGAAGTCGAACGGCGGGTGCTCGTTGTCGAAGCAGATCGACACCCGGCCGTCGCGCGCGATCGACTTGCCCTTGATCGAGGGCGCGTAGGTGGTGAACACCAGGTCGTCCCCGTCCAGGTCGACCCAGATCGGCGAGACGTGCGGGGAGCCGTCCTTGCGGGTGACGGCGAGTTTGCCGGTGTGCGGTGGCGTGGCGGCGATGAACTCCCGCCACCACCCTGCTGGCGCGTCGTTGTAGCCCATGGTCGAACCGTAGGGGTCCGTCCACGGTATGACGCCAAGTCCCGACCAACGGAGGACGCGAGAAACCACTCTTTCCGGTCATTGTTGGCCAGGGAGGCGATCTCACCCCCAGGAGCCCCGGCAATGATCGAGACGGTCACCGCGACCGAACCATGCGGGACCAGGACCACCGCGCATCCCACCTGCCGATTCGGGCGGGTACTGCGCAGGCTGGCCGGGGTCCAGCCCGAGCACGCGCCCGAGGCGACCCGGTCCGACAACGGCGCCGCCGAGGGCCTGACACATCCGGAACTCCTTGTGCGCCAACGAGGTCCGGTGGTGCTGGTGCGCAGCCCGCAGTGCGAGGAGCTGGCCAGGGTGCTCACCGGGGCCGGCTTCGCGGTGCGCAGGGAACTGGACAACGAGTGGGTAGGATCGCTCAGCGTCAGCGGCGCCAGCGCGGAGCAGGTGGGCGAGCTGGCGGCCAGCCACGGACTGGTGCTGCACGAGCTGCGCACGGACTCCCCGGGCTAGCGGAAAGAAATTTTCGGAAACAACGCAACCCGGGTATACCCAGTGGCGTCCTCCAGGACGAGGACTTCACAGGGAAGCAACCGATGGCTGCGGGTTCGGGGCCCGCGAAGTCGGCAGTGGGGTCCCGGCGACCTTCGGGGGGTCGCCGGGGCTCCACTCTTTTTTGCCTAGACGTTGGGCCGGACCACCAGCACCGAGCAGCGGGCGTGCCGGACCACCTGGTCGGCCACCGAGCCCAGCACCAGTCCGGCGAACCCGCCCCGGCCGCGATGGCCGACCACCAGCAGATCGGCGCCGTTGGACGCGGCGATCAGCCCCTGCGGCGAGGGCGAGTGCACCACGTGCACGGTGATCTGGCAGTCCTCGCGCTTGCCGAGGTGCTGCTCGACCAGCTCCGCGGTCTGCTTGCGCAGCCACTCCGAGTACTCGGTCACGCTGGCCACCGATCCGGCCGGGCAGTCCGGCGGCCGGGGTGCGGTGCGCAACGTCCAGGCCCGCACCACGTGCAGCGGCAACTCCCGCAGACACGCCTCGTCGACCGCCACTCGCAGGGCCCGCAGCGAGGACGCCGAACCGTCCACGCCGACCACCACTCCACCGCTGATGTCCACCGATTCGCGCAAGCGCTCAGCCACGGAACACCCCAAGGGCAGGGACCGGATGTTGTCTACGTCACAGTACGGGGATGTCGCCGAGGTTGCGCGGCGTATGCATTGCGTTAACGCGCCGTGAAACAGCGCACTTCGACATGACAGCGGGCCTGAACAGGGATCAGATGGGGGTGAGACCTCACAGAGGTCGGAGGTGATCATGACCGAACCGATGCTCGACTCACCGACGGTGAGCGCATCGACAGCGTTGTCGAGACTGCCGAACCAGCGCGGGGACCAGATCAAGCGGCGCCCGCCAGCACGACTTTCCGGGCTCAGGGTTGAGCCGACCGCGGCACTGGAATGGTCCCAGGCGATCGAACGCATGGGTTACGCCACCGCCGCGAGCACCCCCGCGCAGGCCCGCCGGTCCTGGGTGGAACGGGCGCCGGAGCGCCAGGTGCTGCACCTGTTCCGGGCCGCCTCGCACGGCGGCAACACGGTGCAGGCGCCATGGTGGCTGCGTGCCCTGCATCGCGGCGACCTGGTGCACCGGCAGGCCGGATTCGCCGTCGAGGACGGTGTGCACGAGCTGCTGGCCAACCGTCCCGGGTGGTTCTACGTCCCCTGGGTGGGTGATGGTGAAGACGGTTACTGGGAGTACGTGCCGTCGGATCCCGGCACCTCGACCGGGTTGCCGACCACGGTGACCCTGACGGATGCGCACCTGGGCTGGCTCGATGTGCACCCGGCACACGAGAACGACCCACGGCCCGCGGTGGCCGTGGCCGGACTCGCCGGACTCGCCGCCCGGTTGGCAGAGATCGAGGGCTGGTAGCCCGCTGGACCCGACTGCGGCCCCGGCACTGCCATTTGGCAGAGTCGGGGCCGTAATCGCAGGACCGCGGCGTGAGGGAACGATGACTTCGACTGGGCAGGACCCCGTCCGGCCTGCGCACTGGCGCACCGTGGTGAGCTTTGTGCAGCGCACCGCCCGGCTCAGCCCAGGACAGGAACGCGCCTACCAGCAGTACTGGCCGACGCTGGGCCGCAAGGTCGACGAGCTGGGCAAGGACCCGGTGGACTTCGACGCCTGGTTCGGCAGGCCGGCCCCGGTGCTGCTGGAGATCGGTTCCGGCATGGGCGAGACCACCGCCCAGCTCACCGCCGCCGCGCCCGAGCTGAACTACGTCGCCGCCGAGGTCTACAAGCCCGGCCTGGCCCAGCTGCTGCTGCGGGTGGAGAAGCTCGGCCTGACCAACCTGCGGCTGCTCCGCGGGGACGCGGTCACCCTGCTGCGGGAGAACATCCCGGCCGACTCGCTGCACGGGGTGCGGATCTTCTTCCCGGACCCGTGGCCGAAGAAGAAGCACCACAAGCGACGGCTGGTGCAGCCGGAGTTCGTCGCGCTGGCCGCCTCCCGGATCAGGCCAGGCGGCACCCTGCACCTGGCCACCGACTGGGAGCAGTACTCGGTGGAGATGATGGCCGCCTGCCGGGCGACCCCGTTGCTGCGCAACCGGTTCGCGGACCAGCCGGGTGGCTGGGCGCCGCGGCCGGACTGGCGGCCGGTGACCAAGTTCGAGCAGCGGGCGCACGAAGAGGGCCGGGTCATCCACGATCTGATCTTCGAGCGCAGCTGACGGTCCGTGGTCAAGATCGCCACTCTCGGTGAATTGACCACTGGATCGGGTGAGAAAAGCTGCTGCTTTTCATGCCCCGTACGGCAGTGACGCGTGACCGGGTTCACGAACTACGTTACCGACCCGTGACCGTAGTCGACACCCAGGTGATCAGCTTCGCGCCGGCGGCGGCGAGCCCCCCGGCCGCCCAGGTCGATCTCATGGCCGCGGAGGAGTTCCTCCGCATGTTCCATGACTCGCACTCCGGCGCCGGACCGCTGAGCCAGCGCCTGGCCGAGGTCCGCGCGGAGGTCGGCAAGAGCGGCACCTACCGGCACACCCCGGCGGAGCTGGCCTACGGCGCCAGGGTGGCCCTGCGCGACTCGGGCTGGTGCACCAGCGGCATGCCGTGGCGGCGGCTGAAGGTGCGCGATCTGCGCGGGGTGCGCAGGCCGGCCGCGGTGGCCGCGGAATGCTTCGACCACCTGCGCCAGGCCACCAACGAGGGCGCGATCCGCCCGCTGGTCACCGTGTTCGCGCCGGACACCCCGGACCGGCCAGGTCCGTGCATCTGGAACGAGCAGCTGGTGCGCTACGCCGGGCACCGCGGCGAGGACGATTCGATCATCGGCGATCCGCGCTACGCCGAGTTCACCGACTCGATGCGCGCGCTCGGCTACCGGACCCCGGCCCTGCCCGGCCGGTTCGACCTGCTGCCGCTGGTGGTGGAGACCGCGGATGAGGGCGCGAAGCTGTTCACGGTACCCAGCGAGGCCGTGCTGGAGGTGCCGCTGACCCATCCCGAACTGGCCTGGTTCGGCGAGCTGGGCCTGCGCTGGCACGCGGTGCCGGTGATCAGCAACATGCGGCTGTCCATCGGCGGCGTCAACTACCCGGCCGCGCCGTTCAACTCCTTCTTCGTCGGCGCGGAGATCGGCACCAGGGCACTGGCCGACGAGGGCGCGTACGCGATGGCGGGCGCGGTCGCCGAGCGGCTGGGACTGGACACCGGCTCCGAGCGCACGCTGTGGCGGGACCGGGCCACCCTGGAACTCAACCGCGCGGTGCTGCACTCCTTCGACGCCGCCGAGGTCACCATCACCGACCACCACAGCGAGGCCCAGCACCGGCTGGCCTGGCTGCGGTCCCGGCAGCGGCCCAGTGGCGGGCGGCCTGCCTTCCGGGTGGACACCGGGGCGGTGCAGCGGGCCCGGTTCGGCGGCCCGGCCAAGTTCTCCCAGCCGCCTGCCCCGCCAGGTGGCCGGCTCGCCGCGCTGCGGAAACGGCTCGACTCGGTCTGACCCCTCGGCCATCCGGCCGATCCGGCACGCGGCGGGACGGACTCTTCGGCTGAGCGTTCCCGGCTGCGCGGTCGATGGGGCGGGACGCGAATTTCCCGAGCATTGACCAGGTGATCGCGACCTACCTCGGCTCCGTCCGCACCGGCCTGCTGCTGTTCCTTGGCATCGGCTTCGCGCTGCTGCTGCCGATGGCCGCGGTGCACTACCGGCGCTACGGCAGGCTGGAGCCGCGCCGGGCACTGGTGCTCTACGCCTTCCTGGCCTACGCCGCGATCGCGATCTCGTTGGTGTTCCTGCCGTTCCCCGACCCGGTCAAGGTGTGCACCGGGGTGCAGCAGACCACCCAGTTCACCCCGTTCCAGTTCATCGCCGACATCCAGGCCGAGCTGGCCAAGCACAACCGGTCCGGGCTGCTGGCCGGGCTGACCTCCAAGTCCATGCTCAGCTTCGCCTTCAACATCGCGTTGTTCGCGCCGCTGGGTGTGTTCCTGCGCCGGGCCTTCGGCAAGGGCCTGCGCACCACCGCGGCGGCCGGGCTCGGGGTGTCACTGGCCTTCGAGCTGACCCAGCTCACCGGCAACTGGGGCCTGTACCCCTGCGCCTACCGGCTCTTCGACGTGGACGACCTGATCGCCAACACCGGCGGCACGCTGCTCGGATTCGCACTGGCCCCACTGGTGATCGTGCTGCCGAAGCTGGCGCCGGCCGTGCCGGTCTTCGCCGACACCGTCGGGGTGCCCCGCAAGCTGGCCGCGCTCGCGGTGGACCTGCTGCTCAGCGGCATGTTCTTCCTGACAACCGGCGGCGGCGCGCTGGTCGCGCTGGCCCCGGTGCTGCTGACCCGCGTGGTGGTGCCGTGGCTGACCCGCGGCTGGACGCCGGGTGGCTACCTGCTGGGCTACCGGGTGCGCCGCGGTGACGGCTCGCCTGCCGGGTTGTTCCGGCTGGCCGGGCGGGAAGCGCTGGAGCTGCCGGGGCTGTGGTGCTTCGTGCTGATCGCGCCGGTGCTCACCGGGGACTGGTCGGACAACCTGCGGGTGCTCACCGCGCTGGCGCTGTGCGCGGTGCTCGGCCTGGTGCTGGCCTACGGCGCGCTGGTGGCGCCGATGTTCCGCCGCGACCAGCTCGGCTGGCCGGAGCGGATCTCCGGCACCAAGGGCGTGCGGGTGCGGCGGCGGCCGGTCCAGCCGATCGGGCAGGAGCGGATCGAGGACCCTGACTCCGTTCGTAGGTTGACCCCTACTGGGTGAATCAGCCGGAATGCTGAGCGGCACTGGCCGATAAGCCGATCTGGATCACTGCCGCAGGCAACAGAATTCCCGCTGTGCCTCAGCTGTACGTGCAGAACATCCAGACCGGCCTGTTCTACTTCCTGATCGTCGGCCTCGCGCTGCTGATACCGGTGGTGGTCTTCCACTACATGCGGTTCGGCCGGGTCGACCCGCGCCGGTCGTTCGTGCTGTACGCGACGCTGTTGTACGGGCTGGTGCTGCTGGCGCTGGTGTTCATGCCGTTCCCGCCGATCGACAGCGTGTGCACCGGCAGGCAGAGCACCCAGTTCGTGCCGTTCCAGTTCATCAGCGACATCCAGACCGAGCTGGCCAAGCACAACCGGTCCGGCTTCCTGGCCGGGCTGACCTCCAAGTCCATGCTCAGCTTCGTCTTCAACATCGCGTTGTTCGTGCCGCTGGGTGTGCTGCTGCGCCGGGTGCACGGGCTGCGGCGGCGCTGGGTGCTGGCGATCGGCTTCGGCGCCTCGCTGCTGATCGAGATCACCCAGGTCACCGGCAACTTCGGCATCTACCCCTGCCCGTACCGGCTCTTCGACATCGACGACCTGATGGCCAACACCCTCGGCGCCGCGCTCGGCGGGCTGATCGCGCCTGCCGCGCTGATCGTGCCGAAGCTGCTGCCCGCGGCGGAAACCAGGGCGCTGGCCGACTCGGCCAGCCTGCCCCGCCAGGTGGTCGGCTACGGGCTGGACGTGGTCATCATCGGGTTCGCCGCGCTGGTGCTCAACGCGTTCACCGGCTACGAACCGGGTTTGCTGCTGGTGCTGGTCTACCTGCTGGCGCGGATCGTGCTGCCGCTGCTGGACCACGGGTACACCCCGGCTGGCCGGTTGCTGAAGTTCAAGGTGCGCAAGGCCGACGGCAGCCCGGCCCCGCTGGGCAGGCTGGTGCTGCGCGAGATCTTCGGCCCGGCTGGTGTGCTGGTGGTGCTCACCGGGCTGGCCTTCACCGCGGCGGTGGTGCTGATCCGGTTGCAGGAGCAGCTCGACCTGGCGGCCCGGTTCGGCCTGCCGGAGAAGGAGATGCTGATCCTGATCGGCCTCGGCGGACTGGCCGCGTTCACCCTGTTGCTGCTGGCCCCGGTGTTCCGCCGCGATCAGCGGGCCTGGCACGACCTGTTCGCCGGGCTGCGCTGTGTGCTGGACCACCCGAGGCCGACGCCACCGGCCGAGCCGGATTTGGCAGGATCCGTACATGCCAGTGTCGATGCGCCTGAAAGCCCCCGTAGTCCTGCCCTGTGACGCCGCCTGCTCGGTGCTGCGGGACGCCGTCGTCGACATCGACGAAGCGGGCCGGATCGTCCACTGTGGACCCATCGCGGACGCGCCCGCGCTGCCGGCCGGCGCCCAGGTCCGGGAGCTGACCGGCATCCTGCTCCCCGGCCTGATCAACACGCACGCGCACACCCCGATGATGCCGCTGCGCGGACTGGGCGGTGACCTGCCGCTGATGCGCTGGCTGACCGAGGCGGTCTGGCCTGCCGAGGGCCGGATGGTGCCGAGGGACTCCTACGACGGCATGCTGCTCGGCTCGATCGAGATGCTCCGGGCCGGGGTGACCACCAGCGTGGAGATGTTCTTCCACGGCGAGCACATGGTCGAGGCGGTGCTGGACACCGGCGGCCGGGTGCTGCTCACCCCCGGCATCATCAACGCCCCCGGCCTGGAGCGGCTGGGCAGCTGGCAGGACCTGACCAACCACACCACCCGCTGGATCGACGCCGACGGCCTGCGCTTCGGCCCGGCCGACCGGGTCGAGCTGGGCTACGGCCCGCACTCGGCGTACACGCTGACCCCGGAGATCATCGCCGAGGTCGCCCAGCTCTCCCGCGATCGCGGCGCGCTGATGCACATCCACGTGGCCGAGGGCCTGCAGGAGGACATCGCGGTGCGCGCCGAACACGGCTCGGTGCCGCAGCTGCTGGAGAAGATCGGCGCCCTCGGCGGCCGGGTGCTGGCCGCGCACGCGGTGCACCTGTCCGACACCGACCTGGACATCTTCCGGCGGCACGACGTCGCGGTCGCGCACTGCCCCAACTCCAACGCCAAACTCGCCTCCGGCACCGCCCGCCTGCTGGACATGCGCGCGGGCAACCTGCGCGTCGGCCTCGGCACCGACGGTCCGGCCAGCAACGACGACCTGGACATCTGGGACGAGGCCCGCCAGGCCGCCCTGTTCGCCCGCCTCGGCGCGGACGACGCGGCCGCGCTGACCGCCCCGCAGGCCCTGCTGATGGCCACCCGCGAGGGCGCACAGGCCATCGGCCGCCCCGACCTCGGCGCGCTGGAGGCCGGGCGCTGGGCCGATGTGGTGCACGTGGACGTGGACAGCCCGGCCTTCCCGCTGGGCACCTCGGCCCCGGACGTGCAGCTGCTGTCGAACCTGGTGTGGTCCTCGGCGGCGAGTCAGGTCACCGAGGTGTGGGTGGCCGGTGAGCTGGTGGTCAGCGGGCATGAGCCGACCAGGGTGGACCGGGGCAAGGCGCAGGCCGAGGTGCGCCGGATCGCCGAGCGGATCAGCGGCTAGTCACCTGGTGCGGCCGCGGTCCTGGTGGTGGTGCGGGTGCCGAGCCAGGTGGACCAGGCGGCGGCGAGGGTGTCGGCGGGTTGCGGGTCGGTCGTGGTGGAGATCCAGGCGGTGTGCCCGTCGGGGCGGATCAGCAGGCCCTCGAGTTCGGGGTGATCGGGACAGTGGGCGTGGTGGATGTCCACTGTCCCGTCCGGAATGGTCGGCAGGGCGCGGTCACCGAGGTGGAGGAACACCGGGCGGGCCGGCCGGAGCAGTTCGGCGACGCTGGTGCGCTGTTCGCCCATGACCAGTTTCAGGTTCGGGGTGAGTTTGCCCAGCCACGGGTGCTCGCCGGGGATCCGGGGGTCGTACCGGGTGCTCACCCCAGCGGCCAGTTCGGCGAGATAGGTGTTGACCGGGGGAAGCCCGGCGAGTTCCCCGAACAGGTCCCGGACCGGATCGAGGTCCGGGTGCCGCCGCCCGAGGATGGCCTGGGCGCGGGTGGTGCGCAGCAGGCGTGCCCCGACCTCGTGCCGCTCGTGGTGGTAGCTGTCGAGCAGGCCCGCCGGCGCGCGGCCCAGTGCGCTGGCGGCCAGCTTCCAGCCGAGGTTGACCGCGTCCGCCAGCGCCACGTTCACGCCCACCGCCCCGGCAGGCGGGTGGATGTGCGCGGCGTCCCCGGCCAGCACGACCCGGCCCGCGACGTAGTGGTCCGCCTGCCTGGCCGCGTCGGAGAACCGGGTGAGCCAGCGCGGGTCGCGGAGTTCCACCGGGCGGCCCAGCACCTCGTTCAGCCGCTGCTGGAAATAGGCCAGTCGCACCGGTTCGTCCCGGTCGGCGGGCGGGGCAGGCTCGTCGAGCACGATCCGCACATAGCCAGGCCGGGGGATCACGAACACCGTGCCGTGCGCGCCGTCGGTCATCCCGAACGGCAGGTCGGCGGGATCGGCCAGTTCCACATCGGCGAGCAGGCCGTAGGTGCCGGCCGCGGTGCCGGGGAAGCCGATCCCGGCGAGTTTCCGCACGGCACTGCGGCTGCCGTCGCAGCCTGCCAGGTAGCCGACCCGCCTGCGCCCGCGCTGACCGCCGGTCCGGACGGTCACCTCGACCCCGGCACCGTCCTGGTCAAGGTCGATCACCTCGTGCCCCCAGGACACCGCCACACCCAGCTCGGCCAGCCACTGCTCCAGGAGTTCCTCGACCCGGGTCTGCGCGATACCGAGCACGTACGGGTGATCGGTGTCCATCGCGGTCAGATCCAGCGGACGGTGCGGATCGGCGAACATGCCGTAGGGCACCGTCGGGCCCTCGGCCAGGAAGCGGTCGGCGATGCCGCGCCGGTCCAGCAACTCCAGGCTGCGGGCGTTGAGGGTGAACCCGCGGCAGAACGGCGACCGTCGCGGCAGCCGGTCCACCACTTCCACCCCGACCCCGGCCAGTGCGAGTTCGGCCGCCAGCATCAACCCGGCCGGGCCTGCCCCGGCCACCATGACCTTCATCGGACCTCCATCCGTCGGATTCCCGGTCTGCGCAAGGCGTTACGAGTTGGCGTCGACCCAGCCGGTCACCGGCTCCGGCCAGGCCAGCCTGCCGGTCGTGATGTCGGTGGTGATTTCCTCGACCCAGTCCAGCTCGGCCGCCAGCATCCGCACCGCGTACTCGGCCTCCACCACGAACAGGCGCGGCACCTCGCCTGCCGCCAGCACCTCGTGGTGTCCCTGCCGGATCTCCGCCAGCGACGCGCGGATCCGGTCGGCCCGTGCCCGCAACGCCGCCACGGCGCCGGCCGGCCCGAGCGCGCCGAGATAGCTGACCGCCGAGAGGAACTTCGGGTACTCCTCGGCCGGGACCCGGATCAGCTCGTCCACCCAGCGCACGAACTCCGCCCGCCCCAGCTCGGTGTGCTGGTAGATGGTCCGTTCCGGCCGGGCGCCGACCCTGACGGTCTCCCGCACCTCGATCCACCCGGCCCGTTCCAGCGTCCGGACCACGTCGTACAGGGAGCCGGTGGTCACCTTGAACGCCCGGTCCATGCCTCGTTCCCGCAGGGTGGCGGCCATGGCATGGGGATGCGTCGGTGACTCCATCAGCAACCCCAGCACCGCCAGTCCCAGCGGGTTGGACACCGCGCGGCGATCACTCGCAGTCAATCGCTCGCCTCCTATCAGTCGGTGCCGAGTATTTGGCACCGACTGATAGCTGTCAAGGTCGGCCAGGCAGCCGGGCGGCTGTGGTCAGCGGGCCGCCGGGCGGATGACGATCTCGGTGAGGTGGGCGTCCTGGCTCGCGGTCGCGGCCATGAGCACGGCGCTCGCCACCGATTCCGGGGTCAGGTATGCCTCCGGCCGGAAGTCGCCGCCCTCGGCGGAGCGGATGCCGCGCTGCATGTCGGTGGCGGTGCGGCCGGGGTGCACCGAGGTCACCCGGACGCCGTGCGGCTCCTCCTCGGCGCGCAACGCGTCGCCGAGGGCCCGCAGGGCGAACTTGCTGGCGGCGTAGGCGCCCCAGCCGGGGTTGGCCCGCAGGCCGGCGCCGGAGTTGATCAGGACCACGGTGCCGCGGGCACGGCGCAGGGCGGGCAGCAGCACCCTGGTCAGCTCGGCCACCGCGACCACGTTGATCTCGTAGGTCTCCCGCCAGACCTTGGCCGGGGTGTCGGCCACGGCGCCCAGTTCGGCCACGCCCGCGCTGTGCACCAGCAGGTCCAGCCGGTCGATCTCGGCGGTGGCCGCGGTGAGCGCGTCGGGGTCGGCCAGGTCCAGCGGCCAGGGCAGGGCGTTGCCCAGTTCGGTGGCCAGCGCGGACAGCGCGGCCTGGTCCCGGCCACCCAGCAGCAGGTCGTGGGTGGGGGCCAGGGCCTGGGCGATGGCCTTGCCGATGCCGCGGGATGCGCCGGTCACCAGGGCGCGGGGGCGGGAGGTCATGGGCTTGACCGTAGCCGGTCGGGGGGTTAGGAACCCGGGATGGACACCGTCGCGTTGCGGGACCGGGTCATGCGCAAGGTCACCTGGCGGTTGGTCCCGTTCCTGGGGTTGCTGTACTTCATCAACTACCTGGACCGGGTCAACATCGGGTTTGCCGGACCCAACGGGCTGACCGCCGAGCTGGGCATGGACCAGAAGGCGTTCGGCTTCGCCTCCGGCATATTCTTCGTGGGATACCTGCTGCTGGAGGTGCCCAGCAACCTGGCCCTGCACCGGTTCGGGGCCCGGCGCTGGATCGCCCGGATCATGATCAGCTGGGGCATCATCGCGACCGCGATGGCCTTCGTGCCCAACGCGACCACGCTGTCCGTGCTGCGCTTCCTGCTCGGGGTGGCCGAGGCCGGTTTCTTCCCCGGCATCATCCTGTACCTGACCTACTGGTTCCCGGCCTACCAGCGGGCGAAGGTGGTCGCGCAGTTCATGGCCGCGGTGGCGGTCTCCAGCGCGATCGGGGCCACCGTGTCCAGCCTGCTGATCAGCTACGGGGACGGCGTGTTCGGGCTGTCCGGCTGGCGGTTCATGTTCCTGGCCGAGGGCATCCCGGCGATCCTGCTGGCCGGGGTGACCTGGTTCTTCCTCACCGACCGGCCTGCCGAGGCGAAGTGGCTCTCGGATGAGGAACGGGCCTGGCTGACCGCGGAACTGGCCGCGGAGGAGAAGGCGACCGAGGCCAAGCACGGCTGGACCCTGCGCAAGGCGCTCACCTCACCGCGGATCCTGGCCCTGGCGCTGGTCTACTTCGGCATCGTCTACGGGCTCTACGCGCTCGGTTTCTTCCTGCCCACCATCATCAAGGGCTTCGAGGCGCAGTTCGGCACCGCCTACACCGTGGTGGAGCGCGGGCTGATCAACGCGGTGCCCTACGCCATCGGCGCGGCGGTGATGATCTGGTGGGGCAGGCACGGCGACCGGACCGGGGAACGCACCTGGCACGTGGCGCTGCCCGCGCTGCTGGGCGGCCTGGCCATCCCGATCGCGCTCTACCTTGGCAATCCGCTGGCCGCGATGATCGCGGTGACCGTGTGCGCCTGCGGGGTGCTGGCCGCGATGCCCACCTTCTGGGCGCTGCCCACCACGTTCCTCTCCGGGGCCGCGGCGGCGGGCGCGATCGGGTTGATCAACTCGCTGGGCAACCTGTCCGGGTTCGTCGCGCCCTACCTCACCGGCGCGCTGGCCGATGCCACCGGCAGTCAGCGCACCGGGTTGTGGCTGGTCGGCGGGGCGATGCTGATGTCAGCGGTGCTCGTGCTCGCCATGCGGCGAGGCAACGAGCACCGCTGAGCAGCGGGGTGGATCAGGTGCCGATGCGGCCGCCGTTGGTCTTGTAGACCGCGACCACGGACGGCCGCGGCTGGCTGGTGCCGCCGTCCGGCCAGTGCGAGGCGGGCTTCTCCACGGAAGCGCCGTCCACCTCACCCGGGTGCTGCACCGAGACCAGCACGAACCGCTCGTCGATGATCGGTCCGCAGGTCTCCGCGCCGATCGGCACGGTCAGGAACTGGCGGACGTGCCCGCGTTCCTTACCCTCCAGCGGGGTGGCGAACAGACCGTCGTTGGAGCCGAGCGCGTTGCCGTCGGTGGAGATCCACAGGTGGCCGTAGCCGTCGAAGGCCACGTTGTCCGGGCAGGAGATCGGGCTGACCTTGGTCTTGTCGTACCCGCCGAAGTAGGTGTCGGCGGCCTTCGGGTCGCCGCACACCAGCAGCAGGTTCCACTTGAACCGGGTCGCGGTGTTGTCGGAGAACCGCTCCTCGATCTCGATCACCTGGCCGTTCTTGTTGCCCAGGCGCGGCGCGACCTCGGTGGCGCCTTCCTTGCCCGCCTTGCCGCGGTCGGTGTTGTTGGTCAGCGCGGCGTAGATCCGGCGGTTGTGCAGGTTCGGCTCGACGTCCTCCGGCCGGTCCATCTTGGTCGCGCCGACCTTGTCCGCGGCCAGCCGGGTGAAGACGTAGACCTCTTCTGCGGTGAAGCCGGGCACGAAGGACTTGTTGTTGTGCGCCAGCGGGATCCACTCGCCGGTGCCGTCGAACTCGCCGTCGCTGGGCAGCTTGCCGGAGCCGTCGATCTCCGCGGCCGGGCTGTCGCCGGTGAAGCGGGCCACGTAGAGCGTGCCCGAGTCGAGCAGCCGCTTGTTGTGCTCGCGGGCGCGCTTGCTGTGCCCGTGCTTGATCTTGCCGTCGGTGACGAACTTGTACATGTAGTCGAAGCGCTCGTCATCGCCCATGTAGGCGACCACGCGGCCGTCGCGGGCCACGATCACGTTGGCGCCCTCGTGCTTGAACCGGCCGAGCGCGGTGTGCTTGATCGGCGGCTGGTTCGGCTCGAACGGGTCGATCTCCACGATGTAGCCGAACCGGTTGGCCTCGTTGGGTTCCTGCGCCAGGTCGAAGCGCTTGTCGAAGCGCTCCCACTTGCGGGTGCTGGTGCCCTTCGGGAAGCCGTAGCGGGCCAGCCGCGCGGCCACCACCGGGTCGGTGACCTTGTCCGCGTTGGCGAAGTACTGGTTGACGTTCTCCTCGCCGGACAGGATCGTGCCCCACGGGGTGAGTCCGCCAGAGCAGTTGTTCTGGGTGCCCAGCACCACGGTGCCGGTCGGGTCCACCGAGGTCTTGAGGTACTGCGAACCGGCGGCCGGGCCACGCACCTCGAACGGCGTGGTCAGCGTGATCCGGCGGTTGTACTGCTTGTCCACCTTGGCTTCCAGCCGCCCGGTGCGGCGGTTGCGCTCGACCAGCACCACGGACTGGCCGTGCGCGGCCCAGGCGATCTCGACCTGCTCGCGGGTGGGGTTGTCCTTGTTCCAGCCGCGGAACATGAACTCCTCGGCGGTGTACTCGTGGTTGTTCACCATGAGCCACTTGTCGTCGCAGCCGGGGATCGGCACCAGGGCGCAGTAGTCGTTGTTGAAACCGAACTGCTTGGCCTGGGCGGCCGCGGTCTGGTTCTCGAAGTCCCACTTGGGCGCGCCGGGCACCACCGGGTCGCCCCAGCGGATCAGCACCTCGTCGGTGTAGCCCTTGGGGACGACGATCTTGTCCTCGCGGTTGGGCGCGACCGGCTCGAAGTTCACCCCCGCGGTGCGGCGGCCCCCGCCGAAGCCGAGATCGAGGTCGACATCGACGTCCACCGGACCAACGCCCAGGTCCAGCTTGACGTCGGCGGCCGCGGTGCCGGCAAGCGTGGTGGCGCCCGCTCCCGCGATGGCCAGCACGGCGCCCGCGCGCAGCATGCCCCGCCGGGACATCGCCTTGCGGGCCATGTCGCCGAAGTACTCATTCGCCGAGTTGTTCGGTTCTTCGTGCGCACACGCGTTGCCACATCGGTACTCGCAGGTCACCGACGAGCGCCCAACCGCATGGTTGGGCAGCAGCGGCAGCAGACGGCGACCCTGCTCTCCTTGAGACACACGTACCTCCACGACGTCAGTCTGGGAACGGCGTGACCGTAGGGCCGTCAAGCGAGCCAGGGAAGACCTGAAAGTGAACAGAAGACAAACAACCACGCTCTGTTGTCAGCTTGCAACCTGACTAGCGGGCAAAACGGTGAAATACGCCGGGCCAGCCATCACCGTGAGTGATTAACCAGCCATGGTCCGCACACAGTGATCACCCACTGGGGTGTCGAGCACGGTCCCAAGTTCAGCTGACCGCCAACAGGCGGCGCAGTGCGGGCAGGGCGGCGGCGATGGCGGCCTGATCAGCCGCGGCGAGCCCGGCCAGCCTGCGGCCGAGGAACTCCTCCCGCGCCCGCACCAGCTCGGCGATCAACCGGGTGCCGTCCTCGGTCGCCTCGGCCAGCACCGCCCTGCGGTCCGCCGGATCCGGCAGGCGACTGGCCAGACCCAGTCGCTCCAGCCGGGCGATCACATCGGTCATCGACGGCATCCGGACGCCCTCGCGCTCGGCCAGCACGCTCATCCGCGCCGCCCCGCCGGCGGCCAGCGTGGCCAGCACCGATGCCTGGGTGAGGGTGAGCTGGTGCTGCGGAGTTTCCCGGCGCACCACGTAGTAGAGCCGGAACACCAGCGGGCAGAGTTCCCGCGCCAATGAATCGATCTTGATATACCGAGTAGGCACTTAGTCACCCTAACAAATTTCCTTAGGCAACCTAAGTAATGTGCGTCACATCCGCATTGGAATTCTTGTGCAGGCCCTCGCGAAATAGCCGGAACAGGCGCAAAGTCTCCCCGCTCGGCCGTCAACGAGGAGGAACTCTCGTGCTAAATGCGCAAAACGGACGTATCCGGGTTCTCGCGGCATCCGCACTGGTCATCGGGCTTGTCCTCGGCGGTGGCGCCGCGGCTAGTGCGACCGGGGCAGATGGTGCGGCGACCTTATCGACCGCGAGCGTCCAGGATCTGCCCAGCAAGCAGGAGATTGCCGCGCAGTTCACCGCCTGGGACGCCGCAATCGCTACCGGGAATAGCCAGACCGTCGCCAACCGCTACGGCCACGGCGCTGTTCTGCTGCCCACCCTGTCCAACCGGGTGCGCACCGACCGCGCCGGGATCGTGGACTACTTCAACCATTTCCTGGAGAACAAGCCACGCGGGCGCATCCTGCAGAGCTTCATCACCATCCAGGGCCCGCACTCGGCGGTGGACACCGGCACCTACCGGTTCACCTTCGCCAACGGCAGCACCACCGACGCCCGCTACACCTTCGTCTACGAGAAGCGGAACGGGCACTGGGTGATCATCAACCACCACTCCTCGAAGATGCCGGAAGGCTGAGTGCCCGACGCAGCACGCTCGCAGTGTGCTCCGCGGTGACCTCAGTGCCCTGACCGGCCTGGGTTCGACAGGAGAACCCGTCGGCCAGCACCATCGTGCTGGCCGGCGCGGCCCTGATCCTGGGGTAGAGCTGGCGTTCCGCGCAGGCCTGCGCGACGTCCCAGTGCCCAGGCTCGAAACCGAAGTTCCCGGCCAGCCCGCAGCAGCCCGCGTCCACCTGGTCGACCTCGATCCCCAAGCGGGACAACACCTCCCGCTCGGCCTCATCGCCGAAGGTGGCCTGCTGGTGGCAGTGCGGCTGCCGGATCGCCTTGGCGTCCAAGTGCCCGAACGGCCAGTCGCCCTGGTGCGCGGCGACCACCTCGGCCAGTGTGCGCACCCGCGCGCCCAGTCCGGCCGCCTCTGGCACCAGTTCGGCGGCGTCCTCGCGCAGCAGCACGGTGCAGGACGGTTCCAGCCCGATGACCAGCCCCTGGCCGGCCAGCGCGCGGACCGAGCGGCGCAGCACCCGGCGGGCGATGTCCAGCTGACCGGTGGAATGCCAGGTCAGCCCGCAGCAGACCGGCCCGCGGGGCAGGTCCACCCGGTAGCCCAGCGCCTCCAGCACCTCGACCGCGGCGATGCCGATCTCCGGCTGCACGAAGTTGGTGAAGGTGTCCGGCCACAGCAGCACCGGGGTGCCGGTGCCGAGGGGGCCACCACGCCGCCGCCACCAGGTGCGGAAACTGTTGCGGGCGAAGGAAACCGGGTCACGCCGGGGTTCGAGTCCGGCCAGTCGGCGGGCGGCCGGGCGGGCGATGACCGCGTTGGCCAGACCGGGCGCCGGCCGGGCCAGGCGGGCCAGCAGCGGCAGCCAGCCCAGCGTGTAGTGCGCCCGCGGCCGCAGCCGTCGCCGGTAGTGGTGGTGCAGGAACTCGGCCTTGTAGGTGGCCATGTCCACCTGCACCGGACACTCGTTCCGGCAAGCCTTGCAGGACAGGCACAGGTCCAGCGCCGCGTGCACCTCGGTGGCGTCCGGGTCGAGCAGTTCCCCGCGCAGCATTTCCCCGAGCACCCTGGCCCGGCCCCTGGTGGAGTGCAGTTCATCCCCGGTGACCTGGTACGACGGGCACATCGCGCCGCTGGCCTGGCGGCAGCTGCCCACCCCGACGCAACGGCGCACCGCGGCGGCGAAGGAGCCGTTGTCGGCGTGCAGGGCGTGCACCACCGGCAGTTCGATCCGGTCGTGGCCGGGCCGCAGATCCGCGTCCAGCGGGCGCGGGTCGACCAGGACGCCCGGGTTGAGCAGGCTGTCCGGGTCGAAGATCCGCTTGAACCCGGCGAAGGCGGCCAGCAGCGCGGGTGAGTAGGTGCGGGCCAGCAGCGCGGAGCGGGCCCGGCCGTCGCCGTGTTCGCCGGAGCTGGTGCCGCCGTGCGCGACCACCAGGTCGGCGGCGGCCTCGATGAACTCGCGGTAGCGGGAAACCCCGTGCGGCGTCAGCAGATCCCAGTCGCAGCGCAGGTGCAGGCAGCCCTCGCCGAAGTGGCCGTAGGCGATGCCGCGGTAGCCGTGCGCGCCGAGCAGCGCGTGCAGTTCGCGCAGGTAGCCGCCGAGGCGTTCCGGTGGCACCGCGGAGTCCTCCCAGCCCGGCCATGCCTCGCCGCCGTCGGCCATCCGGGTCGCGATCCCCGCGCCGTCCTTGCGGATCCGCCACAGCGCCGCGGTCCGCGCCGGGTCGGTGACCACCAGCGCACTGGCCTCGACCAGCCCGGCCAGCTCAGCGGCCCGCGCTCGCGCCTGTGCCTGATCCGCCCCGGCGACCTCGCAGTACAGCCAGGCCCGGCCGGGCGGGAGTTCTTTCGCCGCAACACTTCCCGGCCCGTCGCCGAGTGCGGCGATGAGCAGCTCGTCCATCCCCTCCACGGTCAGCGCACCGGCCGCGGCCAGCAGCGGGGCCTGGTCCGCCGCGGTGTAGACATCGGCGAAACCCAGCACCAGCAACACCTTGGCCGCGGGCAGCGGGGTGAGCGCCACGGTCGCGCCGGTCAGCACCGCGCAGGTGCCCTCCGACCCGACCAGCGCCCGCGCGAGGTGGAAACCCTTCTCCGGCAACAACTCCGCCAGGTTGTACCCGGAGACCTGCCTGCGGAACCGGCCCAGCTCCAACCGAAGCTCACGCAGATGCTTGTCCCGCAACGAGATCAGCCGCCGGTCCAGCTCCGCGTCATCGCTGCCGCCCGGCCCGGCGGTCAGTGCCCGGCCGTCGGCGCGCAGCAGGTCCAGCCGGTGCACCACCTCGGCGGTGGTGCCCCAGGCCACCGAATGCGGGCCGCAGGCGTTGTTGCCGATCATGCCGCCGAGCGTGCAGCGGGACTGGGTGGACGGGTCCGGCCCGAAGGTCAGCCCGTGCCCGGCGGCCTGGCGGCGCAGCTCGTCCAGCACCACCCCCGGCTGCACGGTCGCGGTGCGGGCCTCCGGGTCGATGGCCAGCACCCGGTTGAGGTGCCGGGAGAAGTCGATCACCAGCCCGGTGCCGATCGCGTTGCCCGCCACCGAGGTCCCGCCGCCGCGACTGGTCACCGGCACGCCGTGCTCGCGCGCGATAGCCAGCCCGGCGCCCAGTTCGTCCAGGTCGCGGGGTTCGAGCACCGCGGTCGGCAGCACCCGGTAGATGGAGGCGTCTGAGCCGTAGGCGGCCCGGGTCTGCGGGTCCAGCCTGGTCGCGGCGGGCAGCTCGGCCCGCAACCGCCGCCCGAACTCATCGACCTCTCGAATACCCACGATCGCATTGTGCAGAGCCGGGTTATGTTTCGCCCGTGCGCGCAGTGGTCTACGAGTCCTTCGGCGGTCCGGTGACCGTCGAGCAGTTGCCCGACCCGGTGCCCGGCCCGGCCGATGCGGTGATCGCGGTGGAGTCCACCGGGTTGTGCCGCAGCGACTGGCACGGCTGGATGGGCCACGACGCGGACATCAGCACCTTCCCGCACGTGCCAGGGCACGAGCTGGCCGGAGTGGTGCGCGAGGTCGGCGCGGACGTGCGCCGCTGGCGGCCCGGCGACCGGGTCACCGTGCCCTTCATCAGCGCCTGCGGCTCCTGCCTGTCCTGCCAGGCCGGTGACCAGCAGGTCTGCTCAGCGCAGACCCAGCCCGGCTTCACCCACTGGGGCTCCTACGCCGAGGCCGTGCGGATCCAGCAGGCCGACGTGAACCTGGTCGCGCTGCCCGAGGCCATGGCCTATGACACCGCGGCCGCCCTCGGCTGCCGGTTCGCCACCTCCTTCCGCGCGGTCCGCGACATCGGCGGCGCCCGCGCCGGCGAGTGGGTGGCCGTGCACGGCTGCGGCGGCGTCGGCCTGTCCGCGGTGCTGATCGCCGCCGCCGCGGGCGCCCAGGTGATCGCCATCGACCTCAACGACGAGGCCCTGGCCCTGGCCACCGAACTCGGCGCCACCGCCGTGGTCAACGGCACCGGCGTGGACACCGCAGAGGCGGTACGCACCCTGACCGGCGGTGGCGCGCACCTGTCCCTGGACGCCCTCGGCCACCCGGCCACCGCGGCCAGCTCGATCAACGGCCTGCGCCGCCGCGGCCGACACGTCCAGGTCGGCCTGCTGCCCGGCGCGGCGACCCCACTGCCGATGGGCCGGGTGATCGCGCACGAACTGGCCCTGCTGGGCAGCCACGGCATGGCCGCGCACGCCTACCCGGAGATGATGGCCCTGGTCAGCAGCGGGAAGTTGCGACCGGACCGGCTGATCACCCGGCAGATCGGGCTGGCCGGGGCGGCCGAGGCGTTGCCGCTGATGCACACCAGCGCGGCGGCGGGCATGACGATGATCAGCCCGGCCGCCGGCTGAGCGGGCTCAGTCCTCGCCGCGGATGAACTGCTCGACCTTGTCCCGCGCCACCGAGTCGTCGTACTGCTCCGGCGGGGACTTCATGAAGTAGGAGGAGGCGGACAGCACCGGGCCGCCGATGCCGCGGTCCAGGGCGATCTTGGCGGCGCGGACCGCGTCGATGATCACGCCCGCGGAGTTGGGGGAGTCCCAGACCTCCAGCTTGTACTCCAGGTTCAGCGGCACGTCGCCGAAGGCGCGGCCTTCCAGCCGGACGTAGGCCCACTTGCGGTCGTCCAGCCAGGCCACGTAGTCCGACGGGCCGATGTGCACGTTGCGGGCGCCGAGGTCGTGGTCGACCTGGGAGGTGACGGCCTGGGTCTTGGAGACCTTCTTGGACTCCAGGCGGTCGCGCTCCAGCATGTTCATGAAGTCCATGTTGCCGCCCACGTTGAGCTGCATGGTGCGGTCCAGCACCACCCCGCGGTCCTCGAACAGCCTGGCCAGCACGCGGTGCGTGATGGTGGCGCCGACCTGGGACTTGATGTCGTCACCCACGATCGGCACGCCTGCCGCGCGGAACTTCTCCGCCCACACCGGGTCGCTGGCGATGAACACCGGCAGCGCGTTGACGAAGCCGACGCCGGCGTCGATGGCAGCCTGGGCGTAGAAGCGGTCGGCCGCCTCCGAACCCACCGGCAGGTAGGAGACCAGCACGTCCACCTCGGCCTCGCGTAAGGCCCGCGCCACGTCCACCGGCTGCTCGTCGGACTCCTGGATGGTCTCCCGGTAGTAGCGGCCGAGGCCGTCCAGGGTGTGCCCGCGCTGCACGCTGACGCCGAGCGGCGGCACGTCGCAGATCTTGACGGTGTTGTTCTCGCTGGCCAGGATCGCCTCGGACAGGTCCATGCCGACCTTCTTGGCGTCCACGTCGAACGCGGCCACGAACTCGATGTCGCGGACGTGGTAGTCGCCGAACTGCACGTGCATCAGGCCGGGCACCCGGCTGTCGGGGTCGGCGTCGCGGTAGTACTGCACGCCCTGCACCAGGGACGCGGCGCAGTTCCCGACGCCGACGATGGCCACCCGCACACTGCGGCGGTCTCCGGACATGGCCGGGTCCTCCTTCAAGGTCGTCCTCATCGCTGGCGGTGTTCCGCCTCGATCAACTCGTCCAGCCACCGCACCTCGCGCTCGGCGCCGTCCAGGCCGAGTCGCTGCAACTGCCGGGTGTAGTGGTCGACGTGCTCGCAGGAGCGGTCCAGGGTGGACCTGATCCGTTCCTGCCGTTCCGCCACGCAGCGCCGCCTGCCGGCCAGGATCCGCAGCCGCGCCTCCGGCGGTGTGCGGGAGAAGAAGGCCAGCCGGACGCCGAAGCAGTCGTCCTCCCAGTGCTGCGGGGTGACCTCGGCGAGCAGGCCGGCGAAGTGCTCCCGGCCTGCCGCGCTCAGTCCGTACACCCGCCGCGCCCGGCCGGCCGACGCGCTGGGCTCGCCGCCGTCCTCGGCGATCAGTCCGGCTCGCTGCAACCGCCGCAGGGTGGGGTAGAGCGAGCCGAAGGAGAACGCCGGGCGATGCCCGCAGAGCAGGCAGCCCAGCTGTTTGCGCAGCTCGTAGCCGTGCATCGGGGCCCGGTGCAGGATGCCGAGGATCGCCAGCTCCAGCATCTGGCACCCCTTCCGGACGTGGCTGTGACACGGTTGACAGGCAGCCGGACTATATCGGGCCGATACATCGACAGCACCGGCTTCCGGGCGTGAGATGGGCAACGACCCGGCAGCACTGCCCTGAACGGCTCACCGGGGCCTTGTGTCAGCCACGTAGTCTGATGGGGTGCGAACCCAGCGGCAGGTGGTGGACTACGCGTTGCAGCGCCGTGCGCTGCTCGCCGAGGTCTACTCCGGCCGGTCTGGGGTCATGGAGGTGTGCGACGCGAGTCCATACCTGCTCCGAGCGGCGAAGTTCCACGGTGAACCGAGCACGGTGACCTGCCCCGTGTGCCGCAAGGAACCCCTGACGCTGGTGTCCTGGGTCTACGGCGACGAGCTGAAGCACGCTGCGGGTTCGGCCCGCACAGCTGAAGAACTCGCCAGGATGGCAACCCTCTTCGAGGAGTTCAGCGTCTACGTAGTCGAGGTGTGCCGCACCTGCAGCTGGAACCACCTGGTGCAGTCATACGTCCTGGGGACGGGTGGACTGCGCAGCGACAGCTCCCAAAGGAAGACTGCCGCGGAGTGATCCGGCTCATGTCGCTGGTACGTACTGACGAACGACCGCCAAACGACGTCGCACCGTGCGACGGCGGTGGAAGGGCCTTTTCGTGAACGAGCGCGACGACCGACGGCGTGACGGCCGGCCGAGTGGACCTGAACAGACCGGTGAGCACACCGGGCAGTGGGTGCCCAACTGGGACGAGGACGACACTCCGCCGCCGGGCCCCCGCCAGGGCCCGCCCCCGGGTGGGCCGCAGGGCGGGCCTCCCGGCGGCCCGCGCCCCCCGATGCCCCCACAGGGCGGCCGTCCCCCGATGCCGGGTGGACCGGGCGGCCCCGGCGGCCCGAACACCCCGCCCCGCGGCGGCCCGATGCCCTACGGCGGCCCGAACACGCCCCCCGGCGGCGCCCCGATGGGTCACGGCGGTCCGAACACCCCGCCCGGCGGCGCGCCGATGCCCGGTGGCCCCGGCGGTCGCCCGCCCGGCCCGCCCGGCCAGCGCCCCCCGTTCAACGGCGGCCCGAACGGACCCGGTGGACCTGGCGGCCCCGGTGGCATGCCGCCGCGCCAGCACCCCGGCGAGGCGCCCACCGACCTGTTCCCGCCGGTCGAGGACCCGTACCCGCGTGAGCCCGAACTGCTCACCCACCGCGAACCCCTGCCCGGCGACCCGGACTACGACGACAGCCACGTGGTCGACGCCGACGCACCGGATCCGGAGGAGGAACGCAAACTGCGCAAGAAGAAGATCTGGCGCCGCGTCCGCCGCACCGGTTACGTGCTCACCGGCCTGGCCATCCTGGCGCCGGTGGTGGCCTTCATCGTGGCCTATCAGTTCGTCACGGTGCTCACCCCGGAAGAGGTCTTCAAGGGCCACAACCAGGTGGTCACGATCAACTACGCCGACGGCAGCGAGCTGGCCAAGGTGGTGCCGAAGGGCGGCGAGCGGGTCCAGCTGAAGTTCGAGGAGATCCCGCAGGTCATCAAGGAAGCGGTGCTCTCGACCGAGGACAAGAACTTCTACGAGAACCCGGGCTTCGACCCGATCGGCATCGTGCGCGCGGTGTTCAACAACCTCACCGGCGGCACCGGCGGTGGCTCCGGTATCACCCAGCAGTACATCAAGATCTCCACCGGCGATGACCGGCCCACGCTGACCCGTAAGTTCACCGAGCTGGTGAAGTCGGCGAAGATGGACGCCCAGTACTCCAAGAACGACATCCTGACCAACTACCTCAATGTGATCACCTACGGCCGTGGTGCCGAGGGCATCGAGGCGGCGGCCAAGGCGTACTTCAACAAGAGTGCCAAGGAGATCAACCGCCCGGAGGAAGCCGCTCTGCTGGCCGCGGTCATCCAGCGCCCGTACGAGTGGGACCCGGCGATCAACCGGGAGAAGTCGGTCAAGCGCTGGAACGACGTGCTGGACAAGATGGTCGAGAACGGCAAGATCCAGAAGGCCGCCCGCGACCAGATGCAGTTCCCGGAGGACGGCGACCAGCCCGGCCAGCTGCGCGACCGGGCGGAAGCGATCGCCGCGCGTGGCGGTATCAAGGGCACGAGGGCCCTGATCCAGCAGCAGGTCGAACTCGAGCTGGAACGCAAGCAGATCAAGATGGCCACGGCGCAGAAGAACGGCTACACGATCACCACCACGATCGACAAGAAGGCGCAGGAGGCCGCCGAGGCCGCCGTGCAGAAGGTGGTCTTCGCCACCGGCCAGCCGGAGAACCTGAAGTCGGCACTGGTGGCCACCGACCCGAAGACCGGCGGTGTGCTGGCCTACTACGGCAGCCGGGACGGCAAGGGCTTCGACTACGCCAAGGCCGCACAGCCGCCGGGCTCCTCGTTCAAGGCATTCGTGGTGGCCGCGGCGCTGGAGAAGGACATCGGCCTCGGCTCGACCTTCGACGCCAGCTCGCCGCGCACCTTCGGCAAGGGCAACAGCGGTTACACCGTGTCCAACGCGGGCAAATACTCGTGCACCCAGTGCTCGATCCGGCAGATGACCCAGTTCTCGGTCAACACCGCCTTCGTCGACCTCGCCCTGCAGGTGGGTACCAAGACGGTGGCCAAGGCGGCCCAGGAGGCCGGGATCCCGGCCGAGATCAACAACAAGCCGAGCCTGGGGCTGGGCAACGGCGGTTCTCCGTCCGCGGGTATCGCGCTGGGCGGCTACGAGGTCCGGACCATGGACATGTCCGCGGCCTACGCCACCTTCGCCAACGACGGCATGAAGAACGAGCAGCACTTCGTGGCCAAGGTGGTCGACGCCACGGGCAAAACCCTGCTTGAGCACAACGAGCCCGCCAAGCCCGCCTTCGACCAGAACGACAGCAAGCACAACACCGACATCGCGCGCAACGTGACCGAGGCGCTCAAGCCGGTGGCCAAGTCCTCCGGGGTGGCACTGGACAAGGGCAGGCTGTCCGCCTCCAAGACCGGCACCCACCAGTACGAGAAGGAGAAGGGCAGCAGCCACAACTCGCGTGCCTGGATGGTGGGTTACACCCCGTCGGTCTCCACCGCGGTCTGGGTCGGCACCGACCAGAACGAGATTCTCCGGGGCAAGTGGAAGGAAGGCCGTATGCAGTCCTCCCTGAAGGACATGTACGGCAAGGACGAGCCCGGGTGGGTCTGGAAGGAGTTCATGGACTCCTACCTCAACGGCACCAAGGTCGAGAACTTCCCCGAGGCCAACCCGATCGGCCAGTTCGAGGCGCCGGTGACCAGCACCAGCAACACCTCGGCGACCTCCACCTCGGAAAGCTCGGTCCCGCCGACCAGCAGCGAGGAACCGACCAGCAGCAGGCCGACCAACACCAGGCCGACCCCGACCTGCGGCGGCTGGCCCTTCCCGAGCTGCAAGCCGACCACCACCGGCACCGGCAAACCGACCAAGACCTCCGAAGAGGATCCGCCACCGGGTGGCCAGCCACGCGGCGGCCGCGGAGGTGGCGGCAACGGCGAATGATCAGGGCGGGGAGGTGGCAGTTTCACCTCCCCGCCTTTTTCGTGTCGGGTAGACCTTGCGGAAGGCCGGTTACCAGGGCTCATGACCGATCATCACGCCGAGCGGGCCGGGCGGAGGGCCTGGCCCGCCTGGGGTTTTTCCGGAGCTGTGGCCGTTCTGTTGCTGGTCGTGCTGGGTGTCGGCTTCGCGTTCTACCTGGCTGGGAACTCCCGGCAGGGCGAGGTGGACGGGCTGACGGTCCGGTTCGCCGGGGAGGCCGCGGAGAGCCTGCGGAAACAGGCGGCCGACCCGGGTGGGCTGGCCGAGCCCGCGGCCGTGGAAATCCTCAAGTACAGCCAGGGCGAGCTGAAGAAGTTCGATCGGCAGGAGGGCCGGATCACCGTGGTGGCCCTGGTTCGGGCCACCGGGTCGGGGGCGTTCGGCTCGGTGTCGGCGGAGGGGTGTTTCGAGATCGTGTTGCGGTCGCCGTTCGACCCGGGTTCCGGAACCTCGGTCACCGGCCTGCCGTCCTGCCCGTAGCATCCGCCAGGTGTCCCATGCACCGGAGCGGCCCGAGCCGCAGGCCACCGATGGCGACTGGAGCCAGGCGCCGCCCGCGTCCAAACGGATCGCGGACACCGAGTCGCTGACACCGCGGGAGCGGGAGGTCTCGACCTGGTCCGAGCCCATCGCGCGGCAGGCCAGCAAGCCGATCGGTGGGTTGCTGGGGCGGCATGCGGTGGTGGGGCGGCACTGGTTCTGGACGCCGTTGCGGGTGGTGTTGTTGCTGGCCACCCTGACGCTGGCGCTGGGGTACACGGCCAAGGCGCCGTGTGTGCAGGAGTATGTGGACGACCAGGGTGTGGTGCAGCTGGACTGGCGGGATTCCCGGCAGTACGTGGCGATGTGCTACTCCGACACCGTTCCGCTCTACACCGCGGAGCGGCTGGACAAGGGGCTGTTCCCGTACAAGACGTCCTGGAAGGACGACAACGGGACGCCGGACGGGCAGATCCGCTACATGGAGTACCCCGTGCTCAGCGGGTTGTTCCAGTGGTTCAACGCCCAGCTCGCGCATGGCTGGGTGGCCATCGCCAGCAGTGGCTGGCTGCCCAACGCGATGGCCGTGATCGTCTACTTCAACTTCAGCTCGCTGTGGCTGGCGCTGGCCTGGCTGGTGACCATCTGGGCCACCTTCAAACTCACCGGGCGGCGGCCGTGGGACGCGGCCATCGCGGCGGTCTCGCTGCTGGTCGTGGTGCACGCCTTCACCAACTTCGACACCCTGGCCACCGCGTTCGCCGCGGTGGCGCTGCTGGCCTGGGCGCGGAACCGGCCGGGGCTGGCCGGGGTGCTGCTGGGGCTGGGCGCGGCGGCGAAGCTCTATCCGTTGTTCTTCCTCGGGCCGTTGCTGGTGCTGTGCCTGAGATCCGGGCGGATGGGGCACTGGTGGCGGACCACCTGGACCGCGGCGCTGGCCTGGGCCGCGGTGAACGCGCCGATCTACTTCCTCTACCCGGACGGCTGGCGGGAGTTCTTCCGGCTCAACTCCGAACGCGGGGTCGACCCGGACAGCATCTACAACGTCATCCAGTACTTCACCGGCTGGAGCGGCTTCGATGGTCCGCTGCCTGCCGGGGCCTCGCCGACCGTGCTGAACACGGTCACCGCGGTGCTGTTCCTGTTGTGCTGCGCGGGAATCGGCTGGGTGGCGCTGTCCGCGCCGCGCCGGCCGCGAGTGGCCCAGCTGGCCTTCCTGGTGGTGGCGGCCTTCCTGCTGACCAACAAGGTGTGGAGTCCGCAGTACTCGCTGTGGCTGGTGCCGCTGGCCGTGCTTGCGCTGCCGCGCTGGCGGCTGCTGCTGGCCTGGATGGTGGTGGACGCACTGGTCTGGGCGCCGCGGATGTACTTCTACCTCGGCCCGGACAACAAGGGTCTGCCACAGGACTGGTTCCTGGGCGCGGTGGTCATCCGGGATGTCTTCGTGGTGCTGCTGTGCGTGCTGATCCTGCGTGAGATCTACCGGCCGGAGCTGGACCGGGTGCGGGCCTTCGGGGTGGACGATCCGGCAGGCGGTCCGCTGGACGGCGCGCCGGATGCCTTCGTGCTCGGGCCTGCCCGCGCCGCGAAGAAGCAGCGCGAGCAGGCCGAGGCCGCGACTACAGCGCTGACAGGCTGACCGCGGCGGCCATCGCCTTGAACCCGGCGTCGCCGGGGTGCAGGTGGTCGCCCTGGTCGTACTCGGGCTTGATCCGCTGCGGGTCCTGCGGATCGCGGATGGTCGCGTCGAAGTCGATCAGGCCGTCGTAGTCGGTGTTGTTGCGGATGTAGCGGTTGACCGCCTGCCGGGTGGCTTCGAGCTGCTCGCTGTAGGAGTGCCAGCCCTTGAATGGGGTGATGGTGGCGCCGAGCACGCGCAGCCCTCGGTCCTTGCTGCGCTGCGCGATCTGCTTGAGCGCGGCGATGATCCGGTTCGGATCGGTCTGGTGCGGGGTCTGCTGGATGTCGTTGATGCCCTCGTAGACGATCACCGTGCGGGCGCCGGTGGCCGCCAGCACGTCCCGGTCCAGCCTGGCCAGCGCGTTCACCCCGGCGCCGCCGCCGTCCAGCAGCAGCCGGTTGCCGCTGATGCCCGCGTTGAGCACGCCCAGCCGCAGGTGCGCCGGACCGGCCTTCATCCGGTCGGCGAGCTGGTCCGGCCAGCGCAGGTTGGCGCCCCAGGTGGAGTTCGCGCCGTCGGTGATCGAGTCGCCCAGCGCCACCACGCTGCCGCGCACGCCCGGCGCGCGCACGTCCACGCCGGAGACGTAGTGCCACTGCCGGGTCTGCTCGGTGAAGGCCGCCCCCGACTCGGCCCCGGCGTGGTTGCCGTTACGGGTGAAGTAGGAGTTCTGCATGGTCAGCGAGTGGTAGGTGACCGGGCCCGATGGGTTCGGGGTGAACGTGGTGACCAGCAGGTTGGCATCGGCTGGCACGTTCAGCGCGACCGGATCGCTGAGCACGTCGGCGAAGGGCGGCGCGGTGATCTCCCGCTCGCCGCCGAAGGTCAGCGTGCGCATCGTGCCCGGCACCGCGGCCGGCGTGTCCGCCCCGGCCGCCAGCGCCACCGTGACCTGACCGAACAGCACCGGCGCGCGGCCGAAGGCGTTGGACAGCCGGACCCTGACCTGGGCGCCGCCGATGCTGGTGTGCACGATGTTGCGGATCGAGTAGTTCGGGTAGCCGGACTCGGTGTTGGACAGCGCGGCCGAGGGTGCGGCCGCCCAGGTGCCCACCCAGTTGCCCGGTGGCGCGGCCGAGGGCTCGCCGACGGCCTGACCACCCGAGGCCAGCAACGCCACCACACTGAACGCAACCAGCCAGCGCTTACCGTTGGACGCCATTCGCGAGCCTCCTGCAGCCACGTCGACGGGGACGCGTTCGACCTAATCAGCGCGCTGGGAGCGGGACCATCCGCCGATCCTCTGATTCCGGTTCACAGTGCTGAGAGCGGCACGGCGGCGGCCATCGCGCGGAAACCGGCGGCGTTGGGGTGCAGGTGGTCGCCGGAGTCGTAGGCCGGGGCCATCCGCAGTGGGTCCGAGCCATCGCGCAGCGCCGCGTCGAAGTCGACCAGGCCGTCGAAGTACGGGTTGTTGCGCAGGAACCGGTTGACCTCCTGCCGCGGGGCGTCCAGCTCCTCGGTGAAGCCCCAGATGCCCTTGATCGGCGCGATGGTGCCGCCGAGCACCCGCAGGCCACGGGCCTTGGCCCGCTGCGCGATCTGCTTGAGCCCCTCGATGATCTTGCGGGCGTCGCGCTGCCGGGGTTCCTGCAGGATGTCGTTGATTCCCTGGAAGACGATCACCGTGCGCACCCCGGCCGCGGCGAGCACATCGCGGTCCAGCCTGGCCTGCGCGCTCACCCCGAGCGGGCCGCCGTCCAGCAGCACCCGGTTGCCGCTGATCCCGGCGTTGAGCACGCCGAAGCGGGAGTTCAGCCGGTCGGCGAGCTGATCGGGCCAGCGCAGGTTGGTGTTCATGCCCGCGTTCCAGCCGTCGGTGATCGAATCGCCCAGCGCCACCACGCTGCCGCGGGCGGCGGTGCCGCGCACGTCCACCGCGCTGACGTAGTGCCAGCTGCCGGTCTGCTCGGTGAAGGCGGCCCCGGACTCGGCCGCGGCGTGGTCGCCGTCGCGGCTGAAGTAGGAGTGCTGCATCGCCATCGAGTGGTGGGTGACCGGGCCGGAGGGCTCCGGGGTGAACGTGGTGACCAGCAGGTCGCCGTCGGCGGGCACGGTCAGCGCGACCGGGTCGCTGACCAGGTCGGCCCCGGCGGGCGCGGTCACCGAGGTGGCGCCGCCGAAGGTCAGCACGCGCATGCTGCCGGGCACCGCGGCCGGGGTGTCCGGGCCCGCGGCCAGCGCGAGGGTGACCCGGCCGAAGAGCACCGGTGCGGTGCCGAAGGCATTGGACAGCCGCACCCGCGCCTGGCTGCCGCCGATGCTGGTGTGCACGATGTTGCGCATCGAGTGGTTGGCATAGCCCTGCTCCGAGCCGGGCACCGCCGAGGTGGGCGCGGCCGCCCAGGTGCCGATCCAGCCGGGACCGGGCGCGGCCGTGGCCGGGCTGCCGGAGACCAGCAGGGCCAGCACGGCCGTGCTCGCGAGGAAGCGCTTTCCGCTGAACACCATGGGGCAGACCCAATCAGCGCGATGAGAGCGTGACCATTCGCCGTTCACCTGATTCCGGCGCGAAGGTGACCGGCGTGGACGGCAGGATCAGGAACAACGCGAGCAGCAGCGCGACCTTGCCCCACACCCCGATCATCACCGCCTGCGCGGGCAGGCTGTCGTAGATCGACATGGGCAGGCCGAACTCGATCGCGTGGTACCAGAGGAACACCCCGACACCCAGCGCCAGATCGGCCACGGTGTAGGCCAGCACCCAGCCCCAGCGCACCGCGAGCAGCACGAAGAAGGGCAGCAGCCACAGCGTGTACTGCGGGGAGTGCACCTTGTGCAGCAACAGGAATCCGCACAGCATCGCGCCGGACACACCGACCCACGGGTACTCGCCGGTGCCGCTCCAGCGCAGCCAGCCGACCAGGCAGGCCAGCAGGAAGGCCAGGCCGATCAAGGTCGGGGACAGCCAGCCGACCAGCGCCTGGAAGTCCGCGTTGGCCGGATCGGACTCCGGGCGGAAGGCCCAGAACCAGATCGAGTTGGTGGTGATGTCGACCTTGCGCTCCTGCTGGAAGACGAAGGAGGCCCGCCAGCCCTCGTAACCCAGCACCGCGAACGGCAGGTTCACCAGCACCACGGTGACCACGGTGGACAGCAGCACCCGGACCGCGCCCGCGATGTCCCAGCGCTTCCCGCCCGGCA
The DNA here is from genome assembly GCF_014204915.1 of Crossiella cryophila. NCBI lineage: Bacteria > Bacillati > Actinomycetota > Actinomycetes > Pseudonocardiales > Pseudonocardiaceae > Crossiella > Crossiella cryophila. The sequence continues at coordinate 1,075,598 of NZ_JACHMH010000001.1, forward strand.
GCCAGCGGCCGTGCGCCCCGCCGGTGAGCACGTACAACGCCAGCGGCAGCGCGAAGAAGCCCGGGTACAGCTTCAGCGCGGCGCCAAGGCCGAGCAGCACGCCTGCCACCATCGCCCGCTCCACCAGCGGACGGCTCGCGCCCTCCCGGCCCCAGCCGCGGTGCACCGCGTACACCGCGCCGACCGCGCAGGCCACCGCGGGCAGGTCCCAGTTGTGGAAGGCGTGCAGCACCAGCCCTGGGGCCAGCGCCCAGATCAGCGCGCGCCAGCGGGCCAGCCCGCCCAGCAGCCAGGCCACCAGCAGGCCGAAGGGGGCCAGCAACAGGCTGGAGTACAGCAGGAAGTCCGCGTCGTTGTTGGCGAAGATCGCCCCGGCCCAGATCAGCAGGCCGCTGAGCACCGGGTACTCCACCGAACCGCCGATGAGCTGGCCGTCCTCGCCGAGGCCGCCACCGAGGTAGGGGAAGACGTGCCGGTCGACCTCCCGGCCCAGCCACAGGTGCTGGATGTCGGAGTAGCAGAGGTCGCCGTGCCGGTTGGCGTACTCCGGCGCGCTGCGGCCCCACTGGTCGAACTCGGGTCCGGCGCAGCGCGCCTTGTTCGCGTAGCCGCCGATCAGCAGCAGTCCGCACAGCAGGACCAGCGCGGCGAGCGCGGTCCTGCCGAAGCGGATCACGCGGGTAGCTGGGAACGCAGGTAGGCGATGTCGCCTGCCTGCCCGTCACCTGGGGTCTCCACCACCACCGGGGCCTGGGCGGCGTTGACCACCGCGGCCAGCACCCCCGGCTCGATGGTGCCGGTGTCGATGTTGGCGTGCCGGTCCCTTGACGAGCCGAACTCGTCCCTGGAGTTGTTCAGGTGCACCAGGTCGATCCGGCCGGTGATCGCCTTGACCCGCTCCACGATGCCGACCAGGTCCTCACCCGCGGCGTGCGCGTGGCAGGTGTCCAGGCAGAACCCGGCGCCGAACTCGCCGACGGCGTCCCAGAGCCGGGACAGCATGTCGAAGCGGCGGGCCATCGCGTTGTCCCCGCCCGCGGTGTTCTCGATCAGCACCGGCACCGCGAACCCACCGGCCTCGGCCTGCCGCTCGAACAGCTTGCGCCAGTTCGCGATGCCGTCGGCCGGGTCGTCGCCCTTGGTGACGTGCCCGCCGTGCACCACCAGGCCCAGCGCGCCGCTGGCCTTGGCCGCCTCGGCCTGCTGCACCACCGACTTGCGCGAGGGGATGCGGATCCGGTTGTTCAGCGAGGCCACGTTGATCACGTATGGCGAGTGCACGAAGACCGAGATCCCGGCCTCCCGCAGGGCCTCGGCCTGCGGGTGCGGCTTGGGTGACTCCCAGCTCTGCGGGTTGGACAGGAAGAACTGGACGACCTCGGCGCCGCGGTCCTGCGCCGAGCCGAGCGGGTTGTCGTCGGCGACGTGTGCCCCGATGCGCATGCCGGAGAGCGTAGTCGGCGGGTCCGACGCCCACTCCCCGAGTAGAGGTTGTGCGTCATTCCGTCATGGTTTGGGGTGGCAACCGTCACCTTGGCGACCTACCGTCGTTGCACCTAAGGAACGTTACCGGTCGGTACGCACCGGAGGGATGGGCATGCTCGCTCGACTCGCAGGACTTTCCGTGGCAACAGTGCTGCTCGCCATGGTCAGCATGGTGGGTCTAGCCGGTTCCGCCCAGGCTGCTGAACCGATCCTGATCGGCGACTGCGGGGCCACTGTCCAGGGCAAACCCGGTCAGCCCATCCAGCTCAGCGCCGGTGCGGTCGCCGCGCCGGTGGTCGAGGTGGTCCGGCGGGTGCCGTTGCTCGGCCCGCCGCTGGCCGGCGCCGTGGACAAGGCCGTGCGCGCGCTGCCGCCGATCCCGATCGGCGCGGTGCCCGACGGCAAGGGCGGGTTCATCACCGGCGGGCAGATCGCCGGCCGGGTGATCGACGCGCTGCGCCGGATCCCACTGCTCGGGCCGATCCTCGGCGAGGTGCTCAAGGGCGTGCAGCAGGTGCTCAGCGCGGGCTGCGGGGTGACGGTCAAGACGCTGAACGCGGTGGCCGCGCCGATCCAGGAGGGCGCGAAGAACCTGCCAGGCGGATCGTCCTCGCCCAAGCCGCCGCCCGGCACCACCAATCCCGGCCAGCCCGGCCCCGGCCCCGGCAACCCGCCGCCTGGCACGCCGCCGCCCGGCTCGTCCAACCCCGGCACCCCGCCGCCCGGCTCGTCCAACCCCGGCACCCCGCCGCCCGGCACTCCTGGCGCCGGCACGCCGATCCCGGACTTCCAGCTGCCGCGCCTGGAGGGCGGTGGCCTCTACGACTACGGCCGGGTGCCGCTCTACGACTACTCCGGACTGCCCGCGGCCGTGCCCGGCGGACTGGGCGCGCTGGCCCCCGGCGACCGCTACGGCCAGGCCTCGCCCGGCTCGGCAGGCGCCTACGGGCTGCCCGAGGGCGGCGACGGAGTGGCCTCGGCCGGTCAGGCCCGCGCACTGCCCACCGACGGCGCGGGCCGGGTGGCGGCTCCGGTGCTGCTCGCGGTGCTCGCGCTGTCCATGGTGACCGCGGGCCTGGTCCGTACCTGGGTACTTCGGCGTACCGCCTGATCACCGATTGGGAGCAACCGGCACTGGGCTGTTAGCCTGCTCGGGTTGCTGACGCGACGACCCTCCTGCCACGGAACGTCCGTGGCCGAATTAGTCCACAGGAGGTGAGGTCTACGTGCGTCACTATGAACTGATGGTCATCCTGGACCCCAACGTGGATGAGCGCACCGTCGCTCCCACGCTGGACACTTTCCTCAACGTCATCCGCACTTCGGGCGGGAACGTGGAGAAGGTCGATGTCTGGGGCAAGCGCCGGTTGTCGTTCGAGATCAACAAGTCCCCTGAGGGGATTTACACGGTCATCGACATCAACAGCTCGCCGGACGCGGTCAAGGAGCTCGACCGCCAGCTGAACCTGCAGGACACCGTCCTGCGTACCAAGGTTCTGCGCCGCGACCCCGCCAAGTTCGCCAAGGCCGCCGCGAAGGCTGCTGCCAAGGCGTCCAAGGGCCCCAAGTCCTGACGCGGGAGTACGCGAATCATGGCTGGTGAGACGGTAATCACGGTGGTCGGAAACCTGACCGCCGATCCGGAACTGCGCTTCACCCAGTCCGGCGCGGCCGTGGCGAGCTTCACCATCGCCTCCACGCCCCGCACACTCGACCGCGCGAGCGGCGAGTGGAAGGACGGCGAAGCGCTGTTCCTGCGGTGCAGCATCTGGCGCCAGGCGGCGGAGAACGCCGCCGAGTCCCTGACCCGCGGTATGCGCGTGGTCGCCCAGGGACGCCTGCGCCAGCGCTCCTTCGACACGAAGGAAGGCGAGAAGCGCACCGTCATCGAGCTGGAGGTCGACGAGATCGGCCCCTCGCTGCGCTATGCCACGGCCAAGGTCAACCGCGCCAGTCGCGGTGGCGGCGGCCAGGGTGGCGGCGGCGGTGGGTACGGCGCGTCCGGCGGCGGCAGTGCTCCTGCCGACGACCCGTGGGGCTCCGCGCCCCCGGCGGCCAGCTCCGGCGGCGGTGGCGGCTTCAACGACGAGCCGCCGTTCTGATCCGGCTGCCTCGCCAGCGCTCCAGCACCGCACCCCAAGAGACTCCGAACACGACCACGTCCAGCTCCAGGAGGACGACACATGGCTAAGCCGCCTGTGCGCAAGCCGAAGAAGAAGGTCTGCGCGTTCTGCAAGGACAAGACCGCGCACCTGATCGACTACAAGGACACCGCGCTGCTCCGGAAGTTCATTTCCGACCGCGGCAAGATCCGCGCCCGCCGGGTGACCGGCAACTGCTCCCAGCACCAGCGGGACGTCGCCATCGCGGTGAAGAACTCGCGCGAGATGGCGCTGCTGCCCTACACCTCAACCGCTCGCTGACCCAGAGACCATTAGAGAGGAGTTGGCGATGAAGCTCATTCTCACCGCTGACGTGACCGGCCTCGGTGGTCCTGGTGACATCGTCGAGGTGAAGGACGGCTACGGCCGCAACTTCCTGCTGCCCCGCGGCCTGGCCATCCTGGCCACCAAGGGTGCGGAGAAGCAGGTGCAGACCATCCGCCGGGCCCAGGAGGGTCGCAAGATCCGCGACCTGGACCACGCCAAGGAGGTCAAGGCCAAGCTCGACGGCCTTGGCGCCGTGCAGCTGGCCGGCCGCGCCGCGGCCGGTGGCGGCAAGCTCTTCGGCTCGGTGACCACCGCGGACATCGTTGCCGCGATCAAGTCCGCCGGTGGCCCGGTGCTCGACAAGCGTTCCGTCGAGACCTCCGGCCACATCAAGACCACGGGCAAGCACACCATCGCGGTGCGCCTGCACCCGGAGGTCACCGCCAGCGTCAACCTCGTGGTTGCCGCGGGCTGAGCACGCTCTGCTTGACCACGAGCACAGGCACCGCCCGGACGGGGCTACTCCATACGGGCGGCGCCTGTGCTCGTTTGTCTCAGCGTCACAGCACAAATCTGGAGTTGTGACGCCCGGCCCGCGACACGCCGTCGGCGCGGTCACAGGCGACACGCCGAACCAGTTTCGGGTTAGTTTTTCCACATCGCGCACATAGGCTCTGACCAGCGCGCTTTGATTTTTCCTCGCAGGTTCTCCCCAAGTTGTCCACAGGGCACAGGGGCCCTGTGTCCAGTCGTGGACATCCATCCCCAGGCTGCCCACAAGTTGATCCACAGGCTGGTTTGCCTGCTCCGGACGGGGGACCTAGCGTCGCCACTGCGCGCCCTCGGTGACGAGAGGTCAGACCTCTTCTGTCAGGGGTCGCGAGCAGAATCCTGGTGGGTGTCGAGCTTGGTGGAGGTGCACGACCGTGGCCGTGGTGGACGACCGTGATTTCAGGGGCGGCGACTCCTCCGGTGGCTTCGATCGGCAACCCCCGCAGGACCTCGCGGCCGAACAGTCCGTGCTCGGCGGCATGCTGCTGTCCAAGGACGCCATCGCCGACGTGGTCGAGGTGGTCCGGCCCGGCGACTTCTACCGCCCGGCGCACCAGTCGGTCTACGAGTGCATCCTCGACCTCTACACCCGCGGCGAACCGGCCGACGCGATCACCGTCTCGGCCGAGCTGGAGCGCCGCGGCGAACTGCTGCGGGTCGGCGGCGCGCCGTACATGCACACCCTCATCGCCACCGTGCCCACCGCGGCCAACGCCGGCTACTACGCCGAGATCGTGGCGGAGAAGGCGGTGCTGCGGCGGCTGATCGAGGCCGGCACCAAGATCGTCCAGCTGGGCCACAACGGCGCCGAGGGCGCGGACGTGTCCGAGGTGGTGGACCGGGCACAGTCGGCCCTCTACGACGTCACCGAGCGGCGCACCACCGAGGACTACACGGCGCTGGAGGAACTGCTCCAGCCGACCATGGACGAGATCGACGCGATCGCCAGTCGCGGCGGCAGCGCGCTCGGCGTGCCCACCGGCTTCGTGGACCTCGACCAGCTGACCAACGGCCTGCACCCGGGTCAGATGATCATCGTCGCGGCCCGTCCCGGCGTCGGCAAGTCCACCCTCGGCCTGGACTTCGCCCGCTCCTGCTCGATCAAGCACGGCATGTCCAGCGTCATCTTCTCGCTGGAAATGAGCAAGACCGAGATCGTCATGCGCATGCTCTCGGCCGAGGCCCGGATCCGGCTGGCCGACATGCGTGGTGGCCGGATGACCGATGACGACTGGACCCGGCTGGCCAGGCGGATGAGCGAGATCAGCGAGGCTCCGCTGTTCATCGACGACTCGCCGAACATGACCATGATGGAGATCCGGGCCAAGGCCAGGCGGCTCAAGCAGCGGCACGACCTCAAGCTGATCGTGCTGGACTATATGCAGCTGATGACCTCGGGCAAGAAGGTCGAGTCCCGCCAGCAGGAGGTCTCGGAGTTCTCCCGGAACCTCAAGCTGCTGGCCAAGGAGCTGCAGGTGCCGCTGGTGGCGATGAGCCAGCTCAACCGTGGTCCGGAACAACGCACGGACAAGCGCCCGATGCTGTCCGACCTCCGTGAGTCCGGCTCGCTGGAGCAGGACGCGGACATGGTCATGCTGATCCACCGCCCGGACGCCTGGGAGCGCGACGACCCGCGGGCGGGCGAGGCCGACCTGATCATCGCCAAGCACCGGGCAGGCCCGACCGCCACCATCGTGGTCGCGCACCAGCTGCACTACAGCCGCTTCACCGACCTGGCCCAGGGCTGACCCCGGTCGGTACCGTGGGGTTGTGATGCGCGCAGGCGTCGTGGTCGCCGCCCAGCCAGGTGTGGAGGACCTCGCCGCGCAGGCCGAGGAGTTGGGCCTGCACAGCTTCTGGCTCAACGACACCCCGATGGTCCACGGCGACCCGTTCGTCGCACTGGCCCTGTGCGCGAAGGCCACCCGGCGCATCAAGCTCGGCATCGGCGTGACCTCCCCGGCACTGCGTTCGGCCCCGGCCGCGGCGAGCGGGTTCGCCAGTCTCAACGCCCTGGCGCCGGGCCGGATCATCTGCGGGGTCGGCACCGGGAACACCGCGCGGCGCACCCTGGGCCTGCCGCCGACCTCGGCGACCGCGCTGGAGAAGTTCACCGCCGCGTTGCAGGACCTGTGCGCGGGCGGCTCGACCGCACACCGCGAGGGCGACCGGGTTCGCGACATCCGGTTCCTGCACGCAGGGGCGCAGGTGAACACCACAGACCCGATCGAGTTCGTAGTGGCCGCGCTCGGACCGAAGGCCGCCGCCGTGGCCGGCCGCCGGGGCGCCGGGCTCATCTCCTTCGGCCTGCTGGACCCCGCCGCCTGGCAGGCACTGCACCAGGTCCGCCGCCAGGCCGCCCCCGGCACACCCCACGACCCCGACTCCTACCTGGTCACCGCGCTGCACGTGCTCGCGGAGGGCGAGGACCCGCACGGCGACGCGGCCAGGGACGCGACCGGCCACCTCGTCCTGTCGCTGCTGGCCTACGCCGCCGACACGGCCGCGGACACCCCCGCCTTCGCCGACCAACTCGGCGCCGCGGAACGCGATGCGGTGCGAGGACTGCTGGACCGGCGTGGCACCACCGCCACCGCACCGGACCGGCACACCAGGCTCTACCCGAACTACCTCGGCCGCATCGCACCCGGAGACCGGGATCTGGTCCTGCCCGCGCTGATGAACACCCTCGCCCTGGTCGGCACCCGCGCGGAACTCCGCACCCGCATCGCCGCCCTGGCCAAGGCCGGCATCGACGAACTCCTCATCCAGCCGGTGGTGGACCCACCCGCGGAGCTGGCCCAGCTCGCCGAACTCCTCGGCTGACCGCCTTATTCAAGCTCTGTTGAATATGGCGAGCGAGGTTCCGCCCCAGGTCACAGACCTACGCTCCGAGTCATGGGTAGATCAAGACAGTGGGGAACCAGGGGCGCCATCGCGCTCGCGGTGACCACCTGCCTGCTGGCCGGACCGGCGCAACCGGCGCTGGCCGACCCGCGGCAGCCGGTGCCGGTGCACGAGGGACAGCTCACCGATGTGCTGTTCGGGGCGGCGGTGCGGGTCAAGGACCCGGGGGTCGAGTACGACAAGCGGGTGGTGCTGACCGCCGAGCTGATGGACTGGCGGGCCAGCCACCCGGACGCGGCCGCAGGCGAGGTGGCCGCGCATGTGGACGGGGTGGAGCAGGTGGTCACCGCCGGGTTCTCCGGGGTGGACGCGCGCCGCTCCACCGCCGAGGTGCTCGGCAGGCTGATCCAGCTGGTGCACGGCGCGCCGGGGGTGGACGCCGGCGGGCCGCAGCTCGGCCAGCTGCTCGCCGCGCTGGCGGTGCGGGACCTGGCGCCGGAGGTGCAGGCGCTGGAGGTGCAGGCGCTGGAGGTGACCCGGCGGTTGTCCGGGGCGCAGCAGCTGTTCGCGGTGGACGCTGGCCGACCTCAAGCAGGTGGCCAAGCTCAAGGACCTGGTCGACGTCGACAAGCTGGTGGCCGCGGCCAGGCTGGGCGCCAAGGAGCTGATGACCGAGGTCTCCACCCAGTTCATCGGGCTGCGGACCAAGCTGAACGAGGCCAACGGCAAGCCGACCGAACTGGGCGGCACGCTGGAGGAGCTGTTGCGCAAGGCCGGGGTGGCCGACCGGCCGAACTCCGGCGCGAGCGAGGCCGAGATCGCCAGTGCCTTCGAGCTGGACAAGAAGCGCCGGGACACCATTGAGGCGGTCAAGGGTGCGCTCGACGTGGTGGTCGGGCTGGTCGGCATGGCGGACAAGAAGGTCGCCCAGTACCTGGCCACCTTCGTCTCGGCCGCCTACCAGGTGGCCACCGCGATCAGCTCGCTGCTCACCGCCGCCGCCACCCTGGCCACCAGCACCGCCATCGGCAGCACGCTGGGCGCCTTCGGCACGATCGCGGGCGCGGCGGTGGGCCGTCGGTCGAGGAGAACCTGGCCAAGATGGTGCTCCAGGAGATCCACGCCGGCTTCAAGCAGACCAACGACAACCTGAAGCTGATCAGCGACCGGATGAACGAGCGGTTCGACCGCATCGACAACGCGCTCAACACCAGCTACCGGGAGATGATGCGCGGCTTCGGCACCGTGGTGGACCTGCTGCGACAGCAGAGCGACAAGCTGGAGACCATCCACGACCAGCTGCTCGTGCTGGCCTCGAAGTCCCAGCAGTTCAACCAGCAGTTCAACCAGCGGCTGTCCGAGATCGCCGGCGAGCCGATCGCACCGACGGAGAAGCCGGTGGCGAACGCGGACCTGTGGGCCGAGGCGGCGCGGGCGTACACGCTGACCGCGCTGCAGAACCCCGGGTACGCCAAGAAAGAGATCGGCCCCGGTCAGCTCAGCGCCAACGCGCGGGCCATCGCCGAGCAGGGGCGCGGCATCCTGGCCACGGCCCAGGAGTTCAGCAGGCCGAGGCCGGGCGCCGGTCCGGCGACCAACAACCTGTTCGCGCCGAACTGGCAGGACGTCGACGTCGACCGGATGAGCTGGACCGCGGGCGACGGCACCCGGTACCTGCACAACGTGCCCGAGTAGACCACCCGGTGCCAGGGCGGCGGCCAGGGCACCTCGGCGCGGTTCATCGCCACCGGCCGGGACCTGCCCAAGACGCTGACCGCCGGCATGTACCTGGACTGGGAGAAGTTCAGGTACACGCACTCCTGCTGGACCCAGCCGGTGCTGGAACCCTTCACCAACAAGCACACCGGCACCTCCAAGCGCCGGGTGTGTGAGGTCGACCCGGAGACGCACGCCAGGGGCGAGGTCGTGCTGTGCGGCTGGGAGCGGGACGAGGTGGTCGACCTGCGGACCCCGGACAACTGCGCCCGGCCGCATCACGTGGAGAGCTACGTGCCCGCGACCACCTTCACCCCGGTGACGGTGTGGCGGACCGAGGGCGCCGGGGAGCGGCGGGCCAACTACCTCGAGGTGGTCGCGACCAAGCTCAACCGCACCGAGCTGCCCAAGGCGCTGGAACTGCAGGACAATCTGCGGCTGCTGCGTGCCTACACCGAGATCGGGTTCCCGCGCGCGGTGCGCTCGGACGACTCGCTGCGCTCGATGCTGTTCGGCCCGGCCGGGCTCCCGATGGATCCCGGTCACCTGGCCGCTGCCTGGCAGGCGGGTCAGGCGGTGCTGGACGGCGAGCACTGCGACGCCGCCGGCACCGGGCTGGCCACCCTGGACCCGCTGGCGATCTGCGTGGCGCAGACCGCGAAGCGGCGGGCAGGCCTGCTGGCCCAGCGGATCGAGGTCCAGTCCGCCGCGCTGCGGGCCAAACCGGGCACCGAGACGCTGCCGATGGTCGAGGAGGCACTGCGCAATCTCGACCTGAACAGCACCTACGCCCGCAACTTCAGGCCGGGCGCAGGATGATCTCGTCCACGTTGACGTGGGCGGGCTGCTCAACCGCGTAGAGCACGGCGTGGGCAACGTCGTGCGGGGTCAGTTTGGGTTCGGTGGCGCGTTCCGGCGGGATACCGCCGGTGTCGACCAGGCCGGGCTGGAGCAGGCTGACCCGCACGCCGCTGCCCACGCACTCGGCGCGGATGTTCTGCGCCAGGCCGGTGACCGCCCACTTGGTGGCCGAGTACAGGTTGCCCGGCCGGATGCCGCGACCGGCCGCGGAGCCGGTGAGCACCAGATGTCCGTTGGCGCGTTGCAGTTCCGGCAGGGCGGCCTTGGCGGTGAGCGCGGCGCCGTAGACATTGGTCAGCACCATGTCCCGCCACTGCTCCGGCGGGGCGCCCGCCTCGGTGCGGAAGCTGGTGGACACGCTGTACCCGGCGTTGGCGAAGACCACGTCCAGCCGCCCGAACCGATCCACGGTCCGCGCCACCAGGTCCCGCACCTGCGGCCACTGTGCGACATCGCAGGGCACGGCGAGCCCGTCCAGTTCGGCGGCGAGTGCCTCCAGCGGCCCGGCCGAGCGCGCGGCGAGCACCACCCGGAAGCCCCGCTGTGCGGCGAGCCGGGCGGTGGCCGCGCCAATGCCGCCGGAGGCGCCGGTGACGATCATGACCTGCTGCATGCGCCGATCCTGTCAGCAGTGCGGGCGGCTCAGCTGATCCGCCGCGCCTCCGCCGCGGTCACCGGCTCGCCGACGGCGATCCCGTGCAGCACCTGGGCGAGCACCTCCGCGCCGCGCACCACCCGCGGTCCCGGCCGGTTGAAGTAGGCAGGGCCGTCCAGCACCCACACCTGGCCCGCACCCACGTGTGTCCACTGTGGATTGTGGGTGAGCAGGGGCAGTTCGGCCATGGTGCGCTCGGGCGGGAATCCGCACGGCAGCAGGACAAGCACGTCCGGGCGGGCGGCGATCAGGCTGTCCCAGGTCATCGCGCCGGTGTGCTCGCCGACCATGGCCAGCAGCGGCAGGCCACCGGCGACGCTGATCTGCTCGGGCACCCAGTGCCCGGCAGGCCACAGCGGATCCAGCCATTCGATCGCGGCCACCCGGGGCCTGCGCCGCCCGGCCACCGCGGCGCGCACCGCGTCCAGCCGCCGGGTCAGCTCGGCCACCTTGGCCTCGGCCAGCGCACCGGCGCCGAGTTCCGCGCCGAGGAGGCGGATACAGCCGAGCACCTCGGCCAGGGTGCGGGGTTCCAGGCTGAGCACCCTGGTGTCGGTGTCCAGCACACGCAGTTCGGCGGCGACCCGGCGGTAGGACAGCGCGCACACGTCGCAGAGGTCCTGGGTGAGCACCAGATCTGGGGCCAGTTCGGCGAAGCGGGCGGTGTCCAGGCCGTAGAGCGAGGAGCCCTGGTGCTGCCCGCCGACCGCGGCGGAGATCTCCCGGCTGGTCATCCGGTCCTGATCGATCGTGCTGGTGGTGACCACCGGCACCGCGGCGATCTCGGCTGGCCAGTCGCATTCGTGGGTGCGGCCGACCAGCTCGGGGGCCTTGCCGAGCACGGCGAGGATGTCGGTGGCGGCGGGCAGCAGGGACACGATCCGCATGACACAAAGGTAGGCCCGGGACGCTGGCTGCGTCCCGGGCCTACCCGAGTTGTGTTACCGGTCTACGGCCTCCCTGCACCCACTAATGGAAGAGGCCCTGGACCGTGGATCAGATACCCGGGGTGGGCAGCTTCGGCATGGCCGGAACGCCGACCTTGGGCAGAGCCGGCAGGGTGGGCAGCAGGCCGCCCACGCCCGGCAGGTCAGCCTGGCGACCGGCGCCGGGGACCGCGGGCACACCCGGGAGGGTGGGCAGCGCGACCTTCGGCAGGGTCGGCATGGCGGGGATCAGACCGCCGTCGAGCAGGCTCGGCAGGCCGAACTTGCCACCGGAGACACCCAGCGGTCCGTTGACCGGAGCCGCGGTGCGGCCCTTGGCGCCGGAGAACCCGAAGGGCACGTCCGTCACCGAGGGCAGGTTCTTGCCCAGCTCCATGTCGGTCACCGGGATCTGCAGCTCGGCGGGGGCGCCACCGACCTCCATGTTGGTGGCCTCAGAAGCGTTGGTCATCGCGTCGCCGACGACCTCCACCGGCACGTCGTAGACCTGCGCGACGGCGCCGATCGGGGCGAAGGCGTTGAAGCCGGAGAGGCTGCCGCCCTCGGCACCCGAGGTGCTGCCCGGACCGCCGACGGTGCTGTCGACCTGGGAGTCGGCCAGCGAGTCGGTCACGGCCAGCGCGGACACGGCGTCGCCGAACGGCTGAGCGGCCGCACCGACGGGCACGTTCACGATGGAACCGGCGATCGAGCCGCCGTCACCGGCGGTGGCCAGCTCGCCACCGGACTCGGTCTCCACCACGGAGGCGGACACGGCGTCGGCGGTGCCCGCACCCGAGGCGGCGAGGCCGTTGGCCTCGACGACCGGGCTCAGCGGCGCGGTGACGATGTCGCCACCGAGGAAGCTGCTGACACCGTCGGTCACGGTGGTGCCGCCGGCCTCGGAGGCGATGCTGTTGTCGGCCACACCGGAGGTGGTGCCGATCAGGTTCACCGAGTCGCCCGCGACCTGGATGGCGCTGGCCACCGGCACGTTCGCCACGGTCCCGGTCCCGGTGCCCTTGACCCCGCTGGTCTCGGTGTCGCCACCGGCCTCGGAGGTCACCGCGTTGGACGCGGAGCCGTCGGCCAGCAGCATCAGGCCAGCGGCGTCACCGGCCACGTTGGTGGGCACGGCCACCGGCGCGGTCGCGACCAGGCCGGCCAGGCCGCCCAGGTCACCGGCGGTGGTGTTGTCGCCACCGGCCACCACGTCGGTGGTGTTCTCCGCCGCACCGCTGGAGTTGACGATCCAGCCACCGGCGATGCCCTCGGCCTGCACCGGTCCGGCCACCGCGGGGGTGACCAGGTTGCCGGTCAGCACGCCGTGCGAGCCCTCGGAGGTCGAGTCGCCACCGGCCACGGAGGACACGGTGTTCTCCGACTCGGCCTCGGACACGACGATCCAGCCACCGGAGAGGCCCTGGCCCTGGACGGGCATTGCCACCGGGGTCTGCACGACGTTGCCGGAGAGGCCACCGTCGGTGCCGTTGCCGGTCACGTCCCCACCGGAGACGACGTCGGCGGTGTACTCGCTCCACGACTCACCGCGGACGATCCAGCCGAGCGTGCTGCCGGTCACGGCCACCGGGCCGGAGACCGGGGTGGACACGGCGTTGCCGCTGCCCAGCGCGTCGTCGTCGGTCGCGGTGTTGTCGCCGCCGGCCTCGTTGTCCGTGTTGCTGGTGGACTGCGCGGTGCCGTTGACGATCCAGCCGCCGGTCACGCCCTCGACGTTGACCGGAGCGGCCACCGGCACCTGGACGCCGTCACCGGCGACCAGCGAGTCGTTGCCGCGGGTGCCGATCATGCCACCGGCGTCGGTGGTCGTGTCGGTGTTGGTGGCGGCGTCGGCGTTGGCGATCCAGCCACCGGCCACACCCGAGACCTCGGCGGGCAGGGTCAGCGGCGCGGAGCCGATGACGCCGGCGACCATGCCGTTGTCGCCGTTGGTGAAGGCGTCCCCACCGGCAACGGACTCGGTCACCTGGGTGTGCTGCGAGTCCGTGTTGGACACCCAGCCACCGGAGTTGCCCAGCACCTGGACGGGCTCGGCGATCGCGGCGTCGACGATGTTGCCACCGCCGGTGCTCTCGTCACCGTTGGTCATCAGCAGGCCGCCGGTCTGCGCGGTGCTGGTGGACTCGGAGACCGAGTCGGCCAGGCCGCCCCAGGCGAGGGCGTTGCCGGCGACCGTGACCGGGCCGGAGACGTTCGGGGTGATCAGGTTGCCACCGATGCCGCTGTCGTAGCCGGAGGTGACGCTGTCCCCACCCGCGATGGCGTCCGCGGTGGTGGAGCCGGTCGCGTTGGAGTTGCCGACCGGGAAGACCACGAGGGCGTTGTTGTTGCCCTCGACCGGCAGCGCGATCTGGCCGTGGCCGATGTTGCCGCCGAGGGTCGAGCCCTCGCCGTCGGAGTCCACGTTGCCACCAGCGTCGGCGGCGATGGAGGACTCGTTGCTGGTGTCGGCGACACCCGCGGCACCGGAGATGGCGTTGCCGGTCAGCTGGACCGGGGTGGCCAGCGGCACGACGACGGCGTTACCGGAGAGCGAGGAGTCCTTGCCCGAGGTCTCGACGTCGCCGCCGGACTGGGCCTCCACCAGGGAAACGCTGGTCGCCTCGGCGTGGCCCGCCGCGGCAACCGCGTTGCCCGAGATCAGGACCGGGGACACCGCGTCGACGTCGACCACGTTGCCCGCGATGCTGCCGCTGTCGCCGTTGGTGACGACGACCTCGGGCTTGCTGTAGCTGTACTCGCTGACGTTCTCGACGTCCGCGTCGCCGGTGGCGGCGATCGCGTTGCCCTCGATGATGACCGGGACAACCGCGTCAGCGTGGATCTGGTTCGCCCGCAGCAGGTCGGCTTCGCCCAGCTTGGGAGCGTCGTCGGCCTTGCTGGTGGCCTTCCCCTTGCCGCCGAGCTGGGGCAGCTTCACCGACTTGCCGGCCTCGGTGGCAGCGCCACCGAAGGGCAGGTTCGGGATGATCTTGCGGGTGTCGACGGTCAGCGCTTCGTTGTGCAGCGGGGGGAGGTCGACCTCACCCAGCGCGGTGCCAACGGCGTTGTTGTCGATGTGCAGCGGGACCGTGACCGACGCGCCCAGGGGAGTGGACTGCGTGTCGGGGTTCTCGCCGGCGCTGGCGACGCCAGTACCGAGGGCGAGCAGCCCACCGGTGACGAGTACGGTCTTCAGACCGCGCTTCGCCCAGATGTGCATTGTGGATCTCCTTTTGTTGTTCCCCCTGGCGGGAGGGGGAATGGGGTCGGATGGCCGGACGTGAATTCACGTCGGGGCAATCGGCCACCCGGGTCTATGGGGATATTTCAGGCACGCCGAATAAAATCGACGTGCACCGGAATGGCGCGATTTCTGCGACCTGCGAGAACGGCGAGCGGAGCGCCGAGAGAAAAGCCCCGGCAGCACGCCGACCTCAGGACAGAGGTCGCTTACCGCGCCGGGGTGGTCAGTCGGGGGTGGTGCCGGGCGCCTTGGCCTGCCCGGCGAGCACGCAGTCGGCCGCGGCGGAGTCCGCCAGCAGGCCACGCGTGGTGTCCATCAGGGAGTGCATCGGCAGATAGCCGCCGAGCGCGACCAGGGCCGCGTCGGTTCCGTCGTGTCCGCACGAGCAGGAACCGGGGTTGCTGGTCGGCACCGGCATCGGCAACGGGACCAGCGGGAGGAGTGGAAGGCCAGGCTGGACGGGCTGCGGCTGTTGCCGGGGCGCGTCCTCGACCTGGCCTGGCTGCTGCACCGGCGCCGTGCTCGGCGCAGGCGGAACGGGATGGCGATCAGGCTGACTCGCCACTGGGGCCGTCGCCGCCTGCTCCACACGGGATTCGGCGTCGGCGACGGGGGCGCCCTCGTAGTAGGCGGCGTCCCTGGCGTACATCCGGGCGGAGGGCCCGGAGCCGGTGTTGGCGACCGCCTCGGTCACCTCGCTGAGCACCGGGGCCTGCTCGAACAGCTTGGCCACGTTGTGCACGGCGTCTTCGATGGGGCCATCGACCTTGACCTGCCGCGCGGGCTGGCTGATCACCGAGGTTGCCTCGCTGATCGCCCTGCGAACGCCCTCGTCAGCGGCAGTGCGGACCTCGCCGACCAGGCCGGCGGCCTGGTCAGTGGAGGCGGCGAGAGCCTGCGTGACGCTCTGCACCGGGTCGGCCATCGGCTCGACCGGGACCAGGTCCGCGGCGTTGGCCGAACCAGCCGCGATCAGCCAGCCGATCAGCGTGCCGCCGGAGACCACGAGCGCCCGGGACAGCAGCCGACGCACTCGGCCACCCCCCGCGACATTCTGGTCCGTACCCGGCACGTGCACGCCTCCGTCTGGAGAATCTTGAGCTGGACAACGCAGAACATGTCAGATCAAGAACCCCGTCCGCAAACTCTGCGGCCGAATACCCACTATCGAGTTAATTGGCTAAAGCTGATTTAGTTTCGCTTCAACACACGGGTCGCGCCGGCCGCCGCGGTGGAGGCGAGAATCCAGCCGACCGCGGTGAGCACCACGGCTATCCACTGCGAGGCGCCGGTGATCCGCCACATGTTGTCCTGGCCGAGGGTCACGATCGGCAGCAACATGTCCGCGGCCAGCAGCCAGGGGTTCCACACCGGGTTCTGGTCGGAGTCCAGGCGCTCGATCGGATATTGGTGCGGACCGGGGGTGGCGCTGTACATCTCGTTGAACCAGATGCCACCAGCCGCCCAGAACACCAGCAGCCACAGCAGCGCCAGCCAGGGCCGGTAGCCGTAGCCGACGGTGACCTCCTGCAGCAGGCCCCACAGCCGCCCGGCCACGCCCAGCTCGGTGTAGCGGTGCCGCTGCTTCTCCAGCAGCACGCGTTCCGCGCGTTCCTCGTGCCCGCCGTCCCGGTAGACGTTGGCCAGCTGCTCGTAGGGTCCCGGCGCGTAGTCCGGGGCCACCGTGCGCAGCCAGGTCAGCCGGGTGCGCACGTCGACGTCCGGGTCCGCGGCGATGCCCTGATAGGAGAAGTCCTCCAGGTCGAGCCCGCCGGTGGCCTGCCACAGCAGCTCCCCGTCGGTGACCGTGACGACCTTGGCCCGGCTCAGGATCACCCGGCCCAGCGGCCTGCGGCCGAAGCGCACCACGAGCTGCTGCGCGGTCAGGCCGTAGGCGTTGAGCGCGATGCCGTCATCGCCGCCGCCCAGTTCGGAGCCGGTGAAGGTGACCATCTTGCCCACCTCGACCAGCCGGATCCGCACCCCGCCCTCGGCCACCATGCCCCAGCTGCAGAGCAGGTCCTTGCCGATGGTGGCGACCCTGGCGTCCAGCGAGGGCTTGATGGTGCCGTCGTTGCGGCGGCGCGGGTCGACCAGCTTGGCGCCGGAGCAGTCCAGGGTGGAGCCGATGGCGGCGTTCTGCAGCCGGACCGAGCCGCGGGCGGCCAGATCACGCAGGAACAGGGTGCCGCCGACGCGCAGCCGGTCGGCGAAGAGCACGTCGATGCCGGGTCCGTGCAGGGTCACCCCGGACAGGCTGGCGCTGCCGTGCACGTGCGCGTCGACCAGCCGGACCTGCCCGAAGGCGCGCATGCCGCCCTGCCGCTCGAACCGGCCGTCGGGCAGCCGGACCGCCTTGCCCCTGGCCTCCAGGTCGCCGCGCACCTCGATGCCGTCGGCGAACAGGGCCACCGGGAACCGCTGCACCGGCTGCTTCTCGTGCTCCTCCTCCAGTTCGGCCAGCGCGGCCTCCGGACCGAGGGTGGCGCCGACCATGCGCAGGTAGCCGCCGATGCTGGCGTTGGGCAGCCGCACCGAACCGGCCGAGGTGAAGCCGTCGTCGAGCTGCACGTTGCCGTCCACCGTGATCCGGTCGGCGACCAGCGAGGCGGCGTCGTGCGCCTGGCCGTGCGGCACGATCGGCATCGGCGAGTCGGCGGAGTCCTCGGCCTGCAGCCGGGCGCCGGAGAACACCGCGTCGCCGCCGATCCGGGCGCCGGAGAGCACCACCCGGCCGCTGGCGGTGAACCGGCCGCCGTCGCCGTCGCAGAACAGATTGCCGGAGACGACCAGTCCCGAGCCCTCCAGCGCGTCCGCGCCGGGGTTGCTCAGGTGCGCGCCGCCCAGGTGCACGTTGCCGCTGACCGTGGCCCCGCGCAGGCGCACCTCGCCGGTGGCCCGCAGCGAGGTGGCCTGCAGTGAACCGCTGATCCGCAGCCGGGCGCCGAGCAGCGCGTGGTCCTGCGGGCTGCGCAGCACCGCGCCAGCCAGCCGCAGGGTGCCGCGCACGGTGGCGTCGGTGAGGTCGACGCAGCCGGTGGCGGTGAACCCGGCCTCCAGCACCAGGTCGCTGTCGATCTGCAGGTTGCGGCCCTTGAGGCCGGGCAGCCGGCAGCCGGGCAGGCGCAGCCCGATCAGCCGGGCCATCCGCAGATCGGGCGCGGTGTCAAAGGTGCACCTGGTCAGTTCGATCAGGGTGCGCAGGTCCAGCGCCTCCAGGTCGAGGCGGCCGGTGATGCTCGCCCCGGTCAGCCGCAGCGCGGGCACCCCGGCGGGCCGCAGCCGGTAGAGGCCGGTGAGCAGCCCGGCCAGCAGGCTGGCCCGCACCCGGGTGTCCACACCGTCTGCCAGCGGCAGGACCAGCTGACGACCGACCGCGAAGGCGCGGCAGACCGCGCGCTCGACCTCGGTGAAATCCGAGGGCTTGGGATACGGGTCCATTGCTGTCGATCTCACCCGCACGGGGCCGGATGGGCAATAGACCGGAGGACGGCCCGCGCGTTTGCCCCATGACGACTCGGTCACGGCTACCGTGATCGGGGTGAGCAGCCGCAGGCAGGAGCAGCCGAGCAAGGTCCGGCGCGAGGTTGTCGAGCAGGTCCCCTACGGACTCCGGGTGGGAGCGGCGCTGTCCTGGCGCTTCCTCACCCTCTGCGGCGCGTTGGCCGTACTGGTGTTCCTGGTCGGCTACTTCGCCAGCCTGGTGATCCCGGTGGGCATCGCGCTGCTGCTGGCCGCGCTGATGGCGCCCGCGGTGAAGCACCTGGTGGCCTGGAAGGTGCCGGGCTGGGCGGCCACCACGATCGTCCTGGTCGGCGGGCTGCTGCTGGTGGTCGGCGTGCTGGTCTCGGTGGTCGCGGCCTTCGTCAACGGCGTGCCAGAGCTGCAGGCCAAGGTCGTGGTCGGTATCGACCAGATCAAGGACTGGCTGGTGCACGGGCCGCTGCAGCTGACCCCGCAGGACCTGGACCAGTACGTTGGCCGGTTCGTGGAGATGCTCAAGAGCAACATCTCCACCATCGCCACCAACGCGGTGAACACCACGGTGACCACCGCGGTCGGCGTCGGCGAACTGCTCACCGGCTTCCTGCTGCTGTTGTTCACCCTGATCTTCTTCCTGCACGACGGCAGCAACATCTGGAGCTTCCTCACCAGGGGCGTGCCGATCCGGGCCCGCAAGCGGGTGGACGTGGCGGGCCGCCGCGGCTTCGCCTCGCTGGTCAGCTACGTGCGGGCGACCGTGGTGGTGGCCATCGTGGACGCGGTGGGCATCGGCATCGGCCTGGCCATCGTGGGCGTGCCACTGGCGGTGCCACTGGCCGCGCTGGTCTTCCTGGCCGCGTTCGTGCCGATCATCGGTTCGCTGATCGCCGGTTCGGTCGCGGTGCTGGTGGCCCTGGTGGCCAACGGCCCGATCGAGGCGCTGATCGTGCTGATCATCGTGATCGCGGTGATGCAGCTGGAAAGCCACGTCCTGCAGCCCCTGCTGCTGGGCAAGGCGGTCTCCCTGCACCCGCTCGCGGTGATCCTGGTGATCATGGGTGGCCTGTCCCTCGCCGGGATCCCCGGCGCGCTGCTGGGTGTGCCGGTGCTGGCGGTGCTGAACTCGGCGATCCGCTCACTGGTCAACGAGGACGATCCGGATCCGGAGCTGGTGGACCCGACCAACCGGGCCGACGCGGTGGTCGGCGGCAAGGGCGAGGAGCCCGCCTAGGCCACCGTGACCAGGTTGCGGCCGGAACTCTTCGCGGCCAGCAGCGCGGAGTCGGCGGCCACCATCAGGTCCGGCAGCACGTAGCCGTAGCGCGGCGAGGTGGCCACGCCGATGCTCACGGTCAGCCCGGACAGCTCGTGGTCGCGGCCGTCGGTGGCGGTGGTGGGCACCCGCAGCTGGGCCACGCCTGCCCGTACCCGTTGCGCGGTCTGTTCCGCCTCGCCGGGGGTGGTGTCGGGCAGCAGCACCACGAACTCCTCGCCGCCGAAGCGACCGACCAGTTCGCCGTGCCGGACGCTGCCCAGCAGCAGCCTGCCCACCGCGGCCAGCGCCGCGTCACCGGCCAGGTGACCGACTCGGTCGTTGACCCGTTTGAAGTGGTCCAGGTCGAGCAGCAGCAGGGCGGCGGCGGACTTGCGGTTGCGGGCCCGGTCCAGGGCGTCGCGGGCCAGCCGGTCCCAGTGCATCGAGTTGGCCAGGCCGGTCTTGGCGTCCCGCTGGGCCGAGCGTTGCCACTGTGGCAACTGGGCCGCGCTCTCCAGCAGCAGCAACGGCGGCGCGGCCAGCAGCACCCGGAGTGGGTCGTCGGTCATCGCCATCGCCATCAGGCCGCCGAGGCAGACCGCGACCACGCCGACGGTGACGTCGAGCATCTGCCCGACCACCTGTTCCGGCCGGGCCGCCGGATTGCGCAGCCGCAGGCCGATGGCCACGATCAGCGCCCGCACCACCAGCAGGGTTGCGCCCGCGGCGACCATCGCGAACAGGTCGGTGCGTGGTTCGGACCAGCCGATGACGGTGCGCGCGGCCATGGTGGCCAGCACGGTGGCCGAGGTGGTGAAGAACCAGTGGTGCGGCCGGTGCCGGGGACTGAGCGCGCCGTGCAGCGCGGGCCCCAGCATCAGCACCACCAGCAGGTTGCCCGGCAGCGCGAACACCCCGGCGAGCAGGTAGGACACGTGCACGGCCCAGGGGCTGCGCTGCGGTTCCACCCGCAACGCGCCGACCACGCTGGTGCCGATTACCACCAACGCGGCGGTCAGCACCAGCACGATGAACCTGGGTAGATCCTCCGTGCGCGGGGCATGCCCCAGCACGGTGAGCAGAACCGCGGCGGACACTGCGAAACCGTCGATCACCAGCCAGTACACCAGCGCCGGTCCACGCAGTGTCCACAGTGGCCAGTCACGCAAGACGGCCTCCCCCATGGTGCGGACACCAGAAACCCGTGGCGATGCGTAGCCGGCCCCCTGCCGACCGTCACCCCCGCTCAAGGGTGGCACAGATACCGGCTTGGGACTGCGTCCAAGCGGGGGGATTGGTATGCGCTTGGTGAGGCAGGATGTCATCCGTGGGAGAGACGGTCATGCCGCTGTGGCGCGCACTCGTGTGGTTGCGCGTGGTCACGCTGCTGTTCGCGCTGGGCGGGGTGTTGGTACACCGCGCGCAGTACGAGCGGGAGTGGCTCGGCTGGGTGGTCTTCGGCGTGATGACGGTCTGGACCGCCTTCACCGTCTACTGCTACTCCAGGGAGAGCGGCCGCCGGACCTCGGTGGTGGTGGCCGATGTGCTGCTCACCGCCGGGCTGCTGCTGGCCTGCTGGTTCGTGCACGACCGGACCTACATGCTCTCCTCGGCGCCGACCGTGGTCACGGTGTGGGCGCCGGGCTGCGTGGTGGCCGCGGCGGTGCTGCACGGACGCGGTCCCGGCATGCTGGCCGGGGCGATCGTGGCCGGGATGAGCTGGCTGATCCGGGGCCGCTTCGACACCGACATCGCCAGGGACACCGTGCTGCTGGTCGGGGTCGGCTTCGTGCTCGGCCTGGCCTCCTCGGTGGCCAGGCGTTCGGCCGAGCGGCTGCACCGGGCCCTGCAGGCGGAGGCGGCGACCAGGGAGCGGGAGCGGCTGGCCCGCTCCATCCACGACGGGGTGCTGCAGGTGCTGGCCAGGGTGCGGCGACGCGGCCGGGAGCTGGGCGGGGAGACCGCGGAACTGGCCGAACTGGCCGGTGAGCAGGAAATAGCGTTGCGCGCACTGGTGTCCAGCCAGCCACCTGAGTCCACTGTGGACGGTGAGGTGGACCTGCGCCCGCAGCTGCAGCTACTGGCCACGCCGCGGTTCCAGGTCTCCGCACCCGCCACCCAGGTGCTGCTGCCGGCGCACACCGCGGCCGAGCTGTGCGCGCTGACCAGGGAAGCACTGTCCAATGTGGACGAACATGCCGGCGGTGCGGCACGGGCCTGGGTGCTGGTGGAGGACCTGGGCGAGGAGGTCGTGGTGAGCATCAGGGACGACGGGCCGGGCATTCCGGACGGCCGGATCACCGCGGCCGAGGCGGAGGGACGAATGGGCATCGCGCAATCGATCCGGGGGCGGGTGCAGGACCTGCATGGCACGCTCGCCCTGCACACCGGGGCCGGGGAGGGCACCGAGTGGGAGGTCCGCGTGCCGAGGCAGACAACGAAGGGGGGACGGCGATGAATGCGCCGAAGGTGACGGTGATGGTCGTCGACGACCATCCGATCTGGCGCGACGGGGTAGCCCGTGACCTGGCCGAACGCGGGTTCGAGGTGCTGGCCACCGCCGGCGACGGGGACGCCGCGGTGCGCATCGCGCGGGCGGTGCGCCCGGACGTGGTGCTGATGGACCTGAACATGGGTGAGACCTCCGGCGTGCAGGCGGCCGGGCTGATCACCGCGGAACTGCGCGAGACCAAGGTGCTGGTGCTCTCGGCCAGCGGCGAGCACGACGACGTGCTGGAGGCGGTCAAGGCAGGCGCCTCCGGCTACCTGGTGAAGTCGGCCTCGGTGGAGGAGCTGATCGACGCGGTGCGCCGGACCGCCGCGGGCGACGCGGTGTTCACCCCCGGCCTGGCCGGGCTGGTGCTCGGCGAGTACCGGCGGATGGCCACCACCCCGGACGGCGGACCGGCCGCGCCGCAGCTCACCGAACGGGAGACCGAGGTGCTGCGGCTGGTGGCCAAGGGCATGACCGCCCGGCAGATAGCCACCAGGCTGGTCATCTCGCACCGCACGGTGGAGAACCACGTGCAGTCCACGCTGCGCAAACTCCAGCTGCACAACCGGGTCGAGCTGGCCCGCTACGCCATCGAGCACGGCCTGGACGTCGAGGAGTGAGGGTGGCCGGAGAGCTGGAGCACCGTCACCTGCTGGTCTCCGACGCCGAGCGGATGCACGTGGTGCAACTCCTGGAACGGGCCACCGGCCTGGGCCGGATCAGCCTGGCCGAGTTCACCGTCCGCTCCGACCGGGCGCTGACCGCGCGCACCCGCGGTGAGCTGAACGCGGTGCTCATCGACGTGCCGGGGATGGTGCTCAACGAGTCGGTGGCCCGCGGCGAGCTGGTGCTGGGCCACAACGCGATGTCCTCGCTGGAGCGCCGCGGCCGGTGGGTCGTGCCCGGCAGGCTGGTGCTGCGCGGCAAGGCCGGTCACACCCTGCTCGACTTCACCGAGGCGGTGATCGCCGAGCCGGTGGTGACCATCGAGCTGCACAACGCGCTGGGCAGCACCACGCTGATCGTGCCGGAGGGGGCCACGGTGAACGTGGACTCGCTGGCCATGACCGCGGGCACCGTCACCGACAAGGTCGGCGGCGGCGAGCACCCCGGTGACCCGCACTTCATCCTCACCGGGGTGATCCGCTTCGGTTCGGTGGAGATCAAGCGCCCGGCCCGGAAATCCCGGTTCTTCCGCCGCTGACCCCCAGCCCGCTCAGTGCAGGGCGGCGTGCGCGGCGGTCCTGGCGTGCGCCGGGTCCTTGGCGGCCAGCGCGGCTCGGGCGGCCAGCTGGCAGGCGTCCAGCCGGACCCCGGCGAGCCTGGCGCCGACCTGGGTCAGCGCGGCGTTGTTCATGGACAGGCTGGTCAGGCCGAGTCCGGTCAGCACGCAGGCCAGATCCGGATCCGCGGCGGCCTCGCCGCAGACCCCGGCTGGCTTGCCGGTGGCGGTGGCGGCCTCGCCGACCAGGGCGATCAGCCGGAGCAGCGCGGGCTGCCAGGGATCGTTGAGGGTGGCCAGCGCGCCGAGCATGCGGTCGGCGGCGAAGACGTACTGGGCCAGGTCGTTGGTGCCGAGGCTGACGAAGTCGACCGCGTCCAGCACCTCCCGCGCGGCCAGTGCCGCGGCCGGGATCTCGATCATCACCCCGGCCCTGGTCACCCCGGCGGCCCTGGCCCGCTCGGCGAACCAGGCGGCCTCCTCGGCGGTGGCCACCATCGGCGCCATCACCGAGACCTCGGCCCCGGTGTCCGCGGCGGCCGCGACGATCGCTTCCAGCTGCCGGTCCAGCACGCCTGCGGACTCCCTGGCGATGCGCAGACCGCGCACGCCCAGTGCCGGGTTGGGCTCCTCGACGGTGTTGAGGAAGGGCAGCGGCTTGTCCGCGCCCGCGTCCAGGGTGCGCACGATGACCGGCTTGCCCTGGAACGGGGCGAGCACCGCGGCGTATGCCTCGCGCTGGGCGGCCACCGTGGGTTCCTCGGTGGCGGAGAGGAAGCAGAACTCGGTGCGGAACAGGCCGACGCCCTCCGCGCCGGTGGCCACCGCGGCCTTGGCGTCCTCGGCCGAGCCGACGTTGGCCAGCACCTTCACCCGGTGCCCGTCGGCGAGCTTGCCGACCCCGTTCCACTCGACCTTGGGCCCTCGGGCCACCGCCTGGGCGGCCACCGTCCCACCCGGCGCGGTGACCAGGCCGGTGCCGCCGTCCACGACCAGCCCGGCCGGGTCCAGCGCGAGCACACCGCGGCAGGCCACCACCGCGGGGATGCCCAGCGAGCGGGCCAGGATCGCGGTGTGGCTGGTGGGGCCGCCCTCCTCGGTGACCAGGGCCAGCACCAGCGCCGGGTCAAGGCCCGCGGTGTCGGCCGGGGCCAGGTCGCGGGCCACCAGCACGCTCGGGGCGGTCAGCGTGGGCACGCCGGGCATGGGCACGTCCAGCAGGGTGGCCACGATCCGGTCCCGCACGTCGTGCACGTCCCTGGCCCGTTCGGCCAGGTAGCCGCCTGCCGCGGCGAGCATGGTGGCGAAGCCGTTGGCCGCCTCGAACACCGCGCGCGGCGCGGGCAGGCCGCGGTCCCTGACCAGCTTCTCCGCCTCGGCCAGCAGCGCGGGGTCGGCGGCCATCGCGGCGGTGGTCTCCAGCACCACCCTGGACTCGCCCTCGACGGCGGCGGCCCGCCGGTTCAGCTCGGCCACCACCGCGTCCGCGGCCGGTTTGATCAGGGCAGCCTCGGCCGCGGCGTCCGCGGGCGCCGGGCCGGCCGACGGTTCCGGCAGCGGCTCGGCCACCCTGACCACGGGCCCAGCGGCCTGACCTGGGCTTACTCCGACACCGACCAGCTGGGTTCCCGACATGGTCTAGACCATACCGAAGAAGTAGGGGTTCCCGACTCCGTGACGCGGATCACGCAAGGTGACCAGCCGGGCACCGGTGATCAACACCATCGCCTGACCCCTTTCCCCGTTCGAGTCGACGGCCATCGCTTTCCGCGTTGGCCGCACTCCGCTTGCTGAACCCGGATTTCGCTGCCAGATCGTGTCCGGAACCCAACGATAGCCGGTTTCTTCTACTGGCTGTAGTCGACAAAACCCTAGAACGGCGGGAATTCGGGGGACGGGACCGCGCTCAGTGCTTCCCCGCGATCAAAGTTCACCTTGGCTGGTGACCCTCCATCACTCCTCCCGCGGAATACCGTGCGCGCGAGCCGATCTTCGACTCAGCTAATTCCTGTGACCGTATTCCCGGGAGCGTGACGTGAGAAGACCGATAGGGCTGGTTGCAGCAGCCACCCTTGCGGCGACCAGCGCGGCTGTCCTCGTCCACCCAGCACCCGCAGCCGCGGGCGAGGGTGACGGAACACTGCGTGTGAGCGTTGTCCGTGATGTCAACGGCAATGGCACTTATGAGCCCGCGCTGGAAGTGGGCGTCAGTGGAATTCCGTTGACCGTGACCGATCCGAGTGGCGGCTCGGCATCGGCGACCACGGCCGCTGACGGCACCGTGACGGTCCCACTCGGAAACGTCTCGGGCGGCAAGTACCGCGTCGAGGCGAGCATTCCCGAGTCGATGTCCTACCTGAAGCCCGCGCCGGCAGGCGGCAGTCTCTCCTCACTCACCGAATTCGTCGACGTTTCCGGCCGCAAGAACGTCACCGTGACGATGGGCGTGTGGAACCCGGCGGACTACTGCCAGGCCAACCCGGCGCTGGCCACGGCCTGCCAGCGGGATGTGTACCTGGTCAAGGAGAACGCGGGCGCCCGTTCGCTGGTGAGCTTCCCGTTCACCGCCCGCGGCACCTCGCCCGCGCCGACCCAGCTGGCCGGTCAGGGCCAGACCGGCACGATCTTCGGCATGGCCTACCGCAAGGCGGACAAGCGGCTGTTCTCCGGCGCCTTCGCCAAACGGCTCGCGCTCTACGGCCCCGGCGGCGCCGGCGCGATCTACGTGACCGCGGCTGGCGGGGCGACCACCCGGTTCGCCACCGTGCCGAACGCGGGCTCGACCGCACACGCGGTCGGCACCAACTTCGACGGCGGGTTCTACAGCGTCCCCGGCAAGGAGAGCCTCGGCGACCTCGAGATCTCCGACGACGGCAAGGACCTCTACGTCGTCAACATGGCGGACAAGAAGCTCTACGTCTACGACGCCACCGCGGCCACCGCGACCGCGCCGAAGGGTTCCTACGCCATCCCGGCGACGGCCTGTGCCGCCGCGGCCGACTGGCGGCCGGGCGCGCTGGGCGTCAAGGACGGCGTGGTCTACGTCGGCGGCGTCTGCTCTGGCGCGTCCAGCCAGAAGCTGTCCGATGTGAAGGGCGTGGTGTTTCCGTTCACCGGCAGCGCCTTCGGGGCCGCGGTGGTCAACAAGACGCTGGACTTCCAGCGTGGCGAGGCGTTCCGGGACACCGGCACGACCTGGCGCCCATGGCTGGACACCTGGGACCTGAACAAGATCCCGCACAGCCGGGCCGGGTTCGACCCTGGCTCCGAGAACACGGCCTACCCGCAGCCGCTGATGACCGACATCGGCGTGGAGAACGACGGCGACCTGGTGCTCGGCTTCCGGGACCGCTTCGGCGACCAGGTCGGCCAGCAGACCCCGTCCCCGGACGGCAGCGCCCGCGGCACCACCTACAACGCGGTGGTCGGCGGTGACTACAACCGGGTCTGCAAGCAGTCCGGTGGTGGCTTCGTCTGGGAGGGCGGCGCGGGCTGCCCGAACAACAACACCGGCTCGGACAACGGCGGCGAGCCGGACTCGGTGGTCGAGTACTACCCTGGCGAGTTCTTCAACCGGCACCAGGAGACCGGGATGGGCGCGGTGGCGATCGTGCCCGGCGCCTCCCGGATGCCCGCGACCGTGATGGACCCGGTGGACTACCGCGCCAGCGGCGTCGGCTGGTTCGACCGGGTCAACGGCACCATGCAGAACGACGAGCGCTCCAACGCCTACGAGGTCCTGGACGAGACCAGCGAGGGCTGGGGCAAGGCCAACGGCCTCGGCGACCTGGAGGCGCTCTGCGACCAGGCCCCGGTGCAGATCGGCAACCGGGTCTGGTTCGACGCCGACTCCGACGGCGTGCAGGACGGCGGCGAGCCCGCGCTGCCCGGGGTCAAGGTGACCCTGCTGGCCTGCGGCAGCACCACGGTGCTGGGCACCAAGACCACCGACGCCAAGGGCCAGTACTACTTCGGCGCGGCCGAGGGGGTGAAGCCGGAGAGCTGCTACACGGTGAAGTTCGACTACTCCGCCGCGGACACCTCAGGTCTGCCGGGGGCGCCACCACCGGCCACCCTGAACTGGACCGGCAAGGAGGCCGGGGCCAGCCGGACCGTGGACTCCAACGTCGACCCGGCCACCGGCGCCGCCACGGTCAACGTCGGCCCGGCAGGCGCGGACGATCACAGCGTCGACGCCGGTGTGACGGTCGCCCCGCCGAACAAGCTGGGCGACCTGGTCTGGGTGGACACCAACCGCAACGGCGTGCAGGACGCCGGGGAACCGCCGGTGCCCGGGGTCAAGGTGACCGCGAAGAAGCCGGACGGCAGCGCGGCGGGCACCGCGACCACCGACGCCACCGGCAAGTACCTGATCACCCCGTTGCCGGACGGCGCCTACACGGTCTGCTTCGACCTCTCCGGCCTCGCGCCCGAGTACCAGGGCTACCTGCCCACCAGGCCGAACGCCGGCGGTGACGACGCCAAGGACTCCGACCCGGATCCGGCCACCGGCTGCACCGCCAGCACCACGCTCGGCCCGGACAAGCGGGAAGACCTGACCCTGGACGCGGGTATCCGGCCGGGCAACCGGCTCGGCGACTACGTCTGGATCGACGCGAACAAGGACGGCGTCCAGGACGCGCCGGAGAGCCCGGTGCCGGGCGTGCCGGTGATCCTCAAGGACGGTTCGGGCGCGGTGGTCGGCAACACCACGACCAACGCGAGCGGGCAGTACCTGTTCGACAAGCTGAAGGACGGCACCTATCAGGTCTGCTTCGACCTGACCAAGCTGCCGGCCAGCGTCGGTGACTACGTGCCGACCAAGGCCAACGCGGGAACCGATGACGCGAAGGACTCCGACGCCGATCCGGCCACCGGCTGCACCGCGACGACCACGCTGAACATCGACAAGCCGGAGGACCTGACGCTGGACGCGGGTCTGATGCCGCCGGTGAACCAGCTGGGCGACTACGTGTGGATCGACACCAACAAGAACGGCCTCCAGGACGCGCCGGAGACGGGCGTCGAGGGGGTCAAGGTCACGCTGCTCAAGGGCGATGGCGCCGAGGTCGGCAGCACCAGCACGGACGCGAACGGCAAGTACCTGTTCACCGATCTGCCGGACGGCTCCTACCAGGTGTGCTTCAGCCTGAAGAGCCTGCCGCAGGCGGTGGCGGACTACCTGCCGACCACGCCCAACGCCGGTGCGGACACCGCCGACTCCGACGCCGACCCGGCCACCGGCTGCACCGAGGTGGTCGAACTGGGTGCGGGCAAGCGGCAGAACCTCACCCTGGACGCCGGTCTGGTCAGCCCGCCGAACAAGCTGGGTGACTACGTCTGGGTGGATGCCAACAAGAACGGTCTCCAGGACGCGGGCGAGAAGCCGGTGGCCGGGGTGACCGTGGTGGTCAAGAACGGCGGCGGCACGGAGGTGGGTCGCACCACCACCGATCCGCAGGGCAAGTACCTCTTCGACAAGCTGCCCGACGGCAAGTTCTCGGTCTGCTTCGACCTCAAGAGCCTGCCTGCCGACCTCGCCGACTACCAGCTCACCAAGCGCTACGCCGGTGACGACGGCACGGACTCCGACGCCGATCCGGCCACCGGCTGCACCGAGCCGGTGGACCTCGGACCGGGCAAGCGGGAGAACCTGACCCTGGACGCCGGGCTCACCAGCCCGGTGAACCGGCTCGGCGACTACGTCTGGATCGACGCCAACAAGAACGGCCTCCAGGACGCGGGCGAGATCCCCGTGGCCGGGGTGACCGCGGTGCTGCGTCCGGTCAACGGGCCGGAGCAGACCACCAAGACCGACGCGCAGGGCAAGTACCTGTTCACCGATCTGCCCGATGGTGGTTACCAGGTCTGCTTCGACGTCAAGAAGCTCCCGGCCAACGTCGGCGACTACACGCTGACCACGGCGAACACCGGTGACGATGCCAAGGACTCCGACGCGGACCCGGTCACCGGGTGCACGCCGGTGGTCCAGCTGGGCACCGGCAAGCGGGAGAACCTGACGCTGGACGCGGGCCTGGTGGCCCCGGTGAACCGCCTCGGCGACTACGTCTGGGTGGACACCAACCGCAACGGCGTCCAGGACCAGGGCGAACCCCCGGTGCCGGGCATCACCGTGAAGGTCAGCAACAAGGCTGGCGAAACGCTCACCACGAAGACCAACGAGCAGGGCAAGTACCTCTTCGAGGGGCTGCCCAACGGCCTCTACCAGGTGTGCTTCGACCTGAAGACGCTGCCTGCGGCCAACGCCGGCTACCTGCCAACCAGGCAGGACGCGGGCTCGGATGACGCGAAGGACTCCGACGCCAACGCCGACGGCTGCACCAACCCGGTGGAGCTGACCGTGGGCAAGCGCGAGGTGCTCACCGTCGACGCGGGTCTGCGCGAGCCGAACCGGCTCGGCGACTACGTGTGGGTGGATGCCAACAAGAACGGTCTCCAGGACGCGGGCGAGAAGCCGGTGGCCGGGGTGACCGCGGTGCTCAAGGACGCCACGGGCAAGCAGCTGGCGACCATGAAGACCGACGACAAGGGCAAGTACCTCTTCGGCAAGCTGCCGGATGGCACCTACCAGGTGTGCTTCGACGGCAAGTCGCTTCCCGCGCCCTACGGTGACTTCCAGGTCACCAAGCCGAACGCGGGCGCGGCGGATGTCGACTCCGATGTCGACCCGGCGACGTGGTGCACCAAGACCACGACGCTCGGCGTGGACAAGCCGGAGGACCTGACCCTGGACGCGGGCATCGCGGAGCCGGTCAACCGGCTCGGCGACTACGTGTGGGTGGACAAGAACGGCAACGGCCTGCAGGACCCGGATGAGCCAGGGGTGCCCGGCGTGCCGGTGAAGGTGGTCGACAAGGACGGCAAGACCGTCAAGGAGACCACCACCGGCAAGGACGGCAAGTACCTGGTGGAGGGCCTGCCGGAGGGCAGCTACACGGTCTGCTTCGGGCTGAAGAGCCTGCCGTCCGCGCTGGCCGGCTACACGCCGACCAAGGCGGCGGCCGGGGATCCGGCGAAGGACTCCGACGCCGATCCGGCCACCGGGTGCGCCAAGCCGGTCGCACTCGGACCGGGCAAGCGGGAGAACCTGACCATCGACGCGGGCCTGCTCGCGCCGAAGGTCGGACCCGGTCCCGGACCTGGGCCTGGCCCCGGTCCGCGGCCCGCTCCAGTGGTTGACCAGGGCAAGCTGGCCGACACCGGCGCCGATGTCGGGTGGCTGCTCGCACTGGGCCTGCTGGCCCTTGGCGGCGGCGCCGGGCTGATGCTGCTGGCCAGTCGGCGACGCCGACGCTCCGACAGCGTCTGACCTGGGCTAGCCAGCCAGTAGAAGCCGAAGGGCCGCCATCTCCCCAGATGGCGGCCCTTCTGTTGTCAGTCGTCCCCCTGGCAGGCCCCCTCGACCCGCCCCTGACACTGACTTCTTCTCTCCCGTCCACCCCCTCGTGCTGCCCGCGACGGCGGAGCAGGCACCCTGTGCACGGAAAAGACCTGGATGCGCCTCCGCCAGCCACACCGCGGGAGTGGCGGGGGAGGCGCACTTCCGGCTCCCACGACACACACTCTGCCCGGTACGGACCCGCCGAGACATCCGTGCGAATACCTACATCTCGCACGGGTTAACCCTTCGTGATCTGTTGGCTACTGAAGCGATACAGAACTTTCGGCGGCTTGTGTAATCGAATAACCTTGACCTGTAATCGAATACACAACGGAACGTAGTAAGTCAGATACACGACGGGGGACTTCCCCACCCACGTCTGGAGGATCGGGTCGTTGGCGACCATGAAGGACGTCGCACTACGTGCTGGCGTCTCCACCGCCACGGTGTCCCGGGTACTGAACGGCCATGCCGCGCCCACTGACGCCACTCGCGAACGCGTGCTCACCGCGGTCGCGGAGCTGGGGTACCGGCCCAACGTGCTGGCCCGGTCCCTGCGCATGCACAGCACCCAGACCCTGGGGCTGGTGATCAGCGATCTGCTGAACCCCTTCTTCGGTGAGATCGCCAGGGCGGTCGAGGACGAAGCGCGCAAGCACGGCTACTGCGTGGTCTTCGGCAACGCCGACGAGAGCGACGAGCAGCAGCGCCGCTATGTGCGCACGCTGCTGGACCGCCGGGTCGACGGCCTGCTGGTGTGCCCGGCCAGCGATGATCCGGAGTGGCTGGCCGAGGTCAACGACAGCGGGGTGCCGCTGGTGCTGCTCGACCGCGCGGTGCCGGCCAGCGACGCCCCGGTCATCCGGGCCGACGGCGTTGCCGCGCTGCGTGAGCTGGCCAAGCACCTGCTGAGCCTTGGGCACCGGCGGATCGGCGTGATCGCCGGACCGGAGAACACCAGCACCGGCCGGGAGCGGCTGGCCGCGTTCACCTCGGCACTGGCCGAGCTGGGCCTGGCCGCGCAGGCCACCCAGATCGCGCACGGCGACTTCCGCCGGGCCAGCGGCGCCAGGGCCACCGGCGAGCTGCTGGACCGCCCGGACGCGCCCAGCGTGCTGGTGGCGATGGACAACCTGATGGGCCTCGGCGCGCTCGAAGAGCTGCGCAGGCGGCGGCTGCGGCTGCCCCAAGACGTCGGCCTGGCCGTCTACGACGACCTGGCCTGGTTCCCGCTGTTCGATCCGCCGATCACGGTGATCGCCCAGCCCACCGAGGAGATGGGCAGCGCGGCAGTGCGCGAACTGCTCGGGCTCATCTCGGGCGAGCGCGCGAAGAACGTGAGTCTGTCGGCCAAGTTGATCGCCCGCGGCTCGTGTGGCGAACACGGAGGAATTGCATGAGCGTCCTGCTCCGCGTCGAAGGTGTCACCAAGCGGTTCACCGGCGCGCTCGCGCTGGCCGATGTGGATCTCGAGGTGCGCGCGGGTGAGGTGCACGTCCTGCTCGGTGAGAACGGGGCAGGCAAGAGCACGCTGGTCAAGGTGCTGGCCGGGGTGCACAAGCCGGATGCGGGGAAGGTGTTCCTGGCCGGCGAGCAGGTGAAGATCACCTCGCCGCTGCACGCCCGCGCGCTCGGCCTGGCCGTGATCTACCAGGAGCTGACCCTGGTCGGGCAGCTCTCGGTGGCGGAGAACCTGTTCCTCGGCCGCCAGCCGCGCCGCTTCGGCGTCATCGACCACCGGCGGATGCGCCGGGACGCGGTGCCGCTGCTGGACCGGGTCGGGCTCAAGGTCGACCCGGCCACCCCGCTGAGCAAGCTGGGCATCGCCCAGCAGCAGATGGTGGAGATCGCCCGCGCGCTGGACCAGGACGCCCGGATCCTGGTGCTGGACGAGCCGACCGCGGTGCTCACCGAGAGCGAGACCGACCGGCTGCTGGAGATCATGGACCAGCTCCGGCGGCAGGGCGTCGGCCTGGTGTTCATCACCCACCACCTGGAGGAGATCCGCCGGATCGCGGACCGGATCACCGTGCTGCGTGACGGGCGCAGCGTGGGCGTGCTGCCTGCCGGGTCCACCGAGGACGAGATGGTCCAGCTGATGGTCGGGCGGACCATCGAGGAGCAGTACCCCCGGCGGGCCGAGGAGGGCGGCGCGGTCGCGCTCAAGGTGCACAAGCTGTGCCGCAAGGGCGCGTTCGCCGATGTCTCCTTCGAGGTCAAGGCCGGTGAGGTGCTCGGCATCGCCGGGCTGGTCGGCTCCGGCCGAACCGAGGTGGCCCGCGCGGTCTTCGGCGTGGACGGCTACGACTCGGGCCAGGTCGAGGTGGCCGGGCGGAAACTGCCCGCGGGCAACGTGCAGGCCACCATGCGGGCCGGGTTGGGCCTGGTGCCGGAGGACCGCAAGGGCCAGGGCCTGGTGCTGACCTCCAGCGTGGGGGAGAACCTGGGCCTGGTGACCCTGCGCGGGACCAGCCACCTCGGCCTGATCGACCGGCGCGGGCAGGCCCGCAAGGCCGAGGAGATCTCCGGCAAGCTGCGGGTGCGCTGCGCCGGGCTGGGCCAGACCGTCAAGGAACTCTCCGGCGGCAACCAGCAGAAGATCGCCATCGGCAAG
Organism: Crossiella cryophila; assembly: GCF_014204915.1. Taxonomy (NCBI): domain Bacteria; kingdom Bacillati; phylum Actinomycetota; class Actinomycetes; order Pseudonocardiales; family Pseudonocardiaceae; genus Crossiella; species Crossiella cryophila. The sequence continues at coordinate 1,108,786 of NZ_JACHMH010000001.1, forward strand.
TGGCTGCTGGCCGACCCGCAGGTGCTCGTGCTCGACGAGCCGACCCGCGGCGTGGACGTGGGCGCCAAGGTCGAGATCTACGAGCTGATCAACCAGATGACCGCCAACGGGCGCGCGGTGGTGCTGATCTCCAGCGACCTGCCCGAGGTGATCGGGATGAGCGACCGGGTGCTGGTGATGGCCGGCGGCCGGGTGGCGGGCGAACTCAGCGCGGCCGAGGCCACCCAGGACGCGGTGATGGCACTGGCCGTCTCCGACCCGGCTGCCCGGCGCCGGGTGCCCAGCTTCAGCGCGGCCTGGAACGAGGCCGAGCAGGCTGAGCAGCTCGACGCGCAGAACCGGCAGGACCAGGACGAACCCGGCGGGATCACCGTCGACAGCACTCGGGAGCAGCGGGCATGACCACCACCACCGGAACCACACGGCGGCGGAAAGGGCCCGACATCGGGCGGCTGCTCTCCGACAACGGCGCGCTCGGCGGCCTGCTGCTGCTCGTGGTCACCCTGAGCCTGCTCACCCCGACCTTCCTGACCGCGCAGAACCTGCTCAACGTGGGTGTGCAGGCCGCGGTGGTCGCGGTGCTCGCCTTCGGCCAGACCTTCGTGATCGTCTCCGCCGGTGTCGACCTCTCGGTCGGCAGCGTGGCGGCGCTCTCGGGCATCGTGGCCGCCTACACCGCGGCCGAGACCGGTCTGCCCGGCTGGCTGGCGCTGATCGCCGGGCTCGGCGTCGGCGCGCTGGCCGGCCTGATCAACGGCGTGCTGGTCAGCTACGGCAGGCTGCCCGCCTTCATCGCCACCCTGGCCATGCTCAGCGTGGCCCGCGGCCTGACCCTGGTGGTCTCCCAGGGCGCGCCCAAGGTCACCCCGGACGAGGTGACCTTCCTCGGCTCCACCATCGGGGACTTCCTGCCCGTGCCGCTGCTGGTAATGCTCGGTGTGCTGGCTCTCACAAGTTTCATCCTCAACCGGACCTACCCGGGCCGCACGATGTACGCGATCGGCGGAAACGAGGAGGCGGCGATGCTCTCCGGCATCGACGTCCGCAAGAACAAGCTGATCATCTACGCGCTGTCCGGGCTGTTCGCGGGCATCGCGGGCATCCTGCTGGCCGGTCGGCTCGGCTCGGCCGGGCCGCAGGCCGCGGTCGGGTACGAGCTGGACGCGATCGCCGCCGTGGTCATCGGCGGCGCCTCCCTTTCGGGCGGAGTCGGCAGAGCCAGCGGCGCTTTCGTCGGAGCTCTGGTCCTCGCGGTATTGCGCAACGGGCTCAACCTGGTCCAGGTTTCTCCTTTCTGGCAACAGGTCGTGATCGGCGTGGTGATCGCCGTGGCCGTCCTGGTTGACACTCTTCGCCGCCGCAGTCGCTGACCGATGAGGACCAGCAGAAAGGGAAACTCCGCAATGAGGCACTCCAGGCGGGCCATCCTCGCCGCCGCGACCGCCGCCGCACTCGTGTTCGTCGCCGCCTGCGACCCGAGCAGTGACGCGAACACCCCGGCCCCCGGTGGGGAGATCGTGATCGGTTTCGCGTCCTCCACCCTGACCAACCCCTTCTTCCTCCAGCTCAAGGAGGGCGTCCAGCAGGGCGAGAAGGAGCAGGGCGTCAAGGTCATCTACATGGACGCCAACAACGACGCGACCACGCAGCTCACCCAGGTGCAGAGCCTGGTGAGCCAGCGGGTCAAGGCGATCCTGCTCAACCCGGTGGACACCGAGCAATCCAAGCCCGCGGCCATCGCGGCGGAGAACGCGCGCATCCCGCTGGTCGCGGTGGACCGCGCGGTCACCGGTGGCCGGGTGATCTCGGAGGTCTCCTCGGACAACGTGCAGGGCGGGGTCGAGGCGGCGGCCGCGCTGGCCAAGGCCACCGGTCCCGGCGAGGTGCTGCACCTGCAGGGCCTGCTGGGCACCTCGGCCAGCCGGGACCGCGGGGAGGGCTTCCAGCAGGGTCTGGCGCTGCGCTCCAGTGTCCGCATCGCGCTGTCCAAGACCGCCGAGTTCGACCGGGCCAAGGGCATGTCGGTGACCACCGACATGATCACCGCCAAGTCCGGGGTGAAGGGCCTCTTCGCCGAGAACGACGACATGGCGCTGGGCGCGGTCCAGGCACTTGGCGAGCGCGCGGGCAAGGACTTCCAGATCGTCGGCTTCGACGGCACGCCGGAGGCGCTGGCCGCGGTGGACAGCGGCAAGATGGCCGCCACTGTGGCCCAGCAGCCGAAGGAACTGGGCCGTCAGGCGGTTGAGCAGGCGGTTCGCTACCTCAAGGGTCAGACCGTCCGGAACCTCATCGAGATCCCGGTCCGGGTCGTCACCAAGGCGAACGTCCGAGAGTTCCTGAACAACTGAGCACCAGTCACACCCTTTGAGTTCCACCGGCCCCCACCCGGTAGGTAAGGAAAGGTAACCCCGAATGAAGATGCTCAACCGCGCCGTGTTCGCCACCCTGGCGGCGTCGACCCTGGCGTTCACCGCGGCATGCGGCGGCGGCGCCGGCACCGGCAACTCCGGTTCCGGTGAGACCGTGATCGGCGTGACCCTGTCGACGCTGTCCAACACCTTCTTCACCACCCTGCGGGACGCGGCGCAGAAGGCCGCGGACGGCGCCAAGGTGAAGCTGGTCGTCCAGGACGCGCAGAACGACGCTGCCACCCAGCTCTCCCAGGTGCAGAACTTCGTCAGCCAGGGCGTCAAGGCGATCATCATCAACCCGGTCGACTCCGACCAGGCGACCCCGGCCGCCAAGCTCGCGGAGAACGCCAAGATCCCGGTCATCGCGGTGGACCGGACGATCAACAACGCCACCGTGGCCGCCTCGATCGCCTCGGACAACGTCCAGGGCGGCCAGCTCGCCGCGGACACCCTGGCCAAGCTGGTCGGCTCCGGCGACGTGCTGCACCTGCAGGGCGTGCTGGGCACCTCGGCCAGCCGCGACCGTGGCCAGGGCTTCACCACCAACATCAAGAACGCCGCCGGGATCAAGGTCGCCGCGACCCAGACCGCGGAGTTCGAGAAGGCCAAGGGCATGTCGGTGACCACCGACCTGCTGCAGGCGCAGGCAGGCACCAAGGGCGTCTTCGCCGAGAACGACGACATGGCCCTTGGCGCGGTGCAGGCACTGGGTGACCGCGCGGGCAAGGACGTGAAGGTCGTCGGCTTCGACGGCACCGCGGACGCGATCACGGCCATCGAGTCGGGCAAGCTCTCCGCCAGCGTGGCGCAGCAGCCCGCCGAGCTGGGCAAGCTCGCCATCGAGCAGGCGGTGAAGGCGGCCAAGGGCGAGAAGACCGAGGCCAAGATCTCCGTCCCGGTCAAGGTCATCACCAAGGACAACCTGGCCGAGTTCAAGAAGTGATCACATCGCTGACCGCGCTCACGGACATCGTGGTGGTCGGGTCCGCCAACGCGGACCTGGTGACCACGGTGGCTCGCCGTCCTGCCGCCGGTGAAACCGTGCTGGGTTCTGACCTGCGGGTCTCGCCCGGTGGCAAGGGCGCGAACCAGGCGGTCGCGGCCGCCAGGCTCGGCGCCGGGGTGGCCTTCCTCGGCGCGGTCGGCGATGACGAGCACGGCCAGCTGCTGCTGGAGTCGATGCGGTCGGCGGGGGTGCGCACCGAACACGTGCGCACGCCCGACCGGCCCACCGGCATCGCACACATCACGGTCACCCCGGACGGGGAGAACTCGATCGTGGTCTCACCCGGCGCCAACGGCACGCTCACCACCGCGGACATCGACCGGGCCGCCTCGGTGATCGCCATCTCCACCGTGGTGCTGGTGTCCCTGGAGGTGCCCATGCCCGCCGCGTTGCGCGCCATCGAACTGGCCCGCGCCGCCGGCGTGCGCACGGTGCTCAACCTGTCCCCGCCCGGCCCGCTCACCGCGGACGCGCTGGCCGCGCTGGACCCCTTGATCGTCAACGAGCACGAGGCAGGCTGGCTGCTCGGCGCGGAGACCACCAGCGCGGACGGTCCGGCGCTGGCCGAGGCGCTGCTCGCGCTCGGACCGCGTTCGGTGGTGGTGACCCTCGGCGGCCGCGGCGCGGTGGTGGCCACCCCGGACTGCGTGTCCACGGTGGCCGCGCCCAGGGTCAGCCCGGTGGACACCACCGGGGCAGGCGATGCCTTCACCGGCGCGCTGGCCGCCCGGCTCTCCGCCGGGGACGAGCTGCTGGCCGCGGCGAGGTTCGCGGTGCACGCGGCGGCGATCTCGGTGACCCGCCCCGGCGCGCAGCCCTCCTACCCGACCCGCGGCGAGGTGCGCGCGTGAAACGCGGCGGCATCCTGCACGCCGAACTGAGTGCCGCACTGGCCCGGCTCGGTCACACCGACGAACTGGTGATCGCCGACTGCGGTCTGCCCATCCCGGACGGCCCCAAGCTGATCGACCTGGCCTTCTCCTTCGGCGTGCCGACCTTCCTGGACGTGCTGGACGGGTTGCTGCGCGAGCTGGTCGTGGAGAGCGCGCTGGTGGCCAGTGAGATGAGCGCGGCCAACCCGCGCTGCGCGGTGGCCATGGCCGAGCGGCTGCCCGAGCTGGAACGGGTGGACCACGAGGAGTTCAAGCGCCGGGTCTCCGGTGCGAAGCTGGTCGTACGGACCGGCGAGGCCAGCCCGTACGCCAACATCCTGCTCCGCTGCGGCGTGCCGTTCTAACTCGCGCCGACCGGCGCCTCACCCTCCTCCTTCACCGCGGCCACCAGTCGCGCGTACCGGGTGCCGACCACCAGCAGCACCAGTCCGGCGCCGAGCACCGCGGCCACCCTGGCCAGCCCGTCCAGCGCGGCCAGGTCGAAGAGGAACAACTTGGCCAGCGCGATGCCGAGCAGCACCATCCCGGTGACCCGCAGGTGCGCCGAGCGGATCCCGCGCAGCAGCAGCACCAGCGCGGCCGCGGTCCAGCTCAGCGTGACCAGCACGTGCCCGGTGAGGAAGCCGTCCCGGTCGGGCAGCGCGAGCAGCGCCGTGCCGAGCACCGCGGTGGCCGTGCCGTAGAGCGCGATCACCGCCGCGATCAGCCACAGCGGCCGTTGGTCGGCGCTTTCCGCCGGACCACGCAGCAGCCCGGTCCGGTAGGCGGCCACCGGCACCGCCACCGCGACCGCGGCCAGCAGCAACCCGGCCACCGGCGTGCTCACCTCGACCGGCGCGACCGGCTCCTGGATGAGCAGCTTGACCGGGATGGTGCCGATCAGCGCGGCGAACAGCCCGGTCCAGGCGTAACCGAGGGCGCCGAAGAGCGGCAGCCTGCTGCGTTGCCACCAGGCCAGTCCGGCCAGCACCAGCGCGCAGCCGAGCAGGGTGAGCGAGCGGGAGTTGCCCTCGGCGTAGGTCATGATCGCCTGGAATATGCCGATCAACCCGATCGCGGCGGCGGTGATGGCGAACCGCCTGGTCAGCCACTTGCCCGCGGCGGCGAAGGCGAAGGCCACCAGGGCGAAGCCGAGCGCGGCCCTGGTCGCGCCGACCTGGTTGAGGATGCCCGCGGACAGCAGCGGCGGCACCGCGGCCGAGGCCAGCACCACCAGCGGGACCGGGTCGGTTGGGCGCTGCCGGGCGGCGGCCGCGGCCAGCAGCATGGCCAGCACCGCGGCGCCGAAGCCGACCGCGATGGTGGCGTACTGCTCGGCCGCGGTGAGGATGGCGCGCAGGCTGGCGGCCACCGAGCCGAGCAACGCGGGCAGTGTGGCCGCGGCGATCAGTCCGGACCACTGCCGGATCAGCTGCACCGGGGCGGCGGCCAGGGCGAGCACCATCAGGAAGCCGACCAGCAGCGGGGTGAAGGCCATGGTCAGCATCGGCGCGCTGAGCGCGGCGCCCAGCACCACGCCGACGGCCAGCGGCTGGGCGTCCCAGCGCACCGCCAGCCACAGCCCGGCCGCGGTGACCACGAGTCCGGCCACCAGTCCGCCCTGCGCGGGCAGGAAGTCGTGCAGTGAGGTGGCCGCGACGATGTCCAGGTAGAGCGCGGCGAATCCGGTGGCCGCCAGCGCGTACCCGGTGGTCCGCCCGCCGGGCCGGGTGTAGGCCCGCAGCGCGAGCCCGACCAGGGCCAGTCCGAGCACCGCACCGCCGACCACCCTGGGCACCGGGCCGAAGTAACCCCGCTGCGCGGCCAGGACCAGGAACAACACCAGGCCGAGCAGGGTGACGCCGCCGCCGACCCAGGTGACGATCCGGCTGTTGCGGCGTTGCCGCGCGGCCGGGTCCATCGGCGGGGGTGGCGGTGGGGGCTGCCAGGGCGGGATCGCGCCCGGCGGCATGCCCATGGGCACCGGCGGCGGCCCCACCGGCATCGGCATCGGGGCGTGCGTCGGCATCCCGGCCGGAACCGGGAACTGCCTGGTCGGAGCCGGTGGCGGCGGTGCGACCGGCACGGGCGGCGCCACTCCCGTGCTTGCCTGCACCGCGGAGCGCAGCTCCGTCTCCAGCGCCTGCAGCCGCAGGCCCATCTCGCGGAGTTCCTGCGCCACACGCAACACCGGTTGAGCGGTCATGTGCGACAGGGTGCGGCCTGTGCACACGTTGGTAAATCCGCAGGACTACTCAGTCCGCGTTACAAACTGGCCGCGACCAAGCTGTGGATAACTAGAACTTGCAGCTCAGAGCGGCAATTTTCACCCACGAGGAGCAACCTGCCAGCAGGTTTCTCCACAACTGATCCCCAGTTGTCCACAGCTTGTCCGGGGACCGGTGCACAACTTCAGCCCCTGGCCGCGCGCACCGCGGCGAGGAACGCGTTCACCTCGGCGGACGGGCCGCACTGCTGCTCACGCAGCTGCTCGCCCTGCTCGGCCCACATCTTCTCCACCGCGGCCTTGATGCCCTCGTCCCCGCCGTGGAAGGCGAAGATCAGCTCGTCCATCCGCTCGACCACGCGCACCGCGCGCTCGTCGGTCGGCGCCGCACCCTCCGCCATCAGGTCGTCGACCTCGGCGAACAGCCGGGGCCACTCGTTCTCGACCTCCTTGATGGCCTCCTCGCCGAACTCCTCCCGGCGGCGGGACAGCTGGTCGAGCTGCTCCTTGGTGTAGTAGTTCTCGATCATCGTCATCGACTCCAGCAGTTGTAGGAACTCCGCGGCGTCCGGGGAAGCCGATCCGTCCAGCTGTTCCAGCAGCGAGCGCACCTGGTCACGCAGCCGCTGGGCGGCGCGGACCTGGCTGTCGAGCTGGCCGAGCTGGGTGTGCAGCACCTCGCGCAGCACCTCGGGATCGGCGGCGGCCCCCTGCAGTGCGATGCCGACGTCCTCCAGCGAGAGGCCGAAGGAACGCAGCGCCCGCACCCGGTACAACCGCTGGAGATCAGCGGCGATGTACCGGCGGTGGCCTGCCGAGGTCCGTTCGCTCGGTTGCACCAGCCCGATCTGGTCGTAGTGGTGCAGCGTGCGGACGGTCAGTCCGGTGGCCCGCGCCAGTTCCCCGACGCTCCACCGTTTGGTTTCCCCGTTCACGTCGATGACGGTAGGAGCTGACGTCGCGTCAGGTTCAAGCCCGAATCGCCGGAATCGGTGTGATCGGCGCCGCATTCGGCCGGAAGTCGATCAGCGCGGACTGCTCGCTGGTGCCGATCCGGGCCTCCAGCCGGTGCAGCCGCCCGTCCCCGGCCACCCAGTAGCGCAGCCGCCCGGTGGCCTCCTTGCCCGGCTGCTGCGGCCCCTCGAACACGTCCACCACGGTGTCGCCGACCTTGTCCGCACGCAGCCAGCGGGCACTGCTCTGTTGCAGCAGCTGGGCGTTGTCCGGCCGGTCCGCGGCCAGGTTGACCAGCAGGTTCAGCGCGGTGTCCAGGTCGTTGCCCGCGCGCTGGATGGGCCGGACCTGCCAGCCGTTGCCCGGCACCGGATCGGCCGCGACCTGGCCGGTGCCCGCGCGGAAGGCCAGCACCTCCGGGTTCCACTGGAGCAGTCCGGCCGAGGAGGCGTCGGCGCGGCCCTCGGTGCGCATCGCGGCGTACCCGATGTGCTCGACGAAGTCGACCCGCCCGTCCAGCACCAGCACGCCCGCCGCGCTGGGCACCGCCGCGCGCACGGTGGCGGTCCGCGACTCGTAGTTGATGAAGCGCACCAGGGCCAGCCGTTCGGCCTCGGCACTGCTGAGCGAGCGCGGCATGGCGTCGCCGGGGCGGGCGCAGCTCATCAGCACACCCAGCAGCGGGACCAGGAGCAGCGCGAAGACGATGATGGCGGCGATGAGCCGGACCCGGCGGGGTTTCACAGTCGAACTCCAGAGCAGTCGGCGAGGAAGGCGGTCTCGGGCACCGAGATCCGATCGAGGTCGACCGGCGGCAGTTCGGCACCGGCAGGCACACCCGGTGCGGTGGCGGCCGAGGGCAGGTCGGGCAGGTGCGGTGGCTGGGCCACCGCGCGGAAGGAGATGCCCCGCGGCGCGGGCAGCCGGGGCACGGGCACCCCTGGCCGGGCGGTCTCCGGTTGCGGGCAGGCCATCAGGGTGTCCAGCCTGGCGGGCAGGGTGAGGCCGATCCGGTTGTCCCGCAGGCAGTTGCCCGCCCCGGGCGCCCGCGCGGAGGCCGCGTAGACCAGGTCGATCCCGTTGGCGGACAACACGTTGCCCTCGATCCGGTTGCCGTTGGGCGGCAGGTCCTCGCTGGAGGCCAGCACCACCCCGGCGGCCGGGTGGCCGACGATCCGGTTGCGGGACACCAGGTTCCGGCTGCCCCCGGCGATGCCGACCCCCAGCCCGAAGCCGCCGTCGGCCTGCGCGGGGGAGGCGGGTTCGGCGTTGTTGCCGATCAGGTTGCCCATGATCACCGCGTCCTCCTGCGGGACAAGGGCTTCCTGGTAGTCGGAGTTGCTGGTCAGCCCGACCCGGTTGGCCACGAACCGGTTGCGCAGCACGTACATCCCGGTGGAGGCGTTGGCGCCCTCGTAGCCCACCGCGTTGCGCTCGGCCACGTTGTCCCGCACCACGATGTGGCAGGGCTTGCACTGGCCGACGTAGATGCCGGAGTCCGCGCTGCCCGAGGCGTAGTTGTTCTCGATGATCCCGTGCTGGGCGTCGAAGGCGTAGATGCCGTAGAGCGCGTTGTTGCTGGCGGTGAGGTAGGAGACCCGGAAACCCTTGAGCGGTGGGAAGACCGAGGTGTCCAGCCGCCGGTACCCGGTGCTGCCCCTTGCCACCCCGCCCGCGGTGTCGGACATGCCGGTGATCAGCACCCCGTTGAGGGTGTGGTTGCGCACGGTCAGGTTCTCCACCGCGACACCCGGCGCGGTGACCACGATCCCGTTGGCCCGCCGCACCTCGCCGTCGATGATCACCGCATTGCGCTCGGTCCCGCGCAGCACCAGGTTGGCCCGCCTGACCTGGACCGTCTCCCGGTAGGTGCCGGGGGAGACCAGGACCAGATCGCCCTCCCGCGCGGCATCCACCGCGGCCTGGATCGTGGGCGCGTCACGGGGCACCCGGACAGTGGTCGGGCCGTCGGTGGCGGGGCGGACCGGGCTTTGACCGGCAGTGCCCGAAGCACATCCGGAGCCGAGCACGATAACCGCGAGCAGACCGGCGGCACGCAGGAAAACGGCTCGCACAGCGCCGGAATCCTAGGGCCAGCACACCCCGGAAACCCGCTTCCACCGCAAGCCTCACTCGAAGGGGGACCACGGTCGGGCGACTTTCCCGCCCAGTAGCCGGGAGTAGCCATTTCCGCCCGGCACAATGCGCCCCGTGACGCCACCGCTGTCCCGCCGCGGCCTGCTCCTGGGCCTGGGCGCCACCGGCCTGCTGGCCGGCTGCCACGTCCCGGACGCACCGGCCGCCCCGGCGAGTGGCCCGCGCGCACACGGCCCGCACCAGGCAGGCGTGGCCAGCCCGGCGATCGCCCAGCGGCACTGCGATTTCTCGGTGTGGGACGCCCCGGGCGCGGACTGGCGAGCCCTGCTGCGCACCCTCGGCGACCGCATCACAGCGCTGACAAATCCCACCCCCACGCCCGCCGCCCCCGGCGCGCTCGCGGGCCTGCCGCCTGCGGACCTCACCATCACCGTCGGCATCGGCCCCCGCGTAGTCGCCACCATCACCCCTGGTCAGCCCGGTGCGACCGACCTGCCCGCGTTCGCCCGCGAACAGATCCGCCCCGAGCACCGCGGCGGCGACCTCATGCTCCAGGTCTGCGCGGGCGACCCGCTGGTCGTCTCGCTCGCGGTGACCGAACTCCTGCGCGAGCTGGACCTGCGCCCGCGCTGGCGGCAGACCGCCTTCCGCGGTGAATCCCGCCCGGACGGCGCGGCCCGCAACATCTTCGGCTTCACCGACGGCATCGTGGTCCCGCGCGGCGAGGAGGAACTCCGGCGCGAGGTCTGGCTCGACTCCGGCGCGAGCATCGCGGTGATCCGCCGCCTGCGCCTGGACGTCCCCGGCTTCCTGGCCCAGCCGGTGCCGCGGCAGGAAGCGGTGTTCGGCCGGCGGCGGGACACCTCGGAACCGCTCTCCGGCGGCGGGCCGGCGGCCGAGATCGACCTGACCGCGAAGTCCGCCGACGGCGAGTACCTGGTCCCCGCCGACTCACACGTCCGCCGGGCCCACCCGCTGACCTCGGGTTCCGGCCTGATGCTGCGCCGGTCCTACAGCTACGACGACGGCCCGGCCGACCGCGGCCTGCTCTTCGTCTGCTTCCAGCGCGAACTGCGCACCTTCGTGGCCACCCAGCACCGGCTGGACGAGGGCGACGCGCTGATGCACTACGCCACCGCGACCGCCTCGGGCACCTTCCTGGTGCTGCCCGGCTTCGGCCCGGACCGGCCACTGGGCGCGACCCTGTTCCGCTGAGCTGGTTTCACGTGAATCTTGATCAGACGCGACGGCGCCCGGACACCAGGTGTCCGGGCGCCGTGCTCGCGAGACTCAGCGCACCGGTTGCGGCGCCTGGGACTTCGGGTTCTCCTCGATGTCGTCGCTCTCCTGGATGCCCACCCGCTGCTGCAGCCTGCGCAGCGGACCAGGGGCCCACCAGGCCGCGTTGCCCATCAGCTTGAGCACCGCCGGGACCAGCAGCATCCGCACCACGGTGGCGTCCAGGGCCAGGGCCAGGATCATGCCGACGCCGACGAAGCGCATCATCGTGACCTCGGCGAAGGCGAACGCGCCGGTCACCACGATGAGCAGCACCGCGGCCGAGCTGATCACCCGGCCGGTGCGGGCCAGGCCGGTGGCCACCGCCTCCTCGTTGCTGGCGCCCTTGCTCTTGGCCTCGACCATCCGGGACATCAGGAAGACCTCGTAGTCGGTGGACAGGCCGAAGACCACGGCCGCCATCAGCACCACGATGCCCGCTTCCAACGGGCCAGGGGTCACGTTCAGCAGGTCCGCGCCGTGACCGTCCTGGAAGACCCAGGTCAGCACGCCGAAGGTGGCGGAGAGGCTGAGCGCGCTCATCACCACGGCCTTGATCGGCAGCAGCACCGAGCCGAAGGCCAGGAACATCAGCACCAGGGTGGCGCCGACGATGACCAGCACCATCCAGGGCAGACCGGCGGTGATCGCGTTGAGGCTGTCCAGCACCCGGGCGCTGATACCGCCGACCAGCACCTTGGTGTCGGTGGGCGGGGTCAGGTTCCGGATCTCCTTGACCGCGTTCTTGGCCTGGTCGCTGAGCACGTCGCCGGGCAGCTTCGCGGTCAGCGTGACCACGTCCTTGCCCGCGCCCGAGGGCTGCACATTGGTGACGCCGGAGACCTTGCCGACCTCGCCGACGAACTTCTGCACCGCGGCCTGGTCGGGCGCCTTGCCGTCCTTGCCCTGCAACACGATCTGCGCGGCGTCCTTGCTCACCGACGGGAAGTCCCGGTTCAGCGTCTCCGCGGTGACCCTGGCCGGGTTGCCTGCGGGCAGCACCTTCTCGGTGACCTCGCCGAAGCTGGCCGACAGGAACGGCGTGCCGAGCAGCAGCAGGCCCGCGATGATCGGCACCGCGAACAGCAGCGGGCGCTTCATCACGGCCAGGCCCAGCTTGCGCCAGCCGCGGCCCTCCTCCTCCACCGACTTGGTCGCGGCCCGCTTGCGCCAGGGCAGGGCGAGCGCGTCGACCTTGCGACCGAGCACGGCCAGCAGTGCGGGCAGCAGGGTCAGCGAGACCAGTGCGGCGATGGCCACCGCGGCCATACCGCCGTAGCTGACCGACTTGAGGAAGCCCTGCGGGAACAGCAGCAGTCCGGCCAGCGCGATGACCAGCAGCGTTGCCGAGAAGGCGACGGTGCGACCGGCGGTGGCCACGGTGCGGCGCACCGCGTCCTTGGGCTCGCGGCCGGTGGCCAGCTCCTCACGGAAGCGGCCGACCATGAACAGCCCGTAGTCGATCGCCATGCCGAGGCCGAGCAGGCTGGCCACGTTCACCGCGAAGGTGTTCACCTCGACGAAGCTGGTCAGCAGGTTGAGCAGGCCCAGCGAGCCGAGGATGGACAGGCCGCCGACCAGCACCGGCAGCGCGGCGGCGACCAGGCCGCCGAAGATCAGCACGAGCAGCAGCAGGGTGATCGGCACCGCCACCAGCTCGGCGGTGATCAGGTCGTTCTGCGAGCTGGTGTTGATCGCGGCGCCGGTGGGTGCGAAGCCGCCGATCTGGCTGGTCACGCCGTCGACGGCCAGCTTGTCCTTGATCTTCTCGTAGGCCCGCAGCATCTTGTTCGAGTCATCGCCCGCGGTCAGCGTGATCACCGCGAGGCCGCGCTTGTGCCCGGTGTCGGCGAAGGCCGCGCGCATGGCCGGGTCCGGGATCATCCAGTAGGAGACCACCCGGCTGACCTCGGAACTCGGCAGTTCCTTGAGCTTGTCGTTGATCTTCTGGCCGAGGGCCGGATCGTCGATCGAGCCGCCGTTGGGCGCCTCGTAGATCACCACGACATCGCCGTTCTGCCGCCCCAGCGCCGCGTCCGCGGTCTTGACCGCGGTGATCGCCTGGCTGGTCGGATCCTCGTAACCACCCTGGGTGAGCTTGTCGAAGACGCCGCTGCCCCACGCGCCGCCGAGAATGGTCAGCAGTGCGGCGGCGACGAGCACCACCCAGCGGCGCCGATGCACCACCGATCCCCAGGAAAGGAACATTTCCGGCCCTCCGGCAAAACTGGTCGGGTGGCGTAGCCAGCGGCTACCGTGCCTGTTGAACGCGAGGTCAGTAAACGGTGTTCACCTACCGTCGGTGACCATAGGCGAGAGTGAACGGTGTTTACAACCCGAAGGGGTGAAGTATGACGGAGGCCACCCGCCGAGAACGGCTGCGCGCTCACACCGAGCGTGATATCCGTGCGGCGGCCCGTCGCCTGCTGGTGGGGCACGGCCGAGACGCGGTGACCCTGCGCGCCATCGCGCGCGAGCTGGGCATCACCGCACCGGCCCTCTACCGCTACTACGACTCGCGCGAGGACCTGCTCCGCCAGCTGGTCGAGGACATCTGCGCGGACCTGGCCGAGGACCTGCGCCCACGGCTCGACGCGGTGCCAGAGGACGACGTGGTCGGCAAGGTCTTCGCCGTGTTCCGCTCCTTCCGGCACTGGGCACTGGCCCACCCGCAGGAGTTCACGCTGGTCTTCGCCTCGCCGGAGGTGGAGGTCAACAACAGCTCCCGCGGCGGCCGCAAGACCCTGGGCGAGGACCAGTTCGGCAAGGTCTTCCTCGGCGTGGCCGGCAAGATGCTGGCCGAGAACGAGTCACTGGCCGCAGGCAACAACGAGGTGCCTGCCGCACTCGTGGACGACCTGCGCGGCTACCGCGAGGACCTGCTGAAATCCCTGGCCGAGACCGGCGTGGAACTGACCGCGGACCAGCTCGGCCTGTCCACGGTCTACCTGATCCTGCAGTGCTGGGTCCGGCTCTACGGGCATGTGGCGCTGGAGGTCTTCGGCCGCTTCCCGTTCGCGCTCAACAACGCCGAGACCCTGTTCGAGTCGATGATCGCCGAGCTGGGCCGGGAGGTCGGCCTGCCAGAGCCGACCTCCTGACCAGCTTCGATCACACGACCAGGTTGACCAGCCGGCCGGGCACCACGATCACCTTGCGCGGCGCGCCGCCGTCCAGCAGGGCGAGGACCTTCTCATCGGCCAGCACCGCGGCCTTGATCTCGTCCTGACCGGCCGAGGCCGCGACCACGACCTTGGACCGCAGCTTGCCGTTGACCTGCACCGGGTACTCGATGCTGTCCTCGATCAGGTACCGCTCTTCGGCCTGCGGGAACGGGCCGTGCGCCAGCGAGGTGTCCTTGCCCAGCTTGGCCCACAGCTCCTCGGCCAGGTGCGGGCACAGCGGGGCCAGCATCAGCACCAGCGGTTCGGCCAGTGCGCGCGGGGTGCCTGCCGTGGCCGCGTAGGCCTTGGTGACGTGGTTGTTCAGCTCGATCAGCTTGGCCGCGGCGGTGTTGTAGCGCATGGCCGCGTAGTCCTCGCGGACCCCGGCGATGGTCTTGTGCAGCAGCCGCAGCGCGGTCTCGTCCGGGGCGTCCGCGATGACCCGCAGCTCGCCGGTGACCTCGTCCACCAGGTTGCGCCACAGCCGCTGCAGGAAGCGCTGGGCGCCGACCACGTCCTTGGTCGCCCAGGGGCGGGAGACCTCCAGCGGGCCCATGGACATCTCATAGAGCCGGAAGGTGTCGGCCCCGTAGCCGTCGCACATCTCGTCCGGGGTGACCACGTTCTTCAGGCTCTTGCCCATTTTCCCGTACTCGCGGTTGACCTCCTGGCCCTGCCAGAAGAACTTCCCGTCGATCTCCTCCACCTCGTGCGCGTTGACGTAGCTGCCGCGCGCGTCGGTGAAGGCGTAGGCCTGGATGTAGCCCTGGTTGAACAGCTTGCGGTAGGGCTCGTCCGAGCTGACCTCGCCCAGGTCGAAGAGCACCTTCTGCCAGAACCGGGAGTACAGCAGGTGCAGCACCGCGTGCTCCACGCCGCCGATGTACAGGTCCACGCCGCCGGGGTCGGTGGCGCCGTGCTCGGCCGGGCGCGGGCCCAGCCAGTACGCCTCGTTGGCCGGGTCCACGAACCGCTCGCTGTTGTCCGGGTCCACGTAGCGCAGCTGGTACCAGCAGGAGCCGGCCCAGTTCGGCATGGTGTTGGTGTCCCGGCGGTACTTCTTCAGGCCATCGCCCAGGTCCAGCTCCACCGTGGTCCACTCGGTCGCCCGCGACAGCGGCGGCGAGGGCTCGGTGTTGGCGTCGTTGGGCTCGAAGGTCCGCGGCGAGTAGTCGTCGACCTCGGGCAGCTCCACCGGCAGCATCGACTCCGGCAGCGCGTGCACCCGGCCGTCCTCGTCGTAGACCACCGGGAACGGCTCGCCCCAGTAGCGCTGCCGGGAGAACAGCCAGTCGCGCAGCTTGTACTGCACGGTGCCCTCACCGGCGCCGCGCTCCTGCAGCCACTCGATGATCGTCTTCTTCGCCTCGCCGACGGCCAGGCCGTCCAGGAACTCGGAGTTGATCGCCGGTCCGTCGCCCAGGAACGGCCCGTCCTGGTGACTCTCACCCGGCTGCACGGTGCGGACGATCGGCAGGCCGAAGGCGGTGGCGAAGTCCCAGTCGCGGGAGTCCTGACCGGGCACCGCCATGATCGCGCCGGTGCCGTAGCCCATCAGCACGTAGTCGGCGATGAACACCGGGATCTGCTTGCCGTTGACCGGGTTCACCGCGTACGCGCCGGTGAACACGCCGGTCTTGTCCTTGTTCTCCTGCCGGTCCAGCTCGGACTTGCGGGCCGCCACGGCCCGGTATGCCTCGATCGCCGCGCCGGGGGTGGCCGCGCCGGAGGTCCAGCGCGGGTCGACGTCCTCGGCCCACTGGGTGGAGGCGATCTCGTCGACCAGCGGGTGCTCGGGCGCCAGCACCATGTAGGTGGCGCCGAAGAGGGTGTCCGGGCGGGTGGTGAAGACCTCGATCGCGGAGTCCCCGACCGCGAACCGGACCCTGGCGCCGTGCGAGCGCCCGATCCAGTTGCGCTGCATGGACTTGATCTTCTCCGGCCAGTCCAGCCGGTCCAGGTCGTCCACCAGGCGGTCGGAGTAGGCGGTGATCCGCATCATCCACTGGCGCAGGCTGCGGCGGAACACCGGGAAGTTGCCGCGTTCGCTGCGGCCGTCCGCGGTGACCTCCTCGTTGGCCAGCACGGTGCCCAGCCCTGGGCACCAGTTGACCGGCGCCTCGGACAGGTAGGCCAGCCGCTGCGTGTCGATGATCCCGGCCTGCTCGGCCACGGTCAGCTCGCACCAGCCGCGGCCGTCCGGGGTGGACCGCTTGCCCTGGGCGTACTCGGTCTCCAGCTCGGCGATCGGCCGCGCCTTGCCCAGCGCGGTGTCGTAGAAGGAGTTGTAGATCTTCAGGAAGATCCACTGGGTCCACCGGTAGTAGCCGGGGTCGATGGTGGAGATCCGCCGCCGCTCGTCGTGGCCCAGCCCCAGCCTGCGGATCTGCCGCAGGTAGGTGTTGATGTTCTCCTCGGTGGTCTTGCGCGGGTGCTGCCCGGTCTGCACCGCGTACTGCTCGGCTGGCAGGCCGAAGGCGTCGAAGCCCATCGTGTGCAGCACGTTGCGCCCGGTCATCCGGTAGTAGCGGGCGAACACGTCGGTGCCGATGAAGCCCAGCGGGTGCCCGACGTGCAGCCCGGCCCCTGACGGGTAGGGGAACATGTCCTGCACGAACAGCTTGTCCGCTGGCACCTCGCCGTCACCCGCGAGCGACCCGGCCGGGTTCGGCGCGTGGAAGGTCCCGCTGGACTCCCAGCGCTCCTGCCAGCGGCGCTCGATCTCGCCTGCCATGGCGGCGGTGTAACGGTGCGCCGGAACGGCGTCCTGGTCCGTGCTCATGTCATGTCCTCTGCGTTTGCCTGCCCCTGACAACCAAAAACCCCTCAGCCCGGGAGGGCATGAGGGGTTGCCGCGCGGACCGGAGAGTCGGTCAGCGCGGCTGGCTAAGAAGCAGGTGGGCCGTGCTCACGCCTATCAGGTTAGCGCACCGCGAGCGTGATCAGCTGGCTGACCTGCGTCGCGGAGAAGTTGTCATCGCTGACCAGCACCAGGCTGCGTTCGCCTGAGCGCAGCCGCGGACCCCAGGTCATACCCTCCACGTTGTCCACAGTGGACAGACCGAGGGTGCCGAGGTCGGCGAGGAGCTTCTTGCGCACCGGGCGGAACTTCGCCCCGGCCAACGAGTCGATCTTCCGCACGTCGGTGGCCCCGGCGGTGTTGATCTCATAGATCCGCACCTTGTTGCCGACCCCGGTGACGAAGGAGCGCTCCATCACCAGGTACCGGTGCGGGTCGTGCTCCTCCACCGGCAGGATCGCCACCACGCCGTTGTTGGCGAAGGCCCCGGCAGGCACCGGCTCGGCGAAGACCTTCTCCATCGGATAGGCGTACTGGGAGAGCAGCCGCCCGGCCCGGTTCTGCACCGAGATCCGGCCCAGCGCGCCGGCGGCCGGGGTGGGGGAGAGCCCGTCCTGGATCAGCGGCCCCTCCACGGTGGAGACGACCAGGTGACCGCCCGCGGCGAAGGCCAGCCCCTCCAGCACCTCGTTGCGCCGAGGGCCCTGCTCGCCCGCGGACATCCGCAGGTTGGCGGGCAGCGGCAGCTCACCGGCGAAGGAGCCGTCCCGGTGCGCCCGGCGGATGGCCGGGTCGATGAGCACCGGCGGCAGCCGGTCGCCCTCGCTGGTCCACCACAGGTCGCCGGAGAGCGGATCGATCCGGATCTCCTCCGGGTCGGGGGTGTCCAGGGACAGCTTCGGGTAGGTGCTGCCGTCCGGACGGAGCAGTGGCTTGGTGCCGGTCAGCTCGAACCCGTCCTTGCCCTGGCGCGCGGTGTAGTAGCGGACCGGCTGCCGGTCGGAGCGGTCATCGCAGATCAGCACCCATTCCCCGGTGCGCCGGTCGTAGTCGATGCCGGAGAGGCCACCGACCGTCGTGCCCTGGAAAGTGATCTTCCCGAGCACCTGCTCGGAGACAAGTCGAACGCGCTGACCTGCGGGTTCCGCCATGGCGGGGCCGGCGAGGCCGAGCACGAGAACACCGGTGAGCACACCGGCGGCGCCGATACGTACAGACATGGGTGCAGCACACCTCACAACGGTGACGAGAAGGTAGCGAGCAAGTCCCGGATTCACGGCGCTTACCCTCAAGGGGTGCAGCAGCTCGCAGTCATCGCCATCGTGCCGCGAATCAGCGTGACCTTCCTGCTCGTCATCGCCGGGGTGGCGCTGGCCGTGGTCGGGCTGCGCGGCATGCGCGGCTCCCTGGCCCGCAACGCCTACGTTGGTGTGCGCACCGCCCGCTCGATGCGCAGCGACGAGGCATTCGCGCTGGCCAACCGGGTGGCCGGGCTGCCGACCCTGGTCTCCGGCGTGCTGCTGGCGCTGACCGGCCTGGTCACCGCGCCGCTGACCGAGGCCGGGCTGTACATGACCCTGCTCATCCTGGGCGGCCTGGGCGCGGTGCTGATCACCGCGGCAGGCGGCATGCTCGGGCACCGCGCGGCCGACGCCCTGCCCGACCCGGAGCCAGCGGCCAAGGGCTGCGGTGGCTGCTGCGGCGGGATCTGCTCGAAGCTGGGCGCGGCTAGTTCCTCTTGATGTCCACCGGGTGCGTGGCCAGCAGCGACAACGGCATGCCCTGACGGCGCAGCACCCGGCCCCACAGGTCCACCCTCGGCGGGGTGAGCACGTCGTCGGGCAGCGCGGGCACCACCAGCCAGTCCCCGCGCTCGATCTCGTCCTCCAGCTGCCCCTCGCTCCAGCCGGAGTACCCGGCGAAGACGCGCAGCCCGCGCATCCGCGGCGCCAGCTCGTCCGGGTCGGAGTCCAGGTCGACCAGTGCCACCGGGCCGCGGACGCCGATCACCCCGTCCATGGCGTCGATGTCCTCGCCCGCCTTGAGATTGGCCAGGCACAGCGCGGTCTTCTGCTCCACCGGACCGCCGACGAAGACCGCGGGCGGGCGGCTGGCGTGCGCGGCCCAGCCGGGTAACACGTCCTGGACGGCCACCTCGCTCGGCCGGTTCAGCACGACGCCGAGCGTGCCCTCGTCGCGGTGGTCGATGATGTAGACCACTGTGCGACGGAAGTTGGGGTCGAGCAGCCCTGGGGTGGCCACGAGCAGGGACCCCGGCTCGACTTCGGCGTCGGAAGACACGACGCACATGATCCCACCCGCGTCCGCGCCGGTCGCCGCACCGCACCGTGCGCGGTCAAGGCCAGGTGGTGCGGGGTGCCGCGGGGTGCACCCGGCCCCGTACCCTGCGTGTGTGCAGACGGCCGAAGACAGCGTGGCCGGTCGCGGCCAATCCCCGCACAAAGCTCGGGCCGGACTGCGCCATCTCCTGACCAATCCCGGGTTCTTCCGGCTGCTCGGCGTCAAGGTCACCGCCCAGTGGGGTGACGGCGTCTTCCAGGCCGGACTGGGCAGCGCGGTGCTGTTCAACCCCGAGCGCGCGGCCGATCCACTGGCCGCGGCCGCCGGGTTCGCGGTGATCTTCCTGCCCTACTCGGTGGTCGGCCCGTTCGCCGGCGCGCTGCTGGACCGCTGGGACCGCAGGCAGGTCCTGTTGCTGTCCAACGTGATCCGCGGGGTGCTGGTGCTGGTCACCGCGGTGGCCGTGCTGAGCGGGCTGACCGGCCCGCCGCTCTACGTGGCCGCGCTGCTCACCCTTGGCGTGAGCCGGTTCATGCTGGCCGGGCTGTCCGCCTCGCTGCCGCACCTGGTGCCCAGGGAGGACCTGGTCGAGGCGAACGCGGTGGCCGCCACCCTGGGCGCTGGCATGGCCGTGGTCGGTGCGGGCAGCGCGATCGGCCTGCGTGCCCTGCTCGGCGCCGGGGACGCGGGTTCCGGCACGGTCACCGCGATCGCGGTGCTCGGCTCGATCGGCGCGGCGCTGATCATGCTCGGCTTCCGGCGCGGCCAGCTCGGCCCGGACGAGGTCAACGAACCGTCCAGGGCGCTGGTCGCGATCGCGCACGGCCTGATCGACGGGGCCAGGGCGGCCGCCCGCACCACCAGCGTGGCCGCCGGGTTCGTCGCGCTCATCGCGCACCGGCTGGCCTACGGCGCGCTGGTGCTGCTCGGCGTGCTGCTGCTGCGCAACTCATTCCACGACGTTGGCTGGCTGCCCTCGGGCATGGGCGGGGTCGGCGTGATCGCGCTGGCCGGCGGCGCGAGCATCCTGGCCGCCGCCTTCGTCACGCCACCGCTGGTGGCCAAGGTCGGCCGCCGGGCCACCATCACCGGCTCGCTGGTGCTGGCCGCGCTGACCCAGCTGGCGCTCACCCTGACCCTGTCGCTGCCCGCGCTGCTGCTGTCCTCGTTCCTGATCATCGGCGCGGGCCAGGTGGTCAAGCTGTGCGTGGACGCGGCCGCGCAGCGCGATATCGGCGATGAGACCCGCGGCCGGGTCTTCGCCCTCTACGACACCCTGTTCAACGTCAGCATGGTGGTCTCGGCGGGCACCGTTGCCTTGCTGGTGCCCGCCGACGGCCACTCCACCGGCGTGATGCTCGGCGTCGTCGTGGTCTACCTGATCGGGACGCTCTGCTACCTGCTGGTCGAACGCCGTGGTCAGGCGCAGGCCAGCCGGACCGAGGCCACCGGCCGCGAGTCGGGCTGACGCGGACCGGGCAGCGAGGGCACCGCCAGCAGCGGGTCCAGCACCCGGTTGCCCTCGGCCGCGGCACGGGCTGCCGCGGCCAGGCTCTCCGGCGTGTAGGTCTCGTGGAAGAGAATCCCCTGGAACCCCTGCCGCAGCAGGCCGATCGCCTGGTGCACCCGGGCCACCCCGAGCAGCGCCACCACCGGCGTCCTGGTGGTCAGCCTGGCCAGTCTGGTCAGCCGCCACTCGGACAGGTCCGGCAGGTCGGCCAGCACCACGTCGGCCCGGTCCCCCTCATCGACCAAGGTCAGGTCCGCCCCCGCGGACACCATGCTCCGCAGCCCGAACCCGACTATCAGGTCGTCCGCACTCACCAACACCCTGTACACGGCGCACCCCCATGCCCCTGCGTTACGAGATCCCTCCAGCACACATGGTGACCGACGGGCCTGTCGTCCCGCTAACCGCTGAACGCGTTATCTGTCACCGTCCTTCTTGGACTTCAACAGGATCCTCGTGTCCAGCGCCACCACCGTGCCCGCGGCCGGTTCCTGACTCACGACCTTCCAGTTCCGGTCGTTGAGCAGCAGCCTGCCACGCCCGGTGGCGTCTTCCTCAGCGAGATTGCGCAGGCCAGCGGCTTGCATGGTGTCCTGCGCCTGCTGGTGCACCATGCCGACCACGTTCGGCACCGCCACCGTCTTACCGCGAGTCGCCGAGGTTGGCGACGGGTTTGCCGGCGGCTGGGTCACCGTCACCGTGACTGTTTCCCTGGGTGGCGGCGCACTGCACCCCGATACCGCAACACCTACCGTGACCAGGCTAAACAGGGTTTTGCCCAAGATATTCACCGTGCCCCCTTTCGCTACCCAACGTAGCGAAAGGGCAACTGAACCGGCAGAAACTAGCCCCGATCAGGTGGTTGCAAACCCTGTTCCTTTGCCCATGCGAGCAGCTCGACCTCTGCCTCTTCGGGCGCCAGCGGACCGCGGTCCAGCCGCAGCTCCTTCAGGAACGTCCACGCCTTGCCCACCAGCGGACCCGGCGGCAGCCCGAGCAGCTCCATGATCGCGTTGCCGTCCAGGTCCGGCCGCACCCGGCGCAGGTCCTCCTCGGCCGCGATCCGGTCGATCCGGACTTCCAGGTCGTCGTAGGTGCGCTGCAGCGCGGCCGCCTTGCGCTTGTTGCGGGTGGTGCAGTCCGCGCGCACCAGCTTGTGCAGCCTGCTCAGCATCGGGCCCGCGTCGGTGACGTAGCGGCGCACCGCGGAGTCGGTCCACTCGCCCTTGCCGTACCCGTGGAAGCGCAGGTGCAGGTAGACGAGCTGGGCCACCGCCTCGGTGATCTCCTTGGAATATTTCAGCGCACGCAGCCGCTTGCGCGCCATCTTCGCGCCGACCACCTCGTGGTGGTGGAAGCTGACCCCGCCGCCGGGCTCGAACCGCCGGGTGTCCGGCTTGCCAACGTCGTGCAGCAGCGCGGCCAGCCGCAGCACCAGGTCCGGCGAGTTGTCCGGCTCCTCCAGCGCGATCGCCTGGTCCAGCACCACCAGCGAGTGGTGGTAGACGTCCTTGTGCTGGTGGTGCTCGTCGATGGCCAGCCGCATCGCGGGCACCTCTGGCAGCACGTACTCGGCCAGCCCGGTGTCCACCAGCAGCTCCAGCCCGCGCCGCGGCTGCGCCCCGCAGAGCAGCTTGGACAGCTCGGCCTGCACCCGCTCGGCGGTGATCCGCTGGATCTCGCCTGCCATCTCGCGCATCGCGGTCAGCACCCGCGGCGCCACCTCGAAACCGAGCTGGGCGACGAACCGGCAGGCCCGCAGCATCCGCAGCGGGTCGTCGGCGAAGGACTCCTCCGGCGTGGCCGGGGTGTCCAGCACCCGCGCAACCAGCGCGGCGGCCCCGTCGTGCGGGTCGACGAAGGTCTTCGCGGGCAGCTGGACCGCCATCGCGTTCACGGTGAAGTCCCTGCGCACCAGGTCGGCCTCGATGGTCTCGCCGAAGACCACCTCTGGGTTGCGCCCGACCCGGTCGTAGCTGTCCGCGCGGAAGGTGGTGATCTCCACCGTGGCCCCGCGCTTGACCGCGCCCAGGGTGCCGAAGGCGATGCCGGTGTCCCAGATCGCCTCCGCCCACCCGGTCAGCAGCGTGCGCACCTGCTCCGGCCGCGCGTCGGTGGTGAAGTCCAGGTCGGTCAGCGGCCGTCCCAGCAGCGCGTCCCGGACACTGCCGCCGACCAGGTACAGCCGGTGACCCGCGGCGGCGAACCGCTGGGCGAGTTCGTCGGCGACCGGGGCGATCCGCATCAGTTCCACGACCGCATTCTGCTGCGCGCCGCGAGCGGGGTCGACCTGGTTCGGCTGGGCCGGTACAGAGGTGCTGGACACGAGGAGCCACCCTACGTCGCACTACCATCGGCGCCATGCCCCCGTCGTCCTCCGGCAGCGCTGGTGGCGCCGCACCGGGCAGACGGACCAGGCGCCAGCGGGGAAAACGGCTGCGTACGGTGGACGAGGTGTCCGCTGGCGGGCTGGTAGTGGATGCCGCGCGCGAACACGCTGCGCTCATTGGCAGACTTGATCGAAAAGGACGGCTGTTGTGGTCGCTGCCCAAGGGCCACATCGAGCAGGGTGAGACCGCCGAAGAAGCGGCCGTCCGCGAGGTCGCCGAGGAGACCGGCATCCGTGGCCGGGTGCTGGCCGTACTCGGGGCGATCGACTACTGGTTCGTCGCCGAGGACCGGCGAGTACACAAGACCGTGCACCACTTCCTGCTGGAGGCGGTGGGCGGAGAGCTTTCCGACGAGGACGTGGAGGTCACCGAAGTGGCGTGGGTGCCGCTGGGTGAACTGGATGGGCTGCTGGCCTACGTGGATGAACGCCGCCTGGTGCGCAAGGCGGTCGAACGCGTGCGCGCGCCCAGTGAGACTTCGGAGCCGGCGTGAAGAGGCTGTTCACGGTCGCGGCGGTAGCCGCGTGCACCGTGCTGACCCTGCCCCTGCCCGGGTGGGCGGAAACCTATGACGTGCGGGCCCAGCCCGCCTCGACCAGCCCGTCGCCGGCCCCGCCCGCGACGCTGGAGCTGGACACCTTGCAACCGAGGGTGGTCACCGCCGATGGCGACAACAAGGTCGTCGCGGTCGGCAAACTGACCAACACCGGGGACCGCAAGCTCAGCGACCTGATCGTCCGGTTGCAGGCCGGCGCGCCGCTGACCAGCGAGGACAAGATCAACGACGCGCTGGCGGGGGAGGTGGCCACCGACCGGGCCGAACCCAAGTTCACCAACGTGGGCGACCTGGAGCCGGGGCAGAGCGTGCAGGTCAGGGCCGAGGTCGCACTGGCCACCCTGCAGATCACCACCCCCGGCGTCTACCCGGTGCTGTTCAACATCAACGGCACCCCGGACTTCGGCAAGCGGGCCCGGATCGCCTCCCGCGGCTTCCTGCTGCCGGTCACCGGCGTGCCCGGCGGCGCCTCGCTGCCACCGGCGCCCAACGCGCCCGCGACCACCGTGCTCTGGCCGATCGTCGACCAGCCGGTGCGCCTGCCCACCAGCGACGGCAGCACCGTGCTGACCAACGACGACCTGGCCCGCTCGCTGACCACCGGCGGCAGGCTGTCCGAACTGGTCTCCGCGGTGGAGCAGACCGCGCCGTCGGGCTCGGCGCTGGCCAGCTCGCTCTGCCTGGTGATCGACCCCGACCTGGTGCAGACGGTGGCCGCGATGGCCGACACCGCGGGCGGCGTCTACCGCATCCGCAGCGGCCGGACCACCGTGGAGGGCACCGGCTCGACCGCGGCGCAGAAGTGGCTGGAGCGGCTCAAGGGCATCGCCCGCGGCCGCTGCGTGCTCGCGCTGCCCTTCGCCGACGCCGACCTGGTCGCGCTGTCCAAGGCCGGGCTCACCGACCTGCAGGAACAGGCGGTGACCCGGAGCAAGTCGGTCGGCGAGCTGCTCCAGGTGCAGACCGTCAGCGAGATGGTGTGGCCGCTGGGCGGGGTGCTGGACGAGCGCACCCTGGCCGACCTCGGCCGGCGCAACCTGCTGCTGGAACAGCGCGGGCTGCAGGACGGCCGCACGGTGACCGCCCCGGTCAAACTCGCCGCCCCGGCCGGCTCGCTGACCGCCGGCTCCACCGCGGTGCCGATCGACCCGCTGGTGCTCAACGCCCTCGGCGGCGGCCGCGCGCCCACTTCCGGCTCAGCCACCTACGGCGCGCTGGACCTGCAGAACGGCATGGGCGCGCTGCTGTACCGGGCCACCGCGCTGGGCAAGACCGGCGGTTCGCTGGTGGTCGCCCCGCCGCGGCGGTGGAAGGCCCCGGTCGGCGAGCTGACCGCGTTCCTGCAGTCCATGCAGCAGCTGCTCGGCGGCAGGCTGGTCACCCCGCGTGGGCTGACCGAGCAGGCCGCCGCCGCGGCAGGCGGGCGCACCGCGGGCCTGACCTACCCGGTGGAGGCCACCGGCGCGGAGATCTCCCCGACCGCCACCGGCGAACTGCGTGCGATGCGCGACCGGTCAAGGGACCTGCTCGCGGCGATGACCAGCGACGGCGTCAAGGGCACCGCCCCGGCCGCGCTGATCGACCCGCTGGACCTGGGCATGATCCGGGCGGCCTCCGGCGCCTGGCGCGGCAACAGCTCCGCTGGCGGCGCGGCAGGCTCGCTGGTCGGCGACCAGCTGGCGAACCTGGTCTCCCAGGTGCGGATAGTCACCCCACCCGGCCCGTACTACCTGGCCTCCTCGGACAGCCCGTTGCCGCTGACCATCAGCAACAAGCTGCCGGTGGTGATCAAGGTGCGGGTGACCTTCAGCAGCACCCAGGGCCTGCGCACCAGCGATGTCAACGACCTGACCATCGGCGCGAACAGCAACCTGCCGATCCGGGTGCCCACCGAGATCACCCGTGGTGGCCAGTTCAGCGTGGACGCCCTGCTGCAGACGATCAACGGCAGCCCGCTGGGCCCAGGCGGGGACGCCAACCGGATCACCCTCATCTCCACCGCGTACGGCACGATCACCCTCGGCATCACGGTCACCGCGGGCGCGGCCCTGGTGCTGCTGGTGGCCCGCAGGCTGTACCGGCGCCTGCGCTCGGGCAAACAGGAGCACACCGCGTGAGCGAGACGAGGCAGATGGACAAGCCGGTCCCGGCCAAGCCCCAGCCCTCACTGGCCAAGGCCAGCGGCTCGATGGCGATCGCCACCCTGGCCAGCCGGGTCACCGGGTTCCTGTCCCGGATCGTGCTGGTGGTGGTGGTCGGCTCCGGCGTGATCACCGACTCCTACCAGGTCGGCATGACCATCCCGCTGCAGGTCTACGAGCTGCTCCTGGGCGGCGTGCTGACCAGCATCATCGTGCCGCTGCTGGTGCGGGCGGAGAAGGAGGACGAGGACGGCGGCGAGGCGTACACCCAGCGCCTGCTGACCATGGCGCCGGTGATCCTGCTGGTGGCCACCGTGGTGATGGTGCTGGCCGCACCGCTGCTGACCACCATCTACGTCGACGGCAGCAGCACCAGCAAGGCCCGGCCGGACCTGGTCACCGCCTTCGCCTTCCTGCTGCTGCCGGAGATCCTCTTCTTCGGCCTCGGCGCGCTGTTCACCGCGATCCTCAACGCCCGCGGCGTGTTCGGCCTGCCGGCCTGGGCGCCGGTGTTCAACAACCTGGTCGTGCTGATCACGCTCGGCGTGTACCTGCTGGTCCCCGGTGACCCGACGATCAACCCGCTGGCCATGAGCGACCCGAAGCTGCTGGTGCTGGGCATCGGCACCACGCTGGGCATCGTGGTGCAGTCGCTGGTCGTGCTGCCCGCGATGCGCCGGGCCGGGATCAGGTTCAAGTGGCGCTGGGGCTGGGACCGCAGGCTCACCGAGTTCGGCACCCTGGCGCTGTGGATGCTGGTCTACGTGGTGCTCGGCCTGGTCGGCGTGATCGTGGTCACCCGGATCGCCACCGCCGCCCTGCCCGGCAGCATGACCTCGTACAACCTGGCCTGGCAGCTCTTCCAGCTGCCCTACGGCATCCTCGGCTTCTCCCTGCTCACCGCGATCATGCCGCGGATGAGCAAGGCGGCCGCGGACAACAACGTGCGCGGGGTGGTCGCCGACCTGTCCCTGGGCAGCCGCCTGCTGACCACCATGCTGCTGCCGCTGAGCGCGGGCATGACCGTGCTGGGCAGCCAGCTCGGCGTCGCGCTGTTCTTCTACGGCGCCAACACCCTCTCCAGCGCCCAGCAGATCGGCACCACGCTGGCGGTCTCCGCGTTCGGGCTGGTGCCCTACGCGATCACCATGATGCAGCTGCGGGTGTTCTACGCGATGAAGGACGCCCGCACCCCGGCCATGCTGCAGCTGGTCACGGTGGCGGTGAAGATCGGCCTGTCCATCCTGTGCGTGCAGGTGCTCGACCCGCACACCATGGTGCTCGGCCTCGCCTTCGTGAACTCGATGTCGTTCCTGGTGGGCGCGGTGGCAGGCAACATCTGGCTGCGGGTCCGGCTCGGCAGGCTGGAGACCGGGCGGCTGGGCCGCACCTTCGGGCTGTCCCTGGTCGGCTCGCTGCTGGGTGCGCTGACCGTGGTCCTGGTGCACACCGCGACGCTGGAGTTCGCCCCGATCGGCACCTCGCCGCGGATGATCGCCTGGATCGTCCTGATTGTCGGGAGCATGCTCGGACTGGCCGTCGCCTTCGGCTCGATGATGCTACTCAAGGTGACGGAGCTGAATCCGGCAATGTCACGGATCACCCGACTTTTGCGCCGCCGTTGACGCCCGGCTTCCCGTACCCTCGACCGGGAGCAGCAGCACACGGTCAGGGGTCGCGACCGTAGAAGACGTGCGGAACGGGAGAAAGCTCGGTGAGTGGGACGCCGGATTACACGGCGCCGCACGGGAATCCAGCCGGCGGCGCGGTAGGTGCTGCCGCCTTCGTTCCGGGTGCGACGCTCGGTGACGGCCGCTACCGCCTGTTGTCACTGGCGGGCCAGGATCCACGCGGCCCAGCCCAGTTCTGGCGGGCCAGGGACAACGCGCTGGGGCGTGACGTTGCTCTCACCGTGCTGATCGGCGACGCCTCGGACGAGCGCACCGCCGCCCGCTCCCGGCGCACCCTGGAACGCGCCACCCACTCCGCGGGCTTCACCCACCCCGGGGTCTCCCGGACGCTGGACGTGCTCTGGCCAGGACACGGGGTCAACCCGAGGGACGGCGTGTTCGGCATCGTGGTGGCCGAATGGACCCAGGGCACCGATCTGCTGGACCTGATCACCGAGGGCCCACTGCCCGCGGGCACCGCCTCCCGGCTGCTGGAGCCGCTGGCCGCCGCGGTGGAGACCGCGCACCACGCCGGCCTGGTGCTGGGCGTTGACCACCCGCAACGACTGCGGGTCACCCCGGACGGCAAGCTGCGGCTGGCCTTCCCCGGCCCCAGGGCCGAGGTGACCGCCCGCGAGGACGTCCGCGGTCTCGGCGCCACCCTGTACCTGATGCTGACCTGCCGCTGGGCCCTGGACGGCGGCCCCAACGGCCTGCCGTCGGCGCCCACCGGCCCGGACGGCACCGTGGTCTCCCCGCAGACGCTGCACCCGGCCGTGCCACACGAGCTGTCCACGGTCGCCGTGCGCAGCCTGGAGGACACCAGCGTCGGCGGCCTGCGCACCGGCGCGGCCATCCTGCGGGTGCTCGAGCAGACCGCGGCCGCCGAGGCCGAGGCCGCCGCGCTGCGCGCCCAGGAGGCCGCGCTCACCGAGTCCTACCCGGCGCTGGGCAGCGACGAGGACGACAAGCGGGACGAGAAGAGCAGGCGGCGCAAGCTCGCCGTCGGCATGACGCTGCTGACCATGGCCACCGCGGGCATCCTCGCCTGGGCCGGGCTGTCGGTGATCGGCATGTTCTCCACCCCGGAGACCCGTTCCGGCCCCACCGTGGCGCTCACGCCCACCACGCCCCCGCCGCCGGGTCAGACCAGCAGCACCCAGCCGAGCACGCCGCAGAGCGAGCAGCCCCAGTCCGGTGGCACCGTCGATGTGGCCAGCGTGAACGTCTACAACGTGCAGGGCGAGCCGGACAACCCGCACCGGATCAAGCGGGTGGTCGACGGCGATCCGCGCTCGACCTGGAAGACCATGACCTACCGGCAGCAGTTCCCCAGGGGCAAGCCGGGCGTGGGCATCATGATCACCCTGGCCGAGGCGGCCAAGCTGGCCAAGGTGGTCATCGACTCGCCGAGTGCCGGCACCAAGATCGAGGTGCGCAGCGCGCCCTCTGGCAGCGCCGATCTGGACGAGACCACGGTGCTGGGCACCGGGACCCTGCAGAAGGGCGACACCGAGATCAGCCTGGAAGCCGGTGACGCCACGAAGTTCGTGTTGCTGTGGATCACCGGTCTGGGTGGCAGCGGCGACCGCAACGTCTCCGAGCTGTCCGAGCTGACCTTCGTCCGTGCCGGGTGAACGCCCGTCATAGGCACGGATGAGCTGACGCTATTCTCTGCCGCGTGACAGCCGCGGCTAGCTCGGACGGGGACCTCATAGCGGCCCATGCTGCCGGCGACCCACACGCGTTCACCGAGCTCGTGCGGCGTCATCGGGATCGCATGTGGGCGGTGGCCCTGCGGACATTGCGTGATCCGGAGGAAGCGGCCGATGCGCTGCAGGAGGCGTTCATCTCCGCCTTCCGCGCCGCGGCCTCCTTCCGTGCCGAGTCACAGGTCTCCACCTGGTTGCACCGGATCGTGGTGAACGCATGCCTCGACCGGGTGAGGCGCCGCCAGGCCCGGCCGACCGTGCCGATGCCCGAGGAGCCGCACCGCGAACCGGTGGCGCCCAGGGACGTGATGGACGAGCGGGTCACCTCGCTGGCCGTCCAGGACGCCCTCGCCGAACTGCCCGAGGAGCAGCGCGCGCCGATCATCCTGGTGGACGTGCAGGGATACTCGGTAGCCGAGTCCGCGCAGATCCTGGGGATCGCCGAAGGTACCGTGAAGAGCAGATGTGCTCGCGGTAGGGCGAAGCTGGCGAAACTTCTCGGGCACCTGCGGAACCCCGATGCAAGTGCGAACGTCTCACCTGACGCTGGAGCAATGGCACCGCGGCGTCCACGGGAGGGACGATGACCACCAACGAGCGCCGGCCCGGTGTGCCGGACGGCCCGCCGTGGTCTGTTGATCTCATCGCCGATCTGCACGCCGGGGTCCTCGACCCCGCTGTGGCCGCGCAACTGCGACCCAGGATCGAGGCCGACCCGGAAGCCCGGGAGATCCTCGCCGCGCTGGATGAGACGCAGGCCGAACTCGCCGCCCTGCCCCCGCTGCGGATGCCCGAGCACGTGGCGAGCCGGATCGAGGCCGCGATCGAGAACGAGGTGCGGCTGGCCATGGCCGCCCGCCCCGGCGCGGCCCCGCTGGCCCCGCCCGCACCCCCTCAGTTCCACCAGCAGCCACCGCAGCCGCAGCCCATGGCCCAGGTGGTCGACCTTGCGTCCGCCCGCCGCAGGCGCAACAAGACCATCGGATGGGGCATCGGCGCGGTGGTCGGCCTGGCCGCGGCCACCGGACTGATCTTCGCCACGCTGCCGGGCCAGGCGCCGACCGTCGGCACCGCCCAGCCCACCAGCGCCGTGACCACCCCGTCCGCCCCCGATGGCGGGGTGCTGGCGCTGAAGGGTTCGGACCTGGACGGCAAGTCGGTGCCAGGAGGCATCGCCGGGTCCAAGGACTACGGACCGTTCACCGACCCGGCCAAGCTGAAGGCCTGCCTGGCCACCCACAACACGGGCGGGTTCGCCCAGCTGGCCGCGCGCCAGATCACCCTCGACGGCAAGCCGGGCGTGCTGCTGCTGATGAGCAACAAACCCGGTCAGCAGCGGATCCTGGTGGTCAGCGCGGACTGCTCGGTGTTGAAGGACACGACCGTCGGCAGGTAGTTCGGATGTGACGTCGCAGTCACCTGGGAACAGCCGCACCTAGGATCGCGTTGTGCCGGTACGAAGCCGGCATACGTCGACTCAGGCCTCGGAGGTCCCCAGGTGTCATCGCAGGTACGCAACCTGATCGTGGTGGGCTCCGGCCCAGCGGGATACACCGCGGCCACCTACGCGGCGCGGGCGCAGCTCAACCCCCTGGTCTTCGAGGGCACCCAGTTCGGCGGCGCGCTGATGACCACCACCGAGGTGGAGAACTACCCGGGGTTCAAGGACGGGATCATGGGTCCCGACCTGATGGAGCAGATGCGTGCCCAGGCCGAGCGCTTCGGCGCCGAGCTGCGGGCCGAGGACGTCGAGGCCGTTGACCTGTCCGGGCCGGTCAAGACGGTCACCGCGAACGGGGTCACCTACCAGGCCAAGTCCGTGGTGCTGGCCATGGGCGCGGCAGCCCGCTACCTGGACGTGCCCGGTGAGCAGCGCCTGCTCGGCCGCGGCGTGTCCGCCTGCGCCACCTGCGACGGGTTCTTCTTCCGCGACCAGGACATCGCCGTGATCGGCGGTGGCGACTCCGCGATGGAGGAGGCCACCTTCCTGACCAGGTTCGCCCGGTCGGTGACGATCATCCACCGGCGGCAGGAGTTCCGCGCCTCCAAGATCATGCTGGAGCGGGCCCGCGCCAACGAGAAGATCCGCTGGCTGCTGGACACCAAGGTCACCGAGGTGATCGGGGAGACCTCCGTCACCGGTGTGCGGGTGCAGAGCACCGTCACCGGCGAGGAGACCGTGCTGCCGCTGACCGGCTTCTTCGTCGCGGTCGGCCACGACCCGCGCTCGGCGCTGGTCAAGGACCAGATCACCACCGACGACGAGGGCTACGTGCGGGTCGCCGCGCCGGGCACCGCCACCAACATCGACGGCGTGTTCGCCGCTGGCGACCTGGTCGACCACACCTACCGCCAGGCGATCACCGCCGCGGGCTCCGGCTGCGCCGCGGCCATGGACGCCGAGCGCTGGCTGGCCAGGCAGGAAGCCGAACCGGAGACCGTCGCAGCGGCCGCGAGCCACTGAGCACCCCCGCAGACCCGAATCACCTGCCCCACAACCAAGGAGTGACGATGGGCAACAACACCAAGGTCGTGTCCGACGCGACTTTCGTCGAGGACGTCCTGCAGAGCGAGAAGCCAGTGCTGGTGGACTTCTGGGCGACCTGGTGTGGACCGTGCAAGATGGTCGCCCCGGTGCTCGACGAGATCGCGGGCGAGCACGCCGACAAGATCACCATCGTCAAGCTCGACATCGACGCCAACCCGGCGACCGCACGGGACTACCAGATCATGTCGGTGCCGACCATGATGCTCTTCCAGGGCGGCAAGCCGGTGAAGACCATCGTGGGCGCCAAGCCCAAGGCGGCGATCCTCACCGACCTGCGCGACGTGATCTGAGTCCTATGCCGGGTACCACGCCAATGCCCTGACCTGTGCGATGAGTCAGTTCAGGTGAACCTGGCGTAAAGTCCCCTGCTGGATCGTGCAACCCCGGTTCGCGGTTCTTCGTCATCCTGCTGAGTGGTTCTGCCACCAGGACGACGGATCCGAGATCCGGGGTTGTGCTTTTTGGTGGCCGAACGACTGCTGGGAGTAGCCCCGCACGTGGCTGCTCGGACCGCAAGGCACAATAGGACGTCTCTAACTGTGCGCCGAAACGAATTTTCCGGCGCCCGAGTCATGCGAGGGGTGCATGCTGCTGCTCCGCCGGGGTGATGACGGTCCAGCCGTCGCCGAGATCCGGGCGACTCTCGTGAAGCTGGGGCTGCTACCGGCCACCAACGGCCACGCCAGGCCCACGAACTTCGATGGCGAGGTCGAGCACGCAGTCCGCTCTTTCCAGCAGCAACGCGGGCTGATCACGGACGGCATCGTCGGCCCCAACACCTACCGCGCGCTCACCGATGCCCGCTGGCAGCTCGGTGACCGCAACCTGGCCTACCTGATCTCCCAGCCGATGAGCGGCGACGATGTGCTCACGCTGCAGCAGCGACTGCTGGAGCTGGGCTTCAACGCCGGCCGCGCGGACGGTCTCTTCGGCCACCAGACCGAGCACGCGCTGCGCAACTTCCAGCGCGACTACGGCCTGGCCGTGGACGGCATGTGCGGACCGGGCACGCTGCGCGCACTGCGCCAGCTCGCGCCCAAGGTCCGCGGCGGCCGTCCGGTCTTCCTGCGTGAGCAGGAACACCTGCACCGGTCCGGCCCGCGCCTGTCCGGCAAGCGGATCGTGATCGACCCCGGTCACGGTGGCGGCGACCGGGGCATCGTGGTGGACGGGGTGGCCGAGGCCGACCTGATGTGGGACCTGGCCAGGCGGCTGGAGGGCCGCATGGTGGCCACCGGCATGGAGGCCCTGCTGGCCAGGGGTCCGCAGGTGTGCCCGCCGGAGTCCGACCGCGCCCAGTTCGCCAACAACGCCAACGCGGACCTGTTCCTGTCCCTGCACTCGGACGCGAACGCCTCCCCGCACGCCCGCGGCGTGGCCACCTTCCACTTCGGCAGCAGTGGCCACGGCACCAGCTCCACCGTCGGTGAGGCCCTGGCCGGCTTCATCCAGCGCGAGCTGACCGCCCGCACCGGCATGCTGGACTGCGGCACCCACCCCAAGACCTGGGACTCGCTGCGGCTGACCCGCTGCACCGCGGTCCGGGTGGAGACCGGTTACCTGACCAACCCGGAGGACCGCCGCAGGCTGCTCGACCCGGCGTTCCGGGACGTGGTGGCCGAGGGCATCCTGGTCGCGGTGAAGCGGCTGTACCTGCTGGGCAAGAACGACCAGCCCACCGGCACCTTCACCTTCGACGACCTGCTCAAGTACGAGCTGTCCAAGGCCGAGACGGCCTGACCCCAGCCACGAGAAAGGCCCCCGCCCGGTTTCCCGGGTCGGGGGCCTTTCTCGTACGTCTCAGACGGGCCGGAAGCTCGGTTCCTTGGTCCCGGCGGTGGCACTGATGGAAACCGTGCCCAGCAGCCGCTCCAGCGCTGCCTCCACGTCTTCCTTCCAGGTCAGCGCGGTCCGCAGTTCCAGGCGCATCCGCGGCCACTTGGGATGCGGGCGCACGGTCTTGAACCCGACGCTGAGCAGGAAGTCCGCCGGCAGCACGCAGTTGGGCTCATCCGGGGTGGCATCGCCGAAGGCCTCGATCGCCTTGACCCCACGCCGGGTCAGGTCCTTGGCCACCGCCTGCACCAGCACCCGGCCCAGACCGCCACCGGTGAACTCGGGCAGCACCTGCAACGCGGTGATCAGCACCGCGTCCGGACTGGCCGGTGAGGTGGGGAAGGTGGAGGCCCTTGGCACCACGCTGGGCGGGGCATAGAGCACATGCCCGGCGGGCACCCCGTCGGCGTAGATGATCCGGCCGCAGGAACCCCACTCCAGCAGGACCGCGGAGATCCAGGCTTCCTTGTCGAATTCGGTCTGGCCGAACTCCTCTGACTGCTCCTTCATATGCGGAGCCAGCTCCCAGAACACACAGCCCCGGGAATGCCGGGACAGGTGGTCGAGGTTGTCCAGCGTGACGCCGACTACGCGTCGCGACACCTGACCTCCCAGCAAGAACGGCATGCCCGCGCACCACGGGCACCGTGAACCAGCATAGGCGCAGCGCACCGGCTTCGACAGGGAGGCCGGATCACACTCGGCGCCATCGCTCCTGCCGGCGGCCTAGACTGACTCGGACGATCGCCGATACCGGAGCGCGCCATGAACCTACCTGCCCCCAAGCCCGAACAGCAAAATCCGTCCGCTGTCCCGGCCGCGGCGGCAGCAGGGCGCAGCCTGGACACCCACCTGCGGCGCTACGCGGCACGCACGGCCGGCATGACGGCATCGGAGATCAGGGCCCTGTTCGCGGTGGCCAGCAGGCCCGAGGTGGTCTCACTGGCCGGTGGCATGCCCTACCTGGCCGCGCTGCCGCTGGAGACGCTCTCGGCCGATGTGGCCCAGTTGCTGGCCACCGAGGGCCAGACCGCGCTGCAGTACGGCTCGGCCCAGGGCATCCCGGCACTGCGTGAGCAGATCTGCCAGATCATGGCGCTGGAGGGCATCTCGGCCCACCCGGACGACGTCACGGTCACCGTGGGCTCGCAGTCCGGCCTGGACATGGTCACCCGGATCTTCTGCGATCCCGGCGACGTGGTGGTGGCCGAGGCTCCCTCCTACGTGGGCGCGCTGGGCACCTTCACCGCCTACCAGGCCGAGGTCGTGCACGTCCCGCTGGACGACGAGGGCCTGATCCCGGCGGAGCTGGAGCGCACGCTGAGCGCACTGGCCGCGGCCGGGCGACGGGTGAAGTTCCTCTACACGATCCCGAACTTCCACAACCCGGCTGGCGTGACCCTGGCCGTGCACCGGCGGGCCGAGGTGCTGGAGATCTGCGCCCGGCACGGTGTGCTGGTGGTCGAGGACAACCCGTACGGGATGCTCGGCTTCGACGGCCAGACCTACCCGGCGCTGCGCTCGATGGAGTCGGAGAACGTGGTCTACCTCGGCTCGTTCTCCAAGACCTTCGCACCGGGGCTGCGGGTCGGCTGGGCACTGGCCCCGCACGCGGTGCGGGAGAAGCTGGTGCTGGCCGCGGAATCGGCCACGCTGTGCCCGCCCACCTTCACCCAGGCCGTGGTGTCCCGGTACCTGGCCCAGCACGACTGGATGGGCCAGATCAAGACCTACCGCGAGGTGTACCGGGAGCGCCGGGACGCCATGATCGGCGCGCTGGAGGCACACCTGCCCGCCGGCTGCCGCTGGACCAGGCCGGACGGCGGCTTCTACGTGTGGCTGACCGTGCCGGAAGGCATTGACACCAAGGCGATGCTGCCGCGCGCGGTCACCCAGCGGGTGGCCTTCGTGCCGGGCACCGCCTTCTTCGGCGACGGCACCGGCAACAGCCAGTTGCGGCTGTCCTTCTGCTACCCGACGCCGGAGCGGATCCGGGAGGGCGTGCGCAGGCTGGCCACCGTGCTGGAGGGTGAGCTGGAGCTGATCAGCACCTTCGGCCAGGTGGTCCGCCGCCAGCCGACCGGCCCGCAGTCGCCGTCCCCGGACACGGCCTGACCGGCCTTATCCCGCAACGTTTTCACCGACGGTCCACTGTGGACAATCACAGTGGACCGTCGGCACTTTCCAGGCGAGGAGCTGTGCAGTGTCTGATCGTTGGGTCGCGGTGCTGGCCGGTGGGCTGTCCCACGAGCGGGAGGTCTCGCTGCGGTCGGGCCGCAGGCTCTCCGCCGCGCTGCGCGAGACCGGGCTGACCGTGGAGGAGTGGGACGCCGACGGCGCCCTGCTGGAGCGGCTGCGGCAGCACCGGCCCGATGCCGCGGTGGTGGCGCTGCACGGCGGCGAGGGCGAGAACGGCGCGGTGCAGTCGGTGCTGGAGATGCTCGGCGTGCCCTATGTCGGCACCGACCCGAGGGCCTGCCGGCGCGCCTGGGACAAGCCGACCGCCAAGGGCGAGCTGGCCAGGGCCGGGCTGAGCACGCCGGACTGGGTGGTGCTGCCGCACAGCACGTTCCGGGTGCTCGGCGCGCAGGCGGTGCTGGACGCGCTGGTCGACCGGCTCGGCCTGCCGCTGATGCTCAAGCCGGACCAGGGCGGCTCCGCGCTGGGCGCGACCGTGGTCCGGGACGCCGCGGACCTGCCTGCCGCGATGGTGGACTGCCTGGCCTACGGGGACACCGTGCTCGCGGAGACCTACGTTGCGGGCGTTGAGGTGGCCGTGGCGGTCGTGGACACCGCCGAGGGGCCCCTGGCCCTGCCGGCGGTGGAGATCCAGCCGGAGAACGGCGTGTACGACTACTCGGCCCGGTACACCGCGGGACTCACCACGTTCCACGCCCCGGCCCGGCTCTCGCCGGAGACCCAGCGGGCGGTGGGGGAGCTGGCGGTGGCCGCGCACCAGTTGCTCGGCCTCCGCGACATCTCCCGGACCGACGCGATCGTGACGCCGGATGGCACGCCGCACTTCCTGGAAGTGAATGTCTCGCCGGGTCTCACCGAGACCTCGCTGCTGCCGATGGCGGTGGAGGCCGCCGGGCGCTCGCTCGGTGAGGTGTTCGGCACCCTGGTCGAGCGAGCGCTCGCCCGCAGCTGATTTGCGTTTCCATCCGAAAACGTCACCGTGACATAAGTCGGCAATACCCTGGCTAGTCGCTCTGCTGTGACCGTTTTGCCCCGTTATGTCCCATCAGCTCCACGATCCGCTCAAGATCGTCCACGGAGCCGAATTCGAGCACGATCCGGCCCTTGCGGCGGCCGAGTTCGACCTTGACCCGGGTGTCGAAGGCGTCCGACAGTTTTTCCGCCAGGTCCTGCAGACCGGGGGCCTGGATCGGCTTGCGCGCGGCGGGCTTGGCCTTGGCGGGCAGCTCGCTCTTGGCGAGCACCACGGCCTCCTCGGTCGCCCGGACCGACAGCCCCTCAGCAATGATCTTGGCGGCCAGGTCCTCCTGACGGCCAGGGTCGTCCAGGCCGAGCAGCGCGCGGGCGTGTCCGGCGGAGAGCACGCCGGCGGCGACCCGGCGCTGCACGGGGAGGGGCAGCTTCAGCAGCCGGATGGTGTTGGTGATCACCGGGCGGCTGCGGCCGATCCGGCCGGCCAGCTCCTCGTGGGTGACCTCGAACTCCTCCAGCAGCTGCTGGTAGGCGGCCGCCTCTTCCAACGGGTTGAGCTGCACCCGGTGGATGTTCTCCAGCAACGCGTCCCGCAGCATCGCCTCGTCGGCGGTCTGCCGGACGATGGCCGGGATCCGGTCCAGCCCCGCCAGCTGCGTCGCCCGCAGGCGCCGCTCACCCATGACGAGTTCGTACTGACCCTTGCCCAGCTCCCGCACCACGACCGGCTGCATGAGCCCGAACTCGCGGATCGAGTGCTCCAGCTCGGACAGCGCGTCCTCGTCGAAGACGTGCCGGGGCTGCTTCGGGTTCGGCTTGATCGCCGCGGTCGGCACCTCGCGGTAGACCGCACCGGCCACCGAGGTCTCCGGCTCCACCTCACCCTTGGTCCGGGCGGCCACCGCGGTGGCGGTGGGGGAGGAGGCACCCGCCGCACCGGGCGGCGGGCCACTGGGGATCAGTGCGGCGAGACCTCGACCGAGCCCGCCCTTTCGTTCTGTCATGTGGTTCCCATCTCGGCGCCGCGTACGGCGAGTTCCTTGGCTGCGTCGAGGTAGCTCATCGCGCCCCGCGAACCCGGGTCGTAGGTGATGATCGTCTGCCCGAAGCCGGGCGCCTCGGACACCTTCACGCTACGAGGGATCACGGTCTTGAGGACGCGTTCCTGGAAGTGGTTGCGCACCTCAGTGGTCACCTGGTCGGCCAGCTTGGTGCGGCCGTCGTACATGGTGAGCAGGATGGTGGAGACGTCCAGGTCCGGGTTCAGGTGCTGCTGCACCAGCTCGATGTTGCCGAGCAGCTGGCTCAGTCCCTCCAGCGCGTAGTACTCGCACTGGATCGGGATGAGCACCTCCTGCGCCGCCACCATCGCGTTCAGCGTGAGCAGACCGAGCGAGGGCGGGCAGTCGATGAAGACGTAGTCGGGCTGCAGGGAGTCCAGCGCCTCGGGGGAGAGGGCCTCCTTGAGCCGGGACTCCCTGGCGGCCATCGAGACCAGCTCGATCTCGGCGCCGGCCAGGTCGATGGTCGCCGGGACACAGACCAGGTTGTCCGTCTGGTTGCTCGGCGCGGCCGCGTCGGCGAGCGAGATCTCGCCGATCAGCACCTCATAGATGGAGGGGGTGCCGGACCGGTGCTCGACACCCAGGGCGGTGCTCGCGTTGCCCTGCGGGTCGAGGTCGATCACCAGGACCTTGAGGTGGTGCAGGGCGAGCGCGGCGGCCAGGTTCACCGTGCTGGTGGTCTTACCGACGCCGCCCTTCTGGTTGGCCACGGTGAGCACGCGGCGACGGGCCGGGCGGGGCAACTGCAGGGCGTCGGGGTGCAGCACGCGGGTAGCGCGCTCGGCTTCCTCGGCAATGGGGGTCCACACGGGGCTCTCCTCGGGCGCGTGGGGTGTCACCGAATCCGGTGCGAGTGTTTCACGTGGAACGTGGGCCGTTTCGCGCTCCGAATGTGAAAACTGGGGCGACTCCGGCCTCATCCCCGATCCTTCCTTCTCCGACGCTTCCCGTCACGCCCTGGAGCGCGATCGACCACAACTACCGTCGTCGGCACCTCAAGAACCCCTTCCCCGCACACCACAATCCGACCGTTCACGCCCCCAACCGCCGCCACCGCCTGCGCGTCCCGCTCCAACTCCTCCGCCGCACTCGACCCCTTGAGCGCCAGCAGTTGCCCTTCGGGCCGAACCAACGGCAGACACCACCCGGCCAGCTTCGCCAACGGCGCGACGGCGCGTGCAGTCACTACATCGGCACCAGCGAGCTGTTCCCGAACGGCCTTCTCCTCAGCACGTCCCCGAACCACCTCGACGTCGAGGTCCAGTTCCTCGACGACCTCAGTCAGCCAGGCGACCCGGCGAGCCATCGGCTCCAGCAGGGTGATGGAGACGTCGGGCCGAGCGATCGCCATCGGCAGTCCGGGGAGTCCGGCCCCAGAGCCGACGTCGACCACGGACACCGAAGGCGGCAGCAGATCGGCCACCACGGCCGAGTTGAGCATGTGCCGATCCCAGACCCGCTCAACCTCACGGGGCCCGATCAGCCCACGCTCCACGCCGTGCTCGATGAGCAGATCGGCGAACCGCACCGCCAGGTCGAACCGATCCCCGAACACCCGCGCCGCCAACTCCGGCACCGGCACCGTTTCACGTGAAACCACGCCCACTCCCCATCCCTCCAGTCGCCGTTTCACGTGAAACGACCACCAAAACCCAGACGCCCAATAAGACCACGAACCAAGACTCACCCCCGCCCCACCCGGCCGCCACTCACCCCCAGTTCCCCACAACCCACCCCCACCACACCCGCGCTTCCCGCCCGCGCTTCCCGCCCGCGCTTCCCGCCCGCGCTTCCCGCCCGCGCTTCCCGCCCGCGCTTCCCGCCCGCGCTTCCCGCCCGCGCTTCCCGCCCGCGCTTCCCGCCCGCGCTTCCCGCCCGCGCTTCCCGCCCGCGCTTCCCGCCCGCGCTTCCCGCCCGCGCTTCCCGCCCGCGCTTCCCGCCCGCGCTTCCCGCCCGCGCTTCCCGCCCGCGCTTCCCGCCCGCGCTTCCCGCCCGCGCTTCCCGCCCGCGCTTCCCGCCCGCGCTTCCCGCCCGCGCTTCCCGCCCGCGCTTCCCGCCCGCGCTTCCCGCCCGCGCTTCCCGCCCGCGCTTCCCGCCCGCGCTTCCCGCCCGCGCGCAAGCGCTGCGGGCGGGCACCGGGCACCGACCTCTCCTCGGCCTCTCACTCCAGCCGAGCCCGGACCCGCCACCCGGGTCCGTCCAACCGCCGATCTCCCCGCCCATCTCTCCGGCCGCCCCACCCCAAAACAAAACGCCCGGCCGGGGAAGCCCCGGCCGGGCGTTCTGCGTGTTCTTGGTCAGCTAGTCGGGAAGACCACCACGCGGCGGTGCGGCTCCTCGCCCTCGCTCTCGCTGTGCACCCCGGTGACGGCGGCGACCGCGTCGTGCACGACCTTCCGCTCGAACGGGGTCATGGTGCGCAGGCGGATCGGCTTGGTCGTCTCCAGCACCTTCTCCGCCGTGGACTTGCCCAGCTCGCTCAGCTCGGCGCGGCGGTCGGCGCGCCACTGCGCCACGTCGAGCATCAGGCGGCTGCGGCTGCCGGTGGACTGCTGGACCGCGAGGCGGGTCAGCTCCTGGAGGGATTCCAGGACCTCACCGCGGCGACCGACGAGCTTCTCCAGGTCCTCGCCGCCGTCGATGCTCACGATCGCGCGGCCAGCTTCGACGTCCAGGTCGATGTCGCCGTCGTAGTCGAGCAGGTCGAGCAGCTTTTCCAGGTAGTCGCCCGCGACGTCGCCTTCGCGCACCAGCAGGCTCTCGTCGTTGCCGGCGTCCGGAGTAGCGGCGTCCGCTTCCTGTTCGGTCGCCTGCAAGGTCTCCGACACGGTGTCTCCTTCCATATTGCAGTCGCCTCAGCGGCGCTTGCGGGTCTGCTTCTTGCCCGTCGACCGGCTCTGGATGATCCCGGGGACCTCACCGGGCTTGGGGGCGGCGGAGTCCGTGGACTTGGCCGCGTCCGAACCGTTGCGCGGGGCAGTGCTCTTCTCCGACCCGGTCGAGGCGGAGGTGTCCTTGTTCTTGTCGGCCGAGGAGGTGGCAGGCGGGGCGGTGTTGGCCGGGCGCTTGCGCACCGGCTTCTGGCCGGGCTGCGGCTTCAGGCCGGGCTTGGGGCCGATGTTCTGCCGCTTCTCGATGGCGGCGGCCTTCTTCTCGTCTTCCTCGCGGTCGATGCGGTGGTACACCACGTACTGCTGACCGAGGGTCCAGGTGTTGTTGCTCAGCCAGTAGAGCAGCATCGCGACCGGGAAGAACGGGCCACCGACGAGCACCGCGAGCGGGAACAAGTACAGCATCAGCTTGTTCATCATCGCCGACTGCGGGTTGGCCGCCGCGGTCGCCGACTGGCGGGCCACCGAGTGCCGCGCGGTCAGGTGGGTCAGCGCCGAGGCCAGCACCATGAGCGGGATGGCCAGCAGCAGCAGGGCGGTGCGGTCGGTGCCGATGGTGGCCAGGTCCGCGCCGCTCATCCGGATCGCGGCGGACAGGTTCACGCCGAACAGCTTCGAGGCGAGGAAGGAGCTGACCTCGGGCTGGCCGAAGATGTAGTTGCTCGTGGCACCGGGCTTGAAGCCCTGGAGCACGTTGAGCAGACCAAGGAACACCGGCATCTGGACCAGCATCGGGAGGCAGCCGCCCAGCGGGTTGAACCCGCCCTCGGCCTGGAGCTTCTGCATCTCCTGGGCCATGCGCTGCTTGTCGTTGCCGTACTTCTCGCGAAGCTTGGCGAGCTGGGGCTGGAACTCCGCCATCTTGCGCATCGAGCGCACCTGCTTGACGAACGGCTTGAACAGCAGCCCGCGCAGGGTGAACACGAGGAGCATCACCGACAGGGCCCAGTTCACCCCGCTGGTCTCCGGGATGACATAGCTGAGCACCTTGTGCCAGAACCACATGATGGCTGACACGGGGTAGTTGATGAAGTCGAGCACGAACTACTCCTCAGCGGATTTGCACGAAGCCCGCTCCGAAGCACGGTCGCGGGGCGGCGGAACGGGGTCCAGGCCTCCAGGGTGCCAGGGTCCGCAGCGCAACAGCCTGCGCACGGTGAGCCACGACCCGCGGAAGGCGCCGTGTGTGGTCAGCGCCTCCACCGCGTAGGTGCTGCAGCTCGGGTAGAAGCGGCACGTCGGGGGAAGGGCGGGGGAGATGAACCGGCGGTAGAACCGGATCGGCCACAACAACACGGTGGCCACCGGTCCGGCACGCCCGGCGCTCACGCCGCACCACCGTGGACGGGCAGACCGAGCTTGCGGAAGGCCGAGTCGAGATCGCCACCGAGCTGGTCGCTGGTGGCCTCGGCCGAGGCGGGCAGGGCGCGCACCACGAGTGCGCTGCCCGGCGGGAACCGGTCGAGCCGGTCCCGCATCAGGTGCCGGAGCCGGCGGGAGACCCGGTGCCGGACGACTGAATTGCCCACGGCCTTACTCACGACGAAACCCACCCGCGGCGAGCAGGACTCGCCAGGGGTGGGCGGGTTCGACAGTTGCGCGTGCACCACCAACCGGGGTCGCCCAACGCGGCGGCCCCGGCGTACCACCAGGCCGAAGTCCTGGCTACGGGTGAGCCGGGCAGCCGCGGGGAGCACGGCGGCGGGTGTCTCAGGCGGACAGCTCGTCGCGGCCCTTGCGGCGGCGAGCAGCCAGGATGGC
Organism: Crossiella cryophila; assembly: GCF_014204915.1. NCBI lineage: Bacteria > Bacillati > Actinomycetota > Actinomycetes > Pseudonocardiales > Pseudonocardiaceae > Crossiella > Crossiella cryophila. Next base: position 1,151,149 of record NZ_JACHMH010000001.1, read on the forward strand.
GCGACCGGCACGGGTGCGCATCCGCAGCCGGAAGCCGTGGGTCTTCGCGCGACGACGGTTGTTGGGCTGGAAGGTGCGCTTGCTCACGGTCGGTTCTCCCGGTACATGGGTGTAGCAGGTCTAGGGTTGTCTCCGTCGCGTTCGTCAAGATCAGACGACCATGACAGGCACGGCAAACGCACCCGTCGGTACGCGGGAGACCGTTCGAGGGTACTTATCACCCGCCGTCATCTCAAATCCGCCCCCCGTTCCACCACCACGGGCAAGCCTGCCGCCCACTCCAGTGCAGTCGCCATCCGGGTCTTGTGGGCGGTGTCCAGTGTTGTTAGGTTGCCCCTTCCGCGGTTACAGGGGGGTCCATGTGCGGCCCGTCCTGCCTTCGTGCACAGTTGTGGACAACTCTGTGGACATCTCACGTTTGGTGTCCGCGCGGCACTGACACGAGGGGAGGGGAGCGGAGCAAGTGTCCGACACCCACGCCGAGCTGGGACTCGTATGGGAGCGTGTGGTGCAGGAGTTGTCCTCCGGCACCCTGTCTCCTCAGCAGCGAGCCTGGATGCGGGTGACCCGCCCGATCGGCCTGCTCGACGGAACGGCCCTGCTGGCCGCCCCGAGCGATTTTGCCAAGGACGCCATCGAACGCGCGTTGCGCGAACCGATCACCGCCGCGCTCTCCCGCCACCTCGGCCGGGACGTCTCGCTCGCGGTGAAGGTGGACAACGCGCCGTTGAGCCCCGCCCCGCCCAAACCGGTGGCCCCGCCGCCGGTCAGCCCACCAACGCACTCGGGCCCGTCGCTGGAACAGCCGACGATGCCCGCGATCCCGCTGCCGCTGGCCCCGCTGCCCAACGGGATGGCCACCTCGCCGATCTCCGGTCCAGGGTTGTCGCAGCTCGGCGCACTGCCCAACGGCCTGGCCGAGGGCGGGGACACCGAGGACGAGGTGGACGAGGAGCGCGAAGCCCTCGCCGCGGTGCACGAGATATGGCCCAAGTACTCCGGTAATTCGGCCGGTCAGCCCGCTCGCTCGCCGAGCAACCCGCAGACCAGGCTGAATGAGAAGTACACCTTCGACACCTTCGTCATCGGCGCCTCCAACCGATTCGCGCACGCCGCGGCGGTGGCCGTGGCCGAGGCGCCGGCCAGGGCGTACAACCCACTGTTCATCTGGGGCGAGTCCGGTCTGGGCAAGACCCACCTGTTGCACGCGGTCGGGCACTACGCCCAGCGGCTCTTCCAGGGCATGCGGGTGCGGTACGTCTCGACCGAGGAGTTCACCAACGACTTCATCAACTCACTGCGTGATGACCGCAAGGTCGCCTTCCAGCGCCGCTACCGGGACGTCGACGTGCTCCTGGTCGACGACATCCAGTTCCTGGAGGGCAAGGAAGGCACGCAGGAGGAGTTCTTCCACACCTTCAACACCCTGCACAACGCGAACAAGCAGATCGTGGTGTCCTCGGACCGGCCGCCCAAGCGGCTGGAGACCCTGGAGGACCGGCTGCGCACGCGGTTCGAGTGGGGCCTGATCACCGACATCCAGCCGCCCGAGCTGGAGACCCGGATCGCGATCCTGCGCAAGAAGGCCGCCCAGGACCGGCTGGCCGCGCCCGCCGAGGTGCTGGAGTTCATCGCGGCCCGGATCGAGCGCAACATCCGCGAGCTGGAGGGCGCGCTGATCAGGGTCACCGCGTTCGCCTCGCTGAACCGGCAGCCGGTGGACGTGCCGCTGGCCGAGATCGTGCTGCGCGACCTGATCCCGGACTCGCAGGCGCCGGAGATCACCGCGCCCACGATCATGGCGGTCACCGCGGAGTACTTCACGGTGAGCATCGACGACCTGTGCGGCCCCGGTAAGACCAAGGCGCTGGCCCAGGCCAGGCAGATCGCCATGTACCTGTGCCGCGAGCTGACCGACCTGTCCCTGCCGAAGATCGGGCAGACCTTCGGCGGCCGCGACCACACCACGGTCATGTACGCGGACAAGAAGATCCGCAAGGAGATGGCCGAGCGCCGCCGTATCTACGACCAGGTCCAGGAGCTGACCTCGCGGATCAAGCAGCGGGCCCGCGCCTGACCCCCAGCACGCCGTAGACGCCCGTCGGAGAGTCCCTCCGGCGGGCGTCTTCTCTTGTGTGCCCCGCCCCCGTGGCCGATGACTCCTGGGATGCCCGGGTATGGCTGCCGCACGCCGATGTTTCTGACTCGGCGATGCCCCGCCGCGCGCCCCACAAGCTGAGAAAAGTCGGGCGACCCGGGGCAGGACACCGGTCGGCCCCGCACTGAGGTGCGGAACTTTTCTGACGGTGTGGAGCGCCCGATCGGACCAACTCTGGAGAAAGTTTCGGCGAGTTGTCCCCCATCCAGGGAGACCCGGACCACGCTCGGCCTGTGTAGAGGCTGGGTATGAACGCACCCACAGCTGGGGACAACCTTGTGGACAGCTCGGAGATCTTGTGGATGCTCTTTGCCAACAGCTGAGTTGTCCACGGGCACCCCCGGTTTCTCACCAGTTGCCCACAGCCGTAGTCCACACCCTCAGAAACCACTTGAGCTGCGCAGACTCACCTTGTCCACACAACTCACAGCCCTTACTACTACTGCTGTCTTGATCTTTCGAAGAAGTAAAAATCAAAAGATGAACAAGCGGCGCGAAGTTGGGGATGGACGGCTCACGGTCGAGGGCGGGCCGAGATGACGAGCAGGCCCGGAAGCCTCTACGGTGGAGCCACTTCGCTCGGACCTCGATGCGTCGCTGCGCCAACCCCGGGCCGTCGTGGCCCACGACCGACGGCGAACGACCAGCCCAGCCCGAGCCCATGACGGTCGCGTCGAATTTCCGAAAGGACCTGCCATGAAGATCCGCGTCGAGCGGGACGGCCTTGCCGACGCCGTCGCCTGGGTCGCCCGCAGCCTGCCCTCCCGGCCTCCGGTGCCGGTGCTCGGTGGAGTGCTGCTGGACGCGGGCGGAGCCGACGGCGACAACGGGGAGACGTTGACCGTCTCCGGTTTCGACTACGAGGTCTCGGCCCAGATCGGCGTGCCGGCCACCATCTCCGCGGCCGGTCGCACCCTGGTCTCCGGCAAGCTGCTGGCCGACATCACCAGGGCGCTGCCCAACCACCCGGTGGAGATCGCGGTGGACGGCGCCCGGGTGACGATCACCTGTGGCAGCGCCAAGTTCAGCCTGCCCACCATGCCGGTGGAGGACTACCCGCAGCTGCCTGCCATGCCGCAGCTCGCCGGGCACCTGCCCTCGGACAGCTTCGGCCCGGCCGTCGCCCAGGTCGCCATCGCGGCAGGCAAGGACGACACGCTGCCGATGCTCACCGGTGTGCGGATGGAGATCGAGGACGAGAAGGTCACCCTGGTGGCCACCGACCGCTTCCGGCTCGCCCTGCGCGAGTTCACCTGGGAGCCCAGCGGCGAGGTCGGCTCGACCGCGCTGCTCGTCCCGGCCAAGACCCTCGCCGACGCGGCCAAGACCCTCGGCGGCTCCGGCTCCAAGATCGAACTCTCCCTCGGCGACAGTGACGGCCTGCTCGGCCTGTCAGGTTCCGGGCGGCGCACCACCACCCGGCTGCTCGACGCCGAGTTCCCCAAGTACCGCCAGCTGCTGCCCAGCGAGCACGCCGCGGCCGCGATCATCGACGTGGCCCCGCTGGTCGAGGCGATCAAGCGGGTCTCCCTGGTCGCCGAGCGCGGCACCCAGGTCCGGCTGGAGTTCTCCGAGTCCTCGCTCCGGCTCTCCGCCGGTGGCGATGACGAGGGCAGCGCGGAGGAGGAGCTGCCAGTCGAGCTGACCGGTGACGGGCTGACCATCGCGTTCAACCCCGGCTACCTGCTCGACGGCCTCGGCGCGATGCACACCAGCCGGGCGCAGCTGACCTTCACCACGCCCAGCCGCCCCGCGCTGATCAAGCCGGTGGACGCCGAGGGCGAGGTCGAGCCCGGCTACATCTACCTGCTGATGCCCGTCCGGCTGCCCGGCTGAGTCCTCCCCACCCCGAACGCTTCGTAGTCAGGAAAGGTCGTAACTGTGGTGCAGCTCGGACTCGTCGGCCTGGGCAAGATGGGCTTCAACATGCGCGAGCGACTGCGCCGCGCCGGCCACGAGGTGATCGGGTACGACCGCAACCAGGAGGTCAGCGACAGCGAGTCGCTGGCCGACCTGGTGTCGCGGCTGGCCGCTCCCCGGATCGTGTGGATCATGGTTCCGGCCGGTGCGCCCACCCAGGCCACCGTGGAGGAGCTGAACGACCTGCTGGCCGAGGGTGACCTGATCATCGAGGGCGGCAACTCCCGGTTCACCGACGACCAGAAGCACGCCGCGCTGCTGGAGAAGAACGGCATCGGCTACCTGGACTGCGGTGTCTCCGGCGGGGTGTGGGGGCTGGAGAACGGCTACGGCCTGATGGTCGGCGGCGACCAGGCCTTCGTCGAGCGGGCCATGCCGATCTTCGACTCGCTCCGGCCGGAGGGTCCGCGCGAGGAGGGCTTCGCGCACGCGGGCAAGGTCGGTGCGGGCCACTTCGCCAAGATGGTGCACAACGGCATCGAGTACGGCCTGATGCAGGCCTACGCCGAGGGCTTCGAGCTGCTGGACGCCTCCACCGTGGTCGAGGACGCGCCCGCGGTGATCAAGGCTTGGCAGCGCGGCACCGTTGTCCGCTCCTGGCTGCTGGACCTGCTGGTCAGGGCGCTGGACTCGGATCCGGAGCTGGATGACCTGCGGGGCTATGTGGAGGACTCCGGCGAGGGCCGGTGGACCGTCGAGGAGGCGATCAACCACGCGGTGCCCGCGCCGGTGATCTCCGCCGCGTTGTTCGCCAGGTTCGCCTCGCGGCAGGAGGACTCGCCCGCCATGCGCGCGGTGGCCGCGCTGCGGAACCAGTTCGGCGGCCACGCGGTACAGCAGGTCAAGTAAGTCGTTGTACGTCCGAGCGCTCCAGGTCGCCGACTTCCGCTCCTGGGAGTCCGCCGACCTGGTCTTCGAACCCGGTCCGAGCGTGCTGGTCGGCCAGAACGGCCAGGGCAAGACCAACCTGGTCGAGGCGATCGGCTACGTGGCCACCCTGTCCTCGCACCGGGTGGCCACCGACGCGCCACTGGTCCGCCTTGGCGCGCCGCGGTCGGTGGTGCGCACCGCGGTGGTGCACCACGGGCGGGAGCTGCTGGTCGAGCTGGAGATCACCCCCGGCAAGGCGAACCGGGCCCGGATCAACCGGGCGCCGGTGCCAAGGCCGAGGGAGGTGCTCGGCATCCTGCGCACCGTGCTGTTCGCGCCGGAGGACCTGGCACTGGTCCGGGGCGATCCCGGCGAGCGGCGGCGGTACCTGGACGACCTGCTGGTGCTGCGCGCGCCGCGGTTCGCCGGAGTGCGCGCGGATTATGAACGAGTGCTCAAGCAGCGCGGCGCCCTGCTGAAAACCGCTGGTGCGGCGCGCCGGGCGGGCAAGAGCGGGGATATTCGCACCCTGGACGTGTGGGACGGGCACCTGGCCCGGCACGGCGCGGTGCTGCTGGCCGCGCGGCTGGACCTGGTCGCCGCACTGCAGCCGCTGGTGTCCGCGGCCTACGCCGGGGTGGCCCCGGAGTCGCGACCCGCCGAGGTGAAGTACCGCAGTTGCCTGGGTGCGACCCTGCCGGCGGGATACGGTGTGGCGGGCGGTCCGCCTGCGGACATCGCGACCTTGGAAGCGGTGCTGCTGGAGGAGGTCGCCAAGGTGCGGACCCAGGAGATCGACCGCGGGGTCAGTCTCATCGGGCCGCACCGGGACGAGCTGGAGCTGATCCTGGGCAGCACGCCCGCCAAGGGATATGCCAGCCACGGCGAGTCCTGGTCCTTCGCGCTCGCCTTGCGCCTGGCGGCCTTCGAGCTGCTGCGTGCGGAGGACGTCGAACCGGTGCTGATCCTCGACGACGTGTTCGCCGAGCTGGACCGGCGGCGACGGCAGCGGCTGGCCGAGGTCGCCGCCGCCGCGGAGCAGGTACTGGTCACCGCCGCGGTGGCCGAGGACGTGCCCACCGAGCTGGCTGGCGCCCGCTACGAGGTGGGTGAAGGGAAGGTCCAGCGTGTCCGGTGACAAGAGGTCAACCGGGTGTGACGCGTCGCACTCCTGGGGACAACCCTGTGGATAATGTGGATAACTCCGTCACGCGTGGGGGTCTGCCACCACCTGACCCGGGGATCGATCGACCCTCTGTCACCTCTCCAGGTGGATTCAACGCGGAGGGTGAACACGGTCTGCGAGGGGTCGACCTGGCCAAGATGGCCCTGGCCGAGGCCCGCGCCGCGAACAAGGTCAAACGGGACGCGGCCAAGGCCGCCCAGGCCCCGCGAGCCGGTGGCGCCAATGCGCAACGCCGCCGCCGGTGGTCCGGGCCCGGGGTGGACAACCGGGACCCGCAGCCGCTGGGCGCGCTGGCCGCCCGGATCGCCAGCGACCGCGGCTGGAGCGACAAGCTCTCCGGCGGCACCGTCTTCGGCAGCTGGGCCAAGCTGGTCGGCGCCGAGGTCGCCGAGCACGCCACCCCGATCGCGCTCAAGGACGGCGAGCTGACCGTGCAGGCCAGCTCCACCGCCTGGGCCACCCAGCTCAAACTGCTGCAGCGTCAGCTGCTCAGTCAGATCCGCGCCGGGGTGGGCAAAGACGTGGTCAAACGCCTGCGGGTGCAGGGACCGGCCGCGCCGAGCTGGCGCTACGGGCCCCGGCACGTGTCCGGTCGCGGCCCGCGCGACACCTATGGGTGACATGGCGCGGCTGGTTTTCGCACAGAACCCTTGACAGCGATTCTCCGCGCTCCGGACCCGAACAAGTTGTTCTTCGGTCCTCTGCGACCGTCTCAGGGGTGTCCTAGGGTCATTCCTGTCCGGGTGGCCCGGTAGGATTGACGAGGTTGTGCTCCGCACCCAAGCGCACGCCGTCAAGCTGAGGAGACAGTGGCCTGTGGCTGCCAATACGAACAACGAGTACAGCGCGTCGTCCATCACCGTGCTCGAAGGCCTTGAGGCCGTCCGCAAGCGTCCCGGCATGTACATCGGCTCCACCGGTGAGCGTGGCCTGCACCACCTCGTGTGGGAGGTCGTGGACAACGCGGTGGACGAGGCGATGGCCGGGCACGCCACCAAGGTGGAGGTCGTGCTGCTCGCCGACGGCGGCGTGCGGGTGGTCGACGACGGCCGTGGCATCCCGGTCGATGAGCACCCGGTGGAGAAGCGCCCCGCGGTCGAGGTCGTGCTGACCACCCTGCACGCGGGCGGCAAGTTCGGCGGCGACTCCTACGCGGTCTCCGGCGGTCTGCACGGCGTTGGCGTGTCCGTGGTGAACGCGCTGGCCACCCGGCTGGACGTGGAGATCAGCCGGGACGGTTTCGTCTGGACCCAGCGGTATGAGAAGTCCGCGCCGGCACACCCGCTGGTCAAGGGCGAGCCCACCGACAAGACCGGCACGATCATCACCTACTGGGCCGACCCGGACATCTTCGAGACCACCACCTACAGCGCGGAGACGGTCTCCCGCCGGCTCCAGGAGATGGCCTTCCTCAACAAGGGCCTGATCATCACGCTGCGGGACGAGCGGGTCAGCGAGGCCGACGAGGTCGCCGACGCCGACGGGGTCAAGGCCGCCATCAAGGAGCGGACCTTCTGCTACCCGGGTGGCCTCGAGGACTTCGTCACGCACATCAACGCCACCCGCGAGTCGGTGCACAAGAAGATCATCTCCTTCGGCGCCAAGGCGGAGGGCCTCGAGGTCGAGGTCGCGATGCAGTGGAACACCGGCTACTCCGAGTCGGTCTTCACCTTCGCCAACACGATCAACACGCACGAGGGCGGCACCCACGAGGAGGGCTTCCGCGCCGCGCTGACCCGCGTGATCAACGAGTACGCGCGGGAGAAGAAGCTGCTCAAGGAGAAGGACCCGAACCTCTCCGGCGAGGACGTGCGCGAGGGTCTTGCCGCGATCGTCTCGATCAAGCTCAAGGAGCCCCAGTTCGAGGGGCAGACCAAGACCAAGCTGGGCAACACCGAGGCCAAGTCGTTCGTGCAGAAGACCTGCAACGAGCACCTGCCCGACTGGTTCGACGCCAACCCGGCCGACGCCAAGATCATCATCAGCAAGGCCATCTCCTCCTCGCAGGCGCGCGCGGCCGCGCGCAAGGCGCGCGAGCTGGTCCGGCGCAAGAGCGCGCTGGAGATCGGCGGCCTGCCGGGCAAGCTCAAGGACTGCCGCTCCAACAACCCGGAGGAGTGCGAGCTCTACATCGTCGAGGGCGACTCGGCGGGTGGCTCGGCCAAGGAAGGCCGGGAGTCGCGCTTCCAGGCGATCCTGCCGATCCGGGGCAAGATCATCAACGTGGAGAAGGCCCGCATCGACAAGGTGTTGAAGAACACCGAGGTGCAGAGCCTGATCACCGCGCTGGGCACCGGCATCCACGACGAGTTCGACCTGGCCCGGCTGCGCTACCACAAGGTGGTGCTGATGGCCGACGCCGACGTGGACGGCCAGCACATCACCACGCTGCTGCTCACGCTGTTGTTCCGGTTCATGCGGCCGCTGATCGAGCACGGGCACGTCTACCTCGCCCAGCCGCCGCTCTACAAGATCAAGTGGCCGCGGATCGAGCCCGAGTTCGCCTACTCCGACCGCGAGCGCGACGGCCTGATCCAGGCCGGCGTCGAGGCCGGGCGCAAGCTGCCCAAGGACGACGCGATCCAGCGGTACAAGGGTCTCGGCGAGATGAACGCCGACGAGCTGTGGGACACCACCATGGATCCGGCCCACCGGGTGCTGCGCCAGGTCACCCTGGACGACGCGGCCACCGCCGACGAACTCTTCAGCGTGCTGATGGGCGAGGACGTCGAGTCCCGGCGTGCATTCATCACCCGCAACGCCAAGGACGTTCGCTTCCTCGATGTCTGATCTCGGCGAGCACAACCACAACTGCCCGCCGTTTAGAAGGGATTTCTGGTCGTGACCGACACCCTGCCGCCGACGGGCGACCGCGTCGAACCGGTCGATCTCCAGCAGGAGATGCAGCGTTCCTACGTCGACTACGCGATGAGCGTGATCGTCGGCCGGGCGCTGCCCGACGTGCGCGACGGCCTCAAGCCGGTGCACCGCCGGGTGCTCTACTCGATGTTCGACACCGGCCTGCGCCCCGACCGCAGCTACGTCAAGTGCTCGCGCGTGGTCGGCGACGTCATGGGCAACTACCACCCGCACGGTGACACCTCGATCTACGACGCGCTGGTCCGCCTGGCCCAGCCGTGGTCGATGCGCAACCCGCTGGTGGACGGCCAGGGCAACTTCGGCTCGGCAGGCAACGACCCGGCCGCGGCCATGCGGTACACCGAGGCCCGGCTGACCCACCTGGCCATGCAGATGCTGGCCGACATCGAAGAAGACACCGTCGACTTCGCCGACAACTACGACGGCAAGACCAAGGAACCCCGGGTTCTCCCGGCCCGCATCCCCAACCTGCTGGTCAACGGCAGCCAGGGGATCGCGGTGGGCATGGCCACCAACATCCCCACGCACAACCTGCGCGAGGTGGCCGAGGGCGTGGTCTGGGCGCTGGAGAACTTCGAGGCCAGCGACGAGGAAACGCTGGCCGCGATGATGATGCGGATCAAGGGCCCGGACTTCCCGACCAAGGGCCTGATCCTGGGCACCCAGGGCATCGAGGACGCCTACCGCACCGGCCGCGGCTCGGTCCGGATGCGCTCGGTGGTCGAGGTCGAGGAGGACGCCAAGGGGCGCACCATCCTCGTGGTGACCGAGCTGCCGTACCAGGTCAACCCGGACAACCTGGTGGAGAACATCGCCACCCTGGTCCGGGACGGCAAGCTCACCGGGATCGCCGACATCGCGGACGAGTCCAACAGCCGCAGCGGCATGCGGATCGTGATCGCGCTCAAGCGGGACGCCGTGGCCAAGGTGGTGCTGAACAACCTCTACAAGCACACCCAGCTGCAGACCTCCTTCGGCGTCAACATGCTGGCCCTGGTCGACGGCGTGCCGCGCACGCTGCGGCTGGACCAGATGATCCGGTACTACGTCAAACACCAGATCGAGGTCATCGTCCGCCGGACCAAGTACCGGCTGCGCAAGGCCGAGGAACGCGCGCACATCCTGCGCGGACTGGTCAAGGCGCTGGACATGCTCGACCAGGTGATCGCGCTGATCCGCTCCTCGGCGACGGTGGACATCGCCCGCACCGGGCTGATCGAGCTGCTCGACGTGGACGAGATCCAGGCCAACGCGATCCTGGAGATGCAGCTCCGCCGCCTGGCCGCGCTGGAACGGCAGAAGATCGTCGACGAACTCGGCGAGATCGAGGTCACCATCGCCGACCTCGAGGACATCCTGGCCAACCCGGAGCGGCAGCGGCAGATCATCCGCGACGAGCTGATGGCCATCGTGGAGAAGTACGGCGACGACCGGCGCACCCGGATCATCCCCTTCGACGGCGACATGTCCCTCGAGGACCTGATCGCGGTCGAGGACGTGGTGGTCACGATCACCCGCACCGGCTACGCCAAGCGCACCAAGACCGACCTGTACCGGGCGCAGAAGCGTGGCGGCAAGGGCGTGCAGGGCGCGGCGCTCAAGCAGGACGACATCGTGGCGCACTTCTTCGTCTGCTCCACCCACGACTGGATCCTGTTCTTCACCAACCAGGGCCGGGTCTACCGGGCCAAGGCCTTCGAGCTGCCAGAGGCCAACCGCAACGCGCGCGGCCAGCACGTGGCCAACCTGCTGGCCTTCCAGCCGGACGAGCACATCGCCCAGGCGATCCAGATCAAGGACTACCAGGTCGCGCCGTACCTGGTGCTGGCCACCAAGAACGGTCTGGTCAAGAAGAGCAAGCTGGCCGACTTCGACTCCAACCGCAGCGGTGGCCTGATCGGCATCAACCTGCGCGAGGACGACGAGCTGGTCGGCGCGGTGCTCTGCTCGGCAGAGCAGGACCTGCTGCTGGTCTCCGCGGGCGGTCAGTCCATCCGCTTCCACGCCACCGACGAGGCGCTGCGGCCGATGGGCCGGGCCACCTCCGGCGTGCTGGGCATGCGGTTCAACTCCGGTGACGAGCTGCTGGCCATGGCCGTGGTGGAGGAGGACCGGTTCGTGCTGGTCGCCACCGACGGCGGCTATGCCAAGCGGACTCCGATCGAGGACTACCCGGTGCAGGGCCGCGGCGGCAAGGGCGTGCTGACCATCCAGCACGACTCCCGGCGCGGGCGCCTGGTCGGCGCACTCGTGGTAGAGCTGGAGGACGAGATCTTCGCCATCACCTCAACGGGTGGTGTGATCCGGACCACGGCGGCCGAGATCCGCAAGGCAGGCAGGCAGACCAAGGGCGTGCGGCTGATGAACCTCGGCGAGGGCACAACGCTGCTGGCGGTGGCCCGGAGTGCCGAGCAGGAAGCCGAGCCGGAGAATGGTCTTGAGTCGGAGGACGGCTCGGTGCCGGAGACCGGCGCCGAGGCGGAAATCGACTCCGCCAACGAGAACGACACCGAGCAGAGCAACGAATAGTCGCCTGAACGCGTCTCTTCGACGGACACCACCGTCGGTTAGGACTGCTGATGACTTCACCGAACCAACCGGACACCCCCGGGCAGCAGGCGAACAAGCCTGCTGACGAGGCAACCGTGATCACCGATCCGAAGCAACCGGACGGTGCCGCGGGCGCGTCGGGGAACACCGGCGAGCCCGCGCCCGCGGCACCGCCGGCCGAGGAGTTCGCGCAGGCATCGGCCGCTCCGCCGCCGTGGCAACGGGTGACCGTGACCAACCAGCAGAGCGCACCGCCCGCTCCCGAGCCCGTCAAGGAGAGTTCGATCGACCAGCCGACGGCCGCGTTCCGGCCGGCGGCTCCGGTCGAGCACTCCCCGCCGCCGCAGCCCGATCTCGACGCACCCACGGTGTTCGGGACCGCGGCGGGCGTGCACCAGCCCGACAACGGGCTGGGCGCGCTGGGCCGGGAAACGGTCAACTTCTCCGCAGCGGCGACCACGCCGCGACCCGCGGTGGCCGCACCCAGCGCCCGCCGCACCGGCAGGGGCCCGCGCCGGGCCGCCCTGCAGGTGAAGCGGGTCGATCCGTGGTCGGTGCTCAAGCTCGCGCTGGTGCTCTCGGTCGCCCTGTTCTTCGTGTGGCTGGTCGCGGTCGGTGTGCTGTACGGCGTACTCCAGGGCATGGGCGTCTGGGACTCGCTGAACAACACCTACAAGGACCTGGTGACCAACGCGGACGGCGGCGCTGAGCCGTTGATCAGCGCGGGCAGGGTGTTCGGCGTCGCCGCGGTCGTGGGCGTCGTCAACATCGTGCTGTTCACCGCGCTGGCCACGGTCAGCGCCTTCGTCTACAACGTCTCGGCCGACCTGGCCGGCGGCGTGGAGGTCACCCTCTCCGAACGCGAGTAGAACTGCCGGGAGGGGTGCCCCCCGATTTGGGTCGGCGGCACCCCTTCCGGTAGTGTTCATCTCGCAACGGGGGCCTATAGCTCAGTTGGTTAGAGCGCTTCACTGATAATGAAGAGGTCGGAGGTTCAAATCCTCCTAGGCCCACTGCCCGCTGCTCCTCAGGGGGGCACCCGTATCGGGCACCAACCGCGTGCCGCTTTGGGAGGCGAACGTACGTGAAGAAGCTTCTGGCACTTGCCGCTGTTGCTGGCGTCGTGCTCTTCTTTGTCAAGCGCAACCGTTCTGCGAAGGCTGAGGCGGACCTGTGGCGTGAAGCCACTGCTCCGACCGAGGGCTGAGTCGAACGAACCGAGGGACTAGGCGTGGCCGTCCAGGTACCGGCGGCCTCGCCAACTGTCCTGCGGGGACGTAGCTCAATTGGCAGAGCACTGCCTTTGCAAGGCAGGGGTTAGGGGTTCGATTCCCCTCGTCTCCACGACCGATCGGGGTCGCCCTGCTGACGCGGCGGCCCTGCTCTGGAAATCGTTTGCATTGTTTGGCGGCATCCCCTGTGGGTGTCGCCTTCTTTGTTTCCGTGGGTGTTTCTTCCTCACTCGTCGGTGTGCAACCTGGTGGGTGAATCTCGCGTCTGGGAGTCGTCAGGGATTGACGATCTTCACAGGGGTGCATACCGATGTCTGTTCTCCGCCGGTTGGCGGTAGTTGTCACGTCGTTGTTCGCGGTGGTGGCGGTGATCACACCGGCCGTCGCGGTGGCCGCCGTGGCGGCGCCGCCAGGGGTCAAGTTCCGGGCGGGCTCGCACGACGGGTTCGACCGGGTGGTCTTCGAGTTCGTGGGTGCCAAGGCGCCGGGGTCGGTGCTCTTCCAGCAGCTGGACGGGGAGCGGCCGTACTGGGGGCAGAGCGACCTGCGGGTCACCGAGCTGTGGGGCAACCGGTTCCTCAAGCTCGCGCTGCCCTCGCCGGAAGGGGCCGAACCGTACGTCGAGGTGATCGGCAAGCGGGTGGTCAACTACCCGTTGCCGCTGGTGCGCGGCGCGGTGGTGAACGACGCCGGGCACGGCGGCAGCATGGAGGTCTCGATCGGCCTTGAGCGGGACGCCGGCTACACGGTCAAGCACCAGGGACACCTGGTGATCATCGACTTCAAGCGCTGACGTGGCGGCGCGAGTGGCTCTAGGGTGGGCCGCGTTATGAGACGACCACTGCTGCTCGTGCTGCCCGCGCTCGCGGTGCTCTCCGCCTGCGGGGGCGCCCCGGCGGACTCGACCCCGCCGACCAGCTCCGGGGCCCCGGCCCAGGAGCCCACCTCGGCGGCGCCGGCCAAACCACCGCCGGTGCCGGAGCCGTCCGCGGACGGCCCGTGCCCGTACCTGGACAAGGAGGAGGTGCGGGCGGCCAACGGCCAGGGGGTCGGCAAGGTCCGGATCTCCGAGGGCAAGCCGAACCCGGCCTGCTTCTTCTACCGCGCCGACAACAAGTCGGTGCAGGCCATGGTGTGGATCTACAGCGGATCCGCCGAGGTGGCCAAACTGCTCGTCGACACCCAGGTGCCGGTGGCCGGTTCGTCACCGGCCGACCTGCCCGGTGGGTGGAAGGGCGGGTCGAAGAAGACCGACACCGGCGCGGTGTTCGCGGTGGCCAAGGGCGAGTACGCGATCGTGGTCACCACGAACCAGGACCGCACCATCGCGGCCAAGCGGATCGCCACCGTCACGGCGGGCAATCTGAAGCTGTGAACAACGGTGGGGCCGGGCGAGACTCGCCCGGCCCCACCGGTTCAGCTCACTTCTGGTGCGCGGTCGCCGGCCGGTGCCCGTTGTCGGAGGGGCTGCCTGCCGGGCGCTCCTCGCGCTTGTCCTCGGTCTCCTCGACCACCGGCTTGACCTCCTGCGGCCGCCTGGCCAGCAGCACCGCGGCCACCGCGCCAGCCGCGCCGAGCAGCAGCACGGCGAAGGGCCACTTCCGGCGCTTCGGCTTCGGGTCCAACCGGTCGGCCAGCCGCTTCTTGGCCTTGCGGCCGCGACGGCCCAGGTCCTTCCGCGCCTGCTTGGTGGCCTTGGCCAGCTCCTTGCGTGCCCGGCGACCGCGGTTGCCGATCTCCTGGCTGAACTCCTCGGCGGTGTCCGCGACGTTCTGGGCCAGCTGGTGCGGGGTGAGTCCACGCTTGGCCAGCTTCTTCTCCGCTCGCCTGCTCGCTCGCCTGGTGGCCTTGAGCCCGTCGGCACCGGCTCGTTCAGCGCGCTTGCGCACCACGTGGATACCGGTGCCCAGTGCGCGCCCGACCTGCTCACCGGCTCTGGCCAGGGTCCGTACCTCGTCCATGCCTGCCTCCCGAGCGTGACGAATGCCTCGTCAACGCGTTACCCCATCCTGCCCCTTCTCACACGATCCCGCCGTGGATGGCACGATGGTTCGGTGGCTGACAGCACTGAATCGCTCGTTGGGGCGACCGTGATCGCGACCCTGCACACCTCCGAAGGCGAGGTCCGGATCAAGCTGTTCCCGGACTACGCACCCAAGACGGTGAAGAACTTCGTCGGACTGGCGGACGGCTCCAAGCCCTACACCACCGAGAACGCCGCCGGGGAGCGGTCCGGGCCCTTCTACAACGGTTCGGTGTTCCACCGGGTCATCGCCGGCTTCATGATCCAGGGCGGCGACCCGACCGGCACCGGCCGCGGCGGCCCCGGCTACACCTTCGCCGACGAGTTCAACTCCGAGCTGCGCTTCGACCGCCCGTACCTGCTGGCCATGGCCAACGCGGGTCCGGGCACGAACGGCTCGCAGTTCTTCGTCACCGTGGGCAAGACCCCGCACCTGAACATGAAGCACACCATCTTCGGCGAGGTCGCCGACCAGGCGTCCCGCTCGGTGATCGACACCATCGCGCAGGCCGAGACCGACCGGCAGGACCGGCCGATCAAGGAGATCACCATCGAGCGCGTCTCGGTCTCGGTCGAGCGCTGAGCCCGCATCGATGACCCAGCCGCACACGCTGCCCGGCTGCACCAGGCACCCGGAGACGCCGACCGGGCTGAGCTGCATCCGCTGTGAGAAGCCGTACTGCTACCGGTGCCTGACCGATGGCTCGGTCGGCAAGCAGTGCCCGGAATGCGTGGCCCAGGGCAAGAAGAGCCAGCGCCGCGGGGTGAACCTGGTCGGCAACGAGGACGAGCACATTCGCCCGATCGTGATGCCGGTGCTGATCGCACTGAACATCGTCATGTTCGCGATCACCGTGGTCCAGGCTGGCACCTTCAACGACCTGGCCGCCTCCTGGGTCTATGACAACGGTGCGATGTGGAACCTCGCCGTCGCCGGCGACCAGTGGTGGCGGTTGATCACCAGCGAGTTCCTGCATGTGGCGCCGTGGCACCTCGCGGTCAACATGCTGTCGCTGTGGATGCTCGGCCAGGAGCTGGAGCCGATGTTCGGGCGGATCCGGTTCCTGCTGCTCTACCTGCTCTCCGCGGTGGGCGCCTCGGTGGCCGTGTTCCTCTTCTCCGAGGGTGCGGTCGGCGCCTCCGGCGCGATCTTCGGCCTGCTCGGCGCGGTCGTGGTGGTGTTCATCCGGAAGCGGCAGAGCCTGCAGCCACTGCTCATGGTCTTCGGCCTCAACGTGGTGTTCGGCCTGGTGATCGGCAACGTGTCCTGGGTCGGCCACGGTGGCGGCCTGGTCGTCGGCGCGCTGGTGGCGGCCGGGCTGATCTATGTGCCGGTGGCCAGCCGGAAGCTGTGGCAGACGATCAACCTGGTGGCGATCACCGCGGCCGTCATCGGGCTGGCGATCTTCCAGTACTACGAGATGCCGCGGTACGAGTGCGATCCGCCGGGCGCGCGCATCCTGTGCGGGCCGGTCGATCCGAACTAGGCGGGGCCGCGCAACTCGCCGAGTTGCGCGGCCACGTCCTCGGGATCGGCGCCCAGGTCCAGCCTGCCCAGTACGAACAGGCGCTCCAGCTCGTCCCTGGTGACCTCGATCTCCAGCACCGCGACCCGGCGGCCCAGCCGCTGGGTGTGCAGGACCCTGGTGCTGACCTCGGCCCAGGACCATTCCTCGGTCCGGAACAGGCCACGGACGGACAACCCCATCGGGCTGGCGGCCAGCCTCGGCCGGGCGATGCTGCCGAACAACGCGGCGAAGGCCAGGACCAGTGCGGCGACCGCCGCGATCACCCGTCCGGCCGGATCCGTGGTGAAGACCAGCCACACCGTCGCACCGGCGGCCAGCACCCAGCCGACACTCACCAGCGCGGGGTCCGCTGACCAGGCAAGTTGTCGACTCTGACCCGTTGACCAGGGCATCTGTTCTTCCACCAGTCCAGCTTGCCCGTTCGAGCGCGTTCCGTCAGCCCCGCTGCGCCCAGCGGCGCAACCACATCATGTTGTGTGCCCCAGTGGCCGCAGACCGGCTATGGGGTGCCTGTGGAAAAAGTTATCCACAGGAGTTGTCCCCACTGGGGATGACTTACATCCGTGTGGTTCAGTGACTGTCCGCCAAACGGGTGGTGAACAGGGTGCGGCCCGGACGTGTGGTGCCGTCCGGGCCGCGATACTCAGGGTGTTTGCGCTGGTCAGCGCCAGCGCATGGTCATCAGCAGACCAGTGATCATCAGTGCGAAGCCGACCGCGAAGTTCCACGAGCCGAGGTCGGCCATGAACTGGATGTCCTGGCCCGCGAGGTAGTACACGACCAGCCAGGCCAGTCCGAGCAGCATCACCAGCAGCATCACCGTGATGTAGATCGGGTGTGAGGGCCCCTTGGCCTTCAGCTTGACCGGCGTGCGCCGGTCCGCCGGCGGCGTGTAAACGTCCTTCTTGCGGACCTTGGACTTCGGCATTCTGTCCTCGCCTGACGTTGGATCCGATGGCTGTGTCTGTTCGCGGAGCGCGTTCGGCACAGCGAAAACGAAACTCCGGCCCGACGAACACGTTAACGTAGCCGAAGAGTGTGGAGGAGAGGCAACTTACCCCTGCTTACCCCACGGACGGCGTAGGAGAGGACACGAGGCGTGCGGAGGCTCGACGGCTGGCGGGTGGCCGCGCCGGTGATGTGCCTGGTCGCGGGCCTGATCTTCGCGGTCAGCCACAACGTGGCCGACGGCCATGACCTGCGTGGCGGCCGCAACACCGAACTGCACGGTTTGGTCCGCGACGCCGAAGGCCGGGTACACGAGGCCGAAGCCGCGCTCGGTCGGCTGCGCACCGACCTGGAGGCCCTCGAACGCGGCGCGGCCAGCTCGGACGAGCGGGTCGGCAAGGCCCGCGGCACCGCGGCCAACCTGGCCAACCCGGCCGGCCTGAACCCACTGCGCGGCACCGGGCTGGTGGTGACCATCAGCGACGCGCCCCGCGGCCCGGACGGCCGCTACCCGGCCGACGTCCCGGTGGACGCGCTGGTGGTGCACCAGAAGGACCTGCAAAGCCTGCTGAACGCGCTGTGGGCCGGGGGCGCGGAAGCGCTCGCCGTTGCCGACCAGCGCCTGGTCAGCACCTCGGCCGTGCGCTGCATCGGCAACACGCTGCTGCTGCACGGCCGCACCTACTCCCCGCCGTATGTGATCAGCGCCATCGGCGACCCAGACAAGCTGAACTCCGCTTTGGACGCCGCTGAAGGCGTGCGAATCTTCCGGCAGTACGCCCAGAGCTACGGCCTCGGCTACCGGGTCCAGCGACCCGATGTGGTGCGAGTGCCCGGCTATGGCGGGGCGTTACGACTGGACAAGGCACAGGAGGTGCCCCGATGACCGACCCCCGCACTCCACAGCCGGAGGACGGCACCGAGGCGACCCAGGAGATCCACCACCGCCAGCCCAGGGACCAGCGCCCGGAGCAGTGGTGGTCGGAGCCGGGCGCGGAAGCCCGCCCGGCGCCGCGGCGCCCGGAACCGCCGAGGGCGGAGGTGCCGCCAGACGCACCGCGCCGCGCGGAGCCGCCCAGGGCTGAGCTGCCGCCGGACGCACCGCGTCGGGCCGAGCTGCCGCCGGAGGCGCCTCGGCGCCCCGAGCCGCCGCAGGTGTGGGTGGCCCCCGGTGACACCCCGCCCGGCGAAGGGCATCAGGGGGCACCTCGTTTCCAGGGCGAGCCGCCCCGGTCCGACCAGCCCCGCCAGCCTGCCGAGCCGCCGCGCCCGGACCTGAGGGCACCGGGCGTGCCAGGCCAGTTCGAGCCGCCCCGCTTCGAGCCTCCGCAGGATCCGCGTGGGCACAGCGAGGCCGCCCGGTTCGAGCCGCCGCGCCCACCGCAGGAAGCGCGGATGCCGGGGGAGGGGCTGAACGAGCCGCCCCGTCCGCCGATGCGCCCCAGGACCGAGCCGCCGCGAGCCGAGCCGCCGCGGGGCGCCCGCCCGTCCGCGCCGCCGCCAGCGGATGCCGAGCAGACCCAGCTCATCCCGCCGATCCGGCCGGACGCCCCGCCGCCCACGCCCCCGCGAGCCGTGGCGCCGCCGCCCACGCCGGAAGAGCTGACCATGCCGATCCCGCGCATCCCCGCGCGGCCGCGGCTGGACGAGCCGGAGACCGAACTCATCCCGCGGGTCGAGGACTACGAGGACTACTCGGACCTGGTCGCGGCCGACCCCGAGCCGGAACCCGAGGCCGAGGCGGCCGCGGTGCCGGCGCAGCGGCGGGAGCCGGGGCGGGTCGTGGTGCGGACCTTCGGGGAGCTGCTGATCACCGCCGGGCTGGTGGTGCTGCTGTTCGTGGTCTACGAGGTCTACGTGACCGACTGGCTCTCCGCGGGCAAGCAGGCCAACGCGACCACCGCCATGGACGACCGGTGGAAGAACCCCAGCGTGGTCAACAACAACGAACCGCAGCGGACCAACCAGTTCCAGGTCGGTGACGGGGAGGGCTTCGCCAAGGTCTTCGTGCCGGCGTTCGGGCCGGACTGGGTCTACACCGTGCTGGAGGGGACCACGGACAAGATCCTCGAGGTCGGGCCGGGGCACTACAAGGGCACCGCCTACCCCGGCCAGCCGGGCAACTTCGCCGTGGCCGGGCACCGGGTCGGCAAGGGCGCGCCGTTCAACGACATCGACCTGCTCGAGTCCTGCGACGCGATCGTGGTGGAGACCCAGAACGAGTGGTTCGTCTACCGGATGCTGCCCAAGTCCGACGAGGTCAAGGACTGGGCAGCCGGCAAGGGCAAGGACGCCAAGTGCAAGGGCGTCGCGCCGCAGGGCAAGGGCGGCAAGGACGATCCCTACGCCAAGACCGTCGGCCAGGAGATCGTGCGGCCGGAGCAGGGCGAGGTCATCGCGCCGGTGCCGTGGCGGGGCAACAACGCCGTGCCGCAGGGCCAGCAGGCCAAGCTGATCACCCTGACCACCTGCCACCCGCGGTTCTCCGCCCGGCAGCGGCTCATCGTGCACGGTGTCCTGGTCCGCAGCCAGCCGAAAGATCCGAAGGATCCCAAGGCCGTGCCAGCCGAGTTCCAGACCGGCTGAAAGGTACGGTTGGCCTCGTGTACAGCTGGATCTGGCGGCACCTGCCTGGGCCGTTGCCGCTGCGACTGCTGCTGGCAGCGGTCCTGATCGTCGGCGTGGTCGCACTGCTGCTGTTCGTGGTGTTCCCGTGGATCGAACCGATGCTGCCGTTCAACCAGGTCACCACCGGGCAGTGAATCCCGTTCGACGCGCGCCGTAAGCTGGCCGCGTGCGGGTACTCGTGGTCGACAACTACGACAGCTTCGTCTACAACCTGGTCCAGTACCTGGCCCAGCTCGGGGCCGAGTGCGTCGTCCGGCGCAACGACTCGGTGGAGCTGGCCGAGGTCGACCAGGCCGACGGTGTGCTGCTCAGTCCTGGACCGGGCACCCCGGAGCGGGCGGGCCGGACCATCGAGGTCATCCGGCGCTGCGCCGAGCTGACCAAGCCCGCGCTCGGCGTCTGCCTTGGCCACCAGGCCATGGGCGTGGCTTGGGGCGCGACCGTGGATCGGGCGCCGGAGCTGCTGCACGGCAAGACCAGCCAGGTGCACCACACCGGTGCGGGCGTGCTCGCCGGGCTGCCCGATCCGTTCACCGCCACCCGCTACCACTCGCTGACCGTGCTGGAGGAGACCATCCCGGCCGAGTTCGAGGTGACCGGGCGGACCGAGTCCGGCGTGGTGATGGCCATGCGGCACCGCGAGCTGCCCATCCACGGCGTGCAGTTCCACCCCGAGTCGGTGCTCACCGACGGTGGCCACCGGATGCTGGCCAACTGGCTGGCCATCGCCGGGCACCCGGTGCCCGAACCCACTGTCGCCGCCCTGGAGAAGGGCATGCGCGAGGTGGCCGCGGCCGCCGCTCGCTGAGCAGCCCAGAACACACAACGGCCCGGCCCCCGTGACGGGGTGCCGGGCCGTTGTCGTTGCTACGGGATCAGCCGCCGCCCCTGGGCGTGGTGCTGGTCGGTCCGCCGCCGCCGAGTTTGCCGACCTGGATCTGGATGGTCTGCGTCTTCGACACCGGGTCGCCCGCGACCGGCTTGGAGTCCATGATCCGGCCGAACTCGCTGATGCTGCCGCTCACCTCGACCTTGCTGAAGCTGCCGGTCCAGCCGAACTCCTGCAGCTTCGACCGCGCCTCGGTCTCGGTCATGCCCTCGATGTTGGGCATGGTGAACTGGTCGTTCTTGGAGATGCTCAGCGTCACCGTGGCGCCGGGCCGCACCGAGGTGCCGCCCGCCGGGGTCTGCGCGATCACCTCGTTCAGCTGCTTGTTGGAGCTGACTTCCTTGATCTCCACCCGCAGGCCGAGGCCCTCCAGGTTGCCGCGCGCGGCGCTGTTGGACTGGCCGATCACGTTCTGCACGGTGATCCGGTCCTGCGCCTTGCCGACGGTGATGCTGACCAGCGAGTCCTTCGGCGCCTTGCTGTTGGCCGACGGCGTCTGCGACTGCACCTTGCCGACCTGCTTGGTGTCATCCACGGTGGTCTCGGTGGGGTTCGCGCTGAGCTTGAGCCCGGCGGCGGTGAGCATCGTCTCGGCCTCGCTCGGCGTCTTGCCCTTGAGGTCGGGGACGGTCACCTCCTCCGGACCGCTGCCGATGTTCAGCGTGATCTCCGCGTCCTTCTTCACCGCGGAGCCCTCGGCCGGGTTGACCGAGACCACCCGGTTCAGCTCTTCCGGCTTGGAGACGACCTTCTGCAGGTTCGGCGTCTTGGTGAACCCGGCGCTGGCGATGTCCTGCCGCGCCTGCACCTCGGTCTTGCCGAAGACCTTCGGGACCGTCGCGGTGTCGCCGCTGCTGCCGGAGTTCCCACTGAGCAGCGGGCCCAGCAGGAAGGCGAGCAGGATCAGCAGCGCGACGCCGAGCGCGACCGCCACCGAGACGAAGATGGTCTTGCGCCGCTTCTCCCGGCGCTCCTCCTCGTCGTCGCTGTCGGCCAATGCCTCCGGCCGGTGCTTGCCCTGGATCACCTGGGTGGCGCCGCCACCGCCGACGATCGAGGTGCGCTCGTCCTCCGACATCACCATCGGCGCCAGCGGCCGCTGCCCGGAGAGCACCCGCACCAGGTCGCCGCGCATCTCGCCGGCGGACTGGTAGCGGTTGGCCGGGTTCTTGCTCATCGCCTTGAGCACGATGGCGTCCAGCACCGCGGGCACCTGCGGGTTGACCTGCGAGGGGGACTTGGGGTCCTCGCGCACGTGCTGGTAGGCCACGGCCACCGGGGAGTCACCGGTGAACGGCGGCTCGCCGGTCATCAGCTCGAAGAGCACGCAGCCGGTGGCGTAGACGTCGCTGCGCGCGTCCACCGCCTCGCCGCGGGCCTGCTCCGGGGAGAGGTACTGGGCGGTTCCTATCACCGCGGCGGTCTGGGTGACGGCGGCCTGGCCGTCGTGCACGGCCCTGGCGATGCCGAAGTCCATCACCTTCACGGCGCCGGACTTGGTGATCATCACGTTGGCCGGCTTCACGTCCCGGTGCACGATGCCGTGCCGGTGGCTGAAGTCCAGTGCCGCGCAGACGTCGGCCATGACCTCCATGGCCCGGCGCGCGGGCAGCGGGCCCTCGGTCTTGACGATGTCGCGCAGCGTCTTGCCGTCGACGAACTCCATCACGATGTACGGCAGCGGGCCGTACTCGGTCTGCGTCTCGCCGGTGTCGTACACGGCGACGATCGCGGGATGGTTCAAGGAGGCGGCGTTCTGCGCTTCCCGGCGGAAGCGCAGCTGGAACTGCGGGTCGCGGGCGAGATCGGCGCGCAGCACCTTGACCGCCACGTCGCGACCCAGACGAACGTCCCGGCCCTTGTGGACCTCGGACATACCGCCATAGCCGAGCGTTTCGCCCAGCTCATAGCGGTTGGAGAGCAGTCGCGGAGTGCTCATCGGTGCCTTGTCCCGCTCCTCGTCGACGGTGGTCTGTTCATGTCATGTAGCTGCTGCGGCCGCACGTCAACCGTCCTCGTGCGGGGTGCAGCGCAGGGTCACGTCCGACCCCGCGGACAGCTCGCCGACCGGAGTCACCTCGGTGACCACGCACCGCGCCGGATCCGCAGGCCGTCGGCCGTCCTTGGTCCACACCTCGCTGTGCAGACCGGATTTCGTGAGCCGGTCGGCCGCCTCCGAAGCCGCCCGTCCCACGTACTCAGTCGGATTCACCTGCACCGACCCCTGGCTGGCTGTGCGCATGATCTCGCTGATCACCCATGCTGCCAAAACCAGTGCCGCCACCGCGAATACCGCTATCACCAGCCACAGGCCGGTCCGGCGGGTGCGCACCGGACCTGGGTGGTGACCCATGCCCGCCGGGGTGAACTGCCCCGTCCCGTGTCCGAGCACCGGGATCCCCGGTGAGGACATGGGGGTGATGGGTCCGCCCGGACCCAGCTGGGGCTGGCCGACCGGAACGCCGACCGGCGCCTGCGGCATGGTCAGTCCGGAGGGCACCGGCAGCGGGTGCCCGGCCCGCACCGCGGCCACCGCGACCGCGAACTCGCCGCCGCTGCGATACCGCCGTCTCGGGTCCTTGATCAGGGTCGCCTCGATCAGCGCCCGCGGACCCGGTGGCACGTCCGGCGGCAGCGGCGGGGCGAGATCCCTGATGTGCATCATGGCCACGGTCACCGAGTTGTCGGACAGGAACGGGCGATGCCCGGCCAGGCACTCGTAGCCGACCACGGCCAGCGAGTACACATCGCTGGCCGGCTCCGCCTCCGAACCCAGCGCCTGTTCCGGCGCGATGTAGTGCGCGGTGCCCATCACCATGCCGGAGCGGGTGACCGGCGCGGCGTGCGCGGCCTTGGCGATGCCGAAGTCGGTCAGCTTCACCTTGCCGTGCGGGGTGACCAGGATGTTGCCGGGCTTGACGTCACGGTGCACCAGCCCGCGCTCGTGCGCGGCCTGCAACGCGTGCCCCGCCTGCTCCAGCACGTCCATGGTGCGCTCGGCGTTGAGCCTGCCCTGCCCGGCGATGATCGCGGCCAGTGGATCGCCCTCGACCAGCTCCATCACCAGGTAAGCGGTGTCCTGCGGGCCGTCGGGCACGGCGGCCGTCTCGCCGTAGTCGTGCACCGCGGCGATGTTCGGGTGGTTCAGCGAGGCGGTCATCCTGGCCTCGGTGCGGAAGCGGTGCAGGAACTCCGCGTCCCCGGTCAGCTCCGGCTTGAGCACCTTGATCGCGACCCGCCGGTCCAGCCTGGTGTCGGCGGCCTCCCACACCTCGCCCATGCCACCGACCGCGATCCGCCTGGCGAGGCGATAGCGGTCGGCGAGCAGCTGGCCGGAGGTGAGCATGCTCAGCCACCTCCGAGGAAGGCGCCGATGACGCCGCGGCCGATCGGCGCGGCCACCGTGCCGCCGGTGGCGTCCTGCCCGCGGTCGCCACCGTTCTCCACGATCACCGCGACCGCGATCTTCGGGTCCTCGGCCGGGGCGAAGGCGGCGTACCAGGCGTGCGGGTTGTTCGCCTTGGGGTTGGCGCCGTGCTCGGCGGTGCCGGTCTTGGAGGCGATGGTGACGCCGGAGATCTTGCCGCCACCGGCGGTCCGCGACTCCGACTGGATCATCATCTCCTTGAGCGTGGCCGCGGTGGCCGAGGAGATCGCGGTGCCCGAGCGGACCGGGTCGTTCTCCTGGAGCACGGTGACATCGCGCAGGATCTGGCTGACCAGCTGCGGTTCCATCCGCACCCCGCCGTTGGCGATGGTGGCCGCCACCACCGCGTCCTGCAGCGGGGTCAGCCGGACGTCACGCTGGCCGATGCCGCTCTGGCCGAGCGCCGCCTTGTCCGGGATGTCGCCGAGGGAGGAGCCTGCCACGCCGATCGGGATCTTCTGGCCCTGCTCGCCGATGCCGAACTTCTCCGCCTGCTGGCGCAGCTTGGTCTCGCCGAGCTGGATGGCCAGGTCAACGAACGCGGTGTTGCAGGAGCGGGCCAGCGCCTCGATCAACGGCGCGGTCTCGCCGCCGCCGCAGCGGTTGCCGTTGAAGTTCTCCAGCTGGTTGTTGGTGCCAGGCAGGGTGATCGTGGGCGCCGCGGTCAGCGGGCTGTCCTTGGTGAACCCGTTCTCCAGCGCGGCCGCGGCGGTGACCATCTTGAAGGTCGAGCCGGGCGGGTAGGTCTCCCCGACGGCCCGGTTCATCGACGGCTTCTTCGGGTCCTTGGTCAGCTCGCCCCAGGCCTTCTGCTGCGCCTCGGTGTCGTGCGCGGAGAGCACGTTCGGGTCGAAGGACGGGGTGGAGACCATGGCCAGGATCCGGCCGGTCTTCGGGTCCATCGCCACCACGGCACCGCTGAACTTCTTGTCCGACATCGCCTTGTAGGCGAACTGCTGGACCTTGGGCACGATCGTGGTCTGCACGCTGCCGCCACGCGGGTCCCGGCCGGTGATCAGGTCGGAGAGCCTGCGGCCGAACAGCAGCGGGTCGGAGCCGTTGAGCACCGAGTCCTGCGCCTTCTCCAGCCCGGTCGCGCCGTAGTTGGAGGAGTAGTAGCCGGTGATCGGCGCGTAGATCGGTCCCTCGGGGTACTTGCGCAGGTACTTCAGCCGGCCGGTGGTGTTCTCCACGGTGGCCATCAGCTGACCGCCCGCCGCGCTGATCTGGCCGCGCTGACGGGAGTACTCCTCCAGCAGCACCCGGCTGTTGCGCGGGTCGTTGCGGTAGGTGTCGGCCTTGATCACCTGGATGTAGGTGCCGTTGGCCAGCAGCATCAGGACCATCACCATGACGGCGAGCGCCACCCGGCGCAGTGGTGCGTTCATGAGGGCCGCTCCACAAGCACGGTGTGCGCCTCCGCGATCGGCGCCTGCGGCACCACTGGTTTGGCCGCCACGGCCGGTCTGCGCGCGCCGTCGGATATCCGCAGCAACAGCGCGACCAGGGCGTAGTTGGCCACCAGCGACGATCCGCCGAGGGACAGGAAGGGGGCGGTCAGACCGGTCAGCGGGATCAGCTTGGTGACGCCGCCGACCACGATGAAGACCTGCAGGCCGACCGCGAAGGACAGACCACCGGCGAGCAGCTTGCCGAAGGTGTCGCGCACCGCCAGCGCACTGCGCATACCGCGCATCACCAGCAGCGTGTAGAGCATCAGCAGCGCGGCCAGGCCGACGAAGCCCAGCTCCTCACCGATCGCGGCGATGATGAAGTCGCTCTTGGCCAGCGGCACCAGCTCGGGCCGTCCGGCGCCAAGACCGGTGCCGCCGATCCCGCCGGTGCCCAGCCCGAACAGCGCCTGGCCGAGCTGACGGCCCTTGTTGAAGAAGTCCGCGAACGGGTCCAGCCAGGTGGTCACCCGGACCTGCACGTGGTCGAAGATCTGATAGGCGACCAGGCAGCCGCCGATGAAGAAGGTCATGCCCAGCACCAGCCAGGCGACCCGCTCGGTGGCCACGTAGAGCATCACCAGCACGATGCCGAAGAACAGCAGCGAGGTGCCGAGGTCCTTCTCCAGCACCAGCACGCCGAGCGAGGCGAACCAGGCGAACAGCATCGGCATCAGGTCGCGGGCGCGCGGCAGCTCCATCCCGAGCACCTTGCGGCCAGCCGCCATGAACAGGTCCCGTTTGGAGACCAGGAACGCGGCGAAGAAGACCATCAACAGGATCTTGGCGAACTCACCGGGCTGGATGGAGAACACACCAGGTATACGTAGCCAGATCTTCGCACCGTTGATTTCCGGTGCGATGACATTCGGCAGGATGCCCGGCAGCGCCAGCGCGACCAGTCCGGCCAGGCCCGCGGTGTAGCCGTACTTGGACAGCGTGCGGTGGTCCTTGACCAGCACCAGCACCGCGACGAAGAGCACCAGCGCGATCGTGGTCCACATGATCTGGCGGGGCACGTCCGCGCTGAAGACCCGGCCGGTCAGCTCGGCCCGCTCGGCCTCGGCCAGGTCGATCCGGTGGATCATGACCAGGCCAAGCCCGTTGAGCAGGGCCACGCACGGCAGGATCAGCGGATCGGCGTAGGGCGCCCAGATCCGCACCGCGACGTGCGCCACCCCGAACAGGCCGAGGTAGGCCGCGCCGTAGTAGAGCAGGGCATTGGTCAGCTCCTGCTCCTGGTTGATCTCCACCAGCATCAGCGCACCGGTGACCAGCACCGCGGCGAAGGCGAGCAGCATCAACTCGGTGCCGCGCCTGGTCGCGGTGGGTGGCGGCTGAGCTGGCGGCCCCCCGGGCAGTGGCCCGGTGGTCGTCGCGGCCGACTCAGCCATCAGCGCACCGTCCGGCATTCCACCCCGGGCTTCGGCGTCGGCGGCGGCAACGGCGTGACGTCCGAGGTCGTGGGCGCGTTCGGGTCAGGGGGCGGCGTGCTCGTGCTGGTCGTCGGCGTGCCGGTGCCACCAGGAGTGCCGGTGGCAGGCGGGCACGGCGGCATCAGCTGGGCGGTGCGCAGCCTGCGGATCGCGTTGCGCGCGCCCTCCAGCCCGTCCAGCCCGGTGATCCCGTTGGTGATGATCTCCTTGCCGGAGGAGGTCAGGTCGGAGACCAGGATCGGCTCCGGGTCACAGCTCGCCGAGTTCGGCGCGCAGGAACCCTCGACCTCACGCTGCAGCCGGATGCCCAGCACATTGCCCTGCACGCCCTGGAAGACGGCCACCCGGCCGTCCTCGGTCGCGCCGACGTAGTACTGCTGCAGCACCCAGTACCGGGTGAAGAACCCGGCCGCGCCGAAGAGCACCAGCACCAGCAGCACGACCGAGAGGGTGCGCAGCCAGCGCCTGCCCCGTGGCGGGTCCGGCGGTGGGGTGGTCGGGTCCGGGCGTGGCTGCTGTTGTTGCTGCCAGCCAGGGTTGAGCGCGCCCGCGCGGGAGGCAGGGGAGTCCGGCGGTGGCGGATCGGCGCTGCCGTCGCCGGCGGCGCCACCGACGATCGGGGCGTTCTCCCCGAAGTCGACGTCCACCACATCGGCGACGATCACCGTCACGTTGTCCGGGCCGCCGCCCTTGAGCGCCAGCTCGATCAGCCGGTCGGCGCAGGTCCTCGGGTCGGGGATGGCCAGGGCCTCGGCCAGCGTCTCCGCCGACACCACCCCGGAGAGCCCGTCCGAGCACAGCATGTACCGATCGCCGTTGCGGGCTTCCCTGATCGCCAGGCTCGGCTCCACCTCGTGCCCGGTCAGCGCCTTGAGCAGCAGCGACCGTTGCGGGTGGGTGAGCGCCTCGTCCGGAGTGATCCGGCCTTCGTCGATCAGGGATTGCACGAACGTGTCGTCGTGGGTGATCTGGGACAGGTTTCCGTCCCGGACCAGGTAGGCGCGCGAGTCGCCGATGTGCACGAGACCCAGTCTGTTGCCGGCGAAGAGCACCGCGGTCAGCGTGGTGCCCATCCCCTCCAGGTCGGGATCGCTCGCGACGAGTTCGGCGATCGCCGAGTTGCCGCCGAGCATCGACCCGCGCAGATCACTGAGCAGGTCCTCCCCGGGTTCGTCGTCGTCGAGGGGGGCTAGTGCGGCGATGACCACCTTGCTGGCGACTTCACCGGCGGCATGGCCGCCCATGCCGTCGGCGAGCGCGAGCAGTCGGGGGCCGGCGTACACGGAGTCCTGGTTGTTGGCACGTACCAGGCCCCGGTCGCTGCGGGCCGCGTAACGAAGGACGAGGGTCATGAGCGCAGCTCGATCACCGTCTTACCGATGCGGATCGGAACGCCGAGCGGGACCCGGGTGGGTGCCGTGACCTTCGCCCGGTCTAGATAACTGCCGTTGGTGGAGCCTAGGTCCTCCACGTACCAGTCCGTTCCACGAAGAGAGAGTCTGGCGTGCCTCGTCGACGCGTAGTCGTCGTCGAGCACGAGGGTGGAGTCGTCGGCACGGCCGATGAGAATAGGGCGGCCGTCCAGCGCGATGCGAGTACCCGCCAGCGCGCCGTGGGTCACCACGAGTTGCCGGGCGGCTTTGTTGCCCCGCAACTGCCGCCCACTGGTCCGTCGGGAACCGGGTAGGGCGACCCGCAGCCCGGAGGCCGCGTAAAGGTCAGAGCGAACGACACGGAGCGCAGCCAGCACGAACAACCAGAGCAGGGCGAGAAACCCTGCTCTGGTTAGCTGCATCACAAGTTCTGGCACCTGCTGTGACCGCTCCCGCCTTGCGATGTCGTCCTGGTCAGCCCTGGGACCGGAACACCAACGTCGAGTGCCCGATCCTGATCGCGTCGCCGTCGGCGAGCTGCCAGGCCTGGGCCGGGTTGGAGTTGACCGTCGTGCCGTTGGTCGAGCCCAGGTCGGCCAGCATCGCGTTCTGACCGTCCCAGGTGATTTCCAGGTGCCGGCGGGAGACCCCGGTGTCCGGCAGGCGGAAATCGGCGTCCTGGCCACGGCCTATCACGTTGCTGCCCTGCTTGAGGCTATAGGTCCGGTTGGAGCCGTCGTCGAGCTGGAGGGTCGCCGTCAGTGTGCGCGGCCCCGTCTGCACGGCGGGCGGAGCGTATCCCTGCTGGTTCGGGTCGGCGTAGCCGCCCTGCTGGGCGTAGCCCTGCTGGCCATAACCCTGGTCGTAGCCCTGCTGGGCGTAACCCTGCTGCTGGCCGTAACCCTGCTGGTCATAGCCGGGCTGCTGGGCGTAGCCCTGGTCGTAACCCTGCTGCTGCTGGCCATAGCCCTGCTGGTCGTAACCGGGCTGCTGGGCGTAGCCCTGGTCGTAACCCTGCTGCCCGTAGCCAGGCTGCTGCGGCTGCTGGGCGTAGCCCTGCTGGTCATAACCAGGCTGCTGCGGCTGCTGGCCGTAGCCCTGCTGGTCGTAGCCAGGCTGCTGCGGCTGCTGGGCGTAACCCTGGTCGTAACCCTGCTGCCCGTACCCGCCTTGCTGCTGCTGGGCGTAGTTCGGGTCGTAGCCCTGCTGGCCGTAGCCAGGCTGCTGCTGCTGGTCGTAGCCGTACTGCCCCTGCTGCTGCTGGGCGTAGCGGTCTCCCTCGGGGTACTGGCCGGGTGGCTGGCTCATGGGTCGGTCTCCTGCGGTGCGAGGTGGTGCCGGCCGTCGGCGCGGCGATGCGTCTGGGTCGACTGACGAGCTCGTGTGGAACTGTCCGGTGTGCAGCGTCTCAGAGCGCTCCAAGGAGACTACGACGTCACCGTATGTGTCCCACCCGTGCTCGGTCAGATGCTCTCCGACACAGTCGGCGAGCAGATCGGTGATCCGCTGCTCGTCGCCGGCTAGCCGGTCGTGGTCGGCTGGGCCGAGTGTCACGGTGTAGTGGTTGGGTGCGAGGAGGCGGCCGCCGGCAAGCTCCTTGACCTTGCGTTCGGCCTCTCGTTGCAGGGCCTGCGCCACCTCCTGGGGTACTACGTTGCCACCGAACACGCGCGCGAAAGTATTGCCGACAAGGCCTTCGAGCTTGCGCTCGAAGCGCTGCACGAGGCTCATGTCCCACCCTTCCGCTTCCGGTCCAGTCCAGTGAGCGCCGGGCACCGAACGTGGTCGTGCGGTGCAGCTGGTTCGGCTCCGTGTCCGGTCGCTCACCCCGATCGTATCCGGGTCTGGGGGCAAGGGAGGGGCCGAGTTGTAAGCCAGTCCCCTGACCGTGCTAGGCTTCCGCCGCACCCCAAAAGGGAGCCCCCGAAAGGGGCAAGTGGCGGAATGGCAGACGCGCACGGTTCAGGTCCGTGTGTCCGAAAGGACGTGAGGGTTCAACTCCCTCCTTGCCCACGTAAAAGAAGACCCCGGCGCGCTGCGCCGGGGTCTTCTTTTACGTCCACACCGGGGGCCCGAGCCCCCGGACCCCCACGGTGCGGCTGGTGCTGAACCAGCGTGGTCACCTGCCTTTGTTGCCGCCTTATATGGCCGCCTTTGCCGTGGCCTATTTCTCTGTGACCTAGAGCGAAGATTCTTCAGGCTTGGCTCAGGTCCTTCTTTGGGGGCGGTTGGCGGGCTTTGGGGCGCGGTGAGCGGTGAGCGTGTCGGTCTCACACGAACGGCCGCACTGCCGGGCTGAAGTGCTTGACCGTGCACCGACCGGTTACCGACTGACTTCGGCCGCCGGTCGCAACTGGGTATGGGCATTCCCTGCGGTAGGGCCCTGACCTGGTAAATCAGTTAAGGCGTCAGCGAACGAACCAGCTCCGGAACGCCAAGAACGCCGCTGTGGGTGACCACGGAGGTGAAGCCGCAGGGAGGCGAAGATCGTGAGCCGCACCACGGGCCAGCCGACAGTCCAGGGTGGACTGCCTGTCATTCCGGCCCGATCAATCGCCCCGGTCGAGTTACCCGCTCCGCCGGAACATCTGGCCGCCAGGGCCGCCGACCTGCTGGGCTGGGGCGGGGTCATGCTGCCGCCGATGACCCTGCTGGGCCGCCGGGTGGTCATGGTCGCCGAGCTGATCACCGACGCGCACGCCGAACGGCTCGCGCTGGGGTGTCCGCCGGTGACCGACCGGACCACCGTCTCCACCTGGGTCTGGCCCGAACTGGCCGGCATGGTGCCCGCCCCCGCGGTCCGCCTGGTCGGCGCGATCGCGTTGTCCCGGCACTGGCGCACCGCGCTGACCTCGGTGGTGCCCTTCTCCCGGTTCACCAACACGGCCGTCGTGGTGCCGTCGGCGGTGGCCGAGGGCGATGACTTCCTGGCGAACTGCCTGATGCGGGCCGGTCACTACGGTGTGTCGGTGGCCACAGCCCAGGACCAGGGATCGGTCGAGCTGACCCTGCGCGGCCGTCCGCCGCAGGACTTCCCGATCGAGCAGGAGGTCACCGTGCGGTGGCTGCGTGAGGTGGTCTACGACCGGATCCTGGCCACCACGGTCAGCTAGTGGTGCCCAGCACCCGGTCCAGGTACCGGTTGCGGAAGCGGCCGTGCGGGTCCAGGGCAGCGCGCACGGCCTGGAAGTCGGCGAAATGCGGATACCGGCCGCGGAGGGACTCCTCCGTCTGGCTGTGCATCTTCCCCCAGTGCGGACGGCCACCCGCCGCATAGGCGATCTGCTCGAACGTGTCGAACCAGTGCCGGTAGGGCATGCCGAGGAACTGGTGGATGGCCAGGTACGCGGTCGGCCTGCCGGTCGCGGTGGACAACCAGATGTCATCGGCGGCGGCCACCCGGACCTCGACCGGGATGTTCACCGGGTGCTCAAGGCGCTCGGAGGCGGCGCGGAGTTCGGTGAGCACCTCGCGCAGGTGCTCCCGCGGGATCGCGTACTCGGTCTCGGTGAAGCGGACCCGGCGCGGCGTGGTGAACACCCGATGTGAGGCGTCGCTGTAACTGCGCTCGCCCAGCACCTTGGCGCACAGCCGGTTCAGCGGGCGGACCAGGCCAGGGATCGCCCGGCCGGTGTGGCAGACCGCGGCCAGCGCGGCGTTCTCCAGCACCTCGTACTCGAAGAACCGGCGCACCGGATGCAGTGGCTGCCGGGGTGCGTCCACCGGCAGCCGGTTGTTCCGCTTCACCATGACCCGGTCGGTGTGCACGAACCAGTGGAACTCGGCGTGGTCGTTGGCCGCGGTCAGCTCGTCGAAGCACTCGATCGTCTCGTCCAGGCCCGCCGGGTACTCCGCGGCCTGCAGCGCGAACGCCGGTTCGCACTGCAGGGTCACCGTGGTCAGCACACCCAGCGCGCCGAGGCCGACCCTGGCCGCGCTGAACTCGGCCGGGTTCTCCGTCGCCGAGCAGCGCAGCAGCGAACCGTCGGCCAGCACCAGTTCCAGTGCCTTGACCTGGGTGGCCAGTCCGCCGAAGGTCGCGCCGGTGCCGTGGGTGCCGGTGGAGATGGCGCCGGCCACGGTCTGCCGGTCGATATCGCCCAGGTTGGTCATGGCCAGGCCGAGCTGGTCCAGCTCGCGGTTGAGCTGGTGCAGCGGAGTGCCGGCGCGCACGGTGACCAGGCCGGTCTGGTGGTCGGCCGCGATCACCCCGCGCCACTCGGACAGGTCCAGGGCCAGGCCACCTTCGGGTGAACCGACCGCACTGAACGAGTGGCCACTGCCCAGGGGGCGCACCGTGAGGTCGTCCCGGGCCGCGGCCTTCACCGCGGCGGCGATTTCCTCGACGTCCCTGGGACGAGCGGTGCGGGCCGGCCGCGCGGTGGCGGTCCGGGCCCAGTTGGTCCACGAGCCAGTGTCACTCTGTCGCGGCAAGGCTACCCTCCGCAATCTTCGGGGCGGATGTTGGTGAACGTACGTGAAGAGGTTTCACCTTTCAAGGTTTTCGGCTTACCGTTGCAGTGTGCTAGCCACGCAGACCAGGTCCCGCTTCGACGCCGCGACCGCGCATCTCGACCCGCCACTGGCCGCGGTCGACCTCGCGGCGTTCCACAGCAATGCCGCCGAGCTGGTCCGCCGTGCGCACGGCAGGCCGATCCGGCTGGCCAGCAAGTCGGTGCGGGTGCGCGAGCTGCTCAAGCTCGCGCTCGCCGATCCGGGCTTCGCCGGTCTCATGTGTTACTCCCTCAACGAGGCGCTGTGGCTGCACGGCGCGGGGGTGAGTGACGACCTGCTCATCGGTTATCCGACCGTCGACCGCGCCGCGCTGCAGAAGCTGGCCGCCGACGACGGCGCCAGGGCCGCGATCACGCTGATGATCGATGATCCCGCACACCTGGACCTGATCACCGAGGTGCTCGGGCCGGGACACCCGGAGATCCGGGTCTGCCTGGAACTGGACGCCTCCTGGCGGCCGCTCTCCGGCGCGGTGCACGTCGGGGTCCGGCGCTCGCCGGTGCACACTCCGGCGCAGGCCAGGTCGCTGGCGGTGGAGGTCGTGCGCAGGCCGGGGTTCGCGCTGGTCGGGATCATGTCCTACGAGGCCCAGGTGGCCGGGCTCGGCGACAAGCCGATCGGCAGGCCGGTGCGCGGGCTCGCGGTGCGCTGGATGCAGAAGCAGTCGCTGGCCGAACTGGCCGAGCGGCGGGCGCTGGCGGTGGCCGGAGTGCGTTCGGTGGCCGAGCTGGAGTTCGTCAACGGCGGCGGCACCGGCAGCCTGGAGCGGACCGCGGCCGAGGACGCGGTCACCGAGCTGACCGCGGGTTCCGGCCTGCTCGCGCCCACCCTGTTCGACAACTACGAGCATCTGCACCTGCGGCCGGCCGCGTTGTTCGCGCTGCCGGTGGTGCGCAGGCCGACCAGGGACACCGCCACCGTCTTCGCCGGCGGCTATCTCGCTTCCGGGCCGGTGGGGCCGGACCGGGTGCCGGTGCCCTATCTGCCGAGGGGCCTCAAGCTCAACGCGATGGAGGGTGCGGGCGAGGTGCAGACCCCGCTGGTCGGCAAGGCAGCCGACGGGCTGGCCATCGGCGACCGGGTCTGGTTCCGGCACGCCAAGGCGGGGGAGCTGGCCGAGCGCTTCACCGAGTTCCACCTGATCGACGGCGACCAGGTCAGCCTGAGCGCGCCGACCTACCGCGGCGAGGGCCGGGCTTTCGGCTAGCGGATCCGGCTGCCCAGGTAATCCCTGACCAGCGCCTTGGCCTCGGCGACGACTCGCGGGTCGCCGTCGGGGTCGTGCCGGAAAGCCAGGTGCAGCACCGCGTCCGCGGCCTCGATGGCCACCGCCATGGGCAGCTGGACCTCGCTGAGCGGCAGCCCGAACCGCTCGGTGATCAGCTGCGCCAGCCGGTCGGCGATCACCGTGTTGTTGTCCTTGCCGTCATCGAGCAGCCGCACGTCCACCGCGTCGCCGAAGTGCACCTTGCGGAAGCCGGGCACCTCGCGGTGCATGGCGATGTAGACGTCGAAGGCCCGGTCGACCACATCCCACCAGTGCGCCAGCTCGACCTCGGCCAGGCGTTCGAGCACCTTGCTGAGGAAGCGGTCCAGGTTGCGCATGGTCAGCGCCTGCACCACGGCCCGCTTGTCCGGGAAGAACTGGTAGAGCGAGCCGACCGCGACGCCCGCGCGTTCGGCGATCAGGGTGGTGGTGACCCCGTCGTAGCCCAGCTCGGCGACCAGTTCGGCACACGCGTCCAGCATCCGTTCGACCCGCTGCGCGCTGCGCTGCTGGACCGGGCGCCGCCGGAGCGGGGTGAGATCTGCTGACACGGGCGGCTCCCTGGGGCATTCGGCGGCGGACAGGCGTCCATTCTGGCGTGATCGACTGCGATGCTCTTTCGTGTGAACCGCGACACGCCTAAGATGCGAATCGGATTCACATTAGCCTGAGGAGGCTCGGTGACCTTTCCCGATGGCTTCGTGTGGGGGGTTGCCACCTCCGCGTACCAGATCGAGGGTGCCGTAACCGCGGGCGGCCGTGGGCCCTCCACCTGGGACACCTTCAGCGCGACGGCCGGAAAGACCCGGTCGGGTGAGACCGGCGAGGTGGCCTGCGACCACTACCACCGGTATCCGGAGGACATCGCGCTCATGCGCGAGCTGGGCCTGGACAGCTACCGGTTCTCCTTCGCCTGGCCGCGGATCCAGCCGGACGGCCGCACGCTCAGCCGGGAGGGCCTCGGTTTCTACGACCGGCTGATCGACACCCTGTGCGATCACGGCATCGCGCCGATGGCCACGCTCTACCACTGGGACACCCCGCAGGTGCTCGAGGACGAGGGCGGCTGGCTCAACCGGGACATCGCCGCCCGCTTCGCCGACTACGCCGCGGTGCTGGCCGAGGCATTCGCCGACCGGGTCGCGATGTGGGTGCCGCTCAACGAGCCCGCGATGATCACCCTGCTGGGGTACGGCATGGGCCAGCACGCGCCCGGCCAGACCCTGCTCTTCGACGCGCTGCCCACCGCGCACCACCAGCTGCTCGCGCACGGGCTCGCGGTGCGGGCGCTGCGAGCGGGCGGGGCGAACTCGATCGGCACCGCGAACAACCACACCCCGGTGTGGGCCGCGGACGACCGGCCGGAGACGCTGGCCGCGGCCGCCGCCTACGACGCCCTGCACAACGGCCTGTTCGCCGACCCGATCCTGCTCGGCACCGTGCCCGAACACCTGCCCGGCCTGGAGATCCCGGCCGAGGACCTGCGGATCATCAACGAGCCGCTCGATTTCTACGGGGTCAACTACTACAACCCCACCCGGATCGGCGCCCCGTCGCCGGGCAACCCGCTGCCGTTCGACCTTGGCGAGATCCCCGAGCACCCGGCCACGCTGATGGGCTCGCCGATCGTGCCGGACGGGCTGCGCGAACTGCTCGTCCAACTGCGGAAGCGGTACGGCACCGCGCTGCCGCCGGTCTACATCACCGAGAACGGCGCGAGCTTCGCCGAGGACCTGGTCGACGGCCAGGTGCACGACCAGCCCCGGATCGATTTCCTGACCGGGCACCTCGACGCCCTGTCCCAGGCGATCGAGGCCGGGGTGGACGTGCGCGGTTATTACGTGTGGAGCCTGCTGGACAACTTCGAGTGGGCCGAGGGCTACGGCCAGCCGTTCGGGCTGGTGCACGTGGACTTCGCCACCCAGCAGCGCACCCGCAAGGACTCCTTCCACTGGCTGCGGGAGCAGCTCGGGAAGCGCGGATGACCACGCTCGCGCCGCGGCGGCGGGTGCGCGGCGGCTGGATCGGCCTGCTCACCCTGGCCAACGTCGGGGTGTGGGCGGCCTTCTTCGGACCGCTCAACCTGCTGCTCGGTCAGCAGGCGGCGCTGTTCGCACCCGGCAACAAGGAGAACGTGCTCGCGCTGGTCACCGGCCTGGGCGCGGCGGTGTCGGTGGTGGCCAACCCACTGGCCGGGGCACTGTCCGACCGCACCAGGGGGCGGTTCGGGCGGCGGCACCCGTGGACCCTGGGTGGCGCGCTGGCAGGCGCCGCCGCGCTCGTCCTGCTCTCGGGCGCGAACAGCGTGCTGACCATGGCGATCGGCTGGTGCCTGGTGCAGGCCGCGGTGAACGTGGCGCTGGCCGCGCTGACCGCCGAGGTGCCCGACCACGTGCCGGTGGACCAGCGCGGCGTGGTCGGTGGCTGGGTCGGTCTGGCCCAGATGCTGGGTGTGCTCGGCGGTACCGCGCTGGCCACCGCGATCGG
The DNA here is from genome assembly GCF_014204915.1 of Crossiella cryophila. Lineage (NCBI taxonomy): Bacteria > Bacillati > Actinomycetota > Actinomycetes > Pseudonocardiales > Pseudonocardiaceae > Crossiella > Crossiella cryophila. The sequence goes on from NZ_JACHMH010000001.1 coordinate 1,187,918, forward strand.
CGGGATCCAGTGGGGTTACCTCGGATGTGCGACGTTGCTCGTCGCCGCGGTGCTGCCGTTCGTCGTGCGCAGCCGGGATCCCGGCGGGGCGGCGAAACCCAGACTTCGGCCGGGCCGAACTCTGGCCCGGTTCTGGGTCTCGCCGCGGGCGCACCCGGACTTCGCCTGGGCCTGGCTGACCCGGTTCCTGCTCAACCTCGGCAACGCCTTCGGCACCCTCTACCTGCTGTTCTTCCTCACCGACGCGGTCCGGCACCCCGATCCGAGCACCGGCGTGCTGATCCTGACCTCGATCTACGGGGTGAGCATGGTGGCCACCACGGTGCTGGCCGGCCGCTGGTCGGACCGGGTGGGGCGACGAAAGGTCTTCGTCACCGCGGCCGCGGTGGTGATGGCCGCCGCGCTGGCGGTGCTGATGCTCTGGCCGGTGTGGCCCGCGGTGCTGGTCGGCACGGTGGTGCTGGGGCTGGGCTTCGGCGTCTACACCTCGGTGGACTTCGCCCTGCTCACCGAGGTGCTGCCGGCTGAGGAGGACCGGGCAAAGGACCTCGGCATGATCAACATCGCCTCGGCGCTGCCGCAGGTGCTGGCCCCGGCGGCGGCCGCGCCGGTGCTGGCCTACCTGGGTGGCTACCCCGCGCTGTACGGGCTGGCCGCCCTGGTGACCCTGGTCGGCGGGCTACTGGTGAGTCGGATCCGCGGCGTGGCGTGACATCTGCGTAACCATTCTGCCCATTGCCCTACAGATTCCTTGTTCTGCCTGTTCACGAGCCTGGTGGGCTCTTAGTGTGCCCCGGTCAGCGCAGCTAGTACTGGGGGGCCACCCATGACGATCACCGCACCGGAATCCTTGGTAGAACCCGAACGCAGAGTCGGTCCGGCCTGGATCGGCTCGCTCACCGCGGCCACGCTCGGCATGTGGATCGTCTACTTCGGACCGACCGTGCTGTTGCTGCCGATCCAGGCCGCGCACGCCGCGCCGGAGGACAAGGAGAACAGCCTCGGGCTGATCACCGGCGTCGGGGCGCTGGTGCTGATGGTCGCGCACATCCTCTTCGGGCTGGCCTCCGACCGCACCACCTCCAGGTTCGGCCGGCGCAAGCCGTGGATCGTCGGCGGCGTGGCCGTCTCCACCGTCAGCATGCTGCTGCTCAGCCAGCAGGACACGGTCACCGGCCTGCTGGTGGGCTGGTGCCTGGTGCAGCTCGGCTCGGCCGCGATCTTCTGCGGACTGCTCGCCGCCATGCCCGACCACGTGCCCAGCAGCCAGCGCGGCCTGATCAGCGGACTGGTCGGGCTGGCCCAGGCCGGTGGTTCGCTGGTCGGCAGCATGGTCATCGCGATCACCGCCGACCCGCTCACCGGCTACGGGCTCTGCGCGGTGCTGCAGATCCTGGCCGTGCTGCCGTTCCTGCTGCTCAACCGGGACCCGGTGCTGCCGCCAGGACGCCGCCCGGTGCTGCGGTCGCTGTGGATCTCGCCGCGGAAGAACCGCGACTTCATGTGGGCCATCGCCAGCCAGTTCCTGATCACCATCAGCTTCGTGCTCGCCAGCCTCTACACGCTGTTCTATCTCACCGACGTGATCCGGCACGAGGACCCGGTGGCCGGCACCGCGACGGCCTCCATCATCACCACCATCGGCACCCTGTGCGCGGCCGCCGTCTTCGGCCACATCTCCGACCGGCTCGGCAGGCGCAAGATGTTCGCGGTGGCTGCCGGGGTGGTCATGGCGCTGTCCTCGGCGATCCTGGTGGTCGACCCGACCTGGGAGCTGTACGTGCTCAGCTCGGTGCTGCTCGGCCTCGGCCTCGGCATGGCGAACTCGGTGGACCTGGCCATCGCCAGCGAGGTGCTGCCCAGCCCGGACGACCGGGCCAAGGACCTGGGCGTGAACAACATCAGCAAGTCCTTGCCCCAGTTCGTCGCACCGGTGATGGCCGCGCCGCTGCTCACCGCCGCGGACGGCTTCGGCTACTCGATGATCTTCCTGATGGCCGCGGTGTGTGCCCTGCTCGGCGGCCTGCTCACTCTCAAGATTCGAACTGTCAGTTAGCGGTCGATGCCTGTCCGTGCCGAGGCGGGCTCGTTAGCGTCGAGCGCATGACGATGACGGTGCCGGACGCACTGGCCGAGCCGGTCGAGCGGGTGCGCGGCGGCTGGATCGCCGCGCTCACCCTCGCCGTGCTCGGGGTGTGGGCGGTTCACTTCGGACCGGTGCAGGTGCTGCTGCTGGTGCAGGCCCAGCAGTTCGCGCCGGCGGACAAACAGGCGTTGTTCGGGCTGACCGCGGCGATCGGCGGGGTGGTCAGCATGGTCACCACCATCCTGGTCGGCTTCGCCTCCGACCGGACCGGTTCCCGCTTCGGGCGGCGGCGGCCGTGGGTGGTGGCCGGGGCCGGACTCGGCGCGCTCAGCCTGGCGCTGCTCGGCCTGGCCGAGGGGCCGGGGCTGATGATCGTGGCCTGGTGCGGGGTGCAGATCGCCTTCGGCGGCATGCTGGCCGCGCTGCTGGCCTCGATCTCCGACCGGGTGCCGGTGTCCCAGCGCGGGCTGGTCGGCGGCTGGGTCGGCTTCGGCCAGACCATCGGCGCCCTGGTCGGCGTGCTGCTGGTGAACGTGGTCAAACCCGCCACACCCGGCTACTTCGCGCTGGCCGGTCTGCTGCTGGTCTGCACGCTCCCGTTCGTGCTGCGCAACGCCGAGGCGGTGCTCCGCCCGGAACAGCGGCCGGCAAGCGGGCTCGGCCAGGTGCTGCGCGGGTTCTACGTCTCGCCGCGGCAGCACCCGGACTTCGCCTGGGCGATGCTCAACCGGCTGCTGATGAACCTCGGCTTCGTGCTGGCCACCCTCTACACGCTCTACATCCTGCAGGACGCGATCCGCAGGCCGGACGCGCACGCGGACCTGTTGCTGCTCAACGTGCTGAACGCGGTGATCATGGTGCCGGCCGCGGTGTACTTCGGCGGTCTGTCCGACCGCAGGGGTGGGCGGCGCAAGTTCATCTTCTGGTCAGGTCTGGCGGTCGCGGTGTCCTCGGCCATCCTGGTCCCGCTGCTGGACTGGCCGATGCTGCTGGTCAGCTCGGTGATCCTGGCCGCGGCCTTCGGCGCCTACCTCGCGGTGTCCACCGCACTGGTCACCGAGGTGCTGCCGGCCGCGGAGGACCGGGCAAAGGACCTCGGCATCGTCAACCTCACCCACGGCCTGCCGCAGGTGCTGGCCCCGCTGGTGGCCACGCCGATCCTGGCCGGCTTCGGCGGATACCCCGCGTTGTTCGTGGTTTCCGCGGTGCTGACGTTGATCGGCACATTCGTGATCTTCAAAATTCGCGCGGTGGCCTGACAACTTTCACTCAAAAGAGCGAAAGTCCGGAAATTCGAAACCCCTCGGATGGTCTGCGCGGGAGGGGCAGACCACCCGAGGGGTGGCTTTGGAATCCGCGGACCGGTGCCGGTCGGGGGGAGGGGAGTGCTACAGCACCGGCCCGCGGAAGTCTCTGTTTAATTTTCAATTGGAGCTGGCACGGCGGTCCGGCCCGGAGCGGTCGGGGGTTCGCCCGGCCCGGACCACCGGCCACATGACGGCTGCCGCGGCTGACCCGGTTCGGGGAAGAGCCCGAGGGCCGCGAGAGACGTCAGTCCCGGGTCAGGACACCTTCGCGGAACGAAGATGCCTGGCCGGACGTGGAGCGAGGCCACCGGCCACGAGGTGTTCATACGCCGCGCGCCACACCGAACACGGTGCCTTCTGCTGGCGCCAGCGGGTCGAACACTCGGGGCAGTTGCCGCGGTCATCGGGTTCGTGAGCAGCGAGCATCGCGCGCCAGCCCTCAGTGAGCCTGGGCAGCTCGGAACGCGCGACGGACAGCAGGGACGGGGCGTCAGCGCGGTTGGCCAGCTCGGTAAGCATGTCGAGCCGTTCCCAGACCGCGTTGCGCAGCACCTGACCCAGAATCTCGTCCACCTGACGTCACCGTCACCTTCCCGCCTGGTCGGCGGCCTCGCGCAGAGCTGTCTTGAGCTGGCCAACCTGTCCAGCCGACAGCACTGCGGTCTCGCCGGGAGGCCCGACGAGGAGAACCCTGTCTCGGTCAACGAGCACGGTCAGGAACCGACGCCGGTTCACCGAGTCGCGGCAGCTGACTCGCCACCACCGTCGCCGCTCACCCGTGCCCTGCCACGGCGCCGGGAGCTGCCCGATGGGGGCTGCTCCGTCGCCTGAGGCAACGCTGGGTGACTCGGTCAACGCCACGGTTCCGACTTCCCTCCGTGCTCGATCCCTTACCGAAACTAAGATTGGGCCGAGTCGAACCAGAACGGGGAGTTTCAGCGCCGATCGGTGTAAGTGACACGGTGAGCGGTAGGCCAAGTTCAGTCGGGCCGATCAGCCTCACCGATGGGGACTTCACCACCGCCGGGAACTGCCCTTACTCTGCGGTTGACGCCCAGCGGACCGTAAGGGGGCGCAATGGACACCATCGGATCCCAGCCACCGCTCGTTACTCCAGACACGTGGGAGCAACGGGAGATGCGGGACGCCTTGGCAGCCCGGGACATCAGCACGGTGTACCGGCTTCTTCGCCGAGTGGGGGTGTCACAGCGCCAGATCGCGGCCAGCACCGGGCAGTCACAGTCAGAGGTGTCGGAGATCCTCAAGGGCCGCCAGGTCATGGCATATGACGTGCTTGCCCGGATCGCTGACGGGCTCCAAGTTCCGCGCGGCTACATGGGCCTCGCCTACGACGGAGCCACCGCAGTCCGGGTGGTCGGCGTCGCTGACGACCCCTTGTCCGAGGAGGATGAGTCGGTGAAGCGGAGGAGGTTCCTTCAGCACGCCGCTTCGGTGACCATGGGCGTTGTGTCCATGCCCGGGGATCCTGGGCAGTGGATCACGTCCGTGGCGCAGACCCCGGCCAGGGAGAAGATCGGCAAGACCGATGTGATGCAGGTCGAGGCCGCGACCAAGGCATTGCGCGCACTGGACTACCAGTACGGCGGCGGCACCTGCCGGGACGCGGTGATCGCCCAGCTGTCCTGGGCCGAGCAGCTGTTGCGCGCGGACGCGATCGACCCGGTGCGCCGCCGACTGCGGCTGGCCCTGGCCGACCTGCACAGCCTGGCCGGCTGGACCTCGTTCGACACCGGCATGCTCGACCCGGCGCGCAACCACTTCGGCAAGGCGCTGGAGTACGCCAAGCAGTGCGAGAAGAACGACCTGGTGGCCAACATCCTGTACCGGATGGGCCGGGTCTACCTGCACTACGACGAGCCCAACGACGCGCTCAAGCTGTTCCAGCTGGGCCAGCTCGCCGCGCAGGACTCCGGTTCCGCGCTGACGGTGGCCGTGCTCTGCGCGAACGAGGCATGGGCCTACGCGATGATGGGCATGCGCGAGCAGGCGATGAAGATGGTCGGCCGGACCAAGGACGAGTTCGCCCGCGCCGACTTCGACCACGCGCCGGAGTGGGTGCGCTTCTTCACCGTCAACGACCTGCACGGGATGATCGGCTCGGTGCACCACTCGCTGGCCGCCAACGACGACTTCCGGGCCAAGCACGCGCCGCTGGCAGTGGCCGAGCTGGTCAAGTGCACCCAGGGCTACGAGTCGGACATGAAGCGCACGCACGTGTTCGGGCTCAGCATGCTCGCGGCCAACCACATCCGGGCGGGCGATGTCGGCGAGGGCCTGCGGGTCGGCCGGGTCGCCTACTCCATGGGCGAGGGCGTGAACTCGGTCCGGGTGGCCGACCGCATGATCGACATCCAGCAGGAGTCGGAGCGGTACAAGCACATCGCCGAGGCCAAGGACCTGGCCGAGGAGGTCCGCCAGTTTCGGATTCGTACCGGATCCCCGCAGAAACGACCATGACGTGAACGTTCGGGTTCGCCCCGACGCGGACGGACGGTACAGCCGTACCAAGCTCCGGACCGCCCTCGGGGAGATCTGCGACGCCGCCGGGCTGGACCCGGCAGGCGCGCGGCTGATCCGTTTTGTCAACAACGCGGTGTTCCACCTGCTGGCGCACCCGGTGGTGGTGCGCATCGTGCTGTCGCCCTCGCTGCGCTACCGGGCGGACAACGTGGTGCGCGCGGCGAGCTGGCTGGCCGAGCACGAGGTGCCTGCGGTCCGGCTGCTGCCGGGCGTGCCGCAGCCGCTGCACGTCAACGGGCATGTGGCCACGCTCTGGCAGGCGGTGCCCGAGGTCGGGCAGGCCACCGGGCTGGAGCTGGCCCAGTTGCTCAAACGATTGCACGCACTGCCCGCGCCGCCCGATCATCTCGCCAGGTGGGAACCGCTGGGCGATGTGCGGCGACGGCTGGCAGATGCCGAGGAGCTGGACCCGGAGGACCGCGAGTTCCTGGCCAACCGGTGCACCGAGCTGGAAGCCGAGCTGGCGGGGCTGGAGTACCACCTGCCGCAGGGCGTCATCCACGGCGACGCGCACGTGGGCAACGTGATCAGCACGCCGATCGGCCCGCTGCTGTGCGACCTGGACTCGGTCTGCTTCGGCCCGCGCGAGTGGGATCTGACCCCGCTGGCCGTCGGCAAGCTGCGCTTCCGGCACACCGGTGACCGGTATCGGCAACTCTCCAGGGCCTACGGCTTCGATGTCACGAAGTGGCCAGGCTTCCCGGTGCTGCGCCAGGTGCGCGAGCTGAAGCTGACCACCGGCGTCCTTTCGATCCTGCGCAGTAACCCGGATGTACGAACGGAGCTGGCCAAACGGCTGCAGTCCTTCCGTTCGGGTGACACGAGGGCTCGCTGGACCCCGCATCGTTAACCCGAACAGCCGCGTAACCTGGCACCTGCTGGGGTATACAGCTCCCCTCGATCCTCCTTCAGAATGAGTTGATCGGTAACACAATCCTTCTCTAGGACGACAAAGGGACGTCAACGGAACGTCAAGACTCTCAGTGTGGTCACTCTGGGTGGCAGCGATGTTCGTTCTGCGAACTCTTGCTGGGTGCGATCGCGAAGGGCGGAGAAACGTGTTGAGCTTCTCCACAAAGAGCAAGGCGCGTCTGCGCGGCCGGAAGGCCCTGCGAGCCGCGGAGATGCTGGATGAGGTCGTCGACAGCCAACTTCCGTTGGTGACCGAGCTTTCCGAGACCAGTCGTCGGCGTTCGGCCGACTACCTGTCCGAGCTGGTGATGCTCGCGCAGGACTACCGCCACTACGCGGCAGGCTGGATCGACCATGAGGAACTCCAGCGCCGGGGCAACGCCGCGGTGGCCAGGCTGGAGCAGCTCAGCCAGGAGCGCCGGGCCGCCGCGCTCACCGAACAGGAATGACGCCGCGCTGGGGCTGACGCGGCTCAGCTGAGCGAGGCCCTGGCCAACGCCGCGGCCAGGCCGATCGCCAGCGCCATCACCAGCAGTTCCAGCGAGATCCACAGGGTCACCGGGGCCGCCCGGTGGCGAATGATCGCGGGCATCAGCCGGAACCGCAGCCAGCCGCCGAGTCCGGCGAGCACCAGCAGCGCGGCCGTCTTGGTCAGCACCACCCAGCCATAACCGGTGCCGAACAGGGCGGCCGCCCAGCTGATCCCCGGGCGGCCGGTGAGCTGGACCACGGCGTTGACCACGCCGCTGACCGCGACCGCGCCCAGGCACACGGTGCCGACGGCGGCGAACCGCGGCAGGGCCTCGGCCAGCAGGCCGCGATGCGGCACGACCAGGAAGAACATCGCGCCAAGGCCGCCGACCCAACCGGCCGCGGCCATCACGTGCACGCTCATCGACAGCAGGGCCAGCTCGTGGTTGGCCGCCGCCGCGGAGTGCCCGGTGAGGGCGAGCGGGATCTGGCCGAGCATGGCCACCAGCACCGGTAGCTCGGCAGGCGGCCGGGGGCCGGTGCGCAGGCCGAGGCCGTGCAGCACGGTGTAGCCCAGTGCGCAGGCCGCGGCGACCAGCAGGGCCCGGCCCGCACCGACGGTGGCCGCGTAGTCCAGCAGTGCGGCGCCGTCCAGATCGAGTCCGGCCGGGGCGAGTTCGGCGGCCTGCACCCAGAGCAGCAGCACCGCGGCCAGCGCCCAGACCGCGCCGAGCACCAGGCCGATCCGATGTGCCCTGACCAGCACCGGCCGGGTTCGGACGGACCGCCCACCGCGCAGCAGCAGCGGCAGCATGGCCAGTCCGACCGCGGCCACCGCACCAACGTCCACGGCCAGCCGCAACGCGGGCAGACCCAGCCGGACCACCGCTCCCGGCGCTGGCACCCCTGGCGCCGGGGCGGCCGCGGTGAGCAGGGAACCGATCGTGGTTCCGACTGCCGCGGTCGCCGCCAGTCCGAGGAGCAGCGGGATGGTGGTCCGGCTGGTGGTCATGCCTTCTTGGCTGGTTTGGCCAGCACCAGGGCTACCGCCACCCCGGCGATGAGCAGCACGCCCGCGCCGACGATCCACAGCCACACCGGTGTGCCGGTCGAACCCTCGGCCTGGGCGTTGGTGCTGCCCTCGGCCTGCGGGCTCAGTGTTGCCGTGGTCGGGGTGCCGTTACCGGCCTTGGTCAGGGTGAACGGCACCGCGCCGGTCACCGGGTGCCCGTCAGCGGACAGGATCCGGTAGCCGATGGTGTACTCCCCGGCCGGACCCAGTGGCAGCAGCGCGGCGGTGACCACCGAACCGGACACCTTGGGTGTGCCGCCCTCCCAGCGGGTGCCGTTCGGGCCGGTCACGGTGATCGTGTTGAAGCCGTCCTGCACCTCCTGGTCGAACTTCAGCATCACCTCCGCCGGACCGGCCTCCACCTGGGACTTGGCCTTGGGGTTGCTGTCGGAGAGCACGTTGTGCGCGAACGCGGGGGCCGCCGAACCGAGCAGGGCGGCCCCGGCGATCACCAGGGTGGCGAGCAGGCGCCTCATGCGGCCGACCGCCTGCCCCGCAGGATCGCGCCCACGCCGAAGCCGAGGCCGAGCGCGCCAACGGCCAGGCCGGCGCCGCCGAGCCAGCGGGCCGCGGTGTCGGTGCCGGCAGCGGCGGCCGTGTCCTTGTGCCCGTCGCTCTTGGCCGCGGCACTGGCCGTGGCGGCACCGCCGTGGCCGTGCCCGTCACCGGCGGCGGCGGTCAGCTTCAGCACCGGCGCCGGGTGTTCCGGCTCCTGGCCGTTGGCCGCGGGCGGGGCGTCCCACTTCACGACCTTGCCGTCGTCGTAGGTCTGGATGGCGGGCAGCACCAGCGACTCGGTGTTGGTGGGCAGCTTGCCGAGGGAGACCTCGAACTCGGCGAACTCGTCCGGGTTGATCCGCACGCCCGCGTCCGCCTGCCAGGTGATGGTGCTGACCACGTCCTTGTCGCCGTTCTTGACCTTGGTCACCGAGGCCTTCCAGCCGGGCACGGCCTTGGTGCGCACCGAGCTGAGCGGGAAGTCCTTCGGCAGGTTGACCTCGATCTTCACCGTGCCCGCGGTCGCGGACTCGTTGGGCACCCGGAAGGCGACCTTGGTGTAGCTGCCCTTGGCCGCCTCGCCGGGCTGGACGGTGACGTGGGCCGCGGCCAGACCCGCGGTGACCAGGGCCGCGGCCGAGGTCAGGGTCACGATGGCGCCTGCGCGCTGCAGGGCGCGGTGTCGGGAAGTCGACATATCTCCTGATTTCTGCACTGCTGTGGGGAAGGGTGGGCTGCCTTAACCAGAGAACGCGGGCGGCCCGCGCCGGGTTCGGAGGCGGCTCAACAGCAGTTCGAGCAGGAGTGGGGCCGGCCCGCCGAGGATGGCGAGCCGGGGGGAGGTGCGTACGGGCAGCGGGACGGGTCGGCGGCGCGCCACCACACCGAGGGCGGCGAACAGCGCGAACAACGCGGACTCGGCGTTGACCAGCAGGAACGCCGTGCCGAGCGCGGCCAGGACGTGTGCGAGGGTCATCAGTGCCGGATCGGCGAGGCCGGATCCGGCGTGGCCGTGTTCGGTGAGGTCGAAGAGCACGTGCTGCACGCACTGGGCCAGACCGAGGACGAGCAGGATACCGGGCAATCCGCGGCGGCGACCGGCCAGCGCGGTGCCCGCGGCGGCCACGATCAGGGTGAGCAACACGGTCAGCACCCCGTCGTCGACCTGCCCGCCTGCCAGGCCGTGCGCGGCTCCACTGAGCGCGGAACTGCAGATCGCGAGCACACTACCCCTGAGTACGCGGACTGCTCCGCGTACCGGGTCCAGGGTTGTGCGCACCAGGAGAGCGTACGGCGCGGCGCAATGTCACCACTTCGCTACAGAACGCGCTTCATGTTTACCGCGTTACTCCGAACGGGTAACGGTGAGAGGCAGGAAGCGGTAGCCGTTCCCGTTCGTGAAGGAGGAGGCGCTCTCGGGCGCCGAACACCGTGACGACTGACGACCACCTCACCTCGGGCCCCGCTGCTACTGGTGGTACCCCGGGCAGCCCTGATCAATCCACCCAACTACCCGGCAAGCCACTCGCCGAACGCCCGGCCCGGCTCGATCCGGTGGTCTTCGGCGTGGCCGCGGTCATCGCGCTGGGCTTCATCGGCTGGGGCGTTGCCGACAGCCAGGGCCTGGGCAGCGCGGCCAAGGCGGCGCTGAACTGGCTCATCACCAACGCGGGCTGGGCCTTCGTGCTGGCCGCCTCCGGTTTCGTGGTGTTCGCGCTGTGGCTGGCGGTCAGCCGCTACGGCAAGATCCCGCTCGGCCAGGACGGTGAGGAACCGGAGTTCCGGACCTCCTCCTGGGTGGCCATGATGTTCAGCGCGGGCATGGGCATCGGCCTGATGTTCTACGGGGTCAGCGAGCCGCTGGCGCACTTCGTCAAGCCGCCGCCGGGCACGGTCGCCCCGGCCACCGACGAGGCCCTCGAGACCGCGATGTCCACCACGCTGTTCCACTGGACCGTGCACCCGTGGGCGATCTACGCGGTGGTCGGCCTGGCCATCGCCTACGGCAGCTTCCGCCGCGGCAGGCGTCAGCTGATCAGCGCGGTGTTCGCCCCGCTGTTCGGCCGCCGCCAGGCCGAGGGCCCGCTGGGCAAGACCATCGACATCCTGGCCATCTTCGCCACCCTGTTCGGCTCGGCCACCTCACTCGGCCTCGGCGCGCTGCAGATCGGGCGCGGGCTGCACGAGGTGGGCTGGCTGGACCAGGCCACCACCACCCTGCTGGTGGTGATCATCGTGGTGCTGACCATCGCGTTCATCGCCTCGGCCGTCTCCGGCGTCGCCAAGGGCATCCAGTGGCTGTCCAACATCAACATGGTGCTGGCAGGCGTGCTGGCGTTGTTCCTGTTCGTGGTCGGCCCGACGGTGCTGATCCTCAACCTGGTGCCCACCTCGATCGGCCACTACTTCGCCGATCTGGCCGAGATGTCCGCGCGCACCGCCGCGACCGGCGGCGACGCGATGAACACCTGGCTGAGCGGGTGGACGATCTTCTACTGGGCCTGGTGGATCTCCTGGACGCCGTTCGTGGGCATGTTCGTGGCCCGGATCAGCCGCGGCCGCACCATCCGGCAGTTCATCTCCGGCGTGATCCTGGTGCCCAGCCTGGTCAGCCTGGTCTGGTTCTCCGTGCTCGGCGGCACCGCGCTCAACCTGCAGCGCAACGGGGTCGACCTGGCGGGCGCGGCCGGGCAGGAGGCCCAGCTCTTCGGCGTGCTCAAACAGTTCCCGCTGGCCGGAGTGGCCAGTGTGATCGTGATGCTGCTGGTGGCGATCTTCTTCGTCTCCGGCGCGGACGCGGCCTCGATCGTGATGGGCACGCTGTCCCAGCGCGGCTCGCTCGCGCCGAAGAAGAGCGTGGTGATCTTCTGGGGTGCGCTGACCGGCGCGGTGGCCGCGGTGATGCTCACCGTCGGCGGGCAGAACGCGCTCAGCGGGCTGCAACAACTCACCATCATCGCCGCGGTGCCCTTCACCGTGGTCATGGTGCTGATGTGCGTCTCGCTGGCCAAGGACCTGCGGCAGGACCCGATGATCCGGCGGGAGAACAAGGGCGTCGAGGTGGTCGAGGCCGCGGTGATCAGCGGCACCGAGCAGTACGGCCACGACTTCCAGCTGGAGGTCAGCGCGGGCAACGGCAACGGCGATGACACCCCGGTGAGCGGCAAGCCGTGAACTTCTGGGAGTTCGTCACCACCCGCTGGGAGTCGCTGCTGCTGGACTCCTCGCTGCACGCGAGCGTGGTGGTGCAGTGCACGCTGATCGCCACCGCGCTCGGCGTGCTGCTCGGGGTGGCGGTGTATCGCAGCCGGCTGGGCTCGACCATCGCCACCGCGCTGACCAGCGCGATCCTCACCATCCCGTCCTTCGCGCTGCTCGGGTTGCTGATCCCGGTGCTCGGCCTTGGCGTGGCGCCGACGGTGACCGCGCTGGTGCTGTACGCGCTGCTGCCGATCGTGCGCAACACCATCGTCGGCATGTCCGGGGTGGACCCGGCGGTGGTGGACGCGGCCCGCGGCATCGGGATGGCCCGGTGGCGGGTGCTCACCCTGGTCGAGCTGCGGCTGGCCTGGCCGACCATCCTCACCGGCATGCGGGTCAGCGCCCAGCTGCTGATGGGCATCGCCGCGATCGCCGCCTACGCCAAGGGCCCCGGCCTTGGCAACCTCATCTTCAGCGGGCTGACCAGGGTGGGCAGCGCGAACGCGATCAACTCGGCGCTGGCCGGGACGCTGGGCGTCATCGTGCTGGCGCTGCTGCTCGACGGCGTTTTCCTGATCATCGGCCGGCTGACCACCTCCAGGGGGATCCGTGTCTGAGCACAGCAAGGTCAGCGGCGTCGAGATCGAGCTGACCGAGGTCACCAAGCGCTATTCCGGGCAGAAGACACCGGCGGTGGAGTCGGTGTCGATGACCATCCCGGCCGGGGAGACGGTGGTCTTCGTCGGACCATCCGGGTGCGGCAAGACCACCACCATGAAGATGATCAACCGGCTGATCGAGCCGAGCAGCGGGCGGATCACCATCGGCGGGCAGGACGCGCTCGGGCTGGACCCGGACGAGCTGCGGCGGCGGATCGGCTACACCATCCAGCAGGCCGGGCTGTTCCCGCACCTGACCGTGGCGCAGAACGTCGGCATGGTGCCTGGCCTGCTGAAATGGGAGAAGAAACGGATCGCGGACCGGGTCGAGGAAATGCTCGACCTGGTCGGGATGGACCCGGGTGAGTTCGCCGGACGCTACCCGCGGCAGCTCTCCGGCGGCCAGCAGCAGCGGGTCGGCGTGGCCAGGGCACTGGCCGCGGATCCGCCGGTGCTGCTGATGGACGAGCCCTTCGGCGCGGTGGACCCGATCACCAGGGGAAACCTGCAGGACGAGCTGCTGCGGCTGCAGGCTGAGCTGGGCAAGACGATCGTGTTCGTCACGCACGACTTCGACGAGGCGGTCAAGCTCGGCCACCGGATCGCGGTGCTGGGCGAGCGGTCCCGGATCCTGCAGTACGACACCCCGGAGGCCATTCTGGCCAACCCGGCCGATGACACCGTGGCCGGTTTCGTCGGCGCGGGCGCCTCGCTCAAACAGCTCACCCTGCGCCGGGTGCGCGAGGTCGAGCTGTCCGAGGTGCCCACCGCCGGCAGCGGTGACTCACCGTCCGAGCTGGCCGAACGGCTCGGCAGACGACGTGGCGCGGTCGGCCTGGTGCTGGACGCCCGGCGCCGTCCACTGCGCTGGGTGACCCCACCGGACCTGACCACCGGGTTCGCCCTGGACCGGGCCGGGCGCGCGGTGGAGGACACGGTGGCGATGGCCTCCACCCTGCACGACGCGCTGGAGGCGGTGCTCACCGACGACGACGGGCTGGCCGTGGTGACCGGCTCCCGCGGCGAGTACATCGGCGTGGTCACCATGGACACGCTGATGGCCGCGGTGCGCGCGATGCGCGATGAGCTGGAGACGGCATGAGTTCGCCGGTCCGCCAGGCCGGGCGGTTGCAGCTGTTCGCCGAACCCATCGCGGTGCTGCTGATCGTGACCGCGGTGCTGGTCTGGGCCTTCACCGGTGAGCTGGACTCGATCGAGCAGCGCAACATCACCTTCGCCAACATCCTCACCCTGACCTGGGAGCACCTCCAGCTCACCGCGGCCATCTCGGTGATCGTGCTGCTGGCAGGCGTGCCGCTGGGCGTGCTGGTCAGCCGCCGCTGGGCCCGGCACATCGCCCCGCTGGTACTGGGCCTGGCCACCATCGGCCAGGCCGCCCCCGCGGTCGGCGTGCTGGTGCTGTTCTTCCTGCTCACCGGCCAGACCGGGTTCTGGATCGCGGTGCTGCCGATGGCGCTCTACGCGCTGCTGCCGGTGCTGCGCAACACCCTGGTCGGCCTGCAACAGGTGGACCGCACCCTGGTGGAGGCCGGTCGCGGCATCGGCATGTCCGCCTTCACCGTGCTCCGCCGGATCGAGTTCCCGCTGGCCATCCCGCACGTGCTGGCCGGCATGCGCACCGCACTGGTGCTCGCGGTTGGCGTGGCCACGCTGGCCATGTTCGTCAACGGCGGCGGCCTCGGCTCGATGATCGACACCGGCTACAAGCTGCGCCGCACCTCGATCCTGGTGGTCGGCGCGGTGCTGGCGGCGGCATTGGCCCTGCTGGTGGACTGGCTGGGCGGCCTGGCCGAACGGCGACTCGGCCCGAAGGGACTGCGATGAGAAATCGTCCACTGTGGACAGTCGCCCTGTTGATGACCGGCAGCCTGCTCGCGGGTTGCGGGCTTTCCGCGGGCGGGGCGCCACCGCTTCACGTGAAACCGGGATCGATTCAGCCGGTGCCCGAGCTGGCCGGGGTCGAGCTGACCGTGGGGTCCAAGGACTTCAGTGAGCAGCTGGTTCTCGCCTACCTGGCCGAGTTCGCGCTGAGCGCGGCCGGGGCCAAGGTGCGGGATCTGTCCAACATCGCCGGGTCCAACAGCGGCCGGGACGCGCTGGTGACCGGGCAGGTCGACCTGATGTGGGAGTACACCGGCACCGGGTGGATCAGCTACCTCGGCAAGGAGGATCCGATCCCGGACGACGCCGCGCAGTTCGAGGCGGTGCGCAAGGAGGACCTGGCGCGCAACGGGATCGTGTGGAGCCTGATGGCGCCGCTGAACAACACCTACGCGTTCGCGATGAGTCGCAAGAACGCCGAGCGGCTGGGCATCCGGACCATGTCCGAGCTGGCCAAACTGGTCAAGGAGCAGCCGCAGGAGGGCACCTTCTGCCTGGAGAGCGAGTTCGCCAGCCGCAACGACGGGATGCCGGGGGTGCAGAAGACCTACGGGTTCGAGCCCGCCCCTGGCAACGTCAAGCTGCTCGGCATCGGGCCGATCTACCAGGCCGTGGCCAACGGCGGGACCTGCAACTTCGGCGAGATCTTCACCACCGACGGGCGGGTGCTGGCCCTCGATCTGGTGGTGCTGGCCGATGACCGGAACTTCTTCCCGCGCTACAACGCCTCGGTCACCCTGCGCAAGGAGACCGCCGCCGCGCATCCGCAGATCACCGAGGTGCTGCGGCCGGTGGCGGCCAAGCTGACCAACGAGGTGGTGCTCAAGCTCAACGCCGAGGTCGACGTGGACGGCAAGGACCCGGCCGAGGTGGCCAGGGACTGGCTGGTGCGCGAGGGCTTCGTGCGGCTGCCCTGAGTAGTACTACGGAAGCTGACATCAGGGTCGACTCGGGGGTTTGCCCCATGGTGACTGTCGGTACCCCAGTCCAGGATGGTCACTGACGATCTTTCCGGGAGGGGATGTCATGCGGGGACTGGATTCGGTTCGGTACGTGCTGCTCGGTCACACCCTGGTGGCCTGGCTGACGGCCGGGGTGCTGTGGGCGGGGAGCGCGTTCGAGTTCCCGTTCGCCATGGCCACGGTGATGACCGGCGCGGTCGGACTGGTGCTGGCCCTGCTGCTGCCCGGCTACTCCCAGCAGCTGCGCACCAGTGGGCTGTGGTTCACCGCGATCCTCATCCCGCTGAACCTGGCGCTGTCCGCGCTCTCGGTGTCCGCGCTGGCCGGGGCGGTGCTCGCGGCGGTCGCCTTCACCCTGCTGCTGCGGCCGTTCCAGCTGCCGTTCCGGTACCGGCAGACCACCGCCTGATCAGACGCCCAGGTGGTGCAGCAGGTGTGACTCGATCCGGTCGAGTTCGGTGGACACCGCGCGGTGCGCGGCCTTGCGCCGCGGGGTGGGCATCCGCTCGGCGGCCCTGACCACGGCGGCGAGTTCGACCAGCCGGGACTCGCCGTCCCTGGCGAAGGTCACGATCTCCTCGCTGGCGTTGATCCGCAGTTCGGTCAGCGCGTTGGCGATGCCGGCGATCCGGGCGTGCAGCGAACCGCCGCGGCCGCTGTAGTTGGCCAGGTGCTCCACCGGGATGCCCAGCTTGCGGGCGCGCATCCGGTCGTAGCCGTCCCTGGCCGCCGCGGCCGCCTTGAGCGCGACCGGCGCGAGCAGTGGCAGCACCACCTTGCCGATGCCGATCAGGTGCTTGGCGCGGGCGGGAGTCAGCTTGGGCAGTCCTCGCCGGATGCGGGCCATGTCCTCAGCCTAGGCCGCTCGGGGGTTTCTTGGCGGTTCCGGCGCGCGAGCAGCCGAGATCAACCGGGTTGCCGACACGGAGCGCGCTCCGGCCACTTACCCTGCATGAGTGACGTCTGCGGTGCTACTTGATGCCGGGGTGGTGACCCGGTGCCGGCGCCGCGTGCACCTCGAACACGACCCGACCATGGTCAACGCGACCAAGGCGCCGCCGGATCCGGCTGCCGAGCAGCGGATGAGCGACGCGGCCGCGCACCGGCGTGCGGTGGCCGACCGGTTGTCCCGGCAGGTTGGCGCGGAGTGGACCGAGGTGCCCGCTGGTGAGGGCCCGGCCGACCGGGAACGGATCACCACCGCGGTGCTGGGCGCGGGCGCCCGGTTCGTGTGGGGTGGGCTGCTGCCCTCGGACCGCTCCGGTGGGCGGCGCGGTGGCATCGACCTGCTGGTGCGGGACGGCAGCGGGGGCTACATCCCGGTGCTGGTGGTCCGGCACAAGATCACCGACCCCGGCACGGGGGCGCGCACCACACCGTTCGGCCAGCTCTACCCGGGCAGCGCCAGGGTCGACCCGATCCGCAAGGTCCGGCCGCAGCCGCGCGACCAGCTCCGGCTGGCGCACGCGCACCGGCTGCTGCAGGCCGCCGGGCTGGCCGCGCGCGGCCGGGCGATGGGCGGGGTGATCGGCCTGGACGCCGATGTGGTGCTCTGGCACGACCTGGACGCGCCGACCTGGCCGAACGGCCGGACCGCGCTCAAGGAGTACGACGCCCGCTTCGCCGACCGGCTCGCGGTGGCGGCCGCGGCCGCCGGGGAGCGGGACGCGCTGGCCCGGCCGTCCCGGATCCTGGAGTGCCGCAGCTGCCCGTGGTGGCCGACCTGCGAGGCCGCGCTGATCGAGCGCCGGGACGTCAGCCTGGTGGTGCGCGGTGAGGACGCGGTGTCCCTGCGCGGCATCGGAGTGTCCACTGTGGACCAACTGGCCGCCCAGCCGACCGCGGTCGAGGCGCCTGCGCAGATGGTGGGCATGCCGTTTGGTGACGCGGTGCTGCTGGCCAGGGCCTGGCTGCGCGGGGCCTCGCTGGTGCGCCGCGAGGAACGGGTGCTGGTGCCACGGGCCGATGTGGAACTGGACGTGGACATGGAGAGCTTCGGCGATGCCGGGGCCTACATGTGGGGCTGTCACCTCTCCGGCGCGGACATCGGCGAACCCCAGGGCTACCGGGCCTTCGTCACCTGGGATCCGTTGCCCTGCGCGGATGAGGCGCGTTCCTTCGGCGAGTTCTGGTCCTACCTCACGCACGTGCGGCTGCGGGCCAGCGCGCGCGGGCTGAGCTTCCGCGCCTACTGCTACAACGAACTCGCGGAGAACCGGTGGATGCTCGGCTCGGCCGAGCGCTTCGCCGGGAAGCCGGACATCCCGACCCTGCAGACCGTGCAGGACTTCATCGGCTCGCCGCAGTGGGTGGACCTGTTCGGCATCGTGCGCGACCAGTTCCTGTGCGCCAAGGGCAAGGGGCTCAAGATGATCGCCCCGGCGGCCGGGTTCAGCTGGCGGGACCCGGAGGCCGGTGGCGAGAACTCGATGCGCTGGTACCGGGACGCGGTCGGCATGGACGGCGGCGAACCCCGGCCCGACCAGCGGGACCGGCTGCTGGAGTACAACGAGGACGACGTCAGGGCGACCTGGACGCTGCGCCGCTGGATGGACTCGCCCGCGGTGTACGAGCTGCCGTACGCGGGGGAGCTGTGACGGTGCGGCCGAGTGACCGCACCGTCCACTCGGACTAGCGGGGCGCCATCCGCAGCGAGCCGTCCATCCGGATGACCTCGCCGTTGAGGTAGTCGTGCTCGACGATCATGAGCGCGAGCTGGGCGTACTCCGCGGGCGTGCCAAGCCGCTTGGGGAAGGGCACCCCGGCGGACAGGCCCGCGCGGAACTCCTCGGTGACCCCGGCCAGCATCGGGGTGTCGATGATGCCGGGCGCGATGGTCATCACCCGGATGCCGAAGGTGGCCAGGTCCCTGGCGGCGGACAGGGTCAGGCCGACCACGCCGCCCTTGGAGGCGGCGTAGGCGATCTGGCCGATCTGCCCGTCGAAGGCGGCCACCGAGGCGGTGTTGACCACCACGCCGCGCTGCCCGTCCACGGCCTCGGTCTTGGCCATCGCGGCCGCGGCCAGTCGCAGCACGTTGAAGGTGCCGATCAGGTTGATCTCCACGACCTTGCGGAACAGGTCGTAGTCGTGCGGCTCGCCCTGCTTGTTGACGATCCGTCCGGCCCAGCCGACGCCGGCGCAGTTGACCACGGTGCGCAGCGGCGCGAACGCGGCGGCCTGCTCAACGGCGGCCTGGACCTGCGCCGCGTCGGTGACGTCGGCCGGCAGGTAGGTGACGCCGTCGACCGCCTCGGCCTTCTCGATGCCCTGCGGCAGGTCAAGGGCGAAGACGTGGGCACCCTTGGCGGCCAGCGCGCGGCTGGTGGCCCCGCCGAGGCCGGACGCGCCACCGGTGACGATGGCAGCGGTGTCGGTGATCTGCATGCCGGGTAGGTTAGCCGTCGTTAACGTCGTCCTGGCGGGCAGATGGCGTCGATCTCAGTGAGGTCGGCCGCAGTGGGCGACCATTCCGCGGCGGTGGCGTTCTGCGCGACCTGTTCCGCGCTGGTCGCGCCGGCGATCACCGAGGCCACCGCGGGCTGCGCGGCCAGCCAGCCGATGGCCAGTTCCACCAGGCTCAGGTCCCGCTCCTCGGCGAAGCGGCGCAGCCGGTCGATCCGGTCCCACGGCGCGTCCGCGAGCAGCCGGTCCCGCCCGGCCAGCCGACTGCCCTCCGGTGGCTTGGTCTCCCGCTCGTACTTGCCCGTGAGCAGGCCGTTGGCCAGCGGGAAGTAGGGCAGCAGGCCCAGTCCGAAGCGCAGGCAGGCCGGGATGATCTCGCGCTCGGACTCGCGTTCCAGCAGCGAGTAGTGGTTCTCCGCGGACACCGGCGCGGTCAGGTTCGCGGTGCTCGCGCTCCAGGCCGCGTCCGCGATCTGCCAGCCTGCCAGGTTGCAGTGCCCGACGTAGCGGATCTTGCCCTCGTGCACCAGGTCGTCCAGCACCGACAGCGTCTCCTCCAGCGGAGTCTGCTGGTCCGGCCGGTGCAGCTGGTAGACGTCGATCCAGTCGGTGCCCAGCCGCCGCAGCGAGGACTCCACCGCGCGCCGGACGTAGCGCCGGGAGCCGCGGGCGCCGAAGTCCGGCCCGTTGCTGCCCTGCATGTCCATGCCGAACTTGGTCGCGATCACCGCGTGCTCGCGGCGCCCGGAGAGCGCCTGGCCGAGCAGCTCCTCGCTGCGCCCGCGCGGGGCGCCGTAGACGTCGGCGACGTCGAAGAAGGTGATGCCCGCCTCCAGCGCGGCATCGACAACCGACCTGGAACCGGCCAGCGTCTCGGTGGCGGTCCCCGGCCGCCCGAGGTTGTTGCAGCCGAGCCCGACCGCGCTGACCACCAGCCCAGAATCACCCAACCGTCGTTGGTCCACGAGCGTGCACCCTACGTGTTGGGTGATGCCTCAGTCACTCCCCGTTCACCTTCGTGACCGGAGCCACCGACCGGTTGGCTGGCTATCCCCGCCGCGCGGTGTCAGGATGCGGCCGAACGGGGCAAGTCAGCCCGACGACAAAAGACCAACCCAACGCGGGGGTGGAGTGTGTTCGCACGGCGAATCGTCGTCGTCGGCTCCGGGTACGTGGGCCTGACCACCGGCGCGTGTCTCGCGTCGCTGGGCCACAAGGTCATCTGCGCCGATGTGGACGCCGCCAAGGTCACCCGGCTCAAGGCTGGCGAGGTCACTATCCTGGAGCCGCGGCTGGCCGAGCTGGTCGCCGAGGGGCTGGCCGCCGGGCGGCTGGAGTTCGTGCTCGGCGCGCGCAACGCGGTGGCCGATGCCGAGGTGGTTTTCCTGTGCGTGCCAACGCCGATGGGCTCGGGCGGCGCGGCCGACCTTGCCGCGGTGGAGTCGGTGATCGCCGAGGTGCGTGAGCTGCTGCCCAGCGGCTGTGTGGTGGTCAACAAGTCGACCGTGCCGGTGGGCACCGCGGCCAGGGTGCACGAGCTGCTGGACCGGGCCGACGTGGCCGTGGTCAGCAACCCGGAGTTCCTGCGCGAGGGCACCGCGGTGCACGACTTCCTCAACCCGGACCGGATCGTGGTCGGCTCCAGCGCCCAGGACGCGGCCGAGCGGGTGGCCGCGCTCTACGCCAAGCTCGGCGCGCCAACGGTGTTCACCGACGCGCCCAGCGCGGAGATGGTCAAGTACGCGGCGAACTGCTTCCTGGCGATGAAGCTGTCCTACGTCAACGCGATGGCCGAGCTGTGCGAGCGGTTGGGCGCCGACGTCGCCGATGTCACCGAGGGCATGGGCTACGACCGCCGGATCGGTCAGTCCTTCCTGCAGCCCGGCCCCGGCTGGGGCGGCTCCTGCCTGCCCAAGGACACCCACGCGCTGGTGCAGGTGGCCGAGGCGGTGGACTTCGACTTCATGCTGCTGCGTGCCTCCATCGACACCAACACCCGGCAGCGGGACCGGATGGTGGCCAAGATCCGGGACGCGGTCGGCGGCGTGCTGGACGGCGTGCGGCTGGCCGTGCTGGGCCTGGCGTTCAAGGCAGGCACCAACGACCTGCGGGACTCACCCGCGCTGGCGGTGGCGGAGAAACTGCGCGCCGAGGGCGCCGAGCTGGTCGCCTTCGACCCCGGCATCCCGGCCGCGGTGCCGGGGATGACCGACGCGGTGCGGGTGGTCAGCGATCCGTACCAGGCGGCCGAGGGCGCGCTGGGCCTGGTGCTGCTCACCGAGTGGCCGGAGTTCCGCACCCTGGACTGGCCGAGGGTGGCCGGTCTGCTGGCCGGGAAAGCCGTGGTGGACACCAGGAATCTGCTGGACGCGGATGTGCTGCGGCGGGCCGGACTGGCCTGGCACGGGGTGGGTCGTAGCCCGGTTGCGTGACGCATGTCACGCCCGACTGCGGCGTCCGGGTGACCAGGTTAGCCTTACCTATGCTCGCAGAGGAGAAGGAGCGACCCGCCGTGCTGGCGGAGGTCTCCCAGGTGCGTCGCCCCAGCCCAGGGCTGGCTCGGGTGACGCTGGCCGCCCCGGAACTGGACCGCTTCGGCTACGACGGTCCTGATCATCTGGTGCGCACCTTCTTCCCCACCTCCGGCCAGGACGCCCCGGTGCTGCCCAGCACGCCGGACTGGTGGACCGAGGTGCAGAGCATGCCCGAGGAGATCCGGCCGGTGGTGCGCAACTACACCGTGCGCCGCTACGACCGGGAACGCCGCGAGCTGGACATCGACTTCGTGCTGCACGGCGAGGCCGGACCGGCCGCACGCTGGGCGAACCGGGCCGAACCCGGTCAGCTCATCGGCCTGCGCAGCGAACGCTCCGGGTACCAGCCGACCCCCGGCGCGGACTGGCAGCTGATCATCGGCGACGAGACCGCGCTGCCCGCGATCGGCGCGATCGTGGAGTCCATGCCCGCGGGCACCAGGGCCAAGGTCTTCGTGGAGATCGCCAACGACGCCGAGGAACAGGGCTTCGACACCGCGGCCGACGTGGAGCTGAACTGGCTGCACCGGGCCGGGCAGCACGCGGGCACCAGCGACATCGTGGCCCGCACACTGCGCGCGGCCGACCTGCCCGGCGGCGAGGTCTACGCCTGGGTGGCCGGGGAGTCCGGCATGGTCACCGCGGTCCGGCGGCATCTGGTGCGGGACCGGGGCGTGCCCAAGGAGTCGATCTACTTCTGCGGTTACTGGAAGCATTCGGCGCCCACTTACTAGGTTCAGGGGCGTGTTCACCACGCGGCCGGAACTCATCGGCACCCACGGCATGGTCGCCTCCACGCACTGGCTGGCCTCCGCGGCCGGGATGGCGCTGCTGGAGGACGGCGGCAACGCCTTCGACGCGGCGGTGGCCGCGGGCTTCACCCTTCAGGTGGTGGAGCCACACCTGAACGGCCCCGGCGGCGAGGTCCCGGCGATCTTCGCCACCGCGGGTGGTCAGCCACAGGTGCTGTGCGGTCAGGGTGTCGCGCCGGCCGGGGCGACACTGGCGCACTACCGCGGTCTTGGCTTGGAGCTGGTGCCCGGCACCGGCTTGCTCGCCGCGACCATTCCCGGCGCGTGGGACGGCTGGTTGTTGCTGCTGCGGGATCACGGCACCCGCACCTTGCGGCAGGTCCTGGATTACGCGATCGGCTACGCGCGTTGCGGGTTTCCGGTGGTGGAGCGGATCACCGCGACCATCGAGGTGGTGGAGCGGCTCTTCCGCGAGCACTGGCCCACCTCGGCCGCGCAGTGGCTGCCCGCGGCCCGGCCCGGCGCCCGGCTGCGCAATCCGGCGCTGGCCGACACGCTGGAACGCTTGCTCGCTGAAGCCGAAGCCGTTGGCTCGGATCGTGAAGCGCAGATCGAAGCGGCAAGACGAGCCTGGTACCAGGGCTTTGTCGCCGAGGAGATCGATCGCTTCGCTCGGCAGGCATTCCGTGACGATTCAGGACGAAGCCACGCCGGGGTGCTGACCGCGGCGGACCTGGCCGGGTGGTCGGCGAGCTACGAGACTCCCGTCAGCGTTGATCTCGCCGATGGGTGGACGCTGCACAAGATCGGGCGGTGGAGCCAAGGTCCGGTGCTGGCCCAGCAACTCCGGCTGCTCGACGGCGCTGATATGTCCTATGTGGATGGTGTGGCCAGCGTGGACACCGTGCACCAGGCGGTGGAGGCGGCGAAGCTCGCTTTCGCGGACCGGGAAGCCTGGTACGGCGACAGCGCGGACGTGCCACTGGATCGCTTGCTTTCCGCGGCGTACGCGGGGGAGCGTCGGGCCCTCATCGGCGCGAACGCTTCCCTTGAACTGCGGCCGGGTCTGGACGGCAGGCTGCCCGCGTTCGTGGCCGAAGGGCGGGGGATCGGCACCACCGCGGGCGAGATGGACACCGCGATGGGCGTTGGCGAGCCAACAGTCGCCCGCACCGGCCTGACCAGGGGCGACACCGTGCACGTCGACGTGGTGGACCGCTGGGGCAACCTGATCTCGGCCACTCCCTCCGGCGGCTGGCTGCAGTCCTCACCGCACATCCCGGCGCTGGGCTTCAACCTGGGCACCAGGGCGCAGATGTTCTGGCTGGATGAAGGCCACCCCAATGTCTTGGCTCCTGGCAAGCGACCACGCATCACGCTGACCCCTTCACTTGCCAGCAGACACGGCGAGCCGGTGCTGGCCTTCGGCACCCCAGGCGGGGACCAGCAGGACCAGTGGCAGCTGTGCTTCTGGCTGGCGCACACCGGGGCCGGGCTGAATCTGCAGGAAGCCATCGATGCCCCGGCCTGGCACTCCACCGCGTTCCCTGCCTCCTTCTACCCGCGCAACTGGCAGCCCGGCGAGCTGGTCGCCGAATCCCGGCTGGGGGCGGCGACCTTCGCCGAACTGACCCGGCGCGGGCACACGGTGCTCGACGCCGGGCCGTGGGCGCTGGGCCGGTTGTCCGCGGTGTCACGAGATCCGGACACCGGCCTGCTCCGCGGGGCCGCCAACGCCCGCGGTGCCCAGGGTTACGCGGTCGGTCGCTAGCGCCGCGCCGAGGAGCACCAGGCGCAGGGTGCGTTCGGTGGCGTCGGTGAGCAGTTCGGCGGCCCGGTCCATGGCCTCGGCCAGCGGGACCGGGGCGGCCAGGATGCCCGCGTAGGCGTCGATGCCGATGTCGTAGTTGCGCCTGGCGCCCTTGCCGATGGTGCCGGCCAGCGCGATCACCGGCTTGCCGAATCGCTTGGCCCGCCTGGCCACCTCGGCCGGCACCTTGCCGCGCGGGGTCTGGAAGTCGATCGCGCCCTCGGCGGTGATCACCAGGTCGGCCGCGGCCAGCCTGCGGTCCAGGTCCAGGTGCTCCAGCAGCACGTCGAAGCGCGGCAGCAGTTCCGCGCCGAGCACCCCGGCGAGTCCGGCGCCGAGGCCACCGGAGGCCCCGCTGCCGGGTGCGGTGGCCAGCTCGCGGCCGAATTTCTCCTGCAGCACCACAGCCCAGCGATCCAGTGCGGCGGCAAGTCTTTCCACGTCGCGGGGTGTGGCTCCCTTCTGAGGACCGAAGACACGGGCCACGCCCTGGTCGCCGCAGAGCACGTTGTGCGGGTTGCAGGCCAGCGTGATGCGCACGTCGGCGAGCCGCGGGTCCAGGCCGGTGACGTCGATGTCCTTCACCTCGGCCAGCGCGTCACCGCCGCGGCCCAGCTCCACGCCGTCGCCGTCGAGCAGCCGCGCGCCCAGCGCCTGTAGCGCGCCCGCGCCGCCGTCGCAGGTGCCGGAATCCCCGCAGCCGACCAGGATCCGCTCGCACCCGGTGTCCAGCGCGGCCTTGATCAGCTCGCCGACGCCGTAGGTCGTGGTGGCCCCCGGCTGCCGCAGATCGGTTGGCACCAGGCGCAATCCGGCCGCGGCTGCCATCTCCACCACCGCGGTCTTGCCGATCACCGCGAAGTGCGCGCGCACCGGCCTGCCGACCGGGCCGGTGACGGTGAGCGGGATGAGTTCCCCGCCACCGGCGGCGGCCAGCGTGCGGGCCGAGCCCTCCCCGCCATCCACCAGCGGCACCGGGTCCACGATCGCGCCCGGCACCACCCGGCGGATCCCGGCGGTGATGGCAGCCGCGACGGCCTCCGCGTCCAGGCTCTCCTTGAACCCACTGGGAGCGACGACAAAACGCATGACTACCTCCAGTTCAGGCCGAGCAACGGCCACACCGAGAGCGCGAAGAACAGGACCAGTCCGGCGGTGAGCGGACCGAGGAACAGCGACAGGCGCAGCAGGTCCGCGCGGCCGTAGGTGGGGGTGCCGTCCAGGTGGGCGAACATGGCCACCGGCTTGGCCGAGGAGGACAGCGTGTGGCAGAAGCCGGCCGCCGCGGTGGAGGCGAAGGCCACCGCCACCGGGTTGAGGCCGAGCGCGATCGCGGCCGGGATCACCAGTGGCACCAGCACCGAGGACCGGGCCGAGCGGGACTGGATGAGAAGGTGTGCGGCGGTGCTGACCAGCACGACCACCACCAGGAATATGACTGGGCTGTGCACCGGGCCGAGCAGCGCGGTGGCCAGCCAGGCGGCCGCGCCGGAGGAGATCAGCGCCGCACCCAGGGCCGCGGTGGCCGCCATGAACACCAGCAACGACCAGGGCACCCCGGCCAGCGCCTTGTTCAGCTGCACCGTGCCGAATCGCGGTGAGCTGATCAGCAGCGCGCCGATCAGCGCCACCACCGCGGGCGAGACACCGTGCAGCGGTTCGCTCGCCCACGCCACCGAGACTCCGGCCAGCAGCAACGCGGCCCGCCGCTCCGGCCTGGACAGGCCCTTGGGCGGCCGGATCTCGTTCAGGTCCAGGGTGAATCCACCACGGCGATCCCGGCGCCCGGTGAACAGGAACAACACCAGCTCGGCCGCCAGGTGCGAGCTGACCAGGGCTAATGGCAGGCCGAGCAACAGCCACTGCCCGAACCCGATGCCGGACCCGGTCGCCGCGGTGAGCAGCTGACTGGTCACCAGATGCGCCCCGGCGCCCATCAGGGTGGCCACCGCGGACAGCAGGATCACCGTCGGGAACAGGATCGCCAGCGCCCGCACCACTCGCGGCCGCTCGCGCAGTGTCCCGGCCAGCGCCACGAACACCGGCACCGCCAGCGCGGCCCGCCCGGAGGTCGCCGGAATGGCGAACGCGCTGAGCAGCAACGCCGCGGTGACCAGATGCGCCAGCCCACGCACCGACCGGGCCCGCCCGATCAGCGCCACCGCCACCCTGGTCGGCAGTCCACTCGCGCCCACCCCCGCGGCCAGTACGAACGCGGCGATCAGCAGCCAGATGGTCTCACCGCCCAGGGTGGCGAAGAGCTGGTCGCCACTGAGCACCCCGAGCAACACCAGCACCAGCGCGGCGGCCAGTGCGACATAGGTGTCGTCGATCCGGGTCAGCGTCCAGGCGGCCACCGCCGCGGTGAACACCAGCAGCGTGGCCTGCCCGGACAGCGTCAGCCCGGTCCCACCGAAGTGCAGTGCCCCGGCCAGCCCACCCAGCGCGAGCACCGCCACCAGCAGCGGCCACCACCGCCTGCGCCGGCGCAACGGCGCGGTGGGCGCCTCGGCCAGTGGGACCCGCTGCCAGGGCGGGGCGAGTTCGAGGGTGCCGGACATGGACCACAGCCTGGGCCGCGCAACTGAGCCCTTCGTGAGCCGTTCATGAAACGACTCTCATCCAGCGGCCCCAGGCCACCGCCGCCACCAGCAGCAAGGTCACCCCGGGGAACACCGCGGCCACCGGCCCACCGGCGGCGACCCCCAGGATCACGGCGCCGATCAGCAACGCGACCAGTCCGAGCGCGGCCCACCTGGTCAGCACCGGGATCAGGATGCCGATCCCGCCTGCCAGCTCGCACAGGCCGACGAAGACCACCATGCCCCCACCCAGTCCCATCGCGGCGAAGCCCGCGACCACCGCGGGGTCGCCGGTGAGCTTGCTGTAGGCGCCGAAGAGGAACAGGGCGGCGATCAGGACCTGGCCGATCCAGAGGGCGATGTTGCGGTTCTTGGTCATGCCCCCTGGTCGGAGCCGGTCACGTCTTCTCTACATGGCCGAGGCCGCCGTCGGCGGAGAGCACGATCCCGGTGCTGAAGGTGGCGGCGAAGGCCAGGAACAGCACTGCCGCGGCGATCTCCTCGGGGGTGCCGTGCCTGCCCATCGGGGTCAGCGCGTTGCCTGCCTCCAGGTTGGCTGCCTGCTCGGCCGCGGTCATGGCGGCGAAACCCATGGTCGGGGTCAGGGTGAAGCCGGGGCTGACCGTGTTCACCCTGATCCCGCGCGGCAGCAGTTCGGCGGCCAGGGACTGGGCCAGTGCGTGCACCGCGGCCTTGGCCATGGTGGCCACGCTGCTGTCCGGCCAGCCCATGCCGACCAGCACCGCACCGGTGAACACCAGCGCGCCGCCCGGCCTGATCAGCGGGGCCAGGCGTTGCGCGGTGAAGAAGGCGCCCTTGGCGTTGACGTCGAGCATCCGGTCGTAGGCCGCTTCGGTGACCGAGGCGAGCGGGCCGGTCTCGGCGTAGCCGTGGTTGACCAGCACCAGGTCGACCGGGCCGAGGGTGCGTTCCACCAGGTCACCGAGGGCGGTGATGTCGGCCAGGCTGGCCGCGTCCGAGCGCACCACGTGCGCGGGCCGGCCGGCCAGTTCGGTGCGGGCGGCCTCGATGTTGCGCTCGTCGCGGCCGGTCAGCACCACCTCCGCGCCGCCGTCGAGCAGTGCCTTCACCACGGCCAGGCCGATGCCGTGGGTGCCGCCGGTGACCACTGCTTTCTTGCCCGAGTAGTTCACTTGAGCAGCTCCATGATCGAGTTCACGCTGACCGAGCCGTCGGTGGTGGCCAGCTTGCGGGCGATGAGGGTGTGGAAGGGGGCCAGCAGGTCGGCGGAGATGCCCTGCTGCCAGCTCGCGGTGAGGATGTTGTCCAGGCCGTCCTTGTTGACCTGCAGGCTGGACTCCTCGCCGAGGAACTCGCCCTTGTCGATCTCCGCGGCCATCGAGGGCAGCACCGCGGCCATCGCGGTCACCCAGGGCACGACCAGCTCGGTGATCTCCACCGCGGGCACGCCCTCGGTGCCGGCCAGCGCGATCGCGTGGAAGGCGCCGGCGAAGGTGCCGTACATGCCGCTGAGCAGCGCGAGGTCGTAGAGCGAGGCCAGGCCGGGGTCGGCGCCGAGGAACCTGGCCGGGCCGAGCAGGTCCAGCAGCTCCCGGTGCGCCTGGAAGGTCTCGGTCGCGCCGCTGTAGAACAGCAGTGCGCTGGGTTGACCGATCATCTCCGGGATCGCCATGATCCCGCCGTCCACATAGGACGCGCCGCGTGCGGTGAGGGCTGCCGAGGCTTCCCTGGCCTGGCGCGGGGTGCCGTTGGTGAGGTTGACGATCGCCTTGCCGTGCAGGTCGACGCCGTCCAGCCGGGCCAGCACGGTGTCGTAGACGGACAGGCAGATCACCGTGACCTCGGCGGCGGCGATCGCCTCGGCCACCGTGGCGGCCACGGCCGCGCCCTGGGCAGCCAGGGGTTCGGCCTTGCTCGCGGTGCGGTTCCACACCGTGGTGGGGTGGCCCGCGGTCAGGAAGGCGGCGGCCAGGGCGGTGCCCATGTTGCCGAGGCCGAGCACCGCGACGCTGGTGGGGTTGGTCATTCCGGTCCTCTCGTCGATGTGCCGCCACCGTGCCCAGTCGCGCTCTCGGTCTCCTCTCGATCACCTCCCGGGTTACCGTGAGCTGTGCGTTTCGGGGTGCTGGGTCCGCTGGCGGTGTGGACGGCGGAAGGCACGCCGGTGCGGGTGCCCGAGGCCAAGGTCCGCGCGCTGCTGGCGGTGCTGCTGGTGCACGCCGGGCGGGTGGTCTCGGCGGACCGGCTGGTCGAGGACCTGTGGGGTGAGCGGCCCCCGGCGAATCCGGCGGCGGCGTTGCAGCACAAGGTCTGGCAGCTGCGGCGGGCGATCGGCGCGGAACTGGTCGAGTCCCGCCCACCCGGCTACCTGCTGCGGGTCGAGCCGGGTGCGCTGGACGCGGACCGGTTCACCAGCCTGCTCGACCGCGGTGACCCGGCCGGTGCGCTGGCGTTGTGGCGTGGTCCGGTGCTGGCCGATTTCCCGGACGCCGGGTTCGCCCGCGGTTACGCCGACCGGCTTGCCGAGGCCCGGCTGACCGCGATCGAGGACCTGGCCCAGGCCCGGCTGAGCGCGGGGGAGCCGGTGCTGGCCGAGCTGACCCCGCTGGTGCGCGAACACCCGCTGCGCGAACGACTGCGCGCCCTGCACCTGCGCGCCCTCTACCTGGCCGGCCGCCAGGCCGAGGCACTGACCAGCTACGCCGAGCTACGCGAACGCCTGGCCGAGGACCTGGGCGCCGACCCCGGCCCCGAGCTGGCCGCGGTGCACCAGGCGATCCTGCGTCAGGACCCCGGACTCACCCGCCGCGGCAACCTGCCAGCCCCGCTCACCGGTCTGATCGGCCGGGACACCGACCGCGCCGAGGTCAGCGCGTTGCTGCGCTCGGCAAGGCTGGTCACGCTGACCGGTCCTGGCGGGGTCGGCAAGACCACCCTGGCCCTGGCCACCGCTGCACAAGAGTCCTTTGTGGACGGTGTGTGGCTGGTCGAGCTGGCCGGGCACGGACCCGCCGTCGAGGAGGCGGTCAGCGTGGCGCTCGGCGTGCGTGAGGACGTGCCCAGCGCGGATCGGTTGCTGGACGCGGTGCGCGGCAGGCGGATGCTGCTGGTGCTGGACAACTGTGAGCACGTGCTCGAACCCGCGGCCGCGCTCGCCCAGCGACTGCTGCGCGCCGCCCCGGACCTGCGCGTCCTGGCCACCAGCCGGGAAGCCCTCGGCCTGGCCGGGGAGACCCAGCACCTGGTGCGGCCGCTGGCCACCGAGCACGCGGTGGAGCTGTTCGCCGCCCGCGCGCCCGGTTTCCGGCTCACCCCGGACAACGCCGGCACGGTCGCCGCGATCTGCGCCCGGCTGGACGGTCTGCCGCTGGCCGTGGAACTGGCCGCCACCCGGGTCCGGGTGCTCGGCGTCGACGAACTCGCCGCCCGGCTGGACGACCGGTTCCGGCTGCTCAACACCGGTCACCGCGGTGCACCCAGCCGCCAGCGCACCCTGCGCGCGATGATCGACTGGAGCTGGGAGCTGCTCACCGCGGCCGAACGCCTGGTGCTCAGTCGCCTGGCCGTGCACGCCGAAGGCTGCACGCTGGCCGCCGCCGAGGCGGTGTGCGCGGGCGACGGCGTGCGCCCGGAGGAGGTCCTGGACCTGTTGTCCCGGCTGGTCGACCGCTCGCTGGTCACCGGCGGGCCGCGCTACCGGCTGCTCGAATCCGTTGCCGCGTACTGCCTGGAGAAACTCGCCGAAGCCGGTGAACTGGACGCGGTCCGGCAGCGGCACCGGGGCTACTACCTGGCCCTGGCCGAACAGGCCGAACTGCACGGCGCCGGCCAGCGCTGCTGGCTGGACGGCCTGGACCGGGAAACCGCCAACCTGCACCGCGCCCTGGCCGGTGCGCAGGCCGACCTCGCACTGCGGCTCACCGACGCGCTGGCCTGGTACTGGTTCCTGCGCGGCCGCTTCACCGAGGCCGTCCGCGCCTTCGACCTCGCGCTCAGTGCGCCCGGCGGTGACCCGGTGCGGCGCGGGCGGATCCAGTCCTGGCGCACCGGGTTCCAGTCCCTCGCGGGCGCGCCGCCCACTGATCTGTCCACTTCGGACAGTCGAACCGGCTGGCTGCTCGGCTACGCCCTGCTCGGCAAGGGCGAACCCGCGATCAGCGAACGCCTCAACTCCGCCGCCCTGGCCGAGTTCGAGGCCACCGGCGATCGCTGGGGTGAGGCCGCCGCGCTCAGCACCCGCGCCGCCCAGGCGTTGCTGCACGGGGACCTGGCCGCGATGCACCGGGACGCCACCCGCAGCGTCGAACTGTTCGCCCAGCTCGACGATCACTGGGGCCAGGCGCAGGCCACCGGCGAACTCGCCCAGCTGGCCGAGATCACCGGCGACTACCCGGCCGCCGCCCGGCTGCACCGCGAGGGCCTGCGCTCGGCCGAGGAACTGGGCCTGTGGACCGCGGTCACCGCCAAACTCGCCGGACTCGGCCGGATCGCGCTGCTCACCGGAGACCTGACCGAAGCCGCCGACCTGCACCAGCGCGCACTCGAAGTGGCGGTGCGGCACGGCAACACCGCGGGGGAGCAGTTCGCCGAGGTCGGCCTCGGTCTGCTGGCCCGCCGTCAGGGTCGCCTGGACGAGGCCGAGGCGCATCTGCGGCGCTGGGTCGACTGGTGCCGCGAGGTGGACGGCGGCCCCGGCCTGGCCCTGATCCTCACCGAACTCGGCTTCATCGCCGAACAACGCGGCGACCCCGCGTCCGCACTGGCCCTGCACACCGAAAGCCACGAACTGGCCCAGAAAATCGGCGACCCACGGGCCATCGCGCTCACCGAGGAGGGCCTGGCCGGTGCGTACGCGGCCACCGATCCGGCGCTGGCCGCGACCCTGCTCGGCCGGGCCACCGCGACC
This sequence comes from Crossiella cryophila, assembly GCF_014204915.1. Lineage (NCBI taxonomy): Bacteria > Bacillati > Actinomycetota > Actinomycetes > Pseudonocardiales > Pseudonocardiaceae > Crossiella > Crossiella cryophila. The sequence continues at coordinate 1,219,500 of NZ_JACHMH010000001.1, forward strand.
AGGGCCGCGCTCGGCGCCCCGCTGCCGCCAGCCGAACGCGGTGACGTCGACCGCATCGAGCGGATCATCAGGGCAGCTTCGCGTTGACGTGCAAGGCGATCCCGTCCTGCGCGGCCACATCGGCGCGGAACCAGCCGCCACCGTCCACGGTGTACACCGGCCCGCTGCACGCACCGCCGCTGAAGTTGCCGTGCACCACATCGCAGTACCGGCCGGCGGGCAGCCCGGTCTGGAACGAGCGCCCGGTCACCGGACCCTCGTCGTTGAGCACCAGGTAACCCCGGTCCCCACGCCCGAACGCGATCACGTCGTTCCCGTTGTCCCACCAGTTGTTCACCCCGGTGCCGCGCACCGCGTTGCGGAAGCCGACCAGGTTCGCGATCACCTGCCAGCGGTGCTCGCACCGCCAGCGGTCGGTGAAGCAGACGCTGTCCCTGGTGCGCCCGGACGCCTCCGCGGGCGGCCCCTCGTCCTTGTTGCCGAACTCGTAACTGCTCATCAGCTTCGGCGAGCCGTACGGCCAGGCCAGCATGAACGCGTTGGCCAGCGCGTACCGCGCGTTGTCCCGGTAGGTCAGCACCCCGGAGCCGCGCTGGGTGTCGTGGTTGTCGGTGAAGACCACCGCACTGCCACTGGGCAGGGTGGAGCCGAAGGTGCGCAGGTAGGACAGCTTCTCCTGGTTGAAGATCCGGGCCAGGTCCTCGCCGTAGTGGAACTCCAGCAGATCCCCGTTGCCCGCGTACTGCTCCGGCCGCACCGGCTCACCCGCGCCGGGGATCACCTCCTGGTACAGGTAGGCGGGCCGGGACAGCCGGGCCTTGATCGCGGCGATGTCCGCGGGCGGCATGTGCTTGGCCGCGTCGATCCGGAACCCGTCCACGCCAAGGGCCAGCAGCTTGTTGAGGTAGCCGGCGATCCGGTCCCGCACGTAGTCCGCGCCGGTCTTCAGATCGGCCAGGTTCACCAGTTCGCAGAACTGCACCTCGTAGGCGTCCCGGTAGTTCTGGATGTCGTCGTTGCCGTTGCGGCCGCAGTGGTTGAAGTCCTGGTGCTGGTAGATGCCGGGGTAGTCGTAGTGCCCGAACCGGGAGCCGCCGCTGCCGGTGCCGCCGCCGTCCTGCCCGGACATGTGGTTGATCACCGCGTCCGCGTACACCTTCACCCCGGCCGCGTGGCAGGAATCGACCATGGCCCTGAACTCGGACTCGTTGCCGCGCCGGGTGTTCAGCCCGTAGCTCACCGGCTGGTAGTCCTGCCACCACGGGAATCCGTTGACCACCACGTGTTCCTGCGGCGGGGAGACCTGCACCCCGCCGAACCCGCGCGGGCCGAGGAAGTCCCGGCACTCCCGCGCCACCGAGTTCCAGTTCCAGGAGAACAGGTGCACGAGCACGTCCTTGTTGCCCGGCGGCGCGGCCTGGGCCGTCGGGGTCAGCAGCGCGCCCAGCAGGACGCAGACAAGCAGCACACAGCGACGCATGGTGGCCTCTCAACGCTGAAAGGGCAGGGGTCTTGATCGTGGCAGCGGCTCGGGGTGACCACTAGGGGCACAGCGGGGAAATCCCCGTAAGCGCCTCGACGTACGGCGCAGTGTCGCTCCCAGGCCGACGATTTCCGCTGGTCAGATGCCCACCATCAAGCATCGTGTACGCCTTGGGATTCCTGCTCGAGATGACCACCTCACTGCTGCTGTTGCCGCCGCTGCTGCTGTGGGCCCGCGCCGTGCGCAGGCTCCCGGACGCGCGGAACTGGCACCGGGCAGCCCGCGCGGCCCGCCGCCGCTACTACTACGTGCTCGCGCTGCTGGTGCTGAAACTGCTGCCCGCGGCCCTGCTGCTCGGCCACGGACTGGCCTTCGGCATCCGCCCACTGCGCACCCTGGTCCTGCTCGGCGTGCCGCTGATCATGGCGGCCCGCAGCACGCTGCCCGCGCTCAACCGGGCGATCCGCGCGGTCGAACCCACCCCGGAGCTGCGGCTCGCGGTCACCGCACCCGCCGTGGTGCTGCCCGCCCGGCTGGCCGCGGTCAGCGGGGGACTGCTGGTGGTGCTGAACCTGGTGGTGCAGGAGACGATCACGCTCTGGCTTGCCGGACTGGTGTTCGCGCTGGTCGCACTGGTGGTGGTGATCGACGTCAACCAGCGGCACCGGCGGCTGACCGGACAGGTCGGCACCATCCGCTGGTCCCCGTGGGCCCGGCTGGCCGCCCCGCTGGTGCTGGTGGTCGCGGCGGCGGGCTGTGGTGCGGTGGGCAGCACCATGTCCGCCTTCCCGGACCGGCTGTCCATGAACGCGCACGGCCACCACGGCGCGAGCACCGGCCCCACCCGCAGCGTCAAGGACCTCATCGGCGGGCCGTATACCGGACCGGTGCGGAAGTTCACCGTGGTCGCCGACGAAACCCGCATCCCGCTGGCCTCCGGGCAGCTCGTCGACGCCTGGACCTTCGGCGGCACCCTGCCCGGCCTGCCACTGCGGGTGCGGCAGGGCGAGACCATCGAGCTGAAGCTGGTCAACCGGCTCGAAGCCACCCCGACCACCATCCACTGGCACGGCGTGGACGTGCCCAACGCGATGGACGGCGTCGCCGGGGTCACCCAGGACGCGGTCCAGCCCGGCGGCGAGTTCACCTACCGCTTCCGCGCGGAGAAACCCGGCACCTACTGGTACCACTCGCACCAGGTGGCCAACGAGCAGGTCACCCGCGGTCTGTTCGGCGCACTGGTGATCGAACCCGCGGCCGGGCCGGTCGCCGAGATCGACGAGACCCTGCTGGTGCACAACTGGAACGACCGCCTGGACGTGCGCAAGGCCGAGCCCGGCCGCCGGGTGCGGCTGCGCGTGGTCAACGCCAACTCCGGCACCGAACGCCTCACCTTCGCCGGCGCCCCGTTCCGGGTGGCCGCGGTGGACGGCCAGGACCTCAACGAACCCGGCGAGATCCGCGATCGCTCCATCACCCTCGGCGGTGGCGGCCGCGCCGACCTGGACTTCACCATGCCGGCGCACCCGGTGCGCATCGGCGGTCCAGGCACCCGCAGCGCACTGGTGCTCAGCCCGGACGGAGTGTCCACAGTGGAACAGCCACGGCACGCGCCGGAACTGGACCTGAACGCCTACGGCAAGCCCAAGACCACCCCGTTCGGCCCGGATTCGGCCTACACCAAGCACTTCACCGTCGACCTCGACCAGGGCATGGGCTTCCACGCCGGTCGCCTCGGCCTGCTGTGGACGGTGGACGGCCGGGTGTTCCCGGACGCGCCGATGCTGATGGTCCGCGAGGGCGACCTGGTCCGGATGACCTTCCGCAACAAGGGCATGAACGACCACCCCATGCACCTGCACGGCCACCACGTGCTCGCGCTCAGCCGCGACGGGACGCCGTTCACCGGCAGCCCGCTGTGGCTGGACACCGTGCTGGTGCGCCCCGGCGAGACCTGGGAGGTCGCGTTCAGGGCGGACAACCCCGGCATCTGGATGGACCACTGCCACGACCTGCTGCACGCCAGCAACGGGATGACCCTGCACCTGGGCTACGAGGGCGTGCGCACCCCGTTCACCGTGGGCAGCGCCACCGGCAACAAGCCGGAGTAGCTAGATGCCGGGCCGCAGCTCCGGCCCGGTGCTGCCGAGTTGCTCGGTGGACACCACGGGCGGCGGCGGCCAGGTGACCCCGGACGGCGGCCACTGCTGGCCGGTGGCCCGGAGGAAGTCGGCGGGCGGCTCGTACAGCGGCGGCTGGGTGCCGTCGGGGATCAGGCTCTTCCAGTTGGCCCCGGCGGTGCGCTCCTCGAACTCCTTGCGGATGGCCGCCAGCACCTCGGGCTGGGTCAACAGGTCCACGGCCGTGGCAGCCAGGTACTTCGCCGCGGACAGCAGTCCCTTGTGCGCGATCCCGGTGGCCGCGGCCGAGGTCACGGCCCAGTTGTGGTGCGGGATGCCGGGCGGGAAGGTCGCGGCGAGCACGGTGACCTTGGGCGTGCGCCAGGAGACGTCGGCGGCGTCGGTGGAGGGTCCGCCAAGGAACGCCGCGGGCGGCGGGGTCAGCGGCACCAGCTGGGTCGGCAGTCCGACCTCGGGCCGGCCCAGCGATTTCTGCAACGCCCGCGCGAGCCGCTGGTCCTCCACGGAGAACTGCGGCGGGCCGATCTTGCGCATGTTCTCGTCGGCCAGCTCGGCTGCGGCCTTGTTGCCGAGGGAGTTCCAGGTGGCGGCGTGGAAGCGGTGCACCAGCCGGGTCTGGCTGGCCTTGGCGGCGGCCTCCGCGGCGGCCACGATCTTGTCGTAGAGCACGGTGAGCCGGGCCGGGCTGCCCTCGCGGACGAAGAACCAGATCGAGCACATGTCCGGGGTGACGTTGGGCGCCCCACCACCGTTGATGATCGCGTAGTGGAACCGCCCGGACGGCGCGACGTTCTTCTCCCGCAGGTACTCGGTCATGGTGGCCATGAGCAGCGCGCCGTCCAGCCCGCTCTTGTTGCCCAGCGGTGAGCCGCCGTGCCCGGCCGCGCCGAGGAAGGTGAAGGTGGCCGAGGCCAGCGCGGAGGTGGTGTTCCAGGTGGCCAGGGTGGCGGCGAAGGGGTGCCAGTCCAGGTAGGCGTCCAGGCCCTCATACGCCCCGGCCTTGACCGCGAACGGCTTGCCGACCAGCTGTTCCTCCCCGGTGGACCCGAACACCTTGAGCGTGCCCGGCAGCCCGTGCCGCTCCATGGCGTGCCGCACCGCGATGGCGGCCCCGGTGGCGCCCGCGCCCAGGGCGTTGTGCGCGTCCCCGTGCCCGGCGCCGTAGGTCGGCCCGTAGGCGTCGTGGTTGTAGACCAGCGGATCGTGCGTGCCCGCGCCGCGCTGCTGGGACAGGCCGGGCAGCGCGCCGTACTCCACGTTGAACCCGAGCACCGGCTTGCCGGCGCCGTAGGTGGCGGTGAACGCGGCCGGAAACCCACCGGTGCCCCACTCGATGCGGAACCCGTTGCGCCGCAACAGCTCAGCGGTGGCCTGCGCGGACCGCCACTCCCGCAACGACAGTTCGGCGAACCCCCACACCTCGTCACTGAGCCTGGTGATCGACTCCGCGTTGCCGTCGATCCAGGCGAGCGCGGCATCCTTGGCCGCCGAGTCCTTGGCCAGCCCGCTGGGCGCCCGGTACTGCCCTGGCGACACCCCGTTGGCCTCGTCATAGGCCAGCGTGGCCGCCAGCACCGGATCGGCCGCCCGCATCGCCGCGACCCCGGCACCGGCACTCAACCCGAAGAGCTGCAACACCCGCCGCCGCCCAAGTTCATGATCCACCGCCCCATCGTTCCCGCCAGGGCGGCCCGAAGCCAGGCACCAGGGGACACGAAACCCGTCCCCCGCGGCACCGGCTAGTCGCCCAGCCGGTAACCCATGCCACGCACGGTGTGCACGCACTCCGCGCCGAGCTTGCGGCGCAGCGCGCGCACGTACACATCCACCACGTTCGAGCCCGGATCGAAGTCGTAACCCCACACGTGGGAGAGGATCTGCTCGCGGGTGAGCACCTGCCCCGGATGCCGCAGGAACAGCTCCAGCAGCGAGAACTCCCGCGCGGTGAGGTCCACCGTCCGGCCCTGGATCTGTGCCCGCCGGGTGCGCAGGTCCAGTGAAAGCTCGTCCTGACGCAACACGGTGACCTCCGGCGCCCGCTCCGGGGCGCGCAACCGCAACCGCACCCTGGCCAGCAACTCCTCGAACCGGAATGGCTTGGTCATGTAGTCATCGGCGCCACCCTCCAGCCCGGCCACGGTGTCGTGCACCGAGTCCCGCGCGGTCAGGATGATCACCGGCGTGGTCACCCGCGCCTGCCGCAACGCGTGCAGCACCGCGAACCCGTCCCGGCCGGGCAATCCGAGGTCGAGCACCACCAGGTCGAAGTCCCCGGTCAGCGCGTAGTCCAGCGCGGTGTTCCCGTCGGCGACCGTGCTGGTGCTGAACCCGTTGGCCCGCAACCCCTTCTCCACGAACGAGGCGATCCGCTGCTCGTCCTCGGCAATCAGGATCCGCCCCACGACGCCTCCCCATCCACTGCCACCAACGGCAGTTCGACACCGAAGGTCGCCCCCGACCCCGGTTCGGACAACACCCGCACCACCCCGTGATGCGCCTCCGCGATCACCTTCACGATCGCCAGGCCCAGCCCGGCGCCACTGCGGTCACCACGTCCAGAACTACCCCGCGCGAACCGATCGAAAATCGCCGCCCGGTCCGCCTCGGCGATACCCGGCCCCGAATCGGTGACCCAGAACGACACGTTCTCCCCGTGCACCGCCGACCCAAGCCGGATCTCGTCACCGTCCGCGGTGTGCTGCACCGCGTTCTGCGCCAGCTGCACCACCGCCTGGGTGACCCGGTGCGCGTCCAGCACCACCTCGTCCTCGGCCATCGACTCCAGCACCCAGCGCCGCGGCGCCAGCGCCCGCACCTTGGCGTCGATATCGCTGGTCAGCTCGGGCAGCGAGACCGGGGCCGGCCGCAGGAAGTCCGGCCGCTCCGCCTTGGCCAGCAGCAACAGGTCCTGCACGATCCGGTTCATCCGGTCCAGCTCATCGGTGCACAACCGCACCACCTCGGCCCGCTCCCGCGGATCATCACCCATCAGCTCCAGATGCCCGGACACGATCGTGATCGGTGTCCGCAACTCGTGACTGGCATCGTCGAGGAACTGCCGCTGTGTCCGGAACGCCTGATCAAGCCGGTCCAGCATGGCGTTGAACTGCTCGGCCAGCGCCGCGATGTCGTCCTTGCCGTGCACCGGGATCCGCCGGGTCAGGTCATGCTCGGTGATCGCCGCCGCGGCCTGCCGCACCGTCCGGATCGGCGCCAGGATCCGCCCGGCCACCACCCAGGACACCCCGGCCGCCAGCAGGAACCCGATCACCGAGACCAGCAGCAGCAACCGGATGGTCTGATCAGCCCCGGCCCGCACGGCGTCCACGAAGAACGCGGTGATGAACGCGGCCCGGTGCGGTCCGGCCGCGGTCAGTTTCACCTTGGCCCAGCGCAGCTCACCGGCGGCGGTCGGCGCGGACCCGAAACTCTCCGGCGAGTCCACGATCCCGCGCAGCAGGGCGTCGTCCGCGGCCAGGTCCACCGGCGTCTCGCCCCGCCGGGTCGACAGCACGGTCCCGTCGTCCTTGACCACCACCCCGAGGTGCACCTCATTGGGCTCGGGGTACTGGTTGTTGTGCAGATGCGCCTCGAGCAGCCGGTTCCCGTCGGTGATCGTCCGGCCGGGCCGCGGATCCCGCCCGAGCCTGGCGAACTCGACGAACTCGTTGGTCTCCTGCTCCAGCCCCCGGTTCACCCGGTTCTCCACATCGGAGGTCAGCAGCCGCCACACCACGACCACCACCACGGCGAGCACCAGTGCCATGAACGCGAGCAACCAGCCCATGATCCGTACCCGCGCGGGCAACCCGGGCCTAGCCATCGTCGTCATCGTCATCGTCGTCGTCATCCGGGGGTGGCGGCGGCACCACACTCGTCCGTGGCGGCGGTGGCTGGGGCGTCGGTGGTCCCGAGGTCGGCGGCGGCTGGGGCGAGGGCGGCAGATAGGCAGGCACGCTCACCGACACCTCAGGCTGGATCTTCGGTGGCTGCACGCCACCCACCAGCGTGAACACCGCCAGCGCCGCGCCGGCCACCGCGGCAGCCACCGCAGCGGCCACCCCGATCCCCGACCACCTCATGCCACCACCCTCTCCCACGCCCCCGAGGCGCAGATGAGCCGCAGATGAGGAAGTCTTCATCCAGCCGTCGCACCCCGCCACCGCAGGCGACTCGGTTAAAGTGCGGGACGTGCAGGAGCCCACGTCGCCAACGATCGGTGCGCTTGCGGTGTGGAGCAGCTCCGACCTCCCGGGGCTCGGCGACCAACTGCTGCCCCGGCTCACCGAGTTCCACCTGTCCACCCGGCTGCCCGACTGGCGGATCTCCTTCCACGCCCCCTTCGGCTGGACCCGCCCGCTGCGCACCGACGGCGGACTGGTGGCCGAACCGCTCGGCGAGTACCGGCCGCGCCGCGTCTCCGCGCTGGCCGCCGCCGACCTCACCGTGATCACCCCGGCCTTCCCGCTCGGCGCCGACCTGACCGGCTTCTACGGTGGCCCGGTGCCAGGCGCCGAGTTCTTCACCCACGCCCTCGGCGAGCACCCGGTGCTGGTCAGCGCGGTGCGCGTGGCGGAGAAGCCCAGTGCGCAACTGGTCTCGGCCTTCGCCGGACAGCCCTACCCCTCGGTGCGGGACATCCGGTCCAGGGACCGGCTCGCCGACGCCGGGCTGCAATGGGACGTGGCCGTGGTGCCGCATCCGGCGCTGCTGGCCGACAGCCTGGTCAGCCCGGGTGCGCTGGCCACCCGCCAGGGTGATCTGCGCAAGCTGCGCATCCTGCCCGCTGAGGGCAGCTACCTGGTCCTGCAACTCACCCCCGACCTGGCAGGCGAGCTGGCCACGCTGCCGGCGGTGCTGGAGAAGATCCAGGACTTCCTGGCCATCGAGCACATCGTGCTGCTGCCCACCGGCCCGGACGCCCCCGCCCTCGACGGCCACCTGCTGCCTGCCGACCTGGTCCTGGAGGACCGGATCGCGGTACTGGCCGGGGCGAGCCTGGTGGTCGCCGCCGACGAGCACGCCGCCGCGGCCGCGGCCGGTCTGGACCGCCGCTGGGTGCTGCTGGACCCCACCGGCGAACAGCGCTGGCCGGTGCTGGAGTTCGGCGCCACCAAGCAGATCGCGGACCGGGCGAACAAGCTGCTGGACGCGGTGCACGCCGCGCTCAAACCGGTGGCCTCCCGGCGGCAGGCGGTGATCGAGCACTTCGACGCCATCGCCGAGGCCGCCCAGCGCGCCGCCTCCGGCCGGGCGCCGACCCGCGACCTGACCGCGGAGAACCGCGCGCTGCGCGCGGCCAACGCCGCCCTGCGGGAACGGATGTTCATCGAACGCCAGCGCCTGGTCGAACAGCTCGCCGCCGGCTGGCAGGACAGCGAGCCGGACGCGGACCTGGAGTCGCTGCGCGCCGAACTCGCCGAGGAACGCAGGCTGCACGGCGAACTCGCCGAGCGGCACCGCGCGCTGGCCGCCGAGATCGACCGGCTCGCCGCGGACAGCACGGAACTGGCCGCACTGCGCAACACCAAACTCATGCGCTGGGCCCAGCCGGCCAGGGACGCCTACGGAAAGCTCCGCAAGCCGTGACCGCCATCCCCAGGGTCACCTTCGTGCTGGTCAGCTACAACGGCAAGGACATGCTGACCAGCTGCCTGGCCACCCTCGCCGAGCACACCCCAGGCCCGTACGAGGTCGTGGTGGTCGACAGCGCCTCCCCGGACGGCACCGGCGAATGGCTGGAAGCCAACCTCACCGGCGCGACCGTGCTGCGAATGCCGGAGAACCTGGGCTTCGGCGCGGGCTGCAACCTGGGCGTCCAGCACGCCCGCACCGAACTGATCTGCTTCCTCAACGCCGACGTCGAGGTCACCCCCGGCTGGTTCGAGCCGCTGCTCGCCCGCCTGGACGCCACCCCGGAGGCCGCCGCGGTCGGCTCGGTGCTGGTCTTCCCGGACGGCCGCCTGCAGGAGGCGGGCAGCGTCATCGGCGGCGACGGCTGGAGCCGCGGCTGGGGCGACGGCGACGCGGACCTCTCCCCGCTCTACCCACGCTCGGCCGACTACTCCTCGGCCGCCTGCCTGCTCATGCGGCGGCGTGCGTTCTGGGAGACCGGCGGGTTCTCCCCCGAGTTCCACATCGCCTACTTCGAGGACACCGACCTCCAGTTCCACCTGCGCTCGCTGGGCTGGCAGATCTGGGTCGAACCCGCCTCCCAGGTCCGGCACATCCGGCACGGCAGCAGCACCACCCCACGCGCGATCGAGCTGTCCAACATAAACCACGAGGTCTTCGTCCGCCGCTGGCCGGAAGCCCTGGCCAAACGCCCGCCAGCGGTCGGCGTGCACGAACACCCGCACCGCCTGTGGTGGCTACGCGACCAGCAAGCCCCCTACCGGGTCCTGCTCACCGCCGACCAGGTCCCCGACCCCACCCAGGGCCAAGGCGCCCAACGAGCCTGGGCGGTCATCCAGTACTGGCGCCAGGCCAACCCGGAAGCCGCCATCACCGTCCTGGCCACCCACGGCGAGGCCACCGCACTGCGCGCCACCGGCGTCGAAGTGTCCATCGTGGACAACCCCACCGCCTGGGGCCGCGACCGAGCCGGACTCTATGACGTCATCGTCGCCCTCGGCGCCCGCGGTTTCCCGCTGGCCGAAGCGGTCTCCCGCACCCAACCGCAGGCAGTCCGGCTGCTCGATACCCAGACCTTCCTGCACCGCGAGGCCGAACGCCGCTTTTCCACACTGCCCGACGCCGCAGCCCGCCGCCGCTGCGCCACCGAGGCGGCTGCCTGGCGCGAGGCCGAACACAAGGCCCTGACCTGGGCCGAACTCGCCACCGTCGGCAGCCCGGCCGAACTTGACTGGGCCACCCGCTTCGCCCCTGCGGCCAACCTGCACGTGGCTCCGTACCCGGTGCGGATCACCCCGGCGCCGGCCGGCCCGGACCGCCGCGAGGGCCTGCTCTTCCACGGCGCCTTCGCCACCGCCCCCACCTCCAACGAGGTGGCCGCCCGAACCCTGATCGACGAGGTCCTGCCCCTGCTGGACGGCCCCCACCTGCGCGTGATCGGTGCACATGCCCCGGACACCCTGCGCGCACCCGGCGTCGACGTCATTGGCTGGGTCCCCGACCCCGCCCCCTACCTGCGCACGGCCCGAGTCCTGGTCAACCCGGCCCGCAGCGGCGCGGGCGTGCAGACCAAACTGCTGGACGCGATCGCGCACGGCCTGCCGTTCGTCACCACTTCCCTTGGATCCGAGGGCATCCCGCTCGGCGACCTGCGCGCGGACCTGGTCGCCGACACCCCGGCCGAGATCGCCGAACTGACCCAGCGCCTGCTCGACGACGACGCCAGGTGGACCCGGATCCAGGTCGCCCTGCTTGACCTGGCCGCCACCCACCTGTCCGAAGAGCACTTCCACACCGCGATGGCCGCCGTCCTCATCCACTGCGGCATCGCCCCGCCCACGGCGGCCTACGCGCGCTGATCGACTCGAACGACAAGATCGTTACGTGACGTAGTCGGTCAGATATACCTCTCTGGTCGCTGGCGCGATGACTCGTCGCCGAGTCAAAATTCCGCCGTTTGTTTCGTCAGCCGCGTGCTGCCTGGGGGGCTCGCACTAGTTGTAGGGGGGAACGCGTTGACACGCGTGCCTTTACTTCGTCGTGCTCGCAGACAAGTAGTCCGAACGATCGCCGTGGTGGTCGCCGCCGCCATGACGGTGTCCATTACGCAGGCCGTCGCGGTCGCCGAGCCTGAGCAGCAGGCCACGGCGCCGCGTCGGGGCACTGCCGCCGACCTGCCACTGCCGGACAACAAGCCCGGTGAACTGCTCAAACCGGAAAATCCCAAGGGCGACTTCGGTCAGCCCGGCCGGGCCCCGGCCCGCAGCCCGAAACCGATCGACCCGCCACGGCCGGAGCGCACCGGCTTTGTCGAGGGCAAATCGGTGCTGGTCGAGCGGTTGCCCACCGGAAACGTCTACCGCAACCCGGATGGCACCAGGACCGCGAAGATGTTCCAGGACGTGGTCAACGTCAAGGACGACCGCGGCCAGCTGGTCGAGGTCCAGACCGACCTGGAACGCAAGAACGGCAAGCTGGAACCCAAGGCCACCCTGGCCGACGTCCAGCTCCCCGAGCAGGTAGGCGCGGGCGCCGACCTCCGGGTCACCGCCCAGGACGGCGCCACCGCCGCGCTGGAACCCGTTGACCTGGCCATCCGCCCCGCCACCGTGTCCGGCGGCACCGCCAAGTACGCCGGCGTCCAACCCGACGTGGACCTCCAGGTCCGCATCCTGCCCCGCGGCTTCAAACACGACGTGGTGCTGCACCGGGTCCCGCAGGCCACCGAATGGCGCTACCGCCTCAAACCGGAGGGCAACCTCACTCCGGTCGCCGAAGAGGGCGGCGCGATCGCCCTCAAGGACCCCGACGGAAAGGTCCGCCTGACCGTCCCGGCCCCCGTCGCCTGGGACTCCGCCATCAACCCGGCCTCCGGCGACCCCGCCTACGGCCCAGCCACCCAACGCCTGGAACGCGACTCCCAGGGCTGGCTGCTGGTGCTCTCGGTGGACCGCAAATGGTTGACCGATAAGGCCCGCGAGTTCCCGGTGACGGTCGACCCCGGCGTGACCACGCCCGCGGTCGCCGAGGACGCCTATGTCAGCGACCAGTTCCCGACCACCAACTACGACCAGAGCTGCGGCGATGAGCGTGGCTGTGTGAACAAGGTCGGGTTCTGGCCGGGCGCCGGTCTCAACGAGACCTACGTCAAGTACGACCTGGGCCCCGCCCGTGGCAAGCAGATCATCAGTTCCACCTGGCACGGGTACTGGGCCTGGACGAACAAGCCGCAGGCCACCCCGTTCTGGCTGCGCAGCGTGGACTGCGGCTGGAACGCCCGCAACATCACCTGGAACAACAAGGCCTGCGTCGGTGGTGCGGTCCAGCAGGCCGCCGCGCAGGGCGGCGCCTGGACCGACGTCGACATCAGCGGCTGGATGAAGGAGTACGCAGCGGGCCGGTGGAACTGGAATGGTTTCCGCCTGGACACCAACGGCGACCGGAATCCGGACCTGTGGAAGAAGCTGGCCGCGGCCGAGGCGCCAGCGCAGGCCAAGTCGCACCTGACCATCCACTACAACGACTGGCCGCAGGTCGCCGAGATCACCGGCCCGTCGCCGGTGAACGGCCAGGAGTACCGGACCCGCGAGTTCCGCTTCGGCGTGCAGATCGGCGACCCGAACAACGACAAGCTGTACGGTCAGGTGCTGATCTCCGAGGACCCGAACGTGGTCCCGACCGCCTTCGACTCCGACACCATCGAACGTCCTGGCGGCGAGCGCAAGGCCGAGTTCGGCAAGACCTTCAAGCTGGACTGGAACAAGACCTACTACTGGCAGGTCGCCTTCCGGGACGACTGGTCGGAGTGGGTCTGGTCACCGGTGTGGAACTTCCGCACGGCCAACCGCATCCCCGCGGTACCCGGCCAGGCCGCTCCCGGTGAGCGAGCGGTGGTCTCGATCAAGTCGCCGGAGCTGAAGGTGACTCCGGTCACCGATCCGGACGGCGAAGGCGTGCAGTACCAGTTCGCCGTCGGCACCGGTGGTTCGGCCCGCGCGGGCATGGTCGCGGTTTCCGGCTGGCTCGACAGTCCACAGTGGACCATTCCGCCGGGTGTCCTCAAGGACGGCGTCACCTACCACTGGACGGTGCGGGCCAGGGACTCGGTGTCCCAGCAGGAGACCAGGGATGCGCCGTCCCGGCCGATGAAGGTGGACATGCGACTCGGCGCCCAGGGCCCGATCGCCGGTGACACCCTCGGCCCGTTGACGGTGAGCCTGGCCACCGGCAACGTGATCACCAGCCTGAGCACCCCGGACCTGACCACCGTGGGCGGACCGATCTCGGTCAAGATGACCTACAACTCGCAGGCCTCCGACGACGCGGGCCTGGTCGGCTCGTACTACACCGGGGACAGCGAGGAGGGCATCAAGGACACCGAGACGCCGGTTCTGGTGCGCACCGACCCCCAGGTCTCCTACAACTGGGGCGAGGGTTCTCCGTACGAGCCGGTGATCGCCAAGGACGGGTTCCGGATCCGTTGGCAGGGCTTCGTGCGCGTGCCCACCACCGGGGACTACTCCTTCGGCGGCGTGCACGACGACGGCCTGCGGGTCTGGGTGAACAACCAGCAGGTCTACAACGAGTGGAAGCAGTGGATGCAGCCGGGCGATGCACCCAAGCTGGGATCCGCCCTCCGGCTCGAGGCGGGCAAGCCGTACCCGATCAAGGTCGAGTACCGGGACTGGAACCACACCGGTCTGGTGCACCTGTGGGCCAAGGGCGCTGGGGACCCGGTGCCGGTTCCCGCGTCCTGGCTTACCCCGACCGCCTCGGCGTTGCCGCCGGGCTGGTCGCTGTCGGCGGACGTGGACGGCCAGGGCCAGAGCTACACCAAGGCCACGCTGACAGAGTCCGGCGTGACCTTGACCGACACCGACGGCGGATCGCACTCCTACGAGCGCACCTCCGACGGCGGTTACCGCCCGCCCGCCGGTGAGTACGGCGTGCTGTCCAGGGACAACGAGGGCAAGCTGACCCTGATCGACTCGGGCGGCACGGTCTACGTGTTCAACGCCTCGGGCGGCCTCGAGTCGGTGACCTCGCCCAGCGACATCCGCAAGCCGGCCGCGGCCCGGATGGAGTGGCGCTCGGTGGACCCGGGCAACCCGATCCCGCGGCTGAAGAAGATCATCGACCCGGTCTCCGGCCGGTTCGTCGAACTCTTCTACGGCGGTGAATCCGGTTGCGCCCCACCGGATGGCGCCGATCCGGTGCCACCGGGTTACCTGTGCACGGTCCGGCTGCCCGACGGCGCGGCCAGCCACCTCTACTACCGGGGCGGCAAGCTGACCCGGCTGAAGAACCCTGGCGATGAGCTGACCGACCTGAGCTACACCGACACGCACCTGCTGACCGCGATGCGGACGCCGCAGGTCCTCGACTGGGTGCTGGCCGACATCGACCGGCGCAACACCCACGAGAGCACCTTCGTCGCGGAATACCAGGAGGGCACGCGGAGCGCGAAGGCACTGCTCGGGCCCGAACCCAGCGGGTTCAAGCAGACCCCGCCCAAACGACCGCACCACCGGTTCGGCTTCGGCGCGGACTTCACCGAGGTCTTCATCGACGGCACCTCGCCAGCCACGGACAAGGCTCGCAAGGTCATCCGGGACAGCGGCGGCCGTACAGTGACCGATATCGACGCGGCTGGCAAGCAGACCCGGCACGAGTGGGCCGAGGACGACAAGCAACTCTCCAGCACCGATGCCGCTGGCCGCAAGTCGACCTGGGTCTACGACGCCAAGGGCAACCCGATCGAGCAGTACGGCCCGGCCCCGGAGAAGTGCTTCGGCGCCGATCGCCGTCCACTCAGCCCGGCGCCAGCTGGCTGCGAGAAGGTGCCTGGCAAGCGCACCAGCTACGACGAGGGGTTCAAGGGACTCTCCAGCGCGTGGTGGAACAACGCCGCCATGTCCAGCGGGGCCAGTGCCTACTCGACCACCGAGCCCAACGGTGACTGGACCACGAAGGCCCCGACCGAGGGGCTGACCGCGGCGGGCACCTACTCGGCCCGGATGTCGGGCGTGGTCCAGGTGGACACCGCGGGCCGGTACACCTTCGGCACCCACGAGGACGATGCCGCGGACGGGCTGCGGGTCTATGTCGACGACGAACTGGTCGTGGACCGTACCTACTCGCCGTCGGTGGTCGAGTCCCGGCCGCTGGCGTACTGGCGGCTGGGCGATGGCAACGACGACCTGCTGGATGCCTCCGGCAACGGCCGCAACGGCCGGTACGAAGGCGACGTGCTCAAGCAGGAGACGGGCGCGCTGCCCAACGACATCAGCCGCAGCGTGCTCTTCCGCGGTGGCACCGGCCGGGCCCAGGTGCCCGACAGTGATGCGCTGGACATCACCGGTCCACTGACCCTGGAGGCGTGGATCCGGCCGCTGAACAACGAACCCGGCGGTGGCTGGCACGACCTGATCAGCAAGTACGCCGCGGACAGCGGAACCCCGTACGAGCTGGTGGTCACCCCGGAGATGCAGGTCGAGTTCCGGCAGGGCGGCACTGGTTCGCTGCAGTCGCTGAAGTCCACCGGCGGCCTGCGCACCAACAGGTGGAACCACGTCGCGGTCACCAGGGACGCCTCGAACAAGGTGATCTTCTACCTCAACGGGTCCAAGTCCGGTGAGGGCACCATCGCCAAGTCGGGCGAGCCCAACCCGCTCCCGCTCACGCTGGGCCGCCGCAATGTCGGCGGCACCGCGCAGAGCTGGCTGGACGAGGTCGCCGTGTACGACCGGGTGCTGGCGGAGAAGGACATCGCCAAGCACGTGGGCGCGGCAGGCCGGGTCGACGAACCGGACCAGTCCGTCGAGCTGTCCGCTGGCCCGCACCGGATCCGGGTGGACTACCTGCAGCAGCAGCGTTCGGGCAACCAGTTCCGGGGCGACTCCAAGGTCAACCTGATGTGGCGGCGCGGCGACGCGGCGCTCACCCCGGTGCCTGCGGACAAACTGACCCCGGACTACGGCCAGGACACCGCCACGGTGGAGGCGGAGTCCGACGGCGTACCGGATCGGCGCACCACCACCGATCGGGCAGGCGGCGGGCTTGACCTGGCCTACGGCCTGGAGGGCACCGTCACCAAGCACACCAGCGACGGCGGGCTGACTTCCGGCACCGAGTACGAGAAGCCGGGCGCCGGATTCCTGCGCCGAGTCGCCAGGAGCATGCCCTCCGGCGCGAAGACCACCTACGGCTACTACGGCAACACCGAGACCAGGGACAACCCCTGCACCCCCGAGGCAGATCCGGCCCCGCAGGCCGGACTCGCGAAGGTGGTGACCTTCCCGCAGCCCGCCTCCGGGGCAGCTCGGACGGACGAGCAGGTCTACGACGCCCGCGGCCGGGTGGTGGCCAGGGCCACGGGTGGCTCCTGGACGTGCACCAGATACGACGCCCGGGGCCGGGTCACCGAGGTCAAGTTCGCGGGCAACGCCACCGCGGGCGAGCGGACCGTCCGGCACGACCACGCCGTGAACGGGGACCCGCTGGTCTCCTCGGTCTCCGACCTGCACGGCACCATCACCACCACCGAGGACCTGGTGGGCCGGACCGTCGCCTACGTCGACGCACAGGGTGTGCGGACCGAGACCGACTACGACCGGGCGGGCAAGGTGGCCTCGGAGAAGGTGATCCCACCGAACCCGGCCGACCCGCCGCAGATCACCACCTACGGCTACGACAACGCCGGTCGGGCCGTCACGGTTAAGCTTGGTGACGTCCAGCTGAGCGAGATCACCTACGACGCGGCAGGCGAACTCGGTTCGGTCAGCTACGCCAACGGCGCCAAGCTGGCCGCGATCGGCAAGGACGGGGCGGGCAGGCCGACCTCGCTCACCTGGCGGCTCGGCGACGGCCGTGAGGTGGTCAGCACGGTCAGCCGGACCAGGGCGGGCACGGTCGTCGACGAATCCCTCGGCGGCGCGGACGCCCGGCCAAACGGCCCGAACTACTCCTACGACGGAGCGGGCAGGCTGACCGAGGCATGGGTGGCTGGACACCAGTACACCTATGACTTCACCAGCACCGCGGCCGCTGGTTGCCCGACCGGCACCCAGTCCAACGCGGGCCGGAACACCAACCGGGTCCGGTTGCTCGACAAGACCGCGGCAGGCACGGCCGAGACCGGCTACTGCTACGACGCGGCGGACCGCCTGCTGTCCACCACCGGCGCCAACGCGGTGTCCGGGATCAAGTACGACGTGGCGGGCAACACCACCGAGTACACCGCCGGCGGGGCGCCCACCTACCTGGGCTGGGACGCCGCAGGCCGCAACCTGACCGCCCGCACCACCGGGTCCGACCCGGCCGACGTGGCCTACCTGCGCGATGCCGAGAACCGGATCATCCGCCGGGACGCCACCAAGGGCGACCAGACCACGCTGGTGCTCTACGGCCACACCAGTGGCAACGACACCAGCGATGTGGCCATCAGCCAGGACAAGCGCCTGGTGTCCAGGTCGATCGTGCTGCCGGGCGGGGTACTGCACACCGTGCCGGGCAGCGGCCAGGACAAGCCCGCGGCCTGGGACCACCCCACGATCCGCGGCGACATCGCGGCCACCTCCGGCCCTGACGGCAAGCTGGTCGGCGAACTCCGCACCTACACGCCCTCCGGCGAGCCGGTGAAGCCCAACGGAGCGATCGACCCGGACCACGTGCCCGACAACCAGCCGGGCGCGATGGACTACGGCTGGCTCGGCCAGCACCAGCGACCGTATGAACACGCCGGCGCGCTGTCCCTGGTGCAGATGGGCGCTCGCCCGTACTCACCGCTGCTGGGCCGCTTCCTGGCGGTCGACCCGCTGGAGGGAGGAGCGGCCAACGACTACGACTACGCGGCCGCCGACTCCATCAACAAGCAGGATCTCAACGGCCAGTTCATCGGTCCGCTGCTCGGACTCGCGGCTCGCTATGTCATCCGACCCGCGGCCAACCTGCTGGTGCGGCATGTCGTGAAGCCCGCGTTCAACTGGGCGAAGGACAAGGCGGTGCCGTGGGTCGGACGGCAGCTGAAGAGAGCATTCTCGCCTGTGCAGAGAACGTTGTCGGGTATTAGAAAGAAGCCGGGGAGGTTCGTCTACACCTGTTTCGTTTCCATCGTTCTCGCCGTCGTTCCTCTGTATGTCAGCGGCGCCAGGATCTGGCTGGGTGTGCTGACGGGGGTGCTCACCTGCCTCATCAAGGACGCCCCCCGAGACGCCTGGCCTAGATAGGGAAGATCCAGTGGCTGTTGAGGAGGGCTTCGTCTCCTGGCTGGTGCGTGACAGGTGGGCCAGGAGAGTGTTCTACATCCCGGTGATTCCGGCGCTGGTCCTGGCGGTTGCCTATCTCTTGTTCGGCTGGCCGCCGGGATACTTCGCCGTAGCCTGGATCTTGATATCGATTTCGGATCTTGCGCTGAGGTACCTCGACTGGCGAAAGATCAAGCGAGGCGGACCGCCGCCCTGGCAATAGAAACTGATCAGCAGTTCAAGATGGTGGGGGCATGTCCCGGAACCCCGGGGCGTGCCCCCACCGCTGTTCGGAACTGGTCAGTCCAGCGGTGGCACGGTCCGTTCCGGCATCCGCCGCCGCGCCCGCCGCAACGCATGCCAGCGCAGCGCCGCGGTCAGGAAGTACCGCTCCGTCCCACCGGTCTCCGGCCGCTTCCCGTTCCGCGCGGCCAGCTCCACCAGCACCGACAACTGCCGCTCCACCCCGGCCAGCTTCACCAGCTCACCGCGATCGGCCGCACCCAGCTGATCCCCGTTGCGCGCCAGCAACACCGAGGCGAACTGGGCGATCCGCCGCAGCTCGTGCTCGACGACGTGCTCCAGCTCCTCGCGCCGCCGCGGGGTCAGCCGCCGGTCGATGCCCAGGCTCAGCTCGGCCAGTCCCACCGGTCCCGGCAGGCCGGAGGTCCACCACGGCAGCATCCACCCGGTGACGTTCTCCCCGTGCTGCCGGTAGGACTGCAACGGACGGTCCACAAAGGACAGTGCGCCGACCGACAACGCCGTCGCCGCGATCCACTGGTCGTGATACGCCGTCGGTGTGCCAGGCGGGAACGGCAACACCCGCTCGCGCACCAGGTCCGCCCGCACCAGCGAGGCCGCGCCGGTCACCGTGTTCAGCATCAGCAGCGCGTCCAGTTCGCTCCACTGGTTGCGCCGCTTGCCCCAGGAGGTCTTGGCGATCAGCTTGCCGTCGTCGTCGATCAGCCGCATATCGCAGTAGACGAGCTGCACCTTGGGGTCGGCCAGCCGCTCCAGCTGCACCGCGAGCTTGTCCGGATCCCACACATCGTCCTGGTCGGACAGCGCGATCGCGTCCGCGTCCAACGGCGCCAGCCGCAACGCGCGCTCGAAGTTGCGGTAGAAGCCCACGTTCCGTTCGTGCTCGACCACCACGAACCGCGGATCCCCGTCGGTCAGTTCGGCCAGCACACTCCGTGCCGCCGGATCCGTGCCGTCATCGGAGATCACGCACACCCAGTTGTCGTGGGTCTGCTTCCGGATCGAGTCCAGCTGCTCGGCCAGGAACCGCCGCTCCGGGTGGTAGGTCGCCAGGCAGATCGCCACCCGCGGACCCGACCCCGGCCACTCCACCCGCACCGGCCGGATGCCCACCTCGGCCCTGGTCCGCAGGCTCGGCAACGCCCGGTGCAACCGGGTGCCGTCGCTGAGGTCGACGATCAGTTCCAGCGGCAGGTCGTGCCTAGTCGGCCCGGCAGGCAACGGAATCCGTGCCCGGAACCCACTGCCCTCCGGCACGTGCCAGCCGGCCGCGCCCAGCTCCTGCCGCACCACCGGCCGGTGGTAGCCCAGGTTCGCCGGGACCATCCGCCCATCGGCCTTGATCCACACCGCCCGCACCGGCAGGTCCGCGTGCACCGCCCAGCCGGCCAGATCCACCACCTGACCACGCCCGATGTGCACCGGTTCGCCCGGCACGTCCACCGCGAACCGCAGCCCGGCCTCCCGCGCCGCGCCCTCGCGCACCCGCAATCGCCTGGCCAGCAACGGGGTCAGCGCGGGCGCGTACCGGCTGGCCCGCCGCAACACGCTGTCCGGCTCCGCCCCGCCCCGGCCCAGCAGCAGATCCCGCATGCCCCTTGCCGCCCGCGCGGCCGGCCACACGTACCGGTGCCCGGCCCGCACCAGCGAGGACCCCTCCAGCGCGTCCAGCCGCGCCCGGGTCCTGGCCAGCCGGTCCCGCAGCTGCTGACTGGCGCTGGCCTGCCCGGCCGCGTCCGCCCGAGCCGCGTCCACCTCCGAGCGCACCTGCTCGAAATCCGCGGTCGCCTCGGCCAGCCCGGCGAACGCGCTGCCCACCCGGTTGTCCAGTTCGACCAGCTCGTCCTGGGTGCGCGCGAGTTCCTGCCGCAGTGACTCCCGCTCGGCGTCCGCGGCCCGCAACGCCTCCTCGGCCGCCTGGTGCTCCTTGGTCAGCTCCGCCCGCAGCTCCTCGGCCTGCGCCTTCGCCTGGGTCAGCTCGGCCTGCCGGTGCGCGATCTGCTGACGCAGCGCCTCCACATCGGTCCACAGCGAGCGGGCGGTCTTCTCCGCCTGCTCCTTGGCCGCCAGCGCCCGGCCCACCTCGCCAAGCCCCGGCGGCAACTCCCACACCCGTGGTCTGCCCGGCAGCACCGCATCGGCTTCCAGCGTCGCCAGCACCCGATCCCGCGGCGCCCCCGACACCAGCTCCTGCAACGAGGCCTCGGCCGAGGTCAGCTCGACCCACCGCTGCCGCGCCGGACCACCCAGTCCGCACAGATCAGCCAGCCGGAACAACAACTTCTGCAGATTCGTCTCGGCGGGCCACGGATGCGGCGCGCCGGAATCCCGCAGCTCCCTGGCGAACTCGCGCAGCCCGCGCAACAACGCCAGTTCCGCGTCCACCCCCGACCCGGCCTCCCACTCCAGGTCGATCCGGCGCACCTCCCGGTCCGGCCCCAGCACCAGGTTCCCCGGGTGCACGTCCAGACAGTCCGGCGGCAGCACCGGCACGCCGACCCGGCCAGGCAGGAACGGATGCCGCAGGTCCTCGGCGGTCAGCGGTCGAGCCTGGGCCAGACAGGTCCGGCACCACAGGCCCAGCAGCCCACCGGCCCGGTCCAGATCACCGGCGGCGAGCGCGTCCAGCAACTCGGTGTCCAGACACCGACCCGGCAGCCACGGCTCGGCCGGAACCACCCGCTGCCGCAGCCAGCCCTCGGTGTTGTCGGTGCCCTCGATCGTCTCCAGCACCAGGTCCGCGCTCAACCGGCGGGCCCGCTGCCAGCGCGGCTGCCTGCTCGAGTTCACCAGCCAGGCCAGCCCCGGCCCGGTCACCCTGGCCACCGCCTCCGGCGTCCGCCCGGCCACCACCAGGAAGGCAGGCGCCACCGCCGCCGCGAAACCCTCGGCCAGCGCCAACTGGTGCAACCGCCGCCCCGGCGCCGCCGCCAGCTGCTCGTCCGCGGCGCCCAGCAACGGATCCCGCACCAGCTTGTCGACCAGCTCCAGCCGGTCCGCCCGCTCGAACACCGCGCCGTCCACCAGCACCCGCGGCCGCACGTGGTCCGGGTAGCACAGCAACCAGCGCTGCGCGGTCAGCCCGGCCCCCTCCAGCAGCCCGGTCAGCACCCGGCGACTCCAGGTCCGCGGCCCCGGCCTGCCCGGGTAGTCCGCCGCGCCCAGCCACATCCGCTCCCGCACCGGATCGGCCTTGCCCAGCAACTGCCCCAGCCCGAGCTGGTTGTGCACCGCCAGCACCAGCACGCCATCGGCCGCCAGCTGCCCGGTCACCTGGCCGAGCAGCCCGGCCGGATCCGCGGTGTGCTCCAGCGATCCATCCAGCAACGCCAGGTCGAACGGCCCGCCCTCGGTCAGCCCCTCCGGACCGACCTGCACCAGCCGCGCCTCCGCGGTGGTCCGGACCGGCGCGAGCAGCCCGCGCCACAGCATCTCCTGCTCAGGGGCAGCCACCAGCTCAGCCCTTTCTCGCGACCGCGGCGACCCGGTACAGCTCTCCGCCCGAACGAACCACCACGCTCGGCGCGGTCGACCCCGGGGTGGCCACCGCGCTGAAACCCGCGTTCATCTCGTCGATCCGCAACTGCTGGGCGAGATCGCGCCGGGTCAGCCCGGCCACCCCGCCGCCGACCACGGTGCCTGCCTGATCCAGCACCAGCACGCAGTCCGGGGCCTGGTTGCGCACCAGCGCCCAGCCGGTGATCTCCGCGTCGCCCCGCACCGGACCGGTGTCCACATGCCCGGTGTTCGGCCCGGGATCGCCGGGCTGGGCCAGGTCCTTCACCGTGCTCAGATCGACCTTGTCCCCGAGTTCGCGCCCGGCCCCACAACCCAGCGAGAAGTCACTGTTGAACGGATACACACCAAGGGCCAGCGCGGCCGGGCGCACCTCGGGCTTCACCCGCAGCCGGGCCAGCTGCGCGGTCGCGTTGACCCGCAGCGCCACCGCGGCCACCTCCTGGTTCGGGTACAGCCGACGCTGGATGCCGGCCTGACCGTTGCCCAGCACCCAGGTCACCGCGCTGAGCACCAGCACCCCGGCCACCACCGTGTTCGCCGGAATCCGGGACCGGCGCAGCACGATCAGCACCACCAGCGCGGCGGTGGCCAGCGCGGCGAAGGCCGCGTACCGGCCGCTCATGCCGACCCCGACCCCGAACTGGGTCCGCGAGTAGGCCACCATCGCCGCCCCGGCCAGCACGAAGATCCCCAGCCCGGAGAACCCGGCCGCGGCAGGCGAGACCGACCGGCCAAGACCGCGATCCCGGATGAGCGCCACGGTCAGCGCGAGCACACCGGCCGCGGTGAACGCGCCCATCCCGACGGCCAGATCCTCCACCCTGGCCGACCAGAGCTGGCCGACCGTGCTGGCGACCGTGGCCAGGTAGTCATCCGCGTCCAGCCTGCCGGCGGAGATCCGCTCCCTGGTCACGGTGACCGCCCACACCGCGACCACGGCCGCGCCCACGACCAGTGGCCAGACCACCCGGCGGGCCTTGTCGCCGCGCAGCCAGGCGATCAACGCGATGGCAGGCCACACACCGAACCCGGTGGCGTGGCACACGCAGGCGAGCACGCCGAAACCGAAGGACAGCCACGGCCTGCCCCGCTGCGCGCACAGCAGCGCCAGCGCCGAGCTGAGCAGCACCGGGAACCAGCTGATCCCGCTCATGCCCTGGCCGAACAGCTCGGTCGCGGTGGTGGAGAAGACCAGGAAGACAAACCCGACGGTCAGCGCGGTGCGGGTGAGCACGCCCAGTTCCCTCGGCAGCATCCGGTTGAGCACCACGACCAGCCCGCCTGCCAGCACCAGGGCCAGCAGGCCGAGGGTGTGGTTGGACCCGCCGAGGAACCGGGCGTCCAGCCAGAACAGGAACTGCGGCACGAACATCGGGTGCTCGTGGTGGTAGCCCAGCAGCGCGCGCGGGATCAGCGTCCCGTCGTCGTTGGTGAGCCTGCTGAGCACCGTCCAGTAGTCGATGAAGTGCAGTCGCGGCGACCGCAGCACCTCGACCACCGACGCGGCGACCGGCAACAGGCCGATCAGCCCGACCAGCACCGCCGGCCAGGAGATCCGGCGCAGCCACGCCGGCGCCTCGATGTCGATCGAGGCGATCGGCGTGAAGCCACCCCGGACCTGTGGCGTGTCCTTGTCCGGCACACCTGCCTGCTCGCTCAAAACTGTCCTCAGAGGCCGCCGGTCAGTTGCCGAACTTGGCCGCGGCGGTGGTCACCAGGCGGTGCGCCTCGGCGAGCAGCGCCTTGTCCCGGTCCGGTCCCTCCGGCGGCACCGGGATCTGCGCCACGTTGGCCCGGAACACCCGGTTGCCGGAGATCCAGGTCACCCGGTAGATGGCCCGGTCCTTGTCGAAGACCTGCAGCACGGTCGCGGAGCTGGGCAGATCGCCGATCTGACCGGGCACCAGGCCCTCGTCGGTCTTGGCGAAGTTCACCAGCTTCTCGGCCAGTTCCTTGGCCGCCGCGGCGTCCTTGGTGCTGAGGATGAAGGTCGAGTAGCGGAACTTGCCGTCGCCGCTGCCCTTGTAGACGATCTCGCTCGGCGCGGCCGACTCGATCACGCCGACCTCCGGCGCGGCCAGCAGTTCGGCGCCGCGGAGCTGCTCCGGCGTCATCGTGCCGTTCTTCGCGTCCTGCGCGCCGGGTGGATTCGGCAGCGCCTCGAACGGCTTCTGCGAGGTCGTCGTGGTCGGCGCGACGGTGGAGGTGTTCGAGGTGGCGGTGTTGCTCGGGTCGCCACCGGTGTTGCGGAAGCCGAAGAACCACACCGCCCCACCGACCAGTGCCAGCACCACCACGATGCCGATGATCGGCAGCACCTTGGAGGACTTGCCAGAGGGCGCGCCGAACACCTCCGGCCCCTGCCGGATCCACGCCTCGTTGCCGGCGGGCGGCAGCGGCGGCAGATCACCGGCGCCACCCCAGGGCGGAGCCGCGTTGGACTCATCGCCCCACGGGGTCTGCGGCTGCTGCTGCGGAGGCTGCTGCTGGTGCTGCGGGAACGGCTGCGGCGGCGGGGGGAACCCGCTCGGCGGCGAGGCCGGGAAACCGGGGTGCTGCTGCTGGGGCGGCGGCGGGAAGCCCGGCTGCCCACCGGCGTTCGGCACCACCTGGGTGCGGTCGGCATCGCCGGCGGGGGGCTGCTGCGGCTGCCAGCCGCGCACCACCTGGGTCGCCTCCGCACCGCTGTTGGTCACCACCTGGGTGGCCTCCGGGTTCCCCGGCGGCGGGGTGTTGTCCCGGATCGGCTGCATCACCTGGGTGCTGTCGATGCTCTGCTGCTGACCACCCGGTGGGGTGAAGGAGGGTGAGCCACCCGCCCCGGCTGCCGCCGACAGCAACTCATCGCGGCGAGCGCGGTACTCCTCGGCGGAGATCAGGCCGGCGGCCAGACCCTCGTCGAGCTTGCGGAGCTCGTCATGCCAGGTCACCCTGGCACCCCCTTCCACTGGGTAAAGAAGACGCGGCATATTGTGCCGATGCCATCGTCAGTGGTGTATGCCGCTGCCAAGTCGTGACCCTGTGCCCACCGGCGCGCATCAGGCGCCTCGTCGCGCAGCAGCGCCGTACGCCTGTTCGAGCTGCTCGCGCACCCAGTTCGCAGCGGCCGACACGGTGCGGGTACGCAGAATGTACTCGCGACCCGCCCGGCCCACCGCAGCGGCGTGCTCAGGATCATCCGCCACCCGCCGCATGGCCCGCGCCGCGGCCGCCGGATCAGGCTCGGCCCACCGCGCCGTCGCCGGGTACGGCTCCCAGCCCTCACCCACCTGGGTGAACTCGAACGGCACCGGGTAGCCGGTCACCGCGTCCAGGAACTCCGCCGTGCCCGAGTAGTCGGTGGAGATCACCGGCAGCCCGCGGATCATCGCCTCGGCCACGGTGAACCCGAAGCCCTCCGAGCGGTGCAGCGAGACGTAGCAGTCGCTCTCGTCGTAGAGCGCGGCCAGCTCGGCCACCGACAGGTACCGCTCGACCAGCTCGATCCGCGGATCAGCGCCGATCAGCGTGCGCAACCGCTCCGCGGCGCCGGGGTGCAGCTCGCCGTTGATCGCCTTGACCACCAGGCGCACGTCCGGATCGTCCGGGAAGGCCAGCCGGAACGCCTCCACCAGGCCCCACGGGTTCTTCCGCGCCGCGATGCTGTTGAAGTCGAAGGCGAACAGGAACCGCAACGGCGCGCCGGGCAGCCTGCGGCCGCGGTTGGGCGGACCGGGGTCGCTGATCGGGATCGGGAACACCTTCACCGGTTTGTCCGTGTGCGCGCTGATCGCCGCCCGGCAGAACTCGCTGATCGTCCAGATCTCGTCGACCAGCTCGTACGCCCTGTGCATGCTCGGCGGGAACTCGTCCAGCTCCCAGGACCACACGCCGATCCGGTACCGCTGGTGGAACAGCTGCGGGTAGAGGTCCACCGCGAGCGTGGTGGTGTCGGCGTTGATGCACAGCACGCTCAGCGGGTACCGCGGTGCGCCCAGCGAGGTCGGCCGCTCGATCGCGGTCCGGTTGTTCACCAGGAAGTCCTCGACCACGGTCGCGGTCGGGATCCCCGCCGCGTGCACCGCCTTGTGCAGCGCCCGGCCCAGCTCGCCGACGCCCAGCTCCGCGGTCAGGTGCCCCAGCAGGTTCACCCCGAACTCGGCCACCGGCGCGGGCCGCTCCAGCGCGGGTTCCGGCACCGCCCACTCCGCCAGGTCGTGCTCGGCGGTGGCCACTGTCCGGCACCACTGCCGGTACGCCTCGTTGTCGCCCTCGGTCGGGCGCGGGAACACCACCCGCAGGTCGACCCGGCTGTCCCAGATCGCGGTCACCCAGCGGTTCAGCCCGGAATGCGCCTGGGTCGGATTGCCCGGCCCGGCCAGCCAGTCCCGGAACGCGCCGCCCTTGTCCGGCCCGAACGCGTGCGGTGGGACCTCGGCCGCTTTGCCCGCCAGCTGCTTGGCCGCCGCCTTGCCCCATTCCGCCCGGAACAACTCCCGGACCAGCGGCGTCAACGGCGTGCCGTCCGGCAGCTCGTCGAACCGGCACAACTCAGGGGTGTCCGGCTGATAGCCCGCGGCCAGCAGCTCACCCCGGTAGGTCTCGCACAGCGCGCGCACCGCGGGCTGCTCGGACAACAGCACCCTCGGCCGCCCCGGCAGATCGGCCAGCAACCACGGCCGCTCCGGCCGGTACCCGCTGAAGACGAACGTGCGCAGCAGTTCGCCACCGGCCCGCACGGTCCCGCTGACATCCGCGGTCACCGGCCGCTGCCCGGCGTTCCAGTGCCCGACCCCGACCCCGGGATCACGCAGCACCACGTGCGGGAACAGCGCCGCGACCTCGTCGGTCCACCTCGGCCACCGGTCGTCCCCGCTCAACGCGTTGCGCCCGACCCGCTCGCACAGGTAGTCCAGCATCGCCCCGGCCCGCCCGGTCACGCTCAGGAACGCCGGGTCGAACACGCCACCGGCCAGCACCTCGGCCTCGCTCGGCGCGCGCCCGTCATCCGGCAGCGGCGCCAGCAGCCTGGGCAGCAGCACCGCGCCATGCGCCCTGGTCAGATCGGCCAGCCGGACGAACGGCGCGAACACCTTGCTGTCCCTGCTCAGGCTGGTCACCAGATCGGTCCTGGTCAGCAACGCGCGCAGCAGGAACGGCACCAGCGCGACACGCAGTTCGGCCGCCGGGAACGCGGTCGCCAGCCGCAGGTAGCTCTCCTCGTCGAGCCCGAACCCGTCCCAGCCGACCACCCGGACCCCGTTGGCCTGCCGCGCGCCCCGGTCCCCGTCGAGCACCGCGATGACGAACTCATGCCCCGGGTTCCACTCCAGATAGGAACCGGCGAGCACCCGCGCCGCGGGCATCCCGGCGGCGGTGGTGATGGTGCAGGCGATCGGCCGCGCCGCCTTCTCGCTCATCCAAGCTTTCCCCTCGCCGAACCTGCTCCGGATGCTATCGGCCACCGAGTGCCGCCACGCCCGGAACGCACCGGCCACTCAGGACAGCCGCCGCAACTCCGGCCACACCTGCGACCACGGCCTGCTCATGCCCCGGCAGACCCGGATCGGCGTGCCCTGCTCGTCGTTGTCCAGCCCGGCCCCGTTGTCCACGGTCCCGGCCGCCACCAGGCTCCGGCACACCCGCGTCCACGGCGGCGGCTGCCGCCCACCGACCACCAGCACCACCTCGGCGGCATCCGGCGGCGCCGCCCAGTTCGCCCACCCGTTGTGCCCGCTGAACACCGCGGGCAGCCCGTGCGCGGGCCCGAACACCCTGATCGCCCCGGCCTGCCCGTAGTTCGTGGTCACCACCACCGCCCGCGCCCGTTCAGCCTCCGGCAACGCGCGATGCGCCGCCGCCACCTGCTCCACCAACCGCGGCCAGCCCACCTGCTCTCCGGCCTCGTGATAGATCGCCACGATCGGGGTGTCCCGCAACTGCTCCGCGGGCACGATCGGCAACCCGAGCAGCGCGTTCATTACCGCCGACCCCGTCACCGCGACACCCACCAGCACCCCGCGCCCCCGGCTGGTCAGCCACCGATCCACCCCGATCGCCCCCGCCGCGACCAGCGCCGGATACCCGTCAGCCAGGTAGTACGCGGTACCCCCGCCGACCAGCAGCAACACCGCCATCACCAGGTACGCCACACCAAAGGCGCGGAACTCCGGCGCACGCAGCAACCGCACCAGCCCGGCCAGCCACACCACCGACAGCACCGGCCCGAACAACAGGAACTGGAACGGCACGAACCCCAGCCGCCCACCCAGATTCCCCTCGGCCGCCAGCACCCCCATCATCTCGATCTGCGGCCACCCGTGACCCGCCTGCCAGAGCAGATTCGGCAACCACAGCAACGCCGCGATCCCCACTCCGGCGAGCAGCCACCAGCTCCGCAACACCCGCCGCGGCCCCGCCACCAGCACCCCGACCAGCAGCGCGAACACCAGCAACGCGAACAGCGATTTGGTCAGCAACCCCACCCCGGTCACCACCCCGAGTGGCCCCAGCAGCCACCGGTCCCCGGTCCGCAGCAACCGCGCCACCAGCCACCCGGCCAGCGCGGCCAGGCACAGCTCCGGCGTGTTGGTCAGCAGCAGATGCCCGGTGACCAGCACATACCCGGAGGCCGCCATCGCAACCGCGGCGAGGAACTGCCCGCGCCGGGAAGCCCCCATCTCGCGCGCGATCAGCGCCACCAGCAGCACCGTGGCCGCCGAGGCGAGCGTGGCCGGGATCCGCACCGCCCACACCGACCCCGGCGAGATCGACTCGGCCAGCCAGGCCAGCAGCGGCGTCACCGGCGGCTGATCCGGATAACCCCAGGCCAGGTGATCTCCGGCGGCGAGGAAGTACAGCTCGTCCCGGTGGAACCCGTAGCCGAAGCTGGCCACGGTCAGCACCAGCACGACCAGCCCCACCACCGCCAGCGCAGATCTCGACATGGCGAAAAGCCTGGTGGACCCGCGTTGCGATCGGCGTATATAGGCCCGTGGAGTTCGACGTGCTGGGCAGGCTGCGGGTCACCGATGGCGACCGCCTGCTCGACCTGCCCGGCGGCAAGGCCCGCGCGCTACTCGCGGTGCTGCTCTGCCACCCGAACGAGGCCGTCTCCCGGGACCGCCTGCTCGACGCCCTCTGGCCGGCAGGCCCACCCCGCACCGCCGCGGACAACCTGCGCGTGCACGTCTCCCACCTGCGCCGAGCCCTGGCCGAGCCCAACCGGATCGTGGCCCGCCAACCCGGGTACGCCCTGCAGGTCGCCCCCGCCGAACTCACCACGCACCGCTTCACCACCCTGCTCGCCGACGGCCGGGCTGCCCTCGCCACCGACCCGGCCCGCGCCAGCCACCTGCTGACCAGCGCACTCTCCCTCTGGCGCGGCCCGGCCTACGCCGACCTCGACCTGCCGCTGCTGCGCGCGGAAGCGGCCCGCCTCACCGAACTCCGCCTGGCCGCCCTGGAAGACCGCATCGAGGCCGACCTCGCCCTGGCCCGGCACACCCAGCTCGCCGCCGAACTTCCCGCCCTGCTCGCCGAACACCCGCTGCGCGAACGCTTCCACGCCCAGCTGATGCTCGCCCTGTACCACCAAGGCCGCCAGGCCGAGGCCCTCGCCACCTACCGCGACCTGCGGCGCGACCTGGCCGAAGAACTCGGCATCGACCCCAGCCCGCCACTGCGCGAACTGCACCAGCGCATCCTCACCGGCGACCTCGCCGCCCCCGCACCCCGGCATCTGCCCGCCGACCTCGCCGACTTCACCGGCCGCGCCGCCGAACTCACCGGCCTGCTCACCAGCACCGCCCCGCCGGTGTGCGCGATCGACGGCATGGCAGGCATCGGCAAAACCTCCCTCGCCGTGCACACCGCACACCGCCTCGCCCCGCACTACCCGGGCGCGCATCTCTACCTCGACCTGCACGGACACACCGCGGGCCACCAGCCTGCCGAACCAGCCGCCGCCCTCGGCGCCCTGCTCCGCGCCCTCGGCATCCCCGGCGACCGCGTCCCAGCCGACCTGGCCGGCCGCGCCGCCAGGTGGCGACACGAACTCGCCGGTCAACGCGCCCTGATCCTGCTGGACAACGCCGCCAGTGCCGCCCAGGTCCGCCCACTGCTGCCCGGCAACCCGGACTGCCTGGTCCTGATCACCAGCCGGCGCCGCCTGGTCGACCTGGAAGCCGCGCACGTCCTCTCCCTCGACGTGCTGCCACCGGCCGACGCGATCGCCCTGTTCACCGCGGTCGCCGGCGCGCACCGGGCCGACGCCGAACCGGCCGCGGTGGCCGAGGTCCTCCGCCACTGCGGTCACCTGCCACTGGCCATCCGGATCGCCGCCGCCCGCCTGCGCAGCCGCCCGGCCTGGACCGTCGAGTACCTGGCCCAGCGCCTGCACGCCGGTGAGCTGCGCGAACTCGGCGGCAGCGTCTCGGCCGCGCTCACCCTGTCCGTCCAGCACCTCGCCCCGGCGGGACAACGACTCTTCCGCCTGCTCGGCCTGCACCCCGGCGTCACCTTCGACCGGTACCTGGCCGCGGCCGCCACCGATCTCAGCGTCGCCGAGGCCGAGGAACTGCTCGAAGACCTGGTCGACGCCCACCTGCTGCAACAACCGCGGATCGGCCGCTACCGCTGCCACGACCTGGTCCGCGACCACACCGTGCGACTGGCCGGGCAGACCCCGGACCAGGCCGCGCACACCCGGGTCCTCGACCACTACCTGCACACCGCGGCCGCCGCCATGGACGTGCTGCTCCCGCACGAAAGCCGCTACCGCCCGGCCCTGCCCGCACCCACCACACCACCGACGCTGACCAGCTACGACCAGGCCATGACCTGGCTGGACACCGAACGCGAAACCCTGCTCGCCATCGCCCACGCGCACCCGGACCGCGCCCTCCCGCTTTCCGCCGTGCTCTGGCATTACCTGCATCTGCGCGGCCATCAGGACGACGCCCTTGACCTGCACACCCGTGCCCTTGACCAGGCGGAATCCGCGGACGAGCAATGCCGGTCGCTCAACTATCTGGCCCTGGCCGCCATTCGCCTGAACCGCTTCGAAACCGGTCTCGGCTGGTTGCACCGATCCCTCGCACTGGCCGGGGAGAACTCACCCCATCGTGGTCACACGCTGCACCACCTCGGCCTGGCCTGTTTCCAGCTCGGCGATATCCCGCGGGCCCGGCTTTATCTGGGGGAGTGCCTGGCGCTGACCCGCGAGTCCGGTCAGCACTACTACCGGGGGCATGTGCTGCACCGGCTCGGCCTGGCCTGCGCGGCGGCCGGGGATCACGAGGAGGCCGACGCCTGTCTGGAAGAAGCCCTCGCCCTCGCCAGGGACCACGGATATCGCGACCTCGAACCGGAGGTGCGCAACGGACTCGGTGAAACCGCACGCGACCGGGCCGATCCGGTCCGCGCCGCCGGGCACTTCCGCCAGGCGCTGCGCATCGCCACCGAAACGGGGGACCGGGACCAGCAGGCTCGCGCGCACAACGGGCTGGGGCACGCCAACCGGGAACTCGGCAGGCCGGCCGAAGCGGCCCGGCACTGGCGGCTCGCACTGGCTATCTACAGCGCCTTGGCAGTCTCCGAAGCCGACCTCGTTCGGCATCACCTGACTTTGCTGCCGGATACCGCAGGTCAGCCGCCTCCCGTAATCCACCAAACCGCCCCTGACCAGCCGATTTGACTTCTCATTCGCCCCTGAGTAACTTTCTCTCTGCCAGCGCGGAACGGCCCCGGAAATAACCGGGAACGGACCGCCGGAAGGGCCGCGAACCAAGCTCCCGCCAGTAGGTGGTAGAGTGGGCGCCCGAAGGAAAAACTAGCTTCCAGGACAATCAAGCCCCGGAACAAGCTGTCAGCGAATAGCTGGTAGGTTGTGCGGTGTGCGTGTGTTCTTTGAGAACTCAACAGTGTGCCGATGTAAGCCAGTAGAGCTTATATATTTGAAACCTCGTTTGAGGTTCCTTTGAGATCACATTGATAAAGGATTGCGTCTAGCGATCCTGACAGTCTGTGGTCAGACACCATTCATTGATGGAGAGTTTGATCCTGGCTCAGGACGAACGCTGGCGGCGTGCTTAACACATGCAAGTCGAGCGGTAAGGCCCTTCGGGGTACACGAGCGGCGAACGGGTGAGTAACACGTGGGTAATCTGCCCTGCACTCTGGGATAAGCCTGGGAAACTGGGTCTAATACCGGATATGACAACCTTGGGCATCCAGGGTTGTGGAAAGTTCCGGCGGTGCAGGATGGGCCCGCGGCCTATCAGCTTGTTGGTGGGGTAATGGCCTACCAAGGCGACGACGGGTAGCCGGCCTGAGAGGGCGACCGGCCACACTGGGACTGAGACACGGCCCAGACTCCTACGGGAGGCAGCAGTGGGGAATATTGCGCAATGGGCGAAAGCCTGACGCAGCGACGCCGCGTGAGGGATGACGGCCTTCGGGTTGTAAACCTCTTTCAGTGCCGACGAAGCGAAAGTGACGGTAGGTACAGAAGAAGCACCGGCCAACTACGTGCCAGCAGCCGCGGTAATACGTAGGGTGCGAGCGTTGTCCGGAATTATTGGGCGTAAAGAGCTCGTAGGCGGTTTGTTGCGTCGGCTGTGAAAACTCGGGGCTTAACTCTGAGCTTGCAGTCGATACGGGCAGACTTGAGTTCGGCAGGGGAGACTGGAATTCCTGGTGTAGCGGTGAAATGCGCAGATATCAGGAGGAACACCGGTGGCGAAGGCGGGTCTCTGGGCCGATACTGACGCTGAGGAGCGAAAGCGTGGGGAGCGAACAGGATTAGATACCCTGGTAGTCCACGCCGTAAACGTTGGGCGCTAGGTGTGGGGGTCATTCCACGGCCTCCGTGCCGCAGCTAACGCATTAAGCGCCCCGCCTGGGGAGTACGGCCGCAAGGCTAAAACTCAAAGGAATTGACGGGGGCCCGCACAAGCGGCGGAGCATGTGGATTAATTCGATGCAACGCGAAGAACCTTACCTGGGCTTGACATACACCGGAAACCTGCAGAGATGTAGGCCCCCTTGTGGTCGGTGTACAGGTGGTGCATGGCTGTCGTCAGCTCGTGTCGTGAGATGTTGGGTTAAGTCCCGCAACGAGCGCAACCCTCGTTCCATGTTGCCAGCGCGTAATGGCGGGGACTCATGGGAGACTGCCGGGGTCAACTCGGAGGAAGGTGGGGATGACGTCAAGTCATCATGCCCCTTATGTCCAGGGCTTCACACATGCTACAATGGCCGGTACAATGGGCTGCTAAGCCGTGAGGTGGAGCGAATCCCTAAAAGCCGGTCTCAGTTCGGATCGGGGTCTGCAACTCGACCCCGTGAAGTTGGAGTCGCTAGTAATCGCAGATCAGCAACGCTGCGGTGAATACGTTCCCGGGCCTTGTACACACCGCCCGTCACGTCACGAAAGTCGGTAACACCCGAAGCCCATGGCCCAACCCGTAAGGGGGGGAGTGGTCGAAGGTGGGACTGGCGATTGGGACGAAGTCGTAACAAGGTAGCCGTACCGGAAGGTGCGGCTGGATCACCTCCTTTCTAAGGAGCACATTCCGCCCTTCGGGGTGGGGTTCCATCCAGTTTTCAGGCCGACCGTGTCTGAGCTGGTGGCGCTCAAAGAATTGTGGAACTACTGGTGAAAACGCTGTCGGATCTGCGATGCGTGCAGGGAGTACTACTCGAGTGATCGAGTGTGGAAACTGTGTACGTGTGGTGAGGGATGATGGGGTGTTCGGCACGCTGTTGGGTCCTGAGAGAACACGCGTAAGCGGGTTGCTCTTGAGGAAGCAGAAGATCCAGTTCTACTGCTAGCAACCAAACCGGCCCGAGTTGATCGGGAGCTAGGTGGTGCGTGGTGTGGTGGTGTCTGGTTGTTCTTTGAGAACTACACAGTGGACGCGAGCATCTTTGTGGTCAAGTTGTTAAGAGCATACGGTGGATGCCTTGGCACCAGGAGCCGATGAAGGACGTAGGAGGCTGCGATAAGCCTCGGGGAGCTGTCAACCGAGCTGAGATCCGAGGATTTCCGAATGGGGAAACCCGGCCCCAGTCATGTGGGGTCACCTGCACCTGAATGTATAGGGTGTGTGGAGGGAACGCGGGGAAGTGAAACATCTCAGTACCCGCAGGAAGAGAAAACAACCGTGATTCCGTGAGTAGTGGCGAGCGAAAGCGGAAGAGGCTAAACCAGTTTCGTGTGATACCCGGCAGGGGTTGCGTTACTGGGGTCGTGGGACCTATCAGCTAGATCTGCCGGTCTGGCAAGAAGTAAGAAAGCATCGCGTTAGTTGAACGCTCTGGGAAGGGCGACCGTAGAGGGTGAGAGTCCTGTAGGCGAAAACGTGATGGTCTTCTGATGGTGTTCCCAAGTAGCAGCGAGCTCGTGGAATTTGCTGTGAATCTGGCGGGACCACCCGCTAAGCCTAAATACTCCCTGGTGACCGATAGCGGACTAGTACCGTGAGGGAAAGGTGAAAAGTACCCCGGGAGGGGAGTGAAAGAGTACCTGAAACCGTGTGCTTACAATCCGTCAGAGCCTTCGGGTGATGGCGTGCCTTTTGAAGAATGAGCCTGCGAGTTAGTGGTGCGTGGCGAGGTTAACCCGTGTGGGGTAGCCGTAGCGAAAGCGAGTCTGAATAGGGCGAAATAGTCGCGTGCTCTAGACCCGAAGCGGAGTGATCTACCCATGGCCAGGGTGAAGCGACGGTAAGACGTCGTGGAGGCCCGAACCCACCAGGGTTGAAAACCTGGGGGATGAGCTGTGGGTAGGGGTGAAAGGCCAATCAAACTCCGTGATAGCTGGTTCTCCCCGAAATGCATTTAGGTGCAGCGTCACATGTTTCACGCCGGAGGTAGAGCTACTGGATGGTCTAGGGGGCCTACAAGCTTACTGAAATCAGCCAAACTCCGAATGCCGGTGTGTGAAGTGTGGCAGTGAGACTGCGGGGGATAAGCTTCGTAGTCGAGAGGGAAACAGCCCAGAACACCGGCTAAGGCCCCTAAGTGTGCGCTAAGTGGGAAAGGATGTGGGGTCGCTCAGACAACCAGGAGGTTGGCTTAGAAGCAGCCACCCTTTAAAGAGTGCGTAATAGCTCACTGGTCAAGTGGTTCCGCGCCGACAATGTAGCGGGGCTTAAGCGTACCGCCGAAGCCGTGTCATTCACACTATAGATCGGCTCCCGGGCTTGAACCGGGTGTCTAGTCGTGTGGATGGGTAGGGGAGCGTCGTGCATCCAGGGAAGCAGCCGCGTGAGCGAGTTGTGGAGGGTGTGCGAGTGAGAATGCAGGCATGAGTAGCGATTGCAGAGTGAGAACCTCTGCCGCCGGATGACCAAGGGTTCCTGGGCCAGGTTAATCCGCCCAGGGTAAGTCGGGACCTAAGGCGAGGCCGACAGGCGTAGTCGATGGACAACGGGTTGATATTCCCGTACCCGTGTGGATGCGCCCATGGTGAGGCGAGGGATACTAACCACCCGAGCGAAGTGGATCCTTCGGGAGAAACTGAGTGAGCGTGGGACCTGATCTCGTAGTAGTCAAGCGATGGGGTGACGCAGGAAGGTAGCTCCGCCAGTGAGTGGTAGTACTGGTGTAAGCGTGTAGGCCGGGTGATAGGCAAATCCGTCATCCATGTAGGCTGAGACGTGATGCGTAGCCGATTGAGGCGAAGTAGAGTGATCCTATGCTGCCGAGAAAAGCCTCTAGTGAGTGTTCACGCGGCCCGTACCCCAAACCGACACAGGTGGTCAGGTAGAGAATACCGAGGCGTTCGGGTGAACTGTGGTTAAGGAACTCGGCAAAATGCCCCCGTAACTTCGGGAGAAGGGGGGCCCGCTGACTTGAAGCTCTTTACGGGCTAGGGTTGGTTGGCCGCAGAGACCAGGGAGAAGCGACTGTTTACTAAAAACACAGGTCCGTGCGAAGTCGCAAGACGATGTATACGGACTGACGCCTGCCCGGTGCTGGAACGTTAAGGGGACCGGTTAGTCACACTTGTGTGGCGAAGCTGAGAACTTAAGCGCCAGTAAACGGCGGTGGTAACTATAACCATCCTAAGGTAGCGAAATTCCTTGTCGGGTAAGTTCCGACCTGCACGAATGGCGTAACGACTTCTCCGCTGTCTCAACCACAGGCCCGGTGAAATTGCATTACGAGTAAAGATGCTCGTTACGCGCGGCAGGACGGAAAGACCCCGGGACCTTTACTATAGCTTGGTATTGGTGTTTGGTTCGGCTTGTGTAGGATAGGTGGGAGACTGTGAAGCTGCGACGCTAGTTGTGGTGGAGTCATCGTTGAAATACCACTCTGGTCGTACTGGATATCTAACCTCGGACCGTGATCCGGTTCAGGGACAGTGCCTGGTGGGTAGTTTAACTGGGGCGGTTGCCTCCCAAAGGGTAACGGAGGCGCCCAAAGGTTCCCTCAGCCTGGTTGGCAATCAGGTGTTGAGTGTAAGTGCACAAGGGAGCTTGACTGTGAGACTGACGGGTCGAGCAGGGACGAAAGTCGGGACTAGTGATCCGGCACTGGCTTGTGGAAGCGGTGTCGCTCAACGGATAAAAGGTACCCCGGGGATAACAGGCTGATCTTGCCCAAGAGTCCATATCGACGGCATGGTTTGGCACCTCGATGTCGGCTCGTCGCATCCTGGGGCTGGAGTAGGTCCCAAGGGTTGGGCTGTTCGCCCATTAAAGCGGCACGCGAGCTGGGTTTAGAACGTCGTGAGACAGTTCGGTCCCTATCCGCCGCGCGCGTTGGAGACTTGAGGAAGGCTGTCCCTAGTACGAGAGGACCGGGACGGACGAACCTCTGGTGTGCCAGTTGTTCTGCCAAGGGCATGGCTGGTTGGCTACGTTCGGAAGGGATAACCGCTGAAGGCATCTAAGCGGGAAGCCTGTTTCGAGATGAGGTCTCCCACCCTCTTGAAGGGTTAAGGCCCCCTATAGACGATGGGGTTGATAGGCCCGAGATGGAAGCCTAGTAATAGGTGGAGTTGACGGGTACTAATAGGCCGAGGGCTTGCTCACAAAGTTGCTACGCGTCCACTGTGTGGTTCTGAAAGAACCAACCTGGCACACCTGAGTGTGTGTTGATGGTTTGTGTTTTTTCATAGTGTTTCGGTGGTTATGGCGGAGGGGAAACGCCCGGTCCCATTCCGAACCCGGAAGCTAAGTCCTCCAGCGCCGATGGTACTGCATGCGTGAGC
Organism: Crossiella cryophila; assembly: GCF_014204915.1. Lineage (NCBI taxonomy): Bacteria > Bacillati > Actinomycetota > Actinomycetes > Pseudonocardiales > Pseudonocardiaceae > Crossiella > Crossiella cryophila. The sequence continues at coordinate 1,256,991 of NZ_JACHMH010000001.1, forward strand.
GTGTGGGAGAGTAGGACGCCGCCGAACTAAATTTGCGTGTGGCCCCAGAACTTCGGTTCTGGGGCCACACGCTTTTTTTGCGTTCGAATCACTGCCGGCTGATCTCGACCAGGATGTTCGTGAGCTGGTCTGGCTGAGACAGGAATGGGTGGTGGTCGCTGTCCAGCTCGATCACCTTGTGCGCGCGGGTGGCCTGTTCGCGTTGGACCTCCGGTGGGGTGCCGCGGTCCTGGGCGCAGACGAGGTAGGTGCTCGGCTTGGACTGCCAGGCGGCGTTGCGGGGTGTTTGGGTCAGGGCCAGTTGGGGTTGGCGGGTCAGGCGGGCGCGGGCGCCTTCGTAGGCACCCTCGTCGCAGTGCTGGGCGAAGCGGGCGCGGAGGTCTTCGGGGCGGAGGCTGAGGGTGCCGTCCGGGTGGAATTCCAGGTGGGGCGCGGGTTCTGGGCCGGCGAAGCTGGCCAGGGACTGAGTTGTGTCGGCCAGGAACGCGGTGAGGTACACCAGGTGGCGGACGTTGGGGGCGGTGCCCGCGTCGGTGACCACCATGCCGCCGTAGGAGTGGCCGACCAGGATCACCTCTTCGGAAATGTTGGCCAGCAAGGCTTTCAGGGCATCGCCATCGGTGTGCAGGCCGCCGCCGGTGTGGCAGCTCGGCAGGTCCAGGGTTGCGCTGGACAGGCCGTGTTGGGCCAGCCGCGGGGACATCCGGCTCCACCACCAGGCGCTGTCGCGGACCAGGGCGCCGTGTACGAAAACCACCTTCATGGTTCCGACGTTGGCACGGGTGGGGGCGGGGATGGGGCGGGGTTCGCTGCTGGCGCAAGACTGGGGGCATGAGTGGACGGTTGGCGCGCATCCGGGACCGGGCGGCTCAGGCCGAGGTGACCTATCCGGAGGTCGGGGTCACCAGGGAGACGGACTGCCCGCCCGGGTATCGGCGGGTCAGCCGGACATTGCGGTTGGGGCGTGGAGAAGCGGAGTTCGCGCGGGCCCGGCTGGCGTTGCGGGGCTGGGCGACACATCGGGGATTTGGGCGGGGGATTTATCTGGGAGAAGTGGGGCCGGGGGAAGTCGGGCGGCAGGAGGCCGGGCGGCAGGGGGAGTCCGGGCAGGGGGAGTCCGGGCCGGGGGAAGCCGGGCCGGGGGACGTCGGGCAGCGGGACGTTGGGCGACAGGACACCGGGCAGCAGGACACCGGGCAGCAGGTGGGGGACACCGTTGTATCGGTGCTGGGGTTTGGGCCGCTTTCGGTCGTGGGGCCCTGCCGGGTGGTGTGGCGGGTGGATGAGGCTCGGCGGTGTGGGTTCGGGTACGGGACGTTGCCGGGGCACCCGGTGATCGGCGAGGAGGGTTTTGTGCTGGTACTGGGGGCGGACGGGGCGGTGGAGTTCACCATCACCGCGGTGTCCCGGCCTGCCGGGCAGCTCGCGCGGTGGACCGGGCCGATCGGCCGACTGGCCCAGCGACTGGCCATGACTGCCTACCTGCACGCGTTGCGCTAGCCGTTCACACTCTTGACACCGCCCACGTGGTCTAGTCCAATTCCAGGACACCTGGTGGGCCTGTGCAGGTCTTTTCGCCGCCCGGACCCTCGTTGTCCCACCAGCCGACGCTCCACGCCGGAAATGGTGGGAGGAAACGATGTCACGCAAGATCCTCGTTGCTCGGGTGGCGGCAGTGCTCACGGTGGTGCTCGGCATCGCGCTGGCCGGATTCGTGCCTGCGCACGCGGCCGGGGTCACCGCCTCGTTCGTCAAACAACAGGCATGGGAGACCGGCTACACCGGCCAGATCACGCTCAAGAACGACACCGCGAGCCAGGTCACCGGCTGGAAGGTGGAGTTCGACCTGCCCGCGAGCACCACGGTCGGCGCCTACTGGGACGCCCTGCAGACCAACGCCGGCGGCCACTACGTCTTCACCAACCGCGAGTACAACGGCAACCTCGCGCCCGGCGCCAGCGCGACCTTCGGCTTCAACGCGGCAGGCACCGCGGCCCCGGTGAACTGCCGGATCAACGGCAGTCCCTGTGACGGCGGGTCCACCAACCCGACCACCACCACGACCTCGACCACCAGCCGGACCACCACCTCGACCAGCACCACCACGACGACCACGACCACCGGTCCGCCGCCTGCCGGGAACAAGCTGCTGGTCGGCTACCTGCACAGCAGCTTCGCCAACGGGTCCGGCTACATCCGGATGGCCGACGTGCCTGCCGAGTGGGACATCATCCAGCTCGCCTTCGCCGAGCCGACCTCGGTGACCTCCGGCGACCTGCGCTTCAAGCTCTGCCCGGTGGCCGAATGCCCGAACGTGGAGTCCGAGGCCGAGTTCACCGCCGCGATCAGGGCCAAGCAGGCCCAGGGCAAGAAGGTGCTGATCTCCATCGGTGGGCAGAACGGTCAGGTGCAGCTCACCAGCACCGCGGCGCGGGATGCCTTCGTCAGCTCGGTCAGCGCGATCATCGACCGGTACGGGCTCAACGGCCTGGACATCGACTTCGAGGGTCACTCGCTCTACCTGGACTCCGGGGACACCGACTTCAAGGCGCCGAAGACCTCGGTCGTGGTGAACCTGATCTCCGCGCTGAAGACGCTGAAAGCCAAGTACGGCAGCGGGTTCCAGCTCACCATGGCGCCGGAGACCTTCTTCGTCCAGCTCGGCTACCAGCACTACGGCGGCAGTGGCGGCGCGGACAACCGGGCCGGTTCCTACCTGCCGGTGATCCACGCGATGCGCAACGACCTGACCCTGCTGCACGTCCAGCAGTACAACTCCGGGCCGATCATGGGCCTGGACAACCAGTGGAAGCAGATGCCCAGCGTCGACTTCCACGTGGCCATGGCGGACATGGTGCTCGGCGGCTTCCCGGTCAAGGGCGATGTGAACAACCAGTTCCCCGCCCTGCGCCAGGACCAGATCGCGCTCGGCCTGCCGGCCAGTCCCAACGCGGGCAACGGGCACACCGCGGTGGCCGCGGTGCACAAGGTGCTGGACTGCCTGATGAAGGGCAGCAACTGCGAGTCCTACAAACCCAGGGCCAAGTACCCCAGCCTGCGCGGCCTGATGACCTGGTCGATCAACTGGGACCGGTTCAACAACGCCGAGTTCAGCAAGAACCACCGGGCCTATCTCGACCGCTAGCCCGGTCCGCGGCGGCGTCGCCCCGGTGGCGCCGCCGCGGTCAGCCCGCGTCGAAGGCGGCCAGCAGCCGCTTGGGCGCGGTCATCCGCCAGGCTTCGGTGAGCAGTTCGCCCAGCTCGTCGGCCTGCACGGAGTCGAGCTGAGCGACCACCATGCCCCAGTTCTGGTAGTGCGGCGGCACGCTGAAGGTGTCCGGGTCCCCGGCCACCAGCGCCAGCCGCTCGTCCTCAGCGACCTTGATCGCCACCTCGACCCCATCGGGTGACATCGAGGCGAAGATCTTGTCCTTCACCCGGAAACACGTGCGGCCCCAGGCCGGGCGCTCGTGCGCCTCGGGCAGCGCCAGGGCCAGGCTGCTCAGCTCCTCCGGTGTGACCATGCCGGAAACCTAACCCGGGCCACCGACAGTGTCCGGGGTCACGGGCCTGCACTCCGTCTGGCTGTAGCCGAGGATGGGTCTGGTCTGGTTGGAATGGGTATCGCCCCATCACCGTGCGCGCAGTCGACTGGAGTGATGACGTTTGGCGACGTTCGTGCTGGTCAACGGCACCGGATCCACCCAGGACGACTGGGCGGCACTGGTCGAGGACCTGGAGGACCGCGGCGACCGCTGCCTCCTCGTCGACATTTCATCCGTTCAGGGCGAGGACCAGGCGGACCGGATCGCGTGGGCCGCCCAGCACTCGCTGACCTCGCCGATCCTGGTCGCGCACGGCGACGCAGGCGCGTACGTACCGGAAGCACTGGCCAGATTCCGCTTCGCACACGTGGTGTGGCTGGCCGCGGAAGTGCCCGCCCCGGAATCGACAACCGAGCAGGACTGGCTGACCGTCGGCCAGACCTACGCGGGAGATCCCGAGGACCAGGTGGCGGAAAAAGCCGCACTGGCAGTACCCGGAATGGAGTTCGAGGAACTCGCCGGCGGACCTTGCCCCCAGCTGTCCAGTCCGGACGAAGTGGCCAGAACCCTCGCCCGCTGTGCCCGAAAGCAGCCAACAGCGGTTCCGGGGGTTCGGGGGCGTGCCCCCGAGCGGGGTCCGGGGGTCGCACCCCCGGTGTGATGGCGAAGCAAAAAGGCGAGTGCTCCACGAGCACTCGCCTTCTATTGCGAGCGGATGACGAGATTCGAACTCGCGACCCTCACCTTGGCAAGGTGATGCGCTACCAGCTGCGCTACATCCGCACGCTCTCCGGGCCGTGGCCCTGATCGCTGTGGGTAACAGTACATGGCCGGGCAACCGGGTTTCACCGGGGGGTCGGTTTGGTGAACAGGCAGGTCGGGCGTGGTGACTGGCTGCGCTGGGGACTCACCCGGCTGGACCACAACGATCATGACCCGGCAGAATCCCCCGGGTGACAGCCAAGGGTCGGATGCGACCGAACGGTAGTTCCGAGACATTGATTTTCACCCTCGGGGCCCATCGCCGAACCGGTACCGTGGACACACGCTCAGTGAGCGGTCGTGGCGTCCGTGTGACCGACGCCCGCGGCTGAGGAGGAACGCATGACGCGGTTGGTACGGGGTGCGGACGGTCGTAAGTGGACCGTGCGCACCAACGTCGAGTGGTCCAGCCCGGCGGGCATGGACGAGTTCGAGCACGACGTGAGTGGTGGCCACGGCGCCGCCGTGCTCATGGCCACGCTGATGGTGTTGCTCACCGCCGTGCTGATCATCTGGACGCCGGCCGCGGTGATCATCCCGCCCTGGCTGATCCTGGCGCTGGCGCTGGTCTTCCTCTTCTTCCCGCTGCGCTGGGTGATCCGGCGGCCGTGGACGGTGGTCGCGGAGACCCCCGGCGAGCTGGACGACGCCGGGCCGGAGCGCTGGGTTGGCAACGTGCGCGGGTTCCTGGCCATGCGCCAGGAGGCGATCAAGGTGGCCAGGGACATCGAGGTGTACTCCTCGCCGGCCTTCGACGGCCCGCTGCAACCGGTGGACTGACGTCGTAGTCTGGCCGCGTGCCCGAACTGCCCGAGGTGGAGGCGCTGGCCCACCACCTGCGTGAGCATGCCGTCGGCAGCACGGTGACCAGGATCGACCTGGCGTCGATGACCGTGCTGAAGACGGTCGCGCCCGCGCCGACCGACCTTTACGGCCGGGCGGTGACCGGCGCGTCCCGCTTCGGCAAGTTCCTCGCGCTGGACTGCGGGGACCTGCACCTGGTCACCCACCTCTCCAGGGCAGGCTGGCTGCGCTGGTCCGACGAGCTGAGCGCCGTCCCGCCCAAACCCGGCCGCGGCCCGCTCGCGCTGCGCGTGCACCTGGGCCCGCCGGGCAAGGCCCCCGGCTTCGACCTGACCGAGGCCGGCACCCAGAAGCGGCTCGCCGTCTACATCGTCACCGATCCGGCGCAGGTGCCCGGCATCGCCCGGCTCGGCCCGGACGCGCTCGCGCTCAGCCGCCCCGAACTGGGCGAGCTGCTGGCCGGGCGCGGGGAGCGGATCAAGACCACGCTGACCGACCAGACCGTGCTCGCCGGCATCGGCAACGCCTACTCCGACGAGATCCTGCACCTGGCCAGGCTCTCCCCGTACGCCACCACCGGCAGGCTCGCCGAGGACGCGGTGGACCGGCTGTTCAGCGCGCTGCGGGAGATCCTCACCGACGCGGTGCAACGCTCGGTCGGCCAGGCCGCGGCCCGGCTCAAGGGCGAGAAGCGGGCCGGGCTGCGGGTGCACGCACGCACCGGCCTGCCCTGCCCGGTGTGCGGGGACACCGTGCGCGAGGTGTCCTTCGCGAGCAAGTCGCTGCAGTACTGCCCGACCTGCCAGACCGGCGGCAAGCCACTGGCCGACCGGCGGATGTCCCGGCTGCTGAAGTAGCTCAGCCCTCGACGATGAGCACTTCCAGGGTGCGCGGGCCGTGCACGCCCTCCACCCGGTCCAGCTCGATGTCGCTGGTCGCCGACGGGCCGCTGATGAAGGTCAGCGGGCGCACCGGGTCCAGCCTGGCCAGCGCCTCCGGCACGGTGGCCACCACCTGGTCGGCCCTGACCACGCACAGGTGGTAGTCCGGCAGCAGGGTCAGCGCCCGCCTGCCCTGGGCCACCCCGGCGTCCAGCACGATGGTGCCGGTCTCCGCGATGGCCACCGCGCAGCCGGTGAGCACGCCGTCGCAGCCGTCCAGGGTCTCGATGGACAGCGGCGGCCGGTCCACCAGCCAGGTCAGCTCGTCGTTGAGCCAGTCCGCAGGCAGGTCGGCCGGCACCGCGATCCGGCGCGCGCCGCGGGCGTCCAGCAACGCGTCGATCCACACCGGCAGCCGGTCCGCCTGCACCCGGTGCACCGCGGCCCGGTAGTCCGCGACCCGTTCGGCCAGCACCTCGATCACATCGCCGAGGTCCCTGGTGTGGTCGTAGTCGCGGGGGACCGGCGTGGCCTTCGGCTGGTCGCGCAGGGCGGTGCGGATGCGGGTCAGCATCACCGCGCGGGCGTCACTGGTCACCGCGGGTCCTCCTCCACCAGCTGCGGAACGATTCGGCGGGCGGCACCGGCACATCGCGGACGTCGGTCCACTTCGAGCCGGGCCAGGGCAGTCGGGTGATCTTGCCGTCCCGGCCGAGGAACCGGGCCAGCGTGCCCGCCTGCTGCGCTCGCTCGAAGCGCTTCGCGTCGGCCATCACCCAGGCCAGCGCGCGCATCGCGATCGCCTCCGGGGCCAGGCTGCTCTTGTTCTCCACCACCCGCGCGCGCAGGTGGGTGAGCACCTCGGGGATGTTGATCGAGACCGGGCAGACCTCGTAGCAGGCCCCGCACAGCGAGGAGGCGAACGGCAGCGAGGCGGCCTGCTTGTCCTTGGGGTCGTTGACCAGCTGCGGGGTCAGGATGGCGCCGATCGGGCCCGGGTAGACCGAGCCGTATGCCTCGCCGCCGGTGCGCTCGTAGACCGGGCACACGTTGAGGCAGGCCGAACAGCGGATGCAGCGCAGCGACTGCCTGCCCACCTCATCGGCCAGCGTGGCGGTGCGCCCGTTGTCCAGCAGGATCAGGTGGAAGGCCTGCGGCCCGTCGCCGGGGGTCACGCCGGTCCACACCGAGGTGTAGGGGTTCATCCGCTCTGCGGTGGAGGAGCGCGGCAGCAGCTGCAGGAAGACCTCCAGGTCCGGCCAGCTCGGCACCACCTTCTCGATGCCCATCACGGTGATCAGGGTTTCCGGCAGGGTCAGGCACATCCGGCCGTTGCCCTCGGACTCCACCACCACGATCGACCCGGTCTCGGCCACGCCGAAGTTGGCGCCGGAGATGGCCACCTTGGCGGAGAGGAACTTGCGCCGCAGGTGCCGCCGGGCCGCCTCGGCCAGCGCCCGCGGCTCGCTGGTCAGGTCCGCTGGCACGTCCGGCATGGCGCGCTGGAAGATCTCCTTGATCTCCGCGCGGTTGCGGTGGATCGCGGGCACCAGGATGTGCGAGGGCCGGTCCTCGCCGAGCTGCACGATGAGTTCGGCCAGGTCGGTCTCGATCGCGGTGACCCCGCCCTCGGCCAGCGCCTCGTTCAGGCCGATCTCCGCGGTGGCCATCGACTTGACCTTGACCACCTCGGTCTCGCCGGTGGCGCGGATCAGCCGCAGCGCGATCGCGTTGGCCTCGGCGGCGTCCCTTGCCCAGTGCACGGTGCCGCCGCGGGCGGTGACCGCGGCCTCCAGCCGGATCAGGTAGGTGTCCAGGTTGGCCAGCACCTCGTCCTTGATCGCGGCCCCGGCGGCACGCAGCCGTTCCCAGTCCGGCAGCTCGGCCACCGCGGCCGCGCGCTTGCCGCGGATGGTGCTGGTGGCGTTGCGCAGGTTGCGGCGCAGCTGGGTGTTGGCCAGGGCGTCCTTGGCTGCCTTCGGGAAGGCCGGGGTGCCCAGCCAGGTCACCGGGTTGCGGACGACCATGGTTCCTCCTCCGTGCTCGCCAGGATCTCCGCCAGGTGCACCGGCCGCACCCCGCTGCGCAGCCGGGACAGTCCGCCGCCGATGTGCATCAGGCAGGAGTTGTCGCCCGCGGTCAGCACCTCGGCGGCGGTGCCGATCACGTGGTGCATCTTGTCGGTCAGCATCGCGGTGGAGGTCTCGGCGTTCTTCACCGCGAAGGTGCCGCCGAACCCGCAGCAGGAACTGGACTCGGGCAGCTCGACCAGGTCCAGCCCGCGCACCGCGCGCAGCAGCCGCAACGGTTTCTCACCGACGCCGAGCATCCGCAGCGAGTGGCAGGTCGGGTGGTAGGTGACCCGGTGCGGGAAGTAGGCGCCGACCTCGGTCACCTCGAGCACGTCGACCAGGAACTCGGACAGCTCGTAGGTGCGCGCGGCGATCGGGGAGGCGGTCAGGCCGGGGTGGATGTCGCGGACCATGCCGGTGCAGGAGCCGGAGGGCGCGACCACCGCGTCGTAGTCGCCGAAGAGTTCGGCGTAGTCGCGGGCCAGCGGCTTGGCCTGCTTGGCGTAGCCGGTGTTGAAGTGCATCTGCCCGCAACAGGTCTGCGCCAGCGGGAACTCCACCCGGCAGCCCAGTCGTTCCAGCAGCCGCACGGTGGCCTTGGCGGTCTCCGGGAAGAACGTGTCGGTCAGGCAGGTCGCGAACAATCCGACCCGCATGGCCTCTCCACCTGCTGTGCGCACAGCGGACACCCTGCCTCGGAAAACCTCCGATGTCTACGGTTCATCCTTTTGGTGCCATCTCCGAGTGACGGGGTGGTTGCAGATTCAGCATCCTGGGCCCAGCATGGACGCCGTGGGTGAACTGCTCACTGAGCGATCGGCCATGGCGGTCCTGGCGGGTATCGCCGTTCTCGCCGCCTTTGTCCTGCTGTGCCGGGCACGGCGGGTCAGCACCTCGATGGAGGACGCGACGCTGACCGCCCTGCACCGGGTGACTGATGCTGCCCCGACCCTGCGCGAGGGCCTGTCGGTGCGGTCGGCTGATGAGCTGACCCCGCACCTGAAGGAGATGCTCGGGTGTGTGGCGGTCGCACTCACCGACGGGGACGGCGAAGTGCTGTCCTGGGCCGGTGAGGCGAACTACCACTACGAGGACCTGCGTCCCACCGTGGAGAAGGCGATCATCCATCGCACCACCGAGACCACGAGTCACGGGATGATGGACTGCGACGTCAACAAGTGCGCGCTGCGGCACGCGATCGTGGCGCCGCTGGAGGTCGACGGGATCATGGTCGGCTCGCTGCTGGTGGCCTCCGCGGTCGGCGGCCGCAGGCTGTCCAGGGCGGCCGAGGTGGGCTCGCGCTACATCACCACGCACCTGGAGCTGGCCGAGCTGGAGGAGTCCCGCTCCCGGCTGGCCATCGCCGAGGTCCGCGCGCTGCGTGCGCAGATCTCCCCGCACTTCCTGTACAACGCGCTGACCACGATCTCCTCGCTGGTGCGCACCGATCAGGAACAGGCGCGGGACCTGCTGCTCGACTTCGCCGACTTCACCCGGTACTCCTTCCGCACCGCCGGGGAGTTCACCACCCTCGGCGAGGAGCTGCACAACGTCGAGCGCTACCTGACCCTGGAGCGGGCCCGCTACGGCGACGCGCTCAACGCGCAGGTGCGCATCGCACCCGAGGTGCTCTCCGTCGCGGTGCCGTTCCTGACCCTGCAGCCGTTGGTGGAGAACGCGGTCCGGCACGGCCTGGCGAACAAGCCGGGCGGTGGCACGGTCACCGTGGTGGCCGCGGACAACGGGGCCGAGGCCACCATCAGCGTCGAGGACGACGGCGTCGGCATGGACCCCGAGCGGCTGTCCCAGGACCTGAACTCGCACTTCACCGGCGCGCACGTGGGCATCAACAACATCGACCACCGGCTGCGCTCCTTCTTCGGCAACGACTACGGCCTGGTCGTGGAGACCAACCTGGGCGCGGGCACGAAGATCAGCATGCGGGTCCCGAAGTTCACCGCGGGCGTGCACGCGCCGCCGCCGACCTGGCCGGATGCGGTGGGGCGCAAGCAGGAGGAAGCCCACCAGGCCGCCGGCTGAGCAGGCGTGCGGAAGGTTTTTCCGTAGGCTCGGCACCATGAACGTCGCGGAGCGGCTGGCCAAGAAACTGCCCATGATCAGCGGGAGCGTGGACCGCTCGCCCGTCGTCGCCGTGGTCCGGCTGCACGGGGTGATCAGCCCGACCCCGTCGCCACTGGCCAGGAACACGATCAACATCAACACGATGGAATCCGCGCTGCACCGCGCCTTCGGCCACGACCGGCTGGTCGGCGTGGCGCTGGCGATCAACTCCCCCGGCGGCGCCCCCACCCAGTCCGCGCTGGTGGCCGACCGGATCCGGGAACTGGCCGCCAGCAAGAAGGTGCCCGTACTGGCCTTCTGCGAGGACGTGGTGGCCTCCGGCGGCTACTGGCTGGCCTGCGCCGCCGACGAGATCTACGCCCACGCCACCTCCCTGGTCGGCTCCATCGGCGTGGTCAGCTCCAGCTTCGGCCTGCACGGCGTGCTCGACCGCCTCGGCATCGAACGCCGCGTGCACACCGCGGGCGAGAACAAGGTCCGCCTCGACCCGTTCAGCCCGGAGAAGGCCGAGGACGTGGAATGGCTCAAGGGCCTGCAGGCCCGGCTGCACACCCGCTTCGGTGAATGGGTGACCGAACGCCGTGGGGCAAAACTCAATGGCGGCCCCGACGAGCTTTTCACCGGCGAGGTGTGGCTGGGCGACCAGGCGGCGGAACTCGGTCTGGTCGACGGCATTGGCACTTTGCGCGGTGTGGTGAAGAAACGCTGGCCGGACGCGGAGATCGCGATGGTCGAACCGCGCCGGCCGCTGCTGGCCCGGCTGGGCATCGGCGGCGCGGCCATCGAGGCGCTGGAACACCGGGCGATGTGGTCGCGTTTCGGGCTGTGAGCGCCGGGGCCGGGTGATTGTGCAGTCCTGCTGATTCGCGCACACAACACCGCACATCTTTCCGGCCCGCTTTTTGCTCCTACGCTGAGAAAATGAGCGCTGCGCCGAAGGGGACCACCGGCTCCGGCCTGCTGGCCGCACTGGCAGGCAAGGGCGATCTGATCGTGCTGGACCAGGCCGCGCACGGCGGTCTGGTCCGCGGCGCCAGGGCATCCGGCGCCGAACTGCGCCACTACCCGCACCGGGACTATGCCGCGCTGGACGAGCTGCTCGCCGAATCGGTGCTGGCCGGGCGGACCGTGCTGGTCGGCATCATGGGGGAGTACCGGCTGACCGGCGAGGTGGAGAACGTCGCCAAGATCGCCGAGATAGCGCGGGCGCACCGGGCACGGACTGTGCTCGAGGACAGCGGTGCGGCCCAGCGCGGACTGCCGCCGGACGCGGTGGACATCCAGCTTGGCGGCTGGCCCGGCGGGGGGATGTTGAACTCGGAGTTTGATCACTGTGGGTGATACTGTCGGCACGAGCAGATGACCTGAGTGGGTTGATCTTTCCCACGACGCGTCACCGCGCATTGACTCGCTCGTTCAAGCCAAGTAATAGCTGAGCGATCAACAGCGTCACCCCGTTGGCGGGTGGCTCGCTCGTGGACAGTCGGCACCACGTATCGGCAGGATTAACCTCACTGTGAGTACCAACGGCAGCCCCCCCGGACTCATCGTCATGGCGGTCGACGATGAGCCCAAGAACCTGGACGAATTGTGTTACCTGCTGCGGCAGAACCCCAGGGTGCGTCGGGTTCTGGAGGCTTCGGACGCGCTGGAGGCGTTGCGCATCATCCGGGGCCAGGATCCGGAGCTGCAGCAGCGGATCGCCGCCGGGCTGCCCGCGGTGGACGCGGTCTTCGCCGACATCCAGATGCCCGGGTTGTCCGGGGTGGAGATGGCCACCGTGATCACCGGGCTGAAGGACGCGCCCGCGCTGGTCTTCGTCACCGGGCACGGTGACCACGCGCTGGCCGCCTACAACCTGGGGGCGCTGGACTACATCAGCAAACCGCCGAACCCGGAGCGGCTGGAGCGGGTGCTGCGGCTGATCGAGCGCACCTCCATGGCCACCATGGCCCCGCCCGCGGAGGAGCCAGCTGACGAGGAGGTCATCCCGGTCGAGCTGGCAGGCACCACCAAGCTGATCCCGCGGGCCGCGGTGCGTTACGTGGAGGCCCAGGGCGACTACGCCCGCCTGCACACCGCCGAGGGCAGTCACCTGGTGCGGATCCCGCTGGCCCAGCTCGAGGAACGCTGGGGGGACGCCGGGTTCGTCCGCATCCACCGCTCCTACCTGGTCGCCATGGGGCTGATCACCGAGCTGAAGATGGCCACCTCCGGCTACACCGTGCGGGTGGGCAGCGGGGACGACGCGGTCGAGCTGCCGGTCAGCCGCAGGCACACCAGGGAACTCAAGGACCGGCTGGTCCGCTCGCCGAAGAACAACTGGGGTCATCGGTGACCCAGCCCGGCCCGCCGGAGGACGAGGGGGCCGAGCAGGAGGCGGAACGGCGGCGACGCCGGGTCAAGGTGGTGCTCGCCGAGCGGCGGGGCGCGCGCAAGGTCGTGCGCACCATGGTGCACATCGAGCAGCAGACCCAGATCGGCGAGCAGGTGGTGCGGGTGCTCATCCGCAAGCAGCTCACCGTCGCGGTCACCCTCGCGGTGATCACCGCGGTGGCCCTGGGTAGCCTGCCCCTGCTGTTCGCGCTGTTCCCGGCGGTGGCCTCGGCGACCCTGCTCGGGGTCCGGCTGCCGTGGCTGTTGCTCGGCGCGGCCGCCTACCCGCTGCTGATCGGCGTGGGCGCGCTCTACAACCGCGTGGTCGAGCGCAACGAGAAGGACTTCATCGACATGGTCGAGAACTAGGAGCCCCGGGACTTGGGGCCCAACGAGTGGTCGCTCGTCGGCGTGGTGCTGGCCGTGCTGGCCACCCTCGCCCTGGGCTTCGTCGCCTCCTGGCGCTCCAAGACCACCTCGGATTTCCTCGTCGCCTCCCGCGGGGTCAAGGCCAGCAACAACGCCGCCGCGATCTCCGGTGAGTACCTCTCCGCCGCCTCCTTCCTCGGCGTGGCCAGCCTGGTCTTCCGGGACGGGCCGGACGCGCTCTGGTACCCGGTCGGCTTCACCGCCGGCTACCTGTCGCTGCTGCTGTTCGTGGCCGCGCCGCTGCGCCGCTCCGGCGCCTACACCGTGCCCGACTTCGCCGAGGCCCGGCTGGGCTCGCCGCACCTGCGCAGGCTGTCCACCTGGGTGGTCATGCTCATCGGCTGGCTCTACCTGGTGCCGCAGTTCCAGGGCGCCGGGCTGACCTTCTCCACGGTGACCCAGCTGCCTGCCTGGATCGGGGTGGCCGGGGTGGCGCTGGTGGTGGTGATCAACGTGGTCGGCGGCGGCATGCGCGCGATCACCATGGTGCAGGCCTTCCAGTACTACCTGAAGCTGCTGGCCATCTCGCTGCCCGCGTTCCTGCTGGTGATCGTCTTCCTCAACGACGACCGGCCGCAGCGGGCGCTGAACGAGCCGCTGCCGCCGACCTTCCCCACCGACACCGTGGTCACGGTGAGCACCCCGGTCCGGGTGCAGGTGGTCGAGGGGGTCCGGCTGGAGGCATACGGCACGGTGGACGGCGCGCCTGCCAAGGGCGAGGCCATCTGGGGGCCCGGCACCCCGCACGACATCGGCGCGGACACCAAGCTGCACTTCACGGCCGGTACCGCGGTGCCGGTGGTCAAGGGCTCGCCGGTGCGCAACGAGGACTGGCTGCGGCCGCAGCAGGCCGACGGCAACGGGATGAGCCTGTTCAAGATCTACTCGCTGATCTTCGCGACCTTCCTTGGCACCATGGGCCTGCCGCACATCCTGGTCCGCTTCTACACCAACCCTGATGGCAGGGCGGCCCGCCGGACCACGCTGTACGTGCTGATCCTGCTCGGCGCGTTCTACCTGTTCCCGACCATCCTGGGCGCGCTGTCCAGGCTGTACGTGCCGCAGCTGCTGGTCACCGGCAAGACCGATGTGGCGATCCTGCTGCTGCCCACCGCGATGCTGGACAACTGGCTGGGCAAGCTGCTGGCCGCGCTGGTCGCCGCTGGCGCCTTCGCCGCCTTCCTCTCCACCGCCTCGGGGCTGGTGGTCAGCGTGGCCGGGGTGCTGTTCACCGACGTGCTGGCCGGGCGGTTCAAGGACTTCCGGCTGGCCGCGCTGCTGGCCGGGGCGTTGCCGCTGGGCATGGCGCTGATGGCGGCCTCGCTGGATGTCTCCCAGGCGGTGAGCCTGGCGCTGGCCACCGCCGCGTCCACGTTCTGCCCGTTGCTGGTGCTGGGCATCTGGTGGCGTGGGCTGACCTCGGTCGGCGCCGCCGCGGGCATGATCGCCGGCGGTGGGCTGACCCTGCTGACCACGATCCTGAACTTCGTCAGCGCGAGCACCGGCGGCTGGGCCGCGGTGCCGCTGCTGCAGCAGCCTGCCGCGGTCACCGTGCCGGTGGCGTTCGTGACCATGGTGGTGGTGAGCAAGCTGTCCCGGCGGCGGATGCCGCCGGATGTCTCCCAGATCATGCTGCGGCTGCACGCCCCGGATCGGCTCGGTTTCACCAAGGACCGGGAGGTGCAGAAGTACGGCACCCCGGAGGAGAAGGCCCGGCAGTCCACGGGCCGTCACCGAAGTTGAACCAACTTCACCGAGGAGTGACGCTGTGTCACTCGATCGGATGACATCCGACCGTCGAGCCACTTAACGTGCAATCACTACCGTTTATCGCCTAACCCGACTGTTGGTCGCAGTCCCTCGTTCGAGCCTTGGTCGAGTGACCTGGGTCTCTACTAACGTCCCGGTCCAACACCCCCAGCGAGGAGGCCGGATCGTGAGTACCACCGAGCGGCCGCAGACGGGCGGAGCGCCAGACCCGGAAGTCTGGAGCGCTGTCCAGTCCGGCCCTGAATTCGCCGAACTACGTCGGCGGCTACGCAGGTTCGTGTTCCCGATGACCGTGCTGTTCCTCAGCTGGTACCTGGTCTACGTGCTGTTAGCCGACTACGCGCACGGTTTCATGAGCACCAAGCTGACCGGCAACATCACCGTCGGTCTGGTGCTCGGCCTGCTGCAGTTCGTGTCCACCTTCCTGATCACCACCCTCTACGTCCGGCACGCCAACAAGCACCTGGACCCGGCGGCCGAGCGGATCAGGGAACAGATCGAAGGGGGCGACAAGTGAGCGCGCCGATCACCCTGGCCCAGGCCGCGACCGGCTCGCCCGCACTCAACATCAGCATCTTCGCCGGCTTCGTGGTGATCACGCTGATCGTGGTGTTCCGGGCGAGCAAGAACACCAAGTCCGCCGCGGACTACTACGCCGCGGGCCGGGCCTTCACCGGACCGCAGAACGGCATCGCGATCGCCGGTGACTACCTGTCCGCGGCCTCCTTCCTGGGCATCGCGGGCGCCATCGCGGTCTACGGCTACGACGGCTTCCTGTACTCCATCGGCTTCCTGGTGGCATGGCTGGTGGCGTTGCTGCTGGTCGCGGAGCTGCTGCGGAACACGGGCAAGTACACGATGGCCGACGTGCTCAGCTTCCGGATGAAGCAGAAGCCGGTGCGCACCGCGGCCGCGCTGTCCACGCTGGCGGTCTCCTTCTTCTACCTGCTGGCCCAGATGGCCGGCGCGGGCGGCCTGGTCGCCCTGCTGCTGGGCATCAAGGACAGCTGGGGCCAGGCCATCGTGATCGCCATCGTCGGCGCGCTGATGATCCTGTACGTGCTGATCGGCGGCATGAAGGGCACTACCTGGGTGCAGATCATCAAGGCGGTGCTGCTGATCATCGGCGCCGGCGTGATGACCCTGTGGGTGCTGGGCATGTACGGCTTCAACCTCTCCGCGCTGCTCGGCGCGGCGGTGGAGAACAGCCCCAAGGTCGGCGAGAAGCTGCTCGGCCCCGGCCTGCAGTACGGCAAGAGCGGGCTGACCCAGCTCGACTTCGTCTCGCTCGGCCTCGCGCTGGTGCTGGGCACCGCCGGCCTGCCGCACATCCTGATGCGCTTCTACACCGTGCCAACGGCCAAGGAGGCCCGCCGCTCGGTGGTCTGGTCGATCTGGCTGATCGGCATCTTCTACCTGTTCACCCTGGTGCTGGGCTACGGCGCGGCGGCCCTGGTCGGACCGGACAAGATCCTGGCCGCACCCGGCAAGGCCAACTCGGCGGCGCCGCTGCTGGCCTTCGAGATCGGCGGCACGCTGCTGCTGGGCTTCATCGCCGCGGTCGCCTTCGCCACCATCCTGGCGGTGGTCGCGGGGCTGACCATCACGGCATCGGCCTCCTTCGCCCACGACATCTACGCCAACGTGATCAAGAACGGCCAGGTGGACGACAAGGACGCCGAGGTCAAGGTGGCCAGGCGGACCGCGGTGGTGATCGGCATCGTGTCGATCCTGGGCGGCATCCTGGCCAACGGGCAGAACATCGCCTTCCTGGTGGCGCTGGCCTTCGCGGTGGCGGCATCGGCGAACCTGCCGACCATCCTGTACTCGCTGTTCTGGAAGCGGTTCAACACCACCGGCGCGCTGTGGAGCATCTACGGCGGCCTTGGCAGCACGGTGTTGCTGATCGTCTTCTCGCCGGTGGTCTCCGGCCGGGACAACTCGATGATCTCCGGGGTGGACTTCCACCTGTTCCCGTTGGACAACCCCGGCATCGTCTCCATCCCGCTGGCCTTCCTGCTCGGCTACCTGGGCACGGTCCTGAGCAAGGACCCAGGAAACGACGCCAAGTACGCCGAGATGGAGGTCCGCGCACTCACCGGCGCGGGCGCCGAGAAGGCGACGCAGCACTGAGTTATTGATCTACAAGAGGGCGGTCTCCCCAGGTGGGAGGCCGCTTTTCTTGTGTCACAGACTTTGTGACATTTCGTGACAGGAACTGCACAGACTTCGCCAGGTTCCCGATGCAACCCTTGTTTCCTCCCCGGCGTATAGGCAGCAGACCGGGCAGTTCACGAGGAGGCAGGAGCTTGGCGCGACGCGATGACGGCTTCGCCGAGTTCTTCGCTGCCCGGTTCGACGCGGCGCGGCGGATCGGGTACGCGCTCTGCGGGAACTGGTCGGAGGCCGAGGAACTGGCGCAGACCGCGTTCGTGCGGGTCTACGCCCGCTGGCCCAAGGTGCACCGGGAGACCGCGGACGCCTACCTGCGCACGGTGCTCACCAGGGCCTTCCTGGACACCAAGCGCCGGGGCCGGGCCCGCGAGCACGCGGTGGCCGAGGTGCCCGACCAGCCGGTGGAACCCGACCACGGGGCCGCGGAGGACCGGGCCGCGCTCACCGCGGCCCTGCAGCAGGTGCCGCCGCGTCAGCGCGCGGTGCTGGTGCTGCGGTTCATCCAGGACCTCTCGGTGGAACAGGTGGCCGAGGCACTGGGGTGCACCACCGGAACGGTGAAGAGTCAGACCGCGCGCGGCCTGCAGACGCTGCGGGCCGCCTACCATGCCGCCAACGGCACCGACGGGGCGTCCGAACCTGGCCAGACCCCGCCGCCGCTGTTGTCGGCCGGGCGCTGAAAGTGGAGGTACGGAGGCGGTGAACGAGATGTGGCACGACGAGCAGGACGTGCGGAACGCGCTCCAGCGGGTCGTGGACACACCCGCGCCCGCGGTACGCACCGACGTGGCCGAGGTGATCCGGCGTGGCAAGCGCCGGGTGCTGGTCAATCGGATCGGCGCGGTGACCGGGGTGGTGGTGGCGGTCGGCGTCATCGGCCTCGGCGCGACCGCGATCTCGGGCAGCCTGTTCAACGGCGACCACACCGCGTTGCCGCCGGCCGCGACCAGCAGCGCGCCGTCGACCAGCAAGCAACCCGCGCTGGACCTGCCGGGCTGGACCCAGCTGGACTCCCCGACGGCCACCAGCCTGCCGGACTCCACGCCGACCAGCGCGGTCAAGACGCCGCAGCAGTACTGCACCGGCCCGCAGACCCCGCCGGCCAACGGCCGCGCGATCCTGCCGGAGGACCGCTACCTGCCCGCCTTCGTCGAGTCGGTCAGCAAGACCGTCGGCGAGCGGGTCAAGGTGAGCTTCCAGAACTACGTCAACGCCAACCGCGGCCACCTCGCGGTGGTCGTGCCCGGCAAGGGCACCCCCGGCACGGTGCGGCTGGAGGCCGGGCGCTTCGGCGGGCCGCCCTCGCTGGCCGCGGAGTCCTACCGGTACAGCTCCGGCGTCGGCTGCCAGGAACCGCTGCGCCGGATCCGCCCGGACGGCGCGGTGCTGCAGCTGTTCCAGGACGAGGACTACGGCGGCAAGCAGCCGACCCGCCGGATCGGCGTGTACACGCCCAACGGCCGCTTCTACAACGTCACGGTCACCGCGGGCTCGCTCACCGGCGACGGCTCCCCGATCCCCACCGACAAGGAGGTCGGCGTGGCCGGCCTGGTGCTCAGCCGGGAACAGGTGGTCCAGATCGGCGAGGCAATGGCCGACCTCGGCTGAGTTCACGCTGCCGCCACACCTGGCCGTGGGACTATCGACAGGTGAACCCGTCTCAGGTGCCTTCGGTGGCAGCGCACGAGGTCCCGCAGGACGCCTACCTGCTTGATGTCCGCGAGGACGACGAGTGGGCGGCCGGGCACGCCGAGGGCGCCAAGCACATCCCGATGGGCGAGGTGGTGGCTCGCCTGGACGAGCTGGCCAATGACGGGGTGGTGCACGTGATCTGCCGCGCGGGTGGCCGCTCGGCCAGGGTCACCGCCTACCTCAACTCCAACGGCTGGGACGCGATCAACGTCGACGGCGGCATGCAGCTCTGGCAGGCCGCCGGTCGTCCGCTGGTCGCCGAGTCCGGCGCCGAACCGACGGTGATCTGAGCGCATGCAGCCAATGCAGCCGATGCGGGTGGACTGGGTGGCCAGTCCGCCCGTTCCGCTGCGCCCGTACCGGTCCCGGCGCCCGGACCCGCACTACTCCGGCCCGCCCGCCTACCCGGCCCCGCCGCGCTGGGGCTTCCCGGCGCTGACCTGGCGCTGGCCCACCACGGTGCCCGGCGCGGACAAGCCGGTGGCCCAGCCGGTTGACCGGATGCGGGCGCTGGCAGGCAGCGCGGTGCCGTTGCTCTGGATCACCGGCGTGGCCGCCGCGTTCACCGCGGGGGCCGAACTGCTGCGCTACATCCTGCTGCTGGTCAGCCGGGACGCGGTGCTGCCTGCCGGACTGCTGCACACCTCCGACGCGCTGGTGGTCACCGGTGGCGTGGTCGCCCCGGTGAGCGCGGCGCTGGCCGCGCTGGTCGGCATCCTGTGGCTGCTGCGGGCCCGCCAGGTCGCCGGTGAACTCACCAGCACCCGCCCGGACCGGCCGAACTGGCAGGTCGTGGCCGGGGTGCTGGTCCCTGGGGTGAACCTGGTGCTGCCGGGGGCGACCCTGGCCGAGCTGGAGCACACCATCCTGGGCAGGCCCAGCGCGGAGCGGCCCCGGCCCTCCCGCGAGCTGCTGCACTGGTGGGGCTGGTGGGCGGCCAGTCTGCTGGCCTCCGGGATCACCCTGCTCTGGTCGCTGCGGGCAGGCGTGCAGGCCCAGGCCGACGGCGTGCTGTGGCACCTGCTGGCCGACGCCCTGGTCGCGGTGGTGGCCATCCGCTCGGTCCGGCTGCTCAAGCGGTACAACGCGCTGCTGGCCCCGGTGAACCCGGCCAGCGTGCAGCGCTACGAGCTGATCAGCGTCCGCGGCGCGGACCTGCCCGAGCTGCCCCGCCGCGAACGCCCGAAGGACGCCGTCCGCTAGGCGGTGACCGGCAGCGTGTGCAGGCCGCGGATCACGAACTCCGAGCGGCGTTCCGGCTCACCGGCCAAGGCCAGTTCCGGCAGCCTGCGGCGCAGCGCGTCCAGGATCGCGGTGACCTCGACCCTGGCCAGTGGCGCGCCGAGGCAGTAGTGGATGCCGGCGCCGAAACCCAGGTGTGGGTTGGGGGAGCGGCCCAGGTCGAGCTGGTCCGGATTGGTGAAGACCTCCGGGTCGCGGGCTGCCGAGCCGAGCAGCGCGGCGATCTTCTCACCGGGCCGCAGCCGGTAACCGGCGATCTCCACCTCGGCGGTGGCGGTGCGCTCGAAGAGCTGCAGCGGCGAGTCGTACCGGATCAGCTCCTCGGCGGCACTCGGCAGCAGCTCCGGCTCGGCGACCAGGCGATCCCACTGGTCGCGGTGCCGCATCAGGGCCAGCACGCCGTTGCCGACCACGTTCACCGTGGCCTCGTGCCCGGCCATCAGCAGCAGCACCGCGGTGGCCACCAGCTCGTCGGAGGTCAGCCGCGCGCCGTCGGCGTCGGCCACCGAGACCAGGTCGCTCACCAGGTCCTCGCCCGGGTGCGCCCGGCGCTGCTCGACCAGCTCGCGCAGGTAGGCCACGAACTCCGTGGAGGCGGCCTCGGCGGCCAGCCGCTTGTCCGGCGCCAGGCCGTACTCGTACATCTTCACGATGGTGTGCGACCAGGGCAGCAGCAGATGCCGGTCCTGGGCTGGCACGCCGAGCAGTTCGGCGATCACCTCCACCGGCAGTGGCTCGGCCACCGTCTTGAGCAGGTCGGCCTGCTCGTCCACCGCGATCCGCGCGGCCAGGGTGTCCACCAGCTGGTCGGCCAGGGTGTTCACCCAGGGCCGCAGGCGTTCGGTGTGGCCGCGGGCGAAGGCGGTGGCCACCAGCCTGCGCAGCCGGGTGTGCTTGGGCGGCTCGTTCTCCAGCAACGAGTTGCGGTGCAACAGGTTGAACGCGGCGAAGTCGTCAACCGGGCAGGCGTCCTGCCAGATCCGGCCCAGCGCGCGGTGCCGCAGCAGCGCCGAGCAGGCCGAGTGCGAGACCGCCACCGCCAGGCCCAGCCCGGGATGCCAGTGCACCTCCCCCTCCGCCCGCAACTGCGCGAACCGCGGGTAGGGGTCCGCGATGAACGCGGTATCGCTGGGATCAAAGGGAAGCACGATCACCGACGGTAAGTCCTGGGCGTGTCACTCGTCCATCCGAGTGGCGGTGTCCTTGGTGGAAATACCCGTTTACCCCCCTGCTACGGTCCGGCAGATCACCAGTTTCCCTAGGAGGACCGGATGGCCAAGCGCACCGCGGCCAAGCGCAAGAACCAAGCCGCCGAGGGTGGCATCGGGCCGCGTCAGCCCTGTCCGTGTGGCTCCGGCAAGCGGTACAAGGCCTGCCACGGCGGGTCGGTGGCCGATGTCATGGTCATCCGCCCGTTCGAGGGTCTGGCGGTGGAGACCGACCTGATCGCGCTGCGTGAGTTCGTGCCATCGGCCACCGCGGTGCTGCCGCTGACCGAGGCCGGTCCGCGGCCGATCACCGTGGCCACCGTGCTGCCGATGGCCGCCGCCGCGCTGGTCCGCACCGACGGCGCCGCCTTCATCGGCCTGCAGGTGCAGACCCGCACCGGCGACATCAGCGGCGACCTGGCCCGCGCGCTGCGCTGGGCGCAGACCGCCGAGCCGGGCAACGCGCTGTCGGTGGCCCCGGCCCCGGCCGAGGGCGAGACCCTGCGGCTGCAGGACCTGCTCCAGCCCGAAGCCCGGCTGGAGGTCGAGCTGCACGCCGACTTCTCCTGGTGGATCCCGGCCGACGCCGAGCAGAACAGCGATGTGGCGCTGTCCCTTGAGCGGGCCAACGCGGCGATCATGCCCACCGAGCCGGTGCTGGCCGAGGGCGTGCACGCGGCCTACTGGGTCGACGCAGGGGACAAGGCGCACGTGCGCTGGGTCCGCCCGGAGCCGGAGGAGCGCTTGCTGGCCGCGCTGGCCCGGCTGGCCGTGCGCGGTGAGCACGACCTGGGCGAGGGCTCCCGGTACGCGGGCTCCTTCCGCGCGCACGGGCTGCTGGTGCCGGTCTGGGACGTCGACCGCGAGCAGCACTCCAAGGAATGGGCCCAGCCCACCGCCGCCCTGGGCGAGCGGCTGGCCGGGGCACTGGACTCGCTGGAGGCCGAGCCGCTCTCCGAGGCCGAGCGCCGGTCCAGGGACGGTCTGCGCGGCCGCCAGGTCACGCTCAGGTAACGGTCAAACTGGTCGTCGCGCCAGGGCAACCCTGGCGCGCGATCAGACGTGAACCTCATGTCGGGGGCCCGCGGTCGGGCCGCACTGAGGGGAGCGTCGGCGGTGGCAGCACCGGGCTGGGTGTTCGGGACGGGGGTAGGTTTCGCGCCTGCCGTCCCGAGCGTGGTGGACGTTGTGGACAGCGCGGCCGGGGGAGCCACGGTGCAGGAAGACTTCGGTGAGTTCGTCCGCATGTCCCTGCCGGGGCTGCTGCGCTACGGACACGCGCTCACCGGCAATCCGCATGACGCGGCCGACCTGGTGCAGTCGGTGCTGGAGAAGATCGGCTCGCGGTGGCGTACCGTGCTGCGGCAGTCGACCAACCCCACCGCCTACGTGCGCCGGGCGATGGCCAACACCCACGTCAGCTTCTGGCGCCGGGTGCGCAAGGAGAGCCTGGTCGCCGACCTGCCGGACGTGCAGTCCTACGAGCAGGCCGACCGGCTGGAGAACGAACCGCTGTGGCAGGCCCTGCGGGACCTGCCGCCGCGGCAGCGCGCGGTGATCGTGCTGCGGTACTACGACGGGCTTTCCGAAGCCGAGATCGCGGAGGCGCTCGGAGTGAGCAAGGGCACGGTCAAGAGTCAGACAAGCAAGGCCATGGTGACGCTGCGAGGAAAACTGGGCTCACTGGTCGGAGGAGGGGATCAACGATGAACGTCGACGACGAGCTGCGCAGGCTCTTCTCCGACGATCGGCTGGAGCTACGTCCCCTGCCGGACGCCGAGCACGCGGTGCTCACCGGGGTCAAGCGCAGGCAGCGGCGCCGCCGGGTGGCCATCGCGGCCACCGGTGCGCTGAGCGCGCTGGCCATCGTGGCAGGCACGGTCGCCGTGCTGCAGCCGGAGATGCGCAACACGGTGCAGCCGGCGGACAGCTCCACGCTGACCTTCCCGAGCACGACCGGGCCGACCGAGCAGAGCAGCACCTCTGCGGAGAGCCAGGGCGGCACCGCCAGCACCTCCAACCGCGGTGGCGTCGGCAGCGGCCAGGGCACCCCGCCCAGCTCCTCGAGCAAGCCGCCGACCTCGACCACCACGCCGAAGACCTTTGGCACCGCGCAGATCGGGCCGACCGGCTACGGCGCGCTGCGGCTGGGCATGACCAAGGAACAGGCCGAGGCCACCGGGCTGATCAAGCCCAACGCCAAGGCCGAGTCCGACTCGGGCTGCCTGGGCTATGACTACGCGGGCAAGGCCAAGCCGGCCGGCTTCTACACCGTGGTGATCTCCAAGACCAAGGGCGTGGTGCGCATCCACGGCCGCGGTGACGAGCGGACCCCGGAGGGCATCGGCGTCGGCGCGCCGGTCTCGGACTTCGACAAGGTCTACACCGATTCCGGCACCACGCACGGCGCGGTGGGCGAGCGGGTGGTGGCGGCGCCGGGCAACGCGGCGGCCAACTACTGGTTCATCATGCGGAACAACGCGGTGAGCGAGATTCGGCTCGAGCTGAAAGAGCAGGACTGTTACAAGTAAGCCCGGTCACCTACTCCTATCCTTGTGCCGGAGTAGGTGACATGGGGGCTTGGTGGACGAGGATTTCAGCGAGTTCGTGCGGATGTCGCTGCCCGCGCTGCTGCGCTACGGGCACGCGCTGACCGGCAATCCGCATGACGCGGCCGACCTGGTGCAGTCGGTGCTGGAGAAGGTCGGCACCCGGTGGCGCTCCTTGCTCCGCCAGGAGATCAACCCGCAGGCGTACGTGCGGCGGGCCATGGCCAACACCCACGTCAGCTTCTGGCGGCGGGTGCGCAAGGAGAGCCTGGTCGCCGATCTGCCCGAGGACGGCCAGGGCTACGAGCAGGCCGACCGGCTGGAGAACGAGCCGCTCTGGCAGGCCCTGCGCGAGCTGCCGCCACGCCAGCGCGCGGTGATCGTGCTGCGGTACTACGACGGGCTCACCGAAGCCGAGATCGCCGAGTCACTCGGCATCAGCAAGGGCACGGTGAAAAGCCAGTCCAGCAAGGCGATGACGGCCCTGCGGAGCAAGCTCGGCGACCTCGGCGAGGACTGAGCGCGGACATGGCAGCGCCCGTGGACCGGGTCGCGGTGCACGGGCGCTGGCCTGTGGTGGGAGCAATCAGCACTTGGCTTACAGGGTGCCGCCGGCCGCGCGCGGGGCGGTCGGGTCCGAGCCCTCGTCGCCGACGTTCTCGCGGGTGAGGAAGTCCTCGATGTTGAACAGGTTGCCGTCGGCGCGGTCCACGATGGTCAGCAGGGTCGACATCGAGGCGACCTCCTCGACCTGCTCCTTCAGGAACCACTGCATGAACTGCTCGCCGAGGTAGTCACCCTCGTCGCGGGCCGACTTGGCCAGCGCGGTGATCTCCTCGGTGACGTGCCGCTCCTGGTTGAGGGCCAGTTCGACCGGCTCGCGCACGGAGGCGAAGTCGTTGCGCACCTCGTCCACCCCGGGGATGGCCACCGGGAGGCCGTTGTCCAGCAGGTACTGGACGATCATCATGGCGTGGTTGCGCTCCTCGAGCGCCTGGCGGTAGAAGTGCGCGGCCAGGCGCGGGAGGTCCTTGGCGTCGAACCAGACCGCGACGGCGAGATACTGCTGGGACGCGGTGAGTTCATTCCGGACCTGGGTCTGCAGCAGCTGCTGGAACTTGGTAGTCGTGGTCATGGCCCAAACAATACAACGGAATTCGAGTTTCCGCAGGTAAAGCCAGGTTTGCCTAACTTAGCCAAGCCTTGTTGAACTTGCTGGCAGACGGCCCGCGCAATTCCATTCCGTAATTGCGCGGGCCTATTTCCGCGAATTCACCCGAGCGTGTCTCGCGCAATCGGGCAGGACATGCACCGAGGGCCACCACGGCCGGAGCCCAGCTCGCTGCCCGCGATCCGCAGCACCTCCACCCCGGCGTCCTCCAGCCGGGCGTTGGTCTCCACGTTGCGCTCGTAGGCCACCACCACGCCCGGCGCCACGGCCAGCGTGTTGTTGCCGTCGTCCCACTGCTCGCGCTCGGCGGTCACCGCGTCAAGGCCGGTGTCGATCACCCGCAGCCGCTCGATGCCCATCGCCTCGGCGGCCGCGCCCAGGAACGGCAGCGGGCCGTCCACGATCACTCCACCGGAGCCGTCCGGTCGCAGCGGGTAGGCGGAGAGGGTCTCGCGCACCGCCGGGTACATCACCACCGCGTCCCGGTCGACCATGGTGCACACGGTGTCCAGGTGCATGGTGGCCCGCTCCTGCTCGATCGGCACCGCGAGCACGGTGTGCGCGAGGCCGTCGGCGAAGGCGGAGCGGGCGAAGGACTCCGCGCCCGCCGGGGTGGTGCGCTCGCCCACGCCGACCGCGAGCACGCCGGGGGAGAGCAGCAGCACGTCGCCGCCCTCCAGCGGGGCCGAGTGCGCGCCGTAGGCACGGCCGGTGCGGCTGAACCGCGGGTGGTAGGCGTAGATCAGGTCGGTCAGCGCGGTCTCCCTGCTGCGCGCGGGCAGCGCGAGCGAGGTGATCGCCACCCTGTCCGCGACCCACACCGAGGAGTCCCTGGTGAAGAGCAGGTTGGGCAGCGGGTTGACCGCGAAGTCGGCAGGCTGGTGCATCCGGCGCACCAGCGAGGCGCCCTCGGCGGCGGGCAGCTCCTCGAAGGTCATGCCCGCCATCAGCACCCCGGCCAGGTCCTTGGCCTTCATCCCGGTCAGGTGCGAGCGCAGCGCGTCGGCCAGGTCAAGGCCGAGCTGGCGTTCGTCCACCGCCGAGTGCACCGCGCCGAAGCGGGCCCGCGGATCGGCCAGCGCCTCCACCAGCACCTCGCCCAGCAGCAGCACCTCCACCCCGCGCGAGCGCAGAACCTCGGCGAAGGCGTCGTGCTCGAGCTGGGCCCGGCCCAGCCACGGCACCCCGTCGAACAGCAGTTGGTCGTTGTTACGCGGGGTGAGGCGCTTCAGTTCCGCGCCAGGACGGTGCAGCAGCACCGTGCGCAACGGGCCGACCTCGCTGTCCACCCGGTGGATCGGCTCGGCGGCTGGGGTCTCGCTTGCGATCTGGTGAGCGCTCACGCAGCGGAGCGTAATGCTCTCGAAAGATCATGGCAGCGCGCTGATCAGTGAATTTGGGTCAGGATGTAAGGAGTCGAACCTCGGGAGGCGGATTGTGAACCAGAACACGGTGGTGAAGCGCGGTTTGTTGCGTCGTCCGGTCGTTTTGGTTGCGATTGTGATTGTCGCAACGGTTTTGAGCGTCGGTTTGTACCTGTTCCAGCCCTGGAAGCTGTTCACCAGCAGCACCCTGGACGAGGCCCTGCCGGCCGGGGTGACCAGCGAACTGGCCCCGACCTCGGCCGCGGCCCCCGCGACCAGCTCCGGGGCGCCCGCCAGCCCGCCGCCGGGTTCGACCGCGCCCAGTTCCGTCCCCGGCCCGCCGCCGCCCGCCCAGCCGAGCACGCTGGCCGGCGGGGACTTCGTCTCCCAGGAGCACCCGACCAAGGGCAAGGCCACCGTGCTGAGCCTGGCCGACGGCTCCCGGGTGCTCAGGCTGACCGGCCTGGCCAGCAGTGACGGTCCGGACCTGCACGTCTGGCTCACCGACCAGTCCGCGGGCGGCGAGTGGGGCAAGTACGACGACGGCCGCCAGGTGAAGCTGGGCAAGCTCAAGGCCACCCACGGCAACCAGAACTACGCCATCCCGGCCGGGGCCGACCTGAAGGGCCTGCGCAGCGTGGTCATCTGGTGCGACCGGTTCAACGTCGCATTCGGTTCCGCCCCGCTCACGCTGTGACGCTCACCCGTTCGGGTAGCCTCCCCCGGAGTGACCGGGTCCGGAGGGGACAACGGAATGCGTCAGGTTCGTGCGCTGCGGCACGTGGGCACCGCGTTCGTCGCGGTGGCCCTGCTGGCCGTGCTGCCAGCGGGTTGTGGGTTCTTCGGTTCCTCGGCCGACGGCGCGGACACCCCGCCGCCGGACGGTCCGAAGCTGACCGTCGGCATCAAGTTCGACCAGCCCGGCCTCGGCCAGAAGACCGGTGACAACACCTTCGCCGGCTTCGACGTGGACGTGGCCAGATACGTGGCCAGGGAGCTGGGCGTGCACCCCGGCAACGTGAGCTTCGTCGAGGCCAAGAGCGCCGAGCGGGAGACCATGCTCGAACAGGGCAAGGTCGACCTGGTCGCGGCCACCTACTCGATCAGCGACGCGCGCAAGAAGAAGGTCGACTTCGCCGGGCCGTACTTCGTGGCCGGGCAGTCCCTGCTGGTGCGCAAGACCACCTCGGACATCACCGGCCCTGAGTCGCTGAACCAGAGCGACTGGCGGCTGTGCTCGGTGAAGGGCTCCACCCCGGCGGAGAAGGTCAAGCAGTCCTACGCCAAGAGCGTGACCCTGCGCGAGTTCCCGTCCTACCCGGAGTGCCTGGTGGCGCTGGAGGACGCGGACGACCCGGTGGACGCGGTCACCACCGACGACGTGATCCTGGCCGGCTACGCCGCCGGGCAGCCGGACAAGTTCAAGCTGGTCGGCAAGCCGTTCTCGCAGGAGCGCTACGGCGTCGGCCTGCGCAAGGGCGACGCCCGCCGGGACAAGGTCACCGCCGCGCTGCGCAAGATGGTTTCCGACGGGAGCTGGAAACGCTCGGTCGAGGAGAACATCGGGAAATCTGGCTATAAAATTCCTGAACCACCGGCTGTGCTCGACTCGCCGTGAACTATAAGGGCGGCAAAGTCCGGCTGGTCCGTTGGAGCGACTCAAACCGACGATAGTCTGATCCAGCGTCCGACCATGGTTTGACCGGCACTCCCTCCCTGGGCTGAAGTGCCTGCCAGGGGCTTGGAATCCGCCGCGTTCCGCATATCGTGTCGGCCATGGGCATGCTCACACACCGCGCCGCCGCCGGGTTGACGGAATTGGCGCTCCCGGCTGTCACCGGGAATGTGATGCCGCCCCGTCCGGAAAATGTGAAGAAGCTTTTAGTCGGTCTGACACCGCCCGGTCAGACCGCGCCAAGCCGCAGGGGATAGCTGCCCGCCCCCTCCGGCATCGGACGGACGGGATGATCTCCGCGCCCCCCACCCTGGAGATCATCCCGTCCGTCTTCCTCGTTCACGGCAGCCAGGACACCGCGCCCTTGAGCAGCGCGTACCCGACGAAGGCGATCACGTCGATCACCGCGTGCCCGACCACCAGCGGCCACAGCCGGTTGGTGCGCTGCCACACCCGGCCGTAGACCAGCCCCATCACGATGTTGCCGGCGAACCCGCCGAAGCCCTGGTAGAGGTGGTACGAGCCGCGCAGCACCGCGGAGGCGACCAGCGACCGGTTCTCCGACCAGCCGAGCATCCGCAGCCTGGTGATCAGGTAGCCGACCACCAGCACCTCCTCGGCCCAGGAGTTGCCGATCGCGGACAGGATCAGCATCGGCGTGCGCCACCAGGTGTCATCCAGCGCCGAGGGCACCACGGTCAGGTTGAGCCCGATCGCCCTGGTGATCAGGTAGAAGGCGATGCCGGGCAGGCCGATCAGCGCGGCAAGGCCCAGCCCGCGCAGTGCGTCCGAGCGCAGTCTGGTCCGGTCCAGACCGACCTCGGCGAGCTTCTTGCCCGCCTTCCACAGCAGGTAGGCGCCCAGCCCACCCCAGGCGAGCAGCTGCAGCACGCCGAGCAGCTGGTGGGCCAGGTCGAGCAGGCTGAGGGTGGAGCGGGAGACGTTGAGCGCCACCGACTGCTGGCTCAGCGGCTTGGGCTGCAACAGCGAGCTGATGAAGGAGAGCAGGCTGCGCAGCCCGGACAGGCCCAGCGTCGCGGCGAACACGATCGCCAGCTCGATCCACACCGCCCGGCGCTGCACCGGGTCGGTGATCACCTCGACCTCCGGCCGCGCCGGGTTGAGCCAGTTGCCGATCACGCTCGCCATGCTGGCAGCGTGTCAGTCGGTCCCGTGTGAGTGCCGGGCGACCCAGGCGGCGAGCTGGGTGCGGCGCTCCATGCCGAGCTTGGCCAGCACCGAGGTCACGTAGTTCTTCACCGTCTTCTCGGCCAGGAACAGCCGTTCCGCGATCTGCCGGTTGGTCAGGCCCTCGCCGATCAGGCCGAGCACCTTGCGCTCCTGCTCGGTGAGCGCGGCCAGTTCGTCCGGCGGCTCGGGATCGCCGCGGCGCAACCGGTCCAGCACCCTGGCGGTGGTCACCGGGTCCAGCAGCGAGCGGCCGGCCGCGACCTCGCGCACCGCGGTCACCAGGTCCTGCCCGCGCACCTGCTTGAGCAGGTAGCCGGAGGCCCCGGCCATGATCGCGCCGACCAGCGCGGCCTCGTCGTCGAAGGCGGTCAGCACCAGGCAGTGCGGTGCGTCCGGGCCCTGGGCACGCAGGGTGCGGCACAGTGCCACCCCGTCGCCGTCGGGCAGCCGCATGTCCACCACCGCGACCTGGGGCCGGTGCGCCAGCGCGACCACCTCGGCCTCGGCCACGCTGCCCGCCTCGGCCACCACCTCGATGTCGTCCTCGGTGGAGAGCAGATCGCGCAGCCCGCGCCGGACCACCTCGTGGTCGTCTACCAGCAGGACCCGGATCGGCATGAACTCAGGCTACGGCGGCGGGAACAACCTCGGTGCGCCGGTCGTTAGCACTCATGACCGGCGAGTGCTAAAACCGCCGGTGAGGAACCTGGAAAGGGTGAAAGAACATGGCTCTTGCAGTCCGTTCCACGTGGGACCCGTTCACCGCGCTGGTCCGCCAGTTCGACCGTGATGTCTTCGACGGCCTGACCCGTTCAGCGCCCTCGGCCCAGGGCTTTGTTCCCGCCGCCGACGTCCGCAAGGACGGCGCCGACGTCGTGCTCACCCTGGAGCTGCCGGGTGTCGACGTGGCCAAGGACGTCGAGGTCGAGGTGGCCGAGCGCCGCCTCACCATCAGCGGCCGCAGGCACGACGAGCAGAGCGCGGAGCAGGGCGGCCTGATCCGCAAGGAGATCCGGCACGGCGAGTTCCGGCGTGAGTTCTCCCTGCCGGCCGGTGTCACCGCCGGACAGGTCGAGGCCGACTACGACCGCGGCCTGCTCAAGGTCCGCATCCGCGAGGTCGTGAAGGTGCCTGCCGCGCCCGCGAAGATCGCCATCCGCGGTGCGGAGGCCGTCGAGGTGCCCGCCGTAGAGGCAGGCTGACCCGGAAGAATCCCAATGTGAAAGGGGCATTCCCGTGCTTGCACCACGGGAATGCCCCTTTCACGCTCAGCGTACGCCGAAAACCTCGTCCCAGGCCGCGGTGACCTGGCGGCCGCAGGTGGCCGGATCCACCCCGCCGACGCCGGTGCCGAGGCCGGGCAGGGCGATGGAGCGGACCGCGTGCCGCACCGGGGTGCCGTCCTCCAGCCTGCCCTCCTGCCAGAGCCGGAAGACCGCGCGGGCGGCCAGGTAGGGATGCACGGTGTCCTTGGGCAGCAGTTCGCCGGGGACGCGCATGGTGGGGGCGCTGATCAGCCATTGCGGGGCTGGTTCGCCGGTGGGCACGATCAGCGCCTCGCCGACCGGTAGCTCACCGCCGTGCAGCGCCAGCACCGCGCTGCGCACGTGCTGCTCGACCTGGGGGAAGGCGGTCGCGTAGACCGCGTCGATGCCGCCGCGCATCCAGCCGTAGGAGTTGGCCGGGCTGACCACGGCGTCCACGTCCAGATCCAGCACCGAACCCTGGTGCACTTCCACCCCGGAGCGGCCGGTCGCGGCGCGCTCCCACTCCCAGCCGAGCGGACCCGCCACGGCGCACAGCACCAGGCGCGGCACGGCCGCCTGCGGTTGCACTTTCCCGGTCACGCCCCAAGCATCGCCGGTCACGGGGAAAGCATTGCAGCAAACCAACACGGCCGGTCACCGGGTCTTCCACCAGTCGGGTGGGTGTTCTCACGGTTGAGAGCAAGGCCACAGCGACCTCCCGCTACGGCGTTAGGCTGAGGTATGCCGCGCATCGCCTACTTGGGGCCGGAACGAACCTTCACCGAACAGGCGACCCGGCGCCTGGTCGACCCCGCCACCCACGAGCTGATCCCGGCCACCACGGTCGCCGCCGCGCTGGAGCTGGTGCGGCTGGACAAGGTCGACGCCGCCGTGGTGCCGGTGGAGAACTCGGTGGAGGGCTCGGTCCCGCCCACCCTGGACGGCCTGGCCCTGGGCAGCCCGCTGGTCGCGATCGCCGAGACCGTGCTGCCGGTGCGCTTCACCGTGCTGGTCCGGCCCGGCACCAAGGCCGCCGACGTGCGCACCGTGACCAGCCACCCGCACGCGCTGGCCCAGGTCAGGGAGTGGCTGGCGGCCAACCTGCCCAACGCGGCCGAACTGGCCACCACCTCCACCGCGGCCGCCGCGGTCGCGGTCGCCGAGGGCACCGCGGACGCGGCGATCACCGCGCCGATCGCGGCCGAGGGCTCCGCACTGACCGCGCTGGCCGCCGACATCGGCGACGTGGCCGACGCGGTGACCCGGTTCCTGCTGGTCCGCAAGCCCGGCCTGGTGCCGGCCCCGACCGGCAACGACCGCACCTC
Source organism: Crossiella cryophila (assembly GCF_014204915.1). NCBI lineage: Bacteria > Bacillati > Actinomycetota > Actinomycetes > Pseudonocardiales > Pseudonocardiaceae > Crossiella > Crossiella cryophila. The sequence continues at coordinate 1,288,551 of NZ_JACHMH010000001.1, forward strand.
GATCGTGGTGGTCACCGAGAACCGGCCGGGCTCGCTCTCGGAGGTGCTGGTCGAACTCGCCCTGCGCGGGATCGACCTGTGCCGGATCGAGTCCCGGCCGACCAGGGAGAAGCTGGGCATCTACCGGTTCTTCCTCGACTTCGCCGGGCACATCGCCGAACCGCGGGTCGGCGAGGCGCTCTCCGCCCTGCACCGCACCTGCTCCGACGTGCGCTTCCTCGGCTCCTTCGCGCGCGCCGACGGCGATTCGCCGCCGCCCCCGCCGGGCACCGGCACGGCCGAGTTCACCGAGGCCGCGCAGTGGCTGACCCAGGTGCGCGCGGGCGGGCAGGCATGAGTTCGTTACGCCTGATGCTCGTCCGGCACGGCCAGACCCCGTCCAACGTGCGGCACGCGCTGGACTCCCTGCCGCCCGGCCCATCGCTGACCGCGGAGGGCCGCGGCCAGGCCGAGAAGCTGGCCGAGGACCTGGCCATCGAGCCGGTCACCGCGGTCTACGCCAGCGTCGCGGTGCGGGCACAGGAGACCGCCGCCCCGGTGGCATCGCGGCACGGGCTGCCGGTGCGGGTGATCGAGGGCGTGCACGAGACCCAGGTGGGCCCGACGCTGGAGGGCCGCAACGACGACGCGGCGATCCTGGCCTTCCGCGCGGTGGTGGACACCTGGCTGGCGGGCGACCTGTCCGGGTCCGCGCCCGGCGGCGAGACCGGGTTCGACGTGGTCGGGCGGTTCGGCGCGGCGGTCCGGCGGATCATCGCCGAGCACAGCGACGGGGTGGTGGTGCTGGTCAGCCACGGCGCGGCGATCCGGCTGATGGCCACGCACCTGCTCGACGGCAGCACCGACGTGCTGGCAGGGCACCCGTACCTGCCCAACACCGGCCGGGTGCTGCTGGAGGCCGATCCGGACAGCTCCGGCGGGTGGCGTTTCGTGGAGTGGCTGGGCTACGAGCGGTTCTAGCCCCAGCCCAGTTCGTGCAGCTTGGCGTCGTCGATGCCGAAGTGGTGTGCGATCTCGTGCACCACGGTGATCGCCACCTCCTCGATCACGTCGTCCTCGGTCTCGCAGATGTCCAGGATGGCGTCCCGGTAGATGGTGATCCGGTCCGGCAGCACACCGCCGTAGTCGGAGTTGCGCTCGGTCAGCGCGATGCCCTCGTACAGCCCCAGCAGCCCGGATTCCTCCGGGTGCCGGGGCTCGACGAAGACGGCCACGTTGTCCATCGCCCTGGCCAGCTCCGGCGGCACCTCGTCCAGCGCCTCGCCAACCAGCTCGTCGAACCGGGCAGGCGTCATGTCCACCGGCACGGCCTAGCCGCCGCTGGTGGTGGTGGGTCCCGGCGAGCCGCCGGGGTGCTCGGAGTTGGCGTCGGTTGGCACGCCGGCGTCCCGCTGCACGTCGGTGCCTGGGCTGCCGGGCGGGGCAGGGGCGCCCGGCGGCAGCTTGGACAGCAGCACCGGCGCGGGCTCGGTGCCGACCCGCATCTCGCTCTTGACGCTGCCGAAGACCGGGGCCAGCCCGCTGTTGTCCTTCAGTTTCGCGCCGACCTTGCACTCCACCCGGCGGGCGCCAGCCAGCCAGCTGTCCTGCTTGAGGGTGTCCCAGAAGACGATCAGGCCCTTGCGGCTGACCACCTCGGCCCCGCCCGCGTAGTCCGCCGCGGTGCGCGCGCACTCGCCGGCGAGCAGCTCGTCCTGCCGGGGCTCTGCCGGGAACTCCTGCGGGAACCGGGCGCCCAGGTTGACCACGCCGACCACCTCGTAGGCGTGCGGTTTGCCGCACTCCACCGGGTCGTAGACCTGCTTGCCGCTGATGCCCAGGCACATGCCCTGCGGGTGCACGTTGGACGGGTCGGCGGTCTTCGCGCTGCCCACGGTCGGGTAGAGCAGTCCGGACGGGGCCGAGTCCTGCATCCCGCACCAGACCTTGCGCTCCCCGGAGTTCCAGCTCTTCTCCCCGGAGCGCAGCAGGTTCACCCCGAGCTTGCCGTTGGGGTCGAACCGGCCGTCCAGGTACTGCACCGACATCTCGGTGCAGCGGTCCGCGGCGATGCCCTCCCAGCGCACCGAGTCCGGGAACGGGGCGCCGGGCGGGAAGTCCGCGGCCAGGTCGACCGAACCGGTGATCTCGAACAGGTGCGGATCATCACACTTCACCCGCCGCGCGTCCCCGGCGTCCGGCCGGGTCCAGGTCAGACAGGTGCCGGGGGGCGCGTCCCGCACCGCGTTGGTCGGCCCGTCGGTCTCCCCTGCGACTTCGGGACCGACGTGCCAACCTAGGACGGTGCTCAGCACCAGGACCAGCAGCGCACCGGCGAACGCCCCTGCCATCACCCGGCGGGTGCTTGCCGTGTTGTTCATGAGGCGAATCCGATCAGCGGTCGACGTCTGGGGCCCTGGCATCCTCTCCATGATGCCGTGAGGCCCCCATTACATACGGCCATCCAGGTGACGTGTATTGCTATTCAGCCACCTTGCTCCGTCAAACGGACGACATAGGTACGGTGCGCGCCGGGAGTGGTCGATGACTGAGAACGTGAATCCGGGTAACCCGCAGCCTCCTGTGCCTCCCAGGCGAGGACAGGTTAGCCACCAGGACCCGAGTAGGACGAGGGCGCGTCCGGCGACCCTGGCCGAGCAGCGTGCTCGCCAGGAGGCCGAGGCGGCCGAGCTGGCCGCGCGCCAGGCCGAGATCGCCGAGGCCGAGCGCAAGGCCAAGCTGCGCAAGCGGCTGCTCATCGGCGGCGGCGTGACCGTGGGCGTGGTCGCGCTGGTGGCCATCTGGTACGCCGCGCAGCAACCCGACGAGGTCACCGCGCGCTGCGTTGACCAGGACGGGGTGGTCGTCGACGACGACTACTGCGATGACGACTACGCGCGCTCGCACGGCGGCACCAGCCACGGCGGCGGCGGGATCTTCATCTACAACGGCGGCCGCCAGTACAGCTACAACTACGGCGGCAACGGCACCAAGGGCCAGAAGATCACCGGCGGCAGTTCGATCCGGCCCAAGGACGCCAACATCAGCACCGCCAGCGGCAAGAGCATCCAGCGCGGCGGCTTCGGCATCCGCGGTGGCAGCGGCGGCTCCAGCGGTTCCAGTGGCTCCAGCGGAGGCAGCTGACCGTGCGTCGTGAACGATCGGCCCCGCGCCCGGACTGGGAAGCGCGGATCGCCGAGCAGGGCCTGGTCTACGGCAGCCCGGCGACCAACGCCGACGGCAGCCGCAGGCCGTACTGGGACGAGTCGGTGCACTACGTCTTCGAGCTGGACGAGGTGCTCTCGCTGGAGGCCGACGTCGAGCTGCTGCACTCGATGTGCCTGGACGCGGTGGACAACGTGGTGACCACCGAGCGGTACAAGGACTTCGGGCTGCCGGAGTGGGTGTGGCCAGCCATCGCCGAGTCCTGGCGGCGGCACGACCCGCACCTGTACGGCCGCTTCGACCTGCGCTACGACGGGTCCGGCCCGGCCAAGCTGCTGGAGTACAACGCGGACACCCCGACCTCCCTGCTGGAGGCCGCGGTGGTGCAGTGGCACTGGCTCACCGACACCCACGAGGGCCACGACCAGTGGAACTCCATCCACGAGAAGCTGGTGGAGCGCTGGGGCGAGCTGGCCGACAAGCTGCCCTCGCCGCTGGTGCACTTCACCTTCTCCGGGGCCGATGCCAGCGGGGAGGACCACCTCACCGCGGCCTACCTGCAGGAGACCGCGGCCGAGGCCGGGCTGGACACGGTGGGCCTGGCCATCGAGGAGATCGGCTGGGACCCGGTGCTGCGCCGGTTCGTCGACCTGCGCGAGGACCCGATGGGCACCGTGGCCAAGCTCTACCCGTGGGAGTGGCTGGTCGACGACCCGTTCGGCAAGCACGCGGTGGAGACCCTGCCCGGCACGCTGTGGATCGAGCCGCTGTGGAAGATGCTGCTCTCCAACAAGGCGCTGCTCGCGGTGCTGTGGGAGATGTACCCGGGGCACCCGAACCTGCTGCCCGCCTACCTCAACGAACCCGGCTTCCTCACCGAGTACGTGAAGAAGCCGTTGCTGGGCCGGGAAGGCGCCAACATCGACATCGTGGCGCCCGGCATGGAACAGCGGACCGGCGGCGTCTACGGCGCCGAGGGGTTCGTCTACCAGTTGTTCTCGCCGCTGCCGGAGTTCGACGGGATGCGGCCGGTGCTCGGCGCCTGGGTGGTCGGCGACCACTCCGCGGGGCTGGGCATCAGGGAGACGGTCGGTCTGGTGACCGACGACGGCGCGGCGTTCGTGCCGCACCGGATTCCGCAGTCGTCTTAGTCCACACTGGACCGTCCTAGGCAGACGGTCGGTACCAAGGAGGAACACTCGTGTACGACCTGATCACCGTGTCCAGCCTCGCGCTGGAGCCCGGCTTCGGCGGCAACGTCGTCCGGGGCATCGGGGCCATCGCGCTGTACGCGGTGGTTGGCCTGCTGCTCATGCTCGTCGGCTTCTACGCCATCGACCTGACCACGCCGGGCAAGCTCAACGAGATGGTGCGGGCCGGTTCGCCGAACGCGGTGGTGATCACCGCCGCCGGTCTGCTGAGCATGGCCTTCATCGTGGTGGTGGCCATCTACAACGCCGCGGGCAAGCTCACCGAGGGGCTGTTGCTGGCCCTGATCTTCGGCCTGGTCGGCGTGATCGTGCAGGTGCTCGCGGTGCGGGTGCTGGAGTGGGCCACCCGGATCAACATCGGCGCGATCCTGCGCGCTGACCAGTTCACCCCGGCCAGCCTGGTGGTGGCCTCGGCCCACCTCGGCCTCGGCCTGGTCGTCGCGGTCGCCATCTCCTGACCTCCCGGCGCGGCGGGCGGCGTCCGGATGGACCCGCCCGCCGCGTTGATCACCCTGGTCAGGCGCTAGGCTGACGGACTGTGATCGACCTCAAGACCCTCCGCGAGAACCCGGACCTGGTGCGCGCCTCGCAGCGCGCCCGAGGTGAAGACCCGGCGCTGGTGGACGCGCTGCTGAGTGCCGACGAGCGCAGGCGGTCCGTGGTCTCCAGGGCGGACACCCTGCGCGGGGAGCAGAAGACCTTCGGCAAGCAGGTCGGCCGGGCCCAGGGCGAGGAGCGCGCGGCGCTGCTGGCCAAGGGCAAGGAGCTGGCCGCCGAGGTCAAGGCGGCCGAGGCCGAGCAGCACGAGGCGGACGCGGAGTTCATCGCGGCCCAGCGCCGGATCTCCAACATCATCGTGGACGGCATCCCGCACGGCGGCGAGGACGACTACGTCGTGCTCAAGCACGTCGGCCAGCCGCGCGAGTTCACCTTCACGCCCAAGGACCACCTGGAACTGGGTGAGGGCCTCGGCGCGATCGACATGGAGCGCGGGGCCAAGGTCGCGGGCTCCCGGTTCTACTTCCTCACCGGCGTTGGCGCGCAGCTGCAGCTCGCGCTGCTCAACCTGGCCGCGCAGCAGGCCACCGCGGCCGGTTTCACCATGATGATCCCGCCGGTGCTGGTGCGCCCGGAGATCATGGAGGGCACCGGGTTCCTCGGTGCGCACGCCAGCGAGGTCTACCGGCTGCGCGATGACGACCAGTACCTGGTTGGCACCTCCGAGGTGCCGATGGCCGGCTACCACTCGGACGAGATCCTCGACCTCGCGCACGGTCCCAAGCGCTACGCGGGCTGGTCGACCTGCTTCCGCCGCGAGGCCGGCTCCTACGGCAAGGACACCCGCGGCATCATCCGGGTGCACCAGTTCGACAAGGTGGAGATGTTCACCTACTGCAAGCCGGAGGACACCGAGGCCGAGCACCAGCGCCTGCTCGCCTGGGAAGAGGAGATGCTGGCCAAGGTCGAGCTGCCCTACCGGGTGATCGACACCGCCGCCGGCGACCTGGGCAGCAGCGCGGCCCGCAAGTTCGACTGCGAGGCATGGCTGCCCACCCAGCAGACCTACCGCGAGGTCACCTCGACCTCCAACTGCACCACCTTCCAGGCCCGCCGCCTGAGCACCCGCTACCGGGACGCCGACGGCAAGCCGCAGGTGGCCGCCACCCTCAACGGCACGCTGGCCACCACCAGATGGATCGTGTCCATCCTGGAGAACCACCAGCAGGAGGACGGTTCGGTCCGGCTGCCGGTGGCGCTGCGGCCGTTCTTCGGCGGCGAGGACACGCTCAAGCCGATCAACCGGTAGTCCAAGGGGCAACAACCCGAGGACCGACAGTTTCGGTTTAGCCTCGGAATGAGACAGTCGTGTCTCACCGGTGGTAGCGTCGTCTCATGGTGGCAGACCGAGAACGAGTGCTGCGCGCGGCTGCCGCGCTGCTGGTGCGGCGGCCCAACTCGGCGATGGCCGAGGTCGCGCAGTCGGCGGGGATCAGCAGGGCGACCCTGCACCGGCTGGTGCCCAGCCGGGACGCGCTGGTCGTCGAACTGGCCAAGCTGGCGCTGTCCGAGGGCGAGGCCGCGCTGGAGGCGGCCAAGCCGGAGGACGGGGACGCGGCCGAGGCGGTGCGCCGGGTGGTGCGGGAGCTGATGCCCATCGCGGACCTCTACGCCTTCCTCACCGGCGAGCACCAGCTCATCACCAATTCCGAGCTGGACGCGGGTTATGACCTGCTGGACAGCCGACTAACCGCGCTGATCCGGCGCGGTCAGGAATCCGGCCAGTTCCGGGTCGACCTCACCGCGGAGTGGATGGTCGAGGCGCTGGTCGCGCTGCTCACCGGCGCCGGATTCGCGGTGCTGGACGGAAAGTTGGCCTCCAGGGACGCGCCGCGCGCGGTGGCCGAACTGCTCATCGGCGGCATGCTCCGGGGAGGGGCTCAGTGAGCGAGACGAGCGAGACGACGAATACCGGTGCCGAGTTATCGCCGGTATCGCCGCGGGCGCGCTGGATCGCGCTGTCCGCGCTGGTGCTGGCGGTGCTGCTGATCGCGGTGGACGGCACCGTGCTGCACCTGGCGCTACCCATGATCACCGAGGAACTCAAGCCCACCAGCCAGGAGCTGCTGTGGATCGGTGACATCTACTCCTTCGTGCTGGCCGGCCTGCTGGTCACCATGGGCACCCTTGGCGACCGGATCGGCCGGAAGAAACTGCTGCTCATCGGCGCGGTGTGCTTCGGCCTGATCTCGGTGCTGGCCGCCTTCGCCACCAGCTCGGCGCTGCTGATCGCGGCCCGCGCGCTGCTCGGCCTGGCCGGCGCGACGATCATGCCCTCCACCCTGTCGATCATCCGGAACCTGTTCACCGACCCCAACGAGCGGGTCATGGCGATCGGTATCTGGGGTGCGATGACCGCGGCGGGCGCCGCGGTCGGCCCGGTGGTCGGCGGCGTGCTGCTGCAGAACTTCCACTGGGGCTCGGTCTTCCTGATCAACGTGCCGGTGATGGTGATCCTGCTGATCGTCGGCTGGAAGGTGCTGCCGGAGTCCAAGGACCCCAACCCCGGCGCCTGGGACCTGCCCAGTGCGGTCGCCTCGCTGGTCGGCATGATCGCGCTGGTCTACGGCATCAAGGAGATCGCCGCGGTCGGCTTCGGCCTGCCGGCCGCGATCGGCATCGGCGTCGGCGTGCTGGTGCTGGGCTGGTTCGCCCGCCGTCAGCTCAAGCTGCCGGTGCCGCTGGTGGACGTGCGACTGTTCCGCACCGGCAAGTTCAGCGGCGCGGTCTTCGCCGACCTGCTCGCGGTGCTCGCGCTCTCCGGCGTGGTCTTCTTCGGCGCCCAGTTCCTCCAGCTGGTGCAGGGCTACCAGCCCTTCGACGCCGGTATCCGGGAACTGCCGGTGACCGTCGGCTCGGTGATCTCCGGTCTGCTGGCAGGCGCCTTCGCCGCCCGGCATTCGGCGCGGGTGGTGTGCGCCAGCGGTCTTGGCCTGACCGCGCTCTCGCTGGGTGCGATCGTGTTCATCCAGGGCGACAGCCCGTACCTGCCCTTCGGCATCATCCTGCTGCTGGTCGGTTTCGGTTGCGGCGCCTCGTTCACCATCTCGGCCAGCGTGGTGCTCTCCGCGGTGCCCAAGGAGAAGGCGGGCGCCGCGGCCGCGGTCGCCGAGACCGCCTACGAGCTGGGCACGGCCCTCGGCATCGCGCTGATCGGCTCGATCATGACCGCGGTCTACCGCGCCAACGTGATCCCGCCGCCCGGCCTGTCCGCGGCGGACCTGGCCGTGGCCAAGGACTCCCTCGGCGGCGCCACCGACGTCGCCAAGGATCTCGGTGCGCTGGGGCAACAGCTGGTGGACGTGGCCAAGCACGCCTTCGTGGACGGCATGCACTGGGCCAGCGTGGCCTCGGCCGTGGTGATCGGCGTGGCCGCGGTGAGCGCCTGGTTCATGCTCAAGGGCGCGTCCGCGGACGCCTCTCCCGGCCACCACTAGGCACCGACCCGACTGGCCCGGACCACCACAGGTCCGGGCCAGTCGTCGTCTCAGGCGCGTGGGGTGAGGTGTTTCGCGGCCGCCTCGAACAAGGTCGCCTCCTTGCCCGCGTACCAGTCATCCGGCCGCGGCCAGTGCGTGACCACATCGGTGAAGCCCAGCTCGGCGGCCCGCCCGACCGCGTCGTCGAAGGCGCCGACGCTGGAGAGGGAGAACACCGGGCCGGAGTCGAGCTGCAGATAGCGCTGGATCGAGCCGGGGATCCGGTCGGTGGCGGCCAGCACCTCGTTGAACTTCTCGGTCAGCACCCGCAGGTTCGACCACCACTGCTCCACGGTGTCCCCGCCGTTGCCGGTGGTCGCCCAGCCAGAGCCGTACTCCACCGCCAGCCCCATCGCCTTGGGGCCGTTGGCCGCGAGCACCAGCGGCAGCCCGGTCGGCGCGCGGAAACCGGGCACGGTGCGCGCGTCCACCGCGGTGAAGAACTCGCCGGCGTAGTTGACGTGGTCTTCCAGGAAGAGCAGTTCGAGCAGCTCCACGAACTCCTTCAACCGCCGGAACCGGGCTGCCGGCGGCAGCACCTGGCCGCCGAGTACGGTCGCGTCGAAGCCGATCCCGCCCGAGCCGACGCCCAGGGTGAACCGGCCGCCGGAGATGTCGTCCAGGGAGAGCAGTTCGCGGGCGAAGCTGACCGGATGCCGGAAGTTGGGCGAGGCCACGAAGGTGCCAAGGCGGGCGGTGCTGGTCACGGTGGCCGCGGCGGTCAGCGTCGGCACGGTGCCGAACCACGGCCCGTCCGCCAGCGAGCGCCAGGCCAGGTGGTCGTAGGTCCACAGGTGGTCGAAGCCGAGTGACTCGGCCGTCTGCCACTTCTCCGCAGCCACCGACCAGCGGTGCTCGGGCAGGATCACAATGCCGAAACGCATGTCAGCCGACCCTAGTCGGGCAGGATGAACCCCGTGCGTAAACCTTTGCTGGTTGCCTCGGACGTGGACGGAACCCTGATCGATCCGCTGGATCGCCTCACCGAGCGCACCCGGCGCGCGGTGGCCGCGGTGCGGGCGGCAGGCATCCCGTTCGTGCTCTCCACCGGCAGGCCGCCGCGCTGGGTGCACCTGGTCAGCGATGAGCTGGAGCTGGACGGGTACGCGGTCACCGCCAACGGCGCCCTGGTCTACGACGTGGGGCAGCGCCAGGTGGTGCGCAGCTGGTTGCTGGAGCCGGTGCTGCTCGGCGACGTGGCCACCGCGCTGGCCAGGGCGATCCCCGGCTGTGCGCTCGCGGTGGAGCGGCCGCCCAACGGGGACGAGCCGACCTTCCTGCCCGACCAGCCCTACGGCGCCTTCCTCAGCGAGCACGGGTACACCCACGCCTGGCCGGAATCGCAGTCGGTGGAGGCCAGCCGGGCCGAGATCCTCGGCCACCCGGCGATCAAGCTGCTGGTCCGGCACGAGGGCATGAACAGCTCGGCGATGGCGGTGGCGGCCGAGGCCGCGCTGGCCGGGGCGGTCGGCATCACCTTCTCCACCTCGGCCGGGCTGATCGAACTGGCCTCGCCGGGCATCACCAAGGCCACCGGGCTGGCCTGGGTGTCCGAGCGGCTCGGGGTGGCGCAGGCGGACGTGATCGCCTTCGGGGACATGGCCAACGACCTGGAGATGATCGAGTGGGCCGGGCACGGGGTGGCCATGGCCAACGCGCACCCTGAGCTGATCGCGCTGGCCGACGAGGTGACCGCGAGCAACGCCGAGGACGGCGTGGCCGCCGTGCTGGAACGCTGGTTCTGAGCCACCCGCGGCAACCACTAGCATCGGATCCGTGATGGAGCTGGACGTTCTCATCCCGTACTACGGCGATCCGGACTACCTGATGAGGGCGGTGCACAGCGTTCGCGCGCTGGTGGACACCGACTGGCGGCTGGTCATCGTCGAGGACTGCTATCCCGACGGACCGGCGGTGGAGAAGCGGATCGCCGAACTCGGCGACGACCGCATCGTCTACCACCGCAACGAGTCCAACCTGGGCACCGCGGGCAACCACTTCCGCTGTGTGCAGCTGGCCGAGCGCGAGCGGTTCGTGGTGATGGGCGCGGACGACCTGCTGCTGCCCAACTACGGCAGCCAGCTCGCCGAGCTGCTGGAGCGCTACCCGGACGCCGCGCTGGTGCAGCCCGGGGTGCGGGTGATCGACGAGACCGACCAGCCGTTCCTGCCGCTGCCGGACCGGGTCAAGGCGCTGGCCGGGCCGGGCAAGAAGGAGACCGAGCTGCTCGGTGAGGCGGCCGCGGTCAGCCTGCTGCGCGGCAACTGGCTCTACACCCCGGCCATCACCTACCGCCGCGACCTCACCGCGCACCTGCCGTTCCGGGCGGGCACCGACGCGGTGCACGACCTCGGACTGGTGGTGGACGTGCTGCTGCAGGGCGGTTCGCTGGTGATCGGCGAGGAGCCCGCGTTCCAGTACCGGCGGCACCGGGCCGGGCACTCCAGCTCCGCGGCCAAGACCGGGCAGCGGTTCGAGCAGGAGCGGGACTACTTCACCCAGATCGAGGCCGAACTGCGCGAGCGCGGCTGGCACCAGGCCGCCCGCGCGGCCAAGCGGCGGCTGTTCTCCCGGCTGAACGCGCTCACCCAGCTCCCCGGCGCGGTCGCCTCCGGCCAGGGCGCGGCAGTCCGGACCCTGCTCGGGCACGCACTGCGCTGACCCTAGGGTTGGCGGCATGGCCAACTCCTCCGCGCGCTCTGCGGTGCTCATGGGACTCGGGCTCGCGGTGCTCGGCGCGTCCGGGTTCGGTTTCCTCGCCGTGGTCGGCCGGACGCTGTCCCCTGGCGACCAGGCCGGGGTGCTCGGCCTGTACATGATCATCAACATCCTGGGTCCCGGCCTGTTCGTGGCGCTGGAGCAGGAGACCAACCGGGTGCTCAGCAGCGGCACCGCGGCCGGGGTGGACCCGCGGCCGGGGATCCGGCGGGCCGCGTTGCTCGGCGCCGGGCTGGCCGGGGTGACCGTGCTGGTGGTGCTGGCGCTCTCGCCGATCCTGGTGGAGAACAACCTGGGCGGGCATCCCTCGCTGCTGGTGTGGATCGTGGTGGGCGCGCTGGCCTCGGCCGCGATCTTCTTCGCCCGCGGGCTGCTGGCGGCCGGACAGCAGCTCACCGGCTACGCCGCGAGCCTGGCCACCGAGGGCCTGAGCCGGTTGCTGCCCTGTGTGCTGCTGGCCTGGCTCGGGTACGCCGCGGCCGACGGCTACGGGCTGGTCTTCGCCCTGGGCGGCGGGTTCGCGTTGCTGGTCGCGCTGCCCTGGCTGCGCCGGGTGCTGGCCGCGACCAAGGTCATCGGCGAGCCCGCGGATCCGGTCGGCGCGGCCGCGGTGCTGGCCGGGCACAGCACCCGGACCATCGCGCACGGGCTGGCCCTGCTCGGTCTGGCCACCCTGCTCGCCCAGCTGGTGGCCAACCTGGCTCCGCTGGTGGTCACCGGCCGGATGCCGGACGCGCCCGCGGTGGCCGTGGCCTTCGGTTTCGCCTTCGTGCTCACCCGGATCCCGCTGCTGCTGTTCGGGCCGGTGCAGGCGATGATGCTGCCCGCGCTGACCGCGGCCGCGGTGCGCGGCGACCTGGCCGAGGCACGCCGCCGGGTCGGGCAGATCCTGCTCGCGGTCGCCGCCGTCGGACTGCCGGGCGCACTGCTGTCCGCGCTGGTCGGGCCGTGGCTGGTGGTGACCTTCTTCGGCTCGAAGGTGCAGCCGGATTCGCTGGACATGGGTCTGCTGGGGCTGTCCACCGTGCTGTTGATGATCGCCCAGGTGCTGCAGCCCGCGCTGGTGGCCTTCGGGCGGCACCGGGTGGTCTCGATTGGCTGGGTGATCGGCACCGCGGTGCTGGTCGCGCTGCTGGTGCTGCTGCCGATGGCGCCGATCCCGGCCGCGGTGGTGGCGCAGCTGGTCGGACCGCTGCTGGTGGTGCTGGTGACCGCGGCCGGACTGTGGCGCGCGATCGGTCACCGCGCGCCGGTCGGCGTCAGCTGACGGAAGCCCGTTCGCGGGCCCAGGCCACCACGTTGGCCACGCCCTCGGTCAGGTCGGTCGCCGGGCGCCAGCCCAGTTCGGCGTGCGCGGCCGAGGAGTCCAGCACCATCGCGGCCAGGTCGCCCGGCCGCGCGGGGGCGAACTCCGGCTCCTGGTCCACCCCGGCGGCCTTGGCCACGATCCGGTGCAGTTCCAGGTCGGAGGTCTCCACCCCGGTGCCCAGGTTGAACCGCTGTCCGCCGCCGGCCTCGGCGCTGGCCTTGACCAGCGCGTCCACGATGTCGCCGACGTAGATGTAGTCCCGGGTGTTGCCGCCCTCGCCGAAGACCTTGGTGGGCCCGCCGCTGGTCAGCGCGCCGGCGAAGATCGCCACCACGCCCGCCTCGCCGTGCGGGTCCTGGCGCGGGCCGTAGACGTTGCCGAAGGCCAGCGCGGTGAAGTCGACCCCGTGCAGCTGCCGGTACTGGCGCAGGTAGGTCTCGCCGGTGAGCTTGCTGCTGGCGTAGGGGGACAGCGGGTTGGTCGGCGCGGTCTCGGCCACCGGCAGGTCCGTGGTCGGCCCGTAGATGGCCACCGAGGAGGCGAAGAGCACCTTGCGGGTGCCTGCCGCGCGGGCGGCCTCCAGCACCGCGATGGTGCCCAGCACGTTGACCTTGGCATCGTGCAGCGGATCGGCCACGCTGGCCCGCACATCGACCTGGGCGGCCAGGTGGAAGATCACCTCGGGCTGCGCATCGGCCACCGCGGCTGCCAGCTCCGGACCGGTCACGTCGAGTTCCACGAAACGGAACCGGTCGCTGGTCACGGCCCCGGCCAGGTTGGCCGGCCGACCGTTGGACAGGTCGTCGAGCACGGTCACCTGGTGACCCTCGGCGAGCAGCCGATCGCTCAGATGGGAGCCGATGAACCCGGCTCCGCCCGTGACCAGAACTCGCATGAACGCCCCTTGTGACCGGTGTCAAGCTGGTTGGCCTACCATAGCCCGGTCGTGTTGTCCGCTGATTTGGAGCCTTCCGGCATGTCTGACCACGACGACGTCTGGGTGGTAGTACCCGTCTACAACGAAGACAAGGTCATCGCCGAGGTAGTCGAGAACACCAGGAAGACCTTCCCCAACATCGTCTGTGTGGACGACGGCAGCGCCGACCGGTCTGCCGAGGAGATCGCCCGCACGGGCGCCCACCTCGTCCGCCACCCGGTGAACCTGGGGCAGGGCGCCGCACTGCAAACGGGGCTGTCCTACGCGCTGGGCAGGCCGGGGGCGAAGTACTTCATCACCTTCGACGCCGACGGCCAGCACCGCGTGGAGGACGCGCTGGCCATGATCGCCGAGGTGAAGTCGGGCAGCTGCGATGTCGCGCTCGGTTCCCGCTTCCTCAACAAGGCGGTCACCGTTCCGTGGATCAAGCGCGTGGTGCTGCGCACCGTTGTCGCGCTGAGCCCGAAGGCGCGCAAGCTGCAGCTCACCGACGCGCACAACGGCCTGCGGGTCTTCAGCCGTCCGGTGGTCGAACGCCTGCGCATCTCGATGAACGGCATGGCGCACGCCTCGGAGATCGTCTCGTTCCTCTCCGTGGCCAATGTCCGGGTCAAGGAGGTGCCGGTGACGATCCTCTACACCGAGTACTCCATGTCCAAGGGACAGTCCCTGGTCAACGGGGTCAACATCCTGTTCGACCTCTCGGTCAAGCAGCGGGGGAACTAGGCAATGCTCATCATCCAGCTCGTCCTCCTATTGTCCGTGGTCATCCTGCTGTTCTTCTTCACCCGGCGCAGGCACAGCGTGCGGATGCAGGCAGGCAAGCGGATCGCGTTCTTCGGTTTCATCGCCTTCTGCGTGTACGCGGTGGCCCGCCCGGACGACCTCACCGTGGTGTCCAAGCTGGTGGGCGTCGGTCGTGGCGCCGACCTGCTGCTGTACCTGCTGGCGGTCGCGTTCATCTTCCTGGCGTTCAACACCTACCTGCGTTTCCGCGGGATCGACCAGCGCTTCACCGACCTGGCCCGCGCCATCGCGATCCGCGAGGCCGAGCTGGTCAACCGGGAGCGCGGGCTGAACGTGTTCACCGCGGCCGTGGCGCCGCAGCCGGTGCACGAACCGGCCGACACCGAGCCGACGGTCGCCGAGACCGAGGCCGCCGCGGTGGAGACGCCCGTCGCGTCCACCGAGGCCAAGGTCGTCACCGCTTAGTTCACGGGAGCACGGCCGCCACCTCGTCCGCGACGTGGCGGCCGATCTCCAGTGCGCTGGTCGCCGCCGGGGACGGCGCGTTCAGCACGTGCACCTGTCGTGGTGCGCGTTCGATCAGGAAGTCATCGACCAGCGACCCGTCAGGGCGCAGTGCCTGCGCGCGCACCCCGGCCTCGGATCGCACCAGGTCGGCCGCGGTCACCGCGGGCACCAGCCGGGCCAGGCTGGCCGCGAACCGGGCCGTGGAGAAGGACCGCAGCATCTCCTGCGCACCGGTGCGGGTGTGCTTGCGGGCCAGCCGCCAGAACCCGGGGAAGCCCAGCGTGCTCGCCAGGTCCCTGGGCGAGATGTCCCGCCACCGGTAGCCCTCGCGGCGCAGCGCGAGCACCGCGTTCGGGCCCGCGTGCACGCCGCCGTCGAGCATCCGGGTCAGGTGCACGCCCAGGAACGGGAAGCGCGGGTCCGGCACCGGGTAGATCAGCCCGCGGACCAGCTTGCGAGCCTCGGGCCGCAGCTCGTGGTACTCGCCGCGGAAGGGCACGATCCGGGCCGACGGGCGCAGTCCGGCCAGCCGGGCGATCCGGTCGCTGTGCAGCCCGGCGCAGTTGACCACCGCGTCCGCCCGCACCTCGCCGCCGGGCGTCACCAGCACCACCCCGTCCGGCCGCGCGTGCACCGCGCGCACCTCGGCCCCGGTGCGCAGGTCCGCGCCGTACTCGCCGAGCAGCCGCACCAGCGCCGCGCACACGCCCCGGTAGTCGATGATCCCGGTGGACTCCACCCGCAGCCCGGCAACGCAGCGCGCCGCGGGCTCGAACTCCCTGGCCTCGGCCTGGCTCAGCAGCCGGGCCGGCACCCCGTTGGCCGCCGCCCGCTCGCGCAGGGTGTGCAGCCGGGGCAGCTCGTCGGCCTCGGTGGCCAGCACCAGCTTGCCGCAGACCTCCATCGCCACCCCGTGCTCCTTGGCGAAGGCGGTCATCGAGGCGTTGCCCGCCACGCACATCCGCGCCTTGAAGCTGCCCGGCGCGTAGTAGAGCCCGGCGTGCACCACCCCGCTGTTGCGCCCGGTCTGGTGCTGCGCGTAGTCGTTCTCCTTCTCCAGCAAGGTGATCCGCTTACCGCGCGTGGCCAGCTCATGCGCCACGGCCAGTCCGAGGATGCCGCCGCCGACCACCGCGATATGTGCCATAGCGGACACCGTACGGCTCCAAATGGGCCTGGTGCGCGGGCCGAACAGGCGGATCCGTAGGCTTGGCACGACTTGTGGCCGGGGGGACGACCGGAGAGCAAGGACAAAGGTGTTCTCACTGACGGGCGCGGATGTCGCGCTGGTGCTTAGTTACGCGCTGTTGCTATTCCTGCCCGGCCTGGCCATCGCGGCCGCGGCCGGTCTGCGGGGATGGCGGCTGGTCGCGGTGGCTCCGGTGCTCACCTACGGCATCGGCGGCGCGGTCGGCCCGGTGGCCAAGCAGTTCGGGTTGTCCTGGGGGCCGGTGACCCTGCTCGGCTCGGCACTCGCGCTGTTCGTGCTGATGCTGCTGATCTACCTGGTCACCGCCTGGCTGCGCGGCCGCCGCCCGGCCAAGGCGCGGCAGGAGCCGCTGCCTGCCTGGAGCAGGCGCGCGCAGTGGGGTGTGATCGGCGCGGTCGCCTTCGCCACCCTGGTCGGCGCGTTCGTGGTGCTGATCGGCCTGCGCTCGCTGGATGCCATCCACCAGGACTGGGACGCGATCTTCCACGGCGCGGTGGTCCGGTTCATCGCCGACACCGGCGACGGCACCCCGGCCGCGCTCAAGGCGATCAACAACTACAACCTGGACAGCTTCTTCTACCCCAACGGGTACCACCTGATCGCCGCGGTGGCCTACGACATCACCGGGATGCCGATCCCGCAGGTGCTCAACGCCCAGCTCATCCTGGTGCCGCTGTTCCTGACCACCGGCCTGGTCGCGGTGCTGCGCACGATGCGCGCGCCCGCGCTGCTGGTCGGCGTGACCGCGGTGCTGAGCGCCTCCTTCTCCTCGGTGCCTTGGGACGTGCTCTGGCGCGGCCCGCTGCTGCCCTACACCACCGGCCTGGTGCTGGTGCCCGCGTTCCTGGTGCTGCTCGGCCAGGTGCTGGCCACCCGGCGGATCTGCCTGGTGCTGCTCACCGCGATCGCCGCGGTCGGCCTGGTCTCGCTGCACCCCAGCGCGGCCTTCATCGCGCTCGGCTTCGCCGTCTTCCAGATCGGCCAGCACTGGTACCGGCACCGCGCGGAGATCCTGCCAGGGGTGACCGCGCTGCTCGGCGTCGGCGCGCTGGCCGTGGTGATCGGCCTGCCGCACCTGCTCGGCGCGCTGTCCACCGCCGGTGCGGACGAGCCGGTGAACTGGGGTTCGGTCGGCTCGCCGCCCGCCGCGGTGGCCGAGCTGATCACGCTCAACCACGGTTCGCCGTTCCCGCAGTGGTTCCTGACCCCGTTCGCGCTGATCGGCCTGCTGACCATCAAGCGGCTGCGCCGGTACACCTGGTTCCTGCTCGGCTGCGGGTTCTTCGGCGTGCTGACCATGCTGGCCTACTCCTATGACCACCCGATCGTCTCGGTGCTGACCCGGCCCTGGTGGGACGACCGGTACCGGCTGGCCGCGATCGCCACCATCGGCATGATCGTGATCACCGCGAACGGCGTGCTGGTCAGCCGGGACTGGCTGCTGCACCAGCTGCGCACCAGGGATCGGCTGGCCAGGCTGCGCTTCCTGGCCCGGCCGATGGTGCTGCTGCTGGTGATGCTCAGCGTGGTCGGCGTGGCCAGCCGCGGCTTCTACGTCAGCCGCAACGCCACCCGGATGGGCTGGGGCTGGCACATCGGCGTCACGGTGACCCCCGGCGAGTGGCAGGCGCTGCAACGGATCAAGCCGATCGTCGGACCTGGCCACGTGGTGATGAACGACCCGTTCGACGGTTCGGCCTGGATGCGTGCGCTGGCCGGGCTGACCCCGGTGTTCGGGCACGTGGTCGCGCCGGAGAGCTACCAGGCGCTGGACAAGCCGCGGAAGTTGTTGCTGGAGAAGTTCAACCAGTTCGACACCAACCCGGACGTGCGCAAGGCGGCCAAGGACCTCAAGATCGAGTACGTCTACGTCAGCTTCGGCATGATCAGGGAGACCAACCGCAGGGCCAACGGCCTGCGCAACCTGGACCTGGTGAAGTCGCTGGAGATCGTGGACGACAGCCCGTCCGACCGGCTGTACCGGATCAAGCCCGGCGCGCTGGACCGCTGAGTGCCCCAGGGCCGCGGTCAGCCGACCGCGGTCCAGGCCGGGAACGTGCCGCCCGGCGGGGCGGTGGCGACCAGCAGCCTGCCGTCCTCACCGATCGCGGTCAGCGTCACCCCGTCCGGCCCGGCCACCGCGGCCGGCTGGGTGAGCACCGGGCCGCGTAGTTCCGACCAGGTCAGGTTCGCGCCCCGGCCCACGCCCACGGTCAGTGAGCCGTCGATTCGCCTGCCGTAGAGCGTGACCAGGTCGCCGGAGACCGCGAGGCCCAGCTCGGTCAGGCCCTCGGTGCCTTGCCGCACAACGGGATCCGCCCCGGCCGCGATGGCCAGCGCGCCGCTGCCCTCGACCGGGTAGGCCAGCAGTCCGCCGCCGGTCACCGGTGCTCCGGCCGGCCGTGGCGCGCGGATCGGCGCTTCGGCGGTGAAGCCCTCGCCCTGCTGCTTCCAGCGCAGCACCTCGGTGCGGGTGCTCGCCGCCACGGTCAGCCCCGGACCGACCGCGAGGCCGTCCTGCACGTCCGTGCCGCCCAGGTCCAGCCACGCCGTCGGCCAGCCGTCCGAAGTGGACTGACGCAGTGCGCTCACCCCGCCGCCGCCGTTCTTGACGAAGACCACCAGCGCGCCACCCGGGTCCTTGGCCGCCACCGGGGTGCCCACCGCGCGGCGCTGGCCGGGCAGCACCCGATCGTTGGGGCTGCCCAGTTTCGTCCAGGTCCAGGAGCCGGGGCTGGTGGTCACCACGTCCTCGGAATCGCGGCTGCGGGCGAAGACGTGCAGCCTGCCCCTGGCGTCGGCGGCCACGCTGAGCCCTGGGTTGAGCGGCGCTCCGCCGACCGCGGCCGGGCCGGACCAGGTGGCACCGGTGCGGCGCCAGTAGGTCAGCTCGCCGGAGCGCACCGCGAAGGCGTACAGCGAGCCGTCCTCGTCGGTACCGGCCCAGCTCGAACCGGCAGGCCAGCGCTGGTACTGGCGGCGCAGCCAGCCGTCGTAGGGCTCGCCGAGGCTCACCTCGGGGTCGTGCGGCACGTAGGCGCCGAAGACCTCCAGCTTGTCCCGCTGCACCCCGGGCGCCAGGTTCACCGGGGCGTCGGCCACGTTGTAGTTGCGGTAGTTCAGCTCCACCGCGGCGCGGCCGGAGCGCTGGTAGACGCGCACCGCCTCGCCGGTGAGCCGGGCGGCCATCACGTGGTCGGGGTGGTCGTTGAACCGGGCCCAGTTCCGCTGGTACCTCGGGTCGGGGCTGGGGTCCTGGGTGCGCACCACGGTCGGCCGGAACCGGCGGAACATCTCCACCAGCAGGTCGATCACCTCGCCGCGGCTGTACTCGTAGCTGCGCGGCAGCTTGCCTCCGGTCGGGGTGAGCGTGTGCAGCTTCAGCGCCTCCGCGCTGTCCTGCCAGAGCCGGGTCAGCGCGTGCTTGCCGCCGTTGGCCCGCGGATCGTTGTCCTCCGGCAGGTTCACGAACACCAGCTGGACCTCGGGCCTGCCGTCCAATGTGTACAGCTCGACGCCGTGATCAGGATCACTGTTCAGCAGTTCCGCGCGCCACCGGTCCGGCACCCCGGCCATCCGCGCGTATGCGGACCGGGTGCCAGCCTGCCGTTGCGCTGCGTAGCCATTCGCGTCGGGCTTGTCCGTTTCGCCCGCGGTCAGATACACCGCGACGGTTGGCTTCTTTGCCCGGATCCCGGCGGTCAGGTCCGGGTTCATGAAGATGAGATCGTCATCGGCGTGCGCGATGACCTGCATGAACCGCGCCTCGGCCGATTCCGGCCGCGCGGCGGGCCGCGGATCGGGATTGCTGCAGGCGATCAGGGCTACGCTCAGCACTCCGGCGAGCAGCAGGCTTCCCCAATGGGGGAACGAATCGCGGCGCATGACACCGAACGTAGCCATTTCTTGGACGAGTTCCCCATATCGGTGCAACCTGAAGCCAGCCTGAAGCGTCCCCCGAGCGTGACACAGACCAGAAGTCGGCGCCTGTCCGTCGTGGTGCCCTGCTTCAACGAGGAGCAGGGGCTTGCCCAACTGCACGCCACCCTCCTTGAGGTGTTACCCGCGGTGGCCGATGACTTCGAGGTGTTGCTCGTCGACGACGGCAGCAGCGACGGCACCCTGGCCGAGATGCGCCGGATCAGCGCGCTCAGCCCTCGGTTCCGCTACATCGCGCTGAGCCGCAACTTCGGCAAGGAAGCCGCCATGCTGGCCGGGCTCAGCGAAGCCTCCGGCCACGCGGTGGCGATCATGGACGCCGATCTCCAGCACCCGCCGCAACTGCTCGGCGCGATGCTGGCCAGGCTGGATGAGGGCCACGACCAGGTGGTGGCCCGGCGCACCAGGGACGGCGACGGCCGGGCCCGCACGCTGGTCTCCCGGCTGTACTACCGGCTGATCAACAAGATGGTCGAGGTGGACCTCAAGGACGGGGTCGGCGACTTCCGGGTGCTCAGCCACCGCGCGGTGCGCGCGCTGCTCTCCCTCGGCGAGTACAACCGCTTCTCCAAGGGCCTGTTCTCCTGGATCGGCTTCGACACCGCGATCGTGGACTACGACAACGTGCAGCGGGCGCACGGCAGTTCCAAGTGGAGCTTCGGCGCGCTGCTCAACTACGGCATCGACGGCGTGGTCTCGTTCAACAACCGGCCGCTGCGGATCGCCATCTACCTCGGCGCCATGGTCACCGCGCTGGCCTTCCTCTACGCCGGGTACGTGGCCCTGGACGTGATCTTCACCGGGGTGGACGCGCCCGGCTACGCCACCCTGATGGTCGGCATCGCCGGACTCGGCGGCATCCAGCTGCTCTTCCTCGGCGTGATCGGGGAGTACCTGGGCCGGATCTACTACGAGACCAAGCGCCGCCCGCACTTCCTGGTCAAGGAGGCCAGCGAGCCGCAGCCGCCCGCGCTCACCGTGCTGGGCCCCAAGGCGGTCGAGCATTCCGAGGAGCTGCACCAGCGTGCCACCGCACCCTGGGCGGTCGGCCGGTGATCCCTGGCCGGATCCTGCGTTTCGCGCTGGTCGGCGCGGTCAACACCGGCGTCTACTACGGCCTCTACCTGGCCCTGCACCAGGTGCTGCCGTACCTGGCCGCGCATGTGCTCGCCTTCTGCCTGGCCATGATCGGCTCGTACTTCCTCAACTGCCACTTCACCTTCCGCACCAAGCCGACGCTGAAGAAGTTCCTGCTCTTCCCGCTGTCCAACGCGGCCAACTTCGTCATCACCTCGCTCGGGCTCTACCTGCTGGTCGACCTGGGCGGGATGAACTCCACCATCGCGCCGCTGCTGGTCGCGGTGCTGGCCATCCCGGTCACCTTCGTCGTGTCCCAGCTTGTGCTGGTGGGTAAGGAAAAGGCAGCCGTTCGGTGAAAATCTGGCTCAACCGCGCGAGTGTTCCGGTCGGCCTCTGCGTCTTCGTCGCGCTGTTGGCCCAGGTTCCGTTGCTGCACAACCCGACCTTCTACTTCACCGACGACAGCGCGGCCCAGTTCCTGCCCATGTGGCACCGGCTGGGCGAGCAGCTGCTGGCCGGGAACTGGCCGCCGCTGCTGGACAACGACGCCTGGATGGGCGGCAACCTGGCCGCCGAGGCGCTCTTCGGCGTGTGGAACCCGGTCAACCTGGCCAACTACGTCCTGGTGGCCGGGCTGGACGACCTCGCGCTGGCCGCCACCGTGGTCAAGACCGAGTTCCTGGTGCTGCTGGCACTCGGCGTCTACCTGCTCTGCCGGGAGTACGGCGCGGCCCGCTGGGCCGGTGCCGCGCTCGCGGTCGCGCTGCCCTTCGGCGGCTTCACCCTCTACTTCCAGGCCAGCACCTGGGTGGCCGGGCTGATGGCCTTCGCCTGGGTGCCCTACGTCTGGTGGTCGGCCCGGCGCACCGCGCGCGGACAGCTCTACGCGGTGTGGCCGTTCGTCTTCGGCGCGCTGTGCGTGACCAACGGCAACCCCTACGGCGTGCTCGGCGTGTGCGCGGTGCTGCTCGGCCTGCTGCTGGAGTTCTGGCTGCGCAAGGACAAGCGCGCGGTGTACCGGGTGCTGCTGGTCGGCGGCTGCGTGGCCGCGGTGGTGCCGCTGGTGTTCCTGCCGCTGCTGGGCGCCTCCACGGTCGGCCTGCGCACCGGCAAGGAGCTGTTCAACCTGGGGCAGCTGGTGCCTGCCTTCACCGACCTGCTCAACCTGAGCATGCCCAGCCACCTGCCGAGCATCCGGACCTTCAACCCCAACGCGTTCCGGATGACCGTGCCTGCCACCTACTTCGCCTGGTTCGTGCTGCCGCTGCTGGCCTGGCTGGACTTCGGCGTGCTCCGGCGCCGCTGGCGGGAGCTGACCGCGGCCTTCGTGGTGGCAGGCGGCTACCTGCTGCTCAGCCTCGGCCCGTCCAACCTGTGGATGTTCCGCTGGCCGCTGCGGCACGTGGAATCGCTGTTCCTGGCCCTGGCCGTGCTCACCGCCGTGCTGCTCAGCGCCGGCCTGCGCACCGACCGGCTGCGGCTGCGGATCCTGGCCACCGGCGGCATCCTGCTGCTCAGCGGCTACCTGGCCTTCGCCGCCTGGCCCAAGATCTCGCTGCGGCACCTGTTCTCGCTGGCCCTGCTCGCCGGGCTGACCGCGCTTGTCGTGCTGGCCGCCCGCCGGGGCGGGCGCTGGACCGGGCGGCTGAGCGCGGCGGTGCTCTGCGGCGGCACCGCGATCGTGCTGCTGCTGCAGACCACCTGGCAGCCGTACAACGCCGACGTGGCCGGGTACAGGTTCCCGCAGTCGACGGATCAGCTGCACGAGCAGTTCGCCAAGCGCTACCGGGGCACCACCGTGCAGATCGCCGACCGCGGCCTGCCAGGCCCCAACGGGGAGAACCGGGACCTGCTCTTCGGCAACATGTACGCCGCCGCCGGGGTGCCCACGCTGACCGCCTACACCGGCATGGGCTTCAAGCCGCTGCACAAGGCGCTGTGCCTGACCTTCTACGGCGGCACCTGCCGCAAGGCCTATCCGGCGCTGTTCCAGCCCACCGAGTCGGGCAGGTCACTCGCAGACCTGCTGCGGGTCGAGACCATCGTGGTCCAGCGCAGCTTGTTCACCACACCGGAGGTCAAGGCACCCCCGATCCCGGGCGCGAAGATCGAACCCGACCCGCTCGCCGGCCTGCCCGAACCCTCCTATCCACCCGTCGTGTACCCCGGCTGGCGGGTCGAGGAAAGTAACGATGCGGTCACAGTGCTCCGGCGCATCCAGCCGTTGGAGTGGTCCGAAGGTCGGTTGAGCCAGGTTGGCGCCGGGGTCCGGATCGAGGCCGACAAGATGGCTGGGCAGCGCACTGAGCTGGTGCGTTTCAGCAGATCAGGGCCAGTGGAGAGCAAAGCGGAGCTGACGTTCGCCCGGCTGAACTGGCCGGGGTACAGCGCGACCGTGAACGATCAACCGGTTGCGGTGCGTAATGGCCCGGCAGGCACGGTGGTGGTGGAGCTGCCGGCGGGAGTCCGCTCCGGTGAGCTGCGCCTGCACTGGGACCCACCCGGTTTCAAGATCGGGATTGGTTCGGCGCTGGCCGGTCTGCTGGCCGCGCTGGCCCTGTGTGTCGTGCAGTTCCGTAGTCGCCGGCGTACCGCGGGCGACGGCCGATTCGGAGGTTTCAGATGACGTCGGTACCCTGGCTTGCCGTGAGCTTCGCGGGTTACGACCTGATTGTCGTCGGTTCCGGATTCTATGGCCTTACTGTCGCTGAACAGACCGCCAGCAAGCTGAACAAGCGCGTGCTGGTGATCGATCGACGCGACCACATCGGCGGCAACGCCTACTCGGAGGCCGAGCCCGAAACGGGTATTGAGGTGCACAAGTACGGTGCGCACCTCTTCCACACCTCCAACAAGCGCGTATGGGAGTACGTGAACCAGTTCACTGAGTTCACCGACTACCAGCACCGCGTCTTCGCCATGCACGACGGGCAGGCGTTCCAGTTCCCCATGGGGCTGGGCCTGATCTCCCAGTTCGTTGGCAAGTACCTCACGCCTGAGGAAGCGAAGGCGTGGGTGGCCGAGCAGGCCGCCGAGATCGACTCCAAGGACGCCAAGAACCTGGAGGAGAAGGCGATCTCGCTGATCGGGCGCCCCCTCTACGAGGCGTTCGTGCGGGACTACACCGCGAAGCAGTGGCAGACCGACCCCACCGAGCTGTCCGCCGCGATCATCAGCAGGCTGCCGGTCCGCTACAACTTCAACAACCGGTACTTCAACGACACCTACGAGGGTCTGCCGGTCGACGGCTACACCGCGTGGCTGGAGAAGATGGCCGCGCACCCGAACATCGACGTTCGGCTGAGCACCGACTTCTTCGACATCAAGCACGAGATCCCCGAGGGCACCCCGATCGTCTACACCGGGGCGCTGGACCGGTACTTCGACTACTCCGAGGGCTGGCTGGGCTGGCGTACCGTCGACCTCGTGCCGGAGGTGCTGCCGATCGGCGACTTCCAGGGCACGCCGGTGATGAACTACAACGACGCGGACGTCCCCTACACCCGCATCCACGAGTTCCGGCACTTCCACCCGGAGCGCGACTACCCGACGGACAAGACGGTCATCGTCCGCGAGTACTCCCGCGCCGCGGAGAAGGAAGACGAGCCGTACTACCCGATCAACACCGCCGAGGACCGCCAGAAGCTCGAGCGTTACCGCGAGCTGGCGAAGGCCGAGGCGAAGGAGCGCAAGGTGATCTTCGGCGGTCGCCTCGGCACCTACAAGTACCTGGACATGCACATGGCCATCGGGTCGGCGTTGTCGGCGTACGACAACAAGATCGCCCCTTACTTCACCGAGGGTCGCGCTTTCGACGGCTCCCTGGAGGACTGAGAACGTGACGGAGCAGCAGGTTGGCGGCACCCCAGCCGTCGCAGAACACGCCCAGGACAGCAAGCTCAGCGACGTCACCTCGTCGCGGGTGGCGCCGAAGAACGACGAGGTGCCTGCCAGCCAGATCCTGTGGCGGATCATCCTCCCGCGGGAGGACGACCCGCTGGACGTTCGGCCGCTCTACCTGGACGAGCCGGAAACGGCCGCCAACCGCTGCCTCGTCACCTCGCGCCGGTCGGTGACCGTTCCGGCCTCGGCGAAGGTGTCCTTCTCCACCTACTTCAACGCGCTGCCCGCCTCCTACTGGAAGCGGTGGACCACGGTCAACGAGACCGTGCTGCGCATGACGGTCAAGGGCGCCGGGCGGATCGACGTCTACCGCTCCAAGGCCAACGGCGACATCGTGCACCTGCAGGGCCGGCCGGTGCGCAGCACCAAGGCCGCCACCACGCTGGAGTTCCGGGTCTCCCTGCAGCCGTTCGAGGACGGCGGCTGGATCTGGTTCGACGTCTTCACCGACGACACCGCGCTGGAGATCCGGGACGCCGCCTGGACCACCGAGCAGGAGCTGCCCACCCAGCGCACCGCGGTCGGCATCACCACCATCCGCCCGGCGGACGCGGTGATCGCCCTGCAGGCCCTCGGTGAGGACCCGGCCGTGCTGGACGTGGTCGGCAAGATCGTCGTGGTCGACCAGGGCCCGAACCAGAAGGTCAAGGACACCCCCGGCTTCGACAAGGCCGCCAAGGTGCTCGGCGACAAGCTCGAGGTCATCGAGCAGGCCAACCTGGGTGGCTCCGGCGGTTTCGCGCGGGTGTTCTACGAGTTCCTGGAGAACACCAACTGCGAGCAGGTCATGCTGCTCGACGACGACGTGCGCCTCGAGCCGGACAGTGTGCTGCGCGCCAACGCGTTCACCCGCGCGCTGATCAACCCGGTGGTCGTCGGCTCGCACATGATGAACCTGCAGGCCCGTACCCGGCTGCACAGCATGGGCGAGGTCGTCGACCTCAAGGAGTGCTTCTGGCGGGCCGCGCCCGGCGCGATGACCGATCACGACTTCGGCACCGACTCGCTGCGCGACACCAAGGAACTGCACGCCCGCATCCACGGCACCTACAACGGCTGGTGGATGTGCTCCTTCCCGCGGCAGATCGTGGAGGAGATCGGCCTGCCGCTCCCGCTGTTCATCAAGTGGGACGACGCCGAGTACTCGCTGCGCGCGCTGGAGCACGGCTACCCGACGGTCAGCCTGCCCGGCTCGGCGATCTGGCACATGCCGTGGACGGACAAGGACGACGCCACCGACTGGACGGCGTACTTCCACGTGCGCAACCGGCTGATCATGGCCGCGTTGCACTCCCCGTACGACGTGCGCGGAACACTGCTCAAGCAGGGCCTCAAGTCCTCGCTGCGGCACCTGTTCTCCATGGAGTACTCCACGGTGATGCTGCACCAGAAGGCCATCGAGGACTTCCTGGCGGGGCCGGACAAGCTGTTCGCGAACCTGCCCACCGCACTGGGTGAGGTGCGCGAGCTGCGCAAGGGCTACACCGACGCGCAGATCCTGCCCTCCGCCGGTGAGTTCCCGGCCCCGACCTTCGACCCGGTGAAGGCCGAGCGGCTGCTCAAGCCGCCGGTGAACCCGGTCGTGATCGCGGCTCGCGCGGCGCTCTCGCTGGCCCACCACCTGCAGGAGCCCAGCCAGGAAGCGCTGGATCGCCCGCAGATCAACGTGCCTGCCCAGGGCGCGCGGTGGTTCCTGCTCGGCGCGCTGGACAGCGCCACCGTGTCCAACGCCGACGGCAGCGGGGTCGCCTTCCGGCGGCGGGACCCGAAGGTGTTCCGCCAGCTCATGGCCCGCGCGGCGGCCAACCACCGCCGCCTGGTCCAGGAGTGGCCGCGGCTCAAGCGCGCCTACCGCAAGGCGCTGCCCGAGCTGACCAGCCGGGACGCGTGGAAGCAGACGTTTCACGGCTGATCCTGACTAGGCAGAACCACCCGATGGGCTGATCTTGTAAGCCTTGAGGTTTGTCTGAAGTGGACCGATGCCCAAGAGGGGGCGGCGAATTGGCCGCCCCCTCTTGGGTTTTTCTGTGTCGCGTGTGATCTCCACCCACGCCCCCGCTCCCAGACGAGGTCCCCACGATGTCCAGCTCGACCACGGCGCAGCCCGTGAGCCCGCCCCAGCAGCCCGCCGCACCGCCCGGCACGTTGTTGCAGCGGATCATCCTGCCTCGGCCCGGCGACCCGCTGGACGTGCGCGCGCTCTACCTGGACGAGGACCGGACCAACCAGCGGCGGGCGAAACCGTTGTCCCGCACCGCGTTGCGCATCCCGGAACAGTCCGAGATCTCCTTCGCCACCTACTTCAACGCCTTCCCGGCCAGCTACTGGCGGCGCTGGACCACGCTGGAACAGGTCGAACTGCACCTGAGCGTGGACGGGGACTGCCGGATCGACCTGTACCGCTCCAAGGCCGACGGCACCCAGATCCACGTGGGTGGCGAGGTGCGTGAGGGCGGCTCGCGCTCGGACCTGAAGTTCGTGCTGGACCTGGCCCCGTTCGAGGACGGCGGCTGGTACTGGTTCGACATCACCACCGAGGAGGAGCACGAGGTCACCCTGCTCGCCGCGGCCTGGCACGCCGGGGTCGAACCACTGCGCGCGTCCTCGGTGGCCATCGGCATCTGCACCTTCAACCGGCCGGATGACTGCGTGGGCGCGCTGGCCGCGATCGGCGCCGACCCGCTGGTGCTGGCCGCCGTGCAGGCGGTCATCGTGGCCGACCAGGGCAGCAAGAAGGTCAGCGACGCCAACGGGTTCGAGGTCGCCGCGGCCCGGCTCGGCGAGCGGCTGCGGGTGTTCGACCAGCCGAACCTCGGCGGCTCCGGCGGGTTCGCCAGGGTCATGCACGAGGCGGTGCGCGGCACCGACTGCGAGCAGATCTTGTTGATGGACGACGACATCGTGATCGAGCCGGACTCGATCCTGCGCGCGCTGGCCTTCGCCCGCTACGCCGAGCACCCCACCCTGGTCGGCGGGCAGATGCTCAACCTGCAGGCCCGCTCGCACCTGCACTCCATGGGCGAGGTGGTGGACCGGCGCAAGTTCATGTGGCGGGCCGCGCCGAACGTGCGTTACGACCACGACTTCGCCAGGGAGTCCCTGCGCGAGGCGCACCTGCTGCACCGGCGCATCGACGTGGACTACAACGGCTGGTGGATGTGCCTGATCCCGCGGCAGGTGGTGGAGAAGATCGGGCTGCCGCTGCCGCTGTTCATCAAGTGGGACGACGCGGAGTTCGGGCTGCGGGCCGGCCGCGCGGGCTACCCGACCGCGACCCTGCCCGGGGTGGCGATCTGGCACATGCCGTGGTCGGACAAGGACGACTCCACCGACTGGCAGGCGTATTTCCACCTGCGCAACCGGCTGGTGGCGGCCGCGCTGTACAGCCCGCACCCGCGCGGTGGCGAGCTGGTCCGGCACAGCCTGCGCAGCACGCTCAAGCACCTGCTGTCCCTGGAGTACTCCACGGTCGCGCTGCAGGACATGGCCATCCGGGACTTCCTGGACGGGCCGAAGTCGTTGTTCCGCAAGCTGCCCACCGCGCTCGGCGAGATCCGCGAGCAGCGCGGCGAGTACGACGACGGGCGGGTGCTGCCCTCGGCCCGGCGGCTGCCGCTGCCCTCGATGGACGCGGTGAAGGCCGAGCGGTTCCTGCGCCCGCCGGGCACCCCGCTCACCATCGCCCGCACCGTGCTGTCCGCGATCGTGCGCAACGTGCTGCCCACCAACACCAAGCACCTGCTGCGCCCGCAGCTCAACATCCCGGCCCAGGACGCCCGCTGGTTCCTGCTGGCCCGGCTGGACGGCGCGACCGTGGCCACCGCGGACGGGCGCGGGGTGGCCTTCCGCAAGCGCGATCCGCGGATCTTCTGGCGGCTGCTCAGCCGCGCGCTGGGCAATCACCTGCGGCTGCTGCGCGAGTTCCCGCGCAGCCGCAAGGACTTCCGCCGCGCACTGCCCGACCTGACCGCGCACGAGGCGTGGCAGCGGGCCTTCGGCGGCGACCGGTGAAGCTGGAACGCCTTGCCGTGCAAGGCATCCAGCGCGCGCTCTCGGATCAGCGGGCGATCACCGCGGCCAGGCTGCTCTCCGGCTTCGGCGAGCACGCCGCCGGCTGGCTGGCCGTGGGCGCGGCCGGTGCGGCCCTGGACCGCCGCCGCCGTCCACAGTGGATCGCGGCCACCGCGGGGGTGGCACTGGCGCACGCGGCCTCGATCGCGGTGAAGCGGGCGGTGCGCAGGCCGCGCCCGGACCACCCGGAGATCGAGATCCGCACCGGCACCCCCAGCAAGCTCAGCTTCCCGTCCGCGCACGCCACCAGCAGCA
This sequence comes from Crossiella cryophila, assembly GCF_014204915.1. NCBI lineage: Bacteria > Bacillati > Actinomycetota > Actinomycetes > Pseudonocardiales > Pseudonocardiaceae > Crossiella > Crossiella cryophila. The sequence continues at coordinate 1,317,619 of NZ_JACHMH010000001.1, forward strand.
CCGCCGCCGCGGTGCTGCTGGGCGGCCTGGCCGGCAGGAACGCCACCCCGGTGCTGCTGACCGCGGTGGTGCCGCCGATGGCGCTGAGCAGGCTGGTACTCGGCGTGCACTACCCCAGCGACGTGCTGGCCGGAGCCGCCCTCGGCGCCGCGGTCGGCGCGGGCGTGCGCTCGGCCATGGGCCTGCTCCGGTGACCGCCTCGGCGATCGCCCCGGCCCCCAGCCTGGGCCTCGGCGTCCAGCTCCGCGGCCTGGCCCGCGCGCTGCGACCCCGCCAGTGGGTGAAGAACGTGCTGGTCCTGGCCGCCCCGTTCGCCAGTGGCACGGTCGGCGACCCCAGGGTGCTGGCCGCCGCGGGCATCGCCTTCGCCGCCTTCTGCCTGGCCGGCTCGGCCATCTACCTGGTCAACGACGTCCAGGACGTCGAGGCCGACCGCGCGCACCCGGTGAAGTGCCGCCGCCCGATCGCCGCCGGCATCGTGCCGCCCCGGCTGGCCCTGGCCCTGGCCGCGGTCCTGCTGACCGCCGCCCTGGCCACCTCCACGGTGGCCTCGCTGGACCTCACCGCGGTGGTCGCGGTCTACCTGGCCGTGCAGGTCGGCTACTGCCTGGCGCTCAAGCACCAGCCGGTGATCGACCTGTGCATCGTGGCCTCCGGCTTCCTGCTGCGCGCCATCGCGGGTGGCGCCGCCGCGGGCATCCTGCTCTCCCAGTGGTTCCTGCTGGCCGCGGCCTTCGGCTCGCTGTTCATGGTGGCAGGCAAGCGCTACGCCGAACTGCGCTACGCCGAACGCACCGGCGCCCGCATCCGCCGCAGCCTGGACCGCTACTCCTCGTCCTACCTGCGCTTCGTCTGGGGCAGCTCGGCCACCGTCCTGATCATGACCTACGGCCTGTGGGCCTTCGAGATCCGCGAACGCTCCCACTCGGTCTGGGCCGTCCTGTCCATGATCCCCTTCGTGATGGCCGTCCTGCGCTACGCCGTGGACGTGGACAGCGCCAACGCGGGCGCCCCCGAACACCTGATCCTCTCCGACCGCCCGCTCCAGGCCCTCGGCCTGTGCTGGCTGGCCACCCTCTCGGTCGCGGTCTACTTGAGCTGATCTTGGACGAAAGCAGTACTCGGCAGTGCATGAGATCGCTACTCAAGCGTGCATCAAACTGGTATTGATCAATGCATGAAAGTGGTACTGTGCTGCTATGGCAGGGTACCTTCCTCGACTCTGTGATCAGCTGATCGCCGAGCTGGTCGCCGAGTTCCCCGCCCTGCTGGTACTCGGCCCCCGCGGCGTCGGCAAGACGACCAGCGCGGTCGAGCACGCGAAGACGATCATCCGGCTGGACCAGCCCGCCGAGGCCGCGGCGCTGGCGGCCGATCCCGATGTGGTGTTGCGCGGCCTGCCCGAGCCGGTGCTGCTCGACGAGTGGCAGCTGGTGCCGTCCGTGCTGGGCGCGGTCAAACGGGCGGTGGACACCGAGCGCAGGCCCGGCCGGTTCATCATCACCGGCTCGGTGCACGCCGACCTGGAGCAGCCGACCTGGCCGGGCACCGGCCGCCTGCTGCGGGTGGACATGTCCGGCCTCACCGTCCGGGAGCTGATCGGCGCCGACCTGAGCAAGCCCCCGTTCATCGACCGCGTCCTCGCGCAGGGCAGGGCCGGGCTCCGCGCCCCGTCGTCCTATCAGGCCGACCTGCGCAACTACCTCAAGTTGGCGCTGCAGGGCGGATTCCCCGAGGCCGCGCTGCACCTGAGCGAACGCGGCCGCCGCCGCTGGGCCCGCAGCTACCTCGACCAGCTCTTCACCAGGGATCTGGCCCAGGTCGACGTGCCGAGGGACCCGGTGCGGCTGCACCGGTACTTCGAGGCGTACGCGCTGAACACCGCCGGGCTGGTCACCGAGCAGACCCTGCTGGAAACCGCCGGGGTGAACCGGAAGACCGGCGAGGCGTACGAGCACTTGCTCACCAACCTGTTCGTGGTGGCGGCCGTGCCCGCCTGGCACTCCAACCGGCTGAAGCGACTGGTCCGCGGCCCCAAGCGATACGTGCTCGACCCCGGCCTGCTCGCCGCCGCGCTGGGCATGGGCGAGGAGGGACTGCTCCAGGACGGCGATCTGCTCGGCCGCTTCCTGGACACCTTCGTACATGCCCAGATCCGCGCCGAACTACCGCTCAGCGAGCACAACCCGCGGCTCTACCACCTGCGGGACCAGGGCGGCAGGCACGAGGTGGACCTGATCGTGGAGCTGCCAGGACAGCGGGTGATCGGCATCGAGATCAAGGCGAGTGCCGCGCCCGGCCCGGACTCGGCCAAGCACCTGGTCTGGCTGCGCGAGCAGCTCGGCGACAAGTTCGTGCACGGCATCGTCCTGCACACCGGCCCGCACGTCATCCCGATGGGCGACCGCATCACCGCCGCACCGATCAGCAGCATCTGGACCTAGTTGTTCGCGTACTGCTCCCGCTGCTTCTCCAGCGACGGCACGATCGGCTGCCGCCACCCCCACTCCCACCCGGCCACCAACCGTTCCCGCAGCTCCAACCGGTACCCATGCCCGCCGAACGGGTAGTCGTACCGGATCAGCGCACCCCAGTCATCGCCCATCCGCCTGCTCCGCTCCGGCAGCCCGGCGAACCGGGTCGGCAGTTCCGGGCGGGCCGCGGCGGCCTGGTGGGCGGGCAGGAAGGAGCCGCCCTGGGGTTCCTCGCGGGCGATGCCCGGCACGCCGAAGGGCAGGCAGGCCGCGCCGTAGCGTTTGCAGCGGTCGCGGATGCGGGGGACCAGGACGTACTCGGGGGCCTCGGTCAGGCCGTGGCTGACCCGGGCGGCGCGCAGGCACGGGAAGGCCAGCGAGAGTTGCCAGTCGATCATCACCGGGCGGTCCGGGCCGAGCAGGGCCAGCAGCGGGTGCGCCGAGCGCAGGCGGGGGGCGGTGGTGGCCAGCCAGCCGCCGGCGCCGACGGTGCCGTCGCGCAGCTTGACCCGGACCTGGGTGGCCCCGGGCGGTGGGCGCAGGCCGGTCTCCCGCCAGTCGGGGGAGTCCTGCACGTCGGTGACGGTCTGCTCGGCGAGCAACTTGTCCTGGTGTCCGAAGTGGACGGACGCGGTGTTGCCGCCGTTGAGTTTCCCGGCCAGTTGCACCGAGATGTCCTGGCCAGGCCCCAGCGCGGGCAGGGGGTGCCAGGGGGTCAGCACCTCGCCGGTGAACCACTCGTGGCCGGGGCCGCCCAGCCTGCCGAAGGTGCCCCACACCGGCTGCTCCTCCGGCGGCGGCGTGGGCGCGCCGCCGGGGGAGGGGACGCTGTGTTGCGGGGTCAGCCGCTGGTAGGTCAGGGTGCTGACCTCGTCGGCCATCCCGCAGCTCTGGCCGAGGACGTGCCGGAAGTTCTCCTTGGCCATCGACCAGGAATCGCGCAGCCGCCAGGTGGCCAGCGCGAAGGTGCCAGCGGTCAGCAGCAGGCTGGTCACCAGGCCCAGCACCAGGATCAGCCGGGGCGCGGGCAGCAGGTCCCGCCAGCACCAGGCCAGCACCAGGCCGATGGCCAGCCACAGCAACGGATTGGCCAGGATCGAGGGCAGTTTCGGGTCCACCCCGAACTGGGAGTAGCCGTACCAGGTGTTCGGTCCGGCCATGGCCAGCGCGACCAGCACCGCACTGCCCGCGGTCAGCGCCAGCCCACCCCGCCAGGTGTACCCGGCCAGCCGTAGCGCGGCCGGGAGTTCGGCCAGCACCAGCGCGGTGACCACGGTGGCCAGCGCGGTCAGCGAACCGAAGTGGTGCGTCCACTTCGACGGCGCCAGCCACAGCAGGCCCAGCCCGGCGGCCAGCGCGATCCCCGGACCGGCCACCGCGGCCAGTGGCGGCAGCGTGTCGCTGACCCGGTTGCGGATGCGCAGCCGCAGCACCGGCAGCAGCAGGAGCAGCCCCAGGGCCAGCAGCACCGGGAACCGCCGGGCGAAGGAGCCCATGCTGCCCTCGTCCAGCAGGAAGAAGTACCGGACGATCTCCTCGTGCCAGGCCAGCGCCGGGCCGATCTCGCCGTGCACCCTGGTCGCCTCCAGCACCGCGCCCAGGCTGGTGTCGGCGAAGACCGCGAGCAGGCCGGTGGACGCGCAGGCCAGCACCAGCAGCCCGCCCCGCCGCGCCTTCAGCAACCGGCTCAGCGGCCGGGCCAGCCCCAGGAACGGGGTGAACGCGACCAGCCCGCTGGGGGTGATGGCCGCGCACAGCCCGGCCAGCGCGACGGCCACGCCCAGCGGGAAGGCCCGGCCGTGCGCCAGCGCGCGCAGCACCAGCGCGAGCACCGAGGCCAAGCCCAGCGCCACCCACGGCTCCGGCCGCACCCCGATGCCATAGGGCAGCAGCCAGCACAGCAGCACCGCCGCGGTCAGGATCCGCGGCTGGTGCTCGGTCAGCCGGGGCAGCACGCCGCGGCTGAGCACCAGCCAGGTGCCGAACGCGGCCACCAGCGAGGGCAGCCGCAGCCACAGCGGGGCCTGGCTGAGCTGCACCCACGGCGTGAGCAGCTCCTGCAGCAGGCTGAACGGGGCCTCGGTGACGTTGAACCAGTGGTAGTAGTTGCCCACGTACCCGGTGTCCGCGGCGGCCCGCGCCATCGCCGCGTAGAAACCGTCGTCGTCGGTCATCGGCCCGGCCACCGCCCAGGCGCCGAGCACGGTCAGCATGACCCCGTCCAGCCAGCCCGGCCGCCGCGGCAGCCAGCGTCGCCTGCGCCGGGAATCCCCGCGCCACAACAGGAACAGGCAGCCGCCGAGCAACAGCACCTGGGTGGCCAGCAGCAGGATCTTCAGCAGGGCCGGGCTGCTCTCGAACCGGGCGTCGGTGTGCGCGACCGCGCTCATCCCGCTGGCCGCGGCCGGGTCCAGCGCGGTGGCGAACGCGCTGACCTGCGGTGGATCCCGATGCGCCGCGGTCAACCGGTCGCCGTCCAGTTCCACCACGGTCTCGGTGGTGTTCGCCCTGATCCGCAGCGCGCAGTCGCCAGCGGGCGCGGCGCCCTGGTACAGCCCGGACCCGTCGGAGGTGATCCGCACGGTCCCGGCCCCGGCCAGCACGGTCAGCCCGCGCGCGGCCCCGTGCGCGTCGTCCGGGCGGTGGCTGGCGAAGACCACGGTGTCCGCCCTGGCCGGCCGCAGCGTGGTGCAGGGCAGCCGGACGTCCAGGCTCAGCGGCCGGTAGGGCACCAGCAGCGCCAGGCTGGACTCCGGCCGGTCCGGATCCTTGGGCCAGCTCAGCACCGGATCGTTGACCAGCACCGGGGCGAACGGCAGGAGCAGTCCACACAGGACGGTGCTGAGGGCGAGCGCGAGCGCGGCACGCGAGTTCATCGGGGCGCCTTAGTCGGTGTGCTGCGGCCGGAATAGTCCTTGTTCGCGATGCTGGGCCCGCGCCACCAGCCGGGCCTGGTCACGTACTCGACGCGCACCGCGTGGCCGTCGAGCCGGTAGTCGTAGGCCACGTCCACGAACCGCCCCCACGGCCGCCCTGGCAGGTGGGTGGACACACCGCGGTACTTGGCCACGGCGAGCAGGTTCGCGTACGCCCCGCCCCAGAGCGGATCCTGGGTGATCGCGGCCATCTCGGTGTAGTCCTCATCGGTCAACAGGATCCGGGCAGGCGGCTCGGCCAGTCCGGCGGCCAGCACCGGCGGCCGGGCGCAGGGCAGCGCGAAGGAGATCGGCCAGTCCACCAGGGTCGGTCCGTCGTCAGGGCCGGTGTCGGCGGCCAGCGGGTGGGTGTGCTCCCGGCCGGGGGTGGACACCGCGAGCCAGCCGCCGCGGCCAATGCTGTTGTCCACGGCCGAGATCCGCACCCGGGCGGGGCCAGGAGCGGTGGCGGTGCCGAGCACGAAGTCCCGCCACTCCGGGCTGTCCAGCTCATCGTCCAGCGACCGGGACACCGGGGCCGCGCCGGGCAGTTCGATCTCGGCGCGCAGCTGGTTGGCCTTGCCGGTCAGCCCGGCCGCCGAGACCACCAGCACGTCACCAGGGGCCACGGAAGTGGTGTGCCAGCCGGTGTTCAGCGTTCCGGTGCCGCGGTCCAGATCGGCGAAACTGCCCCACACCGGCCCGGTCCGCGGTGGTGGCGGGAACTCACCGGTGAACCCACGGCCGGGCAGGAACCCTTGCACCGCGACGGGTTCGGTGGGACGCATCGGCTCCCGGTCGGTGCGTACCCGGATGGCGTCGCCGATGCCGCAGGAACTGCGCAGCGACCAGGGCTCGCGCACCGCGGTGAACCCGAACAGCCCGATCAGCAGCAGCACCGCGAACACCATGGACACCCTGGCCAGTCCGGCGGCGGCCCAGCCGAACACCGCGATCCACCGGCCGCGCTCGTCGTTGAGCGGTCGCCGCCGGGTCATCAGCAACCCGGTCAGCAGCCCGATCACCAGCAGTACCAGCGGGCTGCCCAGCACCCCGCCGAAGAGTTCCTGCTGCCGGAACGGCATGCCGCGGTCGGAGTAGGACCACCACCAGTTCGGCCCGTGCCAGGCCACCCCGAGCAACAGCACCACCAGCAGCAGCGAACCCAGCCGCAGCAGCCAGCCTGCCCTGGCCTCGGCGAAGATCCGCGGCAGGCTGCCGAACGCGCAGGCCAGCGCCAGTGCGCCGAAGACCGCGAGCGCGCCGAAGTGCTGGGTCCACTTCGAGGGAGCCAGCGCCAGCACGCCGAAACCCAGTGCCAGCCAGGCATACGGCCAGCTCGCGGCCCCGGCCAGCGCGCCACCGCGATGCCGGGTGCGCAGCACGGCCACCAGCAGCAGCGCGGCGACGCCGAGCAGCACCGGCACCCGGCGCAGCACGTTGCCCTGCTCGCCAAGCCCGCCCAGCAGCGACTGGTACCGCTGGATTTCCAGGTACCAGGGCGAATGCGCGCCGTACCAGCCGTGCACCGCGGTCGCCTCCAGCAGGGCGCCAAGGCCGACATCGGCGAACACCAGCGGCAGCGCGACCGAGCCCGCGCCGATCAGCAACGCGCACAACGTGATCCGCTGGGAGCGTCCGGGCAGCGCGCGCAGCACCGCGGGCAGCGCCAGCAGCGGCGGCACCAGCGCGAGCAGCCCGCTGGGAGTGATGGTCACCGCGACCCCGGCCACCAGCGCGGCCAGTGCCAGCCAGGCGGGTTCCTGATCGAGCCGGGCACGCACCGCGGCGTAGGCGGTGACCGCGGTGGCCAGCGCGATCTGCGGTTCCGGCCGCACCCCCAGGTCCAGCGGCAGCCACCAGCACAGGAAGGCCGCGGCCAGCAGCCAGCCCGGCGCGTGCACCGACGGCCGCACGGCCTGGATCCGGCGCAGCACCCCGCGCAGCAGCCAGAAGCCGAGCACCCCGGCCAGCACCGCGGGCAGCCGCAGCCACAGCGGGTGCAGCGAGATCGCGCCCCACTCGGCGTAGAACCGTTGCAGCGTGCCGAAGGGCGCCTCCGGCACGTTGAACCAGTGGTAGTAGTTGCCGACGTAGCCCACGTTGGCCGCGTTGCGCGCCATCCACACGTAGAAGCCGTCGTCGGTGGTCATCGGCCCGATCAGCGCCCAGCCCGCGAGCACCCCCGGCACCACCAGGTCGACCACGCCAGGCCGGGGCAGCTTTCTCGGCTGTTTCCGGCGGAATCGCACCAGCAGCGCCCCCGCGCAGGCCAGTGCCAGCAGCCCGGACAGCGCGAGCAGCAGGTACTTCACCAGCGTCGGACTGGCCTGGAAGCGGGCGTCGGCGTGCGCGGTCAGCGAGATCCGACCGGTGGCCAGTGCCGGCGGCAACTCGGTGACGAACGCGGCCACCTGCGGCACCAGTCCATCGACCGCGGCCAGCTCGACACCGTCCCGGCGCACCGAGATCCGCCCGTCCGCCGCGGTCACCAGGTACTGGCAGGCGCCGCCGCCGACCGGACCGCCGAACACCTCGCGCCCGTTGGCCGCCACCTGCACCCGACCGTCCACAGTGGACACGTACAGCCCGGCGAGCCGCCCGTCCGCGTCCTCCGGCCGGAAGGTGGAGAACACGGTGACCTGACGTGGTTCCCGCAGCACCGCGCAGGACACGGTCAGCTCCACCCGCAGCGGCCGGTACGGCACGAACAACGCCACCGTGGACTCGGCAGGCCCGCCCGGCTTCGGCCAGCTCACCACCGGATCGGCCACCCGCACCGGCAGCAGCGGCAGCACCAGCCCGGTCAGCACCGCGGCCAGCGCAAGTGCGGTGGCCAGCGACGTTCGCCGGGGCGCTTCCGGGCCCAGCCGCCGCCTCGCCGCGTTGTCGTCGGCGGCCATAGAACCACTATGGCCACCTCCTCCGCCTTGCGAGGCGACGCCTGGACTCCGGAATCGCCTCAGCAACGTCGATGGCCACCGCACCAGCAACGGCCAGCGCCTGCCCATCACCGCATGATCTTCTTGAGCAGGGTCAGCGCGCCCTGCTTCGCCGGGGACCGGTGGTGTGAGGCGTTCGGGCCCGCCGGTGCGTCCCGGTTGGCCAGGAACCAGTCATAGGAGTCGGCGAACATCGCGTCCGTGGAGTACTCGGCCCGCCAGCCCAGATCCCGTTCGGCCGCCGAGGTGTCGAACCACAGCGACTTCGAGTACATGATCCAGTGGTACGGCCCGAACGGGGTCAGCCCGAGCCGGGCCGAGGCCCGCATGCCCAGCGCGGCCGGTCCGACCGGCAGCGAGCGCACCCTGGACCCGGTGCCCGCGTGCGCGCACAGGTTCTCCAGCGCCGCGCGCATGGTGCCGAACTCCCGCGCGCCGATGTTGTAGGTCGCCGGACCGGCCCGTTTCCCGGCCAGCGCACAGGCTTCGGCCAGGTCGTTGGCGTGCACGAACTGATAGACGTTGGCGCCGCTGCCGAAGACGAACACGTCCGCGCCGTCGGCGATCCAGTCGAAGAGGATGCCGAAGATGCCCAGCCGGCCGTGCCCGAGGATGGTGCGCGGCCGCACGATCGAGACGTCCAGTCCCCGGCTCACCGCGGCCCGGCACAGCAGCTCACCGGCATGCTTGGCCCGCCCGTACTCCTCGGCCGGGCGCGGCGGGGTGTCCGGGAACACCGGATTCTCCAGCGGCACCCCGAAAACCGCCGAGGAGGAGGTGTAGACGACCTTGCGCACCCCGGCGTCGGCGCAGCCGCGCAGCAGGGTCTCGGTGCCGCCGACGTTGACCGACTCGAACAGTGCGGCGTCGCGGGCCAGCGGGACCTGCGCGACGTTGTGGTAGACCACCTCGACGTCCTCGCAGGCGTGCTCCACCGCGTTGGCGTCGCGGATGTCCCCGCGCACGAAGTCCACATCGGAGGGTCGATCGGCGGCGTCGTTGAGGTCGAGCACCCGCACCGCGTCACCGCGTTCGCGCAGCCTGCGCACCAGCAGCGAGCCGAAGTACCCCGACCCGCCGGTCACCAGGGCGGTCTGTGCCACGGAAGTTCTCCTAGAGATCGATGCCGCGGGACCGGCACCAGCGGATGCTGCGCCGCATGCCATCGGCCAGCGCGACCGAGGGCCGGTAGCCCAGGTCCGCGGTGGTCGTGGCGACGTCGCAGGCGATGGTCTTGTCCAGTTCGCCGAGCACGTGCAGCTCCTGGCTGTACCGGCCGGTGGCCTGCACCAGCCGGTCCGCGCGCTCGGCCAGCGCGCCAAGCGCCAGCGGCAGCCGGACCTGGCGCTTGGAGATCGCGTAACCCTCCTCGCGCAGCACCTGCCGCACGGTGGTCACGATCTCCCGCATCGGGTACGGCCGCTCGTCGGCCACCCAGTAGCCGTTGCCTGCCGCCTTGACGTGCCGGGCGGCCAGCTCCACGCCCTGGATCAGGTTGCCCACATACGTCATCGAGCGCCGCATCGACCCGTCGCCCAGCAGCGGGAAACGGCCGTGCCTGCACAGGCTGAAGAAGGTGGTCTGCCGCGCGGGCTGCCATTCGCCGTAGAACCACGGCGGGCGGACCACGGTGGTCTCCAGGCCCTCGCCGTTGGCGGCCAGCACCGCGATCTCGGCGTGCATCTTGGACTCGCCGTAACCCAGGTAGGGCCGGTACGGCTCGCTGTGCCGGAACACCTCGTCCGGCCGCGGGTTGACCCCGAACGGCGAGTTCGAGGAGATGTGCGTCAGCCGCCGCACCCCCGCGGCCCGCGCCGCGGCCAGCAACGCCTGGGTGCCAAGCACGTTGACCCTGGTGAACTCCGCGGTGCGGTGCGGGTGGATCACCCCGGCCGCGTGCACCAGGCTCGCGCCCTCGGCCCCGGCCAGCAGCCGCCGGGTCACCTCCGGATCGGCGATGTCCCCGACGTGCACCGCCACCCCGGGATGCGCGGCGAGCACGGCGGGCACCTCGGCGGCGGCCGGGACCAGCACCCGGATCCGGCCCTCGGCGGTGTCCTTGAGGTGGGCCAGGTAGGCGCGGCCGAACCAGCCACTCGCCCCGGTCAGGACGGTCAGCTCAGCCGGTGGAACCAGGTCGGACATGAAGACCTTCTGCTCAGTCGAGGCGGCCGGTGAGGAAGCGCTGCGCGTTCCTCGCGGCGACCGCCATGATGGTGCCCTGGGGGTTGACGCCGGGTGCTGACGGCAGCAGCGAGGCGTCGTTGACGTGCACGTTCACCGTGCCGTGCACCCGGCCGTAGGAGTCGGCGCCGCAGCGGGCGAGGTCCTCGCCCATCGGCACCGTCCCGCACAGGTGCACGGTCATCAGGCTGGAGCGGGCCGGGGTCATGGCCGCGGCCGCGGCGGCGATCCCGGCGGGGTTGGCCACCACCGGGGCACCGCGGAAGGACGGGTAGAGCACGCTGGCCCCGGCGGCCAGCAGCAGGTGCATCAGCCGGGCCAGCCCGGTGCGCAACAGCTCGTGATCACCGCGGGTGAGCCGGTAGCTGACCAGCGGATCGGCGAAGCCCGGCAGCGCCAGCACCCGGCCGCGGCCCGCGCTCTGGATCGCCGCGTAGTAGACGAACAGGTTCTCCCAGCGCCGCATGGCAGGCCCGAAGGCCGGCCAGTTCTCACTCAGCGCCAGCGCCAGCAACGAGGGCCGGGAGGCCGAGCCGCCGAAGGACAACGCCGGGCCGAACTCCTTGACCTGGTACACCGGCACGTCACCGGGATCGTTGACCGGCTCGTCGAACTCGGCGGTCACCTTCACCGTCGGGTGCACCGACAGGTTGCCACCGATGTTGCGCCGCAACCCGGACCGCTGCAGCAACGCCGGCGTCTGGATGGCGCCCGCGCACACGAACACGTGCTCGAAGCGCACCCGCTCGGTCCGCCCGGTGGCCACATCCCGCAGCACCGCGGACACCGCCCTCGGCCCGGCCAGCTCCAGCCGCAGTGCCCTGCTCCGCTGCCGCAGCTCCACCCCGGCCGCGATCGCCCGCGGCCAGTAGGTGACCGACATGGTCTGCCTGCGCACCCCGCGCTCATCGCAGATCGCCCACCGGGGAACCTCGAAACCCCGCCACCCCAACGCATCCGCACCCCTGGCCAGCACCTGGGAGGAGGCGGGCATGGCCCACGGCAGGGTCGAGACGGAGAGTTCCTTCTCGATCAGATCGCTGTGCGCGGACAGCTCGGGCACGCCCAGCCCGTCAATCCGCCAGTCCCGCGACCAGCCGTCGAGCAGTTCCGCCGACGGCCGGTGGTACAGCCCGGAGTTGACCTCCGACCCGCCGCCGACGCCACGCCCCTCGGTGTAGGCCACCGACGGCCGCCCCAGCGCCGCGGTCAGCCCGCCACCCCGGTACTGCCGCCGCATCTGCTCCAGCGAGAACGGCTCGACCGAACCAGGCTCGGTCCAGTCCCCCTCCTCGACCGCCAGCACCCGCAACCCGGCCTCGGCCAGCGCCCGCGCGGTGACCGCACCCCCCGGCCCGGTCCCGATGACCAGCGCGTCCCACACCCGGCTCACCGGTGTTCCCGCTCAAACGCCCCGGCCAGCCCCAGCCCCCGGGTCAGCCGCACGAACTCGGCCACCACCGGCAGATTCAGCCGGGCCACTCCGGGCCCCAGCACCCGCCGCGCCACCAGGTACCCCACCGCGGCCACCGCCACCCCACAGCGCAGCAGATCCGGCATCCCCAGGATCGCCCCGCGCACATGCGCCACCGCGGCCGCCCGCTGCGCCACGGAGGCCTCCGGCAGCTCCATCCGGAGCAACGCCTCGGTGACCTTCGGCGCAAGCGCCGCCGCCACCCGGCCCAGCAGGGCGGGTAGGGACAGGCTCGACGGGCGGCGAACGGACATCGGGGCGGAGATTACACTCCGCGCCGGACTGGTTACCCACAGACCCGATCAGGGCGTCAGCGCGGTCTCCCGGCTGGCCGCCACCGGCGCCTTTCCGTACAACCCACCGGGTGCGTTCACCGGTCCGATATGCGCGGTGGCCACCTGCGCGAAGTTGACCACGAACTCCCCACCGTCCTCGGTGGGCACCGCCTGGGTGCTCGCGGTCTCCAGATGCCTGCGCAGCCGGGGGCCGAGGTCGGCCGCCACCTCGTCGGTCAGTGCGATCCGCACCGGCTCGCCGACCCCGGCGATGTGCAGGATGAGTGCCTGTTTCTGTGCCATGGGCGCAAGCTGACCACGGAAACCCTTGGGGCACAACGCGAGTTCGCCCGCAGCGGATCCGCTACGGGTGAACTCGCGTTGCGCTCAGGGCCTATCGAACGCGGGCGACCTAGCGCGCCGGAACTAGTGCGGCATGTTCAGGCGATGGTCGCCGACCGAGCGACTACATTGCATTGCCACGCTACACAGAACTACTTGCGGGGCTTGCCAGCGTCGCTGCGCTTCTTGCGCCACGACCCGTCGTTGTTGCGGTCACGGTCCTGTGTGCCGCCGCCCTCTGCGGGAACCTGTGGAACTGGCATCGGTTCTGCTCCTTACTTGAATTCAAGGAGCAGCGCGTCCGGCCGAGTGACGCTGCTTGCCCGGCTTCGCGGCCGAGCTTCAGGTCGGGTAGTTTCCAAGGTGCGACCCTTTGGACCCTAGTCGGAGGTGGCTGCCCCAGCTCGGGCGGTTGCCTTCGCTAGGGCCATTTTAGCTTTTGGTACCGACAACAGCGTGAATGTCGCTTTCTGAATCGATCAGATGTTCGAAGGTGTGTCGAGGCTGTCGTCAGACCCCAAGTGAGCTGCTCATCTCAACTGAAGAGGCCGCCCACGGGATGTTGTGGACGGCCTCTTACGCGTTGTTGGACTACTTCACTTGCGGAAGAACTTCTCCCGACGCCCCTGCAGCACGAGCTTGAGCCACTCGGCAAAGGCCTTCGGGTCCTTCTTCTGGCCCAGGAAGTACAGCCCGAACCGCACTGCCTCCAGCAGCCCCAGCTTGCGCATGCCCGGCTGGGAGAGCAGGTAGCCGCGGTTGCGGTAGGTGTAGTAGCGCTTCACCGGGTCGCCGGGGTCCTGGGCGTGGAAGCGGCCGCCGAGCATCGGCTTGAACTCGTCGGAGCCGTCCGGGTGGGCGTAGGCCACCTTCAGCGTGGTGCCGAAACGCAGGCCGCTGCGGACCACCCTGCGGTGGATCTCGACCTCGTCGCCGCGGAAGAACAGCCGGTAGTCCGGCACGCCCACCACGTCCAGGGTGGAGGCGCGGAACAGGGCGCCGTTGAAGAAGGAGGCGATGCCGGGCAGGAAGTCGGGGCTGTCCGGGCTGGACAGTTCCTCGCGGCGGCGCTTCCAGGTCAGGCCGCGGCGCAGCGGGAAGGCCAGCGTGTCCGGGTGCTCGATGTTGACCACGACCGGGCTGACCGCGGCCAGGTTGCGGCGCTTGGCCTCATCCAGCAGCACCTCCAGCACGGTGTCGTCGGCGGGGCGGCCGTCGTCGTCGCCCAGCCAGACCCAGTCCGCGCCCATGGCCAGCGCGTGCAGCATGCCAAGGGCGAAACCGCCCGCGCCACCGAGGTTGCGCTGGGACAGCAGGTAGGTGGTCGGGATCGGCGTGGCCTCGACGACCTCGCGCGCAGGCTGGTCCGGCCCGTTGTCGACCACGATGAGGTGGTCTGGTTGACGGGTCTGGGCCGCGATCACCTTCAGCGAATCGGCGAGCAGTTCCCGCCGGCGGCAGGTGACCACCACCGCGATGACCTTGCCCTCCGGCGACTTCGACCCAGCCCGATCAGTCATGGTGTGCCACCAGCTCCCACGGAAGCGTGTTCGTCGTCATTGGCGAACGGGTCCCTGCCCTTGTAATGGGTGAGCACCTCGCGCAGCGGACCGTGCTCCCTGACCTGCCCGTGGTCCACCCAGATCGCGGTGCTGCACAGGCTCTTCAGGAACTCGTCGGAGTGCGAGGCGAACACCAGCATGCCGGACCGCTTGACCAGGTCGTTGAGCCGGTCCCGCGCCTTGTCCAGGAAGGCCGCGTCGACCGCGCCGATGCCCTCGTCCAGCAGCAGGATCTCGGGGTCGATCGAGGTCACCACACCGAGGGCGAGACGCACCCGCATACCGGTGGAGTAGGTCCGCAGCGGCATCGACAGGTAGTTGCCCAGTTCGCTGAACTCGGCGATGTCGTCGATGCGGGATTCCATCTGCTTGCGGGTCATGCCCAGGAACAGCCCGCGGATGATGATGTTGTCGTAGCCGGAGATCTCCGGGTCCATGCCGACGCCGAGGTCGAAGACGGGCGCGACCTTGCCGACGATCCGCGAGGTGCCGCGGGTCGGCTCGTAGATGCCGGAGAGCAGGCGCAGCAGGGTGGACTTGCCTGCGCCGTTGTGTCCGACCAGCGCGACCCGGTCACCGTGCTGGAGCGAGATGGAGACATCCCGCAGCGCCTCGATCACCGGCACCTTGCCCTCGCCGCCGATCTTGCCGCCTGCCTTGCCGAGCACGGCCTTCTTCAGCGAGCGGGTCTTGGCGTCGAAGATGGGGAACTCGACCCAGGCGTTCTGTACATCGATGCTGACCATGGGAATTCAGCCCCCTTACACCCAGTAGGACACGCGGGCACGGTAGTTGCGCAACAGGACCAGCGCGGCGGCCCAGCCGACCACGGTGATGATGCCGACGATCATCCAGTGGTGGAACAGCTGGTCCTGGCCCAGCAGCGGCCGCCGGATGATCTCGATGAAGTGCAGGAACGGGTTGAACTGGGCCAGGTAGGCGCGATCAGCGATGAGCGGGTTCGAGTGGTTCTCCAGGATCCGGAAGTCCCACACGATCGGCGTCATGTAGAACAGCAGCAGCACCACACTGCCGATGATCGGCGGGATGTCCCGGAACCGGGTGCTGATGATGCCGGTGAGCAGCGCGACCCAGCCGCCGTTGAGCACGATCAGCACGAAGGCCGGGATCGCGTAGACCACGGTCCACTTCAGGTCCTGCGGGAAGATCGCCAGCATGATGAAGTAGATCAGGAAGTTGTGCGCGAACAGCAGCACCTGCCGCCAGATCAGCCGGAACACGTGCGTGGTCAACGGCGAGGGGAGCTGTTTGATCAGTCCCTCGTTGGCGATGAAGACGTTCGCGCCCTCATTGACGCAGTTGGCGATGAACGTCCAGCAGACCAGGCCGACGGTCACGTACGGCAGGAAGAAGTTGATCGGCTGGTTCTGCAGGGCGGAGAACAGGATGCCCATCGCCAGTGCCATCACACCGGTGCTGATGGTGATCCACAGTGGACCGAGCACGGAGCGCCGATAGCCCTGTTTGATGTCCTGCCAACCGAGGTGGCCCCAGAGCGAGCGCTGGTTCCAGCCGGCGCGCAGGTCTGCGAAGGCCCGGCCCCAGCTGCGGTACGCGCGGGCAGTGTTCACCGCTGGATTTTCAAGAGTGCTGCTGGACACGAAAGTGAGGGTACCGGCGCGACAATCCGTACTTGGCCACCGGTGGGTCATAGCGCGGTCGCGGTGCGCGATGACCGGCCGCCCGAACAGTGGATTTCACCAAGCGTGGCGTTAGGGGATCGTGACGGTGCCCACGACTTCCGGGTGACAAAACCAAGGCAAGATGAAAACCGTTATCGTCTTGCTTGGTCCCGTTCCCACCTGGAGGTGCCTGGTGCGTCCGTCGCACGCCAAGATCGGCCTGCTCAGCCTGGTCACAGTGTCGACAGTCCTGGTTTCCGCGTGCACCGCGGCACCACCCGCGACCGCTCCCGCGAACACCTCCGGAGCCGCCGGAACCGACGTTCCGGTCAGTGCCGCACCGCTCGCGCCCTCGCTCAGCGTGACCGACCCGAACGGGCAGAACCTGACCCTGCCCAAGATCCCGGAACGCATCGTCTGCCTCACCGGATTGTGTGACGACGCGCTCACCGAACTCGGTCTGAAACCGGCGGGCAGCTCCAACGCGGTGCTGCTGACCCTGCCGCAGATCGCCGGCGAGGCAGGCAAGTCGGTGCCGGTGGTCCCCGGCAGCTTCGGTCAGGAGGACGTGGAGGCGATCGGCGCGCTCAAACCGGACCTGGTGATCGGACTTTCCGGTGTGCACGACGGACTCCGGCCCGCGGTGACCAAGTTCAATGCTCCACTGTGGACGGTCAACCCGAACAGCTGGGAGCAGTCCGTCGGCTACCTGCGCAACCTCGGCGCGCTCACCGGCCGCACCGAGCAGGCGGTGGCCGCGGAGACCAAGTTCCGGACGAAACTGGCCAAGGCCATCGCCACCAGCAAGCAGAAGGGCCTGCACAAGCAGACCGTGCTGCTGATGTTCGGCAGCGCCGACTCGATCGGCGTGGACACCGCCGACTCGATCAACGGCAAGCTGCTGGGCCAGCTCTTCGGCTACCCGTTCCCGGCCAAGGGCACCAACGCCGAGACCGCGAACACCTACAGCGTCGAGGAGATCCTGGCCAAGCAGCCGACCGTGGTCTTCGTCTACTCCTTGATCTTCGCCGCCAGCGACAAGAAGCTGTCCGAACAGCTCGCCGCGAACCCGGTGTGGAAGCAGGTGAAGGCCGTGCAGTCCGGTCAGGTGCACGAGGTCGTGCCCAAGCTCTGGGGCTCCGGCCGGGGCACCCGCAGCCTCGGCGCGATCATCGACGAGGCCATCGCCAAGGTGTCCGCGGCGCCTGCGGCGTGAGCCGGTTCCGCGCGCCCCTGCTGGCCGTGCTGGCGCTGCTGGTGATCGGCACGGCCACGCTCTGCCTTGGCACCCCGCTGGTCGGCGTCAACCGGCTGCCCGCCGCGTTCGCCGGCGAGACCGACCTCGAGCACGCCGTGGTGGTGCTGCTGCGCACGCCCCGGCTGCTGCTCGGGCTGTGCGCGGGCGCGGCACTGGGCGCGGCCGGACTCCTGTTGCAGGAGTCGCTCCGGAATCCACTGGCCGTGCCGGAACTGCTCGGTGTCTCCAGCGGCGCCTCGGCCGCGGTGGCCATCACCGTGGTGTGGGCACTGCCGGTGCCGGGCGCGCCGCTGGTCCCGGCGTTGCTGGGCGCGGTGCTCGGCGGGCTGCTGACCCTGCTCGCCGCGCGCAAGGCGGTCGGACCGGCCGCGGTGCTGCTGATCGGCGCCGCGGTCAGTGCCGGACTGCAGGCGATCATGTTCACCGGGCTGTCGCTGTCGGACTCCCGGGAGCAGGGCGTGCTCTTCCGCTACCTGCTCGGCTCGCTGACCGGTACCACCTGGGACACGGTCGCCTTCGCCGCGCCCGGCCTGCTCGCCGCGTTGCCGCTGGCCCTGCTCGCGGTGCCCGCGCTCGGCCTGCTGCGGCTGGGCGATGACACCGCCTCGGCACTCGGCCTGCGGGCCGACCGGGCCCGGCTGGCGGTGCTGGTGCTGGCCTGCGCGCTGGTCGCGGTCGCGGTCGGACCGGCGGGGCCGATCGCCTGGGTCGGTTTCCTCGGCCCGCAGCTGGCCCGGCGACTGCGTCCCTCGGCCGAGGCCAGGGGCTGGCTGGCCTGGTCGGCGTTGTTCGGCGCACTGCTGGTCGCGGTGGCGGATCTGTTGGCCCGCACCGTGCTCTACCCGGTCGAACTGCCGGTGGGCGGGCTGACCGCGGTGGTCGCGGTGGTGCTGGGCGCGCTGCTGATGTTCCGTCGCCGCGCGGACCGGGAGGCACTGGGATGACCCGCGCACTCGCCCTGCCCGTGCTGGCCGTGCTGCTGGCGCTGGCCGCGCTGGCCCAGCTCTCGGTCGGCAGTGCGGTCGGCCCGCTGACCACGCTGGGCGCGTTGTTCGGCAGTGGCAGCGAACTGGAACTGACCATCGTCGGCGAACTGCGGTTGCCGCGGATGCTGGTCGCGCTGGGCACCGGCGCCTGTCTCGGCCTCGGCGGCGTGGTGCTGCAGGCCGTGCTGCGCAATCCGCTGGCCTCCCCGGAGGTCACCGGGGTCGGCTCCGGCGCGGTGCTCGGCGCGGTGACCGCCACCGTGTTCGGCCTGGCCGGGACCGCGGGCGGACTCACCGCGGCGGCCGTGCTGGGCGGGGTCCTCGGCGGCGCGGCGCTCTGGCTGATCGCCTCCAGGGCGGGCACGGATCCGTTGCGGCTGGTGGTGCTCGGCGTGCTGGTGTCCGCGGTGCTGGCCGGGCTGTCCCTGGTGCTGCTCACCGCCCGCCCGCAACTGGCCGGGGCGGCCGCCCGGTGGCTGGTCGGCTCGCTCAACGGGCGGACCTGGGAGCACTGGCACGCGCTGTGGCCCTGGCTGCTCGCGGTGGTCCTGCTGCTGGCCATGGTCGCGCCCGCGCTGGACCTGCTCGCGGTGGACGACGACCACGCCCGCGGCGTCGGCCTGGCGGTCACCCCGTGGCGCAGCCTGGCCCTGCTCGGTGCGGTGCTGGCCACCGCGGCCGCGGTCGCCGCGGTGGGCGCGGTGGCCTTCGTCGGACTGCTCGCCCCGCACGCCGCCCGGCTGCTGGCCGGGGCCGAGCACCGGTTGCTGTTGCCCGCGGCCGGGATCGCGGGCGCGGCCAGTGTGTGCGGTGCGGATTTCCTCGCGCAGGCGGTGACGCTGCTGGTCCCGGCCTCGGGCAGTCAGCGGCTGGGCGTGCCGGTCGGTGCGGTGACCGCGCTGGCGGGCGCGGTGGTGTTGATCGTGGTCGCGCGCCGGTTCTCCAGCGCGCTGGCGGGGAGGGACCAGTCATGATCAGTGGAACCGGTATCACCGTCCGGTTCGGCCTGCGCGCGGTTCTGTCCACTGTGGACATCCGGGTGGCCGCGGGGGAGTGGCTCGCGCTGGTGGGCCGCAACGGCTGCGGCAAGAGCACCCTGCTGCGCGTGCTGGCCGGGCTGCACCCACCGGATCAGGGCACCGTGACCCTCGGCGCGGACGAGCTGAACTCGTTGTCCCGCAGGGAGATCGCCCGCCGGATCGCGGTGCTGCCACAGGCCATGCCCGCGGTGCCGGGGCTGACCGTGCGCCAGCTGGTCCGGCAGGGCCGCTACGCCGTGCGTGGCCCGCTGGGCATGCTGCGCGCCGGTGACGACGAACCGGTGCGCCGGGCGCTGGCCGAGACCGGGGTGGCCGAGTACGCCGACGCCGCGGTGGACCGGCTCTCCGGCGGCGAGCGCCAGCGGGTCCGGTTGGCCCTCGCGCTGGCCCAGGACGCGCCGGTGCTGCTGCTCGACGAACCCACCACCTACCTGGACGTCCGGCACCAGCTGGAGGTACTGGAACTGGTCGCCCGGCTGCGCGCCGAACGCGGCCTGACCGTGGTCACCGTGCTGCACGACCTGGCCCAGGCCGCCCGGTTCGCCGACCGGGTGCTCGCGCTGCGGGACGGCGTGGTGCACGCGGACGGCCCGGCCGCCGAGGTGGTCGACGCGGACCTGCTGGCCGGGGTCTTCGGCGTGCGTGGCCGGGTCTGGCGGGACGAGCACACCGGCCGTCCGGCCTGCTCCTACGACACGGTGCTGTAGACCGGCTCCGGCTTCGCCTCGGTGCGCAACGGCGAGCACCAGGCGAGCACCACGCCGATCGCGAGCACGCCGACCACGGCGGCGAGTCCGGCACTCGGGCTCGCCGCCACCGCGACCGCGCCCGCCAGCGTCGCGCCCAGCGGCTGACCGAGTCCCCAGGACAGCATCCTGGCCGTGGTGTTGACCCGTCCCTGCAGCTCAACCGGGGTGACCTGCTGCCGGAAGGTGATCGCGTTGATCACCACCGTGGTGTAGGCGGTGCCCCAGGCGATCGCGGCCAGCGCGCCCAGCAGCCAGTGCGAGCTGAACACCACCGCCAGCCCGGACAGCAGCGAGGCAGGCAGCGCCCGCAAGGCCAGCCGCGCCGGTCCCAGCCGACGGCTCAGCACCGGCACCAGCTTGGCCGCGATCAGCCCGCCAACGCCCCAGCAGCTCATCAGCACCGCCAGCCGGGCATCGCCGCTGGGTGGCACGCCGAGCGAGCGGTCCGCCCACGGCACCACCATCGCCACCCAGGCCCCGCCGGCGGCCGAGTGGGTCGCGCCGACCAGGGTCAGCGTGCGCACGGTCGGCTGCCGCCACAGGAAGCCAAGCCCGGCCCGGACATCGGCCCTGATGTCGGCCATCGAGCGCGGTCGCCCTGCCCGGTCGGCCGCGGACAGCGGGCGGGTGATGGCCCGGATCAGCAGTGCGGAGATGCCGTAGCTGAGCGCGTCCAGGGCCAGCATCGGCGCGGGGGAGAAGATCGTCACGGCCAGCGTGGCCAGCGGCGGCACCACCATCTCCACCACCGTGGTCACCCCGAACACGGTGGAGTAGGCCGAGGTGGTCCGGTCCTTGCCGACCAGCGTGGGCAGCGCGCCGAAGTTGGCCGAGTCGAAGACCACGAACAGCGTCTGGGACAGGAACCCGACCGCCACCACGTGCACCGCGCTGAGCCCGTCCAGCGCCCACGCGATCGGCACGCTGGCCAGCAGCAGCGCGTTGAGCAGGTCCACCGTCACCATCAGCGCGCGCCGGTCCAGCCGGTCCGCCAGCGCGCCGGCGAGCAGGCCGAACAGCAGGTAGGGCAATGCCTCCGCGGCGGCAACGGCCGCGGTCCAGGCCGCCGAACCGGTCAATCGGTACACCAGGATCGGCAGCGCGACCACGGTGACCAGCGAACCGGCCACGGAGACCACCCTGGCGGCCAGGTACCGGCGGAAGTCCGGGTCCCGCCGGAGGGCTACGACGTTCGTCACCCGAGCACACTAACACTATTGGTAATGACTTTCATTTGTGATAGGCATGAGGAGGTTGAAGGTCAACCGCGATCTGGAGGAGGTACGAGATGGACAAGGTCTTCGTGCGCGTCGAGGCCGAGCGCGAGCTGCCGCACAACTCGGCTAGCCACAGCAACGCCCTGGTCGAGAACCCGTTCGCCGACCAGGACTGATTCCGGTCTGACCTCAAGGTGGCCCGTCGTACCCCGGGGTGCGGCGGGCCACCGCTGGTGGTGGAGGTGCGCATGAGCAAGCTGACGCCGGGCGCCGTGCTCTTCGGGCTGCCCGCGGACCGGACCGCGTTGCGCTCGCCCGAGGGCGAGGTGCTCGACATCGCGCTGCCGCCGGAGGTCCTCGCCGCCGTGCGGGCCACCCTGTCCGGCAGTGCGCAGGCCCCGCCGGAGCTGGCCGCCTTCGCCGCGTCCGGCTTCCTGGGCCGGCGCCGGAGCTGGCCGACCGAACGCGCGACCGTCGGCATCCTGGCCGCCGACGACCTGGCCGAGTCCTACGCCGACCTGCTGCGCGGCCACGGCGCCCAGCCCCGCCTGCTGACCGGCACCGACTCCCTGGACGGCCTGGCCGCGGTCTGCGCCCTGCACGACGGCCCAGCCCCCGAGTGGTGGACCGAACTGGACGAGCTGCCCGATCGCGGCATCGCCTGGCAGCGGATCAGCCGCGAGGGCAGGCACGCCCTGCTGGAACCGGTCGCCGCCACCGCGGCCGACGTCCGGCACCGCGACGTCCGGCTGCGCCGCCTGGCCGCCGCGGGTTCCGGGCACGAGCACCTGAGCGCGTACTGGGCCCAGCGGGATGTCCTCACCGGCGCGGAGCAGTTCGACCCCGCCGACCTGAACCTGGTGCTCGCCGCCGCCGCCCTGGATCTCCGCGTCTGGGCGACCGACCAGCCCACCCGCACCGCCGGATCCCTGGTGACCAGCGAACTCCCCGCCAACCGGCGGCTGCGGGTCCTCGACCTGGACACCGGTGCGATCACCGACCACCCGGTACTCCGGGTCCCGGACTGCGCCCCGTGAGCGCAGAAGTAGAGGGGCACCTCGTCCCCGCCGCGGACGAGGTGCCCCTCGCTACCACCGTGTTTCGCTCTCCCGAGCGTGAGCGATCTCCGGTGGTACTTCTTCGTTCCCCCTACGATCAGCGGCTAAACCACGCCGAGGCAAAAAGTTGGGCGAGCCGGGGTTTTGCCTGCGTAACGGCTGATACCCGGGGCAGATTCGGCTCCGGCGGCACCTTCCTGCCGTACGCGCACGAACGCTCCGACGGGGCCACCCTGCTCGACTGGGTACACGCCCAGGACTTCTGCGACGGCCGGGTCCTGCTCGCCGGCGCCTCCTACGGTGCCTACTGCGCCCTGGTCACCGCCGCCGCCCGCACCGCCCCGGTAGCCGGGGTGATCGCCGCCGTCCCGGCCATGGGCCCCGGCGAAACCGCCCGCGACCCCGGCGGCGCGGCCAGGCTGGCCTGCCGCGCGGGCTGGTGGTCCGAACACGGCGGCACCGGCCGGCCCCGCCCACCGGCCGACCTCGACCTCACCCACCTGCCCGTCCGCGACCTGGTCGACCAGCCCGGCTGGCCCGAACTCTGGTCCGCCCCCCGCCGCGGCCCACTCTGGTCCGAACTCCCGCACTGCGAGGTCCCCCTGCTCGCCATCGGCGGCGTGCACGACCCCTTCGCCGCCGACACCGCCGAACTGGCCGCGACCTGGGGCGGCCCGTCCCGCCTGGTCCTGGGCCCTTGGGGCCACCTCCTGGACAGCCACGCCCCGGGCGCCGCCCTGGCAGGTAAACGGATCGGCGCGCTCTACCTGGCCTTCGCCCACGCCGCCCTCGCCGACACCCAGACCGGTCACCGCGCCTGGATCGCCACCGGCGACCACTGGTCCCACTGGCCCACCGGCACCGGCCCCACCCACCAGCTGTCCGTGGCCCGCGGCGTGTTCACCGCCGACCCCACGAACCCGTTCCCCTCCCGCGCCCCCGCCGCCGACCTGGGCATCGACGCCAACCGCCCGGACCGTGCCCTGCTGCACTCCGCCCCGCTGCCCGGCGGCGTGCTGCGTGGCCGGATCGGCGTCCGGCTGCGGCTGCGCGCGGACACCCCGGACAACGACTGGCTGCTCCGACTGTCCACAGTGGAGGACAACCGGCAGCTCGCGCACGTGATCTTCCGCGACACCGCCCCACCCGGCCACCCGGTCGAGCGCACCGCCGAGCTGGGCCCACTCGGCGTCGAGCTGCCGCCGGGAACCCGGCTGCGGCTGGAGATCGCCGGCCACCACTGGCCCCGGCACGCCCGCAACCCGCACACCGGCGTGGACCCGGTCGACGCGATCGAGCTGCGCCCCAGCCGCCGCGAGGTCCTGGCAGCCGAGTTCACCCTGCCCCTGGCCACGGCCACCGACGCGGTGGCCGCGGCGAACCTGATCGAGGAGGTGGTCCGGTGAGCCTGCCGCCGGAGACCATGGTCGACCCGCTCACCGGCATCGTGCGCCGGTTCGTCGACGTCGCGCCGGTGCCCGGACTGCCGCACCGCTACCGCGGCGTCACCGCCGAGGTCTCCGACGCCCGCCGCCTGGGCGCCTGGCCCGCGGACCGGGTCAGCCTGGGCACCACCTTCGGCGACGTCGAAGGCGCCAGGGTCGCCGCCCTTGGCGAGGCCGTCGAACGCTACTGCGGCAACCGCCTGCCCCCACTCGACGATCCCCGCCTGCGCCGCACCACCGCGGCCACCCTGGCCGCCGAGGGCCACCGCCACTTCGGCCCCGCCGACTTGCCGTTCTTCGCCCCCTGGCAACACCGCGAACCCGGCTTCCCGTACCAGGAATTCACCCCGGACACCGAGCTGCTGTGGACCCGCGGCGAGGAGGACGGCGACCCCTGCTGGCTGCCCGCCTCCTGGGTCTACCTCAACTACTTCACCGGCGAACGCAGGCGGGAACCCCGCCTGCACCACCTCAACTACGCAGGCATCGCCACCGGCGCGGACGCCCCCGACGCCCACCGCCGCGGCCTGCTCGAACTCCTGGAACGCGACGCCCTGGAACTCTGGTGGCACCTGGACGCCCCCAGCAGAGGCATCGCCCTGGACTCGGTCCCCGGCCTGCGAGCCGACCTCGCCGGCACCCGCCTCAAGATCCACCTGGTCGAACTCCCCACCGAACACCCGGTCGCCTGCGTCGCCGCGGTGGCCATCGACGAGGAGACCGGCATCGTCGCCGGCGGCGGCGCGGCCCGCTTCGACCCGGCCGAGGCCTGCGCCAAGGCCGCCATGGAAGCCATCCACACCTGGGTCTTCACCCTGGGCCTGCTCGAACCCGACGGCTGGGTCTTCGACACGATCAAAGCCGGCATCCTGGCCAAGGGCCTGTACCTGGACCACCGCGCCGACCGCCACTACCGCGACAACGCCGGCCCCCACTTCGCCCGAGTCCGCGACCTGGGCGCCCAACCCCAGATCTGGCTCGACCCCAGAACCCAGGAATCCCTGCTCCACCGCTTCACCAACCCCGGCACCCACATCACCGCCGCCGACCTCCCCGTCGGCACCTTCCCCGAACTCCAGGAAAGCCTCCGCGCCCAAGGCTGCCGGGTGGCCACCGTCGACCTGACCACCCCGGACGTCGCGGAAACCCCGTGGCGAGTCCTCCGGGTCGCCGCCACCGGCCTGGTCCCCAACGCCCCGGCGGCCTTCCGCTACCTCGGCCTGCCCCGCTGGCGCGAGGTACAGCGCGCCCGCGGCTGGGCCCCGGCAGCCAGTCCACTGGCCGGTCCGGAGGGCCTGGTCCTGGACCCGCCCCCGTTCCTGTGACCGCGATCGAACAGGCTCTCACCGCAGCCTGGACCGGCGCCGACCCCGGCCCCACCATCCTGGAGAACTGGCCACCCAGCCGCCGCCGCTTCCCACCAGGCCCGGCCCAGGACCTCCCACGCCACCCCACCCCCGGCCTCGGCGCGCTACTCGACCTCTCCCTGGCAGGCGACCCGGCACGCAAGGTCGGCGGCGTCCGCCTCCGCCGGGTCCCCTCAGCGGGCGGCCGCTACCCCGTCAACGCCTACCTGGGCCCCGCCTACTACGACCCCATCACCCACACCCTGCACGGCCCCCCGGCCAACACCATCACCCTTGCCCTGCAACCACAACGCACCACCTGGCGCTACGGCCCCCGCGCCCTCCCCGTCCTCCTGCTAGACCTCGGCCACGCCCTCGCCGCCATCCTCACCGCCGCCCACACCCTCGGCATCCCCGCCAAAGCCACCTTCACCCCACAACCCCCACGCCACGGCGAATACCCACTCGCAACAGTCCACTTAGGACTGTCCACAGGCGAGCAACCCGAAAGCCCAACCCCGGCCCCCCTCCCGGACCCACCCGCCCTGCCCCTGATCGAAGCCGCCCTCACCGAACTGAGCACCCACCCAGCCACCCCCTTGCCCTGGCAACCCCCCGCCGTCACCCCGGAAACCCTGCGCACCCGCCACACCGCCCCCTGGCCAACCCGCGGCCCGATCTCCTTGCCGGAGCACGGACTCATCGCGATCCGGCCAACCGCGGAACTGGCTGGCAGCTCGTGCGGGCAACCGGAACTCGCCAAGGCCGAACTCCTGCTCCTGGCCACCGGCGAGCCCGAACCGCTGAACTTCGTGCGGGCGGGGATGGCTGTGCATCGGGCCTGGTTGCTGGCCACCGCCGCGGGGTTGTCGGTCCGGCCGGTGGGGTGCTGGATCCGGGCCTGGCACGGAGGCCAGCGCGTGTTGCACGCGCTGGCCGTCGGGCCTTAGCGACCCACCAGGTCCGCGTGCCGGACCCCGGGCTCCCACACCGCCACCGACCCGCCGCCGGTCAGCGCGGTGGGCAGCTTCAGCGTGCCGCGGATCCGCCTGCCCGCGGTGTCCACCACATCCACCCGCCCCTGACCGCCCGCGGTCACGAACGCCCGCCCGCCGTCATCGGTCAGCGCGACCCGCCGTCCCTGCGCGCTGAACGGCTCCGTACCGCCCTGCGGCCCACCCGGCAGCGTCCCCAGGTCGACCCGCCCGGTCACCTTCGCGGTGCCCAGGTCCACCAGCACCAGTTCATCGGTGCGGCCGCCCTGCACCACGTACCCGGCCAGGCTGTCGGACAGGCCGAAGCGGTACAGGTAGCCGGTGCCAAGGGGGATCCGGTGGGCTTCGCCGGTGGTCGCGTTGGTCAGGTAGGCGTCCTCGGTCCACTGGGTCCAGTCGGTGGCGCGGTCGTCGCGGACGTAGCTGGCCACGGTGCGGCTGTCGTCGGCCAGGCGCAGGTAGAAGGCGCGGCCGCCGGTGCGGCCGGAGATGTTCCATGGCACCGTGCGGGCGGGGCCGAAGGTGCCGTCGGGGTGGGTGGGCAGCAGGTCGAGGCCGCGTTCGGTGGCGGCGGCGATCACCCGGTGCCGGGCGGAGAACGCCTCGCCGTGGCCGTGCGCGCCGATCTCGGCCGAGCGGGCGGGGGACAGCGGCGCCTCGCCGGTGTGCGCCAGCAGGGCGCGGCGGGGGAAGGCCTGGACCGCGGCGGGGTCGTCGTTGCGCAGCAGGACCGAGTCGGTGGCGGCGTCGATGAGCACCCCCGGCTCACCGGCGGCCACCGGGACCTCCTTGGTCTGCCAGGTCCGCAGGTCCACCACGGTGAGGTGGGCGCCCTCCGCGTGCGGGGCGGCCGGTTCCTCGTGTTCGTGGTGGGCGGCGCTGCTGACCACCGCGTAGCCGCCTGCCGGGTCCACGGTCAGGTGTGCGACCTCGCCGTCCACCGGCGCGGTGCCCAGCACCTTCGGCGTGCCGCTGAGCTGCAGCACCACCAGGGCGTGGTTGCGGTCGTCGACGAAGATCGCGCGGCCGTCCGGCAGGGTCACCACGCCCGCGTGGTCGTTGAGCACCCGGTCGGGCAGTGAGCCGGTCACCCGACCGGTGGCCGGGTCGAGCACGTGCACGGTGGCCGCGTGCTGGTCGGCCACCAGCACCCGGGCCCCGGACGGGGCCGCGACCGCGGGTGCGGCTGACGCGGTCATGGCTAACGCCGCCGCCACCGCGGTGAGGGATTTCAGCATGTCGTCCTACCTCCTGAAGGTCACTTCAGGAGGGGACGATAATCATTTTCAATTAGCCTGACAATGGGTCAGAGATACTGCCCACCGCCGCCGCCGAGGTGCCCGCCCTCGGTCTCGCCGCCCTTGCCCGGCGGCAGCGCGCCCCTGCGCATCTGCTCCAGCTGCACCCGCGCGGCCATCTGCTGGGCGAACAACGCGGTCTGGATGCCGTGGAAGAGCCCCTCCAGCCAGCCGACCAGCTGGGCCTGGGCGATCCGCAGCTCCGCGTCCGATGGCGTCACGTCGTCGTTGAACGGCAGCGACAGCCGCTCCAGCTCGTCCCGCAGTTCGGGCGCCAGGCCCTGCTCCAGCTCGGTGATCGAGGACTTGTGGATCTCCCGCAGGCGGTTGCGGCTCGCCTCGTCCAGCGGCGCGGCCCGCACCTCCTCGAGCAGCTGCTTGATCATGGTGCCGATCCGCATGACCTTGGCAGGCTGCTCGACCATGTCACTCACATCGTTCCCCGGCTGCTCCCCGTCACCGTCGGTGACCGAGGCGCCGAACGGGAGCGCGGTGCCGATGGGCGTGCCGTCCGGTCCGATGACCACGACCTGCTGCTCGCTGTCGTTGGGCTGGTTCATGTGCACATCCTCGCTCGCCTTGGTGGCCGAATGCGACCCGGATACCCCGAACCGTCGCCTACCCGCGGTCACCAGGTAACCCCGGGGTTCAGGCGATTTGGCGTCCTCCGTACGGTGTCTTTCATGGCGTACGACGTCGCTCGGGTACGGGGCTTGTTCCCCGCGCTGGGCGACGGGTGGGTCCACCTCGATTCACCAGCGGGTATGCAGGTACCCGAACAGGTGGCGACCGCGGTATCCACCGCGTTGCGCGCCCCGGTGTCCGGGCCGGGCGGAATATTTCCGGCCTCACAGCGGGCAGAGGCGATCGTGGACGCGGCCCGTCGCTCCGTAGCCGACCTGGTCGGCTGCGACCCGGCCGGCGTGGTCCTCGGACCCAGTTCCGCCGTCCTGCTGCAACGCCTCGCCGACGCCCTCGGCGAAGCCTGGATGCTCGGCGACGAAGTGGTCGTCTCCCGGCTCGACCACCCCGGCAACGTCTCACCCTGGGTACGCGCCGCACAGCGCGCGGGCGGCAGCGTGCGCTGGGGCGAGATCGACATCGAGACCTGCGAACTGCCCGCCTGGCAGTACGACGGACTGATCACCGGCAGCACCAAGGCGGTGGCCATCACCGCCGCCTCCGGCGCCGTCGGCACCCGCCCTGACGTCCGGCACGTGGCCAACGCGGCCCGCAAACACGGCGCCCTGGTCGTGGTCGACGCCTCCTCCGCCGCCCCGTTCGTGCCGCTGGACGTGCTGTCCATGGGCGCGGACGTGGTCGCCGTGTCCGCCTCCGCCTGGGGCGGCCCGCCGGTGGGCGCACTCGCCTTCCGGGACGCCAGCCTGCTCGACCGGCTGCCCTCGGCCGCCCTCGAACACGGCGCCCGCGGCCCGGAACGCCTCGAACTCGGCCCGCACGCCTACCCGCTGCTGGCCGGACTCGTCTCCTCAGTGGACTACCTGGCCGGACTCGACGACGCCGCCATCGGCCCGCGCCGGGAACGCCTGCTCACCTCACTCGGCTCGGTCAAGGCATACCAGGCCGGCCTGCTGGCCAACCTGATCAACGAGCTGCGCTCGATGCGGCACGTCATGGTCATCGGCGACGCCATGCGCAGGGTGCCCTCCCTCGCCTTCACCATCACCGGCGCCAAAGCCTGGGAGGCGGTGGAACATCTGGCCGAACGCGGGGTGTGCGCCTTCCACGACTCCGGGCACAATGGCGTCTTCGCCGCACTCGGGGTCGGCGAGGTCGGTGGCGCGATCCGGGTCGGTCTGGCCCACTACACCAACGCGGCCGAGGTTGATCAGTTGGTGCGCGCGGTCGCCGAACTGCGCTGAGCCGGGCCGCATGGAGGCTGGTTGAACGACTCGCTCGCGCGGGCCATGGGCGACCTGGCCGCCTGGCACAAGCTCGCGCCGCTGCTCACCGAGTACCTGCCCTTCGGCGACGCCTCACTGCGCCCGTCCGGGCTGACCGCCGTGCTGGACGAGGCCATGATCGGCAACCGGACCGTGCTGCTGGAATGCGGCAGCGGCTCCTCCTCGGTGGTGGTGGCCCGGATGCTGGCCCGCCGCGGCTTCGGCCACCTGCTCTCGCTCGAACACGACGAGCGCTGGGCCGCCTTCGTCAACACCCAGCTCCGCCGGGAGGGCCTGCACCAGATCGCCAGGGTGGTGCACACCCCGCTCAGCGGTCACCCGGCCGCGGTCGGCGCACTGCACTGGTACACCCCGCAGCTCGTGCACGACGAGGTGATGGCCTACGTCGACCGCTTCGGCCTGGTGGACCTGCTGCTGGTGGACGGCCCGCCTGCCTTCGAACCGGGCAAGGACCTGGCTCGCTACCCGGCGCTGCCGGTGCTGCGCTGGGCCCTCGCCCCCGGCGCGACCATCCTGCTCGACGACGTCGACCGGCCAGGCGAGCTGACCGTGCTCACCCGCTGGCAGGAGCAGTTCGGGCTGCGCTTCCGCGCCGACCCGACCGGCTCCCGCCTGGCCATCGGCGTGATGGACCCCGGCTAGGCCGGGAAATCGGTGGACCGGCTGACCTGCGCCCACGCCTGCGCCTCGGCCATCTGCCGCTCATTCGCCGTCACAGTGACCGTCAGCGCGTCCGAACCCAGCAGCAGCCGCCGCGGCGGATCAGGGTGCTCGATGAGGTCCGCGATCACCTGGCCGGCCCTGGCCGGATCGCCCGGCTCCCGGCCCGCCCGCTGCTCGCGGTAGTCGGTCATCATCCGCAGCGTCTCCGCGTAGTCCGGTCCCGGCTCGGCGATCCGCATCGACGGTCCGGCCCAGTCGGTGCGGAAACCACCCGGCTCCACCACGGTCACCTTCACCCCCAGCGGCGCCAGCTCGTTGATCAGCACCTCGGAGAAGCCCGCCACCCCGAACTTGGCCGTCTGGTACGCCGAAAGCCCAGGTGAACCGCCGACCCGGCCGCCGACCGAGGAGATCTGCACGATGTGCCCGGACCGCTGCCCGCGCAGCACCGGCAACGCCGCCCTGGTCACGTTGACCACGCCGAACAGGTTGGTCTCCACCTGGGCCCGGAAGTCATCCTCCGGGGTCTCCTCGAAGGCCGCGCTGTTGGCGTAGCCGGCGTTGTTGACCACCACGTCCAGGCCGCCGAACTCGCGCACGGCCAGCTCGACCGCGGCCCGTGCCGCGGCGGGGTCGGTGACATCCAGCGAGGTGGCGCGCACCGCGTCGCCGTAGGTCTCGGTGAACTCGGCCAGGTCCTCAGGTCGTCGCGCGGTGGCGACCACCCGGTTGCCGCGGGCCAGCGCGGCCCTGGTGATCTCCCGCCCGAGACCGCGGGAGCTGCCGGTGACAAGCCAGATTCTGCTCATGCCACCAGGGAACACCCGCGGTCCACGGCTGTCAACCAACTAGTTAGTTACATCGCACCGATGGGCAGGTTTCCGTTCACCCGCGCACGAGCAGGATCTTGCCGACCACGCCGCCGGCCTCCAGCAGCCGGTGCGCCTCGCCTGCCTCCTGCATCGGCACCCTGGCGTGCTCGACCACGGTGACCTTGCCCTCCTCGACCAGCGGCCACAGGCGCTCACGCACGTCCGCGACCACCTCGGCCTTGCTGCCCGGCCCGTCCACCGGACGGCCGCGCAGCCCGGTCGCGGCCACGCTGGCCCGCTTGGCCAGCAGCTTGCTCAGGTCCAGCTCGGCCTTGCGGCCGCCCTGCATGCCGATCACGACGAGCCGACCGCCCGCCGCCAGCACGTCGATGTTGCGCGCCAGGTAGGAGGCGCCCATGTTGTCCAGCACCACGTCCGCGCCCTTGCCACCGGTGGCTTCCTTGACCACCTCGACGAAGTCCTGCTCGCGGTAGTTCACCGTGATGTCCGCGCCCAGACGGGCGCATTCGGCCAGGCCCTCGGGCGTCCCGGCGGTCACCGCGACCGTCGCGCCCAGCGCCTTGCCGATCTGGATCGCGCAGGTCCCGATGCCACCGGCACCGCCGTGCGCGAGGAAGGTGTCCCCGGCGGCCAGCCCGGCCAGCATCACCACGTTGGACCAGACCGTGCAGGTCACCTCGGGCAGCCCGGCCGCGGTCACCAGGTCGACGCCCTTGGGCGCGGGCAGCACCTGCACCGCGGGCACCGCCACGCGCTCGGCGTAACCGCCACCGGCCAGCAGCGCGCACACCTCATCGCCGACCTGCCACTGCGTCACACCCTTGCCGACCTTGGCGATCCGGCCGGAGCACTCCAGCCCCGGCACGGTGGTCACCCCGGGCGGCGGCGGGTAGAAGCCCTGACGCTGCAACAGGTCGGCCCGGTTCACCGCGGCCGCGACGATGTCGATGACGACCTCGCCCTGACCCGGCTCCGGATCGGGCCTCGGCGCCCAGCGCAACACCTCTGGACCACCGGGCTCGCGGATACTGATCGCGTACATGCCCTGAAGCTAGACCCAATTCGGTGGCGGGGCAGTCCGCCATCCCGGACGATCCGGGCATGGACCCCTGGCCGTTCCGCCACCTGGTACTGCGCACCCCGCGCCTGGAGCTGCGCCCGGATGACGACGCCGGAATGCTGGAGCTGCTCGAGGTGGCCCGCCGGGGTGTGCACCGGCCGGAGGAGATGCCCTTCTCCATGCCGTGGACGGATCTGCCGCACGCGGAGATGAGCCTGGGCGCGCTGCAGCAGCGCTGGCGGCTGCGCGCCGGGCACACCGCGGCGAGCTGGGACCTCGGCTTCCTGGTCCGGCACCGGGGCCGGGTGATCGGCACCCAGAGCCTGATGGCGCAGGACTTCGCCGAGCTGCGCGAGGTGAGCTGCGGCTGCTGGTACGGCCTGGAACACCAGGGTCAGGGCTTCGGCACCGAGGCCTGGGCCGCGGTGCTGGCCTTCGCCTTCGACCACCTCGGCGCCACGCACGCGCACGCCGCGGCCTTCGTGAACAACGCCGGATCCCGCGCGGTCAGCCGCAAGCTCGGCTACCGGGACAACGGCACCCGTCGCGTCCTGCAACGGGACAAGATCGCCCTCCAGGTCGACCAGCGCCTGACCCCGGCGGAGTTCCGCCGGCCGGACTGGATACTCCAGGTCGAGGGCCTGGAGGCCTGCCGAGAACTGTTGGGAGCCTGACATGGACCCGTGGCCACTACGCAGGCTGGTGCTGCGCACCCCGCGCCTGGAACTGCGCCCCGATGACGACGCCGGCCTGCTGGAACTGGCCGAGCTGGCCGGTCGCGGCATCCACCCGCCCGGCGACATGCCCTTCATCGTCCCGTTCACCGACAAGGCGCCGGGCGAGCTGGAACTGGGCGTGGTCCAGTACAACTGGCGGCAGCGCGCCGAACTCGGCCCGGCCAAGTGGACGATCAGCTTCCTGGTCCGGCACCAGGGCCGGGTGATCGGCACCCAAGGCCTGACCGGCGAGGAGTTCGCGATCACCCGCGAGGTGCGCACCGGCTCCTGGCTCGGCCAGGACCACCAGGGCCAGGGCCTGGGCACCGAGATGCGCGCGGCCGTGCTGGCCTTCGCCTTCGACCACCTGGGCGCGGTGCAGGCCCAATCGGAGGCGTTCGCGGACAACGCCGCCTCGCGCGCGGTCAGCCGTCGGCTCGGCTACCGGGAGAACGGCACCAAGCTGGTGGCCCGGCGCGGTCAGCAGGCCACCGAGATCGGCCTGCGGCTGCCCGCCGCCGAGTTCGTCCGGCCGGACTGGACACTCGAGGTCGAGGGCCTGGACGCCTGCCGGGAGCTGCTCGGCGCCTAACCCAGGTCCACATTGCGGTCGAAGGTGTTGCAGGAGGTCGGGTTGCCGGTGCGCAGGCCGGTGGTGAACCACTTCTGCCGCTGCTTGGAGCTGCCGTGGCTGAACTGGCTCGGATCCGGCTTGCGCCCGTTGAGCTGGGACTGGATGAAGTCGTCACCGATCCGCGCGGCCGCGTCCAGGGCCCGCTTGACGTCGTCGTCGGTGATCTCGGCGATCAGCGGTTTGCCGGAGGCGGTGGCCACCGTCTTGGCGTGGTTGGCCCAGGCCCCGGCGTAGCAGTCGGCCTGCAGCTCCAGCCGCACCGAACCCGAGGTCGGCCCGGTGGCGTTGCCGCGCACCTGGGCCGAGGTGCCCAGCAGGTTCTGCACGTGGTGGCCGTACTCGTGCGCCAGCACGTATGCCTCGACGAAGGTGCCGCCCGCCGCGCCGAAGCGGTCCCGCAGCTCCTGGAAGAAGCTCAGGTCGATGTAGACCTCGCTGTCGCCGGGGCAGTAGAACGGGCCGACCGAGGAGTCCGCGTTGCCGCAGCGGGTGCTCACCGCGCCGTTGAAGAAGTTCGTGGTGGCCCTGCGGTAGGTGCGGCCGGAACGGGCGAACACGTCGGTCCAGTAGCCCTGGATCGAGTTGATCGAGGCGATGGCCGCGCAATCCTGGTTGCGGTTGGCGTCCGCGCCCGTCTTGCACTTCTCCGCGAGCTTGGTGTTGTTGATCATCCCGCCGCGCGGCACGGTGTCCCGGTCCGCCGCGCCACCCGGCGCCGCGGGCAGCACACCACCGCCGAACTGGGACAACAGGAACCAGATCAGCACACCGAGCACGCCGAGGCCGCCACCGCCGATCGCCACCCGCCCGCCGATACCACCCCCGCCGGACCCGCCTAGGTCCTCGACCTGGGACACATCCAGTTCGGCGTCCTCGTTGAAACGCACCACAACTCCCGCTCGTCGCCGAAGATAGGCCAGCTGGTGTTCATCCTGCGCTCAACCACCGGTCGTTCGCGAGTGGAAGGGTGCCCCATCGGAAAGGGAGGTGTCCGTGATCCGGATGCGTCGACTGCTCGTGCTGGCGGCAACGCTGGCCGTGGCGACCGGTGTGCTCGCGCCAACCGCGCAGGCCACGCAGGACCGTGCCCACATCCCCGGCGCGGTCCGCTTCGCCACGTTCAACGCCTCGCTCAACCGCAACGCCGACGGCGAGCTGCTCGCGCACCTGGCCACCCCGGACAACCCGCAGGCCCGCAAGGCCGCCGAGGTGATCCAGCGGGTGCGGCCGGACGTGCTGCTGATCAACGAGTTCGACTACGTCAGCGGCAACCGCGCGGTTGAGTTGTTCCGCCGCAACTACCTCGCGGTCGGCCAGCAGGGCGCGCGCCCGATCGACTACCCGCACGCCTACACCGCGCCGGTCAACACCGGCGTCCCGTCCGGGTTCGACCTGAACAACGACGGCAAGGTCGGCGGCGGGGACGACGCCTTCGGCTTCGGGCTCTTCCCCGGCCAGTACGGCATGGT
Source organism: Crossiella cryophila (assembly GCF_014204915.1). NCBI lineage: Bacteria > Bacillati > Actinomycetota > Actinomycetes > Pseudonocardiales > Pseudonocardiaceae > Crossiella > Crossiella cryophila. Next base: position 1,352,122 of record NZ_JACHMH010000001.1, read on the forward strand.
GGTGCTCTCGAAGTACCCGATCGACACCGCCGCGGTGCGCACCTTCCAGAACTTCCGCTGGCAGGACATGCCGGGCGCGGTGCTGCCCGAGGGCTGGTACTCCCCTGAGGAGCTGGGCGTGTTCCGGCTCTCCTCCAAATCGCACTGGGACCTGCCGATCCGGATCGGGCGAAAGACCACGCACTTCCTGGTCTCGCACCCGACCCCGCCCACCTTCGACGGCCCCGAGGACCGCAACGGCCGTCGCAACCACGACGAGATCCGGCTCTGGGCCGACTACGTCACCCCTGGCAAGGGTGGCTACCTCTACGACGACGCGGGCAAGCGCGGCGGGCTGAAGCCGGGGGAGCGGTTCGTGATCGCGGGCGACCAGAACGCGGACCCGGTCGACGGCGACAGCTACCAGAACGCGATCCGGCAGATCCTCAACGCGCCCAAGGTGATCGACCCGAAGCCGGGCAGCCTGGGCGCGATCGAGGCGGCCAGGGACCAGGGCGGCGCGAACGTCGGTCAGCGCGGTCCGTCCTGGCTGGACAGCGGGGACTTCAACGACAAGGCCCCCGGCAACCTGCGGATCGACTACGTGCTGCCCTCCCGGCCGCTGTTCCCGCTGGCCGCGGGTGTTTTCTGGCCGACCGCGCGCTCACCGCTGGCCCGCCTGAACGACACCTCCGACCACCACCTGGTCTGGGTCGACCTGCTCGCCTGACCCAGCAGCACCGAGCCGAGGACCAGCGCCGCGCCGAGCAGTTGCAGGCCGGTCAGGCGCTGGTCCAGCACGGCCCAGCCGAGCAGGGTCGCGGTCAGCGGGGTGAGCAGGCTGATCAGCGCCACCGCGCCGGCCGGGATCCGGCGCAGCCCGGCGAAGTAGAGCGAGTGCGCCAGCGCGGTTGCCACCAGCGACAACCACAGCAGCCCGCCAAGCGCCTCGCCGTCCAGCGCGGGCGGAGCGCCCTCGACCAGCAGCGCCACCGGCAGCAGGATCACCACGCCACCGAGCAGTTGCCAGGCGGTCAACGTCAGTCCGCTGACTCCCGGCGGCAGGCCCCACCGGCGGCTCAGCACGATCCCGCAGGACACGCTGACCGCGCCGCCGAGTCCGGCCAGCACGCCGAGAAGGTCCAGCCCCGCCTCGTCGTTGAGCACCAGCAGTGCCACCCCGCCGATCCCGGTCAGCGCGGCCAGCAACTGCGCCGCCCGCACCGGCTCGGCCAGCACCAGCGCGGCCAGGCCGATGACCAGCACCGTCTGCACCGAGCCGAGCGTGCCCGCCACCCCGCCGGGCAGCCGCTGCGCCGCGACGAACAGCAGCGTGAAGAACACCCCGATGTGCAGTGCGCCCAGCACCAGCGCCCGCCACCACCAGTCCCCGCGCGGCAGGCCCGGCCGCAGCGCGAGCAGCACCAGCCCGGCGGGCAGCGCGCGGAACAACGCGTTCCACAGCGGACTCGCCGGCAGCAGTTCGGCGGCCACCAGGAAGGTGGTGCCCCACAGCACCGGCGCGATCGCGGTCCTGGCCAGCAGTGCGGACATGCGGACCCCAGGTATCTCGACGTCAAGTATCTCGACGTCGAGATTTGTACGGCAGCAGGTGTCTCGACGTCAAGATAGAATCCCGGGGATGCGGGATGCGGTGGACGTGATCATCGAGCAGTGGGCGCGGGAAAAACCGGGCTTCGACGTCAGCCCGGTCGGCATCGTCGGTCGCACCGCGCGGCTGCACGCCTTGCTGGACAAGGGGATCGGCGCCAACTTCGCCCGGTTCGGGCTGGCCCACTGGGAGTACGACGTGCTCGCCTCGCTGCGCAGGGCCGGTGCGCCCTACCGGCTCACCGTGGGGCAGCTCATGGCCTCGATGATGATCAGCTCAGGGGCGATGACCAACCGGATCGACCGGATGGCCGCGCGCGGACTGCTCACCCGCGAGCCCGATCCGGCCGACCGGCGGGGCGTGCTGGTGCGGCTCACCGAGGCCGGGGTGACCATGGCCGAGCAGGTGCTGGTGCCGCACATGGAGACCGAGCGGGACCTGCTGTCCGGGCTCTCGGCCAAGGAACAGCAGCAGCTCGCGGCGTTGCTGCGCAAGGCCCTCCTGTCGCTGGAAGGCCCTGCGCCGCAACAGTGATCAGGGCTTGGCGGTGATCCGGTCGGTGGCCGGCGGCGCCAGGTTCGGGTGCGCGCCCAGGTAGCCGGTGAAGGCGTCCAGGTCGATCGCGCCGCCGACGAGTTCGGTGCCCTTGGTCAGCTCGGTGAAGCCGTCGCCACCGCCGCCGAGGAAGTTGTTCACCGTCACCCGGTACTTGGCCGCCGGGTCCACCGGCTGCCCGGCCACCGTGATGCCGGAGACCTTGTTGCCCAGTGCCGCACCGGCCGACCAGGAGTACTTCAGCGTGCTGGAGGGCTGGAGCACCCTGGTCACGATCCCGGCCGGGCCCTGCTGCCACTGCTGTTCCAGCACCGCCTTGAGCTGTGCGCCGGTCAGCGAGATGGTCTGCAGGATGTTGCCGAAGGGCTGCACCGCGTATGCCTCGCCGTAGGTGACCACGCCGTTGCCCTCACCCGCCGCGGAGGAGGTGAAGGTCAGGTCGGTGCGCACACCGCCAGGGTTCATCAGCGCGAGCTGCGCCCCGGCCACCTTCGACGCCTCCAGCTGGGAGTCCGCGATCAGGTTGCCGAGCTGGGACTCGCCGGAGGCCACCCCGATCCGGGTGACGTCGGCGGTGATCGAGCCGATCGGCCGGTTCGCGATCGGCGCCGCCTTGGCCTTGGCCTCGTCCACCAGCGCCTTGGTCTTGGCATCCTCGGGCACGTCCCGGGTCACCACGGTGTTGAACGCCTTGACCGAGGACCGCACGATGTCCCTGGTGCGCCAGTCGATCCGGGCGTCCACCGCGGAGAGGATCCGCCCGAACGAGGCGCCCTGCAGCACCGGCCGCGGGTTGCCAGCCGGGTCGTTGATCGAGCAGACGTACTGCTGGTGGCTGTGCCCGGTGAAGATCGCGTCCACCTTGGCCGAGGCCTTCTGCGCGATCTCCCGCGCCGGGCCGGGGGTGGTGCGGCAGTCGTTGGGGCCGCCGCCCTCGGTGTTGTCGCCCTGGTGCAGCAGCACCACGATCGCCTTGACCCCGAAGCGGTCCAGCGTGTTCGCGGTCCGGTTGATCGCCTCGACCTCATCGCCGAACTTCAGGCCCTTGATCGCCTCGGCGGAGACCACACTGGGCAGGTCCTCCAGCGGCACCCCGATCACGCCGACCGGCAAACCACCGGCCCAGGTGATGGTGAACGGCAGCGCGGCGGGCCGGTTGTCCTTCTCGAAGGTCATGTTCGCGGCCAGGATCGGGAACCGGGCGCCGCGGAAGCGATCGCGGAACTGGCAGCCGTCGGTGGGGTGGCAGCCACCGCGCTGCATGCGCTGCAGCTCGGCGTAGCCCTCGTCCAGCTCGTGGTTGCCCACCGCGCTGGCGGCCACCCCGATGTTGTTCATGAACTCGATGGTCGGCTCGTCGTGGAAGAGCGCCGAGGTGGTGGGCGAGGCGCCCACGTTGTCCCCGGCGGAGAGCAGCACCGAGTTGCGGGCCTGCGCGCGCAGCGCCTTGAGGTGGCTGGCGAAGTAGGCCGCGCCACCGGCCTCCACCTGCTTGCCGTCGGACAGGGTGATCCGCCCTGATGACCCGGCCGGTGGCTCCAGGTTGCCGTGGAAGTCGTTGAAGGCGATCAACCGGACGTCCGTGCCGCCCCAGTTCGCCGGCGTCGCCGCCGCGGTGCCCGCGGTGAGTCCGGCCACGGCCAGCACGGCCACGGCCAGGATCCCCGCCCGGCGCGGCAGCCGGGTTGGATTGCTCATGTGTCGCTGTCCCTCCTCCGGGCGGCCGCGCGGTGCGAAGCCCGGCCGAGGAGTCTGCCTCGTGTCAAGGGCGGTACACCAGTGGTGTGGTCGCGTCGTGATGAACAGCGCGCGGCCGGGAAACCAATAGCCTGGACCGGTGACCCCCGAGCCGCACGCCGAACCAAGGTGGCTGAGCACCCCGGAGATGCGGGCCTGGCGCACCTACATCATCGGCAGCCAGCTGCTGGCCTACCAGCTCAACCGCGAACTCCAGGACGGGCACGGCCTGACCCTGGCCGACTACGAGATCCTGGTCCGCCTCTCCGAACAGCCCGAACACCGGATGCGGATGAGCCAGCTCGCCGGCGACGTGGCCAGCTCCAAGAGCCGCCTCTCCCACCAGATCACCCGCCTGGAACGCGCGGGCCTGGTGACCAGGACGGAGTGTCCCAGCGACGGCCGCGGCGTGTTCGCCCAGCTCACCGAGCCCGGCATGGACCGCCTGCGCACCGCGGCCCCCACCCACGTCGACGGCGTCCGCGCGCACCTGATCGACCTGCTCACCCCCACCGAACAGGCCGCGCTGGCCAGGGTCTTCGAGAAGGTCCAGGCCCACCTGTCCGGTCAGTAGCACGCCCTCGACCAGGACCGACTAATCTCTCCTCTCGGAAGCGTGGCAGAGCGGCCGAATGCACCCGCCTTGAAAGCGGGAGACCTTAACGGGTCCGGGGGTTCAAATCCCTCCGCTTCCGCCAGCCCGGCGGGCCCCCTGACCAGGGACGGCCCGCCGGAGTTCGTTACCGGTACAGCCCGAGCCCGGTGAGCACCATGAGCACGATGCCGGTCACCGCGGCCGCCAGCAGCCCGAGGCAGAGCACCCCGCTGAACATGCCTGCCAGCAGGTGGCCGATCGCGGGCTGGCCCGTGGCCAGCTTGGGGTTCTCCGGGTCGTAGGTGATGTCCGCCGGGCCCGGCCGCCGCCGCAGGAAGACGAAGGCCGCCGACTCGACCTCCATCGACCGGCCGGTGGCGGTGACGAACCGCAGCTTGGCGTACTTGGTCTGGTCGCTGGAACTGTGCCGGTAGCCGGTGATCTCGCCGGCCACCGTGACCCCGCGCCTGCGCAGCACCCAGAGGTCGCGCAGCAGCCAGCGCCACACCCCGCGCAGGCCGAAGAGCGCCACCGTGGCCAGCCCGCAGAGCACACCGAAGCCGGCCGCGATGATCAGCCCGTTCTGCAGTCCCGCCCACCACACCAGCAACAGCACCGCCACGCCCGCGCCCAGCGCCACCTTGGCCGCCCAGTGCATTGGCCTGCCTGGCTTGGTGGTGCTGGTGACGGCGGCCGCCGGATCGTGCTCGACCCGGCGCATCGCCCGCTCCAGCGCCTCGGTGAAGGCCGTCACCGACGCGTCGTTGCCGCCGTGTACTTCGTAGGTCTCCGTCGCCGTGGTCAGCACCACGCTCCGCCCGGACCGCTGATGACCGGTCAGCGCGGCCAGTGGCACCCGCTTGCTCAGTCCGCCGCGGAAGACCTCGATCTCCGACTTCCCCAGTCGGAAAGTCCCGCCCCGGCCCTTGAGGACCACGATCGCGTTACTCGCCATGCGGCGGACGTTAGGGCAGCGCGGCCTGCCGGATCAGCGCAATCGCGGAACTTCAGGTGCCGCCCCGGACCGGGCGTCCACAGTGGACTGACGGTCAGCCGCTGATGTCCGGTGCGGTCAGCACCGCCGAGCAGCGGGCCAGCAGGGCGCGCAGGGTGTCGCGTTCGGTGTCGGTGAATTCGGCGGCCAGGCGGCGTTCGACTGCGCTGGCGTGCTTGTCGGCCTGCTCGAAGGCGGTGCGGCCGGCCTCGGTGAGCCGGGTCTCCAGCACGTTGCGGTGCAGTTCGTGCGGGGCGCGCTCGATCAGCGCCGCCGACTCCAGGTTCCGCAGGATGGTGGTCATGGTCTGCGGGGTGACCCGGCAGCGGCGGGCCAGTTCGGCCGCGGAGATGCCGGGGCGTTCGGAGAGCACCAGCAGGGCCGCGTACTGCGCCACGGTCAGGCCGACCGGCCGGATGACCGCCTGCTTGACGCCCATCAGCTCGTGCTCGACGCGCTTGATGTCGCCGCCAAGGCGCTCGTCCATCGGCATGCCCATGCGCTGATGGTACGTCCATCGAATATCTGTTCGCCTGTTGACGAGCATCAGGGTACTGATTACATTCCGAGTCCTGATGAAGAACAGTGGACGGAGCAACATGAGCAAGCTGATGATCGGGCGACGGGCACTGCTGACCCTGGCCGTGGCCACCGGATCGGTGCTGGTCCTGCCCGCGCAGGCCGGTGCGACGCAGGCAGGCTTACCCGCGGTGATCTCCGCCAGTGCCGCCCAACTGCACCCCGAGGGCGTGGCCTGGGACCCGCTGCGGCGGTCCTTCCTGGTCAGCTCACTGCGCCACGGCACCGTGTCGGTGGTCCGCCCGGACGGCAAGGTGCGCACCCTGGCCGCGGACCCGCGGATGATCTCCACCTTCGGCGTGCACGTGGACGCGGCCCGCGGCCGGGTGCTGACCGCCTACGGCGACTTCGGCCTCGGCGTGCGCTCCACCCCGGAGACGATCAAGAAGTCCTCCGGCATCGGCGTCTTCGACCTGCGCACCGGCCGCCTGCTGCACCTGGTCGACCTGGCCATCGGCGCCGGTGACCACGCCGCCAACGACCTGGCCATCGACCAGGCGGGCAACGCCTACGTCACCGACCCGTTCAGCGACGCGATCTACCGGGTGGACGTGCACGGCCGGGCCTCGGTGCTGGTGCGCGATCCGCGCCTGCTCACCAACGGCATCGGCATGAACGGCATTGTCTGGCACCCGCGCGGCCACCTGCTCGCGGTCAACTACGCCACCGGCGAGCTGTGGAAGATCCCGCTGACCAACCCGGCCGCGCTCACCCAGGTCACCCTGCCCGAACCCCTGGTCGGCGGCGACGGCCTCGACCTGCGCCCGGACGGCTCGCTCACCGTGGTCACCAACAAGCTCTCCGCCCCCGGCCGGGTCGCGGTCCGGACCCTGCGCTCCACCGACGGCTGGCGCTCGGCCCAGGTCACCCGCCGCGCCGAGCCGTGGGCCGACACCGAGCCGACCACCGTCGCGGGCACCCCGCACGGCAGCTACGTGCTCGACGGCCGCCTCGGCACCCTGCTCGCAGGTAAGCCCGTGGACACCTTCACCCTGCGCCGCCTCGGCTAGAACCGCCTGCGGGACCGGGAGATCACCCTGGCCCGGCGGCACAGGTCGTCCACGATCTGGGTCTCCGCGGTCGGGGTGGTCCCGGTGCTGGGATCGCAGCAACTCGGCTTGGTGCGCTTGGTGCTGTCCGAGGGCCGCACCCCGGCCAGCCGGTAGAGCAGCTCGTAGACGTCCTGGTCCGGATCGGTGTCGTGCGGGCCGACCAGCAGCACGTAGGCGGAGTCGGCGTCGTTGAAGGCGACCACCACCCGGTCCGCGCCCCACAGATGCCGCACGCACAACCGTGGCAACGGCTCCGGCCCGGTCACCCGGTAGGACAGCGCGGCGCAGGCGCGGTGGCTCAGCTCGTCCAGGAAATGCTCGTAGGCCCGCTTGGACGGACCACGCAGCGCGGCCACCTGGGCAACGGCGACCGGCGTCTCGATGACGGTGATGGGCATGGGTTCCGGGTGGTCACACCCGCCGCACGACGCGTCCCTCGCCGCGGTCCATCTGGGCCAGGCTCTCGGCCAGGTCCAGCCGGTCCAGCAACGCCTGATCGCTGAGCCGCCGGTGCACCTCCTCCAGCAACCCCCGGCTACGCCCGGCCTGCCGCAGATCCTCCACCAGCAACCGCACCTGGTGCAGCCGCCGCACATCGATCCGCAACGTCGGATCCACCTGCGCGATGGTCAGCACGCCCTCACTCGCCCAGGCCCGCACGGTCTTCTCGGTCAGCTCCAGCAGCTCCCCGGCCACCGCAGGCCGCACCGGCAACGCCCCTGCCAGCCGCTTCTCGGCGAGGCTGAGCAGTCGCAATCGCCGATCATCGTTGCGCGGCAACGTCTCGGCGACCTCCTCGATCACCTCGATCTCGGCGAAGAGGTCCCGCAACTGCTGGGTCTCGGTCACGATCGACATGGCCCACCCCTTCCCGTGGCTACCGATTATTCAACCTGTTTCCGGTAGTCGTCAATAGCCTAGCCGCACGCACGCGGGCACGGACTGGAAGGTGGCCGGGAGCAGACCGAGCCGGGAGCGGATGAAGGCCCGGCCCCGCACGAGGTTCGCCTGGTCCGCGGCCCGGACCCGTTCCTCCGCCGTCGTGATCGCCCGCCACGTCGCCCCGACACCGGTGGCCTGCGCGGATTCCAGGATGGCCAGCGCGTCCCGCAGCGCCGTCAGCTGCGCCTCGTGCTGGTTGAGCAGGTGCTCCCGGAACTCCACCACGCCCGTCGTCACCCGCTCGGTGGACCGGCGGTGCGCCCGCCACACCGTGTCGTGCCAGCCGGCCAGGTCGCGATAGAACCCGGCCAGCTGCCGCCGGAGCGGCTCGGCCCCGCCCGCCCGGTCGATCTCCTTGGCACGCTGGGCCCGCAGGTCGACGATGGTCGCGCTCATCCCGCACGCCTGGCCGAGCCAGCCCGCCAGGACCTGGTCCACCGGACCGCCCGAGTAGCCCCGGAGGGGCTTGTCCATCTCGCCGCGCGGTGGCCGCGGATTGTGGTTGAAGGCCACCGCACCCAGCACACCCAGCGTGAGGCTCACCAGGACGAGCAGGATGGCCTGCCACCCGTACCGGCGGGTCAGCCGAGTTTCTTGCATGCCGGCACCGTGTGGAAGGCGGCCACGAATCCCGGTGGCAACTCGCGGCTCAGCTGACGGTTGCGCTGGACCCGCCCCTTTTCGCTGCGGTCGATGATCGCGTCCACATCCGTCCGCACGAGCTTCAGATCCGCCTCGGCCGTGATCTTCGCGCGCTCCAGCATCGGGGCCACTTCGGTGAGCACCCGCTGGTTCTCCTCGTGCAGGGCGATCCAGTGCAGCCGGAACGGCGCCGAACCGTCCGGGCCCGGCTCGATGAAGTCCAGGTGGGCCTTGCGCGCGGTCTCGTGCCAGCCCGCCATGTCGCGGTACAACCGGGCGAACTGCCGGGCGCGTTCCTCCGGCAGCGCCGACTCGTCCAGTTCCTTTACCCGCTGCTGCTTCTGCGAAACCACCGGAAGGCTCAGCGCGCAGGACTTGGCCAGCCAGGTCGCCGCGGCCGGATCCGGTGCCGCCGTCGGGGTGATTTCCGTTGTGCTGGTGTAGAAGCGCACCGTGCACGCGCTCGTACCCAGCAGTAACAGCGTGGCGAGGGCAAACAGCCTGACCTTCATGAATCCCCCACTTGGTCGTTGCCTAACTGGGGGACACCGCTGGTCCAGGGAAAGTTGTCACCTGGTGAACACGCGGGCTCGCCGGAATTGCTCCGTATGGTTGGTCACGTTGACTGCTGTTCACCCTCGCGTGATTGGGTGAGTCCATGACGCAGACCCGCACCGAGACGCTGCTGCTCACCGACGGCAGCGAACTGCGCTGCACCGTGGCCGAGCCGGACGGGGTGGTGCGGGGTGGACTGGTGCTGCTGCACGAGGCCAGGGGCGTCACCGACGCGGTCCGCGGGCTGGCCGCCAGCCTGGCCGAGGAGGGCTGGCTGACCGTCGCCCCACACCTCTACCACCGTGACGGCGACGACGAGCAGATCGACTCCGAGGACGACGACCGGGTGGCGGACAAGGTGAGCAGGCTCTCTGGCGAGTCCGTGCTGGCCGACACCGACGCCGCCTTCTCCTGGCTGGCCCAGCGGCAGGTGGCCGTCGACCGGATGGGCATCGTCGGCTTCGGCCTCGGCGGCTCGGCCGCACTGGTGGTCGCGGCCAGCCGCACCCTGGGCGCGGCGGTGACCATCAACGGCGGCGGCATCATCGCGCCGCTCTCGGACGGGCTGCCCTCGCTGGTCGAGGTGGCCGGTGAACTGACCTGTCCGTGGCTGGGCATCTACAGCGAGGCGGGCACCGGTATCCCGGCCGAGGACGTGGCCAAGCTGCGCGATGCCGCCGCCGAGGCCGAGGTGGCCACCGACGTGGTGCGCTACCCCGGGCCGGTCGAGGACAGCGGGGCCAAGGACCCGGCCGCGGTCGCCGACGCCTGGCAGCGCACCCTCAACTGGTTCGACGCGCACCTGCGCTGACCCCCGTTCCGGGTGTCCTCACCCTGTGTGAACACTGGTTTTTCCGGGTGACGAATTTCCCGGGAACCGCACAGGCCCCCCAGTGCGTCTGACACGATGTCGGCGGGTTCCCACTCCGAGGGGCTCCCGGATACCACTGAACAGGTCGTAAGGGGAGAGCGCACATGAGTTACGGCGCTTCACTGGAGGAGATGCGGCGCGCCGCCCAGGACGTCCGCAAGGTCAACGGCGATGTGGACAACCAGCTGCGCATGCTGCGCCAGGCCGTCCAGGACGTGAAGTCGTTCTGGCGTGGTGACGCGGCCAAGGCGTTCGACGGGCTCATGGACCAGTGGGACCAGGACGCCCTCAAGCTGAACCTCGCGCTGAATGACATCGCGTCCAATCTGGACAACATGCACCGGGGCTACGCCCAGCAGGAAGAGACGCAGTCTGCGGGCTTGAGCAAGATCCAGAACGAGCTGGGCTGAGCGCGGGAAAACGGGAGCGAAGACGATGAGCGGCGAAATCGAAGTCAGTTTCGAGCAGCTGGGCAACACCGCCGAGAAGGTGCGCGCCACCACCACCGAGCTGGAGCGCCTGCTGGGTGACCTCAAGGCCAACCTGGCCCCCACCGCGGCCACCTGGTCCGGCAAGGCCTCCGAGGCGTGGCAGGTGCACCAGCAGCGCTGGGACTCCTCCTACGGCGACCTCAAGGGTGTGCTCGGCCAGATCGGCCGGGCGCTGGAGAGCGCCAACCAGAACTACCAGGACGCGGAATCCCGCAACGTCAAGCGCTGGGGCTGACCCCTTCGCGCTGAGCCTCGCGACCCCGGCCGGAACACGCGGTGCGGGGTCGTTCGGCGTTCTGGGACGCTGCTCACCACACCTGGCCTGATCGGCGGCGATCAGCTAGGAACTCAGACATGACCGACTCCACGCCCGGCAACGATGCCGGAGTGCCGGAACTGCTGTGGCAACCCCAACCAGGCCGGGTCGGCGCCAGCCGGATGGCGGCCTTCCGCGGCTGGCTGCGCACCCAGCACGGACTGGACCTGGCCGACTACCCGGCACTGTGGCAGTGGTCCACCAGCGACCTGCCCGCGTTCTGGGGCGCACTGGCGGACTTCCTCGACGTCACCTTCCACCAGCGGCCGAGGGCGGTGCTGGGCTCGAGCGCGATGCCCGGCGCCGAATGGTTCCCCGGCAGCACCCTCAACTACGCCGAGCACGCGCTGCGCCCCGGCCCCGGCAAGGGCGAGGCGGACCCGGCGGTGGAGTTCGTCCGCGAGGACGGCCTCAGCGCCCGGCTGACCTACGGCGAACTGCGGGCCAGGGTGGCCGCGGCCAGGGCAGGCCTGCGTGAGCTTGGCGTGCGCCAGGGCGACCGGGTGGCCGCGCTGGTGCCCAACTCGCCGGACACCCTGATCGCCTTCCTGGCCGCGGCCAGCCTGGGCGCGGTGTGGTCCTCCTGCTCGCCGGACTTCGGCGCGCGGGCCATCTCCGACCGGTTCACCCAGATCGAGCCGACCGTGCTGATCGCGGTCAACGGCTACGTCTACAACGGACGGTCCTTCGACACCAGGCCCACCGTGGAGCGGCTGCGCGGGGAGATCCCTGGGCTGCGCGCCACCGTGCTGGTGGACTACCTGGGCAACGGCGCCACCCAGCCGGGCACCCAGGACTGGACCGAACTGCTCGAGAAGCACCGGGACGCGCAGCCGGGCTTCGACCCGGTGCCCTTCGACCACCCGCTGTGGATCCTCTACTCCTCCGGCACCACCGGCCTGCCGAAGGGCATCGTGCACGGCCACGGCGGCATCGTGCTGGAGCACCTCAAATCCCTTGCCCTGCACGCGGATCTGGGCCCGGGTGATCGCTTCCTGTGGTTCACCACCACCGGCTGGATGATGTGGAACTACCTCGTCTCCGGCCTGCTGGTGGGCTGCACCGTGGTGCTCTTCGACGGCAGCCCCGCCTATCCCGACCTGGGCGCGCTGTGGCGGGTGGTGGAGCGGCTCAAGGTCACCTACTTCGGCACCTCCGCGCCGTACGTGCAGTCCTGCCTCAAGCGCGGCCTGCGCCCGGCCGAGCAGTACGACCTGTCCGCGCTGCGGGTGATCGGCTCCACCGGCGCCCCGCTGAGCCCGGAGGGCTTCGGCTGGCTGGCCGAGCACGTTGGCGAGCACATCCAGATCGCCAGCGTCTCCGGCGGCACCGACCTGTGCACCGCCTTCGTCGGCGCGGCCCCTGACGTGCCGGTGTGGCTGGGCGAGATCTCCTGCCGGATGCTCGGCGCGGCGGTGGCCGCCTACGACGAGGCAGGCAACCCGGTGGCCGACGAGGTCGGCGAACTGGTGATCACCGCACCGATGCCGTCCATGCCGGTGTTCTTCTGGCGGGACGCCGACGGCAGCAGGCTGCGGGAGGCATATTTCGAGACCTACCCGGGTATCTGGCGGCACGGCGACTGGATCCGGATCACCCCGCGCGGGTCCTGCGTGATCTACGGCCGGAGTGATTCCACTCTCAATCGCGGTGGCGTGCGGATGGGCACCAGCGAGTTCTACCGGGTGGTGGAGGGCTTCGAGGAGGTGCTGGACTCGCTGGTCATCGACACCTCGGGGGCCGGCCAGAGCGACGGTGAGCTGCTCTGTTTCCTGGTGCTGGCGCCGGGGATCGAGCTGGCCGAGGTGGAGCCGCGGCTGCGCACCGAGCTGCGCGGGGCGCTCTCGCCGCGGCACGTGCCGAACCGGTTCCTGGCCATCACCGACGTGCCGCGCACGCTCAACGGGAAGAAGTGCGAGGTGCCGGTGAAGAAGATCCTGGCCGGCATGCCGCCGGAGCGGGCGGTCAGCCGGGACGCGCTGACCAACCCGGAGGCCCTGCGGCCGTTCGAGGAGCTGGCCGCGAGGGCCGCCGGAACCAGGCCGTGACGTGCGGAGACGTTTTCGGTAAGGGAATTACCGAAGTGTCATCCGATCGAGTGTTGCCAAGCTTGTGCGACGGGTGAAACCGTCTGCCCGTGTCCACCGGACGTGGGACTGAGTGGACGCAGGGGATGATCCGGACGGACGGGTCGTTCGCGATCATGGGAAACCGTGATGGACAGTCGGGGCAGGGCGGTAAACGCCCTGCTCCGGCCCCTGATGACCCCCCGTTTTGGCGGATCCTCCGGGGATGTGTAAAGTACTGATCCGGCGGCCCCACAAGGCCCCGGGAGGCTTCGCCTAGTCTGGTCTATGGCGCCGCACTGCTAATGCGGTTGGGGGCTTCAACCCCCTCCCGGGTTCAAATCCCGGAGCCTCCGCAGTGTCTGGCCTCGGCCAGGCCACAACTGAAGATGATGCGCTCGTAGCTCAACGGATAGAGCACTTGACTACGGATCAAGAGGTTGCAGGTTCGAATCCTGCCGAGCGCGCCACCCAAAGAACTGCCGCTTGTCGGCAGTTCTTTGCTTTCTGTGCTAGACTGGTCCCATCAGTTGGATGCAGTCATCTTTTCCTCGAACGTTGTGAAGCGCCCGCAGGAATTTTGACCGGCGGGCTCGCGCGTTCGGGAGGACATCTCCCTTCATCGCACCGGCCTGCCTGCGGCAGCTGGTGGCCTGCGAGGTGCAGGTCGCGAAGAGTGCAACCAGGGAGAATCAGATGGCTAAGGGCACTGTGAAGTGGTTCAACGGCGAGAAGGGCTTCGGCTTCATCGCCCAGGCTGACGGCGGTCCGGACGTCTTCGTCCACTTCAGTGCTATCCAGGGCAACGGTTACCGCACCCTGGAAGAGAACCAGCCGGTCGAGTTCGAGATCAGCCAGGGCCCCAAGGGCCCGCAGGCGGAGCAGGTGCGCGCCGTCTGAGGCGTACCACCACACGGCTCTACCGAAGCCCACACCGCTCGCCGGTGTGGGCTTCGTTGCATTCCCGGTAGGTAACGGCCGGGTTTGCTAACGGATTGATATCGGGGAGATCCCGAAATGACAACTACCCTCGCGGCAGAGTTTTGCGCATGACTGCCACATTAGTTTCGCAGTGTAGCCGACTTTCTTCTGTTCAGAAGTAACGCCACCTCATAATGCGAGGTCAAAAGGGTGTGCTACCGCCACCGGCAAGACGAATGAATTAGGCCGAACGGCCTAGTGATCGATAGCTCTCGGTAAGGGATTGTGTACCCACCCCTGGGGGCAGCCCATTGGACCCCGGCGGTACTGTCCGTCGCGTTCTCGCCCCGATCATGCCCCTTGATTTGGCCTCGTCCGGGTGAGTACCAGCGCTGACACCTCGTATCCCCACATGCCCGTTCTGGAAGTCCTCACACTTCCGGCGGGAAGGAGAGTTATGGCATCCCGGTTGCGCGCCGCGCGCCTAGGCGCGGTGCTCCTCACTGCGACCGCGATTTCGCTGGTTTCCGCCGCCCCGGCCATGGCCCAGACCAAGGCCAAGGTCGACAAGACCGCCAACGAGGGGAACTTCCACGTTCGCCTCAACGACGGCAAGTCCGTCCCGACCCTGCTCATCGGCCTGCGTCTGCCCGACGGCACCGCGCTCAAGACGTACTGCGTCGAGCTGACCGTCGGCGTGCGCGACAACGCGCAGATGATCGAGTCCCCGTGGAGCAAGTACCCGGGTGCCGACAGCAAGGGTCACGACAACCAGTCCGACTTCAAGTCCAGCCCGGACAAGGTCAACTGGATCCTGCACCACTCCTACCCGACCATCGACGTTGCCGAGCTGGGCAAGACCGTTGGCGCCGACCTCGACAACAACGAGGCCATCGCGGGCACCCAGGCCGCGATCTGGCACTACAGCAACAAGGTCTCCCTGCACGACAACAACACGCCGGACGTCAAGGCCGTCTACAAGTACCTGACCGGCGAGAAGAACGTGGGCATGAAGAACCAGCCCGCGCCCTCGCTGGAGCTGACGCCCGAGCAGCTGGCTGGCAACGCCGGCACCAAGATCGGCCCGTTCACGGTCAAGTCCACCTCGGACAAGATCAAGCTCACCGCGGACGCGCCCAAGGGCGTGAAGGTGGTCGACAAGTCGGGCAAGGAGCTGACCGAGGCCACCAACGGCCAGGAGATCTTCGTCGACGTCCCCGCGGACGCCCCGGCAGGCAAGGCCGGCTTCAAACTGGAAGCCACCACCAAGATCGACAAGGGTCGGTTGTTCGTCGCCAACGACGGCAAGCCCTCGCAGACCCTGATCCTGGCCCAGGCCACCAACGCCAAGCTGGCCGCACAGGCCAAGGTCGACTGGAAGGCGGCTCCGGTCACCACCAAGCCGACCACCAGCACCACCACCCCGGCGCCGACCACCACGACCTCCAAGACCGAGGTCCCGGCGACCACCACCAGCCCGGTTCCCCCGGTGAAGAACACCGGCGGCCTGGCCAACACCGGCGCCTCGGTGATCACCCTGTCGCTGGTCGGCGTGGTGCTCCTCGGCGGCGGTGCGCTCGCCCTGGTGCTCCAGCGTCGCCGCAAGCGCGCCTGAGCTGCTTCGGCTAGCTGACTAGACCGGCTGCGCCGGGCTCCCAACGGGGGAGCCCGGCGCAGCTTTTTTCATTGCTGGGCAAAGGGATCAGAACAGGCAACCGATGATCGGCAGCTCCAGGCGGCAGCGCGCCTGGGGCAGGCCGGCCACGTAGATGTCGCCGTCGGCCACCTTCACATCGCGGTCGCTGGAGGAGCCGGTGGCGATGATCCGGGCCGGATCGCGGAACCCGATCACCACCTCGACCCGCTGCACCGGCTTCGGCGTGCTGATCACCGTCTCCGGGCTCCACTGCTTTCCGCCGCGCAGCAGGAAGGTCTCGATGTTCGGCTTGCCGTCCTTGGTGGCGTAGACCCGCCAGGTGTTGCCGTCCAGGCGTTCCACCTCCCTGGTGCGGTAGCCGGTGGCCACCTCGGTCACCGTCCACTTGCCGTTCTCGAACACCGCGGCCTTGTTGTGCCACAGCCCCGCGTTGTCGGTCTCGAACCACAGCGTGAACGGTTTCCCGTTGGCCACGCCGACCTGCTGGATGTAGTCCGGCGACTTGATCCCACCGGGCAGCGCCACCGGCGTCTCCACGATCTTGAGCCGCTGCTCCTGGTCCGCGTCGTCGATCTGGGTGCCCAGATCACGTCCGGCCGCGGAGTAGAAGTGCCGGTTCGCCGGGTCGAACCAGGCGTAGTAGATGTTGCGGTGGTAGCGATCGTGCTTGTTGCCCTCGGGACCGCCGCCTGCCAGCGTGTAGACGATGTGCACCCGCTCGCGGCTGGTGAGCGAGGCAGGCTCGTAGCGCATCTGGCCGATGTAGATCTCGTCCATGTTGTCCGCGCGATCGGTGGAGCCGATCGCGAAGCGCTGCCCGGTGAGCTGCTCGGAGTTGCGCCAGCTGCGGCCGTTGTCGGTGGAGACGACGTAGCGCATCGGGCGGAAGTCGGTCGGCTTGCTCGGGTCCAGTTCCTGCGAGGTCTCGCGGAAGAAGACGTAGATCGTGCCGTTCGCGGTCTTGAACGGCATCGGGTAGCTGGCCGCCGCGCCCTCGGCGATGGTGGCCTGGGTCCAGGCGCCCTCGACCGAGCGCGGCTTGGGGGAGCGGGTCACCCGCAGGGACTTGTTGTGCATGCCCTGGAAGACCAGCAGGTACCCGTCGTCGGCCTGCACGATGGTCGGGTAGTTGTGCGGGTCGGACTCGCCGTCGGCGATCTGCCGGGGCGCGGTCCAGGTCTTCTTCCGGTGGTCGTAGGCCTGCACGTAGTTGTGCGCGTGCTGGCCGGACCAGGTGGCGATGGTCTGGTCGCTGACCTTGTCATAGACCGCGCCCGCCATCGGGCGGCGGTCGGTCCGTGATGCCACCGTGCTCGCCGGTGTCATCACGCTGAACTGCGGCGCGGCCTTGCTCGGTGTTGCCTCCGGGGCGGCGGATGCCACGGGGGCGGTGGCCAGCACCGCTGCGACCAGCGGCAATGGCAACAGGGCGCGAAGTGTTCGCGTCATTGGCGGGGACCTCCTGGTTACCAGCGGTATCCAGGCGGCGGCAGCGACTACTTAACCATAGGAGGGGCGTTCAAGGTCGAGTACGCTCGGTCGGGTGCAGGAACAGGTGAACTCCACAGCTACCGCCCGGCGGCAGAAGATGGTCACCTGGCGGGGTCATGACCTGCCGAGCCTGGAGTCCGCGAGGCTGGTGCTGGCCGAAGGCCTGCGCTTCCGCGGCCTCGGCCGTCTGGTCGTCGCCGCCAACGCCGAGACCGAGGCGTTCAGCGCCTCCTACGAGGTCGGCGTGAACGAGTCCGGCGAGGTGAAGCGGCTACTCGTGCGCAGCACCACCGCCGAGCACGAGCGGCAGATCTCCTTCAGCCGCTCGCACGACGGCTTCTGGCTCTACGACCGCGGCCAGGGCCCGCAGCGGGATGAGTTCCAGGGCGCGGCAGAGGTCGACGTGCAGTTCTGCGTGCTGTTCAACACCCTGCCGATCCGCCGCCACCAGCTGCACCGGGAGGCGGGCGAGGCCACCATGCCGGTGCTCTGGGTGTCCCTGCCCGAGCTGGAGCTGAACGTGGTGCACCAGACCTACCGCACGGTGAGCACGGGCGAGCGCGAGTCGGTGGTCAACTTCTCCTGGCCCGGTTTCACCGCGGACATCACCGTGTGCGAGGACGCCGTGGTGCTGGACTACCCGGGCATCTCCGCCCGCATCTAGCCGGCAGCTAGACCCGGACCGCGATCGCCACCCCCTGGCCGACGCCGACGCAGGCCGCCGCGATCCCCAGACCGCCGCCGCGCTGCCGCAGGTGCCGGCACAGGTCGATGATCACCCGGGGCATCGAGGCGCCCAGCGGGTGGCCGTAGGCGATCGCGCCACCGTGCACGTTGACCCGGTCCCGGTCCACCTCGGGCAGGTGGTGCAGCACGGACAGCGCCATCGCGGCGAATGCCTCGTTGATCTCCCACAGGTCCACGTTCTCCGCGCGCACCCCCAGCCGCAGCAGCAGCCGCCGGATCGCGGGCACCGGGGCCAGGGTGAACTGGTGCGGCTCGTCCGCGGCCACCGTGCCGGCCACGATCTCGCCCAGCGGCTGCACACCCAGTTCGGTGGCGGCGGCCTCGGTGCCGATCAGCGCGGCCACCGCGCCGTCGCTCAACGGCGAGGAGTTGCCCGCGGTCACCGGGCCGTCGGCGGAGAAGGCCGACTTGAGCTGGGCGAGCTTCTTGTCCGAGGTGTCCGAGCGGACCGACTCGTCCCGGCGCACGATCTGGGTGGAGCGCGGGCCGTCCGGGGCCAGCACCGGGAAGACGAACCCGTCGTGCACACCGGCGTCCCAGGCGGCCGCGGCGCGCCGGTGCGAACGCAGCGCGAACAGGTCCATCTCCGCGCGGGTGATCCCCAGCCCGGTGGCCACCTGCTCGGCGGCCAGGCCGAGCGGCACCGTCCACTCCGGGCGCATCCGCGGGTTGACCAGCCGCCAGCCCAGCGCGGTGGAGACGACCTCCATCTTGTCCGGCAGGCCCTTGTCCGGCCGCGGCATGACGAACGGGGCGCGGCTCATGCCCTCGACCCCGCCGACCACCACCAGATCCGCGTCCCCGGCCACGATGGCCCGCCTGGCCTGCACGAAGGTCTCGCCACCCGAGGCGCACAGCCGGTTGAGGGTCACCCCCGGCACGGTCACCGGCAGCCCGGCCAGCAGCGCGGCCATCCTGGCCACGTTCCGGTTGTCCTCGCCGGCGCCGTTGGCGTCGCCGTAGATCACGTCGTCGATGCGCGCCGGATCGAGCTGCCCGCTGCCGTCGGGTCCGTGCCGCCGGAGCAGCTCGGTGATCGGCAACGTCGCCAGGTCGTCCACCCGGACCTCGGACAGGCCACCGCGGTAGCGGCCGAACGGGGTGCGAGCGGCATCCAGGATCAGTGCGGGCATACCGACCATGCTGGACCATGCGACCGGTTCGCGCGTCGCCGCTGTGAGATCAGTGACGAGTAGATGTCACTGGCGGGCCACCATGATCGGCAGGAAGGCGTAGGCGGTCGGGGTGTCCCAGCTGGTGCCAACCGCACGCACCTCCACGGTGTGCGGACCGGCCGAGGTGCTGCTCAGGTTCAGCGCGATCCGCCAGCTGCCAGCCGCGCCGGGGCCGTCCTTGGCGGTGGGCAGCACCGCCAGCCGGTCCCCGTCCAGCCGCACCTCCAGCCCGGCGAGCCCGGCCAGTTCGCCTGCCGCGAGCTGCCCGGCCCTGCCGTCCAGCCGGATCTCGATCACCGCCCGCCCCTTGGCCACCGGCTCCCCGCCGGGCACCGGCCGCCCGGCCGCGTCCAGCAGCGTCGCACCCGGCTCGGCCAGCGCGGGCCCCGGCCGGGGCAGCCTGCGGTCGGCCCGGTTGGCAGGCGGCTCGTCCGCGGCCTGGCCGGGGGCCGGGCGCAGGTCCAGCGAGGCAGGGCCGTAGTCCAGCTGGACCATCGGGTTCTCCTGCCGGAGCTGCACATCCAGCAGGTAGCGCTGGGTGTCCACCGCGAGCGCGGCCGCGGGCAGCTCCGCGACCACCGGGAACCAGCTGCCCGCGGTCAGCCCCAGGCCGGGGAACACCGGCCGCACCGGGTACCCGACGCCGTTGACGAACGCGGTGAGCTTCGGCTCCCGCGCGTCCAGCGGCGAGCGCACCGCCATCCGCAACAACGCGCCCTCGGCCCCGCGCAGCATCCGGGTGTCCTCCGGCGCCTTGGGCGCGGCCGAACGGGGGAGGTCCACCAGCACCCGTGGCGTCACCCGCAGCGGCGGCGCCGGCACCGGCTCGCTGTCGAAGGCGACCAGGTCCAGCAGCACATCGGTGACCCCGCTGCCCCGCCCGCCGAAGCCGAGTAACACGGTGGCCTGCCGCCAGGTCCGCGCCACCGGCGTCGCGCCCAGCACCTGGCCGTCCCGCGACACCCGCAACTCACCACCGGCGAAGACGATCTCCCACCGCTGCGAACGCCCCACCGGCGGCGCGGCCAGCCCCGGCAGCCGCGCCTCCCCGCCGGGGTGGCGCACCAGCACGCCCTCGGTGCTCAGGTCCACCCGGATCGTCCCCGGCGGCAGTGCCCGATCACCGACGATATCCACCGGCCCCGGCACGAAGTCCACGGTCAGCCGGTCCCGGTGCTCCGGCGCGTCGGTCTCCAGCACCAGCCGCCCGCCGTTGTCGTGCAACCGGAACGGCGTGCGCGCCCGCAACCCGGTCGGCCGGTCCCCGCAGTTCGCGCTGACCACCAGCCGCCCACCGGCCACCCCGGTCCAGGCACACCCCGGCCGCTGCACCAGCTGCCAGCGCGAGCCCACCTCGTCCTCGGTGCCGTCGAAGAGATCGAGGAAACCCCAGTCCCCGTCCGGTGTGCGCGGCGTGCCCGACCCGCCGAGCGGATCGGAACGCTGCCCGAAGGCATCCACCGCCCGCACCTCGACCGGATAGGCCAGCCCGTCGGTGAGCCCGTCCAGCTGCGCGCTGCGCTCGGCCACCAACCGGGTCCGCCGGTCATTGCCCCAGGTCACCTCATACCCGGCGGCCTCGCCCAACCAGCTCAGCACCAACCGCCGCGACCCTGGCCGGACGTCCAGTCCGGTGGGCGCGGCAGGTTTGGCGCCGGGCACCGGCAGCAGCACGCCATCGGCCCGGAACTCGGTCATGGTCCGGTACGGCGGCAACTCGGGCTGCGCGGGTTGCTCCTCACCGGACCCGCGCAGCACCACCACCGTCCCGACCAGCAGCACCGCGGCGCCCAACACCGCCGCCAGCCGCAGCCGAGGTTCCATCCGCCCACGTTAGGCGGGCGAGCAGACTCAGTACAGGCGTTGCACCACAGCGGTGTAACTACCCCACTCCGGACCGCCCAGCTCATCCTCGACCAAGTGGAGCACCCGGCAACCCACGTGCTCCAGCAACGAGCGGAACAGCGCTGGTGGCAGCGGGAACATCTCGATGCCGCCCGCGTCCTCGGTCACCGGCGCCTCCTCCGCCTCGGCCGAGGGTTCCGTGGCCACCACAACGGGCTCGGCCACCGGTGCGGCCACCGAGTGCGGGGTGATCTCGACCGGGATCCGGGTGGTCGCCGAGCCGACGCCCTGGAACCAGGTGACCCCCTCCAGCACCATGTCCAGCTCCAGCTCGTACCGGCCGGGCTCGACGGGCGCGTTGATCTCCAGCACCAGGGTGGCCGAGGCGCCGGCGGCCAGGCCGCTCAACGGCAGCTGGGCCCGGCCGTCGTCGCCGATGACCACCGCGCCCTCGCGCAGCCAGTGGTTGCCGAGCTGGAGGAAGGGGGAGAAGTGCCAGTGGTGCTCGCTCAGGTTGGTCACCTGCACCCGCACCGCGCTCTGCTGGCCTGGCGTCAGGCTCGCCGGCGCGGCCACCACCTCCACCGCGGCCCGGCATCCCGCGGGCACCGGCATCGGGTTCTTGCGGTGGCTGGGCAGCTGGAGCACCAGCAACCCGCCCGGCCGGACCACCCGGACAAGTTCCAGCAGGCTGGCCACCTTGGGCAGCGGCGGGATGTGCTGGAGCACGATCAGGCTCAGCGCCCCGTCGAAACTGGCGTCCTCGAAGGGCAGCGCGCGACCGTCGTAGGCGACGAACTCGGTGCGTTCGGGGAACCGCGCCATCGTCCTGGCCTGCTCGACCATGGAGGGCGCGATGTCCACCCCCACCACGTCCAGCCCGGTCTCGGCCAGCGCGTTGCTCAGCCTGCCGAGCCCGCAGCCGAAGTCGAGCACCCGGCCGGTGAACTTGAGATCCAGTTCGGCCAGCCTGCCCGCGACGTGCTGGACGTGCCGGTGGCCGGTGGCCATGAACTCGTCGTGGTCCCACCGGTTGTGCCTGCGGTCCGGATCGGACAGCACCGCCCAGTACGGATCCTGTTTGCCCAGGTTGTCCCAGGTGGCCTGCAGGCCGCGCACATCGTTCACGGGTTGCCCAGTTCCTCTCCGACGGCCAGATCGTCCTCGATCGAGGTGATCCGCCCACCCAGTGTGCCCAGGTCGAGCAGTTCGTCCAGGGCGTTGGGGTCCTTCAGGTCGATCCGGATCTCGGCCGGGCCTGCCTGCGGGGTGGCGGTGAAGCCACGGCGGGCCTCGTGCCCGGCGTCCACGGTGACCGCCAGGCCGCCGGTGGAGGCCAGTGAGCCGCGGGCCGCGCCCAGCCGGCCCAGGGCCTCGTCCAGCGCCTCCAGCAGTGCCGACCGGTTGCCCTCGCACATGGCCCTGACCAGTTCCGGGCGGGTGCCCGCGACCCTGGTGCCGTCGGTGAAGGAGCCGGCGGCCAGCGACCAGGCCAGTGGGCCGCCCTCGGCGCCGACCGCGGCCAGCACCGCGGCGAACAGGTGCGGCAGGTGCGAGATGCGGGCGACGGTGGCGTCGTGCTGTTCCGGCGTGGCCGGGATGACGTGCGCGCCGCAGGCGATGGCCAGCCGGGCGACCTGGGCCCAGCGGGTCAGGTCGGTCTCCTCCTCGGCGGTGACCACCCAGGGCGCGCCGCGGAACAGCTCGGCCGAACCAGCGGCCCAGCCGGACTCGGTGGAGCCCGCCATCGGGTGGCCGCCCACGTAGCGGACCGAGGGCAGGATGCGGCCCACCGCCTCGGCCACCGGGCCCTTCACGCTGACCACGTCGGTCAGCGGGCAGGACGGGGCCAGCGCGCGGATCTGCCGGAGCACCTCCTCCAGCGCGGTCAGCGGCACGGCCAGGACGATCAGCGCGTCCTCGTCCGCGGCCCGGCGCAGCGCGTCCTCCACGCTCGCCTCGACGTCATAGCCGTCGGCCAGCGCCGCGTCTCGATCTCCCTCGGACTTGGTCGCGCCCCACGCCGGATATCCGGCCGACCGGACCGCCCGTAGCACCGAGCCGCCGATCAGCCCGAGCCCGAGCACACACACCGAATGCATTCATCCATCCTTCCGCTGCCCTCACCCCGCAGGGTTTGCTACCCCGTGTTCCCGGCGTTGTCTGCCTGGTTCGCGGGAGAAGCGGTTATCCGGAGTTCTTCCTCGGTCAGCGCCCACACCGGTTCACTGCCCAGCGGCGGACCAGCGGTGACCTGGATCCCGTTGATCCGGTACTCGTCCCGGCTCGGTGCCACGGTGTACCCGGCGTTGCGCAGGATGGCGGTCATCGCCGTGGCCATCGCCTCGCCGATCTTGTACGCGTAGCCGACCACCGGATCGTCCAGCCTGCCGCTGGTGACCGCCCGTCGGCCGACGTGGGCCAGCCGTGGACTGACCGTCCACTCCACGTGCACCCCGCCTGCCGCGTCCTGCCCCGGGTCGACGCTGACCTCCGCGCCCGGGTGCAGGTCGCTGGCCAGCGTCTTGGGCACCACCGGCAGTCCGGCCGCGGCCAGTTCGTCCCGCACGCAGACGGCCAGGAACTCCCGCCTGCCCAGCTCCTCCGGATCGGCCTTCTCGAAGCTCACCGCAGCGCGTCCAGTGCGAAACCGGCGTACATGGCCACCCCGTGCGCCATCGCGGCCTCGTCGAAGATCACCCGGTTGGAGTGGTTGGCCGCGGCCTCGTGCACCGGGGTGCCCGGCGGGCAGGCGCCGAGGAAGGCCATCGCGCCCGGCACCTCCTGCAGCACGTAGGACCAGTCCTCGGCGCCCATCAGCGGATCCTGCATGGGTGCGGCGTGTGCCGGGCCGAGCACCGCGGCGGCCAGGTCGACCACGCCGGGGCCGACCACCTCGTCGTTGACGGTGACCCCGTAACCCAGGATCACCTCGACCTCGGCGGTGCAGCCGTGCGCGGCGGCCACGTGCTCGCACACCCGGCGGGCCTCCTCGTGCACCAGCACGCGGGTGCTCTCCGAGAGTGCCCGGATGGTGCCCTGCAGGTGTGCCACCTCGGGGATGATGTTGCTGGTGGTGCCCGCCTTGATGTGCGCGATGGTGACCACGGCCGGGTCGAACACGCTGATCCGGCGGGTGATCATGGTTTGCAGCGCGCCGACCATGGCCGCGGCGGCAGGCACCGGGTCCAGCGCGTCGTGCGGGGCCGAGGCGTGCCCGCCGCGGCCGGTGACGGTCACGTTCAGGATGTCCGAGGAGGCCATGATCGGCCCCGGCCGGGACTGGAACATGCCGCTGGCCAGGGTCGAGGTGATGTGGATGGCCAGCGCCCGGTCCGGCCGGGCGCCCGCGATGTCCAGCAGCCCCTCGTCCAGCATGAACTTGGCCCCGTGGTGCCCCTCCTCGCCGGGCTGGAACATGAACACCACCTTCCCGGCCAGGTCCTCCCGCCGCGCGCTGAGCAGCCGGGCGGCCGAGGCGAGCATCGCCACGTGCGTGTCGTGCCCGCAGGCGTGCATGGTGCCGGGGGTGGCCGAGGCGAACTCCAGTCCGGTGTCCTCGGTCAGCGGCAGCGCGTCCATGTCCGCGCGCAGCAGCACCGTCCGGCCCGGCTTCGCACCCTCCAGCACACCGACCACCGAGGTGGTGGACTCGCCGGTGTGCGTGCTCAGCGGCAGGTCGGCCAGCTCGCCGAGCACCGCGGCCTGGGTGGTCGGCAGCCGCAGTCCCTGCTCGGGGTGGCGGTGGATCCGGCGGCGTAGCGCGACCGTTCGCGGCTGGAGGTCACGAGCCTGGTCCAGGACGCCGGCGAGCCGGGCGTCCGCGGGGTGCACGGGAGCGCTCATGGGGACAGTGTCGCCTGTGGGCCGGACCCGGGGACACCTTCCGTTGGCACGCCACGCCGCGTACGCGGGATAGTGCTTTCGGGTTAAGCGTTATGCGCATAACGTGTGCCCCATGTCGGTGCAGGAGCCGGTAATCGGCTTCGCGGTTGCGGTGGTTCGTGAGGAAGGCCGTTGGCGGTGTGCGCCGATGGACAGTTCGGCGCTGGCCGACCTGGACGCGGCGATCACCGAACTGCGCAAGGCAAGGTCCACGGGCGCGGTGTTCGGCATGCTGGCCGTCGACGACGAGTTCTTCGTGCTCATCCGGCCGGCCCCCACCGGGGTGGCGCTGCTGCTCTCGGACGCGGGCGCCGGACTGGACTACGACGTGGCCGCCGACGTGCTGGACCAGCTCAGGGTCGAGCCGCCGGACCCCGACGACGAGGACATCTGGCCTGCCGGTGACTTCACCATGCTGGCCGACCTCGGCCTGCCGGAACCCGAGTTGCAGCTCATCGTGGACGACATCGACCTGTACCCGGACGAGCAGCTGATGATGATCGCCCAGCGCTGCGGGTTCGCCGAGGAGCTGAGCAAGGTCACCGAGCGGCTGCAGCAGTGACCGCACCGCCCTCGGCGGCGGACCTCGCGGCCATGCGCACCGCGCTGGAGGTGGCGCGCGGTGCGCTGGCCACCGGAGACGTGCCGATCGGCGCGGTGGTGCTGGCCCCTGACGGCCGGGAACTGGCCAGCGCGCACAACGCCCGCGAGGCGGCGGCCGACCCCACCGCGCACGCCGAGGTGCTGGCCCTGCGCGCCGCGGCCAGGGCCAACGGCGACGGCTGGCGCCTGGACGGCTGCACCCTGGTGGTGACCCTGGAGCCGTGCACGATGTGCGCGGGCGCGATCGTGCTGGCCAGGGTGGCCAGGGTGGTCTTCGGCGCCTGGGAGCCCAAGACCGGCGCGGCCGGTTCGCTGTGGGACGTGCTGCGCGATCGCAGGCTCAACCACCGCCCCGAGGTGCGCGGCGACGTGCTGGCCGCGGAGTCCGCCGCGCTGCTCGCGGAGTTCTTCCGGGACCACCGGGACGGGTGAGTCGGCTCACAAGGGCGTGATACCGGCGGAGAACGGGCACTCCGTACTGGGTGAGCGACCGGCTCGGAGCCGGTATCCGCCGAAGCTCGAAGGGAGCCCCCATGAGCGTGTTCGACAAGGCCAAGGACAAGGCTGAGCAGTTGGTCGGCCAGGCCAAGGAGAAGATCGGCCAGCTCACCGGCAACGAGGAGCTGGAGGCCGCTGGCAAGCGCGACCAGCTCACCGGTGAGGTCAAGGAGACCGCGCACGACGTGCGGGACAAGGCCGCCGAGGCAGTCCAGGATGTCAAGGACAAGTTCCAGAAGTAGCAGGTCAGCGCCTTGAAGAACCCGATTTCGGGTTCGTGGTGAACCTTCGGTATTGTTCTCGGCGGTGGCGTGTCCGAGCGGCCGAAGGAGCACGCCTCGAAAGCGTGTGAGGGTGCAAGCCCTCCGTGGGTTCAAATCCCACCGCCACCGCTCCGCGAGGGCCGGTTCCCATGAGGGACCGGCCCTCGCTTTATGTCCGGGCTGCCTCATGGGGATGACCTGCGGCAATCGTTAGGCGAACGCCTACCAAAGTTCACCCGATCAGGGAAAGATTCCTCCTCCCGACCCCGACCGGGAGGACAAGAGCTTCGGATGAGCTACCGCCGCCGAGTCTTATTTCCGCTGCTGGCCGCCTCGTGCGTGGCCGCGGCGCTGCCCGTGGGCGCCCTTGCCGCCCCGTCACCCGATGTGCTGATCGCCGAGGTCTACGGCGGGGGTGGCAACACCGGGGCCGTCCTCACCCATGACTTCATCGAGCTGGCCAACCCCGCCGCCGCACCGGTCGAGCTGACCGGCTGGAGCGTGCAGTACCTGACCGCCACCCCCTCGCCCACCTCCCGCTGGCAGGCGACCCCGCTGACCGGGTCGATCGCCGCCGGCAAGCGGTACCTGGTGGCCCAGGCCAAGGGCGCGGGCGGGACCACCGCGCTGCCCACCGCCGATGCCACCGGCACCCTGGCGCTGGGCGGGGCCGCGGGCACGGTCGCGCTGGTGCGCGGCACCGAGGCGCTGACCTGCCTGAGCGCGGCCGACTGCGCCGCGGACGCCCGGATCCGGGACCTCGTCGGCTACGGCAACGCCGTGGTCAGGGAGAACAGCCCGACCTCGGCCACCGCGAACGCCACCTCGGCCGCCAGGACCGCGCTGACCGACACCGACGACAACGCCGCGGACTTCGCCGTCGGCGAGCCGACGCCGGTCAACAGCAAGGGCGAGGGCCCCGGCGGTGGTGAGCCCGGTCCGCAGCCGCAGGCCGCGCGCATCCACCAGGTGCAGGGCAACACCAGGGTGTCCCCGTTGCGGGACAAGCTGGTCCAGGTGCCGGGTGTGGTCACCGCGGTGCGCTCGTTCGGTTCCGCGCGCGGGTTCTGGGTGCAGGACCCGAGCCCGGACAGTGATCCGCGCACCAGCGAGGGCCTGTTCGTGCACAACGGCTCGATCACCCCGGTGGTCGCCGTTGGCGATGACGTGCTGGTCACCGGCACGGTCACCGAGTTCTACCCGACCGCCAGCGGCGAGGACCCCCGGACCACGCCGAACCAGTCGGTCACCCAGCTCACCAAGGCGACCTGGACCGTGCGCGGCAGCGGGAACCCGTTGCCCGCGGCGGAGATCCTCCGGCCGGACACCGTGCCTGCCGCGCTGACCGCCACCCCCGGCGGCAGCATCGAGGCCCTGCCGCTGGAGCCTGCCAGGTACGCGCTGGACTTCCTGGAATCCCGCGAGGGCATGCGGCTGCGGGTCGAGGACGCGCGGGTGGTCGGCGCCACCGACGGCTTCAACGCGTTGTGGATCACCAGCAAGCCCGCGCAGAACACCACCGTGCGCGGCGGCACCGTGTACCCCTCCTACACCGACGCCAACAGCGGCCGGATCAAGGTCGAGTCGCTGCTGCCCTTCGCCCAGCGGCCCTTCCCCAAGGCCAACGTGGGCGATCAGCTCAAGGGCGTCACCGAGGGACCGCTGGACTACAGCCGGTTCGGCGGTTACGTGCTGCAGGCCAGCGCGCTCGGCGAGCACCTCGCCGGGAATCTGGCCCGCGAGGTCACCCGCAAGCAGCGTGACCACGAGCTGGCGGTGGCCACCTACAACGTGGAGAACCTCTCGCCGGTCGACCCGCAGGCCAAGTTCGAGGCACTGGCCAACGGCATCGTCCGGCACCTGGCCAGCCCGGATGTCGTTGTGCTGGAAGAGATCCAGGACGACAACGGCCCGGCCAACGACGCCGTGGTCACCGCCGATGCCACGCTGAAGAAGTTCACCGAGGTGATCGCCGCGGCCGGTGGGCCCAGGTACGAGTGGCGGCAGATCAACCCCAACGACGACCAGGACGGCGGCCAGCCCGGCGGCAACATCCGGGTCGGCTTCCTGTTCAACCCGGCCCGGGTGTCCTTTGTGGACCGTCCGGGTGGGGACTCGAACACCCCGGTCAAGGTGGTCAGGCAGCACGGCAGGGCGGCGCTGTCGGTCTCGCCCGGCCGGATCGAACCGGCCAACGAGGCGTGGGCGAACAGCCGCAAGCCGCTGGTCGGCGAGTTCCGCTTCCCGGCCCGCGGACCGTTGGCGCGCACCGTGTTCGTGGTGGCCAACCACTTCGCCTCCAAGGGCGGGGACCAGCCGCTGCACGGCCGGATCCAGGAGCCGAACCGGACCTCGGAGGTCCAGCGGGTCAAGCAGGCGGTGCTGCTGCGTGGTTTCGTCGACTCGCTGCGCGCGGTGGAGAAGGACGCCAACCTGGTCGTCGCCGGCGACCTCAACGACTTCCTGTTCTCCCCGACGCTGACCACCCTGCTCAACGGCCCCGCCCTGCACGCGCCCATGAACGACCTGCCGCCCGGCGAGCGCTACAGCTACGTCTTCGACGGCAACTCGCAGACGCTGGACCACATCCTGGTCAACCGCAAGCTGGACCGGCGGGTGGACTACGACGTGGTGCACATCAACGCCGAGTTCCACGAGCAGGCCAGCGACCACGATCCGCAGCTGGTCCGCTTCCGCCCGCGCACCGGCCTGCCACTGGTCGACGCGCTGGAGGACCTGATCGATTGTCTGCAACCGAAGAAGTGAGCGGGGAGGGAATCGGATGCGGGTGCGGGCTCAGCTCGGCGTCGCCGGGCTGCTGGTCCTGCTCGGGGTGCTGCTCATCGCGGCCCCGCTGGACGGACCCATGGTGGTCGAGGGCACGCTGATCGAGTTCGGCCCGCACCGCCCCATCCCGACCACGATCGACCTGGCCGGGCTCGCGGTGTGCGCCGCGGGCCTGGTCTGGTTGCTGGTGCTGCTGATCCGCTACCTGCCCGCGATCCGCCGCTGCCTCGGCGAACGCACCGTGTTCAGCGCAGGCCTGGTCGCGGGCTTCGGCTTCGGCCTGCTGCTGTGCGCCACCGCGGCCGGCCTGCCCGGCTGGTGGATCGTGGGCGGCGCCCTGGTCGGCACCGTGCTGGTGGTGCTCTCGATCAGCCTTGCGCTGCGGGCCCCGGACTGACCCCGGGCAACCGGGTGTACTTGGTCAGCTCAGTACGCCCCTTGACCAGCTCCACCGGGTACCGGGCCGCGTTCACCGCGCCCTTCTCCTGCATCGCCGCCACCAGGTCCACCTCCAGCACGGTGGCCAGCCGCAGCAGGTAGGCCAGCACATCGGCCATCTCATGCCGGACCCGCTCGGCCTGCTCCGGCCGGCTCATCACCTGCCACGCCTCGTCATCGGTGAGCCACTGGAAGATCTCCGCCAGCTCCCCCACCTCGCCGACCAGCGCCATGGCCAGGTTCTTCGGCGTGTGGAACCGATCCCAGTTCCGCTCGGCCACAAACCGGCCCACCATCGCCTGCAACTCGCTGATCTCCACCGCCGAAGTCTAGAACCGGCCCGCCCGCGACCCGCTGACCTGCCGTTTTGGCTGGTCAAACCTGACTCCGGTAAGGTTCGCGACGGAGGATTCGCATAGTGGCCTAGTGCGCACGATTGGAAATCGTGTTGGGATAAAACCCTCGGGGGTTCAAATCCCCCATCCTCCGCTCAGGCCAGCGGCCCCGGACGTCACGAACGTCCGGGGCCGTTGCCGTTGGCCGGTACGGGCAGGACAGTGGCCACTCGCAGACATGGGGAGAACACCCCATTGCCCCTACGCCCGATGGGGTGATCGACTGCACCCGTCCGGATGACTGGGGTCAGGCAGGAGGAGTGCCCGGTTGCGCACCGAACAGGTTGAGGACTGGTTGTCCCGGCTGGCTTCGGCCGGTCCCGCGCCCGGAGGGGGTGCGGCGGCCGCGATGCACGCGGCGATGGCGGCGGCGCTGGTGGAGATGGTCTGCAACTTCACCGTGGGGCGGCCGAACTACGCCGAGCACGAGTCGCTGGTCCGGCGGGTCTGCGAGGAGGCGACGGAGCTGCGGCGGCAGGCGGTGGAGCTGGCCGACGCGGACGCGCGGGCCTTCACCGCGGTGACCGAGGCGTACAAGCTGTCCAAGGACTCCGAGCACGACCGGATGGCGCGGGCCGCGGCCATCCAGGGCGCGCTGGTGATGGCCGCGGCGGTGCCGGTGCGTACCGCGGAGGTGGCCTCCAGGGTGCTGGAGCTGGTCGAGCGGATCATCGGGCGGTCCAACGCCTCGGTGCTCTCCGACCTGGCCGTGTCCGCCTCCTCGGCGGGGGCGGCGCTGGCCTCGGCCTCGGTGCACGTTGAGGTCAACCGGGCCTCGATCAACTCACCCGAGGTGGCCGACCGGCTCGGGGACGCGGTGGCCAGGATCGAGAAGGCCATCGAGTCCGCGCACCGGATCTCCACCGACGTGCGGGTGCGGATCAGCCGGGCAACCCCAGCGGCTCGGTGATCCGCAGCTCCCGGTCCAGCAACCGGACCACTTCCTCGGCCCGCTCCGGCGGCGTCCAGTTCGGCACCAGGCCGAGGAAGTCGGTCAGGTCGCGTTGCACCGCCAGCAGCAGGGCGGGCAGTTCCGCGGCCGGCAGGTCGATGCGGACCGGGGCGGGGTCGCTGTCCACGTGCACCTGGACCACGCCCTCGCGCAGTTCGGCCCAGGAATCGGGGGAGTGGCCCAGGTTGGCCTTGTGGCCGGTGAGCACGGCGGCCCACTCCGTCCACGCCTCCAGTCCGCAGCAGCAGCTCGGCTCGATCACCGCGCCGGTGGCCGGGTCGCTGACCAGCAGGCCGCCGGCGACCACGATCCCGTCGGAGTCCAGCAGCGCGGTCAGCGGGTCGGCCTCGTCGTCGAGGTAACCGGCCATCCGGGTCATCACCTGGTCCAGCTCGGCCGGGGTCAGCCTGCCGGAGAGCGGCAGGAAGCTGAGGTCGTCGAGTTCGATCACCGGTCGCAGCACGCCGCCAGTCTGCGCGCGTTCACTCCTTCGGGCACTCCAATTGCCGGTGCCCGGCCCCGGGGGGAAGCTGCGCGCATGGCGACCTGTGACGTGTGTGGCAACGACTACTGGATGTCCTTCGAGGTCCGCACGGTCGGCGGCGGCGTGCACACCTTCGACTCGTTCGAGTGCGCCATCCAGCGCCTGGCCCCCAGCTGCGAGCACTGCGGCTGCCGGGTGATCGGGCACGGGGTGGAGGTCGAGGGCCGGTTCTTCTGCTGCGCGCACTGCGCCCGAAGTGGGGCTTCGGGCCTTGGCGAACAGATTCGGGACACCGTGGGCGCGCACCCGGGATGACCCGCTACACTGACCGTGGACCTCATGCGGCGTCCATCCTGTGAACCTCCCCAGGGCCGGAAGGCAGCAAGGATAAGCGGGCTCTGACGGGTGCGTGAGGTCCCCTTTTTTTGCCCAAAACCGGGCTGTCGGTGGGGGCCGGTAAGGTCTCGATCCGTGGCACTCGCCCTTTACCGCAAGTACCGTCCGGCGACCTTCGCCGAGGTTGTCGGGCAGGAGCATGTCACCGAGCCGCTGCGCACCGCGCTGGCCGCCGGCCGGATCAACCACGCGTACCTGTTCTCCGGCCCGCGTGGCTGTGGCAAGACCTCCTCCGCCCGGATCATGGCCCGCTCGCTGAACTGCGAGCGCGGGCCGACACCTGATCCGTGCGGGGTGTGCAACTCCTGCGTGAACCTCGCGCCGGAGGGCGCAGGCAGCGTGGACGTGGTCGAGCTGGACGCGGCCAGTCACGGTGGGGTGGACGACACCCGTGAACTGCGCGACCGGGCCTTCTACGCGCCCGCCGAATCGCGCTACCGGGTGTTCATCATCGATGAGGCGCACATGGTCACCACGCAGGGCTTCAACGCCCTGCTGAAGATCGTGGAGGAGCCGCCGGAACACCTGATCTTCATCTTCGCCACCACCGAGCCGGAGAAGGTGCTCGGCACCATCCGCTCCCGCACGCACCACTACCCGTTCCGGCTGATCCCGCCGGGGGCGATGCGCGCGCTGATCGAGCGCAACTGCGTCGACGAGGGCGTCGCGGTGGAGCCCGCGGTGTTCCCGCTGGTCATCCGGGCCGGTGGCGGATCCGCGCGGGACACCCAGTCGGTGCTGGACCAGCTGCTGGCCGGGGCAGGGCCGGGTGGGGTCACCTACGACCGGGCGATCTCGCTGCTCGGGGTCACCGACGTGGCGTTGATCGACGACGCGGTGGACGCGCTGGCCGCCGGGGACGGGGCCGAGGTGTTCGGCGTGGTCGACCGGCTGGTCGAGGCCGGGCACGATCCGCGTCGCTTCGCCGCCGACCTGCTGGACCGGCTGCGGGACCTGGTGCTGCTGGCCGCGGTGCCCGAGGCCATTCAGCGCGGGCTGATCGACGTGCCAGAAGAACAACTCACCCGGATGTCGGCGCAGGTCGAGCGGCTCGGGCCGGGCACGTTGACCCGGTTCGCCGAGATCGTGCACACCGGGCTGACCGAGATGCGTGGGGCCACCGCGCCCCGGCTGGTGCTGGAACTGCTGTGCGCGCGGATGCTGCTGCCCTCGGTCTCCGACGCCGAATCCGCCCTGCTGCAACGACTTGAGCGGCTGGAACGCCGGGCCACGGTCGCCGCGCCGGTCTCGGCGGCTGAGGCCGGACTGCAGGCCGCGGTCGCCCAGGCGCCGGCCGCGCAGGCTCCCGCGGCCCAGGCTCCGGCTGTGCAGGCGCCGGTGGCGCAGGCTTCAGGGGCGCAGGCTCCCGCTGGGGACCGGCCGACCTTCCAGCGGCGTTCGCAGCAGCCGGAGGCCCCGGCCGCCGCGCCGCCAGCCCCGGCTCCGGCCGCCCCGCAGCGTCCGGCTCAGCCGCCGGCCGCCGCACCGCAGCCCGCCGAGGCGCCCGCGCAGCGGCCTGCCGAACCGCCCGCCGCCGCTTGGCCCGCAACGCATTCCGCGGAAGCGCAGGCCAGCGCCCCGCCCGCGGCCCAGCCCGGTCCGGCCGCCCAGCCCGCGGTGCCGGCCGCGGCGCCCACGGTGGCCGCTGGTGGGCTGGACGCCGCCGCGCTCCGGCGGGTCTGGTCCGAGCTGCTGGCCGCCGTGCGCGGCAAGAGCCGCAGCACCGAGGCGATGCTGACCAACGCCATCGTGCAGTCGGTGGACGGTGAGACCGTGGTGCTCACCCACACCGCCGAACCGCTGGCCCGCAGGCTCTCCGACAGCCGCAACGCCGAGGTCATCGCCGAGGCGCTGACCAGCGTGGTCGGCGGCCGCTGGCGGGTCACCTGCGTGCACGGCGACGCCGCGCCGGCCGCGCCCAGCGGGGGCAACGGCGGGGCCCGCCCGGCCCAGGCCAAGCAGCCGCTGACCCGGCCCAGCCAGGGCAACCGGCCGGTGGCCGAACCCGCACCGGCGCCCGCGCCGACGCCTGCCCCGTTGCCGGAGCCGGACATCCCGCTGCCGCCGGAGCCCGACGAGCCGGAGGACACCGAGGCGATGATCGCCGAGTCCACCGCGCTGGACGAGTCCGTGGTGATCCGCAACAACCACGAGGAGAGCACCATCGCGCTGGTCACCCAGCACCTCGGGGCCCGGCGGATCGAGAAGGGCTAGGCCAGGTACCGCAAGAGGCCCTCGGCGATGGCGCTGGCGTACTTCTGCCTGCCCTCGGGGCTGGCGGCCAGTGCGGCCTCGGTGGCATCGCGCATGTTCGCGCACTCGACCATGATCGCCGGGCGGGTGGACAGGTTCAGGCCCGCGATGTCGTCGCGGCCGTTGAGCCCGGCCTTGCCGGTGTAGTTGGACAGCGGGATGCCGCCGTCCCGCATGGCGTCCCGGACCGCGGCGGCCAGCTTGTTCGACGGCGCGCCCTGGGCCGGGTTCAGCGGCGGGTTCGAGTAGATGATGTGGAAGCCGTGGTGGCCCGCGGTGGTGGAGCCGTCGGAGTGGATGGAGACCACCGCGTCCGCGTTCGCCCGGTTGCCGATCTCGGCCCGCTCGTTCACGCACGGGCCGACGCCGGTGTCGTTGGGGCGGGTCAGTTCCACCCGCACGCCCTTGGCGGTCAGCGCGGCCTTGACCCGGTTGGCCACGTCCCAGGTGAAGGCGTGTTCGGTGTAGCCGGCGTTGGTCTGGGTGCCGGTGGTGTTGCACGGCTTTCCCTTGCCCCGCCCGGCCGGCACCGGCTTGTTGATCACGGCCGGGTTCTTGCCGTTGCCGCCGTTGTGACCGGGGTCGAGCACCACGACCTTGCCCTTGGCCGGGGGCGGCGGCTGCCCGGCGGAGGAACTCGGCGGTGGCGGCGCGCTGCTCGGCTGGGTGGCCGGGGTGCTGGATTCCGGTGGGGTGGTGGCCTCCGTGCTCGTGGTCGGAGTGGCGCCGGAGGTGGCGGCTGGTTCGCCGTTGCCGCAGGCGACCAGGGCGGTCACGGCCAGCGCCAGGGCCAGCGGAGTCATCAGGGAGGCACGGTGCACGCCCCCCAAGGTGCCAGACACCGCGCGGCTACCCTGGTCACCACGCCAGAAAGGGCGCGGACGACGGTCCGCGCAGCGAGAGGAGCCACCGTGCTACCCGGCCAGCCGAACATGCAGCAGATCATGGAGCAGGCGCAGCGCATGCAGGAGCAGCTCATGACTGCCCAGCAGGAGCTTGCCGAGGCCGAGGTGACCGGCACCGCCGGCGGCGGCCTGGTGGTCGCCACCGTCGCGGGCACCGGCGAGCTGAAGGCGCTGGAGATCGACCCGAAGGTGGTCGACCCCGAGGACACCGAGACCCTGGCCGACCTGGTGGTGGCCGCGGTGCGCGATGCCAACCGCGCGGTGGCCGAGCTGACCGCGCAGAAGATGGGCCCGCTGGCCGGTGGCCTCGGCGGCGGACTGGACCTGGGCGGCCTCGGCCTGCCCGGCGGTCTGTAGCCGGAACAGGACGGCTGTGTACGAAGGACCGGTACAGGACCTGATCGACGAACTCGGGCGGCTGCCAGGGGTCGGGCCCAAGAGCGCCCAGCGGATCGCCTTCCACCTGCTCGCCGCCGAGCCCGCGGACATCTCGCGGCTGCAGGAGGTGCTGCAGAAGGTCAAGGAGGGCGTGCAGTTCTGCGAGATCTGCGGCAACGTCTCCGAAGAGGCGACCTGCCGCATCTGCAAGGACACCCGGCGCGACATCAGTCTGGTGTGCGTGGTCGAGGAGCCCAAGGACGTGCTCGCGGTGGAGCGCACCCGGGAGTTCAAGGGCCGCTACCACGTGCTCGGCGGCGCGCTGGACCCGTTGTCCGGCATCGGCCCTGACCAGCTGCGCATCCGCGAGCTGCTGCGCCGGATCGGCGGCGACGAGGGCGGGGTGCAGGTCGCCGAGGTGATCATCGCGACCGACCCGAACACCGAGGGCGAGGCCACCGCCACCTACCTGGTGCGGATGTTGCGTGATTTCCCCGGCCTCACCGTCACCCGGCTCGCCTCCGGGTTGCCGATGGGCGGTGACCTGGAGTTCGCCGACGAGCTGACCCTGGGCCGCGCGCTCTCCGGCCGCCGCGCGATGTAGTGCACGGGGCAGAGATCGAGCAGGCAGCCGGGCTGCTGCTGGCCGCGCCACCGCGGCTGGGGGCGGTCCGGCTGCTCGCCGTCGACGGTCCCTCCGGCTCCGGCAAGTCCACCCTGGCCGACGCGCTGGCCACCGAGTTGCGCGGCCGCGGCCACCACACCGCGCTGGTCCGCTCCGATGAATTCGCCACCTGGGACGATCCGGTCTCCTGGTGGCCAAGGCTGACCGAGGGCGTGCTGGAACCGTTGCGCCGCGCCGAATCCGGCCGCTACCAGCGCACCGCGTGGACCGGCGGCCTGCCGCACCCCGGCGACTGGATCACCCTGCCGGTGCCGGAGATCCTGCTGCTGGAGGGCGTCTCCACCGGCCGCCGCAGCCTCACCCCGCTGCTGTCCGCGCTGGTGTGGGTCGAGCTGGCCGATCCCGGCCGCCGACTGGAACGCGCGGTGACCAGAGATGGCGACATGTGCCGTAACCCACTGCTCCGCTGGCAGCGCTTCGAACGGGGGTGGTTCGGTGTGGACGACACGCGCGAACGCGCGGATCTCCGGGTGAACGCGGACGGTCACCGCAAGATCGGGTGAAACCCTCGTAAAACTCCGTAGAATTCACCCGACCTGATGACGGCTGACGTGGCCGTATCGTGACCTTCGCATCGTCGGTAGGGCCACATGGACGGGTTAGTGTCGGCGACCACACCATGTGACATCGGACCCATGAGGTGCGCGAGATGCCCAAGATTGACATGACACGGGGGTCGACGCTGCGCAAGCTGACCATTGTCGGCGTCGCCAGTATCACCGCCCTGTCCCTGGCTGCGTGCGCGCAGTCGCAGCGCGACCCGGGCAACCAGGGGGGCAAGACCGGCGGGACACTGACTTTCGGCGCCGAGGGCAAGCCGAAGCTGTTCGACCCGTTCTACGCCACCGACGGTGCCACTTTCCGTATTTCCCGCCAGGTCTTCGAAGGCCTGGTCGGCTTCAAGCCGGGCTCGGCCGAGGCCGGACCCGAGCTGGCCACCAAGTGGGAGTCCAGCACGGACGGCAAGTCCTGGACCTTCACCCTCAAGCAGGGCGTGAAGTTCCACGACGGCACCGACTTCAACGCCGAGGCTGCCTGCTTCAACTTCAACCGCTGGTACAACCAGAAGGGCGCCGGGCAGTCCAGCTCGGTCTCCGAGTACTGGGTGGACAACTTCGGCGGCTTCGCCGACGGCGCCAAGCCCTCGCTGTTCAAGTCCTGCACCGTCAAGGACGCCCAGAACATCGTGGTGGAGCTGACCGGCGCGTCCTCGAAGTTCCCCGACGTGCTCGGCCTGCCCTCCTTCTCCATGCAGAGCCCGACCGCGATGCAGAAGTACAACGCGGACAACGTGGTCGCGCAGGGGGAGAGCTTCATCTTCCCCGAGTACGCGATGAAGCAGCCGACCGGCACCGGCCCGTTCAAGTTCGTCAACTACGACACGACGAACAACCTCATCGAGCTGGGCCGCTTCGACGGCTACCACGGTGACAAGGCCAAGCTGGACAAGCTGAACTTCAAGGTCATCGCCGACGAGACCGCGCGCAAGCAGGCACTGCAGAGCGGCGACATCGACGGCTACGACTACCCGGCGCCCGCTGACTGGGCCAAGCTGAAGACCGACGGCTTCCAGGTCGTGCCGCGGGACGCGTTCAACGTCATGTACCTGGGCATCACGCAGAAGAACAACGCGAAGCTGCAGGACTTCCGGGTGCGCAAGGCCATCTCGATGGCCATCAACCGGGAGCAGCTGGTCAAGTCGCAGCTGCCGGAGACCGCCACGGTCGCCACCCAGTTCATGCCCAAGATCGTGCAGGGCTACAACCCGAACGTGAAGCCGATCGAGTACAGCCCGGAGAAGGCCAAGGCCCTGCTGGCCGAGGCAGGCGCGAGCAACCTCGAGGTCAACTTCTGGTGGCCCAGCGAGGTCACCCGGCCGTACATGCCGAACCCGCAGGACATCTTCGGCGCGATCGCGGCTGACCTGCGCAACGTCGGCATCAAGCTGAACGTGGTCACCAAGCCGTGGAACGGCGGCTACCTGACCGAGATCGACCAGGCCAAGGCCGACCTGTTCCTGCTCGGCTGGACCGGCGACCAGAGCGCCGCGGCGAACTGGATCGGCACCTTCTTCGGCAACGCGGAGAACCGCTTCTACACCAAGTCCTCCCCCTGGGGCGAGGACCTGGCCAAGCGGCTGGACGCGGCGGACGTGACCGCGGACAAGGCACAGCGCGAGAAGCTCTACCAGGAGCTGAACCGCCAGATCGTGGAGGAGTACCTGCCCGCGGTCCCGCTCTCGCACTCCCCGCCCGCGTTCGTGCTCAAGAAGGACGTCAAGAACCTGACGCCCAGCCCGCTGACCGCCGAGGAGTTCAGCCCCGTTACCAAGGGCTGAGCTGCTACTCCCACCACGAAACAGGATCTGACAGGTGCTCCGCTACACCGTGCGGCGGCTCCTCCAGCTCGTCCTCGTCGTCGGTGTGCTCTCGCTGCTGCTCTTCGCCTGGCTGCGTTCACTTCCAGGAGGGCCGGTCTCGGCCCTCCTGGGGGAGCGCGGCACCGAGGAGTCGCGGCGGGAGCTCACCGCGTTGCTGGGGCTGGACCAGCCGATCTACGTGCAGTACTTCAAGTTCCTCGGTCGCGCCCTCTCGGGTGACTTCGGCACCTCGCTCGGCGTGCAGCCGGGCACCACGGCCGTCGATCTCTTCCTGGAACGCTTCCCGGCCACGCTGGAGCTGAGCTTCTGCGCGATCGTGCTCGCGATCGCGGCAGGCATCCCGCTCGGTTACCTGGCCGCCCGCAGGCGCGGCCGCTGGTTCGACAACGCAGGCGTCATCGGCTCGCTCATCGGTGTGGCCGTGCCGGTCTTCTTCCTCGCGTTCGTGCTCAAGCACATCTTCGCGGTCGAGCTGCAGTGGCTGCCCTCTGCCGGACGGCAGGACGACATCAGTGCCACCCGCGTCACCGGGTTCTACGTCTTCGACGGGATCATCACCGGTGAGTGGGACGCGGTCTGGAACTCCCTCGAGCACCTCATCCTGCCCTCGATCGCGCTGGCCACCATCCCGTTCGCGGTGATCTTCCGGATCACCAGGGCCGCGGTGCTGGACGTGCTGGACGAGGACTACGTGCGGACCGCCGAGTCCAAGGGCCTGACCGCGCAGGTGGTGCGGCGCAGGCACGTGCTGCGCAACGCGATGCTGCCGGTGGTCACCACGATCGGCCTGCAGACCGGCGCGTTGCTGGCGGGGGCGGTGCTGACCGAGAAGGTCTTCTCCTTCCCCGGCCTCGGCGAGGCGCTGGCGCTGGGCTTCGAGCGCAGGGACTACCCGGTGCTCCAGGTGCTGATCATCGTGGCCGCCATGGTCTACGTGTTCGTCAACCTGCTCGTCGACCTCTCGTACGCGCTGATCGACCCGCGCGTGCGGACCCGCTGAGAGGAGGGGACATGCCAAGCAAGACCAAGATCGACGATCTGGCGTCCTCCACCGCGGAGACGCAGGTGGACACCGGGGTCAGTCTGGCCGCCAGCGCCTGGCGCAGGCTGCGCCGCAATCCGGTCTTCCTGACCGGCGCGGTGATCATCCTGCTGTTCGTGCTGATCGCGCTGCTGGCCCCGCTGCTCGCCCCGCACGACCCGGCCGCGCGGCTGCTGGCCGACCAGGTCATCAAGGCGCGCAACGAGATCCCGGCGGTCCAGCCCGGACACATCCTGGGCGGTGACCTGCAGGGCCGGGACTTCTTCTCCCGGTTGCTGGTCGGATCCCAGCAGACGCTGCTGGTCGGCGTGCTGGCCACGCTGATCGGCCTGATCGGCGGCCTGATCATGGGCACGCTGGCCGGTGCGCTCGGCGGCTGGGTGGACTCGCTGGTGATGCGCGCGGTGGACGTCATGCTGTCCATCCCCAGCCTGCTGCTGGCGGTCTCCATCGGCCTGTTGTTCACCCAGGCCAACCAGTTCACCGTGATCCTCGCGGTGGCGATCGTGCAGATCCCCATCTTCGCCCGGCTGCTGCGCGGCTCGATGCTGGCCCAACGGCACAGCGACCACGTGCTGGCCGCGCGGGCGCTGGGCGTGAAACCGGCCGCGATCGTGTTCCGGCACATGCTGCCCAACTCGCTCGGCCCGGTGATCGTGCAGTCCACCCTGGTGCTGGCGGTGGCCATCATCGACGCGGCGGCGCTGTCCTTCCTCGGCCTCGGCAACCCCGATGACAACATCCCGGAGTGGGGCCAGATGCTCGGCGGCTCCCAGACGGTGATCGACAGTCACCCGGGGCTGGCGTTCTGGCCTGCAGGCTGCATCGTCGTGGTCGCCCTCGGCTTCACCCTGATGGGCGAGTCGCTGCGCGATGCCCTCGATCCCAAGAACAGGCGGTGAATCCCCATGGCGCTGCTTGAGGTTCGTGACCTCAGCGTGGTCTTCCAGCGACACGGCGAGGAGCCGTTCGCCGCGGTCGACGGGGTCAGTTTCGACGTGGCTCCCGGCCAGACGGTCGGGCTGGTCGGTGAGTCCGGCTGCGGCAAGTCGGTGACCTCGCTGGCCATCATGGGCCTGCTGCCCAAGCGCGGGGCCAAGGTCGGCGGTTCGGTGAAGTTCGAGGACACCGAGCTGTTGTCGTTGTCGGACAAGCAGATGCGTGACCGGCGCGGCCGGGACCTGGGCATGGTCTTCCAGGACCCGCTGTCCTCGCTGAACCCGGTGATCCCGATCGGCATCCAGGTCACCGAGGTGCTGGAGCGGCACCGCGGCATGCCGCGCAAGCAGGCCATGGGCGAGGCCAAGGACCTGCTGGACAAGGTCGGCATCCCGGACCCGACCCGGCGGCTGACCGAGTACCCGCACCAGCTCTCCGGCGGCATGCGGCAGCGCGCGCTGATCGCGATGGCGCTGGCCTGCCGTCCCCGGCTGCTGATCGCGGACGAGCCGACCACCGCGCTGGATGTCACCATCCAGGCGCAGATCCTGGCCCTGCTCAAGGAACTCGTGCAGGACACCGAGACCGCGCTGATCATGATCACGCACGACCTCGGCGTGGTGGCCGGGCTGTGCGATGAGGTCAACGTGCTCTACGGCGGCCGGGTGGTCGAGCGCGGGCGGCGGCACGAGCTGTTCGCCACGCCCAAACACCCTTACACGCACGGGCTGCTGGCCTCGATCCCGCGACTGGACGCCCCGCGCGGGGAGAAGCTGGTGCCGATCCGCGGTTCGGTGGCCGACAACATCCCGTGGACGCACGCGTGCGCCTTCGCGCCGCGCTGCCCGAACGCGCTGGACACCTGCGTCGAGGTGACCCCGGCGATGGAGTCCGAGGCGGATCGGTTGCTGCGCTGCCACAACCCGGTCCAGCAGGAGGTATCGGCATGACCGCCCCGGCCGAGACTGCCACCGGAGTGTCCACTGTGGACGATGCTCTGGTCACGGTGGAGGGACTCAAGGTCCACTTCCCGATCAAGCGCGGGGTCATCCTGGACCGCACGGTCGGCTACGTCTACGCGGTGGACGGCATCGACCTGTCGGTGCGCCGCGGCGAGACCTACGGCCTGGTCGGCGAATCCGGCTGCGGCAAGTCCACCTTCGGGCGGGCGCTGCTCAAGCTCACCCCGCCCACCGCGGGCAAGGTGGTCTTCGACGGCGTGGACCTGTCCTCGCTCAAGGGCGAGCCGCTGCGGAAGATGCGCCGCCGGATCCAGATGATCTTCCAGGACCCGCTGTCCTCGCTGGACCCGCGCCAGTCGGTGGAGTCCATCCTGGTGGAGGGCCTGCGCGCGCACGATCTGGACAAGGGCAAGGCGGAGACCAGCAAGCGCCTGCGGGAGCTGCTGACCTCGGTCGGCCTGCCCAGCACGGCACTGCGCAAGTACCCGCACGAGTTCTCCGGCGGCCAGCGGCAGCGCATCGGCATCGCCCGCGCGCTGACCGTGGAGCCGGACCTGATCGTGGCCGACGAGCCGGTGTCCGCACTGGACGTCTCGGTGCAGGCCCAGGTGGTCAACCTGCTGGAGGACCTGCAGGAACAGCTCGGCCTGACCTACCTGGTGATCGCGCACGACCTGGCCGTGGTCCGGCACATCTCCGACCGGGTCGGCGTGATGTACCTGGGCGGACTGGTCGAGGAAGCCGGTTCGGACACCCTCTACGCGGATCCGCTGCACCCCTACACCCGGGCGCTGCTGTCCGCGGTGCCGGTGCCGGACCCGCTGCTGGAGGACCGTCGCGAGCGCATCCTGCTGGCGGGCGACCTGCCCTCACCGGCCAACCCGCCCACCGGCTGCCGGTTCCACACCCGGTGCCCGTGGCGGCAGGCCAAGCGCTGCGACACCGAACGGCCGGTCCTGCGCGAGATCGCGCCGGGACACAAGGTGGCCTGCCACTACGCCGAGGACATCAAGGCGGGGCGGATCCGGGCGCACGAGGTCGAGCCGATCCTGGTGCAGGCCGATGACGGCATCTCGCCGGACACCGCGCTGACCGGGCCCGCCTCGGTCACCGAAGTGCTCGGGCCCTAGCCGCCGAGCTTCTGTCACCCTGGTTCCGTGCGATATCAGGCGCAGCGCGAGGCAGTCGTGACGACGTGCCGGCGACTGGTCGAACAGCGACTGGTCGTCGGCACGGCAGGCAACGTCAGCCTGCGCGTGGACGATCTTCTCCTGGTGACCCCCAGCGGGGTCGACTACGACCAGCTCACCCCTGAACAGGTCGGCCTGCACCGGCTGGACGGCAGGGCGGTCGAGGCGGAACTTGCCCCGACCAGCGAACTCCCCATGCACCAGGCCATCTACGCGGCCAATGCCGCGCGGGCGATCGTGCACACCCACTCGGTGGCCGCGACCGCGCTGAGCTGCCTGGTCGAGGAGATCCCGCCGATCCACTACTACCTGGGCATCTTCGGCGGCGCGGTGCGGGTGGCGCCGTACGCGCCCTACGGCAGCCCGGAACTGGCCGCGGCCACGGTGACCGCGCTCGGTGATTCCTCGGCCTGCCTGCTGGGCAACCACGGCGCGGTGACGGTGGCAGGCACCCTGGCGCACGCCTTCCGCCGGGCCGCCTACCTGGAGTGGCTGTGCGAGGTCGCGCTGCGGGTGCTGGGCACCGGGGTCACCGCGCGCACCCTCTTCGCCGCCGAGCTGGCCGAGGTCACCCCGCGGATCCAGCAGTACGGGCAGCACCCCGGCGATGAGATCTGAGTCTTTCGGGCCAGGCTGAAAAGCATGTCCGGGCGGTGCGAGCCGCTCCCACACTCCGGACATGACCAAACCCCTGCGCACCACCTTGGTCGCCCTGCTCGCGACCGCCGCCGCCCTGGCCTCCGGCCTGCCAGCGCACGCCGAACCCGGCAACCACGCCATGGGTTCGCAGATCGCCAAACACGAGGGCCGCTCCGCCCGGCCCGCCACCTTCGACGCCGCGGCCTCGGTGCCCGGCATGGACGTCAGCAGCTGGCAGGGCAACGTGGACTGGGCGAGGGCCTGGGCCAACGGCGCCCGCTTCGCCTACGTCAAGGCCACCGAGAGCACCACCTACCGCAACCCGTACTTCAACCAGCAGTACGGCGGCTCGTACAACGTGGGCATGATCCGCGGCGCGTACCACTTCGCCGCGCCCAACCTGACCAGCGGCGCCACCCAGGCGAACTACTTCGTGGACAACGGCGGCGGCTGGTCGCCGGATGGCAAGACCCTGCCCGGCCTGCTGGACATCGAGTACAACCCCTACGGCGGGGACACCTGCTACGGCATCGGCCAGCGCGCGATGGTCACCTGGATCAGCGATTTCGTGAATACCTACCGGTCGCGGACCGGGCGCTGGCCGGTGATCTACACGGCCACCAACTGGTGGAACCAGTGCACCGGCAACCTGGCCGACTACAGCCAGGTCAGCCCGCTGTTCATCGCCAACTACAGCGGCTCACCCGGCCCGTTGCCGCAGCGCTGGCTCTACCACACGATCTGGCAGCACGCCGATTCCGGCGTCTTCCCCGGCGACCAGGACCTGTTCAACGGCACCTATGACCGGCTCAAGGTGCTGGCGACCAACCGCGACTAGGAGGCGAGCAGGGCTTCCAGCGCCTCGCGTTCGAGCCGTTCGGTCTCGTCCGCGCGGCGCTGGGCCCGGCGGACCAGCAGCGCCACCATCAGGCTGAGCATGGCGGCCAGCGCGATGGACAACAGCAGCCCGAGCACCGGGTCGGCGGTCAGCTTGCCGCCGGTGTAGCCCAGCAGCGAGGCGTAGGTGGCCCACAGCGTGGAGCCGATCACCGCGGCCACGGTGAACCGGCGCGGACCCATCCGGAAGGTGCCGGCCAGCATGGCGCCCGCGATGCCGCCGCCGGGCACGAACCTGGCCGCGACCAGCACCGGCTCGCCGTGCTGCTCCAGCCGGGCGCGTACCCAGCGCACCGCCAGCGGCGTGCCGCCCTTGCGCCGCTCGAAGCGGTCCAGCGCTGGCGGGCCGAACCGGTAGCCGATCCGGAAGTTGATCAGGTCCGAGATGAGACAGCCGACCGCGGTGACCAGGATGACCACCGGCAGCGAGAGCTGACCGTTTGCGGCGAGCAGTCCGGCGCTGATGACGAACGCCTCGGTGGGCGCCAGCGGAACGACCGCGACCAGGAAGGTCGCCAGCAGCAGCAGCTCAGGCACAGCGGTGAGGTTCACATCTCGCCCAACGTAGGGAACACGGTCGTGGCTCCGGCCGCGGCCGGTCCTTCAGTGACTCTTCAGCTGGCACCAGCCGTGGCACTGAGCGTTCGATGGTGTCGCGCCCCGCCCCGCCGGGTCAAATCGGTGAG
Source organism: Crossiella cryophila (assembly GCF_014204915.1). Lineage (NCBI taxonomy): Bacteria > Bacillati > Actinomycetota > Actinomycetes > Pseudonocardiales > Pseudonocardiaceae > Crossiella > Crossiella cryophila. The sequence continues at coordinate 1,396,601 of NZ_JACHMH010000001.1, forward strand.
ACCCTGGCCACCCGCGCGCAACCGCCGGGCACCCCGGTGAACAGGGGGTACCCGGCGGCGGTGGCGTGCGGGTCAGCGGTAGGCGCGGTTGATCGCGGAGACGATGGCCTTGAGCGAGGCGACCACGGTCGAGCCGTCCACCCCGACGCCCCAGAGCACCCGGCCGCCCACGGCGCATTCCAGGTAGGAGGCGGCGCGGGCGTCGTCACCGGCGGAGAGCGCGTGCTCGGCGTAGTCCAGCACCCGCACGTCGTAGCCGATGGTGGTCAGCGCGTCCACGAAGGCCGCGATCGGGCCGTTGCCGCGGCCGCTGATCACCTGGGTGTCGCCGTCGACGATGACGGTGGCCTCGATGTCCTCGTTGCCGGTGCCGTCGTCGGTGAGCCGGTGCCGCAGCAGCGCCAGCGGGGCCTTCTTGTCCAGGTACTCGGTGGTGAAGACGTCCCAGATCTCCTTGGGCGAGACCTCGCCGCCCTCGGTGTCGGTGACCTCCTGCACGATCCGGGAGAACTCGATCTGCAGCCTGCGCGGCAGGTCCAGGTGGTGCTCGGACTTCATCACGTAGGCCACGCCGCCCTTGCCGGACTGCGAGTTGACCCGGATGACCGCCTCGTAGCTGCGGCCGACGTCCTTGGGGTCGATCGGCAGGTAGGGGACCTCCCAGCGGAACTGGTCCACCTCGACGCCGGCGGCCGCGGCGTCGACCTCCATCGCCTCGAAGCCCTTCTTGATCGCGTCCTGGTGGCTGCCGGAGAAGGCGGTGTAGACCAGGTCGCCGCCGTAGGGGTGCCGCTCGGGCACCGGCAGCTGGTTGCAGTACTCGACCGTGCGCCGGATCTCGTCGATGTCGGAGAAGTCGATCTGCGGGTCGATGCCCTGGCCGAACAGGTTCATGCCCAGCGTCACCAGGCACACGTTGCCGGTGCGCTCGCCGTTGCCGAACAGGCAGCCCTCGATCCGGTCCGCGCCTGCCTGGTAGCCCAGTTCGGCGGCGGCCACCGCGGTGCCCCGGTCGTTGTGCGGGTGCAGGGACAGCAGCACCGAGTCCCGGCGGGTCAGGTTGCGGTGCATCCACTCGATCGAGTCGGCGTAGACGTTGGGCGTGGCCATCTCGACCGTGGCGGGCAGGTTGATGATCGCCGGGCGGTCCGGGGTGGGCTGCCAGATGTCGGTGACCGCGTTGCAGACCTCGACCGCGTAGGCCAGCTCGGTGCCGGTGTAGGACTCGGGGGAGTACTCGAACCGGAACTCGGTGTCGGTGTTCTTCTCCGCGTAGGCCAGCACCAGCTCGGCGCCGTCGGTGGCGATCTTCTTGATCCCGGCCCGCTCCTGCCGGAACACCACCCGGCGCTGCAGCACCGAGGTCGAGTTGTAGATGTGCACGATCGCCTTTGGCGCGCCCTCCAGGCTGGCGAAGGTGCGCTCGATCAGCTCGGGGCGGCACTGGGTCAGCACCTGGATGGAGACATCGGCCGGGATCGCCCCGTCCTCGATGATCTCCCGCACGAAGTCGAAGTCGGTCTGGCTGGCGGCAGGGAAACCGACCTCGATCTCCTTGTAACCCATGCGCACCAGCAGGTCGAACATCCGCCGCTTGCGTGCGGGGGACATCGGGTCGATCAGCGCCTGGTTGCCGTCGCGCAGGTCGACCGCGCACCACAGCGGGGCGGTCTCGATGCGCTGGTCCGGCCAGGTGCGATCGGGCAGCGTGACCGGCTCGACGAACTCGTGGAAGGGCTTGTACCGGTGGATCGGCATCGAGCTGCCGAGCTGGGAGTTCCACGAGGGCTGACCGGTGGGCGCGGGCCGCGCGGGCGGCCGGATCCGGCTGGCGGCGGAGATGAACGCGTCGGAGTTGGTGCTCATGGGATGTGGTGGCTCCTGCTAACCGGGGGAGAGACCGGCGCGAACAACGCAGCCAGAACTCCGCGACGAGGTGCCGGTCTGGTCAGACCCCGTCGCGGCAGCGAAGGAGCAGACCGCGTGCCACCGGAGGAGCCTAGCCCGCCATCAGGTCCGATGAGAAAACTGTCCCGGATCGTGGGAGTGTCGGGCACCCTACTCGCGGGTAGCCCGACCCGGCGCGGCATGCGAGACTGCGGCGCATGGCCGAACACTCCGAGCGTCGCCGCCACCGCGGGAACTCGGCCCTGACCAGGGCCAGGATCGTCACCGCGGTGGCGGCGACACTGCGCTGGATCGGCACGATCGCCGCGGTGGTGCTGGTCGCGCACGTGGTGCTCACGGTGGGCGGCGCCAACCCGGCCAACGCCATCACCCGCTTCGTGGCGAGCTGGGCAGACCCACTGGCACTGGGCTTCCGCGACCTGTTCATGCCCGAGGACCCCAAGGCCCGGATCCTGGTGAACTACGGGCTGGCCGCGGTGTTCTGGCTGATCGTCACCTCACTGGTGGTCAAGATCATCCGTCGGCTCGGCTGACCCCAGGGATCAGCGCAGCGAGCGGAAGGCCGCCCGGATCTCCCGGCTGAACAGCTCCGGCTGCTCCCAGGCGGCGAAGTGGCCGCCCTTGTCCACCTCGGCGAAGTGGATCAGCTTGCGGTAGGCGCGTTCGGCCCAGCTGCGCGGAGCCTGGTAGATCTCGCCGGGGAAGACCGTGATCGCGGCCGGGATGGCGATGTCCACCGCGTTGAAGTTGTTCGCGTTGTTCTCCCAGTAGAGCTGGGCGGAGGAGATCGCGGTGTTGGTCAGCCAGTAGAGCGTGATGTCATCGAGCATCTCGTCCCTGGTCAGCGCGCGTTCGGGCACCCCGCCGCTGTGCGTCCACTGGGCGAACTTGTCATACATCCAGGCGGCCAGGCCGACCGGGGAGTCCGACAGCCCGAAGCCCACCGTCTGCGGCCGGGTGACCATCATCGCGGAGTAGCCGGTGTTCTTGCGGTAGAAGACATCCAGCTGATCGAAGGCCCGTCGTTCGGCTGGGGAGAGGCCGGCTGGCGCGGGTTCGCCGTTGTTGAGGACGCGGGCGATCTCCGGGGGCACCGTGGCCGGCATGTTGACGTGGATGCCGAGCAGTCCGGGCGGGGCCTGCGCGGCGAGCTTGTCCGAGATCACCGCACCCCAGTCGCCGCCCTGGGAGACGTAGCGCTGGTAGCCAAGGCGGCGCATCAGCACGTGCCAGGCCCTGGCGATCCGGTCGGGGCCCCAGCCGGTGCCGGTTGGCTGGGCGGAGAAGCCGTAACCGGGCATCGAGGGCAGCACCAGGTGGAAGGCGTCCTCGGCCCGGCCGCCGTGCCTGGTCGGGTCGGTGAGCGGGCCGATGACCTTGAGCAGCTCCAGCACCGAGCCGGGCCAGCCGTGCGTGATGATCAGCGGCAGCGCGTCCGGGTGGCGGGAGCGGATGTGCAGGAAGTGGATGTCCAGACCGTCGATCTCGGTCAGGAACTGCGGCAGCGCGTTCAGCCGCGCCTCGACCTTGCGCCAGTCGTAGCCGGTGCGCCAGTAGTCGACCAGCTTGCGCAGGGTCGCGGTCTGCACGCCCTGGGACTGGTCGGCGACGGTCTCCCTGGCTGGCCAGCGGGTGTCCTGCAGCCTGCGCCGCAGGTCGACGAGCTGGCGCTGTGGGATGCGCACCTGGAACGGGCGGATCGCCCCGGCCGCCTCGGCGGCGGGGGCGGTGAGCAGGTTGAGCGGGCCTGCGGCGGCCGCGCCGACGGTCAGCGCGGCCGTGGTGCCGAGGAAGGTGCGTCGTGGCAGTGCGGACATGGGGGTGGCTCCTTCGCCTGCGAAGAACTCCGTGTCCCCAACGAATCACCGGCCTGCGAACAACTCGTGCACGTCCGGTCTACGTCAGACCTCGACCACGGTGACCATGTCGTCCAACCCGGCGAAGTCGGCCACGTTGCGGGTGTAGAGCGGCAGGTCCCTGGCGGAGGCGATGGCGGCGATCATCAGGTCCAGCCTGCGCGGCCTGGGGCTCCGGTTGGCCTCCAGGGTCAGCGCGACCAGCGTGCCGTAGCGGGCGGCCGCCTCGCGGTCGAAGGGCAGCGGCTCGAATTCCACGATGGCGGCGCCGAGCTTCTCGGCCCGTGCCGCCCTGGTGGCCGCGTTCTTGGCCATGGCCACGCCCTGGTGCAACTCCGCCAGGGTGATCGAGGTGATCTCCGGGAACGAGGGCAGCACGGCCAGGTCGAGTTGATCGAGGTCGATGAACGCGCAGGTGTCCAGGACCCCTGCCTCGGGACGGTCAGCCACCGGCACGCGTCCACGGGTCATCGTCGTCGATCCGGCCCTCGGTGCCGAAGAACTCGTCGGCCTCCTGCCGCAGTTGCCGGGAGTCCACCCTGGGCAGCTTCCGGTGCCGCTCCACCAGTTCCTCGGCGCTGAGCCTGCGCCGACGGGACAGCGGGCGCAGTTCCGCCACCGGCACGCCGTTGCGGGTGATGTGGTAGGTCTCGCCCGCCTCCACCGCGTCCATGACGGAGGCGGAGTTGTTGCGGAATTCCCGCTGGGTGAGGACCTTCATGAGGGCCAGTGTAGCAACGCGTAGCGCACGGGGCTACATGGTCAGAACGCGGGCTCGCCCCACTCGGTGAACACCAGCTCGTCCAGTGCCTTGCGGGTCCGCGGCCGGGCATCCCGCTCCAGCAGCCCCGGGTCTGCGGCGGCCGGGTCGGCCAGCCTGCCCACCGAGATCACCACCACCGGATCCAGCGTCTCCGGCAGCGAGAACACCGCCTTCGCGCCAGGGCGGCTGAACCCGGCCATCTGGTGCGCGACCAGGCCCTCCGACACCGCCTGCAGCACCAGGTTCTGCGCGGCCAGACCGAGTCCGTACTCCGCGTACGGCATTGGCTTGCCCTCCTCCAGTTCGGTCACCGCGATGCCCAGGATCAGCGCGGCCGACGCACTGGCCCAGCGCTTGTTGCCCTCGGTCAGGGTGTCGGTGATCTTGGCGAAGGTCTCGTCGCCGCGGCGGCCGAGCAGGAACCGGGCGGGCTGGGTGTTGCCCCAGGAGGGGGCCCAGCGGGCGGCCTCGAACAGGGCCCGCAGCTGGGCGTCGGTGACCTCGGCTGCCGGGTCAAGGGCACGGGGGCTCCACCGGGTGGAGATCAGCTCGTGCACCGGGACGCTGGTGGCGGCGTTGGGGTGGGCCGCGGTCTCGGTCAAGGCAGGGACCTCCGGAGGTCAGATCGCGTACGGCCAGGCGGTGATCGAGTAGGCGCCGAACCAGGAGCCGAACAACAGCAGCAGGCCCAGTGCGATGACCATGGTGCCCGGCCGCCTGCGGGCCAGCAGCACCGCGGCCGGGATCAGCAGGGCCACCGCCGGCACCAGCAGCCTGGCCTTGGAGTTCATCAGGCCGTTGGAGCCGATGCTGAGGAACATCACCCCGGCCGAGTACACCATCAGCGGCCAGGGCAGCCGCTGGTGGAAACCCAGTGCGAACAGCACCAGGGTGAGCAGCAGGATCCACACCGTGGCCACCTCCAGCACCGAACGGGCCGAGGAGAGCACGTCCAGGCTGAACCGCAGGGTGGCCAGGCCGCCGTCGAACTGCGAGTCCCAGCCACGCGCCTGCAACGCCAGCCAGCCGTCCCAGCGGCCGGTGCGGGCGCCCACCCAGGTCAGGTAGCCGAGCAGCCCGGCAGGGGCCAGCGCCAGGGTCACCCAGGGCCGCCAGCCGTCCCGGCGGCGGATCACCGCCACCAGCGCGGCCAGCATCACCGCGGCGACCAGCGCGGCACTGGTCGGGCGGACCAGCCCGGCGGTGGCGCAGCCCAGCGCGGCCAGCAGCCACTCCCGGTCCACCAGCCACAACAGCGTCCACACCGCCAGCGCGGAGAACAGCGCCTCGGAGTAGGTCATGGACAGCACCACCGACATCGGCGAGGCCGCGAACAGCACCAGCAGCACCAGGCCGCACCGCCAGCTGCCGCCGATCCGCTCACCCAGCCGGACCAGGCCGTAGGCGCACACCAGCCCGGCGACCACGTTCACCGCGAAGGCCGCCGCGACCAGGCCGACGCCCGGCAGCTCGCCCACCGCGCGGACCAGCATCGGGTAGCCGGGGAAGAAGGCCAGCGGGGTCTCCTCGCTGCGCCGCCCGAACGCGTCCACCAGCGAGAACGGCACCTTGTCGTAGCCGCTGGCGCTGATCGAGAGGTACCACTGCCCGTCCCAGGCGGTGAGCGCGCCGGTCACGCTGATCCGGTTGCGCCCGGCCATCCACTGCACCACCAGCAGCCCGACCTCGCGGATGGCCAGGTAGAGCACGGCGGGCGCGAGCAGCCGGATCAGCCTGCTGCGCTCCCAGCGGGCGGGATCACGCCACAGCGGGCGGCGTACCCGGCCAGATGTGACCGATCCCACCGGAGACGCCTCCGGCTCGGTTCCCACCTGCGCAGCCGACACAGAATCCCTCCGCCCCAGCGGTTCCGGGCAACTTCCTGACGACATTTTTGCCCTTATCTGACTACCGGACCCCATCCCGCGCGCGGGTAGGCTGCTCGCGAGTGTGGACCTGCGTCCTCGCAGGTTAGTGCCGGTGCGTGTGGCTTCGTGGGAGGTGCGGTTCGGTGGCGCTCGTCGTCCAGAAGTACGGCGGATCCTCGGTGGAGACTGCTGAGCGGATCAAACGGGTGGCCGAGCGCATCGTCGAGACCCGAAAAGCGGGCAACGACGTGGTCGTGGCCGTCTCCGCGATGGGAGACACCACCGACGACCTGCTCGACCTGGCCAGCCAGGTCGCGCCGGTGCCGCCGGCCCGCGAGATGGACATGCTGCTCACCTCGGGTGAGCGGATCTCGATGTCGCTGCTCGCGATGGCCATCCACGCCCTCGGCGCGGAGGCCCGCTCCTACACCGGTTCCCAGGCCGGGGTGATCACCACCTCGGCGCACGGCAAGGCGCGGATCATCGACGTCACGCCGGGCCGGATCCGGGAGGCGCTGGACCAGGGCGCGATCGCGATCGTCGCCGGGTTCCAGGGCGTGAGCCAGGACAGCAAGGAGATCACCACCCTCGGCCGGGGCGGCACCGACACCACCGCGGTGGCGCTGGCCGCCGCGCTCAACGCCGATGTGTGCGAGATCTACACCGACGTCGACGGCGTGTTCAGCGCTGACCCGCGGATCGTGCCGGATGCCAAGCACCTCGAGCAGATCACCTACGAGGAGATGCTCGAGATGGCCGCCTGTGGCGCCAAGGTGCTGCACCTGCGCTCGGTGGAGTACGCGCGGCGCAACGGGATGCCGATCCGAGTTCGCTCTTCGTTCAACAACAAGCCCGGCACCCTGGTGACCGGGTCGATGGAGGATCTTGCCGTGGAGCAGGCGTTGATCACCGGCGTCGCGCACGACCGGTCTGAAGCCAAGATCACCGTGACCGGTGTGCCCGACCACCCCGGCGTCGCCGCCCGGATCTTCCGGGTGGTCGCCGACGCCGAGCTGGACATCGACATGGTGGTGCAGAACGTCTCCCGTGCGGTCAGCGGCCGCACCGACATCACCTTCACCCTGCCGCGCACCGGTGGCCCGGTCGCGGTCGCCGCGCTGGACAAGGCCAAGCCGGAGATCGGCTTCGAGTCGGTGGCCTACGACGAGCACGTCGGCAAGGTCAGCCTGATCGGCGCGGGCATGCGCTCGCACCCCGGCGTGACCGCCACCTTCTGCGAGGCGCTGGCCAAGGTCGGGGTCAACATCGAGATCATCTCCACCTCGGAGATCCGGATCTCGGTGATCTGCCGGGACACCCAGCTCGATGACGCGGTCCGCGCGCTGCACGAGGCATTCGACCTCGGTGGCGACGAGGAGGCCGTGGTCTACGCCGGAACGGGGCGCTGAACATGGCAGACAACGGACCTGTGCTCGCCCTGGTCGGCGCGACCGGCGCGGTCGGCACCGTCATGATCGACATCATCAACGGCCGGGAATCCGTGCCGTGGGGCGAGATCCGGCTGATCGCCTCGGCCCGCTCGGCGGGCAAGAAGATCACCGTGCGGGGCGAAGACCTCACCGTCATCGCGCTGTCCCCGGAAGCCTTCGACGGCGTGGACGTCGCCATGTTCGACGTGCCGGACGAGGTCTCCGCGGAGTGGGCGCCGATCGCGGCCGAGCGCGGCGCGGTCGCGGTGGACAACTCCGGCGCGTTCCGGATGGACCCCGAGGTGCCGCTGGTGGTGCCCGAGGTCAACGCCGAGGCCGTGCACAACCGGCCGCGCGGCATCATCTCCAACCCGAACTGCACCACCCTGTCCATGATGGCCGGACTGGGTGCGCTGCACCGGGAGTACCAGCTCACCGAACTGGTGGTGGCCAGCTACCAGGCCGTCTCCGGCGCGGGCCAGTCCGGTGTTGACCGGCTCTACGCCGAGATCGCCGCGGTGGCCGGCAAGGCGGTCGGGGAGAAGGCGGGCGACGTGCGCGCCGCGCTGGAAGCGGCCGGGCTGGTGCAGTCCGAATCGCCGTTCCCGGCGCCGATGGCCTTCAACGTGGTGCCGTGGGCTGGTTCGCTCAAGGAGGACGGCTGGTCCTCGGAGGAGCTGAAGGTCCGCAACGAGTCCCGCAAGATCCTGGGCATCCCGGACCTCAAGGTCTCCGCGACCTGCGTGCGGGTCCCGGTGGTCACCACGCACTCGATGGCCGTGCACGCCACCTTCGCCCGCGAGGTCACCGTGGAGCAGGCGCGCAAGCTGCTCGGCGCGCAGCCCTCGATCGTGCTGGTGGACGACCCGGCCAACGGCGAGTACCCCACCCCGGCCGAGGTGGTGGGCGGCGACCCGACCTACATCGGCCGGATCCGCCAGGCGCTGGACTTCCCGAACACGCTGGAGCTGTTCGTGTGCGGGGACAACCTGCGCAAGGGCGCGGCGCTGAACACCTACGAGATCGCCGAGGTCATCGTCACCCAGGCGTGAGCCCTTTCGCCGCCCGGGTAGTTTCGGAATATGACCATGGGCGACGGCGTGGTGCTCGGCATCGATCTCGGCACCACCGCGACCAAGGTGGTGGCCGCGGACCGGCGAGGGCGGGTTGCCGCCCTCGCCGAACGCGGCTACCCCATGCGCACCGATCAACCCGGCCTGGCCGTGCACGACCCGGACCGGGTGCTGCAGGCGGCGCTGGACGCGGTGCGTGAATGCGCGCAGACCTGTGCCGCCCCGGTGCAGGCGCTGGTCTTCACCGGGGCCATGCACACCCTGATCGGCCTGGACGCCGGGTACCGCCCGATCACCCCGTCGCTGAGCTGGGCGGACAACCGGGCCATCGACCAGGCCGCCCGGCTGCGCCGCGATCCGGCCGCCACCGAGCTGCACCGCGCCACCGGCACCCCGGTGCACCCGTTCGCGCCACTGGCAAAGCTCATCTGGTTCGCCGAGCAGGACCCGGACACCCAGCCCGCGTTCTGGTGCTCGCTCAAGGACTTCGTGCTGCACCACTTCACCGGCAGGCTGGCCACCGAGCACTCCTACGCCTCCGGCAGCGGCCTGATGAACATCCATCGGCTGGCCTGGCACCAGCCCTCGCTCGACCTCGCCGGCATCACCGCGGACCGGCTGCCCGAACTGCTCGCGCCGACCGACACCCTGCCGCTGCGCGCCCAGATCGCCGAGGCCACCGGCCTGCCGCCGGGCCTGCCGGTGGTCGCCGGTGGCGGTGACGGACCGCTGGCCAACCTGGGTGTCGGCGCGGTCCGCCCCGGCATGGCCGCGCTGTCCCTGGGCACCAGCGGCGCGCTGCGGGTGGTGCGCACCGAACCCGGTGTGGACGAACGCGGCCGCACCTTCTGCTACGGCATCGCCGAGGGCTACTGGGTGCTCGGCGGCGCGGTCAGCAACGGCGGCGTGGTCAGCCAGTGGGCCGCCGACCTGGTCGGTGAGGAGGACATGGGCGACCTGCTGGCCGAGGCCGCCACGGTGCCACCCGGCGCGAATGGCCTCTTCGCGCTGCCCTACCTGCTCGGTGAACGCGCGCCCTGGTGGGACCCGGACCCGCGTGGCCTGCTGCTCGGCCTGCGCCGCGACCACGGCCGGGCCGAGCTGACCAGGGCCCTGGTCGAGGGCGTTGCCCAGCAGCTGGCCCTGGTCAGGGACGCGGTGCGGGACACCGGGGCCGCGGTCAACCCGGTGCGCGCCACCGGCGGCGCGTTCCGCTCGCCGCTGTGGGGCCAGCTGATCGCGGCCGCACTGGACACCGACCTGGAGATCACCGAGGACAGCGAGGGCTCCGGCCTCGGCGCCTGCCTGCTCGGCTGGCGGGCGCTGGACGTGCTGCCGTCCCTGGAGGCCGCCGCCGAGCTGATCACGCCCAGCGAGACCGTGCACCCGGACCCGGAGCTGGCCGAGCACTTCGCCACCGCCCGGCCCCGGGTAGAGCGGACCTACCTGGCGTTGCGCGAACTCATGAGTTGAGCAGCGCGACCGAGACGTCCCAGAGGCGCTTGGCGGCCTCGGTGTCCAGGGCGTACGGGGCCACGCCGGCCCGCAGCTCACCCGAGATGTTCGGCACCGCCTCGTTGACGTCCTCGAAGTAGCGGCCGCTGAGCCCGGCCACCAGCGGCGAGGCGGCCAGCAGCACCGAGGTCGCCGCGCCCTGCTCGGTGGTCTTCCACTGCATGCCCGAGCTGGCCACCATCTGCTGGAAGCCCGGGTCGCTCTCGACGTGCCGCTGCAGTCCGGTGCGGATGCCGCCCGGCATCAGCGCGTTGACCTCGATGCCGTCCGCGGCCCAGCGCTGCGCGGCCTCGACGGCGAACAGGATGTTGGCCGTCTTGCTCTGGCCGTAGGCCACCCACGGGTCGTACGGGCGGCGCTCGAAGTGCAGGTCCTCGAAGTCCACCTCGCCCATCAGGTGCGCGGAGGAGCTGACCGAGACCACCCTGGCGCCACCGGCCGCGGCCAGCGCGCGGTGCAGGCCGAGGGTGAGGCCGAAGTGGCCGAGGTGGTTGGTGCCGAACTGGAGTTCCCAGCCCTCCGGGGTGCGGGTCAGCGGCGAGGCCATCACCCCGGCGTTGTTGACCAGGATGTGCAGCGGGCCCTGCCAGTCGGCGGCGAACCTCGCCACCGAGGCCCGGTCGGCCAGGTCAAGGTGTGCGGCCCGCGCGCCGACCTCGGCGCCGACCTTCTCGGCCGCCTCCAGGTTGCGCGCGGCGATGGTGACCTCGGCGCCTGCCTTCGCCAGTGCGCGGGCGGTCTCCACGCCGATGCCGGAGGCGCCGCCGGTGACGATGGCGCGCTTACCGGTCAGGTCCACCCCGGAGATGACCTCGGCGGCGGTGGACTCCCGGTTGAACGGGGTGGTGAAGCGAGTGGCCATGACAGCGTCCTGTTCTGCGTCTAAGCTCTAACCGGAGGACCCTCCGGTGACTCCAAGCTAACCGGAGTATCCTCCGTTTAACAGGTGATCTGGGTCACAGGAGTGGAGAAAGGCATGCGCGCGGACGCCCAGCGCAACCGGGAGAAGCTGCTGAAGTGCGCGGTCCGGCTGTTCTCCGAACGCGGACCCGAGGTGGCCCTGGACGCCGTGGCCAAGGAGGCCGGGGTCGGCATCGGCACGCTCTACCGGCACTTCCCGACCCGCGAGGCGTTGATCGAGGCGGCCTACCGCAACGAGCTGGCCGAGGTGTGCGAGGCGGCGCAGGAGCTGCTCGCCGAGCTGCCGGCTGATCAGGCCCTGCGTGCCTGGATGGACCGCTTCCTGGCGTACTGGACCACCAAGTCGGGCATGTCCGCCGCGCTCAACGCGGTGATCGCCACCGGCGCCAACCCGTACGAGCAGAGCCGGGACCTGCTGGACTCGGCCATCCGGCTGCTGCTGACCCCGGCCGCCGAATCGGGCGCGCTGCGCACCGACGTGACCTCCGAGGAGGTGCTGGTGGCCATCAGCGGGGTGGCACTGGTCGCGGCCGCGATGGGCGGTCGAGAGCTGGCCGGCCGCCAGCTCGACCTGATCATGGACGGCCTGCGCTACCGGCCTTAGGCCGCCGCTGCCTCTGCCTTGGCCGCCGCCCGGTTGGCCGAGGCCCGGAACAACGTCCAGGCCACGATCGCCGACAGCAGCCCGGCCCCGCCCACCGCGACGAAGCCCCAGGGCGGCCCGGCCAGGTCGATGGCCAGTCCGGCCAGCGGCGCGCCCAGCGCGCTGCCCGCGGTCAGCGCGGAACCGTGCAGGCCCAGTGCCTCGCCACGCACCGACTCCGGGGTCAGTTTGCTGACCTCCTCGGAGGTGGCCGCGATGGTCGGCGCGCAGAGCAGGCCAGCCGGGATCAGCATCAGCGCGAGCAGCCACCACTGGCTGGCGAAGGCCACCGGGATGGTGCACAGGCCGAGCAGGCCCATCAGCACCAGCGAGGGGTAGGAGCGGCGCATCGCGCCGTAGAGGAAACCGCCGACCAGCGAGGCCAGGCACCAGATCGGGATCACCGCGCTGGTCCAGGGCAGCTGACCGGCCTCGCGCAGCACGCCCACGATGGCCAGGTCGCTGCCGGAGAGCACCAGCACCGCGCCGCTGGAGGCGGCCAGCACCGCCACCATCCGGGTGGTCAGCCAGCTCGACCGCGGCGGACGCGGGCCGGTGGCCACCTCGCTGGTTTTGCTCCGGATGGCCGGGTTGAGCAGGTACAACCCGATGCCCGCGAGCACGATGCAGCTACCGACGCCGATCATCGCCACGTGTCCGGACAGGCTGGTCACCACCACCACGCCCAGTGCGGGCCCGACCATGAACGCGGCCTCGACCACCATCGAGTCCAGCGAGAACGCGGTCCGCCGCTGCGCCTCGGGCACCAGCGCGGCCATCGCCTGCCGGGAGATCGAGTGCACCGGCAGCGCGAACAGCCCGCCGAAGACCGCGGTGGCCAACAGCCCGGTCAGGCCGAGCCAGGGGCTGGTGAACCAGAACACGCCCTCGATCACCGTGGTCACCAGGATCACCGGGCGCAGGCCGACCGAGTCCACCAGCCTGCCCAGCAGCGGCGAGCCGACCGCGAGCCCGATGGTCACCGCCACCGAGACCACCGCCGCCCAGGTGTAGCTCTGCCCAAGGTCCTGCAGCACGTGCAGGTTCAACACCATTGGCCCTGCCGCGATCGGGGTCCTGGCCAGCAGGGTGACAACGACCAGGGGACGGACGCCGGGCAGCGCGAACAGGCGGCGGTAGGGCTCGATCGGCACCTGTGCATGGTGGCTGTTGGCACCGACAGCCGTCCAAGAGGTTTCCCACCCCTCGGCCGACCTGCCCCGGGCCTTTTCTCGACTCATTCCAGAACAAGTGGTGGAGTGATGCCGTCATGAACACCGAGACCACCCCGCGCGCACCCGATGCCCGTGACCAGCTCAGGTCGGCGGGACTGCGGGTCACCCAGCCGAGGATCGCGGTGCTCGAGTGGCTCTCCGGCCACCCGCATTCGACCGCCGACCAGGTCGCCACGGCCACCCGCGCCCGGCTGGGCACGGTGTCCACCCAGGCCGTCTACGACGTGCTGGCCGCCTGCACCTCGGCCGGGTTGCTGCGCCGGATCGAACCGGCAGGCCACCCGGCCCGGTTCGAGACCCGGACCGGGGACAACCACCACCACCTGGTGTGCCGGATCTGCGGGCACACCCAGGACGTCGACTGCGTCCGCGGCCAGCGGCCCTGTCTGGACCCCGCCGACACCGCGGGCTTCGCGGTGGACGAGGCCGAGGTCGTGTTCTGGGGCCGGTGCCCGGACTGCCTGGCCGCGAGCGCCGGACAGTTCACCGGCTGAGCAATCCGGCCTCACCGGATCGGGGGTTCTACTACCCTCGGTCCGGTGACACTGCCAGGGCAGGACCCGTTGGAGGACACCAAACGCGCGACCCAGACCGCGCTGGAACGCGCGGTCGGCGAGGGCAGGCTCACCCTGGAGGAGTTCACCGCCCGCGCCGACACGGTGTGGCGGGCCCAGGACCCGGCCGAGATCGCCCGCGCGGTGCAGGACCTGCCTGCACCGGTGGTGCCACCCGCGCCCGCGGCAGCCGTGGCCAGGGTCAGCACCAAATCGATCTTCGACGACGTCCGCCGCAGTGGTCGGTTCACCCTGCGTTCGGGCACCACCATCAGCGCGATCTTCGGCGATGCCAAGGTGGACCTGCGGCAGGCGGTGATCAGCGAGCCGGTGGTGGAGCTGACCGTGTTCAGCTGCTTCGGCGATGTGGTGATCACCCTGCCCAAGGGGGTCAACGCCGAGGTCAACGGGTCGGTGGTGTTCGGCTCGGAGCGGGTGGAGCTGTCCGGGGACCCGGCGCTGCCGGGCAGTCCGCTGCTCCGGATCAACGCGCGCTCGATCTTCGGCGACGTCAAGGTGCGCGACCGGAGTCTGAGCGAGCGGGTCAGGAACTGGCTGGACCGGCTGTCCTAAAGGCCAGTTGACCTCCAGCTGGCTGGAGGTCGTACCGTGCTGGACGGGTCGGCCGAAGGAAGGAACTACTCGAATGACGGTCACCGTGGTGGGCATCGGCGGATCGCTGCGCGCGGACTCCCAGTCCCAGCGCGCGCTCGACCTGGTGCTGGCCGGGGCCCGCGAGGCGGGCGCCAAGACGGTCGCCTTCACCGGGCCCGACCTGGTGCTGCCCTTCTACGACCCGGCCGTGCCGGACCGTCCGGAGAACGCGATCCGGATGGTCGAGGCGCTGCGCACCGCCGACGGCGTGGTGCTGGTCTCGCCCGGCTACCACGGCACGGTCTCCGGCCTGGTCAAGAACACCCTGGACTACATCGAGGACCTGCGCACCGACGAGCGCCCGTACCTGGACGGCCGCGCGGTCGGCTGCGTGGCCACCGCGATGGGCTGGCAGGCCGCGGTCACCACGCTCACCGCGCTGCGCTCCATCGTGCACGCCCTGCGCGGCTGGCCGACCCCGCTGGGCGCGGCGCTCAACTCCCGCGAGGTCAGCTTCGACCTCGGCGGCGGCTGCACGGACACCCAGGTCAGCGCGACCCTGCGGACCATCGGCCAGCAGGTGGCCGAGTTCGCGCTGCGCGGGCGGCATCAGCCTGAAGGCCGACCAGGGGTGCTACTTCGCGACGACGAACGCTGACGAAACCGGTGGCTACCGTGGCCTGGTGACGCAGCCACCCTTGGAGTCGGCCCTCGACCTGGTCAAGACCCGGGCGCAGACCACGCTGGAACGCGCGGTCGGCGAGGGCAGGCTCACCCTGGACGAGTTCACCGCAAAGGTCGACCTGGTCTTCCAGGCGCCCGACGAGGCCGGGGTGCGCGCGGTGGTGGACACCCTGCCCGCCCCGCTCACCCCGGTCAGCACCGTGGTCAGCCGACAGTCGATCTTCGATGACGTGGCCAGGAGCGGCCGCTTCGCGCTGCCCACCGGCGCCACCGTGTCCTCCTTCTTCGGCGACGTCGAACTCGACCTGCGCCAGGCCGTGATCACCGACCCACTGGTCGAGGTGCACACCTGGACCTGGTTCGGCGACATCGAGGTCACCGTGCCGGAAGGGGTCGAGGTCGAGGTGAAGAGCGGCCTGGTCTTCGGCGACGAGGTGGTCGAACTGGCCGACGTGCCACCGGTGCCCGGCGCACCCAAGATCCGGATCAAGGCCTGGACCACCTTCGGCGACGTCCGAGTGGTGTCCGCGGCCTGATCGGGGCAGGCCTGCCCGGGTCTCGTGGGACCGGTGACCCGAGCAGGCCTGCTGATGACTCAGATCAGCTTCACCCGGTGGCGAGGATCCGCCGGGCGAAATCGATCTCGGCCGCGGTCTGGCGCATCGTCTCGGCCACCACCAGCGAGCCGTGGCCCGCGTTGTACCGGTAGACCTCGTACGCGGCGCCGCGCTCGGCCAGCCGGTCCAGGTAGTTCTCGATCTGCCGGATCGGGCAGCGCGGGTCGTTCTCGCCTGCCAGCACCAGCACCGGCGTGGTCACCTTGTCCACGTAGGTGATCGGCGAGGACGCCTCGTAGCGCTCCGGCAGCTCCTCCGGCGACCCGCCGAACAGCGCCCGGTCGTAGGCCCGCAGCGGCTCCATCTCGTCCTCGTAGGCCGCCACGTAGTCGGCCACCGGCACGCTGGCCACCCCGGCCGCCCACAGCTCGGGCTGGGTGCCCACGGCCAGCAGGGTCAGGAACCCACCCCAGGAACCGCCCGCGACCACGCACTTGGCCGGGTCGGCCAGGCCCGAGCCGACCGCCCAGGCGTGCACCGCGGCCACGTCCTCCAGCTCGATCAGGCCGGGACGGCCCTCGATGGCATCCCGCCACACCGAGCCGTAGCCGGTGGAACCGCGGTAGTTGACGTGCACCACCGCGAACCCGGCGTCCACCCAGGCCGCGCGGTAGGCGGAGAAGCGGTCCTCATCGGCCGAGTGCGGTCCGCCGTGCAGCTCGAACACGGTCGGGAACGGGCCCTCGCCGGCGGGCCGGGTGACCAGCGCGTGCACCGGGCCGCCGGGGCCGGTCACGAACGCGTCCTCCAGTGGCACGCTCTCCGGGGCCCGCTCGCCCTGCGGCTCCAGCAGCACCCGGTCCACCCCGTCCGGGCCGATCGCGCGCACCGCGGGCGGCTGGCCGGAGTAGGACCAGGAGTACTCCACGGTGCCGTCCGGGCGGACCTCGGCCGAGCTGACCACGCCCCGCGCGGTGTCCACAGTGGACAGTTCGCCGGTGGCGAGGTCGTAGCGGTGCAGGGTGTTGCGGGCCTGGTGGGTGTGCGAGATCAGCAGCGCGCTGCCGTCGGGGTACCAGTCGCCGACGATCTCACCCGGCAGGTCAACGGTCAGCTCGACCTCGGTGTCGGCCGCCACGTCCCAGAGCAGCAGCTCCTCCTTGCCACGGCGCTCGTGCAGGATCAGCACCCGCTGATCGCCGGGCACCGGGCTGAAGGCCAGCGCGTCCAGGCCCTTGCCCTTGCCGTCCCACTTCTCCGCCACCGCGCTGCCGTCGTCGGCACGCAGCACCCGCAGTGCCGGGTGCCGGGAGTCGCCGTGCTCGGAGTGCGAGATGACCAGGAACGTCTCGTCCTTGGCCAGCGAGCCCACCCCGCCGTCGTGCTCGCTCTGGTAGACGATCTCCGAGGGCGCGCCGTCCCTGGCGATCCAGATCGTGGTGCCGTCGTCGGTGGCGGTGCCCAGCACGACCACCTTGCTGCCAAGGGCCAGCCCGGCCGGGTAGGCGTCCGGCGTGCCCGGCAGTGCGGGCACCGGGTCGGCGCCGCCCGCGTAGGGCTCGCTGACCCAGTGCCCGAACTCGTCGCCGTCGGTGTCGGCGAACCACCAGATGTGCTCGCCGTCGGGGGTGAGCGTGGCGTGCGTGGTGCCGTTCTTGCGATCGGTCACCTGCCGGTGCGCGTCGGTCTCCCGGTCCCAGGTGTAGACCTCCCAGACCCCGCCGAGGTTGGAGATGTAGAGGCTGCGCTGCGGCGCGTCCTCGGCCCAGCCCGGTCGCGACACCCTGGGTGCCGCGAACCGGGCCCGCCACCTCGCCTCGGCGGCCGGATCGGCGAAGAGCTGGTCGGGAACCTGTGCGGTCGGATGCTGGCTCACACCCCGATCCTAGAGTCCGCTACTCGGAGACGACCTCCGTCGTCAGCCCGGGGGCCTTGAGGATCTCCATCTGCGTGTACCGGCCCGGCACCCAGCCCTTGCGCACGTACAGCTCGGTCTGGTCGTAGTGGTGCGGGGAGGCCGGGTTGGCCGACTGCGAGTAGGTCAGCACGGACTGCGAGCGCGGCCCGTTGCCGGTGAGCTGGGCGGCCATGATGAAGCTGGAGCCCATCTCGACCTTGCCGTAGCTGCCGTCCGCCTGGATCTTGGTCGTGCTCGGCTCGGTCACGTTGAAACAGCCCTCACCGCCGGTGCAGCCCTGGATCGGCAGCAGCTTGCGGGAGGGGACGTCCCGCTGGGCCTTGCCGAGTTCCAGCTCCAGCGGCAGGTTGTTGCGCAGCAGCCGCTGCACCCCGTCCGCGATGGCCGTCTTGACCTTGGGCTCGGCGGTGTTGAGCGTGTGCGGGGTGCGCACCGGGTCCTTCGGGTCGAAGGGCACCACGAACTTGTTCGGCAGCGGCCGGATCCCGCCGTAGACCTCACGCCACAGCACCGCGCCGGGGCTGTCGGTGTCCATCCGACCGTCCCACTTGGTCAGCACCGCGCCCGCGGCACGCACATCGATCTTGGCGCCGTCGGTGGCGGTCATCGTCGGGTTGGCCTCGATCAGGCCGGTCACCGCGTCCCGGAACAGCTCACCGGTCAGCGTGCGGTTGCCCAGCATGGCCTGCTGCAGGTTCGGCAGGTCGAAGCCGGGCGCGCCCAGCCCGTCGCTGCCCGCGCGGCGCTGGTCCACCATCAGGTGGGACAGCCGGTCCCGCGGCGAGCGGGTGTCGGCCTGCGGGCCGTACATCCGCGGGTAGCCGGTCAGCGGGGCGAAGGCGTTGGTCAGCCAGGCCGACTCGTTGGCGTTCTGCACGTAGTCCGCGCGCTGCTGGGCCGGCTGGCTCTTCGGCCCGAAGATCCCGGCCACCACCGCGTCCGGATCGCTGCCCCAGCCGCATTCCTGCCGCGAGCCGTTGAGGATCACCCTGGCCGGGTAGGAGGCCCGGCCGGCCGGGGTGTCCACGCAGCGCTGCGCGTGCGCGTCGGTCACGTGCGGCACCACCGAGGCGTCGGCGTAGAAGCTCTGCCCCTTGGCGTCGGCGGCCACGGTGTTGGTGAAGGCCGAGCCCTGCACCCGGTTGAGCGCCTCCTTGACCTCGGTGACGTCCTTGGCCTTGGCCAGCGCCAGTTCCTGGTCGATCGCCCGCAGGCTGTCCTCATTGGACCCACGGACGGCGAAGGCCATCGTGCTGGTCCAGCCATCGGCCAGCACCGGCCCGTAGCGGGACCGGTACAGCACACGCTCCATAGTGGACAGTGCGCCGTCCGCGCCGCGCACCTGGACCCGCACGGTCTGCTTGCTCATCGGCTCGGTTTTCCCGTCCACCACATAGGAGGTCGGGTCACCGGGGGCCAGCTTCAGCTCGAACATGGTGAACCGGCTCGCGCTGGAGACGGTGTGCGTCCAGGCCATCGACTCGTTGTGCCCGATCGCGATCGTCGGCAGCCCGGCCAGCGCGGCGCCCAGCACGTTGAGCTTGCCCGGCACGGTCAGCTGCGCCTGGTAGAGCCGATTCGGCCCAGCCCACGGGAAGTGCGGGTTGCCCAGCACCATGCCGCTGCCGTCCCTGGTCGCCTCCTTGCCCAGCCCCCAGGCGTTGCTGCCCACCGACATCATCTCCGCCGCCGCCGGGATCGCCGGCGTGCCCTTGCCTGCCGGCGGTTTCGCGTTGGCGATCAGCGAGGTGAACGAGGACAGCCCGGTGAGCTGGCTGGAGTCGTGCAGGTTGCGCCACAGGTCCAGCTCGGTCAGCGGCCGCACCCACGCCCTGCCCCGGCAGGTCGGATCCGGCAGCCGGTCCACCCCGGTGGTCCGCAGGTACCGGTTGAACCCGGCCACGTACCCGCGCATGGTCTCCCTGACCTCCAGCGAGGGCCCCGACTTGTCCGCCAGCAGGTTCTCCAGCCGCCCGGAGTCGTTGAACGCCCGGAAGTACAGGTCGCTCTCCAGGTTGGTGAAGGTGCCCGGCCCGTTGTTGAACCGCCCCTCCGGCCCGAAATGCGCGGATCGCTGCCCGGCCAGCGTGGTCACGTGCTCGGCCATCTGGCACAGGTTGTCCTGCGCGTAGGCGTACCCGAACCCATACCCGGCCGAGCCCATGGTCGCCCCGGTGATGTGCGGCACCCCGTACTCGGTCCGCTGGATCACCGCCGAATAGGTCTTCCCGTCCGCCAGCGCCACCCCCGGCGCCGCCGACGCGGGCGCCGCCAGCACACTCCCGGCCAACGCGGTCACCACCGCGCCCACCACAAGACTTCGCACCATCTGGTGAATTCCCCCACGCCTAGAAGAGTCGGAACATCGAGTAGTCAAACCGACCCGATCCTGCGACACCTCCGGAGAAACCCGGACAAGATGTGCCCTTTGGGCACCGACAACCACCTAAGTGGGCCCACGGGTACCCCGGGAATGACTCAGGGCCTGCCCGCACAAGCGGACAGGCCCTGAGTTTGTCGGGGTGACAGGATTTGAACCTGCGACCTCTTCGTCCCGAACGAAGCGCGCTACCAAGCTGCGCCACACCCCGGTTAAGCGGAACGAGACAAATACTAGCGGACGTTCGCCTGGACACCGAATCGGGGGTTGCCACCAGCCCTGAGCAGGCTCGGGTCGAGTTCGGCCGAGCGTGGGACCAGGGTCAACAGGCTCGCCTCCGGCGGGCAGGCGAAGCGCACCGGCGCGTACGGCGAGGTGCCAAGGCCTGCCGAGACGTGCAGCCAGGTGTGCCTGCCCCAGCGGGAGGCGCCCTTGACCCTGGAACGGTCCAGGCCGCAGTTGGTGACCAGGGCGCCGTAGCCGGGCACGCACAGCTGCCCGCCGTGCGTGTGACCGGCCAGGACCAGGTCGTAGCCGTCCTCGGCGAAGGCGTCCAGCACGTGTGGTTCGGGCGAGTGGGTCAGGCCCAGGCGCAGGTCGGTGTGGTGGTCCGGCCTGCCGGCGATGTCGCTGTACTGGTCGCGGTGCAGGTGCGGGTCGTCCACGCCTGCGGCCTGGATGGTCAGGCCGGCGATGGTCAGGTTGCGGCGCACGTGGGTGAGGTCCTGCCAGCCGCGCTCGGTCAGCGCGGCACGCAGGTCGCGCCAGGGCAGCGGGGCGCCGTGCACGCGCTTGGTCTTGCTGGAGGGCAGCAGGTAGCGGGCCGGGTTCTTCGGCTTCGGCCCGTAGTAGTCGTTGCTGCCCCAGACGAACAGGCCGGGCAGGTCCAGCAGCGGGCCCAGCGCGCGCAGCACCGCGGGCACCGCCTTGGGATGCGCCAGGTTGTCCCCGGTGTTGATCACCAGGTCCGGCTCCAGCTCCGCCAGCGCGGCCACCCAGCGCTGCTTGGACTGCTGGCCGGGCAGCATGTGCAGGTCGGAGACGTGCAGCAGGCGCAGCGGGCGGGCGTTGTCGGAGAGCACCGGCAGTGTCGCGTGCCGTAGCGTCCACATCCGTCGTTCGATCGCGGTGGCGTAGCCGAGCGCCGCGCCGCCGAGTGCCGCCGTGCCGAGCAGGATCCGACCCAGGTTGTTCACCCTTACCAGGGTACGTAATGCGCCGTGGTGCCTTTTTCGCAGGAGTAACCTGCCTGGTCATGGCGGAGTTGAAGGCGAAACTGCAGGCCGATCTGGCCGCGGCGATGAAGCAGAAGGAGACCGTGACGGTGGCCTCGTTGCGGATGGCGCTCGCGGCGATCAGCACCGAGGAGGTGGCGGGCAAGACCGCCAAGGAGCTGACCGACGACGAGGTGCGACGGGTGCTCGCCCGCGAGCTGAAGAAGCGCAAGGAGGCCGCCGAGGCATTCGCCGGCGCCGGCCGGGCCGAGCAGGCCGCCGCGGAGCTGGCCGAGGGCGAGGTGCTCTCCGCCTACCTGCCCGCGCAGCTCGCCGATGCGGAGCTGGCCGATCTGGTCGGCCAGGCGGTGGCCGAACTGACCACGCAGCTCGGCGAGAAGCCCGGCCCGAAGCAGCTGGGCCAGGTCATGAAGGCGGCCAACGCGAAGGTGGCCGGACGCGCCGACGGTGGCCGGGTCGCCGCGCTGGTGAAGGCCACCCTGCTCGGCTGAGTCCCATCTACGAGAACGGGGTCTGTCCACTGTGGACAGACCCCGTTTCGCTTGTGCGCCTTGGTTAACCCGGTCCGCTGGTCGGTTCGATCGGGTCGATGGTGACGCCACCGGTCGGCGGGTTCACCTCGCCGGGCGGCGGTTCGGTGGTGCCGGTGGGCGGCGGCACGTAACCGGTGCTGACCCACAACGTGATCGTCTCGCCGGGCAGTGCCGCGCCGCGCGGGTTCTGCCCGACCACGGTGCCCTTGGGCTGGGCCGCGTTCCGGTTCTGCGTGCTGACCTTGTACCCGGCGGCCTGCAACTTCGAGGTGGCCTCGTTGACCATCATGCCGACCACGTTGGGCACCTTGGCCTCATCGCCGCCGTTGAGGTAGCGCCCGTCCGCACCCGGCAGCCCCTGCGCGGGCTGGTTGCCGTGGATCGCGCTCATCGCGTCGAACCAGGTCGGCGCGGACACCGAGGAGCCGTAGATGCCGCCGCCGGTGTTGCCGCCGCACAGCCGGGGCGGGTTGCCCTTGCAGATCACCTGCGGCCGGTTGCCGTCGTTGAAGGTCAGCACCGCGCCCGCGTACTGCGGGGTCGCGCCGACGAACCCGGCCGACTTGTGGTCCTGGGTGGTGCCGGTCTTGCCCAGCATCGGCCGGCTCCAGTCCTTCGGCCGCGCACCCGCCGCGGTGCCGCCGGGCAGGTCGTCCTTGCTCAGCCCCTGCGCCAGCCCGTTGGCCAGGCCCTCGGGCACCGCCTGCTCGCACGGGGCCTCGTTGAGCTGGATCGGCTTGCCGTTGCGGTCCAGGATCTGCTCGATCGGGCTGGGCGGGCACCAGGTGCCGCCACTCATGATCGTCGCGGACACGTTGGCCAGTTCCAGCGTGCTCACCGCGGCCGGGCCGAGGGTGAACGCGCCCTTGTTGTTGCGCCAGTAGTCCGACTGCGACCGGTTCAGATCGTCCCTTTTGGACTTCGGATCCGGCTTCACCCCGGCCACGTTGAGCTGCATGGTCTCCCGCAGCCCCAGCCTGCTGGCCATGTCGACCACCGGGCCCATGCCGACCCGCTCCTCCAGGATGACGAACCCGGTGTTCGGCGAGGTGGCCAGCGCGCTCTGCAGGGTCATCTGCTGCGGGTAGTTGTCGCCCGCGTTGCTCAGGCAGTACCAGCGTTCCCCGCCACCGGCCGGCGGGCAGCGGGTGGCGCCGCCCTTGAAGACCTTGGAGGTGTAGGAGGTCGGGGTGTCGATCACGTTGTTGATGCCCATGCCGCGTTCCAGCGCCGCGGCCGCGGTGAAGATCTTGAAGATCGAGCCCGCGCCGAACTTGTTCGCCGCCGCGCTGGGCAGCGCGTAGGTGGTCTGGCCCTTGTCCGAGTCCAGGCCGTAGTCCCGGTTGGCCACCAGCGCGAGCACCTTGTGCCGCTCCTTGCCCGGCTGCACCACGGCCATGGTGTTGGCCACCCCGTTGGCGTCCTTGGGCACCCGGCCCTGCGCCGCCTTCTTGGCCGCCTGGGTGATCCGAGGGTCCAGGGTGGTCTTGATGGTGAAACCACCGCGCTTCAACGTGTCCTCGGAGTACCCGATCTTGCTCAGGTAGTCGATGACGTACTTGCAGAAGAACCCGTTGTCCGGCCCGGCGCCGATGCAGCCGTAGGGCGGGTTGCGGAAGTCCGGCGCGGTGCCCAGCGCCTCCTTCTTGGCCGCCTCGGCCACCTCCACCGGGATCCGGCCCTGCCTGCCCATCTCGCTGATCACCAGGTTGCGCCGGGTGAGCGCGGCTTCCGGGTTGCGCTTGGGGTTGAGCCCGCTGGGCTCGTTGACCATGCCGGCCAGCAGTGCGGCCTGGGCGATGGTGAGCTTGTCCGGGCTGGTGTCGAAGTAGGTCTTGGCCGCCGCGGCCACCCCGTAGGTGCTCGCGCCGAAGGGCACGATGTTGAGGTAGCGGGTGAGGATCTCGTCCTTGGTGAGCTTGCGCTCCAGCTGCAGCGCGATCCGCATCTCGCGCAGCTTGCGGGCCGGGGTCTGCTCCTGCGCCTTGGCCTGCTCGACCTTGTTCGTGGCCACCACGTGCATCAGGTAGTTCTTCACGTACTGCTGGGTCAGGGTGGATCCGCCCTGGGCGACCTTGCCCTCCACCGTGTTGGTCACCAGCGCGCGCATCGCGCCGCGCCAGTCCACGCCCTGGTGGTCGTAGAAGCGCTGGTCCTCAATGGACACGATGGCGGCCTTCATGGTGTCCGCGATCTTCTCCGGACCGGCCAGCACCCGGTACTGGTCGAAGAGGTAGGCGATCTGGCTGCCCTGCGCGTCCAGCACCGTGGTCAGCAACGGCGGGTCCTTCTGGACCAGATCCGAGGAGATGCTGTCGACTGTGTCACTAGCGCGGTTGGAGACCACCCCCAGCGCGCCAACCGCAGGAAACAACATGCCGGCGAGTAGCACTCCAGCCAGCACACATAGCCCCAACAACTTGATCAAAGCCGCCCGCACGCCCACGCGGGACAGCGTACGCTTCACCCATTTTGGTGACGGGATTCACACACTTTCGGGTGCGGGGATGTAACGGGTAGGCAAACCCGTCTTGGACCTGGAACCAGAACCCTCTACAGTCCGTCAACGTCGAACGACAGCACACCGGCGGGTGTGCCACTCCCCGTGGCGCACCTCATGCGGACCTCGGAGCTGGGGAGCACCGAGCGTAGTCGCGACGACGCGTAGGAGCTGGGGGAACATGGAGTTCAACCAGGGGGACTGGCGGGTAAGGGCCTCGTGCAGGGATGAGGACCCGGACCAGCTATTCGTCCGAGGTGCAGAGCAGCGCAAGGCCAAGCTCGTCTGCATGGGGTGCCCCGTGCGGACGGAATGCCTGGCTGAGGCGCTGGACAGTCGAATCGAGTTCGGTGTCTGGGGTGGCATGACCGAGCGGGAGCGTCGCGCTCTGCTCCGCCGCCGTCCGGACGTCGTGTCCTGGGCGGAACTGCTCGAGTCCGCCCGCCGCAAACACCTGGACTTCGATGAGGTCGAGGAAGCCGACTACCGCGTGGGCCTGCTGAGCTGACCGGTCACTGACCGGCCAGCCTGGCGCCGATCTCGCGCAGCCCGTCGATGTCGTGCACATCAGCGGGCAGCGCGGGCACGCCGATCATCGCCACGCCCGGGTGCGCCTTGGTGAACCGCGCGAGCAATCGTCGCTCACGCTCCGCCACGGCCACCCGGTCCGCGTGCAGTCGCAGCACGGCCGCGGCCAGTGGCGCCGATCCACCGCGTTCGAGGTCCTCGGCCGCGGCGAGCGCGCGTGCGCTTGGCAGGTCCGCGAACACCGGGTGGGTCCGATTGGCGACCAGCCCGGCCAGCGGCATGCCCTCACCGGCCAGCCGGTCCACGAAGTAGGAGGCCTCGCGCAGCGCGTCCGGTTCGGCCGCGGCCACCACCAGGAACGCGGTGCCAGGTGAGCGCAACAGCTCGTAGGTGGCCTGCGCGCGCTGCCGGAACCCGCCGAACATGCTGTCGAATGCCTGCACGAAGGCCGAGGCGTCGTTGAGCAGCTGGCCGCCGACGATCGTCGAGATCACCTTGGTGAACAGGCCGAAACCCGCGCCGACCAGTCGCCGGATGCCCCGCCCGCCTGCCCGTGCCGGCGCGGACAGCATGCGGATGATCTTGCCGTCGAGCACCGTGGACAGCCGCTGCGGCGCGTCCAGGAAGTCCAGCGCGGACCGGCTCGGCGGGGTGTCCACCACCACCAGGTCCCACTCGCCGGAGTGCACCAGCTGCCCCAGCTTCTCCATCGCCATGTACTCCTGGGTGCCGGAGAAGGACGAGGAAATGGTCTGGTAGAAGGGATTCCGCAGGATCTGCTCGGCCCGGTCCGGTCCGGCGTGGGCGAGCACCATCTCATCGAAGGTGCGCCGCATGTCCAGCATCATCGCGTGCAGCGCGCCGTCCGTGCCTTCCGGCGCGTCCACCACGGTCACCTCGCGCGGGTGGTTGCCCAGCTCGGTCAGGCCGAGGGACTGGGCCAGCCTGCGCGCCGGGTCGATGGTGAGCACCACGGTGCGCCTGCCGCGTTCGGCCGCGCGCAACGCCAGCGCCGCCGCGGTGGTGGTCTTGCCGACCCCGCCGGAGCCGCAGCACACCACCACCTTGGTCTGCGCGTCATCCAGCAGGTCGTCGATGTCCAGCAGCGGCGGGCGGGCGTTCACCGGACCCCCTGCTCGATCAGCAGCTCGCTCAGCTCGTACAGCCCGGCGGTGTCCACCCCGTCGGTGAGATCGGGCAGCTCCACCACGGGCAGGTCCACCTCGGCCAGCTGATCGCGCGCGGTCAGCTCGGCCTGCACCCGGATCGCGTGCTCCACCGTCTCGTCCACCAGTCCGTCCACAATGGCCTCGTCCAGGTTCAGCCCGGCGGCCAGCAGCCCGGCCTTGATCCGGGCCGCGTCCACCCGGCCACCGGCCGCCGCGCCCACCGAGCGCGCCGGCAGCCGGGGCGGCCGCACCCGGTTCATGATCACCGCGCCGGGCCGCAGGTCGGCGGCGTCCAGCTCGCCCACGGCGTCCATGGTCTCCCGCACCGGCATCTCCTCCAGCAGGGTCACCAGGTGCACCGCGGTGTCCCCGGAGTGCAGCAGCCGGATCACGCCATCGCTCTGGTTGCGGATCGGCCCGACCTTGGCCAGATCGGCCATCGCCCTGGTCACGTCGAGGAACTTGACCACCCGGCCGGTCGGCGGCGCGTCCACCACCACCGCGTCATATTCGTGCCGACCGCCCTCGCCGGTGCGGCCGACGCACTCCTTGATCTTGCCGGTGAGCAGCACGTCCCGCAGGCCGGGCGCGAGCGTGGTGGCGAACTCCACCGCGCCCATCCGGCGCAGCGTGCGCCCGGCGAAGCCCAGGTTGTAGAACATCGACAGGTACTCCAGCAGCGCCGCCTCGGCGTCCACCGCCAGCGCGCGCACCTCGCCGCCGCCGGGCGCGGCCGCGATCCGCTCCTCGGAGTAGGGCAGCGGCGCGTGGTCGAAGACCTGGGCGATGCCCTGCCTGCCCTCGACCTCCACCAGCAGCACCCGCCGCCCGCCGGTGGCCAGCGCGAGCGCCAGCGCGGCGGCGATCGTGGTCTTGCCGGTGCCGCCCTTGCCGGTGACTATGTGCAACCGGGCGCGGCTCAGCTCCTCGGTCCAGGCCATCACAGTGATCAGCCTAGGTCGACTCGCCCGAGCGTGCGGCGCTTAGCCCGCCAGCATGAGGAAAAGCACTGCGATGGCCTCGGCGGCCACCAGCGCCCAGGCCCAGGTGGAGGGCAGCACGAAGGCCACCAGCAGCGCGAGTGCCGCCACCACGGCCACCGAGATCAGCCCGGCCTGCACCACGGCCGCGTGCGTGGTCCGCTTCCGGTCCCTGACCTGCGCCATGGCGACCAGGGTGAGGATCAGACCGCCCACGATGAACAGGACGGTCGCGGTGATGCGCCAAGTCTCCACGTGATCACGGTATCCCCTCCGGCAACCATTTCGGCCGCACTAGTCTCATGGGCATGACGAAGTGGGAGTACGCCACGGTTCCGCTGCTGACCCACGCGACCAAGCAGATCCTCGACCAGTGGGGCGAGGATGGCTGGGAGCTGGTGTCGGTGCAGCCGGGACCCACCGGTGAGCAGCTGATCGCCTTCCTGAAGCGCCCGAAGGGCAACTGAGCATGGGCGAGTGGAAGCAGCGCCTGGTCGAGCTGGGCATCGAACTGCCTGCGGTGGCCGCGCCGGTGGCCGCCTACGTGCCTGCCGTGCGCAGCGGCGCGCACGTCTACACCTCCGGCCAGCTGCCGATCGTGGCAGGCGCGCTGGCCGCGACCGGCAAGGTCGGCGCGGCGATCAGCCCGGAGGAGGCCAAGCAGCACGCGCGCACCTGCGTGCTGAACGGACTGGCCGCCATTGACGCGCTGGTCGGACTGGACTCGATCACCCAGGTGGTCAAGGTGGTCGGCTACGTGGCCTCCGCGGACGGCTTCACCGGCCAGCCCGCGGTGATCAACGGGGCCTCCGAACTGCTCGGCGAGGTCTTCGGCGCGGCCGGGGTGCACGCCAGGGCCGCGGTCGGGGTGGCCGAGCTGCCGCTCGGGGCGCCGGTCGAGGTGGAACTGATCGTCGAGGTCGCCTGAGCCAGTGAACCGCCGCCACCCCGGGTGACCCTGGGGCGGCGGCGGTTCTTTCTTGTCAGACGGGCAGGGCGGCGAGCGCGGCCACCAGGGCCGAGCGCTGTTCCCTTGCCAGCAGCCGGTACGGCCGGGCGGCCATCCGGTCGGTCTGCGTCTCCATCCGCTGCCGCAGCGGATCCTCGCTGCTCAGCGCGGTCGCCTCGGCCGGGGAGAGCCCTTCCGCGCCCGCCGCGGCGGTCTGGGTGTCCACCCGGTGGTAGCGCAGCGCGCACAGGCCGTCGACCAGCCGGGCAGGCGCGGTGCGGGCCGACCGGGCGCCCACCCAGGCGTCGAAGGCCGCGCCCTCGGAAGTGCCGACCGCGCCACCCACCGCCAGGTCCACGAAGGACAACGCGATCTCCGGCGCCGGCCACAGCTCGGCCGCGGTCTCATCCACCACCGCCACCACCGCGCGCAGCATCGCCACGCACCGCGGCGTGGCCAGCACGGCCCGGCCCTGACGGCTCAGCCAGCCCGCCGCGGCCAGCTCGTCCAGCACCGCGTCCAGGTCCGGCGTCTGCGGGTGGATCGCGTGCACCACCGGCAGCAGCACCGGCCCGGACAGCAGCAGGGTGCGCAGTTCCAGCAACAGCTCGCCGCCCTCTGGCAGGCCGTGCTCGCCGGTCACCGCCGCCCCGCCGCGTTCGGCCGCGGCCTGGTAGATCGCGGTCAGCAGCCGGTTGAGCTGCTGCTGCACCGCCCGTGCGGTGAGCACCGCGTCGGTGGCCTCCCAGGCCCACAGCTGTGGATCACCCGGCTCGGCCCCGCCGCCGCGCATCCGCAGCGCGGTGGCGAAGCAGTGCCGGGCCGCGGCCCACTCGCCGGCGTCGTAGTAGCACTGGCCTGCGTGCTGGAAGATGAAGTGGAAGTGCGTGCCCAGCTCGGGCGTGCGGCTGCCGTCGACCAGGCAGCGGTCGAACTCGGCCATCGCCTCGGCGTAGCGGCCCTGCCACTGCAGCACGTGCGCCAGCCTGCTGCGGGCCAGCACCTCGGAGGCGGCCGGGCCGTGCTCCTCGGCCAGCCGCAACGCGGTGCACAGATGCCGCTGCGCCAGGTCCAGCCGCCGCAGGATGCGAGCGGCCACGCCGATCATGGTGTGGTGCTGCCTGGCCACCGCCGGGTTGCCCGGCACCGGCTGCGCGGCGGCCCGGTCCAGCCAGGCGGTCAGCGTGGCCGGATCGTCCGAGCACTCCCACAGGGTTTCCGGGTCGATGTGGTAGGCGAACAGCGGACTCGCCATCGGGTCAGTCGGTTGTGCGGTCACGGTCTCAGGCGACCCACCCGGCGCGGTGGGTGATCTCGTCGAGCACCCGTTGCAGGTGCAGTCCGCGGCGCACATCGCAGGGATGCTCGGTGCGGCCGCAGTCGATCAGCGCCAGGAACTCGTCCAGCAACGCGGTGAAGCAGTCCTGCGCGCTGAACTCGCCGCTGCCCAGCGCCCGGTGCCCGTGCTGCCCGTACACCGCGATGTCCACCACGCTGGGCTGGATCGGCAACCGCAGGGACAGGGTGAGCGTGCTGCTGGCCCCGCCCTCGTGGCCGAGCACCAGGTGGCACAGGTCGTCCGGGCCGCGATGCGCGGCGATGACCTGTTCGACCGGGCCGAGTGCGGCGTCGAGCAGGTCGATGGCGTGCGGACCGATGTCCAGCACCGCGCCGTCGGTCTGCCGCCACGGCGAGGCCGAGTACGGGCCGCCGAGCACCGCGCCGGTCAGCCAGCGCACCGAACCGCCGGTCCAGCCGCCCAGTTTGTGCAGCCCGGCCAGCCAGTCGCGGACCTCGGGGGAGTAGCGCCGGGTGAGCAGCAGCAGCGAGGCCAGTCCGCGTTCGGTCACCTCCTCGACCAGCCGCTGGGCCTGTTCCACATTGGCGGCCAACGGCTTCTCCAGCACCAGGTGCTTGCCTGCCCTGGCCGCCTGGAGCGCGAGATCGCCCTGGATCGCCGGTGGCACCGCGAACGCGACCGCGTCCACAGTGGACAGGAGTTCGTCGAAGGAGTCCGCGGTCAGCGCGCCGTGCGGCTCGGCGAGGTCCTTGGCCGCGTCCCGCCGCCGGGCCCACACCGCGGCCAGCCGGGTGCCGGGGTGATCCGCGATGCCGGGGGCGTGCACCGCCCTGGCCCATGGACCCGCACCGACCAAGCCGATCTTGAGCTGTTCGTCCACGGGGAACATCCTGCCGGGTTTCAACGTGCGTCGCGGAACACCCGCACCGGAACTTCTATCCGGCCACCACCGGCGAAGTCCAGCCGCACGGTCTCCGGGCTCCAGCGCACGGTCAGCCCGTTGTCGGTACGCCAGCCCGTGGGCACCTGGAGCACGTGCCCACGCGAGACCTCGCCGCCGTCGTGGCGGCCCAGCCACACCTCGAAGGAGTTGCCGCTGGACATCATGGTGCCGACGCGTTTCACCGCCAGCGCGTAGCCCTGGTAGTCCCCTGCGGTGGCCACCGCGGTCGGCGGGGACTGCACCTGCACCGTGCTGCGCACCGGCAGCAGCAGCGCGACGGTGATCGCCACGGTCAGCACGGTGCCCAGCACCGCACCCGCCAGCACCAGGCTCAGCTTCAGCAGACAGCCCGCGAACCGCGGCCGCGGCAGGCTGACGTCCGGCTGCTGGGATGGGACGTTCGGCACACTCACGCCGCACATCTTCCCGCCCTAGTCTGGATCGCATGCCGCAGCTACCCGAGGAGATGGTCCTGCCCGAGGGATTCGTGCCTGCGCAGGCCCCGCAGCCGCCTGCCGAGCCCCGGGATTCGGCCACCGTGGCCCTGGTCAGGGACACCGCGACCGGACCCGAGGTGTTCCTGCTGCGCCGGGTGACCGGCATGGCCTTCGCCGGCGGCATGACCGTCTTCCCCGGCGGCGGGGTGGACCGGCGGGACGCGGACACCTCGGTCGCCTGGGCCGGACCGACCCCGGCCTGGTGGGCCCAGCGGTTCGGCTGCCAACCGGAGCTGGCCAGGGCACTGGTGTGCGCGGCGGTCCGGGAGACCTTCGAGGAGGCCGGGGTGCTGCTGGCCGGGCCTGACGCGGACAGCATCGTGGCGGACACCGCGCCGTACGCCGACGCCCGGCAGGACCTGGTGGACCGGAAGCTGTCGCTGGCGGAGTTCCTCACCGAGACCGGCCTGGTGCTGCGCGCGGACCTGCTGCGCCCGATGGCCAACTGGGTGACCCCGCCGGAGGAGCCGCGCCGCTACGACACCCGGTTCTTCCTGGCCGCACTGCCGGCCGGTCAGCGCGCCGACGGCACCACCACCGAGGCCGACCACGCCGCCTGGCAGCGTCCCGCGGACGCCCTCGCGGACTGGGCGGCCGGGCGCAGCGGCCTGATGCCGCCGACCTGGGTGACCCTGTCCCAGCTCGATCAGCACCGCACGGTGCGCGAACTGCTGGCCGTGGACCGCCCGATCACCAAGATCACGCCGAGGGTGGTGCGCCGCAACGGCAACCTGCACGTGGCCCTGCCCGGCGACGCCGACTACCCGGAGGCATCGTGACCCACCCGGCCTACGGCACGCTCCGCCAGGTCACCGCCAACGCGGCGGTGCTGCTGGCGGACAACCCGAACATGATGACCCTGGACGGCACCAACACCTGGCTGCTGCGCGCCCCCGGCCACCCGGAGTGCGTGGTGGTCGACCCGGGCCCGGACGATGAGGAACACCTGGCCAGGGTGGCCGCGCACGGCCCGGTCGCGGCGGTGCTGATCACCCACCACCACGGCGACCACACCGGCGGCGCGGCCCGCTTCGCCGAGCTGACCGGCGCGCCAACGCACGCCATCGAGCCCGAGCACCGGCACAACGGCGGCGGCGACCTGCACGAGGGCCAGGTCATCGAGGCCGCGGGGCTGCGGCTGCGGATCTGGGTCACGCCGGGGCACACCGCCGACTCGCTCTGCGTGCAGATCGAGGGTGACGGCTCGCTGCTCACCGGCGACACCATCCTGGGCCGGGGCACCACCATCGTGGCGCACCCCGACGGCAGGCTCGGCCCGTACCTGACCACGTTGCGCCGCCTGATGGAGCTGCCACCGGGCACCACCGTGCTGCCCGGCCACGGCCCCGAGCTGCCCGACGTGGCCGCGGTGGCCACCGCCTACCTGACCCACCGCGAGCAGCGGCTGGACCAGGTCCGCCAGGCCCTGGAAACCCTGGGCCAGGACGCCACCGCGCGCGCCGTGGTCGAGCTGGTCTACGCCGATGTGGACCAGAC
Organism: Crossiella cryophila; assembly: GCF_014204915.1. Lineage (NCBI taxonomy): Bacteria > Bacillati > Actinomycetota > Actinomycetes > Pseudonocardiales > Pseudonocardiaceae > Crossiella > Crossiella cryophila. The sequence goes on from NZ_JACHMH010000001.1 coordinate 1,428,631, forward strand.
GCTGTGGCCAGCCGCCGAGTGGTCGGTGCAGGCCCAGCTCGCCTACCTGCGCGGCTAGGGCTGGCGCAGCGGCACCACCAGGTAGCGCAGCCGCACCGCGCCGGGCGGGGTGACGTGGCTGAACATGGTGCCCCGGATGCCCGGCTGGATGTCCACCCTGACCTCGTGCTCGCCAAACCAGCGCAACGTCTCCAACAGGTATTTCGCCTGGTAACCGCGGCTCACCCGGTTCCCGTGCACGCCGGCCTTGACCGTCTCCTCGGCCTCCCCGGCCTGCGGATCGCTGCCGCGCACCCGCAGCTCGCCGTCCCCGGTCTCCAGGGTCACCGTGCCGCGCGGCCCGGCATACGGCGCGACCCGGCGCACCGCCCCGGCCAGCGCGGCGCCGTCCAGGGTGAGCGAGCAGTCGATGGTGCTCGGGAACAGCTTGTCCTCCTCCGGCAGCCCGCTGACCAGCACCGAGGTGGTGACTGTCGAGGAACCCCAAGCCAGCGCGGCCCGGTCCTCGTCGGCATGGATGCTCACCCGGTCCGCGCCCCGCGCCTGCTTGGCCACCTCGGTGAACAGCGTGGCCGGGATCAGCACGTCCAGCCCGTCGTCGGCGGAAACCCACGGCAGGTCAGCCGCGGCCATCCGGTACCGGTCGGTGGCCACCGCCACCAGCCGCCCGCCCTTGGCCCGCAACCGCACCCCGGTGAACACCGGCAGCGCGTCGTCCCGGCTGGCCGCCGAGGCCACCGGCAGCACCGCCGCGTGCAGATCAGCGCCCCGGACACTGCCCGCCACCGCGGGCGGTGCGGGCACCCCAGGGTGGTCCTCCGCGGCCAGCAGCGGCAACGCGAACCGCGCACTGGGCGTCCGGACCGCCAGCCGCGAGCCCTCCACCACCAGCCGCACATCGGGGGAGTCCAGTGCGGCCAGCGTCTCGGCCAGCGGCCTGGCCGGGACCAGGACCTGGCCGTCGGTGTGCGTGACGGCCGCGGTGTGCAACCGCACCCCGCGTTCCCGGTCGGTGGCCGCCAGGGTCACCCCGCCCGCGTCCGCGGACAGCAGCAGCCCGGCCAGCACCGGATCAAGGGTGCGGCCGGGCAGCAGCCGGGACAGGTCGGCGGCGGCGGTGGCCAGCGCGGTGGTGGTCGCGGTCAGGTCCAGGGACATGCCGCGCACGCTAGCGCCGCCCACCGACAGTTCCGCGCTGGCTACGATGCGCCCGCATCGAAGTACGAGGGAGGCGTTCGATGACGGTGCCGACTGGCCCCGAAAAGCCCACGGAACCGACCGCAGAGCCAGGCAAGAAGAAGTGGGAACCCGCGGTTGTCGCGGCGATCATCTCAGCGGTCGGCGCGTTCGTCGTGGGGATCATGACCGCGGGCAGCGGTCTGCTCAGCGGGATCATCCAGGCGAAGACCACGACTGTGACGAAGGTCGAGACCTCCACACAGACGGTCTATGTCACCGCCAGCTCGCTGTCCACATCGCCGCCGGCCAATGGCGGGCCCACCAGCCAGAAGGCGGCCGCACCTGGAGACACGCTGAGCCTGCGCGAGGTGCCACCACTGGGCAGCCGGGTGTTCAAATACGGTCGGTACTCCGTCGCAGGGCAGGCGAAGGAACCAGCGATGGCGGGGAAGGTGGAGCAGTTCGGGATCTCGGTGTCCGACAAGTACCAGATGCCGGACGGCTATGGCACGTTCCGGGCGACAGTCGGGCTCGCCGACGGCGCTCCAGTCGACTCGACCTGCACGTTTGAGGTGGAGGTCGACGGCAGCACTGTCAGGAGCGTGATCGTGCTCGCGGGCAAGACCGCACTACTAGAGGCGCAAGTCGGCTCAGGGAAGACCTTCAAGCTCATTGCCAGCAGTCAGACAGCCCAGCCCACCGCGGTGTGGATCGAACCCGTGCTGGTGAAGTAGCCAAGACGTGCTCTGCCGGCCGGCAACCTGCGCCGGTCGGCAGAGCACGGACCTGGTCAGCCGCGGGCGGGGGCGAGGTCAGCGACCGCGCAGTCCGCGGGCGAGACCGCCGGGAGCGCGTCCCGCACGGTCCGCCTGCGCAGCCACACGCCACCGGCGATCAGCAGACCGGCCACGGTCGCGGCGGCGAAGGCCAGCGGCGGCCCGGACAGCTCGATCAGCTGACCGCTGACCGACTGGCCCGCGGCCAGGCCAAGGGTCACCGAGGTGATCACCCAGCCGAAGGCCTCGGTGGAGCTGCCAGCCGGGGCGACCTCGTCCACCGCGATGGAGTGCGCGGTGGCCTGCGGGGTGATCAGGGTGCCGACCACCAGCAGCGCGATGGCCAGGCCGGCCAGGCTGGTCTGCCAGACCAGCAGCAGGAGCAGCAGCGAGAACGCGGCCAGCAGCACCGGCAGCCGCAGGTACATCGGGCGCGGCACCGGGCGCAGGCCGTAGAGCAGGCCCGCGACCACCGAGCTGACCGACCACAGGCTCAGCAGCAGACCGCCGACCGAGCTGGGGTAACCGGCCATGGTGGCCGCCGCCGGGACCGCGATCTCGACGAAGCCGATGGTCACGCCGAAACCGAAGGCGGCCAGCGCGACCGTGCGCATGGCCGGGGTGAGCACGGCCAGCAGGCCCTGCCCCGCCCTGGGCTCGGTGCGCTCGCGCCAGGCCCGCACGGCCGGGGTCAGCGCGAAACCGACCGCGCCGATCACCATCGAGCCCGCGCCGATCACCACGCCGGTGCCCGGCCAGGGCAGCGCCATCAGCAGACCGGCGATGGCCGGGCCCAGGATGAAGAAGACCTCCATGCTGATCGCCTCGTAGGAGTAGGCGGCCTGCCGGGCCGGGCCCGGCGGCAGCAGCCTGCTCCACAGGCTCCGGGAGGAGGAGCTGACCGAGGGCTGGCTGACGCCGAGCGCGAGCGCGATCACCATCAGCAGCCACACCGGCGCGCCGGACTCCACCGCGGTCACCCCGAGCGTGGTGAACAGGGTGAGCAGCGCGGCGGCGGTGAGCAGCGGGCGGGTCGGGCCGAACCGGTCGACCAGGCGGCCCTGCAGCACCGAACCGATCGCGGCGCCGGTCAGGGCGCCGGCGGAGACCAGGCCGGCCGAGGCGAAGGAGCCGGTGGCGTGCCGGACGTAGAGCATGAGCGCCAGCCCGACCATCGCGACCGGGAGGCGCCCGAGCAGCGCGGCCAGCACCGGGAGGCGCGCTGCCGGGGTGCTCAGGGCCGCGCGGTAGGACGCGAAAGACACAGACTGGGACATGTGTACCAGTCTGCCTGATCTGGTACGCGGGTACCAGTTATTTCCCGGTGCCCTTGGTCACCACACGCAGGGTCACGATGCTGTAACGAAAATGCGGTTTCTGGGTGAATCCACGCAACTTCGGCGCGAAGAACGCCGTCCTTGAGGGTGACAGCGCTTGTACAAAAGTGCTGGAAGACGCAGTGTTGGCGCTGTGCCCGTCACGACAGGGCTGGTCAGGCGTCTAAGAGACACATGCTTCACAATCGAACTTGAAAATTTCCCTCGGAGATCCGGGTCGGGGCCGGGCCGGGGGACGCGTGGCTGGTCGGGGGATTGGCCACGCACCAAAAGGAGGCTGGCGCGCCGCGTCGGGGGCGGCGTCCAGCCTCCTCTTGTTTTCCAGTTCTCTGGTGCGCTACCGCGCCCGGCGAGCCATCCGCTCCGGGTCCAGGATCAGCACGCTCTTGCCCTCCAACCGCAGCCAGCCACGGTGGGCGAAGTCGGCCAGCGCCTTGTTCACGGTCTCCCGTGAGGCGCCGACGAACTGCGCGATCTCCTCCTGTGTCAGGTCGTGGGTGACCCGCAACAGGCCACCCTCCTGGCTGCCGAAACGCTGCGCGAACTGCAACAACGCCTTGGCAACCCGACCGGGCACATCGGTGAAGATCAGGTCCGCCAGCATGTTGTTCGTCCGGCGCAGCCTTCTCGCCAGCACCCGGAGCAGTTGCTCCGCGATCTCTGGTCGCTTGTTGATCCACTCGCGGAGCGCCGGCCGGTCCATGGTCAGCGCACGCACCTCGGTCACCGTGGTGGCCGTGGAGGTCCTCGGGCCCGGATCGAAGATGGACATCTCGCCGAACATGTCGGAAGGTCCCATGATGGCCAGCAGGTTCTCCCTGCCGTCCGGCGATTTGCGCCCGAGCTTCACCTTTCCCGACTGCAGGATGTACAGCCGGTCGCCGGGCTCTCCTTCCGCGAAGATCACATGGCTGCGCGGGAAGTCCACAGCCTCCAAAGAACTGGCCAGCGCCTCAGCGGCAGCCGGATCCACGCCCTGGAAGATGCCCGCGCGGGCCAGGGTCTCGTCCACCTCGTCCCTCCTGTCGAGACGCGGCAGTCACGTGTTCTCGTCGAAGCCACTGGAGCGGGCCACGACGACGTGCCGCCGATCACTCCGAGCAGTCTAGGACTTCACCCGGCTAAGGACGGCTTCGGACACGACGAGGTCGTCGCTGGGCCCGTCCACCGAGCCTTCTGAGCCGGAAAAGTTCGAGTGCGCGACCGATGCCGTGTCCGTAGAGCGCGCGCACCTCGTCGGGGCGGGCCTTCTCCAGGAACTCCTCGACCTCGTCCTCCTGCACGGCGACGTGCCGAAGCCGGTCTTCCACGCGCTCCATGAACAGCGCGAAGAACATCACGATGAGCGGTACGACGAGTACAAACCAGGCAGCCATGATGATTCGATAGTGGCCCATACACCCTCCGTGAGCGCAACCGGGGTCCCCCACAGACGTAAACACCATCGTGTCCAGTCCGTAGGCTGAAGGGGTGGCAGAGCAAACCCGGCTGGCGTTGGTGCGACGGGTGCGGCGCATGGTGCGGGCGCTCGCCGAGGGTTACCCCGACGCGCACTGCGAACTCGACTTCACCAACCCCCTAGAGCTGGCCGTGGCGACCATCCTGTCCGCCCAGTGCACCGACAAGCGGGTCAACGAGGTCACCCCGGCGCTGTTCGCCAGGTACAAGACCGCGGCCGACTACGCGGGCGCGGACCGCGCCGAGCTGGAGGAGTACATCCGCTCCACCGGCTTCTTCCGCAACAAGACCACCTCGATCATGGGCCTCGGCGCCGCGCTGGTGGAGAAACACGCTGGTCAGGTGCCCAAACGCCTGGTCGACCTCGTCGAACTGCCCGGGGTCGGGCGCAAGACGGCCAACGTCATCCTCGGCAATGCCTTCGGCGTGCCGGGGATCACCGTGGACACCCACTTCGGCCGCCTGGTGCGCCGCTGGGGCTGGACCGCCGAAACCGACCCGGTGAAGGTGGAGAAGATCATCGGCGAGCTGGTCCCGCGCAAGGAGTGGACCATGCTCTCGCACTGGATCATCTTCCACGGCCGCCGCGTCTGCCACGCCCGCAAACCCGCCTGCGGGGCCTGCTTCCTGGCCAGGGAATGCCCGTCCTTCGGCGAGGGCGAACTCGACCCGGTCAAGGCCGCCGAGCTGGTCAAGGGGCCGGAGGCACCGCACCTGCTGGCACTGGCGGAGACCCGGCGGTGATCCCCAGGGTGCGATGGTTCGTGCTGATCGTGGTGCTGGCCCTGGCCGCGGTCATCGCGCTGTGGCCGCGCGGCGGCGAGGTCACCCCCAGCGGATCACCTGGGCCGGCCCCGGCGGCCGAACCCGACCTGGCCCCGCTGCGGGCCAAGGCCCAGCTCGCGCCCTGCCCGCAGCCCGGCCCCACCGACAGCGTGGTCGGCCAGCTGTCCGGCGTCCGGGTGCCCTGCCTCGGCCAGGAGGGCCTCACCGACCTCGGCTCGGCACTGGCGGCCAAAGCCACCCTGATCAACGTGTGGGCCACCTGGTGCCAGCCCTGCCGCGCCGAACTGCCCATCCTGGCCGAATACGCCGCGGGCGAGGGCGCGGTGCCGGTGCTCGGCCTCCAGGTCCGCAACGACAGCCGCTCCGCCGGACTGGAACTGCTGGCCGCGCTCAACGTCAAACTGCCCTCGGTGGCCGATGCCGACGGCGCCGCGCAGGCCGCGCTCAAGGTGCCGCCCGCCCTGCCCGCCTCCTACCTCGTCCGCCCGGACGGCGAGGTCCGCAGAATCACCCAGCCGCTGCTGTTCACCTCGGTCGAACAGGTCCGCAGGGCGGTCGCCGACAACCTGGGGGGCGCCCGATGACGCACGGTCCACTGGTCGACCCGGCCGAGCTGCCCGACTGGCTCGCACCCCTGGTCAAGACCACCGCGGAGATCGACCACTCCGCGTTCACCAAGTACAACCCGAAGGCCACCGCCGGCGTGCGCCAGGCCGCGGTGCTCATCCTGCTCGGCGAACAACACCCCGGCTCAGGGCCGGACGTGCTGCTGCTGCGCCGCGCCGACGGCCTCAACTCCCACCCCGGCCAGGTCAGCTTCCCCGGCGGCGCGGTCGACCCGACCGACTCCGGCGTGGTCGAGGCGGCGCTGCGGGAGGCGCACGAGGAGGCCGGGGTGCTGCCGGAGAGCGTGCGCCCGGTCGCCCTGCTGCCCGAGCTGTACATCACCCCCAGCGAGTTCATGGTCACCTCGGTGCTCGGGCACTGGGAGAAACCCGGCCCGGTCGCCCCGGTCGACTTCGGCGAGACCGCCGCGGTGGCCAGGGTGCCCATCGCCTACCTGGCCGATCCGGCCAACCGGTTCCGGGTCCGGCACTCCTCCGGCTGGCTCGGCCCTGCCTTCGCCGTGCCGGGCATGCTGGTCTGGGGTTTCACCGCCGGACTGCTCGCAGGCGTGATCCGGCTGGCCGGCTGGGAGCAACCCTGGGACGAGACGGACGTCCGAGATCTTGAGGCCTCCTGGCGGGCCGTCGAAGAGCTACCAGGCGAGGAGAGCGCGTGAACTGGGTCGACCTCCTGGTGGTGCTGCTGGCGATCGTGGCGGCACTGTCCGGGGCCAGGCAGGGCGTGGTCATCGCCGCACCCGCGATCCTGGGCGCGCTCGGCGGCGCGCTGCTCGGCCTGGTGCTGGCGCCGATCGTGGTCGCCCAGTTCACCAACGTCACCGTGCGGGTGGTGGTGCTGGTCGCGGTGATCGTGCTGCTCGCGGTGCTCGGCGAGACCCTGGGCGTGCTGATCGGCCGCCCGCTGCGGGAGAAGATCCACCGCTCCCGGATCGTCTGGCTGGACAACACCCTGGGCGCGATCGTGCAGGGCGCGGTGGTCTTCGTGGTGGCCTGGCTGCTCGCGGTGCCGCTGACCTCGGTGGCAGGCCTGCCAGGGCTGTCCGGGGCGGTCAAGGGCTCTGCCGTGCTGGGCACCGTGGACGAGGTCATGCCGCAGGCAGGCAAGGACCTCTCCGGCGAACTGCGCAGGCTGCTCAACGTCTCCGGCTTCCCGACCCTGCTCGACCCGTTCAGCTCCACCCCGCGCACCGACGTCGGCCCGGCCGACGCCGCCCTGGGCAACAGCCCGATCGCCAAGGAACTCCAGGCCAGCGTGCTCAAGGTGCGGGCCCAGGCCTCCTCCTGCTCCCGCGCGCTGGAGGGCACCGGGTTCGTCATCTCCCGCGGCCGGGTGATGACCAACGCGCACGTGGTGGCGGGCGCGGACACGGTGGCCGTGGAGGTCGGCCGAGGGCAGTTCGACGCGACCGTGGTGCTCTACGACCCGCAGACCGACGTGGCCGTGCTCGACGTGCCCGACCTGACCGCCGCCGCACTGCCCTTCGCCCCGGCCGACGCCAAGTCCGGCCAGGACGGCATCGTGCTCGGCTACCCGCTCGACGGCCCCTACACCGCAACCGCGGCCCGGATCAGGGACCGCATCCAGCTGCGCGGCCCGGACATCTACGAGTCCCGCACCGTCACCAGGGACGTCTACACCGTGCGCGGCACAGTGCGCAGCGGCAACTCCGGCGGCCCGCTGGTCGACCCGCAGGGCCGGGTCATCGGCGTGGTCTTCGGCGCCGCGGTGGACGACCAGGAGACCGGGTTCGTGCTCACCGCGGCCGAGGTCGCCGCCGAGGTCAAGGACGCGCCGAAGCTCACCCGGCGGGTCTCCACCGGGGCCTGCGCGCGCTGATCAGGCGGACTGCTGCTGCTCCGCCTCGGCGGTGTGGCGGCGGGGCAGCACCTTGCCGGTGTCCTTGAGCGTCTCGATGGTCCGCTTCGGGCCGCGGATGGTGCGCACCCTGCGGTAACCGAGGAACCCGAGCAGCCCGGCCGAGACCAGCATCAGCACGAACACGATGCCGAAACCGCCCCACCGTGGCAGCCACACCGAGAGCAGCTCGCCGAGGGTGAAGAACAGGAAGAACATGCTGAAGGCGAGCACGGCCAGGGCGAGGATGAAGTAGACACTGCCCTTGACGCCCTTCTTCACCTCCGCACCCAGCTCGGCCTTGGCTAGTTCCAGTTCACTGCGGAGCAGCGTGGACAGGTGGGTGGTCGCCTCGCGGACCAGGCCGCCGATCGACTGCTCACCTGGCGCGGCCTCGAAGTCCGACAGCGGGATGGACGGGACGGGCGGCAGCCCGGCGCCGTCGGGGCTGCCGCTGGCGTTGTGCTGGGCGCGGGTCACGCCCGACATCGTGCCATGCAGCGGATCAGTCCACAGTTTCCGTGCCCCGGTGCGCCCTGCTTCGGCGCAGCAACATCAACGCGGCCAGCAGCGCGGCCACCGCCGAGGCCACCAGCACCGCCGCCTTGGCCACCTCGGCCTCACCGGCGGGCAGCGCCAGTTCGGCGATGAGCAGGCTGACGGTGAACCCGACGCCGCCGAGCATGGCCACCGCGGCCATGTCCCGCCAGCTCAGTTCCGCCGGTTTCTCGGCCAGTCCCAGCTTCACCGCGACGAAGGAGAAACCGAAGATGCCCAGCAGCTTCCCGGCCAGCAGCCCGGCGATCACCGCCAGCGCGATCGGGTCCTGGGTGAGCATCCGCAACGCGTCCGCGCCGATCGGCACCCCGGCGGCGAACAGCGCGAACACCGGCACCGCGAACCCGGCCGAATAGGGCTGCAACCGGTGCTCCAGCCGCAGCGCGGGCGCCTCCCGCTCGTACGGGTCGGGGCGGACCCTGGTCAGCAGGCCCAGCGCCACCCCGGCGATGGTGGCGTGGATGCCGGAGGCGTGCACCGCGTACCAGGTCAGCAGCCCGATCGGCACGTACAGCCAGGAGCTGCGGATCCGCTTGTGCTGCAGGTACCAGTACAGCGCGCACAACAGGATGGCCGCACCGAAGGCCAGCAGATCGAACTTGGCGGTGAAGGCGATCGCGATCACCGCGATGGCGCCCAGGTCGTCCACCACGGCCAGGCTGAGCAGGAAGATCCGCGCACTGCTCGGCATGCCGGAACCGGTCAGCGCGAGCACACCAAGGGCGAAGGCGATGTCGGTGGCCACCGGGATCGCCCAGGCGCCCTGCGCCCCGGGCGAACCGGCCGAGACCGCCAGCGCCACCATGGCAGGCACCATCATGCCGCCCATCGCGGCGATCACCGGCAGCAGCGCCGAGCGCACCTCGGCCAGCTCGCCGATGACCAGTTCGCGTTTCAGCTCAAGGCCGACCACGAAGAAGAACAGCGCGAGCAGCCCGTCCTTGGCCCACTCGCCCACGGTCAGCTTCAGATGCAGGGCATCCAGGCCGATCGGGAAATCGCGCAGGAGGCGGAAGGACTCGCCCCACGGCGAGTTGGCCCAGAGCAGGGCGATGGCGGTGGCGACCAGCAGCACGACACCACCGACGGTCTCGGTGCGCAGGTAGCGGGCGAACTCGGCGGCGGCGGCCTTGGGGCGGCGGAGGCGAGCGTGCACGGGCGGCTCCATGAAGGGTCGGCTGTAACAGTCGCCGACCAGACTTCCCGGCACACCCTGATGCGACCTTAACGCCTCGACTGGGCGAAATATAGGTGCTTAGCACAACCAAGTGACGTAAAGCACCAGGACAGGGCCGGTACGGGCTGCCTAGGTTCGAATCGTGCCCGCTGACGCGCCGACCGAGTCACCGCGGCCGCACGCGGTGCGGCTGATGCTCATCGGACTGGCCGCGGGTGTGCTGGCCGGACTGTTCGGGGTGGGCGGCGGCATCGTGATCGTGCCCGCGCTGACCGCGTTGTGCGGCCGGGACCAGCGGCAGGCGGTGGGCACCTCGGTGATGGCGATCGGCCCGCTGGCCATCTCCGGCACGGTCGGCTACCTCTACGCCGGCGAGGTCGACGTCTACATCGCGGTCCCGCTGGCCCTTGGCACCATGATCGGCGCCTGGCTGGGCGCGGCCCTGCTGGACCGGGTGCCGCTGGCCCTGCTGCGCTGGCTGTACGCGGCGCTGGCGCTGGCCACCGCGATCCGCTTCCTGACCGTGCCCGGCGTGACCAGCGGCCCGGTCGAGCACGACCTGCTCGCGCTCTCCCTGCTGATCCCGGTCGGCGTGCCCATCGGCGTGCTGGCCGGGCTGACCGGCATCGGCGGCAGCACCGCGATGGTCCCGGTCATGCAGCTGGGCTACGGCGTCGGCGCGGCCATGGCCAAGGGCACCTCGCTGCTGGTGGTGCTGCCCTCCTCGGTGCTGGGCGCCTGGCGCAACGCGCGCAACGGCAACGGCTCGCTCCGGGACGCGGCCTGGATCGGCGGCGCGGGCGCGTTCACCGCGATCGGCACCAGCTTCCTGTCGGTGTCGCTGGACCCCCGGCTGTCCGATTTGCTCTTCGGCGGACTGCTGGTGCTGATCTCAATTCGGACAGTTTGGCCGGATCTCCGGCGAAGAGGCACTCGTTCGGGCTAGCCTGCGCGGCTGGTGGGAGTCGGTGGAACGGATGGGCGGTCCGGTGCGTCAACTCCATCGACCGGGCGAGCGAGCGACTGGGGAAGACCGAGATGAAGAGCATTGTCCGTTGGGTGGTCGTGACCGGGATCGGTCTGGTGATGCTGATCGTGGGCATCAGCAACATGAACGCCACCGAGGTCACCTGCGGCAGCCAGGTGATGAAGCCGGGTGACACCTGCACCAGCACGGCCCGGCGCAGCCGCACCACGACCACCAGGACCTACGCCGAGCAGCGGGACTCCGACCGGACCTTCGGCCTGGTCATGACCATCATCGGGCCGATCCTCATCCTCGGCGGCGGTCTGATGACGGTGCTCACGGTCAACAAGAACAAGCGGATCAAGGCCGCCGCGGCCGCCGGTGGCGGTTACCCGCAGCCGGGCCAGGGCGGCTACCCGCAGCCCGACCAGGCCGCGCAGGGCTACCCGCAGCAGGGCCAGCAGCAGTACCCCGGCCAGCCGCAGCAGGGCTTCCCGCAGACCGGCCCGCAGCCCCAGCAGGGCTTCCCGCCCGGCTACCCGCAGACCGGGCCGCAGCCGCAGCCGGGCTACCAGCCCACCGGACCGCAGGGCCAGCCCGGTTACCCGCAGCAGCAGCCGCAGTGGGGCCAGCCGCAGCCCGGTCACCAGCAGCCCGGCCAGTACCCGGCGCCCGGCCCGCAGGCGCCGCCCGCCTACCAGCAGCCGCAGCCCGGCCAGTACCCGCCCGGCTACCAGCCGCCCGCGCCGTACCAGTCGTCCTGAACAAACGCGAAGGCGCCGTTCCCCAGCCAGGGGAACGGCGCCTTCGCGTTGGTGGCTCAGTCCTCGCTGGCGGAGCCCTTCTGCAGGCCCGCGCTGATCAGGTTCATCACCGTGGAGTCGGCGAGCGTGGTGACGTCGCCGACCTGCCGGTTCTCCGCGACATCACGCAGCAGGCGGCGCATGATCTTGCCGGAGCGGGTCTTGGGCAGCTCGGGCACGACCATGATCTGCCGCGGCTTGGCGATCGGGCCGATCTCCTTGGCCACGTGGTTGCGCAGCGCCTGCACCGCGGCGTCGCCGCCGTCCACCGCGTCCCCGCGCAGGATCACGAAGGCCACGATGCCCTGGCCGGTGGTCGGGTCGGCCGCGCCCACCACCGCGGCCTCGGCCACGGTCGGGTGCGAGACCAGCGCCGACTCCACCTCGGTGGTGGAGATCCGGTGGCCGGAGACGTTCATGACGTCGTCCACCCGGCCGAGCAGCCAGATCGCGCCGTCAGTGTCGTACTTGGCGCCGTCCCCGGCGAAGTAGAAGCCCTGGGACTCAAAGCGCGACCAGTAGGTCTCCCGGAAACGGGCCTCATCGCCCCAGATCCCGCGCAGCATGGACGGCCACGGCTGGTCCAGCACCAGGTAGCCGCCGCCACCCTTGCCGACCTCGTTACCGGCCTCGTCCACCACCTTGGCGCCGATGCCGGGCAGCGGGCCCATCGCCGAACCCGGCTTGGTGCTGGTCACCCCGGGCAGCGGGGAGATCATGATCGCGCCGGTCTCGGTCTGCCACCAGGTGTCCACGATCGGCGTCCGGTTGGCGCCGACGTGCTCCCGGTACCACATCCAGGCCTCGGGGTTGATCGGCTCGCCCACGCTGCCCAGCACCCGCAGCGAGGACAGGTCGTACTTGGCCGGGATGTCCGCGCCCCACTTCATGAAGGTGCGGATCAGGGTGGGCGCGGTGTAGTAGATCGACACCCCGTACTTCTGCACGATCTCCCAGTGCCTGCCCTCGTGCGGGGTGTTCGGCGTGCCCTCGTAGACCACCTGGGTCGCCCGGTTGGCCAGCGGCCCGTAGACGATGTAGGAGTGCCCGGTCACCCAGCCGATGTCCGCGGTGCACCAGTAGACGTCGGTCTCCGGCTTGAGGTCGAAGACGTTGCGGTGGGTGTAGGCGGCCTGGGTGAGGTAGCCGCCGGAGGTGTGCAGGATGCCCTTGGGCTTACCGGTGGTGCCCGAGGTGTAGAGGATGTAGAGCGGGTGCTCGGCGTCGAATGCCTCGGCGGTGTGCTCGGTGGACTGGGCCTCCACCAGGTCGTGCCACCACAGGTCCCTGCCGTCGGTCCAGTCGACCTCGGACTCGGTCCGGCGCACCACCAGCACGTGCTCCACGCTGGGGTTGCTGGCCACGGCCTCGTCCACCGCTGGCTTGAGCGCGGCAGGCTTGCCCCGCCGGTACTGGCCGTCGGTGGTGATCACCAGGCGGGCCGAGGCGTCCTCGATCCGGGAGCGCAGCGCCTCGGCGGAGAAACCGGCGAAGACCACACTGTGCGGCAGCCCGAGCCGCGCGCAGGCGAGCATGGCGAAGATCGCCTCGGGCACCATCGGCATGTAGATGGCCACCCGGTCGCCCGCGACCAGGCCGAGCGAGGCCAGCGCGTTGGCCGCCTTGCTGACCTCGTCCTTGAGGTTGGCGTAGGTGATGGTGCGGGTGTCGCCGGGCTCGCCCTCCCAGTGGATGGCGACCTGCTCACCGTGCCCGGAGGCCACGTGCCGGTCGACGCAGTTGTAGGCGACGTTGATCCGGCCGCCGAGGAACCACTTCGCGAACGGGGCGTCGGTCCAGTCCAGGACCTTGGTGAACGGCGTGTGCCAGTGGAGCTGTTCGGCCTGTTCGGCCCAGAACGCCTCCCGGTCCGCCGCCGCCTGCTCGTACAGGGCGGGCTTGGCGTTGGCCTCGGCGGCGAACTCCGCGCTGGGCGGGAACGTCCTGCTCTCGGTGAGCAGGTTGTCCAAGGTGTTGCTCGATCCGGCGTCGCCACTAGGCGGGGTCATCGCGTGCGCCCTCCCTGCATCGTCGGTGGTGGCTGCGGGGCAACGGTAGTGCGATCCGTCACCCGCGAGTAGACCTCCCCCCACAAAGGTATAGACCACTTCAGCCATGCTCACCCGATAGAGTGGCTTGTCAGACGGGTGCGGGGGAGTTCGCCAGCCGCGTGCGCAACGCCGTGCGGACGGCAGGCCACTCATCGGCGAGCATCGAGTACAGCACCGTGTCGCGCAAGGTCCCGTCCGGCCGGATCCGGTGGTGCCTAAGGATTCCCTCCCGCTGCGCGCCAAGCCGCTCGATCGCCCGCTGGGAGCGTTCGTTGCGGATGTCGGTGTGCCACACCACCCGCAGCGCCGCCAGCTGCTCGAAGGCCCGGCCCAGCAACAGCAGCTTGGACTCGGTGTTGAGCGCGGTGCGCTGCCAGGGCGTGCCGATCCAGGTGTGCCCGATGGCCAGCGCCCGCTGCGCGGGCACGATCTCGTAGAAGGAGGTCACCCCGGCGACCGCGCCGGTGGCCACCTCGATCTGGGCGTAGACCAGCCGGTCGCCGTCGGCCTGTGCGGCCAGGTGGTCCTGGACGAAAGTACTGGTGCCCGCCAGGTCGCTGGGCCAGTGCGCGGACAGGTGCGTCCACACCGAGGGGTCCCGGCCCGCGGCGTGCAGGCCGGCCACATGGCCGGGGGTCAGGGGTTCCAGGCGCACGTGCTCGCCGGTCAGGGTCGGTTGGCGCCACCAGTCGATGTTGTCCACGCAACCGACGGTAGAAGCCCGCAATGGCCTGTTAAACGGCCACCGGGGAGCGAATCCAGCAGGCCAATCCTGACTGTCGGCTCAGCCGGGTACGCTCCGCCGTCGTGAGTCCGCTCGCCACCGATCCGTTGCGTCCGTTGCTCGAACTGCCCGGTGTGGCCGAGGCGGTGGAGACAGCGCGATTCGCCATCGCCGAGGTGCACCGGCATCCGACCAACCGGCGCGGCTGGCCGACCACGGCCGCCGAGGCATCCGTGCGCGCGGCCAGGGCCTCTGCCGTGCTCGACGGCGGCAGCGCCGAGATCCCGGCCGCAGGCGAGGTGAGCGACCCGGTGCTGGCCGGCGCGCTGCGGGTGGCCGAATCCGTCGGCCTGCTGCTGACCACCTGGCAGCGGGCCCCGTTGCAGGCGCTGGCCCGGATGCACGTGCTGGCCGCGGCCGACCTGGTGCCCGGCGCGGATCCGGAACTACTCGGCCGCCCCACCGCCGATCCGGCCGTGGCCGCCCGGCTGGACCTGCTGGCCCAGCTGGTGGCAGGGGGCAGCAAGGTGCCCGGCCCGGTGGTCGCCGCCGTTGTGCACGGCGAACTGCTCACCCTGGTGCCCTTCGCCCAGGCCAACGGCGTGATCGCACGCGCGGCGGCCCGGCTCACCTGCATCGCCACCGGCCTGGACCTCAAGGGGCTCGGCGTGCCGGAGGTGTCCTGGATGCGGCACCCCGAGGCATACCTGAGCGCGGCCCGCGGCTTCGCCTCCGGCGAGCCCGACGGCGTGGCGAACTGGATCGTGCACTACTGCCAGTCCCTGGAGGCGGGCGCCAAGGAGGCGGTCTCGATCGCCGAGGCGGCCGCGGCGAACTGAGGTCCGCCGCAGCCTCCACGGTGGCTCAGCCGGTCGCGGCCCGCAGGCTGTCCATGGCGTGCCGGACATGGCCGCTGCTGGCCTCCAGCGCCCTGGTGGCGGTCTCGGTGTCCACTCCGGAGAGCAGGCACACCAGCGCGGTCTTCACATCGCCCTCGGCGGCCAGCAGCGCCGCCGAACAGGTCTTCTCATCCAGCCCGGTGGCCTCGCCCAGGATGACCAGCGACCGCCCGCGCAGCTTGGCGTTGGTGGCCTTCATGCTGACCATCAGGTTGGAGTAGGTGCGGCCCAGCCGGACCATCACCGCGGTGGAGAAGGAGGTCAGCACCAGCTTCTGCGCGGTGCCCGCCTTCATCCTGGTGGAGCCGGCGATGGCCTCCGGACCGGTGTCCACGGCCAGCCGCACGTCCACGTCCACCCCGGCGATCGCGGCCGGGTTGGCCGAGACCAGCCCGGTGCGCGCGCCCAGCCGCCGGGCCGCGGCCAGCGCGGAGAGCACGAACGGGGTGCGCCCTGACGCGGCGAGGCCGAGCACGAAGTCCTTGGGGGAGGCGTGTTCGGCGATCACCGCGGCCCCGGCCTCCAGGCTGTCCTCGGCGTCCTCGACGGCCTGCCGCAGCGCGGCCGCACCGCCGGCGTGGTGGGCCAGGAACCAGTCCGTCGGCGCGCTGAAGGTCGGCACCAGCTCGGCCGCGTCCAGCGTGGCCAGCCGACCGGAGGTGCCCGCTCCGACGTAGTGCACCCGGCCGCCGGAACGCAGCGACTCCACCGCGAAGTCCACCGCCCTGGCCAGCTCCGGCAGCACCAGCGCGACCGCGCCGGGGACCAGCTGGTCCTCGGCGTTGATCATGCGCAGCATGTCCTCGGTTGGCAGCTGGTCGAGTTCGAGCGTGCGTGGGTTGCGGCGTTCCGTCGGCGAGTCCACCCGGACCGAGGGACGCGGCGTGGGGAAGCTCATTTGCCGGTCTCCCGCTGGCGGCGCCTGCCGTCCGGGCGCGGCCCGAGCCGGTGCCCGCTGACCGCCTCGAAGGTGGCCTCCAGGGCCGCCGTCGCGGAGCCGTGGTGGCGCTGGGCCACCCCGACGAACAGGCAGTCGATCACGGTGAGCTGGGCGATCCGGCTCGCGGTCGCACCGGAGCGGAAGGTGGTCTCCCTGGCCGCGGTGGTCAGCACGTAGTCGGCGACCTCGGCGATGGGGGAGCGCGGGAAGTTGGTGAGGGCGACCGTGGTCGCGCCCCGGCTGCGGGCCACCCGCAGCGCCTCCACGGTGTCCGCGGTGGCGCCGGTGTGCGAGATGCCCACCGCCACATCGCCCTTGGACAGCACCGCGGCGGAGGTCAGCGCGATGTGGGTGTCGCTCCAGGCGAAGCTGATCCGCCCGATGCGGTGCAGTTTCTGCTGCAGGTCCATGGCCACGAAGGCGCTGGCGCCCACGCCGTAGACGTCCACCCGGCCCGCCGCGGACATGGCCTCGACGACCTTCTCCAGCTCCACCACGTCGAGCTGGTCGGCGGTCTCCTCGACCGCGCGGGCATCGGCGAAGGAGACCTTGCTGACCACCTGGCGCAGGTCGTCGCCCTGGCCGATGTCACTGCCGAGATCGCGGTCGGCGCGGGCCGCGGTGCGCGCGGTGTCCGCGGCCAGCGCGATGCGCAGGTCCGGGTAGCCGCCGACGCCGATGGCCTTGCAGAAGCGGGTCACCGTGGTCTCGCTGGTGCCGGCGGCCTCGGCGACCTCGGTGATGGAGCGGTGCGCGACCACGGCCGGATCGCTGAGCACCACCTGGGCCACTCGCTGCTCGGCCCGTGCGAGTCCCGGGAACAGGGAGCGGATCCGTACCAACGGACTCGTGTCAGCGATGTCCGGGGCCGAGCCAAGGGAAGAGGCCATGTCGGAAACTTACTAACAGTTAGGCAGAGAATCAACAGGTCATCTGGCGTCTTTGTGCTGCCTCAGCCCACTGTAACCCCGTTACCGCGCGGTGTTGAGGAAGAACTTTCGGCGGCTGATAACGGGCAAATGGTCACCGTTGTCCTTCAATCGAACGACACCGGGGATTCATGTTCTGCCGCAGGTCAGGGCCGTGAGCGGGGCGTTCGAATGTCACCGCCGTCTTAAGTCTGCCAAGATCATCGGATCTGTGCACACAGTCCCCCGCCGGACTCCGTTCGGCTTAGTCAGCGGGGTCGATTAGCCCGTTCGTGTCTCCGAATCGTTACGCCCCGGTGTCGCCCCTGGAACCGGGGGTTGACGTGCTCGAACCCGTACCGACACCGGTACGTGTTGTGCCCGGTAAGCCGGGTTCGCGGCAGTGGTGAGTCCTTCACCACATCGTCATCTGCTGACCGTGGTCCAGCCCTGCGCGGTGAGTGCTTCCGGGTGCTTCTCGGCGTCCAGCAGCACGCCCCGGCGGTCGCTGATCCGGATGCCGTCGAGGAAGACCCCGCGGCCGGTGTACTGCTTGTCGCTGGCGTAGCGCCAGCGCAGGGTGACCGAGGCGGCCACTGGCAGCTCGGCGGAAACCCGCCACCAGGCCCGGTGCCCGGCTCCGGTCAGCGCGGTCACCGCGTCCGCGGGCGCGCCCGCTCCGGTGGCGGTCAGGGTCAGCGGCTGCCAGTTCACCCCGCCGTCCACGCTGGCCTCCACGGTCACCTTGTCGGTGCTCTCGGTGTCGACGAAGGCGGCGAAGTTCAGCCGGGCCGGTCCGCGCTGGTAGAGCGCGCCGGTGCGCAGCGTGGCGGCCTGCTCCTCGTTGGCCGCGGAGTGCCAGGCGTCCTTGCCGTGCCGCGGCTGCACCGCGAGGGACTGGGCGAAGCCCTGGGCCAGGGCACGCCGGGCCGGGTTGTTGGAGCCCCAGGCCCGGGACGGGTGCACCCGGTTGGACAGCAGCACCGCGACCGAGCGGGACACCGGGTCGATGACCAGCGAGGTGCCGGTGAACCCGGTGTGCCCCGCGGTGCGCGGGCTGGACAGGCCCTCCATGTACCAGCGCTGGTCCAGCTCGAAGCCCAGGCCGTGCGCGTTGTCCGGGAAGCCGGTGTTGTGGTTGGTCATCATCTGCCGCAGCGTGCGCTCGCGCAGGATCCGGTGGCCGCGGTAGGTGCCGCCGTTGAGGATGGTCTGCCCGAGCACGGCCAGGTCGTCGGCGGTGCCGAACACCCCGGCGTGCCCGGCCACGCCACCGAGTGACCAGGCGTTCTCGTCGTGCACCTCGCCGCGCACCATGCCGCGGGCCGGCGTGGTCATGAACTCGGTGGCCGCGGTCCGCGCCTTGTCGGCCGGGTTGTAGCCGGTGTCCCGCATGCCCAGCGGCTCGGTGATCCCCTTGCGCACCAGCACATCGAGGGGATCGCCGGTGACCTTCTCCACCAGCACGCCGAGTGCGATCAGGTTGAGGTCGGAGTAGATGTAGGCCTTGCCGGGCGGCTGCTGGAGTTTGGCGGTGAGCGCGCCCAGGATCCGGCTGGGCTTGTCCGGGTGGTCCCGCCACAGCGGCAGGAACGGCGGCAGCCCCGAGGTGTGGGTGAGCAGCTGTTCGACGGTGATGGCGTCCTTGCCGTTGGCCGCGAACTCCGGCAGGTAACTGGCCACCGTGCGGGCCAGGTCCACCCGGCCCGCCTCGACCTGCTGCATGACCGCGATCGAGGTGAACAGCTTGGAGATCGAGGCCAGGTCGAAGATCGTGTCCGTGCGCATCGGCGCCTGCTGCTCCGGCGGCAGCTCGGTGCCGATGCCGTCGGCGTAGCGCAGGGCCTGGCCGGTCGCGGTCCTGGTGACCACCCTGCCGTCGTGCGCCAGCAGCGTCACCGCGCCCGCGAACAGCGGTTTCGCCGTGCCCTGCGGCTGCGTCCAGTTCCTGATCTTCTCCAGCGCGGCGTTGATCGGCGCCGGATCCAGCCCCGCGCGCTCCGGGGTCGAAGCGCGCAGGGTGGTCCAGAAGGGGGCGAAGCCCGGATGCGGGCGGTCGAAGCGGCCGGACACCCCGCCACTGTCACCTGTTTCCGCCGCCGCGGCCGGTAGACCCGCGGTGAGCAGTGCGAGCAGCAGCACGGGCACGATCATCCGGCGACGCATGGATCCCCCTCAGCGGTACAGCAGGTACTGGGCGCGATGACGGCGGAAATCGGTCTGCTCCTGGCGGTAGGAGCCGACGATCTCCTCGGTGCTCGCACCGCGGTCGACCATGTCCTTGAGGCGCTCGGTGCCCCACAGCTTGTGGATGAAGTTGTCCGGCCGCCAGCCGAACAGCTCCGGGTACAGCCGTTTCGCCAACACGATCATGGCCACCCCGGCCTGGATCGGGTCGAAGGCGCGCGGATCGGTGAGCACCAGCTGCACGCCACCGCAGTTGACGTTGACGTGCTTGTTGAAGGTGGGCACGAAGTAGTTCTCCCGGAACAGCACACCCTTGAGCCCCAGCGCGTTGAGCGCCTCCGCCCAGCGCCAGTCGATCTTGGGCAGGCCGACCGTCTCGAACGGCCGGGTGGTGCCCCTGCCCTCCGACAGCAGGGTGCCCTCGAACAGGCAGGTGCCCGGGTATACCAGCGCGGTCTCCGGCGTGGGCATGTTCGGGCTCGGCGGCACCCAGTGCAGGCCGGTGCTCGCGAAGAGCATGTCCCGCCGCCAGTTCCGCACCGGCACCACGTCGAGCTGCTCGACCCGCTTGCCGGTCTCGGCTGGCAGGAAGGTGTCGTTGTAGAGCCGGGCCAGCTCGCCCATGGTCATGCCGTGCCGCAGCGCGATCGCCTTGCGGCCGACCCCGGAGGCGTGTTTCGGGTCCAGCTGCGGACCGTGCGCCTGCCCGCCGATCGGGTTGGGCCGGTCCAGCACCAGCACGGCCGCGCCGGTGAGCACGGCGGCCTGCATCGCGGTGTAGAGCATCCAGATGTAGGTGTAGAACCGCACGCCCACATCGGCGATGTCGAAGACCACCACCTCGACGTTGGCCTTGCGGTACATCTCGGCCAGCTTCACCGCGGTCGCGCCGTAGGCGTCATAGACCCGGACCTTGGTGCGCGGATCGTCGTACTCGCCCTCGGAACCACCGGCCTGCGCGGTGCCGCGGAAACCGTGCTCCGGACCGAACACCCCGACCAGGTTGACCGCCCCGGAGGCGACCATGGTGTCCACCAGGTGCCCAAGCCCGTCGGAGAGCACCCCGGTCGGATTCGTCACCACCCCGACCCTGCGGCCCTTGAGCTGGGCGAACCCGTTGTCCGCCAACCGGTCCGCGCCGGTGCGCACCCTTCGCCGGTCGCCGCCCTCGGGTTCGGCCAGCGCCGTACCCGCGGTCAGCAACGGCACTGACAACGCCGAGGCGGCCAGGAAACCGCGCCTGCTCACACCATCCATGGCTGGATCTCCCGTCACCAGGTGAGGCCGAAGCCGAACGGGTACCGGATCTGCGCCGGGTCGCCCAGCACGGGCACGCCCACCGGCAGCTTGCCGCTGGGTTTGGCCTCGCCGAAGAGCACCTTGGTCAGCGATTCCATCGACACCGCGGTGGCCGAATAGGTGGTCAGCCAGGTCTTCGCATCCTCGATGGCCACGTCGTACGGATCCCGCACGGCCACCCCGACCACCGGTTTCCCGGTCGCCACCAGCCGTTTGACCAGCTCACGCTGTTGTGCGTCCGTGGTGGCCCGGTTCGTCAGCACCAACACCAGGTCCTGTCCCTCGGCCGCCGCGACCGCCTTGGCGATCACCGCCTCGGTCGGCTTGTCCCCGGTGACCTGCACGGTCGGCGTCACCCCGCGTGCGGTGAGCTTCTGCCCCAGCGCGGTGGCACTGCTCGACCCGGCCACCAGCACCTTGCCGGGCTTGGCGCGCAACGGAAGCAGTCCGGCGTCGTTGCGGACCGCGGTGACCGTGCGGTCGGTGACCTGCTGCGCGGTGGCCAGGTGCGCGGGGATGCCCACGACCTTGTCCACCGCGGCTTCATCGACCAGCGGATGGGTCAGCGCACCGCGCTTGATCTTGAGCAACAGCACCCGGAGCAGGCTCTCGTCGATCCGCCGCTCACTGATCTCGCCACTGCGCACCGCGTCCAGCACGGCCTTGATCGCCACGTCCAGGTTCTTCGGCATCAGCAGCATGTCCGCGCCAGCCTTGAGTGCCAGCACCGGGATCTCCGCGTCCGGGTGCTTGATCCGCACCGCCTCCATCTGCAGCGAGTCGGTGATGATCACCCCGCGGTAGCCGAGCTGGCCACGCAACAGACCGGTCAGCATCTTCGGCGAGAGCGTGGCGGGCTCACCCGAGTCGTCCAGCTTGGGCGTCACGATGTGCGCACTCATGATCGAGTCCACGCCCGCCTTGATCGCGGCCTGGAACGGCGGCGCGTCCAGCTGCCGCCACTGCTCCGGGGTGTGGTTGATCACCGGCAGCGTGTAGTGGCTGTCCTGGTTGGTGTCCCCGTGCCCGGGGAAGTGCTTGACCGTTGCCGACACGCTCTGCCCGAACCGGCCCTGCTGATAGCCCTTGACCTGCGCGGTCACCTGCTGCGCGACCAGCTTCGGATCGCTGGAGAAGCTGCGCACGCCGATCACCGGGTTGGCCGGGTTGACGTTGACGTCGGCATCCGGCGCGAAGTTCTGGTTGATGCCCACCGCGCGCAGTTCCCGCCCGGTGATCTCCGCGGCCTGCCTGGCCAGTCCGGCGTCCCTGGCCGCCCCCAGCGCCATGCTGCCAGGGAACAGCGTCGCCGGCGAGCTGAACCGGGTGACCACGCCCTGCTCCTGGTCGGTGGAGATCAGCAGCGGCAACCGTGCCCCGCTGCTCATCGCCGCCCGCTGCAACCCGTTGGACAGCGCGGCGACCTGCTTGGGGTTGGCGAAGCTGTCCGTCCAGTTGAAGTAGATGACCCCGCCCAGGTGGTACTTGCGCACCACCTCCGCCGGGGTGGCCACCCCGTACTCGGCCAGGTTCTTCGGGTGCGCCGAGTCCGCGGCGGGCCCGTAGGCGTAGGTGACGAAGAGCTGCCCGACCTTCTGCTCCAGGGACATCCCGCGCATCCGCGTCGCCGCGGCCTGCTCCCCGGTCAGCGCCTCCGCTGCCGTCTCCGGTGTCGCGCTCGCGGGGAAAACCCCCATGACGGTGACCGCGGTCAGCGCCGAGAGCGCCGCCGCGAGTGGCCGGCCAACCTGGTGCACCGATGCCTCCCTGCTGGTCAGGACTAGTTCGGGTAACTCTTCACAAAAAGGACTAGGTTGCCTGCAAGTTACTGACGTGATCTGGACGGGTCAACGGCCGTACGGCGTCATTTGAACCCGGTCTGCGCGATCCCCTGCACGATCTGACGCTGCATGAACAGGAACACCACGACCACCGGCGCCATCGTCACCACGCTCATCGCCAGGATCAGGTTGAACGGAACCACCTCCTCCGCGGCGAAGCGGGCCAGCGCCACCTGCAGGGTGTAGGTGTGCTCGTCCTGGGCCACCACCAGCGGCCACAGGAAATCGTTCCACCGCCACACCACCGAGAAGATCGCCACCACCGCCAGTGCGGGCTTGCACAACGGCAGCACCACCCGCAGGAAGATCCGCGGCTCGCCGGCGCCGTCGATCCGGGCCGCCTCGATCAGCTCATCCGGGATGGTCAACATGTACTGGCGCAACAGGAACACCCCGGTCGGCGTGGCCGCGGCCGGGATGATGAGGCCCCACAACGAGTTCACCAGTCCCAGATCGGCCACCACCTGGTAGACCGGGATGAAGATGACCTGCAACGGCACCATGATCGTGCCGAGGATGATGAGGAACAGCGTGGTCCGGCCGCGGAAGTTGTACTTGGCCAGCGCGTAGGCCGCCATCGTGTTGACCACCAGCGTCAGCACCGTCGCGGCCACCGTGACCAGCACGCTGTTGCGCAGATACACCGCGAAATTGAAGCGCCCCAGCGCGTCCACGTAGTTGTCCGGCCGGAAACTCTCCGGCAGCAACCGCGGCGGCCGCAACGACAACTCGGTGCTGGACTTGAACGAGGACAACACCGTCCACAGCACCGGGGCCAGCACCAGCAACGCCAGCGCCACCAGTCCCGTGTAGGCCAGCACCTTCCCGGCAGGCGGCATCGGCCTGCCGCCGATCCCGGTCCACCGCGGCGGACTCACACCGCCTCCCGCCGCCGGGCCAGCCCGAACTGCACCAGCGTGACCAGCAGGATCACCACGAACAACAGCACCGACCCCGCCGAGGCCAGCCCGTAGCTGATGGGCGATTCGAACCCGCGCTGGTAGATGTACTGCACCAGCAACGTGGTCGCGCCCAGCGGACCACCGCCGGTGAGGCTGTAGAGGAAGTCGAAGGACTGGAACCCGGCGATGGTGGCCAGCACCAGCACCACCAGCGTGGTGGGCCGCAACAACGGCACCGTGATCAGCCGGAACCGCTGCCACGGCCCGGCCCCGTCCAGCGCGGCCGCCTCATGCAGGTGCGGATCGATCGCCTGCAACCCGGCGAGCAGGATCAACGCGTAGAAACCCAGGTGGATCCACACCCCGACCCCCACCGCGGCCACCATCGCCAGCGCCGGGTCGACCAGCCAGCCCGGCGTCGGCAGCCCCAGCCCGCCGAGCACGGTGTTGATCAACCCGCCGCGGCCCTGCAACAACCAGCCCCACACCAGGCCGACCACCACGGGGGAGAGCACCATCGGCAGGAAGAAGGTGGCCCGGAAGAACCCGCGCCCGCGCAGCCGCCGGTTGAGCAGCACCGCCACTCCCAGCGCCACCAGCACCGAGATCAGCACGTAGGCCAGCACGAACACCAGCGTGTTGGCCGCGGCGGACCAGAACTGCTCGTCGGAGAGGATCCGCCGGTAGTTGTCCAGGCCGACCGGGCGGAAGGTACGGCCGTTGCTGCTCTCGTAGAAGCTGATGTTGACGCTGTTCAGCGCCGGGTAGATGGTGAAAACCCCGAAGATCAGCAGGTTCGGCAGGAGGAAGAGGTAGGGCGCGAGCCGCTGACCCCAGCCGATCCGCCGCCCGGTCACCGCCCGCTGACCTCCGCATACGCCCGCTCACTCACCTGCCGCACGGTCCGCGCCGCCTCCTCCGGCGTGCTCTGCCCGCCGAGCACCCTGGCGATCTCATCCCGCAACGCGTTGGCGGTGCGCGCGAACGCGGGGGAGGAGTTGGAGGTGTATGCCTCCGCGGGCACCAGTTTCGCCTCGGCCAGGAAGATCCGCATGTCCTCCAGACGCTGCGGATAGCTGATCCCCGGATCGACCAGGTCCTTGCGAGTGGGCAGGAACTGGGCCTTGGCCACCAGCTCCCGCTGCCGCTGCGCGCCGTTCATCCACTCGATGAACGCCGCGGCCGCCGCCGGGTGCTTGGACTGCTTGAACGAGACCATGTACTTGCCGCCGGGAAAGCCGCCACAGCGCGCCGCACACGGGTTCGGCGCCGCCGCGAACCGGAACTGACTGGCCTTGGCCAACTGGCTGACCTGCCAGTTCCCCGACAGGTACACCGCGGCGTCCTGGGCAAGGAAGATCTCGTTGGCGCCCTTGTAGCGCGAACCGGACTCCAGCCAGAAGTCGGTCGGCATCGCCCCGGAAGCGTGCAGCCCGGCGAAGCGCTTGAGCGCCTCGGTGGCCTTGCCGACATCCAGCGCCGGGCGGCCGTCCAGGTCGAAGAAGGTGGTGCCGTACTGACTGAGCATGGTGGCCAGCCGGTGCCCCGACTTGTCCATCGCGATCGCGTACGGCTTGCCGGTGACCCGCCGGACCTTCTCCGCGGCCTCGACCAGCTCGTCCCAGCTCCACCGCTCCGGCACCGGCACCCCGGCCTTGGCGAACAGGTCCAGGTTGACGAACGGGCCGTTGAGGGTCAGATCGCTGGGCACACCCAGGAACTCCCCGGCCGGACCACGCACCGCCCTGGCCGCATCCGGCAGGAAGGCGTCCGGGAAAGTCTGATCGGACAGGTACGGGCGCAGGTCGAGCAGGTCCGCGCGATAGGGATTGAGGTCCTGGGTCCGCGCGACGTCCGGGGCCTTGCCGGCCGCGATCCGCGCCTGCAACGTCCGCTCCAGGTCCGAGTAGGCCACCAGCTGCAGGTTCACCCGCGCGCCGGTGGCGACCTCGAACTTCTCAATCGTTTGCCGAGTCGCGATCTCATCCGGGCCATCGGTGAAGTACAGGTACTCCAGCTCCACCCCGCGCAACTGATCCGGCCCGGCCGGGCGGGCGTCACCGGGCGCGGCAGCCTCCGGCACACCGGGCGCGCACGCGCCCAGCACAAGCAGCAACGCGAGCAAGCCGCCGACTCCGCGCACCGCCCGCATCCCGCCTCCCCCCACGTCCCGCCTGTCGTGGCGGACGCTAGAGAAGCCGCGGTGGTCGTGGCTACGCCCATCCGAGCGGTGTCCGCCACGTTTTGCCTTCGAACGCGATGGTGGCGCCCACCGGCTTTCACCGAGGGCGCCACCAACAGCGTGAACAGTCAGGTTACCAAGCGTGCATCTCGTGTCGTACAAATCTGAGCTCGACGTCCAGCGTCCCGGTACGTAGCCCCTAGACGACATGCCTCCCGCGGCGTGCTGCGCGTGGGTGCCCGCTGTTCACGCACGGAGCCCAGTGGGGTGGATGGTGCTTCTCTTCGCATCATCCCTGGCCAGTTGAGGTCCGCACCTCCATGTGTAGTCCGTGAGGGCGGTCACAGCAAGGGCTCAGACGGGTGCACCGTTTCAGAGGCAGGGATAAACGGAAGGTGTCGGACACGCCGTGGTTGCGGCACAACCACTCCCGGTCAATCCCCGAGGCGGATCAGTCGCCGGACTCACTATTACCGGTGCGTCCACGCCGATGCCGCCGCAGTCCGTACCAGGCAGCGCCCGCCGCCGCGACCACCCCGAGCCCCACCGCGGCCGCCGCCACGGTCGCCCCCGACGGGGTGGGGATCCGGGCCCGCAACGACACCGGATCGGAGAAGGTCAGCACCGGCCAGCCCCGCTGCGCGGCGAGTTTCCGCAGCGCACGGTCCGGGTTCACCACGGTCGGATGGCCGACGGCCTCCAGCAGCGGAAGATCGGTGATGGAGTCGGAGTAGGCGTGCGAGGCACTCAGGTCGTACCCGTGCTCCTCGGCCAGCCCGCGCACCGCGACGGCCTTGTTCTCGCCGTAGCAGTAGAAATCGACATCTCCAGAGTAGCGACCCTCGGTAACCACCATCCGGGTGCCGACCGAGTGCGTCGCCCCCACCATTTTCGCGATCGGAGCCACTATTTCCGCCCCCGAAGCGGACACCACGACCACGTCGTGCCCCTCCTGCTTGTGCTCCCCGATCAGCTGGGTCGCCTCGGCGTAGACCAGCGGATCAACGATGTCATGCAGGGTCTCATCCACGATCGAGCGAACCTGCTCGACATCCCACCCGGTACACAGCGCGGTGATGTGCGACCGCATCCGATCCATCTGATCCGCGTCCGCCCCCGCGAGCATGAACACGAACTGGGCATAGGCACTCTTGAGTACCGCCCGCCGATTGATCAACCCCTCCTGGAAGAACGGCCGGCTGAACGCGAGCGTGCTGGACTTCGCGATCACCGTCTTGTCCAGGTCGAAGAACGCGGCAACCCGCTTGCCAGCACTGATGCCATCGCCACGAGGTTCGGTCACCCGACCAGCATAGGTGTCGGCCAGATAGCGATGAGGTTGCGAGCCGTGTCGCTCGAACGGACGAGAAGCGTCACCCACCCGCGGGGGGATACAGTAGAAGCGTCCGGCTGAGCCGGATGAGTTCAGTCCGACCCCCCGGGGCTGAACTCCTGACGACCCCCGTCCCTCCCCCCTGGCGGGGGTCGTCCCATATCCGGACCCCGGTTCCGCACAGTGACAACCCGTCACTTCCCAAGTTGCCAGAACCCGGCCCCAACCGCACACTCCTCCCGGCTCCCGGCTCCCGGCTCCCGGCTCCCGGCTCCCGGCTCCCGGCTCCCGGCTCCCGGCTCCCGGCTCCCGGCTCCCGGCTCCCGGCTCCCGGCTCCCGCGCGCGGCCGCACCCCGCCGTGCCCCACGCCGCCACCCACTCCCGGCCAACGCCCCACCCCAGCCAACCTCCGCCGCGCCTCCAACCGAGGCCCCGGCCCGTCCACTCCGCACACCCTCGCCTCAGCAACCAACCACCCCATCACCTGCCCAGACCCTGCCCGCCCAGCCCGGCCGCACCCGCCTCAGCCCCATCCCGCTCACCCAAGCCCGCCTCACCCCCGGCCCCCTCAGGTCCGCCGGCCTCAGGTCCGGCCCAGAGCCGCCTGTCCCAGCCCCGGCCCCGGCCCGCCCGCCCGACCTCGCCCGGCCGAGCCACCGCACCGCCTCTCTCCTCCCAGCCCACCCAGCCACCGCACCGCAGCCCCCGCCTCCCACCGCAGCCAACCACCAAACCAATGCGCCTCGCGCTCCCACCCGCGCCCGCGCACCCACTCCGCAACCTCGCCCTACCCCCGGCCCCACCTCCGCCTCAACTCAGCCCCGCCCAACCCTCACCTCAACTCCGTCTCCCCTCACCTCAACTCCGCCTCCCGCCCACCCCGCCCCTTTCCCTTCCGCTCATCCCTCTTCCTCCTGTTCCCCATACCTCCCAACGCCCGCCATCCCCCAACCTCCGCCCGAATCCCGCCGCCCATCCACCCCTCTTACTGCCCGCCCGCGCGCGAGGGGATCCCCCATTTCCAGCCTGCCCCACCCACCCCGCACCCCACCCCAAAACCCCCTCCAAGATCCCGACTTATCCACATCACCCCCACTTATCCACAGAACCAATCCACCCCCTGGCCCCACGCCCCCAACCCCGCCACGGTGGACACACACCCGCAACCACCGCACCACCACAGGGGGACGCATGCCCGAGACCCGCCCACTAGTCATGGTCAACGAGGACACCCTGCTCGACGAGGTCCTCCGCGTGGCCGCGGCCACCGGCCGCGACGTCGAGTGCGTCCCCGACCTCACCGCCGCCCGCCAGCGCTGGGCCCGTGCCCCGCTGGTCGTGCTCGATGACGACGGCCTCGCCCAGTGCGCGAACGCGGGCATGCCCCGCCGCAACGGCATCTACGTCCTCTGCCGCACCGACCCACCGCCGGAGATCTGGGCCAGCGCCCTGGCCGTCGGCGCCGAACAGGTGAGTTGCCTCGCCGAGGCCGAGCCCTGGCTCTCCGCGGCGCTGGCCAAGGCCGAGGAGGTCGAGGACGAACCAGACGGCCGGGTCATCGCGGTGCTCGGCGGGCGCGGCGGCGCGGGCGCGTCAGTGTTCGCCACCGCCCTGGCCCTCACCGCAGCCGACCGCGGCTCCCCGGCCATGCTGCTCGACTGCGACCCGCTGGGTGGCGGGCTCGAACTCGTCCTCGGCGGCGAGAAACGCGAAGGCGTCCGCTGGTCCGGCATCACGGTGAACCGCGGCAACCTCGGCAGCGCCACCCTGCGCAACGCCCTGCCCAGCTTCGGCCGCAACCAGCTCACCGTGCTCTCCTGCGACGACGACACCACCGAACTCGAACCCCAGGCGGTGGACCAGGTCCTCGACGCCGGGCGCCGCGGCGGCGGCACCGTCGTCTGCGATCTGCCCCGCCACTTCGACCAGCCGTCCCGCACCGTGCTGGACGCCGCCGACCTGGCCGTGCTGGTCGTCCCGGCCGAGGTCCGCGCCTGCACCGCGGCCGCCCGCATCGCCGAGCGCACCAAGCAACGCGGCACCCCGCTGGCCATGGTCGTCCGCGGCCCAGCCCCCACCGGCCTGTCCGTCCGCGATGTCGAAGCCGCCGTCCGGATCCCGGCCCTGGTCACCATGCGCCCGTTCAGCGGCCTGGAAGCCGCGCTGGACACCGGCGGCCTGCCCAACCGGCCCCGCGGCCCACTGGCCCGCGCCGCCCGCCGGGTGCTCGACCGTGCCGATGACGGCCGCGGCTGACGTGGACAAGGGACTGATCGACCGTGTGCGCGGCAGACTCGCCCAGCTCGGCAGCAGACCCACCCCGGCCAACCTGGCCGATGCCATCCGCGCCGAAACCGGCGGCCTGCTCACCAACGCGGACCTGCTGGACACCCTGCGCCTGCTCGATCGCGAATTCATCGGCGCCGGCCCGCTGGAACCGTTGCTGCGCATGGACGGTGTCACCGATGTCCTGGTGACCGGCCCCGGCCGGGTGTGGGTCGACCGCGGCCACGGCCTGACCCGCACCGCGGTCACCCTCCCCGACGAGGAGGCCGTCCGCCGCCTGGCCCAGCGCCTGGCGCTGGCCGCGGGCCGGCGACTCGACGACGCCCAGCCCTTCGTCGACGGCTGGCTCCCCGGTGGCGTCCGCCTGCACGCCGTGCTGGCCCCGATCGCGGCGGGTGGAACGTGCATCTCACTGCGCGCACTGAAACCCGCCACCCACGACCTAGCCACCCTGCGCGACCTGGGCACCTTCACCGAGTCCACCGAGAACCTGTTGCGTCGCATGATGAAAGCCCGGCTGAGCTTCCTGGTCGTCGGCGGCACCGGCTCCGGCAAGAGCACCCTGCTCAACGCCCTGCTCGGCTGCGCGGACCCCGCGGAACGAATAGTCACCATCGAGGAGGCCGAAGAACTCCACCCCGCCCACCCGCACGTGGTCCGCCTGGTCGCCCGCCCACCGAACATCGAGGGCGCCGGCGAGATCACCCTGCGCGAGCTGGTCCGCCAGGCCCTGCGCATGCGCCCGGATCGCCTGGTGCTCGGCGAGGCCCGCGGAGCCGAGATCGCCGACCTGCTCGCGGCCATGAACACCGGCCACGAAGGCTGCGCGGGCACTCTGCACGCCAATTCCCCAACCGAGGTCCCCGCCCGCCTGGAAGCCCTGGCGGCCCTCGGCGGCCTGTCCCGTCCTGCCCTGCACAGCCAGCTCAGCGCGGCACTCCAGGTGGTCCTGCACCTACGCCGGGACGAGCACGGCAACCGCGCCCTCAGCGCCGTCGGCGTCCTGGACCGCACCGACGACTACATCCGCGTAGTGCCCGTCTGGCAACAAAACCACGGCTGGACCACCGCCAAAACCCGCCTCACCACCCTGCTCCGCACCCGGGAACCCGCACCCACATGACCCCAGCAGCCGCCTTCGCACTGGCCCTGGCCCTACTGCTCTGGCCACCCAGAACCGGCCACCACCGCCTGTCCCAACTCCGTCCACCTCCGCCCCGCCCACGCCGAACCCACCCCACCCGAGTCCTGCTGCTGATCCCACCGATCGCCGCCGCCCTGCTCGCCGGTCTCGGCGGGCTGCTCGCCGCAACCGCCCTGACCTGGACCCTGTACCGACAGCGCACCCGCACCAACGCCATCCGCAGGTCCCGGCACGCCGACATCGCCCGCGCCGACGCCCTCAACCTGCTGGTCACCCAACTCCGCACCGGAACCCACCCGGCACTGGCCGCCGAAGCCGTGGCCAAGGAAGTCGACCCCGCCGTCGCTCCCACCGTGACCGCCCTGGCCACCGCCATCCGCCTCGGCAGCCACGCGGACGACACCGGCAACCGCCTGCTCCGCGCCTGGCACACCGCCCACAACCACGGCATCCCACTCGCCGACCTGCTGGACGCCGAACGCCGAGACCTGGCCGAACGAACCCGCTTCGCAACTCAGGTCGAGGCCCGCCTGGCCGGCGCCCGCGCCACCGCCACCATCCTGGCCGCCCTGCCAGTCCTGCCAATCCTGTTGGGCGAAGCCATGAACGCCCACCCCCTGCACGTCCTCACCACAACCACAGCAGGCCAATTCCTGCTCCCCCTGGGCGCCCTGCTCATCTGCCTAGGCCTCGAGTGGAGCGCCCACCTGACCACCAACACAACAAACCCCAAAGCCCAAGCAAGACAACAAGTCTCCCCGCCCCAACCCCCACCCCGGACCCCACCATGCCCACCCAGGCCACAGCCGCCCTCCTCCTAGCCCTGGCCCTCCTCGCCTACCCCACCCGCCCCAACCACCGCACCCGCCTGAACCTCCCACCCAACCCTCGCCCCACCCGCACAATCCCAGTCCTGCCAACCCTCCTGGGCATATCCATCGCCGCCGCAACCCTCCTCAACGGCCTACACCCCGCCATCAGCCTCCCCCTGGCAGTAGCAGCCACCGCAACAAGCCACGCCCTCCTGTCCCGCACGCCCCAACCCCCACCCCCTGACCCCCTGGCCCTGGCCACCGCCTGCGACCTCCTCGCCGCCTGCCTACGCGCCGGCCTCCCCATCCCCCAAGCCCTACGCCTGTCCGCAGCCGAACTGACCGGCCCCCCAGCCACCGCCCTGCACGACGTAGCCGCCCTCCTCACCCTGGGCGCCACCCCAACCGAAGCCTGGACCCCCGCCACCCAACTCCCAGCCCTGACTCGCCTGGCCCGCGCCGCCCGCCACACCGCCCGCTCCGGCGCCGCCCTGGCCGACACCGCAACCGACCTGGCCACCCAACTCCGCACCGAAACCGAACAACAAGCCGAAGCCCGAGCCCAACGCGCCACAGTCCTCATCACCGCCCCACTGGGCCTGTGCTTCCTCCCAGCCTTCATCTGCCTCGGCGTAGCCCCCACCATCATCGGCCTAGCCCAAACCCTGTTCTCCCACTAAAAGCCCAACCTCAAGGCCTTCCGCCCGTTGCTCACCGGATTCACTGATCGCTTAGTGCGGCATCCACTCAACGGAGCGCTTACTCAACGCGCCCAAACCCAGACACACCCCAAAAAATCCACCCGCCCACCCGCCGCGGCCACCCGCGGCACCGACACCACCACCGCGCGGGCACCCAGCCCACACTCACCTGCCAGCCCATGCCCAGCTCAGCGCCTACCTGCACCCCGCCCCGCTCCCACCGACTCCCCACCCTGCACCCACCCCACCCCCGTGCTGCCCTTGCCTGCTCGACCCGCTCCCCACCGCACGCCCATCCCGCACATCCGCCCCGCCAGTTCCCCGCCGCGCCTTGCCGACCCCATGCCACCCCCTCCCCCACTCCCGCGCGCGCGACTGGGGGTCCCCCCGAATTCCATTCTTCCAGGCAACACAGTCATTTCCGCCGCTCAGCCGCCCAGTGATCGCGAGTTATCCACATAGCCCCCAGCTATCCACAGATCCGCTGAGCTGGCCGGCAAAGCGTCCGAGAGCGAGCAAAGTGGGACCTGCCGCACCCGTGGCAACACCCGGTCCACAGTGGACAAAATCCGTCTGAAGGAGAGTCATGCGATCCGAGTTCCTGCTGCCACCCAACGCGTTCGCGCGGTTCCGGCACTCCGACGACGGAACCATCACGGTCGAGTACGCGATCTTGATCAGCACCTGTGCCGCGATCGCCGGAGTCCTGCTCGCCTTTGTCACTGGTGGGTGGCTCTCCGAATGGATCGCCGACATGTTCCGGGATTCGTTGGAGGTGAAGAGGTGATGCGAAGACCTCTGGCGGGCGATCGTGGGTCGGTCACCGTTGAGGCGGCGATCGGCATCGCGTCCATCGCCGTGGTGCTGGCGCTAGCCCTTGCCGGATTCCGGCTGGCGGTGACTCAGTTGCGGTGTGTGGACGCGGCGCGGGAGGCGGCTCGGCTGATCGCTCGTGGTGAACCGGATCGCGCCGCGGTTGTGGTGCGGGAGATGGTGCCGGGGCCGGTGCAGCTGTCCAGTCGGGTTGAGGCGGATGCGGTTCGGGTGGAGGTTGTGGCGCGGCCGCTCGGCGGGGTTTTTCCGTTGCGGGAGAAGGCGTTCGCTTTGCTGGAGCAGCAGGCGGAACCAATTGTGGGCGAGGCACCGCAGGGGCGATTACCCGTCGCCGCGGGCGGGTCGGGGCGGGACACTCCGATGCCGTCGCCGCGGTCGCATCAGGCTGAACCCGCTGGCGCGCAAGGAACTGGGCGGTTCAGTGCGCAGGGCCGCGCTCGTCGACAGGCTGGTCCGCGTCGGCAGGCCGGACTCCGGACTCGTCGCGCCGGCACCAGTACGCGAGACATCACCGGTGATTCGCACGTGGAGTGCACGTCCGAGCCAGCGGCTGAGCACGAACCGACGCCAGAGCTGGTGTCGACGCCCGCTCACTCACCTGTGCCCCCGCACGCACCCGCGCGAGGGCGCGTGTCTGCCCGCTCGCGCGCCCACGCCCGCGCGCACCCGCAGGGATGCCTGCCCACTCACACGCAGAGAACTCCGCCCGCCACTACTTCCGAATCCGCCACCACTGGTGCGCTCCCCGCCACCGCGCTCCCCAACTCCGCTGCGCGCCACTTCACCTCCGCTACGCCTACCCCCACCTCCGCGCCCACCTCCAACACCACGCTCATCGCCGCCGCCAAGCCCAAGTCAAACCCCGAACGGCAGGCGGCGACCACCGACCCACGCCCACGACCCACCCTCGCCGACGACCGCGGATTCGCGACCGGGCTCGCGGTGCTGGTGATCGCGGGAATGCTCGCCGCCACGATGGCCGTCGCCCACCTCGGCGCGGTCGTGGCCGCTGGCCGGCGGGCGGCGGCGGCCGCTGATCTGGCCGCACTGGCCGCCGCTGGGCGGCTGGTGGATGCGGGGCAGGGGTGTGCGGCGGCGGGGCGGGTGGCGGGGGAGATGGGTGGGCGGTTGGAGGAGTGCCTGGTGGATGGGTGGGTGGTGACGGTGCGGGTGGGGGTGGGGTTGCCGGGGGTGTTGGCGGTGTTCGGCGCGACGAGCGCGCGGGCGCGGGCCGGTCCGGCAGAACTTTGAGCGGCGCCGGGTGCGATGAGCGGTCATCGAGCGGCGGTGAGCGGGCAAATGGCGTCATTACACGGGTTTGAGGGTTGCGGTCAACGGTGAAACCTGTGTTCCGCCCTGCTTGTGGTCTGCGTTACTCGCCGTGCCGTTCCGACCGGTGGTCGACTTACCGGTTACGTCCGTTGGGGGCTGTGCCGTTTCTTGTAGGTGAAGGCTTTGGTTGCGTAGGAGGCGACATGGACTGGTCGGATAGTTGGCGCGGGGCATTCCGGATCGAGTTGCGGGCGGAGGCCATCGGTCTCGCGTTCCGTGGCTGGCCGGTGCTGCCCGGCACCTATCCGGCGGGCTCGCAGTGGGCGGGCCGGGACGGTGTGCAGGCCGAGGGCCCGGTGCCGGTGCACCGTGACTGGCAGGAGCGGATCGGCACCCAGGCCGAGCAGGTCGCCTCCTGGTGGACCGGGCGTCCCTACTCGCTGCTGCTGGCCACCGGCGTTGTGCTGGACGCCATCGAGATCGACGCCGAACTGGGCCGCCGGGTGGCCACCGCACTGCGGGTCGCCGGTGGGCCGGTGCCGATCGCGGCGACGCCGACCGGCAAGTGGCTGTTCCTGACCACCGCGGGTGAGCCGCTGCGGGACGCGCTGGCCGAGCGGTCCGACATCGCGCTGCTCGGCAAGGGCAGCTGGATCCCGCTGCCGCCCTCGCCGTTCCAGCACGGCGTGGTGCACTGGCGGGTCAAGCCGCAGATCTGCAACTGGAACCTGCCCGAGTCCCACGTGGTGCAGGACGCCATCACCGAAGCCCTTCGGGACGACATGCTTGCCGGGGTCGTCGAGCTGGTCAGCTCGGAACGATCCCACTGATTGGGGTGGCCGGAGCGGGGACGTCGTGGGGCAGCACTCCCAGTACGGCGTCCAGCACGGCCACCGCGCCCGCCTTGTCCAGCGGTTCGTTACCGTTGCCGCACTTCGGCGACTGGACACAGGATGGGCAACCAGCCGGGCACTCGCAGGCGGCGATCGCCTCCCGCGTAGCGGCCAACCAAGGGACGACCGCGGCATAGCCGCGATCGGCGAAACCGGCTCCGCCGGGATGCCCATCGTGCACGAACACCGTCGCCTCCCCGGTGTCAGCGTGCAGTGCGGTGGACACACCGCCGATGTCCCAACGGTCACAGGTCGCGAACAGCGGTAGCAGGCCGATCGCAGCGTGCTCGGCTGCATGCAGCGCACCGGGGATGCGCGCCGGATCGAGACCGGCGCCACCCGGTGCGCTGCTCCGTAGCAACTCGGCGGAGATCGTGTACCAGACCGCCCTGGTGGGCAGGGACTGCGCGGGCAGGTCGAGGGGCACCCGGTCGATCACCTCGCCGGAGGGTCGGCGACGCAGGTAGCCGACGACCTGGGCGGTGACCTCCACCTCGCCGAGACAGACGGTCACGCCCGCCGCGGCGGTCACGCTGGCCGCGCCGGAGGCGGCGCCACCGGCGCCGGGGGCAGTAGTACTCGTGGCGGCGTCGGGCTGGGCAGCGCTGGGCTGGGCGGTGGCGGGCTCGGTGGTGCCGGGTTTGCTTGCCGCTGCTGGGAAACGGCGTTCGGCCAGAGTGCGGAGCACGCTGATCTCGACCGTGGTGCTGGCCATCGTGGACCAGTCCGGGGTCTCGGCGTGCACCAGGGCCAGGTGGTTGTCCAGGTCCAGCTCGTCCACCACGTAGGACTGGCCCTGGTGCAGGTACAGGGCGCCGGGGTGGACCACGGCGCAGGCCGAGTCGGGGTCGACGGTGCCGAGCAGGCGGCCGGAATCGGCTTCCACCACCGAGATCTTGTCGCCGCCGCTGCCGCGGATGTCCACTCCGCCGTGCGGTGGGCGGACATCCGACCAGTACCAGCCGGCCGGGCGGCGGCGCAGATGTCCCTCGGCGACGAGCTGGTCGATCACCTGGCGGGCCGCCTCGCCGCCGAAGGCGGGCAGGCAGTCCTCGGTGAGCGGTTGTTCGGCGGCGGCGCAGGCCAGTTGTGGGGCCAGCACGTACGGGTTGGCCGGGTCCAGCACGGTGGCCTCGACCGGGCGGGACAGCATGGCCTCGGGGTGGTGCACCAGGTAGGTGTCCAGCGGGTCGTCGTTGGCGACGAAGACGACCAGGGCGCCCTGACCGTCACGGCCCGCGCGGCCCGCCTGTTGCCAGAAGGAGGCCAGGGTGCCGGGATAGCCGGCGATCAGGACCGCGTCCAGGCCGGTGATGTCCACGCCGAGTTCCAGGGCGTTGGTGGTGGCCACCGCGAGCAGGTCGCCGGTGCTCAGCGCGGTTTCCAGGGCCCGGCGTTCCTCCGGGAGGTAGCCGCCGCGGTAGGCGGCGACGCGGGCCGCGGAGTCCGGGTCCACGTCGGCCAGGTGGCGGCGGGCGGCCATCGCGGTCAGTTCGGCGCCGCGGCGGGAGCGGACGAAGGCCAGTGTCCTGGCGCCTGCCAGGACCAGGTCGGCCATGATGCGGGCCGATTCGGCGCCGGCCGAGCGGCGGACCGGGGCGCCGTTCTCCCCGGCGAGGGAATCCAGCAGCGGCGGCTC